>CAWCCL010000014.1:0-162590 GCA_963794055.1 uncultured Actinomycetes bacterium
GTTACGGCGGGCAATAGTATGCCCTTTTCCTGTCACCCCCGGCGGCCTCGCGCCGCACGTCGAGAAGAAGAGGAGGGAGCGCGTGCCGACCGACCTCGAAGCCTTCGTCAGCGCCGAGGGCCGTGACGAGCAGATCGCCGAGGTCCGCAAGAGGATCGACGACCTCGGGATCACGTACGTCTACTACCAGTTCCCCTCGGTCACGGGCCGGATCATGGGCAAGGGCGTCCCGGCTCCCGCACTGGGAGACGATCGCCGACAAGGGCTTCCAGCTCGTCTACGGCGCGACCGCGAACCTCTTCACCGACCGGCACGGCAACTACATCGGCTACGGGCCGGAGGCCGCCGAGCTCGTCGGCGTCCCCGAGCCCGAGACGTTCATGCCGCTGCCGTGGGACTCGCGGGTCGCGCGCGTCTGGGTGCACGTGCTTCCGCAACCGCGAGGAGCGCGAGGATCCGGGCGCCTTCCTCACCTCGGACTGCCGCGCGAACCTGAAGCGGATCCAGGCCGAGTTCGAGGAGGACGACCGGCCTCCACCTTCGCGCCGGCACCGAGCCCGAGATGATGTGGCTCAAGCTGGACGAGAAGGGCGAGCCCTCGGTCGAGGGCAAGACGAAGCCCTACTGCTACCACATCGACCAGTTCTCCGAGCTCCAGCCGATCATCCACAAGGTGATCGAGTACGGGCAGAAGATGGGGCTCGACATGATCCAGGGCGACCACGAGGACGCTCCCGGCCAGATCGAGCTCAACTTCGGCTTCGACCGCGCCGAGCAGACGGCCGACAACCTCTCGACGTTCCGCCAGATCTGCAAGCAGGTCGGGCGCGAGCTGGACGCCTTCCCGTGCTTCATGCCGAAGCCGTTCATGGGCGTCTCGGCGAACGGCTGCCACCACAACATCTCGCTCTGGCGCGGCGACGAGAACGCCTTCACGCCCGACACGGACGACCGGCAGAAGCCGAGCCAGATCGGCCTCTGGGCGATCGGCGGGATCATGGCCCACCGGCCGCGCTCACGGCGCTGACCGCGTCCGACGGTGAACTCGTACCGCCGCCTCTGGGACACCGGCTTCTGGGCGCCGGTCTTCGCCGACTGGGGCTACCAGAACCGCACGACCGCGCTTCGCGTCTCCGCGCCGGGCCGCTTCGAGTACCGGTCGGTCGACTCCGCGGTGAACCCGTACCTCTCGCTGGCCGCGCTGATCGCCGCGATGCGGGACGGGATCGACCGGAAGCTCGATCCGGGCGAGCCCGAGGAGCGGAACATCTACGAGGCGATGGAGGCCGGCAAGGAGGTCAAGCGGATCCCGATGACCTTCGGCGCGGCGCTCGACGCGCTCGAGGACGACGACGTGATCAGGTCCGCGCTGCCCGGCGATATGTACCGTGTGTTCATGCACTACAAGCGCGACGAGTGGGAGCGGTACTGCGCGCAGGTCAGCGACTGGGACGTCACCGAGTACCTCGACGTCCTTCCGTAGAAAGCGAGCTCGGAATGTGCGGAATTGCAGGGATCATCTACCGCGACGGCACCCACGAGATCGGGCGCGACATGACGCGGATGCTCCAGTCGATGAAGCACCGCGGCCCCGACTCGACCGGGCTACGCGCTCTACCGGCCGCACGACGACCAGCTGGTCATGCGCTACAAGCTCGCCGACGCGAACACGCCGCGCGACTTCGAGTTCTCCGACCGGCTCGACCGGCACCAGGATCAGGTCGTTCGGCGCCTCAAGGCGATGGACGCCGACATCCACGACGTCGAGGAGGAGACCGAGTACGCCTACCGCGTCGCCTTCACGCTCCCGAACGGGAACCTGAAGGAGCTCGCCGACCGGATCGAGGACATCCCGGACGCCGAGGTGCTCTCGCTCGGGCACTCGCTCGAGATCGTCAAGGACCTCGGCGACGCCGAGGAGGTCGCCGAGCAGTACGACCTCAAGGGCTTCACCGGCACGCACGCGATCGGCCACGTCCGCATGGCCACCGAGTCCGACGTCGACATCTCGGGCGCCCACCCGTACTGGGCCTACCCGTTCTCCGACGTCGCCGTCGTCCACAACGGCCAGCTGACGAACTACTTCCAGTGGAAGCGCCGGCTCGAGCGCAGCGGCCACCGCTTCCAGTCCGAGTGCGACTCCGAGATCATCGCCGTCTACCTCGCCGAGAAGATGAGCGAGGGCGCGAGCCTCGAGGACGCGATGCGCGACTCCCTCGAGGAGCTCGACGGCGTCTTCACCTACATCGCCGTCACCGCGGACGCGCTCGGCGTCTGCAAGGACGAGATG
The DNA here is from genome assembly GCA_963794055.1 of uncultured Actinomycetes bacterium. GTDB lineage: Bacteria > Actinomycetota > Thermoleophilia > Gaiellales > Gaiellaceae > JAIBJN01. The sequence goes on from CAWCCL010000014.1 coordinate 2,291, forward strand.
GCCGCCAAGCCGCTCGTCCTCTACGAAGCGGACGACGTCGTCGCGCTCGCCTCCGAGGAGATCGCGATCCGCGCGATCGTCGACCACGAGATCGACACGTACGACCCGTACGAGGGCGAGGTGATGGTGTGGCAGCGGTAGGCGAGTCGAGGATCACGTACGACGCGCGCGGGCTCGCCGAGCCGTTCGCCGAGGCGCCGCGCATCGCCGAGATCGAGCACGGCGCGCGCGACCTTCGACGCGCAGGACCTGACGACGCGCCAGATCAACCTCGAGCTCCGGCGCCTCCTCTACGAGGAGGGCATCACCGACGTCACCGTCCTCAACCCCGGCTCGAAGCACTCGCTCGGCGTCGGCATCCTCACGCGCTGCCGGATCACGTTCGGCGGCAGCCTCGGCTACTTCGGCTGCGGCCTCATCGACGGGCCCGAGATCCACATCACCGGCCGGGTCGGCTGGTCGGCCTGCGAGAACATGATGTCCGGCGTCGTCATCGTCGACGGGAACGCCGGCTCGCTCACGGCCGCGGCCATCCGCGGCGGCGACGTCGTCGTCAAGGGCAGGGTCGGCGCGCGCACCGGGATCGACCAGAAGGGCGGCACCGTCATCGTCCTCGGCGACGCCGGCACGATGACCGGCTTCATGATGCAGCGCGGCCGCCAGGTGCTCTGCGGCGAACGTCGGCCCGGGCCTCGGCGACTCGATGTACGACGGGACGATCTACGTCGCCGGCAAGGTCAAGTCGCTCGGCATCGACTGCGTCCCCGGCGAGTGGGCCGAGGCCGACACCGAGTTCATCGAGCGCAAGTTCAGGATCTACGGCCTCGGCGACCCGCCCGAGTTCCAGAAGTTCGTCTGCGGCAAGAAGCTCTACAACTACGACAACCTCGAGCCCTCGGAACGAAAGCTGGTGCTGTGATGGCCGACGAGCGCGACCGCACCGTCCTCGGGCACAGCCGGATCTTCACGCCGGACGTCATCAACGACATCCACATGAAGGCCGAGCTCGGCCGCTACCGCATGCGGGGCTTCTCGATGTTCAAGAAGATCCCGCACTGGGACGACCTCATGTTCATGCCGGGCACGCTGACCCGGTTCGTGATCGAGGGCTACCGCGAGAAGTGCGAGACGAAGACCGTCCTCGGCGCGCGCTTCGCCAAGAAGCCGATCGAGCTCGACATCCCGGTCTACATCACTGGCATGAGCTTCGGCGCGCTCTCGCTCGAGGCGAAGATGGCGCTCGCCAAGGGCGCCTCCATGGCCGGGCACGGCGACGTGCTCGGGCGAGGGCGGGATGATTCCGCCGGAGCGCGACCTCTCGACCAAGTGGTACTACCAGTGCATCCAGAGCCGGTACGGGTTCAACCCGCACCACCTGATGCTCGCGGACGCCTGCGAGTTCTTCATCGGCCAGGGCTGCAAGGTCGGGCTCGGCGGGCACCTGATGGGCCAGAAGGTGACCGAGCAGGTCGCCGAGATGCGCTCGCTGCCGCCCGGGATCGACCAGCGCTCGCCGGCGCGGCACCCCGACTGGCTCGGCCCCGACGACCTCTCGCTGAAGATCCAGGAGATCCGGGAGGCGACCGACTACCAGATCCCGATCCAGCTCAAGCTCGGCGCCGCGCGCGTCTACGACGACGTGCGCATGGCGGCCAAGTGCGGGCCCGACATCATCTACCTGGACGGCGCCGAGGGCGGCACCGGCGCGGGGCCGCACATCGCCACCGAGGAGACCGGCATCCCGCTGATGGCGGCGATCCCCGAGGCGCGGCGCGCGCTCGAGGACGTCGGCCTCGCGGACGAGATCGACCTGGTCGTGGCAGGCGGAATCCGGAACGGCGGCGACGTCGCCAAGGCGCTCTCGCTCGGCGCGAAGGCCGTCGCGCTCGGCCACGCCGCCCTGATGGCCCTGAACTGCAACAAGGAGATCCCCGGCGTCACCGACTACGAGGGCACGATCGGCGTCCCGGCGGGCCAGTGCTACCACTGCCACACCGGCCGCTGCCCGGTCGGGATCACGACGCAGGATCCCGGAGCTCCGCAAGCGCCTCGTCGTCGACGACGCGGCCGAGCGGGTCTACAACTTCCTGCACACGCTGACGCTCGAGGTGCAGATGCTCGCGCGCGCGTGCGGGAAGACGAACGTCCACTCGCTCGAGCCCGAGGACCTCTGCGCGCTCACGGTCGAGGCCGCGGCGATGGCGAAGGTGCCGCTCGCCGGAACGGACTACGTCCCCGGCGTCACCGAGGAGAACGCCCTCGCCGAGATCAAGCGGCTGCTCGAGAAGCACATCGAGTACCCGGTCGACTACCTCCCCGACCAGCCCGCCGAGTACGCGGGCGCGGAGGACTAGCATTGTCCACGAAAGAGCCCGAGAAGATCCAGGTCGATCGACGCCGAGTACCTCTCCGGCAGGCGCTTCTCCTACCAGGAGGACATTGCCGAGGTCGAGGACGTCGACCTCCTCGCCGCCACGCCCGGCGAGGACCTGAACTGGCTCGAGGACGTCGAGCTCCTGGAGGAGGAGGGGCTTCCCGCCGTCTTCGACCGCTACTCGAACTCGTTCATCAAGATCTACTTCGCCGTCCCCGAGGGGCGCGAGAACGAGATCGCGCGCAAGGTGCTCGTCAAGCACCTCCAGTCGGGCAACTCCTACGGCATCCAGCTGAAGGAGAAGCACGCGAAGTTCCCGCAGCCCGAGCTCGGCCCCTGGGTCGAGGGCTCGAAGACGGTGGGGACGGACTGGCAGCCGCCCGTGCTGGAGGGCTGGGAGCCCCCCGAGGGCCACTAGCCGCAGGGGTCGATGCTGAAGATCGAAGGGGCAGGCGCCGGGCGGGCCCACCCCTTCGCAGTTCCCGGAGTCGAGCTCGCTGCCTTGGCAAGGCGGCGCGGTGCGCCTCGGCGAGGCAGTTTCTCTCCCTCGAACCCGGTGTCCCTCCCATACGGAGCGACCGGGCCCTCGGATTCATGTAAAGCGGACTTGACACAAAGGTCGTGTCAAGCTAGCTTTACAGCGTCATGCAAAACCTGATCCGAGAGCTGCGTGCCGAGCGAGGCCTTTCCCAGCAACAGCTGGCCGAGGTGATGGCCGTGTCGCGTCAGACGATCAACTCGATCGAGACCGAGCGCTACACGCCCTCGCTTCCCCTCGCCCTTGCGCTAGCACGCTTCTTCGGCAAACCAGTGGAGGCGATCTTCGATGGAGACACACATGACTAGACATTTCTGGCGGAGCAAGTGGTGGATGCCCGGATTCAGCCTGTTCCTCGGCGGGCTCATCCTGGGCGCGTTCTGGATCGGGGGCGACCCGTGGGAGGGGCTCTGGGGGTTCCTCGTCATGGCGGCCCTGGGGGCGCTGTTCCTCTTCGGCTCCCGCAGCGAGACCCTACGCGGCCTTGGCGGGCCCGGCCGCGACGAGCGCTGGGCCATGATCGACCTGAGCGCGACGGCGTTCGCCGGCTTCGTCCTCATCGGCGCGATCATCGGCATGTGGCTCTACGAGATCGCCAACGGCCGGGACGGAAACCCGTACGCCGCGCTCGGCGCGTTGGCCGGAGTCGCGTACATCGCCGGCGTGGCCTATGGGCGCTTCCGGCGTTAGGCTCGGCGGGTCACGTCGCCGGAGAGGAGTCCCTCATGGCCCTGACCCCACGTACCGCCGGCCGCTTCTACCTCGAGTTGGACGGGCTATCCTGCGGCTTCCTCCGGTCCGTCGAAGGAGGCTCGGTGAGGGCCGAGGTCGTGACCGAGCCGCCGGGCGCCGAGCACTTCCTGAAGAAGCACCTCGGGACGGCGGCCCCGGAACCGCTTGTCCTCACCTTCGGTCTCTCGCTCGCGCCGGCCGTCTACGACTGGATCGCAGAGGCCTGGAACGGCAAGCGCTCGGCGCGCGACGGTGCGATCGTCTTCACCGATGCTTCACTGCAGAGGAGGAAGGCGCTTGCCTTCGAGGCGGCGCTGATCACCGTCATAACGTTCCCGACGCAGGATGGCTCGTCGAAGGATCCCCTGCTACCTGACCGTGACGATCCAGCCGGAGGGGACGAAGGCGCAGAAGGCCTCCGGCAAGCTCACCGCGCCCGCCGTCAAGGCGAAGCAATGGCTCGCGTGCAACTTCCGGGTGGAGATCGACGGGATCGACTGCAAGAGGGTGAGCAAGGTCGACGCGTTCACGGTGGAGCTGAAGGCCGTGGATCAAGTCGGCGACCGGCGTGATCCCGCAGTCGACCCGAAGATCGACTTCCCGGGCCTGCACTTCACGCTGGCCGAGTCCGGCGCGGCCACCTGGCGCGCGTGGCACGAGGATTTCGTCGTCCAGGGCAACTGCGACGACGCGCACGAGAAGAGCGGCGCCCTCGTCGTCCTCGACCCCGGGCTGAAGGAGCTGGGGCGCGTCAAGCTCGAGGGCCTCGGCATCCACCGGCTGGACTCCGAGAAGGTCGAAGCCTCGAAGGACGCAGTGGCCCGCGTTGTCGCCGATCTCTACTGCGAGCGCATGGAGCTCGCTCTCTGACGCTCGCCGAAGACTTCCGTCGCGACGGCGCTGTCTGCGTGCGCGGCGCGTTCTCGCCGGGGGAGATTGCCCTCGTCGAGCGCGGCATCGAGCGGAACCTCGCCGAGCCGAGCCCGCGCGCCATCGTCGCCAGCCGCCCGGACGACCCTGGCCGCTTCGTCGAGGACTTCTGCAACTGGCAGGCAATCCCCGAGTACGAGGAGTTCGTCCGCGGCTCGCCGGCCGCAGCGATCGCCGGCGAGCTGATGGGGAGCGAGTGCGTACGCCTCTTCCACGACCACCTGCTGGTGAAGGAGCCGGGCACGGCGCAGCGCACGCCCTGGCATCAGGACCAGCCCTACTACAACGTCGAGGGGACGCAGACGTGCAGCATGTGGCTGCCGGTCGACCCGGTCGCGCGCGAGGCGACGCTCGAGTTCGTGGCGGGCTCCCACCTGGGGCCGTGGCTCATGCCGCGCACCTTCATGGACGCGGAGGCGAGGTGGTTCCCTCAGGGGAGCCTCCAGGAGCTTCCCGACATCGACGCCGACCCGGACGCGTTCCGGATCATTGGTTGGGAGCTCGAGCCCGGCGATGCCGTCTTCTTCCACATGCTGACGCTGCACGCTGCAGGAGGGGTGACGGGCGGGAGCCGGCGGCGGGCGTTCTCGGTGCGCTTCCTCGGCGACGACGTGACGCATGCCCCGCGCCCGTGGAAGACGTCACCGGACTTCCCCGGGCTGGCCGCCGAGCTCCCGGCCGGCGCCGCCCATGGAGCACCCGCTCTTCCCGGTGCTCTGGGAGCGCGACGGCCCGGACGCCTAGCCGTGCCCGTCTCCGCCTTCCTGCTCGCGCTCGGCGCTGCGTTCGTGCATGCGCTCTGGAACCTGCTTCTCGCCCGAGCGCGGGATCCCGAGGCCGCCGGGGCGGTCGCGCTCCTCGTTGCCGTCGTCGTCTTCACGCCGGTAGTCGTGTGGCAGTGGCAGCTCGAGAGCGAGGCCTGGCCGTACATCGCGGCCAGCTCGGTGCTCGAGCTCGTCTACTTCGCCCTCCTCGGGGCCGCGTACCGGCGGGCGGAGGTGTCGGTCGTCTACCCCCTCGCGCGCGGGGTCGCGCCGGTGCTGGTCCTGGTTGTCGGCGTCCTCGCACTCGGCGCGGAGACCACCGCGGTGCAGGCCCTGGGCGTCTGCCTGGTCGGGATCGGCGTCCTGCTCGTGTGCGGCCTTCGTCGCCCTGCGGGCGCGTCTGGCGTCCTCTTCGGCCTCGCAATCGCGTGCTCGATCGCCGCGTACACGCTCGTGGACGACGAGGGCATCCGCTTCGCCAACGCGGTCACGTACCTCGAGCTGACGCTGATCGTCCCGGCGGTCGGGTACGCGCTGGGCGTGGCGTGGTTCAAGGGCGGCGCGGCGCTCCGCGCCGCGGTGAGCGCCTCGACGGTGGTCGCGGGCCTCGGCATGTGGGTCGCCTACGGCCTCGTGCTTGCGGCGCTCGCCCGCGCCGAGGCCGCGCCGGTCGCGGCGGTACGGGAGACGAGCGTCGTCATCGCCACCGTGGGCGCTGCCCTCTTCCTCCACGAGCGGGTCGGGCCGTCGCGGCTCGCAGGCGCCGTCCTCGTGGCGGTCGGCGTCGCGCTGCTCGGCTTCTAGGTGCGCCGGCTTCAGCCCTGGAGCCAGAGCGTGAGGGCGGCGAGGGAGTTTGCGTCCGAGAGCTCGCCGATGACGCCTCGGAGCGGGAGGCGCTCCATGACGAGGTCGTCACCCTCCTCGCGCTCGCCGATGCCGACGTCCACGAGCCCCGTCGCCTCGAAGGCGTGGACGTACTCCGTCGAGTAGTCGGGCGCGGCCCAGAACTGGCCGAGCTTGCGCCATGAGCCTGCCATGAGGCCGCACTCCTCGACGAGCTCGCGCGCAGCGCACTCCTCGGGGGTCTCGCCCTCCTCGATCGATCCCGCCGGGAGCTCGAGCGTTCGCAGGTCGGCGCCCGCGCGCGTCTGGCGGACGACGACGATCAGGCCGCCGTCGACCGCGACGATGCTGACGGAGTCGGGGCGGCGCAGCACCTCCACGGCCGGGAGTATCGCGGCTAGGCTGCGGCCGTGGCCAGGTCGCGCGCCAGGGAGCTCGGGATCCGGATAGGGACGCTTCCGACCGGCGAGCTGAACGCGATCACGGACGTCCCCGGCGTCCGCGTCGGCCACACGACGATCGTCGAGGGCGACTCCGTGCGCACCGGGGTGACCGTGATCTTCCCGCACGAGGGCAACCCCTGGGAGGAGCCGGTCTTCGCCGGCCCGCACCGGCTCAACGGGAACGGTGAGTTGACCGGGCTCGAGTGGGTGCGCGAGTCGGGGATGCTGACCTCGCCGATCGGGCTGACGAACACGCACTCGGTCGGCGTCGTCCACGACGCGCTCATCGCCGCCGAGGTCGAGCGGCGCGCGGGAGGCGAGGACTTCTGGAGCCTGCCGGTCGTGGGCGAGACCTGGGACGGGCCGTTGAACGACATCAACGGCATGCACGTCCGGCCGGAGCACGCCCGCGCGGCGCTCGCGGCCGCCGCGTCCGGCCCAGTCTCGGAGGGGAACGTGGGCAGTGGCACCGGCATGATCTGCCACGAGTTCAAGGGCGGGATCGGGACCTCGTCGCGGGTCGTCGAGGAGGTGGGCGGTCATGTCGTCGGCGTGCTCGTCCAGGCCAACTACGGGCGCCGCGAGCGGCTCCGGGTCGACGGCGTCCCGGTCGGCGAGGACATTCCCGGCTCCGTGGTGCCGCTGCCCGGGATTCCCGGCGCGACTCCCGGCGGCTCGATCATCGTGATCGTGGGGACGAGCGCGCCGCTCCTGCCGGGCCAGTGCGAGCGCCTCGCGCAGCGCGCCGGGCTCGGGATCGGCCGTGCCGGAGGCGTCGGCGAGAACTCGAGCGGCGACCTCTTCCTCTGCTTCGCCACCGGAAACCGCGGCCTGCCCGCCGGCGACCTGGCCGGGAGCAACCCGTTGACCGTACACGTCGAGCTGGTGCCGAACGGCCGCATCACGCCGCTCTTCGACGCTGTGGTCGAGGCGACCGAGGAGGCGATCGTGAACGCGCTCTGTGCCGCCGAGACGATGACCGGCCACAACGGCACGGTTGCGCACGAGCTCCCCTCCGACCGCCTTGTCGACGCCATGGAACGTCGCGGTGCCCTCCGGCCGCTAGTCTTTTCTACACGATGTCCAAAAACTGACTGACGGTTAGGCCCGCGTTTCGCCTTGTAGGGGAACCCACAGGGGGCTACGCTGGCCTAGTTGTCTGACCGGCACTTAGTGTCGAAACGGAGGTCGGATCCAGATGAGCGTTGCCGTGTCACAGCACAAGAACTACGTCGGCGGGGAGTGGGTCGACTCCGCCGGCGGCGAGACGATGCCGGTCTTGAACCCCGCGACGGGGGAGACCATCGCCGAAGTCCCTGCCAGCACCGAGGAGGACGCGAATCGCGCCGTCGAGGCCGCGCGCGACGCGCTCGCCGAGTGGCTGGACACAACGCCGCGCGAGCGCTCGGAGATGCTCCTGAAGCTCGCAGACGTGATCGACGAGAACGCCGACGAGCTCGCGGCGCTCGAGTCGCGAAACGTTGGGAAGCCGATCGCGGCCGCGCGGGACGAGCCCGGCGAGATGGCGGACAACCTTCGCTTCTTCGCAGGCGCCGCGCGCATCCTCGAAGGTCGGTCGACCGGTGAGTACATGCGCGAGCACACCTCCTGGATCCGCCGTGAGCCGCTCGGGGTGGTCGCGGGGATCGCGCCCTGGAACTACCCGCTCTGGATGGCCGTGTGGAAGATCGGGCCGGCGCTGGCCGCGGGCAACACCCAGGTCGTCAAGCCCTCCGAGCAGACGCCGCTCACGCTCCTCCGCTTCGTCGAGCTGGCCGAGGGGATCATCCCGCCGGGCGTCCTGAACGTCATCACCGGCGAGGGCGTCCCCGCGGGCGAGGCGCTCGTGAAGCACCCCGACGTTCGCCTCGTCTCCCTGACGGGCGACGTCGAGACCGGCAAGATCATCGCTCGCACCGCCGCCGACACCCTGAAGCGCGTCCACCTCGAGCTCGGCGGCAAGGCGCCGGTGATCGTGTTCGACGACGCCGACCCGGCGGCTGTCGCGGAGGGCGTCAAAGCGGCCGGCTTCTGGAACTCCGGACAGGACTGCACCGCGGCGTCGCGCATCGTCGCCGGCCCCAAGATCTACGACAGGCTCCTCGAGGAGCTCGTCCCGGCCGTCGAGTCCATCCACGTCGGCGACCCGGCCGAGGGCGAGGACATCGAGATGGGCCCGGTGATCTCCAAGGATCAGCAGGAGCGCGTCTTCGGCTTCCTCGAGCGTGCCTCGGGAGCCACCGTGCTGACCGGGGGCGGCCGGAACGGCGACCGCGGCTTCTTCGTCAACCCGACCGTCGTCGTCGACGTCGACCAAACGGACGAGATCGTCCAGCGAGAGATCTTCGGCCCGGTTGTCACCGTCCAGCGCTTCACCGAGGACGACCAGGCGATCGCCTGGGCCAACGACGTGCCGTACGGGCTCGCGTCATCGGTCTGGACGCGGGACATCGGGCGTGCCCTGAACGCCGCGCGGAAGCTCCAGTTCGGGACGGTGTGGATCAACGACCACATCCCGCTCGTCTCGGAGATGCCGCACGGTGGCTACAAGCAGTCCGGCTACGGAAAGGACCTCTCCGTCTACTCGCTCGAGGACTACACCCAGATCAAGCACGTCATGGCCAAGATCGACTAGGCGGGGCTGAGATGACTGCGACGTCGGAGTTCCGGCCGTGGGGGGTCCCGCGGCCGCCGTTATCCCGATCCGCTCGGAGGTGAGCCATGGCGGTTGAGGAGCAGGTCGAGCGGGGGCCGGAGAGCGAGGCGCCCGCCGCCGATATCCGGCTCGAGCGCGTGACGAAGCTCTTCGACGACGTGGCCGCGGTCGACGACGTTTCGCTCGAGATCCCGCGCGGGAGCTTCTTCGCGCTGCTCGGCCCGTCGGGGTGCGGCAAGACGACGAGCCTGCGGATGATCGGCGGCTTCGAGGAGCCGACGGCGGGCACCATCTACCTCGGCGACCGTGACGTCACCGGCCTGCCGCCCTACAAGCGCGACGTCAACACGGTGTTCCAGAGCTACGCGCTCTTCCCGCACCTCTCGATCGCGGACAACGTCAGCTTCGGGCTGAAGCGCAGGGGCGTGAAGGGCGCGGAGCTGAACGAGCGCGTGGCCGGGGCCCTCGAGCTCGTCGCGCTCACCGGGTTCGAACGGCGCAAGCCGCGGCAGCTCTCCGGCGGCCAGCAGCAGCGCGTTGCGCTCGCACGCGCGCTCGTGAACCGCCCGCGGGTGCTCCTCCTCGACGAGCCGCTCGGCGCGCTCGACATGAAGCTGCGAAAGCAGATGCAGCTCGAGCTGAAAGGCATCCAGAACGAGGTGGGGATCACGTTCGTGCACGTGACCCACGACCAGGAGGAGGCCATGACGATGGCCGACACGATCGCCGTCATGCACGACGGGAAGATCGAGCAGCTCGGGACGCCGACCGAGCTCTACGAGACGCCGCGGACTGCCTTCGTCGCCGGCTTCCTCGGGATCTCCAACCTGCTCCGCGGCACGGTCGAGGGCGACGGCGTCGTCAGGCTCGAGGACGGGACCGTGGTTCGCGTGCCCGCGGCCTCCGGACGCACCGGCGCGCTCTCGATCGGCATCCGTCCGGAAAAGGTGCGGCTCGGGACGCAGGAGGAGAACCATCTCGCCGGAGAGGTGCGCGAGAGCGCCTACATCGGCGTCTCCACGCAATACGTCGTCGACACGCGTGCCGGCGCGATCATGCTCTACGTGCAGAACTCCGAGGCGGGGGCGCCCTCGGTGCAGCCCGGCGACCAGGTCAATCTCAACTGGAGCCCCGACGCGACCTTCGTAGTGGAATCACAGGAGGAGACGGAGCGATGAAGCAGCCGTTCGAGCGCATCAACCACCCCATTACCCGGCAGCAGCTCCTGCGCCGCGCGGCCGTCGGCGGCGTGACCCTGTCCTTGCCGGGGTTCCTGGCCGCGTGTGGCGGGGACGGCGGGATCGAGGGGCAGCAGCCTGCCGAGACTGGCGCCACGACCGTCGAGCAGGTCCTCGCAGACGAGATCACCATCTCGAACTGGCCCTTCTACATCGACCAAAACGACGACGCGACCTCCTTCCCGACGCTGGACCAGTTCACCGAGGCGACGGGCGTCAAGGTCAACTACCTCGAGGACATCAACTCGAACGAGGAGTTCTTCGGCGAGATCCAGGCGCCCCTCTCGCGCGGCCAGTCGATCGACCGGGACATCATCGTGCCGACCGCCTGGATGTGCGCGCGGCTGCTGGACCTCGGCTACCTGCAGCAGATCGACAAGACCGCGATCCCGAACATGGTCAACCTCGAGGACTCGCTCAAGAGCCCGGCGTGGGACCCGAACCGCGACTACAGCCTGCCCTGGCAGACGTACATCACGGGGGTCGGGTACGACCCGAAGAAGGTCGGGGGCGAGATCACCTCGGTCGAGCAGCTCCTCGACCCCGCCCTCAAGGGCAAGGTCACGATGCTGGACGGCTTCGAGGACACCGTCGGGCTGTTCCTGCTCGAGATGGGCGAGGACCCCGCCGACTTCGACTCGGCCGCCTACGACGAGGTGATCGCCAAGATCCAGAAGGCGGTCGACGATGGGCAGATCCGTCAGTTCACGGGCAACGACTACACGGGCCTGCTCGCGGGCGGCGACGCCTACGCGTGCATGGCCTGGTCGGGCGACGTCGTCATCCTGCAGGCCGACAACCCCAACCTCGAGTTCACGATCCCCGACGCCGGCGGCATGACGTCGGTGGACACCATGGTGATTCCGACCGGCGGAGACGTCTATACGGCATCGACGTTCATGAACTTTTTCTACGACCCGGAGATCGCCGCCCAGGTCGCCGCCTACGTGAACTACATCACGCCGGTGAAGGGAACGAAGGAGGCCATTACCGAGATCGACCCGGCCCTCGCCGAGGACCCGCTCATCTTCCCGACGCCCGAGGTGCTCGAGAACCTCCACGAGTTCGACCCGGTGGCGATCGAGAACCCCGTCTATCAGGAGCAGTGGCAGAAGGTGATCGGCGTCTAGTCCGGCTGGCGCATGAGCTTCCTCCACCGTCACAGCTGGCTGACTCCGTACCTGCTCTTGGCCCCGGGGCTGGCCTTCCTGCTCCTGTTCTTCGTCGTCCCGCTCTACTACCTCGGCTACACGTCGCTCCAGGAAGGGACAGTTCAGGTCGGCTACACGTTCAACTGGGCCTGGGACAACTACTCCAAGGCGTTCAGCGACTACCAGGCACAGTTCTTCCGCTCCCTCCAGTACTCGGGGATCGCCACGATTCTCGCCCTGCTGATCTCGTACCCACTGACCTACTGGATCGCGTTCCGCGGCGGGCGCTGGAAGAACCTGCTCCTGCTTTGCATCATCGCGCCCTTCTTCGTCACCTACCTGATCCGCACGCTCGCCTGGCAGAGCATCCTGGCGGACGACGGCTTCGTCGTGAATTCGCTCCAGCTCGTCGGGCTGGTGCCGGACGACGGCCGCGTACTCGCCACGTCCACCGCCGTGATCGCCGGGATCACCTACAACTTCCTGCCCTTCATGGCCCTGCCGCTCTACGTCAGCCTGGAGCAGATCGACAAGAGCCTGATCGAGGCGGCCAAGGATCTCTACGCGTCGAGCACGAAGGCCTTCCTGCGCGTGACGCTGCCGCTGTCCTTGCCGGGGGTGATCGCCGGGACGCTCCTGACGTTCATCCCCGCCGCCGGCGACTTCATCAACGCCGAGCTCCTCGGGACGCCGAACCAGGCCATGGTCGGCAACGTCATCCAGTCGAAGTTCCTCGAGATCACCGACTACGGGCAGGCCGCCGCGCTCTCGGTCATCCTCATGGCCGTCATCCTCGTCCTGATCTTGCTCTACACGAGGCTGCTCGGCACCGAGCGGATGGCGGGATGACCGCGGCCGCCCAGCCGCAGCCGCTTCCCGTGCACCGGGCAGGCCTGCTGACTAGAGCATGGGCGTTTGTCCGCAGGAACACGATCACCGTGTTCGGGATTCTCGCTCTCGTCTACCTGATGCTTCCGATCGCCGTCGTGATCATCTTCTCGTTCAACAACCCGGCCGGGCGCTACAACTACACGTGGGAGGGCTTCACGACCGAGCACTGGACGAACCCGTTCGGGCCGGCCTTCCTCGGCGACGCGGTCTGGACGAGCATCAAGGTGGCGATCGTCGCCACGATCGTCGCGACCGTCCTGGGAACCCTGATCGCGCTGGCCCTCGTCCGCTACCACTTCCGCGGGCGAGGCGCGACGAACTTCCTCATCTTTGTGCCGCTCACCGCGCCCGAGATCGTCCTCGGCGCATCCCTCCTCACCCTCTTTCTGAACCTGGGGACCGCTCTCGGAATCTGGACGATCATCATCGCGCACATCATGTTCTGCATCAGCTTCGTGGTCGTGACGGTGCGCGCGCGCCTCGTCGGGTTCGACCGGCACGTGGAGGAGGCGGCCATGGACCTGGGCGCGAACGAATACGTCACGTTCTACCGGATCACGCTCCCTCTGATCGCGCCCGGAATCCTCGCCGGAGCTCTGCTCGCCTTCTCCCTCTCGATCGACGACTTCGTCATCACCAGCTTCAACTCGGGCACGACGACGACGTTCCCGCTCTTCGTGTGGAGCACCGCCCAGCGCGGCGTTCCGCCCGAGGTCAACGTCATCGGCACGATGATTTTCGGAGTGGCGATCCTCCTGATGCTGGGCAACGTCCTCCTCCAGTACCGCCGTACCCCGAAAGGAGCTGCATGAGCTTCCCCGCGACGACCCTCTCCGCCGACGAGCTGCAGAAAGCCGCGCGCGACCACCTCTGGCTGCACTTCACCCGCATGTCGGGCTACAGGGACGCAGAGGTGCCGATCATCGTGCGGGGCGACGGCTGCTACCTCGAGGACGTCAACGGCAAGCGCTACCTGGACGCGCTGGCCGGGCTCTTCGCGGTCAACATCGGCTACGGCTTCGGCGAGGAGGTGGGGGAGGCTGCGGCCGCGCAGCTGCGCGAGCTGCCGTTCTACACGAACTGGAGCTACGCGCACCCGCGCGCGATCGAGCTGGCGGCGGAGGTCGCCTCAGTCGCGCCGGGCGACCTGAACCGCATCTTCTTCGTCTCGGGAGGCTCAGAGGCGGTCGAGTCGGCCTGGAAGCTCGCGCGCCAGTACCACGCGGCCCGCGGCGAGCGCCGCTGGAAGGCGATCGCGCGCCGGATCGCGTACCACGGGACGACCATGGGCGCGCTTTCCATCAACGGCATTGCCGCGCTGAAGACGCCGTTCGAGCCGCTCGTCCCGGACACGCTCCACGTTCACAACACGAACCGCTACCACCGCCCGCCCGAGGAGACGGAGGCCGAGTTCACGGCGCTCCTGCTCGACGACCTCGAGTCGACGATCGAGCACGCCGGCCCCGACACCGTCGCCATGGTGATCATGGAGCCGGTGCAGAACGCCGGGGGCGCCTTCACGCCGCCGGACGGCTACTTCGCCGGCGTGCGGGAGATTCTGCGACCGCTTCGGGATCCTCCTCTGCGCGGACGAGGTCATCACCGGGTTCGGGCGGCTCGGCGCCTGGTTCGCCTCCGAGCGCTACGACATCCGCCCGGACCTGATCACGTCTGCGAAGGGCCTGTCCTCGGCGCATGCGGCCATCGGCGCGGTCATCGCGAGCGACAAGGTCGCCGAGCCGTTCATGGAGGGGAACGCGATGTACATGCACGGCATGACCTTCGGCGGCCATCCGGTGCAGGCGGCCATCGCGCTCAAGAACATCGAGATCATGCGCCGCGAGCGCCTCGTCGAGCACGTCGCCGCCGAGCAGGACGCGTTCCGCGCGACGCTGGCGCAGCTGCTCGAGCTCCCGATCGTCGGCGACCTGCGCGGCACGGGCTTCTTCTACGCCCTCGAGCTCGTCAAGGACAAGGAGACGCGCGAGACGTTCTCGGAGCAGGAGTGCGAGACGCTCCTGCGCGACTTCCTCTCGCCGCGCCTCTTCGAGGCGGGCCTCATCTGCCGCGCCGACGACCGTGGCGACCCGGTCGTCCAGATCTCGCCGCCGCTCGTCGCCGAGCAGGCGCAGTTCGACGAGATGACCGGCATCCTGGGCGACGTCCTCTCCGAGGCCTGGGAGCGGGTCTCGCGCTGAACCGCTGGCTTCGTCCATGAGGGCCATGGTGCTCGACTCCCCGGGGACGCCTCTCCGGGAGGCCGAGCTGCCCGCGCCCGTGACCGGCCCGGGCCAGGTCGTCGTCGCGGTGGACGCCTGCGGCGTGTGCCGCACCGACCTCCACGTCGCCGACGGAGAGCTGCCCGGCCCGAAGCTCCCGCTCGTCCCGGGCCACCAGGTGGTCGGGCGGGTGGTGGAGGCCGGCGCACGCTTCGGCGCGGGCGAGCGCGTCGGCGTCCCCTGGCTCGGGTGGACGTGCGGCGAGTGCCGCTATTGCCTGAGCGGGCGCGAGAACCTCTGCGACCGCGCCCGCTTCACCGGCTACCAGCTCGACGGGGGGTACGCCGAGCTGGCCGCCGCCGACGAGCGCTTCTGCTTCCCCGTGCCGGTCGGCTACGACGACGTCCAGGCGGCGCCGCTCCTCTGCGCGGGGGTGATCGGCTACCGCTCGCTGCGACTGGCTGGGGACGCGGAACGTCTCGGCCTCTACGGCTTCGGCGCGAGTGCGCACATCGTCGCGCAGGTCGCGCGCCACGAGGGCCGTCGCGTCTTCGCCTTCACCCGCGCGGGCGACGGGGAGGCCCAGGCGTTCGCCCGGGAGCGCGGCGCGGAGTGGGCTGGCGACGCGCTCGCCCCGGCGCCGGAGGAGCTCGATGCTGCGATCATCTTCGCCCCGGCCGGCGAGCTCGTCCCCGCGGCGCTCGCCGCGACCGCGAAGGGAGGCACGGTCGTCTGCGCCGGGATCCACATGAGCGACATCCCCTCCTTCCCCTACGAGCTCCTCTGGGGCGAGCGCGTCCTGCGCTCGGTGGCGAACCTGACCCGGCGTGACGGGGAGGAGTTCATGGCGCTCGCGCCGCGCGTGCCCGTTCGGACCGAGGTGGAGGCGTTTCCGCTTGCAGAGGCCAACGAGGCGCTCGCGCGACTGCGCGCCGGCGAGATTCGCGGCGCGGCCGTCCTCGCAGTTCGGCGCTGACACCCGGGGCGGCAATCCGTTAGCCTGGCGCTGCTGTTAGACCAGGGGGTGGTTGAAGGTGCGTGTTTTTCAAGGGTGGACGCTGTGCGTCGTCTTCACCGTCGTCCTGTTTCTCGGCGTGGGCTGCTCGCTCGGCGGGGACGACGACGACAACGCCGATACGGCCGCGGATACCGGCCAGACGGAGGCGGGCGACAGCCAGGCCGGCGGGGGCAGCCTCCTCCAGGAGGTGGCGGACCGGGGCACGCTTCGCTGCGGCGTGAACGACGCGGTGCCAGGCTTCGGGTTCGTGGGAGAAGGCGGCGAGCCGGAGGGCTTCGACATCGACTTCTGCAAGGTCGTTGCCGCAGCCGTCCTCGGCGACGCCGAGGCGGTCGAGTACCTGCCGCTCACCGCCGAGCAGCGCTTCACGGCGCTGCAGTCGGGCGAGATCGACGTGCTCATGCGCAACACGACGAACACGTCGTCCCGCGACGGCACGGAAGGTGCGCGCTTCCTGCACACGACGTTTTACGACGGGCAGGGGATGATGGTCAGGGCCGACAGCGGCGTCGAGGCGCTCGAGGACCTGGACGGCGAGACGATCTGCGTCCTCTCGGGAACGACGACCGAGCTCAACCTCGAGTCACAGTTCCAGGCGCGCGGGATCGACTACACGCCGCTTGCCTTTGAGGACAACGAGCCGCTCCAGGCTGCTTTCGTCGAGGAGCGCTGCGGCGCGTGGACCTCGGACAAGTCGCAGCTGGCCGGCATCCGCTCCAGCTGGCCCGAGGACCAGGGCGGGCCGGAAGCGCTCGTCATCCTCGACGAGACGATGTCCAAGGAGCCGCTCGGCCCCGTCGTGAGCGACGGGGACGACGACTGGGCTGACGCCGTCAACTGGGCAGTGTTGTCGACGATCCAGGCCGAGGAGTTCGGGATCGACTCCACGAACGTCGGGGAGGGCAGTGACGACCCGGAGATCCAGCGCTTCCTCGGAGAGGCGGTCGAGGGCGAGCCCTTCGACCCAGGCCTCGGGCTGCCTGTCGATTTCGCGGTTCAGGTAATCAGCCAGGTGGGGAACTACGGCGAGATCTTCGACCGCAACGTCGGCGAGGGGTCAGCCCTCGGGCTGCCGCGCGATTTCAACGCGCTCTGGACTGACGGCGGGCTCCAGATCGCGCCTCCCTATCGCTAGATCGACGGCCGCGGGGCGGCGGCTTCGGTCGCCGCCCCGCTCGCGCTCTCGATGACCGCCGCGACCGCAACGAGGACTCGCCGGCCGCCCTTCTGGCGCAACGTCCGCGTGCTCAGGGTGGCGTTCCAAGCCATCTTCCTCGTCGCGGTCGTCGGCTTTCTCCTCTTCCTGCTCGACAACGTCGTCTACAACCTCGATCGGCTCGGGTTCCCAACCGGCTTCGACTATCTCCGCCAGCCGGCGGGCTTCGCCATCCCGGACTCGGACTTCCGCTCCACGCAGAGCCTGCGAGACGCGCTCCTCGTCGGCGTCCAGAACACGCTCAAGGTCGCCCTGCTGGGGATCGTGCTCGCCACGATCATCGGCGTCGTCATCGGCGTCGCGCGCCTCTCCACCAACTGGCTGGTGCGCAAGGCAGCAGCGGTCTACGTCGAGACCTTCCGGAACATCCCGGTGCTCGTGATCATCCTCTTCTGGTACCTCGGCGTGATGATCCGGCTGCCGCCGATCCGCGATGCCGTCGAGCTCTTCGACCTCGTCGCCATCTCGAACCGAGGGATCGTGGTCCCGTGGTTCGACAAGATCGGCGCCGGCTTCGCCTTCGGGCTCGTCGCTCTCGTCGCCGTTGCCGCTGCCGCCGCCGTGTGGATTTGGCGGACGCGCCGCTTCGACCGCACGGGCGAGCCACACCACCGCGCCCTCTGGGCCGGGAGCGTGCTTCTGGGCCTCCTCGCGGTCGGCTTCGTCGCCACGGGCCGGCCGTGGACCCTCGACACACCGGAAGTGGGCGAGCTCTCGACGAGCGGAGGCTTCCGTCTCTCGCCCGAGTACGCCGCGCTCCTGATCGCTCTCTCCGTCTACACGGCGAGCCACATCGCCGAGATCGTCCGCGGCAGCATCCTCTCGGTCTCGCGCGGTCAGAGCGAGGCTGCCAACGCAGTCGGGCTCTCGGAGTTCCAGCGCCTCCGGTACGTCGTCCTCCCGCAGGCCTTCCGGATCTCCATCCCGCCGATCTCGAACCAGTACCTGAACTTGGTCAAGAACTCCTCGCTGGGCGTGGCGATCAGCTACTACGAGGTCACGAAGGTCACGCAGGTGTCGATCGCCCAGAGCGCCCCGGCCGTCCAGGCGATCGTCCTGCTCATGGGGATCTACCTCGTCTTGTCGCTCACGATCGCGGCAGTCACGAATCTCGTCAATCGCCGGCTGGGGCTGAAGGGGCGCAGATGACGACGCGGGTCGACACGCTCGAGCCGCTGCCGGCGCCCGAGCCCGAGCGCCCGCCGGGCCGGAAGCTCTCGCCGTCGGAATGGCTGCGCGAGAACCTCTTTGGCAGCCCCCTGGACACAGTCCTCACGGTCGTCTTCGTGGTCCTCCTGGCCTGGGTCGCCTATCGCGTCGGCAGGTTCGTGTTCTTCGACGCGCGCTGGGAGATCGTCGAGCGCAACATCACGAACCTCATGGTCGGGAGCTTCCCCCGCGACCAGCTCTCGCGCCTCTGGGCTGCCCTCTTCGTCCTGGCGGCGGCCCTGGGCTTCGGCGCCGGGGCCTTCGGTGCCCAGCGGCGGCGCGAGGTCGACGAGGGCCGCGCGGTGGCCGTGCCGAAAGGGGGCGTGCGCCGCCTCGGCCCGCTCTTCCTCCTCGTCGCGGTGCTGCTGTGGTTCGCGGGCTCCCTCGAGCCGGCGCTGCTCGTCCTCGCGATCTTCGCAGTCGGCTACGGGTTCAACCTGCTCGGCATGCGGACGCCGCAGCGCTTGCAGCGCTACGTCCCGCTGCTCGTCCTCGCGGGCGTGCTGGCTGCGTTCCTCGTCGTCGCTGCGTTCGGCGGCGTCGGCTGGGACCGCTGGGGCGGCTTCCTCCTGACCGTCTTCCTCGCCGTGGCCGCGATCCTGCTCTCTTTCCCGCTCGGCGTCCTTCTCGCCCTCGGCCGTCGCTCGACCCTCCCCGCTGTGCGCGCGGTCTGCGTCGCCTACATCGAGCTCTTCCGCGGCGTGCCGCTGATCACGATCCTCTTCATGGCGTTCTTCATGTTCGGCTTCCTCCTGCCGGAGGGAGTCGACCCGCCGAGCTTCGTCACGCGGGCGATCATCGGCTTCGTCCTCTTCACGTCGGCCTACGTGGCGGAAGTCGTGCGCGGCGGGCTCCAGTCGGTGCCGACCGAGCAAATCGAGGCTGCTCAGGCGCTGGGGCTCTCGCCCATCCGCACGACGACGCGCATCGTCCTCCCGCAGGCGCTGCGCGCTGTGATTCCCGGGCTCGTCGGCCAGTTCATCAGCCTCTACAAGGACACGTCTCTCGTCTTCATCTTGGGCCTGTCCGAGGTGCTCGCGGTCGCGCAGAACATCACGAAGCAGCCCGACTTCCTCGCGCAGGGCCTCTACGTCGAGACCCTGATCTTCGCGAGCTTCCTCTACTGGACGGGGTCATACTGGATGTCGCGCGAGAGCCAGCGGCTCGAGCGCCGGCTCGGACTGGGGGAGCGATGAGCGTGAGCACCGAGAACGGCAAGGCGATGATCCAGCTCGAAGGGGTCTCGAAGTGGTTCGGCGACTTCCAGGCGCTCAAGGGCATCGACCTGGCGATCGACCGGCAGGAGGTCGTCGTCGTCTGCGGCCCCTCGGGCTCCGGCAAGTCGACGATGATCCGCTGCATCAACCGGCTCGAGAAGCACGACGGCGGCCGGATCGTCGTCGACGGCATCGAGCTCTCGGACGACATCCGCAACATCCAGGAGATCCGCCGCGAGGTCGGGATGGTCTTCCAGCAGTTCAACCTCTTCCCGCACCTGAGCGTGCTGGAGAACATCACGCTCGCTCCGCGGAACGTCCGCCGGAAGCCGCGGAAGGAGGCCGAGGAGAGGGCGATGGAGCAGCTCCAGCGCGTGCGCATCCCCGAGCAGGCGCACAAGTACCCGCTCCAGCTTTCGGGCGGCCAGCAGCAGCGGGTCGCGATCGCCCGGGCGCTCGCGATGGAGCCGAAGATCATGCTCTTCGACGAGCCGACCTCCGCGCTCGACCCGGAGATGATCAAGGAGGTGCTCGACGTCATGATCGAGCTGGCGGAGTCCGGCATGACGATGATCGTCGTCACGCACGAGATGGGCTTCGCCCGCGCCGTCGCCAACCGGATGGTCTTCATGGCCGACGGCGAGATCGTCGAGGTGGGCCCGCCGGAGCACTTCTTCACGAGCGCCGCAGGAAGAGCGGACGAAGCAGTTCCTGGCGCAGATCCTCTAGCGCTCCGCATCCCCTACCCTGGGGCCGTGCGGTGGTTCGTCCTCGCTTTCGTGCTGGCCTCGCTGCTCGCAGCCTGCGGCGGTGACGACGAGGAGCAGATGCCGAGCGCGCCCGCTGTCGCCGGCTTCGAGTTCGAGGAGAGCGCCGTCGCCGAGGGCGAGGCGATCGACCCGCGGTTCACCTGTGACGGGGAGGACGTCTCCCCCGAGCTGGCCTGGACCGGCATTCCCGAGGATGCGGCCGAGCTCGTTCTCGTGGTTGAAGATCCCGATGCGCCGGGCGGGACGTTCACCCACTGGCTCGCCTTCGGGATCGATCCGGGTGAGACCGGACTGGCCGAAGGGGCGGAGGGTCTGGAGGTCGCTCAGGGCGAGAACGACATGGGCAAGCTCGGCTACGGAGGGCCATGCCCGCCCGCGGGCGACACCCACGATTACGTCTTCCGGCTGCTGGCGGTCGACGAGGGGACCGGGCTCGAGGACGGGGCGACCCGCGACGAGGTGCTCGCCGCCGTCGAGGGGCACGTTCTCGGCGAGGCGCGCCTGACCGCGCCCTTTGCGCACTAGGTGAACGCCCAGAGGGCGTTCACGATCTTCCAGTCACCGTCCGTGCGGACGAGGTGCACGTACTCGCGGTAGACGTTCGAGTCGACCACGACCGTCGCGATGTCGCCGTAGACGTCGACGACGCGGACGTTGATTTGCCGCGCCGGGGAGTCGTGCTTCCTGCCGGCCTCTGCCGCCGTCGCGTCGACCATCTGCGGGGCGGTGAGCTCGTCGAGCCCCTCACGCCCGAGCGACCGCTTGGCGAGATCCGGATGGAGCGCGCGGCGCATGCGCTCGGGGTCGGCATCGAACCACCCCTCGAAGTAGTCGAGCACGCAGCGGACGACGGCATCCTCGTCGGCCGCCATCAGAGAAGCTCGGCGATCCGAGCGGCTGCCTTCGCCGCGCCGTCTGTCTCCACGGGGGCGTAGTCGACCTCTCTGCCGATCTCCTCGGCGATCGCCTGCGCGATCACCGCCGGCGTCGCGGTCTCGAAGTCCATTGCGCGACCCGACCCGTACCGCTCCAGGCGATGGCGCACGTGGAAGTTCTGCTCGAAGTGGTGGCGGAGCGGAAAGTAGAGGAAGGGCCGCCCGTTGGCGGTCAGCTCCATCGCCGTCGTGAGTCCGCCCTGGACGACCGCGAGGTCGCAGGCTGCCAGGTGGCGGTAGAGGTTGTGGACGTAGGCGTGCGCCTCGAGGCCGTCCACCTCCGGGAACGCGGCAGGGTCGATACGCGGGCCGGCGACGACGACCATCCTGAGCTCCGGCACGAGCTCCTTCGCCTCGGGAAACGCGTCGACGACGCGCCGGAGGAGATGGCCGCCGACCCCGGAGCCGCCCACCGTGACGATGCAGACCTGCTCGCCGGGCGCATAGCCCAGCTCGGCACGCAGCTTCTCGCGGTCTGCGAACGCGGCCGGGATCGAACCCCGAGACGTAGCCGGCGAAGTCGAAGTGCTGCTCGGTCCAGTCGCGGATGAGCGGGAGGTCGGGGCCGAACGCGTCGGCCACGACGTCATCCGGGTTGCCGACGTAGAGCGCCCGGTCGCGAATGCGCGGGAAGCGGGCGATGTGCTCGATCATCTCCGCGTTGTAGTCGGCGGTGAGGAAGGCCTCGCGCTCGCCGCCGTCCGGCATGGGAGCCAGCCGACGAAGTCGGTCAGCCAGACGTAGGCTGCCCGCTTCTCCTCCGGGTTCTCGTGCAGGTAGTAGTCGAGCTCCCACGCCTCGTCTCCGATCCAGAGGTCGTAGCTCTCCTCGCGCACGACGTCGTGGAAGACCATGAAGTTCGCGAGCAGGATCTCGTCCATTCGCCGCCAGGCCTGGAAGCAGTGGAGGTCGTGCTCGGCCGACTCGGACTCCATGTGGTGCGACTCGTTCGCGAGCTCGGCGCTCATCGGGTGCACGCGCTCGCCCTCGGCCTCGAGCACGGCGGTGACCGGGTGCTGCGCGAGCCAGTCGATCTCGAGGTCGGGGACGAGCTGGCGGAGCTCCCGGGCGATGGCAACGTCGCGCTGCGCATGACCAAGCCCGATCGGCGAGCAGACGAAGAGTGCGCGCCGTCTCCGGCTCCTTCCGCGTGTCCACCGAACGCTCACGGCGTCCTCCTTTCGAGCGACTCGACGAAGTCGCGGAGCAGCAGGTTGACCTTCACCGGGTCGCGGGCGTGCGGTCCGTGGCCCGACCCCTCGAGTAGGACGAGATCGCCCCCGGTGGCCTCCGCGAGCTCGATTCCTCGCGTAGGACCGGTGATCGCGTCCTCGGTGCCCTGAATGACCAGGACCGGGCAGCGGACGAGCCGACACAGGGCGCGGGTCTGCGCTTCGTCCATGTCGATTGCCAGCCGCGTCTCGACGAGCGTCTCGGGCGTGGTCTCGAGCCCCCAGCGTACGCAGTCCTCGATCTGCTTGGTCGAGTGCCGCTCGGGGAAGAACTCAGAGAAGAAGAACTCGAGAAAGCCGGGGTAGTCGCGCAGCCAGTAGTGCCTGTTGTACTTCGCCCACCCCTCGTCGGAGTCGAGCTCGTCCTCGAACGAGTGGGCAATGCGGCTCGGCAACGGCTTGCCGAGCGATACTGAAGGGCTGATGAAAGCGAGAGCGGCGACTCGCTCTGGCCGGTTCGCCGCGAGGATGAGGGCGCGCTGCGCGCCCAGCGAAAGCGAGACGAGCGCTGCCTGCTCCGTATCGGTCGCGTCCATGACTGCGAGCGCATCCTCCGCATGCTGGGGCTCCGCGTACGCCGCAACTCCTTCGGGCCGATCGGCCTTCCCGTTCCCCCGCCCGTCGAAGGTGAGGACGCGGAAGTGGCGCGCGAGGTAGGGGATCTGCATCTTCCAGTGGCGCGAGTGGATGATCGACCACGTGGGCAGGAGGAACACGGTCGGCTCGCCCGAGCCGTAGACTTCGTAAAAGACACGGACGCCGTCGCGCTCGACGTAGCCTTCGTCGTCCGGGTAGCGGGCCCGGGTCTGCTCGCGCGCTCTCGCCGGCGCCTGGGCCGTCGTCACTTCCCGTCCAACTCCTCGAGCCAGCCGTCGATCCAGGCGAGCAGCTCGCGGTGGCCCGTCGTGATTCCCTGCGCCCGCTCGAGGATGATGCCCTCGTTGAACGTCATCACGAGCGAGACCAGCGCGTCGAGCGGCATCTCGATTCCGTATCGCTTGTGCGGCTCGGTGAATGCCTCCGTGAGCACGGCGCGCCATTCCTCGTTGACTCGGGTGACGGGCTCGGCCAGCTCGGGATGGTTCCAGGCGAGCGCCTGGAGCTCGAGCCAGATCTTCTCGTATTCGACGTCGTCCCCGACCATGTAGCGCATCGCCTGCCCCCACTTCGCGAGGAACGGGACGTCGGGATCGGCGTACAGCGCCCTCTGGCGGGCCGTGAGCCGCGCCGTGAAGCGCTCGAGCACGCGGACGAGCAGGTTCTCGACCGAGCCGAAGTAGTAGTGGACGAGGCCGTGGTTCACCCCCGCCTCCGCCGCAAGCCGGCGGGTCGTGATGCCCGCGTGGCCGACTTCGAGGAGGAGGCGCTCCGCCGCGTCGAGGAGCGCCTCCTCCTGAGCCCGGGTTACCTGCGGCGCAGCCACCGCACCACCGAGTCGAGCTTGGCCCGCCCGAAGAGCACGAGGCCCGTCGCGGCGGTGGTCCCGCCGGCCGCGAGCGAGCCGAGGAGGAGCTGCTCGCCCATGTGGTGCGCGAAGATCACTGGAAGATCTCCGTCGTGCAGTCCCCTCCCTGGAGGCGCACCTCGTGCGCCCGTGCGGGCCCGTCGGGACGATCGTGGAAGTCGAGGAAGAAGTCCCTGTCGACCTCCATCGAGCCGTCCTCGGCGATGTCGACCTTGAGGAGCCAGGAGCGCAGCTCAGGATAGAACTGGTTGTCCCAGGTCGACAAGAGCGAGTTCGTCACGTAGAGGCGTCGGCCGTCGAGTGAGAGCTGGAGCATCTGCGGCCCGCCGTTCAGCTCGCGGCCCGCGTCGCTCGGCTTCCCAAGGAGACCGCCGAGCCAGAGCCGGCCCGTGAGCTGCGGGTTCGCGGGGTCGGACACGTCGTAGCGCCGCAGGTCGCCGTGGAGCCAGTCGGAGAAGTAGAGCGCCTTGTCGTCCATGGAGAGCACGAGGTCGGTGATGAGGGCCGGAACCGGGAAGGGCCAACCTTCGAGCTCGATGCCCTCGGTCGTGATCACGGGCTCGGCCGACCAGGAGCCGTTCGAGCGGTGGAAGCGCCACATCGAGCTCGAGAGCGCGGCGCCGATGAAGCCCTCCTCGGCCTCGGGATCGTGCAGCCAGCGGATCTCGAGCGGGACGAGCCCCTGCTCGCCGAGGTCGATCGTCTGCTCGAGCGTCCGCTCCTCGAGATTCCAGAAATGCATGCGCTGGCCGTAGCGCCCCGCGCCCACGTCGTCGAGGTCGAAGCCCTTCTCGTACGCGTTCGGAGCGCCGAACTCGGACGAGGCGAGGACGTTCTTGCGCGGCTGGTACCAGAAGTCGTAGTTCATGGGTGGGTGCGGGCCGCCGTTCTCCCAGCGCCCCTTGATCTCGAAGGACTTGGAGTCGAGGACGGCGAACCCGGAGGTGGCGTTGCCGTCGGCGTCCCCGAGCATGCTCATGACGACGTTGTCGCCGGGCATGCAATGCACTGTGTGCGGCCGGGTGAGGCCGGTCTTCTCGACCATCTCCTCGGGCTCGATCACCTTCTCGATCGTCGGCTTGCGTGGGTCGTCCGCGACGTTGACGATGTGCACCCGGGAGGAGCGGAAGCCCGGCATGATCAGGTGCGAGCGGTCGGGGCCGTGGCACGCCGACGAGCAGCGGTTCCAGCCGAAGTGGTGGAGCTCGTCGCCGACGTTCGGCATCGCCGTCTCGTGGACGATCGTGCCGTCCTCGGCGTCCACCACGGCGAGGAAGTCGGGAGCGTCCACGCCGGTGCCCTCGTGGAGGCAGGCGACGTAGAGGAACTCCTCAACCGGTGCATTCATGGCCTCCTCGGGAGAGGCGTGGAGCGTGCTTCTTGGAGTCAATTCGGCCTCCTTAGTCAAACGACTTAGTCATTTGACTAAAAACCGCGCGGTTTGTCAAGTCTCCCGTGCGAGGAGGCCGAGGGCCGTGTCGTGGACGGCTTGGTCGCCGCCGCGCCAGAGGGCTTCGGCGAGGGCGCCGAGAACGTCTCGGATGCCGACGATCCCGAGGAGGTTCTCCCCCTCCACGACCGGCAGGTGACGGATATGCCGCTCGCCCATGAGGCGGGCGACGGCGACGATGTCGGCGTCCGCCGAGGCCGTGACGACGTTCTCCGTCATCGCGTCGCGGACGAGCACGACGTCGAGGTCGGCGCCGCGGGCGGCGAGCCCGAGCACGTCCCGCTCGGTGAGGATTCCCGCGAGCCGGGAGCCCTCGCAGACGGCGACGGACCCGACGCCCGCCTCGGTCATCCGCCGGACCGCCTCGCGGACGCTCTCGGCGGGAGCGGCCTGCACCAGGCGCGTGGTCATGACGTCGGCGATCGGCACTGCAGCGCAGACTCTACCCGCTTGTGCCGAAGCTCACACGCTGCCTCTAGCTCTCCTTCGCGCGCGCCCGCTTCGGGTCGTAGACGGGGTGGCTCACGATCTCGCCGGCCACCTGCGCCTCGCCGACCTGCGCGACGACGTCCTGGCCGACGCGGTTCAGGTCCTTGCGGATCTTGGCGAGCCCGAGCGTCCGAGCGCCCAGGAACGGCGACTCGACGGCCTGGGTCACGAACCCGACCTCCTCCTCGCCGACGAACAGCGGCGCGCCGCTCGCCTCGTCGCCGCCGCGCTCGAGTACCACGCTCGTCAGGCGCAGCTGGGTCGTCTGCTCGTCGCGCGCGAGCGCCTTGCGCCCCTGGAACTCGCCCTTCGCCAGGTCGACCGACCAGCCGAGGCCGCACTCGTACGGCGACACGGTCGCGTCGTACTCGATCCCGCCGATGATGAAGCCGCCCTCGATCCGGAAGAGGTCGAGCGCGACCATGCCGATCAGCTTCATCCCCTGCGGCTCTCCCGCCGCGAGGAGCGCGTCCCACAGCTCGAACGCCCGGTCGCGGGCGACCCAGAGCTCGTAGCCGAGCTCGGCGGTGTAGCCGAGACGCGTCATGAAGACAGGGACGCCTGCGATCTCGACGTCCTCGCGGAAGGTGTAGTACGGGAAGGCCGCGCCCGAGAGATCGGAGCTCGTCAGGCCCTGGAGGATCTCCCGGCTCCGCGGCCCTTGCAGGCAGAGGTGCGGCATCGCGTCCGTGAGCTCCTGCACCTGGATGTCGGAGCCTTCTGCCGCCGCGCTGAAGATCTCGTAGTCGCGGTCGTTCGCGCCGCAGAAGCGGACGCTGTCGTCTGCCCGCATCATCGCCGTGCAGTCGTCGACCATCTTCCCGTTCTCGTCCACGAGCGCGCCGTAGGCGATCCGCCCCGGCGTCAGCCTGGAGACGTCGCGCGTGACGATCGAGTTGACGAGCTCGAGCGCGCCCGGCCCGTCGAGGTCGACCTTGCGGAGCATGGTGAAGTCCATGAGCCCGGCGGTCTCGCGGACGGCGCGGTACTCCTCCTCGGTGTTGGTGACCTCGGTCGGCGCCCAGTAGCCGAAGAGGTCCATCCACTCGTCGGTCAACGCCTGCAGGCGCGGGTAGAAGGCGGTCTCCTTGCTCACGAGCTCTCCTTTCCGTTGCGACCGTCGAGGGCGAGGGATTCGAGCACGAGCTCCGACATCTCTCGCAGCTCGATCTCGCCCTGGTGGCCCGACGTCTTGATCGCGTCCTCGTACATGGTCACGTCCTTGGGGCAGGCGACCACGAAGTAGTCGATCGCCTCGAGCCCGACCGCCTCGTCGATGCGGTTCTCGCTCGGCCGCTGCGCGTCCTCGGACTTGAGCTCCTTCATCCAGATGCGCCCGCCGCCCGCGCCGCAGCAGAAGGAGTTGTCGCGGTTTCTCGGCATCTCCACCAGCTCGCAGCCGAGCGAGGTGATCACCTGCCGAGGCTCGTCGTAGACGCCGTTGTAGCGCCCGAGCGTGCAGGGGTCGTGGTAGGTCACGCGATAGCCGAGGCCCTTGCGCGGCCGCAGGCGGCCGGCCTCCAGCAGCTCGAGCAGGAGCTGCGAGTGATGGATCACCGTCCAGTCGCCGCCCAGCTGCGGGTACTCGTTCTTGAGCGTGTTGAAGGTGTGCGGGTCTGAGGTGAGGATGCGGTCGAAGCGGCAGCCCGAGATCGTCTCCACGTTCTCCTCGGCAAGCGAGGACCAGAGCCCCTCCTCGCCGGCGCGCCTGACGTCGTTCCCGGCGGTGCGCTCGCCGTCGTAGAGGATCCCGAAGTCGACGCCGGAGTGGCGCAGGACGCGCGCGAGCGCCTGGCTGATCCGCTGGTTGCGCGGGTCGAAGGAGGCATAGTCGCCGACGAACCAGAGGATCTCGGCGCGCTCCTTGCGCGCGTCCTTCACGTCGAAGTCGAGATCCTTCGCCCAGCGGCCGCGCTTGCGCTTCGCCTCGCCGAAGGAGTTGCCCGACGTGTAGATCGTCTCCAGCGTCTGCTGGAGCTGCCCGTCCATCTCGCCCCGCTCGACGAGCGCGCGGCGCATCTGGTTGATGATCGGCACGTGCTCGATGCCGACGGGGCAGATCTCGACGCATGCCATGCACTGCATGCACGACCAGAGCGTCTCCGGCTTGATCACCGTCCCCAGGATGTCGGCGTGCTCCGGGAAGCGCGGCGGGATGCCGAGCGCGGCCCGGTTCCCCATCGAGCCCTCGGCCACCTCGCGCAGGTCGAGGACGAGATCGCGCGGCGAGAGCGGGTAGCCGCTCGCCGTCGCCGGGCAGGCGGCATGGCACTTGCCGCACTTCGTGCAGGCGTCCAGGTCGAGCAGGTGCTTGGGAGCGAGCGCGTCGATCGTCGCGTAGCCGACCTCCTCCGGCTTCGCGTCCGCGGGGAGGGGAGGAAGAGCCGCGCCGGCGCGCTCGTCCTTGACCGCCACGCCCGCGGGCGCCGCGAGCATGTGCACCGCCTTCGTGAACGGGATCGACGAGACCCAGAAGAGGGCGAACACGCCGTGCACCCACCACGTCGTCGCGCGGGCCGACTCGGCGGCGCCGTCGTCGAAGCCGACTGCGATGAACGCCTGTCCCACGAGCCAGCCGAACGGCGCCCACTTCTCGAAGGACGGGTCGTCGGCGGCGATGCGGAACGCTTCGAGCAGGAAGCCGGTGAGGGCGAGGAAGAGGAGGCTGGCGAGGAAGAGCCAGTCGCCGAGGCGGTAGACCTTCGCCTCGCGCGCGAGCGGCGGGGCCGCCTCGGCAGGGCGCCAGTAGGAGAGCCGGAACGGCTTCAGCACCCCGCGCTTGATCGCGAACACGCTCAGCCCGACGATCAGCGCGAAGCCGAAGACATCCAGGAAGAGCGAGTAGCCGAGGTAGAACCAGCCCTGCCAGAAGAACCAGCCGAGCACCGGCTCGGCGAAGTCGTCCTGGAAGGCGAGGATCCCCGTCCCGATGAAGAGGACGACGAATCCGTAGAAGACGAGCAGGTGCCCGAGGCCCGCAAGCGGGTCGCGCCGGCGGATCCACGCATGCGTGGCGACGATCTTGGCGGTGCGCACCGCGCGCTCGACCGGATGGCCGACAGGCGCCTTCGTGCGCCCGCGGCGGTACTTGAGGACGAGTCGCCCGACCCCGAAGAGGAAGATCGCCACCGAGACGACGATCAGGACGTACCAGAGGACGATCTGCCAGGTCTCGAGGCCCGCGAAGGTCTCGCGCGTCTCCTCGGCGCCCAGCAGGACGGGCATCAGAACTCGAAGCAGGATGACGCTTCGTCGGCGCGGCGTCCTGGGTGAGTGCGATGCAAGGACGATTTCCTACGGAACTCGTCCTTCTGATGCTGTCCCCACCCACCCCGCGTTCGTAGCCGGAGGCTACGGGCGCAACCGAGGACGCGGCAGCGCGCCGCCCAGGGCGTCGCGACGGCACAAGGCTTCATTCTGGTTCGGGTTCTCAAAAGAGCTTCTCGAGCTCCTCTGCGACCTCGAAGAGATCAGCAACCGCGCCGTAGTGCGCGACGTTGAAGATGGCGGCCTCGGGGTCGGTGTTGACGGCGATGATCGTCCCACTGCTCTTCATGCCGGCGAGGTGCTGCACCGCGCCCGAGATCCCGAGCGCGAGGTAGACCTTCGGCTTCACGGTCTTGCCGGACTGGCCGACCTGGCGCGCGGTCGGCATCCAGCCGGCGTCCACCAGCGGGCGCGAGGACGAGAGCGTCGCGCCCATCGCGTCGGCGAGCTCCTGGAACTGCTCGAGGTTCTCCTTGTCGCCGATCCCGCGGCCGACGGAGAGGAGGAAGTCGGCCGTGGTGATGTCGACGTCGCCGGCCTGCACCTCGACCCAGCCCCGGTGCCGCGCGCGGGAGGTCGCCGGGGGCACGCTCACGTCGGTGACGGTCGCGGAGCCGGCGCCCTCGGCGGGAGGCCAGGCGGTCGGGCGGAGGAGGAGCACCACCCGGTCGTGGCCGGGAAAGTCGACCTCGCCGTTCACCTTCGCGCCGTAGAAGGAGCGCTCGGCGACGAGCTCGCCGCCCTCCTCGCGCACGGCGATCACGTCGGACGCGAAGCCGGTCCCAGCTTGGCGGCGAGCGCGGGGCCGTAGCCCATCGAGTTGACCGTGAAGCCGAGCAGGACCACGCGCGGGCTTCGTTCGGCGATCAGCTGCTCGACGGCGCCCTGGTGGACGTCGTTCTCGAACTCGTCCTGCTCGACGCCGACCGTGAGGATCTCGTCGACGCCCTCGACGTTGACCGCGTCGGTGAGTGCGCTCGGGATCCTTGGCGATGACCGCCACGGCGACGGGCCCGCCGAGCGTCTTGGCTGCGCTGATCAGCTCGAGCGTGACCGGGCGGAGCTCGCCGCGGACGTGCTCGGCGACGACGAGGACGCTCATCCGTCACGCACCGTGACACTCTCGGCGCGATCCGCGCACCATGGGTGCGGATTTCGCCGATAGGCTCGCAGCGGGAGGTGGGCCGGGGTGCCCCACGAGGTGGCGCGTGTAACAGAAGGGGTGCCGGCCTCACGCCTTCATCCGCTCGTCGACGATCTCCTTGATGCGGCCGGCGATCTCGCCGGGGCTGCCGTCGAGCATCTCGGCGCCCTCGCCCTTCGGCGGGACGAACATCCGCCGGACGCGGGCGGCGGGCGTCCCGAGGTCGCCCGGCTCGCGGACCTCGATCTCCTTCTGCTCCGCCTGCTTGATCGCCCGCAGGGTCGCATAGCGCGGCTCGTTGATCCCCGTCTGGATCGTAAGGACGGCCGGCGTGTCCACCTCGACCACGTCGACGAGCCCGCCCTCGAGCTCGCGGTGGACGGTCGCCGTCCCGCTCCCCAGCTCGATCTTCGTCACGACCGCGACCCGCGGCAGGTCGAGCACCTCCGCGAGGGCCGCGCCGGTCGCCGCCTGCACCGCGTCGCTCGACTGGACGCCGCAGAAGACGAGGTCGGGGCTCTCCGCCCGCACGACCTCCGCGAGCGCCCGCGCGACCGTGATCGGGTCGGCGCCGGCCAGCTCGTCGGACCAGACGCGGATGCCGCGGTCGGCGCCCATGGCGAGCGCCCGGCGCATGGCGTCCTCGGCGTCCTCGTCGCCGACGGTGACCGCGACGACCTCGCCGTCGCCCGCGGCCTCGCGGAGGCGCAGCGCCTCCTCGGTCGCGTACGAGTCCCACTCGTTGAGGGCGTAGTCGAGGTAGTCGGGGTCGACGTCCCGCTCGTCGTCGGTGAACTCGACCTCGTCTCCCAGCGACCCGACCTGCTTGACGCAGACGACGACTTCATGCGCTCGACCGATCAGGCCGGCACCGCCTCGCGCTCGATCACCCGCCGCTCGCGCTTGAACGGCAGCGGCACCTCCGGGTTGTCGGTGTCGATCTCGCGCGCCAGCCGGTGGCCCGAGAAGACGACGTCGGCGGTGAGCCGCGGCGCCTCGCAGTCGCCGATCCGGTAGAAGCCGGTGATGCCCTCGGCCCGGAGGGCGTCGATGCCCACCGAGTCCTTGAGCTCGCGGTAGAGCGCCTCGTTCGAGCGGCGCTGCGTGACGAGCACGACCGCGTCCGTGGCGAACTCGTGCTCGTGGGCCTCCTCGTCGTAGACGTGGCTCGGCGAGCACGCGGCCCTCCTCGAACTTCGTCGGCATGTGGTACGTGACGATCTCGACGCCGAGCTTGTGCAGGATCCGGTGCTGGTTCGGCGCCTCGAGCGTGAAGTGCATGTACGGCGCGATGTGCCCGAGGTGGGTCATCAGCGTCACCTTCTTGCCGTCGCGGGCGAGCTTCTCCGCGAGCGAGACGCCCATGTAGTAGCCGTCGTTGTCGAGGATCACGACACGCTCGCCGGGCACCTCCTTGCCCTCGAACATGATCTGCTCGGGCGTCAGCTGCCAGGGCAGGCTCGCGTCGGCGCCGGGGATGGTGTCGTGGGTGCAGCCGTTGAGGCCGTCCGTCGCCCAGTAGGCGCCGGTGGCGATGACGACGATCTCGGCGCCGTACTCCTTGACGCCGTTCGCGTCGAGCGTCGTGTTCGGGATGAACTCGACGTTCTTGAGCTTGTCGATCTGGATCTTGCGGTAGTTGACGACGCGGGCCCACTCGCCCAGGCCCGGGCAGCTGCGGGATCCAGCGCATCCCGCCGCCCATGTCGTCGCCCGCCTCGACCAGGTGGACGCGGCGCATGCCGCGCTTGCCGAGCACCATGGCGCACTCCATCCCGGCCGGGCCGGCGCCGACGACGAGGACGTCGTTGTCGGCGTTCTTCGCCGGCTCGAAGCTGCTCGGGGTGCCAGCCGCGCCGGTACTCCTCGCCGGCGGTCGCGTTCTGGGTGCAGATGAGCGGCGGGCCGCCGATCTCCCAGCGCGAGATGCAGATGTTGCAGCCGATGCACTCGCGGATGTCGTCCAGGCGCCCCTCGTCGATCTTGCGCGGGAGCCACGGGTCGGAGATGGACGGGCGGCAGGTGGCGATGATGTCGAGGGAGCCCGACTCGATCGCCTCGACCATCAGGTCGGGGTTCGTGAAGCGGCCGACGCCGAGCACGGGCTTCTTCGCCACGCCCTTGACCGCCTTCTGCCACGGCAGCAGGCGGCCGGACTCGTAGAAGCGCGGACGGCGTCGCGTCCTCGCCCCACTCGGAGATGCCGGAGACGTTGATGTCCCAGACGTCCACGATCTCGTCGCAGAGCTCGACGAAGGGGAGGCAGTCGCGCTCGAGCTGCGTGCCGGCCTCGCCCATGAACATGTCGGTGGACATGCGGACGGCGATCGCGCAGTCGTCGCCGACGGCCTCGCGCACCTGCTCGATCGTCTCGCGCCAGAAGCGCGCGCGGTTCTCGAAGGAGCCGCCGTACTCGTCCGTGCGCCGGTTGTAGTACGGCGTCAGGAACTGCTGCGGCAGGTAGGAGTGCGAGCCGTAGACGTAGACGATGTCGAAGCCGGCCTCGCGCGCGCGCTTCGCGGCCTCGACGTAGAAGCCCTGCACCGTCGCGGATGTCGTCCTTGTCCATCTCCTTCGGGTACGTGAGGTGCTCGAAGTCGCTCGGGATCTGCGAGGGCGCGCGCGGGACGCAGCGCGTCTCCATGCAGGGCGCGTGCGGGCCGCCGTACCAGAGCTCGGCGGCGGCGAGCGCGCCGTGCTCGTGGAGCATGTCGCACATGAGCGCGAGGTTCTTGATGTCGTCGTCGTCCCAGAGGCGCGCGGACACGCGGTGGGTGTCGTCGCTCTCGGGGTGGATCGAGCAGTACTCCGTGCAGACGGCCGCGTAGCCGCCCTCGGCCTTCATGGCGCGGAAGTGCGCCTGGCTCATGGGCTTCTCGGAGCCGAAGCCGTTGCAGTGCGGGATCTGGTAGAAGCGGTTCTTCATCGTCTTCGGGCCGATCTGGATCGGCTCGAAGAGGATGTCGTGCTTGGGGTCGCGCGCCATCTCGCGATGCCTCCTTTGGAGCAG
This sequence comes from uncultured Actinomycetes bacterium, assembly GCA_963794055.1. Classification (GTDB taxonomy): domain Bacteria; phylum Actinomycetota; class Thermoleophilia; order Gaiellales; family Gaiellaceae; genus JAIBJN01. Next base: position 35,492 of record CAWCCL010000014.1, read on the forward strand.
AACCGGGAACCGGCATTCTCCCAGCGGCCGCGGCGGCCTTGCAAGCCGCAGCGCGTTGCGAGCGGAGCTAGTCGGCGATCCAGACGAGGCAGGGAGCGCTCTTGCGCAGCTTCCTGGCAATGCGCCTGAAGTTCCAGCGGCCGATCCGCTTGCGGTCCGAGCCGAAGACAAGCAGGCCCACGTGCTCGTCACGGGTCACCTCGAGCGCCGCGTGCACCGGGCCGGGGATGGTGGAAGACGAGCTGCGTCGTCCGCACTCCTCGCTCCCGCGCTTCTCGCGCGACCGCGTCGCTCGCCTGCCGCGTCTCCGACGTGCCGAACGTGCGCGACGCGACGACGGCCGGGTTGCCGGTGGGCACCGGCACGCCGTCGCAGATGTAGAGCTCGGCGCCGGTCTCGGCGGCGGTCTCGACCGCGAAGTCGACCGCATGGTGGTCGAAGGGCACGTCGAAGGTCAGCAGCATGACGGGGCGAACCTTGGCCGGGCTCTCGGCCAGGGGCGAGGCCGCCTCCGGGCGTCCGATCACGAGCTCAGGCATCGCGGTCCGCCTCGAGATCTCCAGGTGGGGAGGTCGGTCACGTCGTCCATGTGCTTGCGCCGGAGGGCACGGCGCCACGACCCTCCACCAGATGATCGCGGAGATCGACGCCGCCCCGGCGACGCCCGGAAGACCGGCGAAGTAGAAACCGATCACGCCGAAGAAGACGACCGTGATCACCCCGAGCCGTGCGTACAGGCGCAGACGCGCCTGCGTCGCCTTGACGTGCGCGATGCTCGGCCCGGGCAGGGTCGAGGTGTCGTAGCGCCGTCCGCACGTGCAGACGACGGTCTCGCCGGCGTCGGCCGACAGAATCTCGCCACACTCGCATCGAAGAGTCAGTGGGATCGACATAGGTCGGTCGGCCTATTGAATCCGACCGGACGAAGTCTTACATTCCCTCGTCAGCAACCAACCCCCGGGGGAGACAACCGGCGAGGAGGAGGGCCTGTGGCTGAGGTAGCTGTCGACCAACGGAGACTGCTCAAGACGATCAGCTGGTGGGACGGGTTCGTGATCGGCCTTGCGAACCCAGGCTTCCTGCTCGTTGCGCTCTGGGGTGCGACCATCGCGCTGGGCGGTTGGATCGTCGCCGTCCTGTTCGTGATCTCGGCCGTGATCGGTGCGCTGCAGGCGTACATCTACGCGGAGCCGGCGGCCATGTTCCCGGACAAGCCCGGCGGCCTGTCCGTGTACGCCCGCGAGGGCTGGCGCAAGTACTTTTCCTTCGCCGGGCCGATCGCCGTCTTCGGCTACTGGTTCGCCTGGTCGAGCGTCCTGGCCGTCTACGGCAGCCTGATCGGCTTCCTGATCGTCGGCGAGTTCTTCGGCGACACGAGCGCCGCGACCTGGAGCTACACGCTTCCGGTCATCGACTGGGTCATCAACACGCCGAGGCTGATCGGCTTGGGCGTGATCCTCGCCTGCTGGACGTTCAACGTCGTCGGCATGCGGCCCGCCGTCTGGTTCAGCTATGTCACCGGCGCGATGATGCTCCTGCCGGTGAGCGTGATCGCGTTCGGGGCCTTCATCACGGGCGACTTCAGGAACCACGCAGTCGACCAGAACTTCATGGCCGGCACGCTCGAGAGCTACGGCTACGGGACCGGGACCTTCACCCAGTTCGCGCTGATCATGGTCTGGCTCTACATCATCGGGTGGTCGACCTACGGGCCGGAGGCGCCCGCGACGTTCGCGCCGGAGTTCAAGGACACGAAGAACGACACGCGCAAGGCCCTGATCAGCGTCGGCGGGCTCAACGTCGTCCTCTCGTGCCTGCTCCCGATCGCCGTGATCGGCACCGTCGGGTACGACGCCATCTTCGGCGATCCGACCGGGGTGATCTTCCTCGTCGACGTCCTGCACTCGATCGCCGGCGAATCGTTCGGAACGGTGCTCGTCGCCTGTCTCTGCGCCGGACTCGCGCTCTCGATGAACACGGCGACGATGGACGGCTCGCGGGCGCTCTACGCGCTCGCCGAGGAGAAGATGACGATCAAGTGGCTGAACCACCTGAGCAGTCGCTTCGTGCCGGCCCGTGCGATGACCGTGGACATGTTCCTGAACGTCTTCATGCTCTTCACGTTCCCGACGCTGTTCTTCATCATCGCGACCGGGAACCTGGGCTACATGCTCTCGCACGTCCTCGCGCTCAGCGGCGTCGTGCTGCTGCGCAAGGACCGGCCCGACTGGCCGCGACCGATCAAGCTCCACTCCGCGTGGATGTGGCTCGCCGGGATCCTCGCGTTCGTGAACCTGGCCTTCATCGTCTTCGGCGTGTGGTACCTCGAGCTGACCGGCTACTTCTTCGACGCCGGCTTCACCGACTCGACGTACTACCTCGCCGAAGGAATCTGGGTCTCGATCGGCGTCCTCGTCGGCCGGCGTGCTGGGCTACATCATCGCCCAGCAGCAGTGGGGCAAGCCGGTTCGGCTCCGCGACCCGAGCGACGAGGGGCCTTCGCCCGAGGTCTACGAGCTCATGGGCACGCCGGCGTCAGGCGCCGCCGTGGTCCCGTCGGGCAAGTAGACGGCAAGCGCTGCGGAAGGGGCGGGCCCGACGGGCCCGCCCCTTCTACACTTCCTCTTCCACAAGGAGGAGGGCGAGATGGCCATAGCGATCCGGCAGGACGCCTACATCGGCGGGGAGTGGATTCCCGGCGACGGCGAGGAGATCGAGGTCCGAAGCCCGGCGACCGGGGAGCTGCTGGGAACGGTGGCGGCCTCGACGCCCGCCCAGGTCGACGCGGCGGTGAAGGCGGCCGCCGAGGCCTTTCCCGGCCTGGCGGAAGGTCTCGCTGCTCGAGCGGGTCGAGCTCTGCCGCGCGGCCTTCGCCATCTGCATGGAGCGGGCCGACGAGATCGCCGAGATGATCACGCGGGAGGTCGGGAAGACCATCCGCGAGTCGCGCGAGGAGATGGTCGAGTACACGGCCGACCACTTCCGCCGCGCGTCCGAGGACGTCCTCCGCCACGCGGGCAAGGTGCTCCCGTCCACCCAGGAGCGCACGAACGACAAGCGGATCATCGTCACCCAGGAGCCGGTCGGGGTCGTCGCCGCGGTCACGCCCTGGAACTTCCCGGTCGACATCGCCGGGATCCCGATCGTCTATGGCCTCGCGGTCGGCTGCACCGCGGTCTGGAAGCCGTCCGAGCACGCGCCTCTCTGCGCGAACATGTTCGCCGAGGTCATCCACGACGCGGGCTTCCCGCCCGGGACGCTCAACGTCGTGCACGGCCGCGGCGAGGTCGGCTCGGCAGCTCGTGCGCCATCCGGACGTCGGCGCCGTCGTCTTCACCGGCTCCTCGCGCACCGGGGAGCAGGTCGCGCGCGACGCGGCGCTCAAGAACCGCGTGCTCGAGCTGGGCGGGAACGGGCCGCAGATCGTCCTCGCCGACGCCAACCTCGAGAAGGCCGCCGACGCCGCCATCGTCGGGTGCTTCTACCTCGCCGGCCAGTGCTGCACGGCCGCCGAGCGGATCCTCGTGCACGAGTCCGTGAAGGACGCGTTCGTCGAGGCGCTCGCCGAGCGGACAAGGGCGCTGCGGGTCGGCGACCCGCTCGACGAGGAGACGGACATGGGCCCGCTCTGCACCCCCGAGGTGCTGGCGCGGACGCGGGAGCACCTCGACGACGCGGTCGCCAAGGGCGCGAGCATCGTCCTGGGCGGCGGCCACGAGGGCCAGTTCCACGAGGCGACGATCGTCGACGGCGTCACGAGCGACATGCGGATCGCCCAGGAGGAGACGTTCGGGCCGGTCGCGCCGATCATCACCTTCTCGACGCTCGACGAGGCGCTCGAGATCGCCAACGAGACGGAGTACGGCCTCACCGCGTCCGTCTTCACGCGCTCCCTCCACGACGCCTGGCGCGCGGCCGAGGAGCTCCGCCACGGCACGGTCCACATCAACGAGACGACGAACTACTGGGACCAGCTCGCGCCGTTCGGCGGCGCGAAGAAATCCGGCGCCGGCCGCGAGCTGGCCGGCTGGATGATCGACGCCCTCACGGAGACGAAGCAGATCACGTTCGACCTGGCCGACTAGGAGTCCGCTGCGATCTACGCCGGCACCGGCTGCAGCCGGGCGCGCTCGATCAGGCGCTCGGTGCAGCGGAGCGAGTTGGCGCAGATCGTGGACGTCGGGGCCATCGGGCCCGACGTGGGGAAGACGGCGCCGTCGAGCACGTAGAGGTTGGGGACGTCGTGGGCCGCGCACCAGCGGTCGACGACCGACGTGGCCGGGTCGTCGCCCATGCGCGTCGTCCCGAGCAGGTGCCAGCCCCACTGCGACCAGTCGGCGACGATCGTCTTCGCCGCGCCGGCGGCCTCGTGGGCCTCCTTCGCCCTCGCGAGCTGGAACTCGAGGTTGGCGCGCATCTCGTCGTCGATCGTGAAGGTGATCTTCGGCGCCGGGATGCCGTCGGAGTCGGTCAGCTCCGGGTCGAGCGTGACCGTGTTCGACTCGTGCGGGAGGTCCTCGATCCCGACGCCCCAGTCGAAGGCGTGGCCGAGCGTCGAGTCCGTCAGGTCGTGGACGGCCGCGCCCCAGCGCTCGTCGAAGGGCAGCTCGTCGTAGCGGAAGAGGCTGAAGAGCGGGCCGCCGAGCGGCATCACGTCCCACTGCGCGCCGAGCGGGAAGCCGCGAGACTCGTCGTGGTCGGCGAACTCGAGCGAGAGGAGCTGCGTCCCCCACGGCCCGAGCCAGCCCTCGAGGTCGTCCTCGTAGATCCCGAGCACGCTCATGTACGGGTGGAGCATGAGCCGCTTGCCGACGAGGCCCGAGGAGTTGGCGAGGCCGTCCGGGCCCGCCGGAGAGGAGCAGCAGGCGCGCCGTGCCGACGCCGTTGCCGGCGACGATCACGACGTCGGCCTCCTGGCGCTGCTCGTTCCCGTCGCGGTCGACGTAGATCGCGCCCGGTGGCGAGGCCGTTCCCGTTCGTCGTGATCTCGCGCACGCGCGCGCCGGTGACGAGCTTCGCGCCGTGCGCGAGCGCCTGCGGCCACATCGTCGTGTCGGTCGAGCTCTTGGCGCCCTTCGGGCAGCCCCACATGCAGGTGCCCGTGCGCTCGCAGCGCGGCGAGGTTGCCGACCGCCTCGGAGCGGATCGCGTGCGCGGCCGGCCACCAGTGCCAGTCGAGCTCGTTCATCCCCTCGGCCGCCCGGCGCCCGATCGGCCCGATCGGGAGCGGCGGCAGGAGCGGCGGCGGGCCCGGCGGGTAGTTGGGGTCGCCGGCCATGCCGGAGATCTGCATCTCCTGGTCGATCTGCTCGTAGTAGGGCTTCATCTCCTCGTAGGAGACGGGCCAGTCGTCGGCGATCCCGTGCAGCGTGCGGAGCTTGTAGTCCTGCGGCCGCAGGCGCACCCACTGGGCGCAGAAGTGGATCGTGCTCCCGCCGACCGCGTTGTACATCACCGGCGTGATCGGCGAGCCCGAGACCTCGAGCGGGTAGTCCGCCGGGTGCTGCCGGGTGTTCGGGTTCGGGCTCCACTGCGCGTCCGCGACGAGCTCCCACTCGAGCTTGTCGCCGGGGAAGTCGGAGGCGTTCTCCCAGCCGCCCTGCTCGAGGCAGACGACCTTGAACCCGGCCTCCGCCAGGTGCCGCGCGGCGACCGAGCCGCCCGCGCCCGCGCCGATCGACGAGGACGTCGGCCTTCGTCGCCGTTGCCGCGAGATCGAGAACGAGAGCGGCGCGGCCGGCTCGATCGGTCTCGGGCGGCGGCGGCGGCGTCGTGTTGATCGGCCCGCGCGCGAACACCGGGTCGAGCAGGCCGTCGCGGAGGTCGTACTCGGCCTCGTCCGAGAAGGGCGGCCGCTTGCCCTGGCCGGGGTAGCCGATCCGCTTCCGGACCTTGAGGTTCATGTAGTAGCCGCCCGAGGCGATCTGGGCGAGAGCGGAGAAGCCGTCAGGGTCCTCGGCGTGCAGCCGGCGCGCCTCGGCCTCCGGATCGCGTCCGGCGGCGGCGTCCAGCACCGCGCGTCAGCGCCGGAACGAGATCGGGCCGGGCCGCGAGAGCCCGGTCGAGCCACTTGTCCGCCGACCCCGCCTCGCTGGCCGCGGGCATCGCGTCCGTGGCCGGGATGAGGACGTCGGCGAGCGCCCAGAACGTCGCGCGCTGCTGCTGGGTCAGAGTCTGCTCGCTCGTGACCGCCATGGCTCCTCCTAGCCCGCCACCCCCGCGGTGCTGAACGCGGGCATCACCTCGTCGGCGATGAGCTGGAGCTGGCCCTGGACGTCCGGGACGTCGACGTCCCTCTGAGCGAACAGCTTCAGGATGTAGGGGTCGGTGATGCAGAGGATCATGTGGTTGACGCCGGCCGACTCGATCTCCTTGATCTGCGCGGCGCACTCCTCGGGCGTGCCGGCGATCGAGAGCTTGTCGGCGATCTCGGGCGTCGTCATCTCGTACGCCTTGTCGAGCTCGCCGCTTGCCGAGCACCTCGACGATCGCCTTCACCTCGTCCGGGTCGATGCCGTGCGCCTCGAACTGCTCGTCCGGCTGGGAGGAGAGGTAGAAGGTGACGATGGCGCGCGCCGCCGTCTTCGCCTTCTCCGAGTCGGGCCCGCAGGTGACGACGCACCAGGCGCCGATGTCGAGCGTCGTCCAGTCGCGGCCGGCACTCTCGGCGCCGATCTTGACGTTCTCGACGACGTAGTCGTACCACGCCTTGTTGTAGCCCAGCGCGCTGTGGACGCCGTCGGAGACCTCCCCGGCGAGCTGCATCGACTTGGGGCCGCGCATGGCGCCGATGTAGAGGGGTAGGTGCTCCTGCACCGGCCGCGCGAAGGTGAAGAGCCCGTTGTACGTGTGGAACTGGCCTTCGTACGTGATCACCCCGTCGTCGAGGAAGGTGCGCATGACCTCGTGCGCCTCCTTGACCCGGGAGAACGGCTTGATCGTCTTCCAGTCGACGCCGTACTGGGTGAGCATCCCGAAGTTGCCGCAGGAGATGACGCCTTCCGCGCGGCCGCCGGTCAGCTCGTCGAGGGTGGCGAGCGCCTGGCAGATGAGCGTCGGCTCGCGGAGATAGACGCTCGAGAGGTTGGGCCCGAAGCGCACGTTCTTCGTCTTGTCCGCCGCCGCCGCGTAGAGCAGCCAGAGATCCTTGTGCCACGTCTCGTCGGCCGCGTAGCACGCGTAGTAGCCCAGCTCGTCGGCCTTCTTGATGTGCTCCAGCGAGTCCGCGAGCGGGTAGTCGAGCAGCGTCGTGTAGCTGAACTTCATGCTCTCTCCTCCTTTGGCGATCGCCGGCGCGATCATCTCGCCTGCGGCGCCGCGACCGCAAGGTTCCGCGCCGGCAGCGAACCGCGGCTGGCCAAGCGAAGTGGCAGGCGTTACGCATCGCGCCCGCCGTCAAGGCAAGAACTGCGAAAGGGAGGTGGAGGTGAGCGATGGTACGTCGCGCAGCAGGATCCTTTCCGGAGCAGGTCGAGCGTCGAGACGTTCGCCGACAACCTGCTCTACGTCCTCGCGGCGAGCGCGGTCGTCCTCGTCGTCGCAGGGCTCATCCTGATCGACCTGGGCACGGCCAAGCGGAGGAACGTGCTCGACCTCGACGGTTCAGCGGTTCGTCGGGTTCCTGATCGGGACGCTGTCGTACTTCATCATCGGCTACGCGATCTGGATCTGGCAGTTCAACGACGGCCTTCGCCGTCGACGAACGCCCTCTGGGAGGCGATCCAGGACTGGTGGCTCGGCGGCGACGCGTTGAACACGTACGCGCAGAACCTCGACCCGGCGCTGTTCCCGGCTCAGAACACGTTCCAGATCTTCGCCTCGTTCCTGGCCGTGTACGCAGGCTTCATCTGCGTGCTCGTCCACTTCGCGGGCGCCGAGCGGCTGAAGGCGCTGCCCTACTACATCATGTGCGTCGGGATCGGCGGCGTCGCCTACCCGTTCATCGCTCTACCTGACGTGGGGCTCGGTGAGCCCGATCACGACCCGCGGCACGCACGACTTCATCGGCATCTTCGTCGCGTACATCTTCGCCGGCACGTTCGGGCTCATGCTCGCGAAGCGGCTCGGGCCGCGGGCCGGGGTGTTCAAGCCGCATCCGACCCTGGGCGACCGAGGCGAGCCCTACAACCTCGGCCTGACGACGGTCGGTGTGACGCTGCTCCTGTTCGCGATCCCGTTCATCGCGCTCGGGTGCGGCTACTGGTTCGCCGACGTCGGGTACTTCGGGATCGCGATGACGACGAGCGGCCTCGGCGTCGTCTTCAACAACGTCTTCATCGCCTACGCCGTCGGCGGCGTCGTCGGCGGGCTCATCGCCTACCGGACGGGGAACGTCATCCACGCGCCTGCTCGGCCCGCTCGCCGGGTACGTGGCGGGGAACGCGGCGCTCGACGTCGTCTCGACGTGGGAGATGGCGCTGATCGCACTCTTCGCCCCGTTCTTCGTCTGGGCCGTCTACGAGTGGCTGCGGCGGAACGAGATCGACGAGACGAAGATCATCCCGCTGGGCCTGGGCGCGGGCATCTACGGCGCTCTGGTCGTGGGCTTCGTCGCGTGGGGCGACAAGACGGGCGGCTACCTCGGCTCGCGGAGGGAACGTACGCCTTCCAGGGCGCCGAGATCAACCCTCTCTGGCAGCTCGTCGGCATCGGGGTGACCATGGGGATCGCCTTCCTGTCCGGCGTCGTCCTGATCTACGGCGTCGACAAGTGTGATCGGGCTTCGGGTTCCCGACGAGGAGGAGGTCGAGGGCCTCGACGAGGCGACCTGGCACGTCGGCGCGGAGGCGTCGACGGCCGGCGGTCCGCGGCGCGCTCCGATCGGAACCGCGCCCGCACGTCCCGAGACGTAGCAGGCCTGTCCGCACAGCGAGTGCAGAGAGGGCTCCTGCGGGAGCCCTCTCTCGCTCACTCCTCGGCCTCGATTTCCTCCAGGAGCTCCTCGCCCGACACGCACGCTGTCCGCGAAGTGGTCGTGCATCCAGGCGAGATGCTCCCAGCGGCTCTCGACGATGCGAAGCGTGTCCCACGCGGGGATGTCCTGCTGGGGCGTGTGCTCGGTCATGAGCGCCGGGTCGACCTCGTAGATGTGGTCGAAGCGCATCACGACGTCCTCCTTGATGCGCTTCGCCTCGGGCGGCCTCTGCGCGGCGAGCCGGAAGCCGATCACTCCTCTCCCTCCTCGTAGGCCTGATCGAGCAGGTACTTGCCGGGGTTCATGATGTTGTTCGGGTCGAGCGCCCGCTTGATCTTCTTCATCACCTCGAAGCCGCCGCCCAGCTCGAGCGGCACGAGGTCGACCTCGCCCTCGCGGCACGAGCCGTGGCAGGCGGAGATGGAGCCGCCGTGCTCGATGGCGACGCGGGCGATCTCGCGCTTCGCGTCCACCCAGGCGGCCCAGCTCTCGTCGTCCCACTGCATCTCCCAGATGCCGATGTCGATCTCCGTGAGGTAGTCGCCCCACGACTTGAAGGCCCCGTTCGTGTACGCGAACATGCCCCAGTCGTCGAACATGTCGAAGCGCTCCCGCAGGCCGGCGGCGATCGCATGCCACTTCTCGCGGACGGCCGGGAGCTGCGAGTAGAGGATCGCCGCGTCCTCGCAGTGCCAGCTCATGAGGGCGACCTGGCCGTTCCGGGTCCGCCCGTGCTGCGGCGTGGCGTAGCGGTCGTGACGCGAGGCCCAGTCGCCCTGCGAGATCTCGTCGCCGAGGTACTCGCCGCCCGAGGCCTTGCCGATCCGGAGCATGCGCTTCGCCGACGTCTTGACCTCGTCGGCGTTCCCGTACATGGCGACGGCGACGACGCCTTTGACCCAGTCGGGCTGCGGGATGTACGCCTCGTCGTCCCGGCGGAGGTAGCGGATCTTCCACTCGTCGAAGAGGACGACCCCGGCGAGGGTCGCCGCGCCCGAGCGCGCGAACTCGCCGGTCGCCCTCCAGGCGTCGAGATAGGACGCGGTAGGCGTAGAAGGCCGAGAACTCGGCCTCCGGGCGCTTGACCAGCTCGAGGGTCGCCTCGGTGACGATGCCGAGCGTCCCCTGGTGGCCCATGAAGAGGTGCTTGAGCTGGTAGCCCGACGACGACTTGCGCGTCTTCTTCCCACCGCCGTCGCCGACGCGGATGATCTCGCCGGTCGGGAGCACGATCTCGAAGCTGATCACGAGGTCGCGCGTATGGCCGAAGCGGCCGCCGATCAGCGACCAGCCGCTCGTGCCGATGCGCCCGCCGACGAGCGAGCAGGGGTACGACGCCGGGTTGTCCGGATAGATGAAGCCGAGGGGCTGCAGCTCCTGGGAGAGCTTCAGCATGTTGATCCCCGGCTGGACGGTGACCGTGCGGTCCTCGACGTCGATCTCGAGGATCCTGTCCATGAGCTTGATGTCGACGAGGATCCCGTGCCTGAGCGGCACCGCCCCGTCGGTCAGCCCGGTGGCCCCCGCCCGCGGCACGACCGGGACCCGGTGGCGGTTCGCGAGCTTCACGACCTCGGAGATCTGCTCCGCCGAGGTGGGCAGGACGACGGCCTGCGGGATGTAGTCCGCCCACTTGTGCTTCGGGAAGGGCGAGGGGACGCGGGCGCGGTTGAAGAGCGCCGAGCGGCCGGTGAAGACGTGATCCTCGCCACAGATGGCGACGAGCTCGTCGATCAGGGTGTCGGGAAGGGCTGCGACAGCCATCTCACACCTCGAATCCGGCCGCCTCGGCCACCAGTTCGAAGATGTCGAAGACCTCGATTCCCTGAGCCTTCCCCTGCTCCGTGAGCGGCCGCTCCGACCAGGGACAGGCGGAGACGAGCGTGTCGACGCCGTCGAGCGCCGCGGCCTTCTCGACCCGACGGCGGCTGATCTCCGCCGTCAGCTCCGGCTTCTCGATCGCCGAGGTTCGAGCCGGCCCCGGAGCAGTACGACCACTGCGTGACGTGGTCGACGTCGACGAACGTCAGCCCCGGGATCGCCCGGAGGATCTCGCGCGGGGACTTCCAGACGCCCATCCGCTTGTTCAGGCGGCACGGGTCGTGGTAGGTGACCGTGCGCTCGATCGGCGTCGTCAGCTCGATCCTGCCCTCACGGATGAGCTCGGCGACGAGGTCGACGCCGAGCACGATCTCGAACTCGTCGAAGTTCTCGTCCAGCGAGGGGTAGTGCTCGATCATCGTGATGTAGTCGTGCGGGTCGAGGCAGATGACCCGATTCGTGCCCGTCTTGCGCCAGTCGATCATGTTGTGCTCGGCCATCTTGTGGGCGATCTCCACGTACCCGGTCTCCCACATAGGCCCGCCGCAGCACCACTGCTGGCTCATGAGGCCGAACTCGACGCCGGCGGCCCCGAGGAGGAGCGCCACCGCGCGAGGCACGGACGGCCGGTAGAAGGCGGCCTCGCAGTCCGCGAAGAGCACCGTCTCGCCGCCGGTCGGGAGGTCGAGCCCGGCCGCCCAGGCTCGAACCTTGCTCGCGGAGGTCTCGGTCCTCCACCCGAGCACGGGCTCGTTGCCCCAGCGATCCGTGAGCTCCGCCCAGCGCTTCCAGTTCTCCTGGTGGACGCCCTCCTCGACCGCGAGCGTCCGCATCGCCCTGACGACGTCGATCGTGCGCTGGCGGAAGCGGTAGAAGTCGCCCGTGAAGAGCGTGTTCGGGCAGCGGAGCTCGCAGGCTCCGCACATCGTGCAGTGCACGTAGTCCTCGGCCACGTCCTCGATCGTGAGGTGGCCCTCGTCCATCGCCACCACGTTCGCGTGAAACGCGGTCGGGGTGTGCCGCTCGTCCCGCGTCACCTGCATGACCGGGCACACTTCGCGGCAGAACTTGTGGCCCGAGCTGAAGCAGTTGTACGCGGCGTTCCGCCACTCTTCCACGAGTTCGGCGGTGCCGCCCGTCGGCCCCTCCGGCGCCGGTGATCTTCTCAGTCGCCATTCGCCTCCTTACGCTGGGTTGCGCGACTCTAGGACGACTGCGATAGAAATGTCTAGTGTCTCCTGCGGTGATCCTGACGAGTTTCCGGGTTGCGAGCACCGAGCCAGGAGCCGCAATCGTGCGCGGGCAAGGCGGAAAGCCTTGTCAAGCGCGATGGCGGCTTCTGGCGACGCGTGATCGCGGGCCGGAAGCCGTCACGGATCGCCGGAGGGGGCACTAGGTCATGGGTGAGCAGCGGAAACCGGTAATCGGCCTCTCGCTCGGCCTGCACGACTTCGGCGACTACGCGGGAGTCGGCTTCCAGCGTCCCCTCGCGCTCGTGGGCGGCGTCGGCCTGGCCCTCCCGCGGGTGGACGGCCATCTTGACGAGGCGCTCGACGCGTGCGACGGCGTCCTCCTGGGCGGGGGCCGCGACATCGACCCGGGCCGCTACGGGCAGGAGCCCACCGAGCACTTGGCCCCAACCGAGCCGCTTCGTGACGCCTTCGAGCTCGAGCTGACGGAGCGCGCGCTCGACCGCGGCCTCCCGATCCTCGGCATGTGCCGCGGGATCCAGATCCTCAACGTCACGCTCGGCGGCACCCTCGTCCAGGACGTCGCTGTCAGGCCCGAGTGGGCCGAGCACCCCTCCGACCGCGGCTGGACTGCGTGGAAGGAGGTAGAGCGCTCGTCGCTGGAGGGCTCCGACGAGGTGCCGCCGCACCCGCGCCACCTGATCGCGATCGAGCCCGGGAGCCGGCTGCATGCCGCGCTCGGCGTCGAGGAGATCGAGGTCGACAGCTTCCACCATCAGGCGCTCGACGAGGTCGCGTCCGACCTGACCGTCGTCGCCAGGGCGCCCGACGGCGTCGTCGAGGCGGTCGAGCTGGACGGCGATCAGTACGTGCTCGCGGTCCAGTGGGAGCTGCAGGAGGAGTGGCGGGTCGACCGCCGCTTCCTCGAGCCCTTCGCGCAGTTCGTCTCGGCCGCCTCCAAGAGATAGATGCCTGACCGGGAATTTCCGCACTCACGGATGGCGGCTGCGACGCTGCGCCGGATCGTCGCGCTCGCCCTTACCCGTACCTTTGGGTACGGGCTGCGGACGATCGCGGCGCCCGGCTTGGTCGCAGCCGTCCCCGGCGAGCGCGCCAATTACCGGCCAGGCATCTAGATGGGGATCCTCCTCGGCCTCACGGCCGCCCTGGCGTGGGGCCTGGCGGACTACTTCGCCGCGGTGGCCTCGCGGCGGACCGGCGCGTTCCGGGTCGTGCTCGGCTTCCACCTCGCTGCGATGGTGCTCCTCGGGGCCCTCCTCGTCGTCACGGGCGAGGGCCTGTCCGACGTCTCGGGTGGCGACCTAGCCTGGTTCGCCTTCGTCGGCGTGCTGGGCGGGCTCTCCTACCTCGCCTTCTACCAGGCGCTCGCGATCGGGCCGATCTCGATCGTGAGCCCGATCGTCTCGGCGTACGCCGCGGTGACGGTCGTCTGCGCGGTGCTGATCGGGGGCGAGCGGCTTGCCGGCGGCGAGACGGCGGCGATCGTCGTCGTCATCCTCGGCGTCCTGCTCGCGTCTTCCGACCTGGCGCAGATGCGCGCCCTCGAGCGGATCGCGCTGCTCGGCATCCTCCTCGCTCTCGCCACGGCCGTCGTGATCGGCGCGTTCGTCTACGGCGTCGCCTACTTCAGCGCCGAGTACGGCTGGCTCGTGCCCATCTTCCTGGCGCGCGGCTTCTCGACGCTCTTCCTCGTCGCGGTGTCGCTGCGCGGCGGGGAGTGGCGCTTCCCCGACCGCTCGCCGCGGCTTCTCGCGATGATCGGCCTGATCGCGGTCGTCGACACGCTCGGCTACGTCGCCTTCAACTTCGGCGTCCGCCATGCGGACACGTCGGTCGTCGCCACCGCGGCCGCTCCCTACGCAGTCGTCCCGATCGTCGCCGGGGTCGTCCTCCTGCACGAGCGCCCGCGGGCGACCCAGTGGGCCGGTATCGCGCTTGTGATCGCCGGCCTCGTCCTGCTCGGCCTGTCTGCGTGAGAGGAGGGACGGCGCGGGCCGTCCCTCCTCTCGGTGCTTGCTCCGGCTAGCTTCCGACCGGTGCGCCGGTCGTAGCGGCGGTGGGAGGCACCGCGGGCGTTTCCTCACGCCAGTGGATGCGCTCCTTGTCCTGCACGACCCGGCGGAAGAAGAACAGCAGGATCGAGATGCCGAGGACGGCGAACCCGATGATCTTCACCTCGGCGCCTTTGCCGTATCCGCCGGCCGCCGTCTGGAACCAGCCGACGCCCACGACGGTGAAGACCGCGAAGGCGACAAAGAGGGCCGCGGCGATCCCCGTCCAGTAGGACGGGAGCTTGATCGGGCGCGGCCAAAGCGGCCGGTCCCTCCGCAGGAGGACGTACGCCGAGAGCGCGAACACGTGCGCGAGCACGTAGCCGATGTTGCTCGCGGCCAGGATGCCGAAGATGTTGCCGACGAGGAGGACGAAGAGGAGGTTGATGACCATGTCCAGCGTCATGGCGAATCCAGGAACATTCCAGCGATTGAGCCGCCCGAGCTCCTTGATTGTCAACCCGTCCTTCGAGATGCCATAGAGGGCGCGGCTGCCGTCTGCCGTCGCCGTGTTCATCGAGATGACGAAGCTCGCCAGGATGACGACGACGAAGAAGTTCGTCGCGTTCGTCCCCACGAGCTCGTTGAGTGCGCCGACGTAGTCGTACGCAATCACGGTCTCCGCGCCGACCCCGCCGACGAGGCCGAGCGGCAGGAGCGTGTAGACGATCAGCGAGAAGATCGCTGCAGACAGGAGGGCCTTCCTCGTGTCGTTGACGGTGTCCTTGTATTCAGGGGCGAACGTCGCGCAGGCGTCGACGCCGCCCGCCGACCAGATCATCAGCCAGATCCAGACCAGCGCGAGCTGCCAGCCTCCCCAGGCGAGGTCGGGGTTGTTCAAGTTGTACGTGAGATTGGCCGAATCGAAGTCGCCGTTTATGAACGGCAGGAACATGAAGCAGAAGAGCGGGATCATGAGCAGGATCCCGGCCAGATAGTTGAACGTCACGCCGACGCGCGTGCCGAAGACGTTGAAGAGCCAGACGCAGACGATGAGCCCCATCGCGATCAGGTGCTGGAGCCCGATGTGGACGCTGAACGGTGCTGAAGTATCCGTCGTCGATCGTCGCGCCGCCGAACGCGTTCGTTCCGTACGGCTCGCCGGAGAACCACGCGGCCTGGGCGATCGAACCGGAGAAGAGCCCCAGGAACGACAGCACGACCGACCAGCCGATCCAGTAGCCGAACGTGGCAATCGGCCCCACGAGGGTTGTGTACTTGCGCCACCCCTCGTTCGCGTAGAGGGGAAAGCCGCCCGACTTGTTCGGGAACATCGCCGCCAGCTCCGAGTAGAGGACCATCACGAACACGATCAAGCCGGCCGTGATCCCCCAGAGCATGACTGCGCCCCACCCGCCCAGGTCGAGGACCGAATAGCCGAGCGAGCCGAGCAGGAAGCCCGGATTGGCAAGGGCGATCACGAAACCGTCGTACCAGCGGAGTGTCTTGACCAGATGTCGTTCTTCGACAACTGCTTGCGCCACCGCATCCTCCTTGCTCTCGACCGGTTTTCTCGTGCTGGGCGACGGCCGACCGTACCAAGGTGGGCGGACGGTTTCAATTGCCGGAAGCGCCTTTCCGGTAGGCGATCCGGCAATACAATCAGCAGGAATGAAGCGGCCGCCGATCACGATCACATGCGACTGCGGCGACAGCAAGGACGTGGCCTACGGCGAACGCTGGCGCTGCGGGCGCTGCGGGCGCTCCTGGGACACCCGGCAGATCCCGGCGGAAGAGTACGAGGGTCTGCTCCGCAGGGTGCGGCGCGTGCGTCTGGAAGCGCTCGGGTTCGCCGCTGCTGATCGCAGCTGTTGTCGTCCCGCTGATCGTGTTCGTGAGCCGACCTTCATCTTCATGGCTCCCGCGCTCGCTGCGGTCTGGCTCTTCCTCTACCTCCCTATCTGGCGGCGAAGGAACCGCCGAGCGGCGCGGGATGCGCCGCGCTGGGAGCTCCGCCCCGAGTGACATGCTGGCCCGCAGGCGCCCAGAGTCCGGCCAAGGCACATCCGGCCTCTCCCATGAGTGTCGGCCGGTCTTGCTCGCGACTCTCGAGGTTCCGTTCGAGGACGCCGCGGCCGCCTTCGCCGTCGACGCGGCGGTCGAGGCCGGCCAGCCGCTGATCGTCGCGAGCATCGTCGAGGTACCGCTCGGCATGTGCATGCTCGATGGGCTACGGCGCGCTCGACCCTCCCGAGGAGGACGCGGCGAGGCTCAGGGCGCCGGCCGAGCTCGCCCACGCGCTCGGCGTACGGGTTGAGCGGCTGCGGGTCTCGACCCCTCACCCGGTCACTGCGTTGCTCGAGCTTGTCGCGGAGCGCGGGCCGGGTCTGCTGGTCTTCGGGCCGGACCGTGACCGGCTGAAGCCGCGGACCTACCGCCGGGCGGCCAAGAAGATTACCGAGCGCGCCGCCTGCCTCGTGTGGCTGCCGGCTAGCCGCGGCTAAGTAGGTCTTCGCCGTCAGGCCGCCGTCCACGAGGATCGGCGTGCCGTTGACGAACGAGGACTCGTCGGAGACGAGGAAGACGACCGCCGCGGCGACCTCCGCCGGGTGCGCGATCCGCTTTCCCGGATAGGCCGCCTCCATCTCCGCCCGCGCGGCTGTCGGCGTCCTCGGTCCCGTCGAAGTACTGCTGGATCATCGGTGTCTCCATGTCGCCGGGGCAGACGCAGTTGCAGCGGATGCCGTCGAGCGCGTAGTCGATCGCGATCGCCTTCGTGAGCCCGAGGACCCGGACTTCATGGCGGTGTACGCGGCTAGATAGCCGTCGCCGGTGAAGGAGAGGATGGAGCCGATGTTGACGATCGAGCCGCCCTTGCCGCTCTCCCGCATGGCTTCGACCGCGTGCTTGCAGCCCCAGAACGTCCCCGTCAGATGCGTCGCGACGAGATCGTCCCACAGCTCGTTCGTCGTCTCGTGCAGGCGTCCCTCGCCGAGGATGCCGGCGTTGTTGACGACGAAGTCGAGGCCGCCGAACTCGGCCAGGCAGCGCTCGATCGCGGCGACCACGTCCTCCTCGCGGCGGACGTCGCCCTGCAGGAAATCGGCACGGCCCCCGGCGGCGTCGCCTCCTCCGACTGCGGCGAGGCCGGCCTCGGCGTCGCGCGCGACGCCGACCACGCTCGCCCCCTCGCGGCAGAGCGCGAGGAGGGTCTCCCGGCCGAGCCCGCGCGAGGTTCCGGTGACGACGCCGGCCTTGCCGTCGCAGCGCATGGCGGAGTTCTAAGCCCCTCCGCGCCGCGAGTCAACAGCGCTAGGCTCGCGGCCTCGTCTTCTGCGGGTCGTAGATCGGGGAAGTCGTCGACCGTGGCGGAGACCGTCGCCTCGCCGAGGGCGACGTCGACCGTCTCGCCCTTGCCGGCGAAGCGCGACGTCCAGGACGGCCATGCCGATCACCTTGCCGAGCGTCGGGCTCTCGGCCGGGCTCGTGAGCGTGCCCGCCGGCTCGCCGTCCTTCGTCACGGCGGCGCCGTACTCCGGCGCCTCGGAGCCGTCGACCGAGAGCGTGACGAGCCGCCGCGGCGGGCTCTTCGCCGTCTCGGCGAGCGCCGCCTTGCCGTGGAAGTCGCCCGTGTCGAGCCGGATGACCTTGTCCAGCGACATGTCGAAGGGGTCGGTCTCGTGCTGGAAGTAGTCGTACCCGATGAAGATCAGCCCCGACTCGATGCGAAGCGACTCGACGGCGCTCAAGCCGTACGGCTTGGCGCCCGCCTCCGTGAGGACGCCCCAGAGCTCCTCGGCGTAGTCGGGCTCGGTGAAGATCTCGTAGCCGAGCTCGCCGGAGTAGCCGGTGCGCGAGACCCAGGCGGGCACGCGGCCGACGTGCACCTGGTGCGGGAGGAAGCGGAAGTAGCCGAGGCTCTCGACGTCCTCGTCCACGAGACCGGCGAGCAGCTCGCGCGAGCGCGGGCCCTGCAGCTGCACGTGGGGGAGCTTCTCCGTGATCGGCTCGATGGACACGTTCATGCCGGCGACGACCTCGCGCATGTGGTCGAGGTCGGAGTCGAGAGCGGTGATCACCCAGGCGCTCGAGTCCGTGAACTTGAACACCGTGCCGTCGCCGACCATCTTCCCGTTCTCGTCGCAGAAGGGCGCGTAGCGGACCTGGCCGATCTCGAGCCCGAGCATGTCGTTGGTGAAGATGCGGTCGGCCGCCGCGAGCGCGTCCGGGCCGGAGAAGTCCCACTTGCGAAGCGGCGACTCGTCCCAGACGCCGACGTCCTGGCGGACCGCATGGTGCTCGGCGACCGCGTCGCCGAAGTCGGCCGGCCAGTACCAGCCCTCCCAGTCCATGAACTCGGCGCCGAGCTCGCGCTGGACGCCGTCGAAGGCCGTGCGGATGATCTCGGTGCTCACGATCCCTCCTTCGCCGTTGGGCGCCAGCCTAAAGCGTCGGAGATCGCCGCTGCACGCGCGAGCAGCGGCTCGAGCGCGAGGGTCATCGCCTCCTCGCCGAAGCGCGACGCCGGCCCCTGGACGCCGAGGACGGCGGCGAGCTCGCCGCGGCTCCCGCGCACCGGCGCGGCGACCGCGTTCGAGGTCGTCCTCCCGCTCGCCGGTCGCCTGCGCCCACCCCTGCCCGCGGACGCGCCCGACCTCGCGGCGGAGCGCGGTGCGGTCGACGACCGTGCGCCCGGTGAAGGCGCGCAGCGGCCCGGCGGGGAGCTCGACGTCGCCGAAGGCCAGCGCCACCTTCCCGGTCGCGGTCGCGTGCGCGACGCTGGGCCGCCCGACGCGTGCGACGCTCTGCACGGAGGACGCGCTCTGGACGAAGTCGACAGTGATCGCATCCGGGTCGCCGGGCGCCGAGAGCGTCGCGGTCTCGCCGGTCTCCTCGACGAGCGCGCGCAGGTGCGGGCGGGCGATCTCGCGCAGGTCGAGATGCGCCAGCACGGCGTTCCCCAGCTCGACGAAGCGCAGGCCGAGCCGGTAGCGTCCGGTCTCGGCCACGTGCCTGACGAGCCCGGCGTCCACGAGCGTGGCGAGGAGGCGCGAGACCGAGCTGGGGTGGAGGGCGGTGCGCCTCGCCAGCTCGTTCGTGCCCAGCTCGCCGCCGTCGGCCAGCGCGTCGAGGACGGCTGCGGCGCGCTCGACCGCTGCGACGCGCCTCGTCGCTGGCTTACCGGTTCGGGCCATGCTACGGTCAGTATGTCACTTTTGAAACGCTATTGCCCAGGAGGCAATGAACGCCATGGCCGACCTGCCCGCCTCGCCCCGCTTCGTGATAGTCGGAGCCGGGATCCACGGCCTCTCGACCGCCTACCACCTCGCCAGAGAGCTTCGCACGCGCGGCGCCGGCTCGGGCGCCGACGTGGTCGTCCTCGAGAAGTCGGAGCCGGGCGCGGGCGCCTCCGGGATCGCGTGCGGCGTCGTTCGCAACAACTACTTCCAGCCCGCGATGAGCGAGCTCATGCAGGCCTGCGTCGAGGTCTGGGAGTCCGATCCCGCAGCCTACGCCTACAACCCCGTCGGGTACATGGCGCTCGGCCCGGCCGTCCAGGAATCCGACCTCGCCGCCACGTTCGAGCGGCAGGAGACGATCGGCTACCGCTCCACGTTCGTGACGGGCGAGGCCGAGGTGGACGCCTACATGAAGCGGCTCTTCCCGGACTGGCGCGCCATGGGCGTGACCGCGCTTCTGCACGAGCATCAGGGCGGCTTCGCCTTCAACCGTGAGTCTGTGATGGGCCTGGCCGGCAAGTGCGCCGAGGAGGGCGTCGAGATCGTGACCGGCGTCGAGGTGCGGGCCTTGGAGCTCGAGGGCGACGGCACCGTCAGCGCCCTCGAGACGAGCCGGGGACGCATCCAGGTGGGCGAGCAGCTCGTGGTCGCCCCGGGCCCGTGGGCGAAGCGGTTCTGGTCAATGCTCGAGCTCCCGGCGACGATCGACGTGCGCACGCCCTCCGGCGAGGTCGTCCACGACCGGCCGATGTGGACGTACTGGAACCTCCAGGAGGGCGAGATCACCGTCGACCCGCAGATGTTCGCGACCGCGGACGGCAGCGCGCCGCCGGTCATCCACCTGGACACGGACGCCCCGCTCGTCGCCGACGACGGCGAGCTGATCACGGACGAGCTCTGGGGCATCTACTACAAGCGCGACCGCCACGGCGTGCAGGGCGGCGCCTCGCCGCTCGTCGTCGACGGAGAGGTCGAGCTCGATCCGTACCCCTCCACCACGGACGTCGACCCGGACTTCCCGGACATGTGGTGCGCGGCGCTCTCGCACGCGATGAGCCGCTTCGAGGGCTGCCGGCCGCTGTACAAGACCGCGAGGTCGGGCGGGGTCGGCGCCTTCACGGCCGACAACTTCCCGGTCTTCGACTACATGCGCCCGAACACATACGCGATCCTCGACTCGAACCACGGCTACAAGATGATCGGCGTCGGCCGCGAGGTGGCGAAGGTCCTCCTCGGCGACCACTCGAGCCTGCTGTACCCGTTCCGCTTCGAGCGCTTCGCGACAGGCGACCTCCACCCGGTCTCGAACTCGCCGTACCCCTGGTCGTAGACTCGGCCTCGTGGCCGAGCCGCGAGCCTCAGTCTTCATCTCGTACGACCAGGCTGACCGCGATCAGGCGGTCGAGCTTGTCAGGCGCCTGCAGGACGTCGGGTTCCAAACCTGGATCGATGCTCAGGACCTCGCCGAGGGAAACAGCTGGGCGGCGGACCCCGGCAAGGCGATCGCGCAGGCGAACGCGGCGGTCGTTCTCGTCGGCCGTTCGGGAGCCGGGCGCCGGCCGGAGTTCTCCCGTCTCGAGAAGCGGGCCCGAGACCGCGCTTTCCTTCTCATTCCCGGAACGCTGGCCCCGGCCGACTTCCGCTCGTGGCCGAAGTTCCTCGCATCGCGCCAGGCCGTCGACCTCGAGGCGCCCGGTGGGTTCGAGCTCCTCGTCACGGCTCTCGCCGGAGAACCCGTCCAGTCGCCCCCGGGGCTGTCGCCGTCCGTGAGCGAGGCCCGGCTGCAGGTGCTCGCGGGCGAGGGCCCGATCGTGAGCTCCCTCGAGCTCGCCGCCGCCATCGCCGGCGTCCATCCCGAGTACGGAGGCGGCCTCGCCGGAAGGCTGCCCTCGCTTCGGCTCCCGGGCGTGGACCGACGGCACGTGGACGACTGGCTCCGCGAGGTGCGCGGCCTGGTCTCGGAGACCGCCGTCCCGGAGCTCCACGGGCGGGTCGTCATGCTCGGCCTCGGCCTACTCGATCCCGCGCTGCGTGGTGCCTACCGGAGGGCCGACGTCGAGCAGGCGCTGGTGGACGAGCTGGACGAGCCGATCGACAAGCTCCTTACCGAGCGCGGCCGCGCTCTCTGGGAGGAGCGCGAGGAACCACAGGAGGAGCCGGCGAGCCCTGAGGAGTCCGTTCCCACACACGGCGACAACCCGGCCACCGTGGACGAGCTCGACCGCGAGGGAATCGCGCGCGTGCTCGCCGCCCGGATCCGCGACATGCGCACGCAGGAGCGCGCCGCCTTCCTCGTCCACCTGCACGCGCCCTGGGGCATGGGGAAGACGTCGCTCCTGAACTTCCTCAGGAAGGAGCTTGGCCCGGAGAGCACCGCCCCGTGGATCGTGATCGAGTTCAACGCCTGGCGTCACCAGCGCATCGCCCCGCCTTGGTGGTGGCTGATGACCGCGCTCTACCAGCAGGGCCGCAAGGAGCTGCAGGAGATCGACCCGGCGCGGGCGCGGAAACTGCGCTTCCACGAGTGGCGGTGGCGCGGCCTCGTAGGGTGGCTCCTGCTCCTCCTTGCGGTCTTGGCGGGCGGCGTCCTCGTGTGGCAGACCGGGTGGGTCGGGGACCTCTGGCGGAGCGACGAGCCGCTTAAGGCGCTTGGAGCATTCGTCCTCGCCGCCACCCCTATCGTTGTGGCGCTCGCGACGCTCTGGGGGACGGCCCGGAGCGTCGGCAACTGGTTCCTGACGGCGTCTCCGCGGAGCGCGCGGGCCTACGTCCACCACTCGCGCGACCCGATGGAGACGGTGCAGGAGCACTTCGCCGACCTCGTGCGCTGGCTCCACTACCCGGTGATCATCCTCATCGACGACCTCGACCGCTGCCGGGGTGACTACGTCGTCGAGCTGCTCGAGGGGATCCAGACGCTCTTCCGCGACCAGCCCGTCGCCTACGTCGTGGCGGCCGACCGTGACTGGCTCTCGGATAGCTACCAGGTCGCTTATGGCGACTTCGTCAGCGCGAACGACGAGCCGGGGCGGCCGCTCGGCTACCTCTTTCTCGAGAAGACCTTCCAGATGTCGGTCACGCTCCCGCCACCCTCAGCCACGATCCACGCCGGCTACTGGGGGCTGCTGCTCCGCCCCGGCGGGACCGTCGACTTCGCCGAGCTGGAGGAGGCACGGGTTGCTGCGGACGCAGTCTTTGCCAAGCTCGGGTCCGAGGCGGCCGTCCACGCGGAGCTCGACCGCGCCCCGGGCGCCACCCCGGCCGAGCAGCGGGCTCGCCGCGAGGCGGCCGCCATCCAGCTGGCGTCGCCGATGCTGGCGCAGGAGACCCAGCACGCCCTGGAGCCCTTCGCCGGGTTGCTCGACTCGAACCCCCGCGCGCTGAAGCGGCTCGTGAACGCATACGGCATCGCCCGCGGGATCGAAGCACTGAGCACCGAGACCCTCGAAGGCGGCCGAGCAGCCCAGCAGACGACGGCGCTCTGGACGATCCTCGCGCTCCGCTGGCCGCGGCTCGCCGACTACCTCGCCGTCCACCCGGAGCACGTGGCCCTCGTCCGGCCGGGAGCCGAGCCGCCCGAGGAAGCTGCGGACGAGATCGGCCCGCTTTTCGGGAATCCGAAGGTGTTCGCGGTCGTGAGCGGCCAAGGCGACGGAATCGACGTGGCGCTCGACGAGGCCACGATCCGCCGCTGCGCCGGCCAGGTCCAGGTCTAGACCCCTTCGTCCAGGCGAAGCCGGCGTGCGAGCCACGCCTTCGTCGTCGACTGGAGGAGGAGCGTCACGACGATCGCCAGCGAGACGACGGTGACGAGCTCCGTCTCGTACCGGACGCCCTCCGCGACGAGGACGCCCACCAGCGCCGCCGGCACGACGCCCGTCTCGCGCGTCCACGAGAGGAAGATCAGCTCCTGCGGCTGCCAGCGGCCGCGGCGGTCCGGAAGCAGGCAGGCCAGGACGGTTAGCGGCCGCGCGACCAGGATCAGCGCGGCCAGCGTGATCAGCGCCGGGACCGCCTCGTCCTCCATCGTGCCGAACGGGAGGTTCGCGCCGAGAGTGATGAATACGAAGACGACGACGATGTCGGCGCTCGCCGACGTGAACAGGCGCATCTCGTCCTCGCGCTGGGAGTGCATGCCGAGCCCCAGCTGGTCCATGTTGGCGACGATCAGGCCCGCGAGGAACGCGCCGAGGTAGCCGCTTCCGCCGGCGTAGTCGATCGCGAAATAGCCGGCGACCACGACGAGGAGGACGGCGATGATCGGAGACTCGCGCCAGATCCCGAGCTTCCGCGTCGAGATGGTCACCGCCAGGACGACGCCGAGGGCAGCTCCCAGGATCGTCGAGACAACAAGATCGAGCAGGAAGTCGCCGAATGGAGACGCGAGCGACCCTCCGCCCTCGACCACGAAGGAGGCGAGGGCCAGCGCGAGCACGGCCCCGGTGACGTCGTTCAGCGCGGACTCCGCGATGATCGTCTGCGCGACCTTGGCGCGGATGCGCATGTGCTCGAAGAGTGGGATGAGGATCGCTGGATCCGTGGGGGCCAGCACTGCGCCGATGAGCAGTCCCGCCTCGAACGGCACGTCGAAGGCGACCGCGGCGACCGTGCCGGTGACGAACGCAGTGATCAGGACCCCGGGGATCGCCAGCAGCCCGAGGCCGACCACGACCGGCCGCAGGACGTCGAACGAGAGCCCGAGCCCACCATAGAAGAGGATCATCGAGACGCCGAGCGTCAGAAGGACCTGAACGGCTACCGAGTCGAGCGGTAGGTCGAGCAGGCCGGCGACGTCGGGACCCAGGAGTGCGCCTGCGCCGAGGAGCACGACCATACGGGGGACGCGGAGCAGACCGGCCACGAGCTCCGAGGCGAGGCCGGCCGCGAAGACCAGTGCGAGGGTCTCGATGACGTCTCGGGCGGACACCGCCGGGATTCTCCCTTCCTCCCATGACGGTTGCGCGCGGGAGCGCGTTCGCTCACGATGGTCGGGTGATCCTCGTCGTGCTCGCGCCCGGCCAGGGGAAGTTCATCTTCCTGTTCACCCTGGTGGTGGCCCTCTACCTGACGGTGATCGAGCTGAGGGAGATGGAGCCGCGCCCGCACTTCGCCTGGTGGGGCTGGTGGCTGTCCCTCGTCTTCCTGACTCACTTCGTCGGCTACCTCATCCTCCGGGGCTACGTTGCCTACCGACGCTGGCACCGAGCCCGAGCCTAGCCGTCCCTTCCGGGACCGCCCGCTCGGGCGCGTCCTCGTCCTCCTGGTCGTCCTGGGGATCGCATTCGTCGCGGCGAAGAGCTGCGCCTCGCGGGACACGGACATTGGCACGGAGGAGGCGATCGTGATCGCGCAGCGTGAGATCGACTTCGAGCCCGAGCGCACAATGGTGCGCTTCACGCCTCGCGGCATCGACTCGCGGCCGTTTTGGGCCGTTTCCTTCTCGCTCCTCGACGCGGCCGGGAACCCCGACCGGATCACCGTCGTCCTCGTCAGCGCCGAGACCGGCGAGGTCGTGGAGATCCGGCGCCAGGGCCGTTAGCACGGCTTCCAGGCATATGTGCGTCCCCGACACCTCCGGGCGGAAAAGGTGGGACGGTGGCACCTGTGCCCCGTCCGACGGGTTTCGTACGTTTGACCAGGTTTTGGTGTCGCTGGAGCTTTGATGGCGTGCGTCCCTAGGAGGGCTTGCTGATGTCGTCGCTCGCGTCCGTGCTGTCCGCCCTGTTTGGCCAGGCGCCGACCATCGAGGAGCTTCAGACCCAGGTCAGCCTCGACTCGCAGATCCTGACGGAGCAGTTCTACTTCTTCACCGTCGTGATCATGTGGCTGATCCACGTCGGCTTCATGGCGTACGAGGCGGGCGCCGCACGGCGCAAGAACATCATGTCCACGGCGATGAAGAACATCCTCACCATCGCCGTCGTGACGCCGACGTTCTACTACTTCGGCTGGTACATCTACGGCTGCTTCCAGCCCGGGTTCCCGACCGTGGGCCCGGACTCGCTTGACGGCCACGCCGGGCCCGAGCAGTTCCCCGGCTTCTGCGGCGCGACCGCGCCCTGGTCGGCGGCGATGGGGCCGAACCTCCAGGATCACGTCAGCGCCGTCTTCTTCCTGGCGTTCCTCCTCTTCTCCTGGACGACCGGCTCGATCATGTCCGGCGCCGTCATCGAGCGGATCCGGCTCTCGGCCTACCTGCTCCTGACCTGCCTGCTCGGCTCGGCGGTCTGGATCACGGACGCGGCCTGGGGCTGGAGCTCCGGCGGCTGGCTCGTGACGAAGTTCGGCTTCCACGACTCGATCGCCTCGCTCGTCGTCCACGGCGTCGCGGGTGCGTTCACGCTGGGCGTCCTGCTCAACCTGGGGCCACGGATCGGCAAGTTCGACATGAGGGGGCGCGCGCGCGCCTTCAGACCGCACAACACGCACATGACCCTCATGGGCCTGATGCTGATCTTCACCGGTTTCTACGGCTTCTACGCCGCCTGCCTGGTGATCCAGTCCACGATCGCCCCCGGCTGGCTCAACATCTACCTGTCGCCGGCCACGCTCGGTGCAATCGCGTTCACGATCACCGTCGGCTTCGCCGGCGGGTTCACCGGGGGCTGGTTCGCAAGCCGCGGCGACCCGTTCTGGACCCTCTCCGGCGGCCTTGCCGGCGTCATCTCGGTGTCGGCGGGCGCGGATGTCTATCACCCGTCCCTCGCCTACATCCTTGCCTTCTCGGGCGGCATGCTCGCCGTCTGGGCCGGGACGTACATCGAGAAGCGCCTCCGCGTCGACGACGCGGTCGGGGCGGTGGCCGTCCACGGCGTCTGCGGTTTCTACGGCGTGTTCCTCGTGGGCATCTTCGCCGGCGGCTACCCGACCGGCGTGAACAGCATCCCGGTGTCCTTCGGTGGTCAGCTCATGGGCATGCTGGCCTTCTTCCCGCTCGCGTTCCTGCCCGGGTTCTTCGCCGCCTGGATCCTGAAGAAGCTCAACCTCCTGCGCGTCCCGCCGGAGGTCGAGCTCGAGGGCCTCGACATGGCGGAGTTCCAGCAGGACTTCTATCCCGAGTTCGAGCGCGTCCCCGAGACGATCGTCCTGCCCGACGGGCAGGAGGTCGAAGCGGCCCCCGTGCTCATCGAGTCATTCGCTGAGGCCAGCAACTTCACCGCGGGCACTGCCGCGGGACCGAGGAGGTCGCCGTGATCGACAGCTTCCCCTTCGACGAGTGGGCGGAGGACATCGCGGCCTACTGGACGTTCGGGCCGGAGAACTCGACCGGCACGTACATCCTCACCGTCCTCGGCATCATTCTCATGGTTGCAGCGCTGATCGGCTTCGTCCTGCTCGAGCGCAGGAAGCTCGACGCGCAGGCGGCGCTCCTGCGTGGTGGGGGCATGCTGCCGCCGGCCAGCCCCACCGCTCCGGGCCCCGGCTTCGCGGAGCCGCCGCTCGCCGGCCCTTCGACCAGCCCCGGACCGTAGAGAGGAGGCACGATGGCACACGAGAAGCAGATCGAGTTCCCGCCCGAGCAGAGCCCGGTGCCCTGGCTCACGCCCGCCCTGTTGGTGGCGTCGGTGCTGTGCATCGTGATCGTCGTCATCGTCCTCCTGACCATGGATGACGGCCCGTTCATCGGGCCGTGGTAGGCAGGCGCCGCCGACCGGTGCTATAAGAAGAAAATGTCGCGGCTCTATCTCTTCTGCGGCCTCTGCGGGCGGCAGCAGGCGGATGGTCTCTTGTCGCGCGGGTACTGGGGCCACCTGGAGCTCGTGGGCGGGAACGCGCTGCGGGCGTGCCCGACGTGCAAAGAGCAGCACTCTGACTGGGAAGCGCGCCTCACGGCGCTGAACGACCCGAGCTCGCATGACGCCTCCGGCTTCTCACAGCCCGGCTCGACGTTCGGCCTGACCTAACGGCCTGACGCTCTGAGAAGATCGGCCGGTGCCGCCGAGACGCCGACGTCGCACGCAGGGCCTCGAGCGGGTGCTCGGCACCCCGGCGCTCTTCGCCACGGCCTACGGGAACGTCGGCTCCTCCATCTACTACGCGCTCGGCGTCACCGCGGCCTTCGCCCTCGGGCTTACGCCGCTCGTCTTCGTCGTGGCCGGGGTGATCTTCGCCGCGACGGCGGCTACGTACGCGGAGGGCACCGTCCGCTACCCGGAGGCCGGCGGCTCCTCGAGCTTCGCCCGCCACGGCTTCAACGAGCTCGTCAGCTTCGGGGCGGCCTGGTCGCAGATGCTCGTCTACGTCGCCACCGTGGCGATCTCGGCCTTCTTCGTCCCGCACTACCTCTCCGTCTTCTGGGAGCCGCTGCGCGAGAACCCGTGGGACATCGTCGGCGGCGCCATCGTGATCGTCCTGCTAGTCGCCCTCAACATCGTCGGCGTCCGGGAGGCCGCGCGCCTCAACATCCTCCTCGCGGTCATCGACTTCGCCACGCAGGCGCTCCTGGTCGTCATCGGCTTCGTGCTCGTCTTCAGCCCGGACGTCCTGACGAGCAACATCCGCTGGGGCGTCGCGCCGACCTGGAGCCAGTTCGCGCTCGCGATCCCGGTTGCGATGCTCGCCTACACCGGGGTGGAGACCGTCTCCAACCTGGCGGAGGAGGTCCGCGACCCACCGAGGAACGTCCCCAACGCCTACAAGCTGATCGCGGCTGCCGTCTTCGCCATCTACTTCACGTTGCCGCTCATCGCCCTCTCGGCGCTGCCGGTCTATCAGCAGGCTGACGGAGAGTGGGTGACGCAGCTCGGCCTTCCGCCCGAGGAGGGCGGCTTCACGAACGACCCCGTCCTCGGCGTCGTCCAGAACCTCGGCCTCTCCGGCAACCTCCTGAACGCGCTGGAGATCTACGTGGGCGTCCTCGCCGCGACCATTCTCTTCATCGCCACGAACGCCGGCGTGATCGGCGCCTCGCGCATCACGTACGCCATGGCCGGCTACCGGCAGCTGCCGACGACCTTCCGGCGCCTGCATCCGCGCTTCCGGACGCCGTGGCTCGCCCTCGTCGTCTTCGCGGGGGTGATTCCGCTCCTGACGATCCTCCCGGGCCAGACGGACTTCCTGGGGACGATGTACTCGTTCGGCGCGACGCTCTCCTTCACCGTCGCGCACGCGTCCATCGTCGCGCTGCGCTACCGCTTCCGGGACGAAGAGATCGCCTACCGGGCGCGGCCGAACCTGCGCGCCCGCGGCGTCGACTGGCCGCTCTTCGCCATTCTCGGCGGGATCGGGACGCTCATCGCCTGGCTCGTGATCGTCGCGCAGGAGCCGACGACCCGGTGGGCCGGCCTCGGCTGGCTCGTCTTCGGTTTCGCCGCCTACGCCGTGTACCGCCGCCGGTTCGTCCACGAGCCGATGGCGCGAACGGTCCGCGCCCCGCAGATCGTGCTCGGTCCCGGGCTCGAGATCGCCTACCGGACGATCGTTGTTCCCGTCTCGCGCACGGCCGAGTCGGAGGAGGCGCTGGTCGCGGCGGCCCGGCTCGCGGACGAGCGAGGGGCGAGGATCGCGGTCGTCCGGGTGCTGGAGGTCCCGCTCGAGCTGCCGCTCGACGCCGAGCTTCCCGACGAGGTGGAGGAGGCGGACGCCTTGCTCGACGAGGCGCGCGCGCTCGTGGAGAGCTACGGCGTGCGCGCGGTCCCACGCCTCGTGCGGGCGCGGCTCGCAGGCCCGGCGGTCGTCGAGGAGGCGGGGCGACGGAACGCCGAGCTCATCGTCGTGGGCGCACCGCGCCGCACCACGGTGCGCGGGCGACCCGTATTCGGAAGGACCGTCGACTACATCCTCAGAGCGAGCCCGTCCCGCGTGCTGCTCGCGGCCGGTCGGAGGGCGGCGTGATCCGGCGCCTGCGGGCCCCTGCAACCGTGCTGCTCTCGGCGCTGACCGCCCTGCTCGGCGTCGTCCTCATCGTGGAGACGGCGCTCGTCGGCGGCGCGCTCGGCTTCCTCATCGGCGCCCTCTTCCTCTTCGCCGGCGGGCTCAGACTGGTGCTCGTCCTGAGGAGACGCTGATGGCGCGCAAGCTCCCGGGCTTCACACGTGTGCTCGGCGCGACGCCGATCGCCTCCGTCGCCTACTCGGAGATCGGCTCCTCCGTCTACTTCGCCCTCGGGATCGTCGCGCTCTACGCAGCCGGGTTGACGCCCTGGGTGCTCCTCGGCGTCGGGCTCGTCGTCCTGCTCGTGACCTTCTCCTACGCCGAGGCGAGCTCGGCGCTCCCGGAGACCGGCGGGGCTGCGCTCTTCGTCGCGCGGGCATTCAACGATCCTGTCGGATTCCTGACCGGTTGGGTGCTCTTCCTCGACTACCTGATCGTCATCGCGCTCGCGGGGCTCTTCGTGCCCCATTACGTGGGGACGGCCGTCGGCTGGGAGGCCGTGACCGAGGAGCCGTGGGACGGCGTTGTCGGGATCTGCGTCATCCTCGGCGTGGCCGTGTTCCGGCTCGTGCGGAGGGCCGAGCTCTACACCATCGCGGTCGCCGTCGCCGCCCTCGCGCTCTTCACCCACCTCCTCCTGGTCGCCCTCGGCCTCGCGTTCGTCTTCTCGCCGAGCGACCTCGCCGACGTCGAGCTCGGACAGTCACCGCAGTGGGGCGACCTCGCCTTCGCGCTCGCCCTGGCCACGCTCGCCTACACGGGCCTCGAGACGGTGGCGAACCTCGCCGCCGACGCGCGTGAGCCCGGGAAGACGCTGCCGCGAAGCCTCTTCGCCGGAATCGGTCTCGTCGTGCTCGTCACAGCGGCGATCGGATTGGTGTCGGTCTCCGTCGCGGATGTTCCTACGGAGCTCCAGGCGCCGCTGCTCGCGATCGTCGACGCGCTCGAGGGTTCGCTTCCGGCCTGGGCCGTGGACGCGCTGCGCGTCTTCGTCGGGCTCGGCGCGGCCGTCGTCCTCGTAGCTGCCATCACCACTTCGATCTCCGGCTCGAGCCGCCTCGCGTATGCGCTCGGGAGGCGCGGCATGCTCCCGCACGTCTTCGCCCGTCTGAACAGGCGGACGCTCCTCGCGCCCGCCGCGATCCTCAGCACCGCCGGCCTGGCGTCGGCGCTCCTGCTCGTCGCGGACGCCGCCGGGCGGGACGTGCGCTTCCTCGGAAGCCTCTACAGCTTCGGGATCCTCCTCGCGCTGACCGCCGCGCAGGTCGCCGTCCTTCGGCTTCGCTTCTCGGAGCCCGGCCTCGACCGGCCCTACCGCGCACCCTGGAACGTGACCGTCAGGGGCGTGAAGGTTCCGCTCCCCGCGCTCGTCGGCGTCCCGCTCACCTTCGCCCTCTGGATCCTCGCGCTGGCCACCCACGATGCGGCGCGGATCGTCGGCCCTCTCTGGGTCGTGGTCGGAGTGGTCGTCTACGTCGCGGTCCGTCGAGCCGAGCGCGAGCCCGTCCTGGCGCATGTGACCCCTGCCGATCCGGATCTCGTACCGCACGCGCACGGCGAGTACGAACGGGTGCTCGTCCCGCTCAAGATCGGGCTGATCGGCGAGGAGGTGCTGGCCACGGCGATCAAGCTCGCGGAGGAGCGGCACGGAACCATCTCCGTGCTCCACGTCCTGCGAGTGCCGCTCGACCAGCCGCTCGACGCACCCCTTCCGGAAGCGCAAGAGCTCGCGGAAGCCTCACTCGCGGACGCGCAGGAGACGGCGAAGGAGCACGGCGTCGAGCTCCGAGCCCGGGTCGTGCGCGCCCGCGCGCTGGGTGAGGCCATCGTCGAGGCGGCCGAGGAGGAATCGGCGGACGTCATCCTCATGGGCTCGGCACCGCGCTGGCGTCGCCAGTCGCTCTTCTTCAGCCCGACGGTGGACTACGTCCTCCGCAAGGCGTCCTCCGACGTCATGGTCATCGCCTACCCACAGGGCGTCCTCGAGGAGGACGAGGAGATTACAGTGGAGGGATGAAAGCGTTGGTCGTCGGCTCCGGTCGGGTGGGTTCGGCTCTCGCCAAACGGCTCCACGCCGCCGGCTGGGAGGTCGTTGTCGTCGACGAGACGGAGGAGGGGCTCGAGCGTCTCGGAGAGAAGTGGCCGGGAGAGTTCCACGTCGGCCACGGCATGGATTTCGAGCTCCTCGAGGCCGCGGGGATCGCTTCGGCGGACCTCGTCCTGGTGGCGACCGACGGGGACAACACGAATCTCGTGGTCGCCCAGATCGCGAAGCTGCGCTACAAGGTGCCGAAGGTCGCGGTCAGGGTGCAGGACCCGGCGCGCGCCGCGTTCTACGCGAACCGCGGCTTCGACGTCGTCTCGCCGACCAACAGCGCGATCGAGGCCCTCGCCGCGCTGACGCTCGACGGAGAGGCGTCGTGAGCTTCATCATCGTCGTCGGCGGTGGCCAGGTCGGCAAGAACGTCACGCGCACCCTGCTCGAGCTCGGCCACGAGGTGGTCGTCCTCGAGCAGCGGAGGGATCGGTATCTGCTGCTCGACGAGGAGTTCGGCCACCGCGCCCGTTACGGCGACGGGACCGAGCTCTCGGTGCTCGAGGGCGCCGGGATCAAACGGCCGGCCGAGATCGTCGTCGCCGTCACCGGCGACGACGAGGACAACATCATCATCTGCCAGCTCGCCAAGGAGCTCTACGGCGTCTCCAAGATCGTCGCGCGGGTCAACGACCCACGCAACCAGGTGCACTTCGATCTCCTCGGAGTCGCCCCGACGGTCTCGGCCACGGAGATGGTGATGGCGCTCGTCCAGCACGAGATGCCCCAGCACGAGCTGGTCCACCTCGTGCAGCTCAGGCCCGAGAACCTCGAGATCGTCGAGGTCGAGGTCGGCAAGGAGTGCCCGGCGGCAGGCAAGCGGGTGGAGCAGCTGCGCCTGCCCGGCTCCGCGCGCCTCATCTCGGTCATGCGCGACGGGACCGCAGAGATCGCCGTCGGCTCCACCGAGCTGCGGGCCGGCGACCAGGTGCTCGCCATCCTCGAGCCGGGCGGCGAGCCCGAGCTCCGGAGGCTCCTGGTCGGCGAGAAGAAGCGCTAGGAGGGCTTGCCTAGCGGGCGCCGCGCCGGCCGGCCTGGATGCGGGCGGCCTCGGCCGTGTTGCGAAGGAGCCAGACGTCGGTGATCGGGCCGACGCCGCCGGGGACCGGCGTGACCGCCTCGGCCTTCTCGGCCACGCTTTCCAGGTCCAGGTCGCCGACGAGCCTGATCTTGCCGGTCTCCTCGTCCTTCAGCGGATTGATGCCGACGTCGACCGCGATCACGCCTTCCTTGACCATGTCCCCGGTGACGAAGCGCGGGACGCCTGCGGCGACGACGAGGATGTCTGCCCGGGACGTGTGCTCGGCAAGGCGACCCGCTTGCGCCGTGAGCCGATGGCAGGAGATCACGGTGGCGCCGCGGGCAAGGCCGAGCCAGAGGGCCGGCTTGCCGACGTTGTTCGAGCGCCCGACCAGCACGAGGTCGAGCCCGTTGTAGAACGTCGCCGGGTCCCGCCCGCTCTCCTCCACGTACCGGTCGAGGAGGTAGAAGACGCTCGCGGGCGTCGAGGGCGTGTAGCGCGGCTCGCCGAGCGCCAGGAGGCCGGCGTTCTCCGGGTGCACGGCCTCGACGTCCTTCAGCGGGTCGAGCTGCCGGTAGAGATGCCCCTCGGAGACCTGCGCGGGGAGCGGCCTGAGGATGAGGATCCCGGAGACGCGCGGGTCGGCGTTCAGCTTCCCGATGAGGGCGAGGGCGTCGGCCTCCTCGACGTCCGACCCGAGGAGCTCGGAGACGTAGCGGCAGCCCATCTCCTCCGCGAGGCGGCGGACGCGCCGCTCGTAGGCCTGAGCGGCGTAGTCCTCTCCGACCAGAACGGTCGCGAGACCCGGCTGGACGCCGGCGACGGCGAGCTCGGCCACGGTGCGCTCGACGTCGACGCGGAGGTCCTCCGCGAACAGGCTCCCGTCGATGACGACCGCGCTCACTCGCCGTCGCCGACCGCCCGCTCCGCGGCCTTCTCCGCGCTGCGAACGACGGCGCGGCCGTGCTCGACGCGGTCGTCGTCTTCCGCGGTCGACAGGTTGATCTCGACGAGGTTCGCGGCGACGCGCGCGGCGGAGGCGGCCAGGATGGCGGCCGCCGCGGCGTCCCCGCGCAGGTTCGGGTTCCCGCAGACCGCGATCTCGGCGGCGAGCTCAGCGACGGAGGCAGCGCACTCGGCGATCGCGAGCGGGACGTCGGCCGCGCGCGAGAGCGTCTCGCCGATCAGCGTGTTGCGCACCTCGGGCTCGAGCTCCTGCGGCATCCGCAGCGCGGTGAGCACGTTCTCGTAGGCGACGGCGTCCTCCCCGGCGAGCGGGGCGGCCCGGTGGCGCAGCGTCTCGGCCTGGGCCACGGCGCCGGCGGCCCCGTCCCAGTCGTGGGCGAAGCGGGCGGCCATGGCCGCGAGGGACGCGGCCATCTCGGTCACGAAGGCGGCGACTGACCCCCCGCCGGGCGCCGGCGTCTCGGCGGCGATCGTGTCGAGCAGCTCCTCGAAGGGCATGTCCGTGTAGGGCACGGCGCGATTCTCCTCGATCCGGCCCCGCAACGTCGCGCGGGGCCCAGCGCTCAGAAGAGGCCGACCGTCGTCCCGTTCTCGTCGATGTCGACGTCGAAGGCGGCCGGCTTCACGCCCAGGCCGGGCATCGTCTGCATGTCGCCCAGGAGCGGGACGAGCCAGCCGGAGCCTGTGTACGCCCGGATGTCGCGCACCGTCACCGTGAAGCCGGTCGGCGCGTTCAGGAGCGTGGGGTCGTGCGAGAGCGACAGGTGCGTCTTGGCCATGCAGACCGGGAGCGTGTCGTAGCCCTGCTCGGTGAACGTCTTCAGCTTCTCCTGTGCGGCCGGGAGGAATGCAACGCCCTCGGCGCCATAGACGCGCTTGCAGATCGCCTCGATCTTGTCGGCGATCGGGGCGTCGAGCTGGTAGACGAAGTCGAACTCGTCCGGCTGCTCCGCCACGTCGACGATCGCCTCCGCGAGCGAGGACGCGCCCTCCCCGCCGCGCTCGAACGCGTCGTTCAGCTCGGCCGCGTACGCGCCGTAGTCGACGGCGAGCTTGCGCACCGTCTCGAGCTCCTCGTCCGGATCCGTGGGGAAGCGGTTGACGGCCACGACCGCCTTCAGCCCGAACTCCGTGACGATCCCGAGGTGGCGCCTGAGGTTCTCCGCGCCGCGCTCGATCGCCTCGATGCCGCCGTCCGGGTCGCCGCCGTGGTGCTTGAGCGCGCGCACGGTCGTCACCAGGCAGATCGCGTTGGGGCGCAGGCCGCCGATCCGGCAGACGATGTCCAGGAACTTCTCCATGCCCATGTCGGAGCCGAAGCCGCTCTCCGTGACGACGTACTCGCCGAGCTTGAGCGCCACCAGGTCGGCGACGAGCGAGTTGTTGCCGTGCGCGATGTTGGCGAACGGGCCGCAGTGGACGAACGCCGGCTGGCCCTCGAGCGTCTGCACGAGGTTCGGCTTGATCGCGTCCTTGAGGAGAACGGTCATGGCGCCGGCCGCCTGCAGCTGCTCGGCGGTGACCGGCTCACCCTCCCAGGTGTAGCCGACGGTGATTGCGCCCAGTCGCCGGCGCAGGTCGTGCAGGTCGCGGGCCACCGCCAGGATGGCCATGACCTCCGAAGCTGCGGTGATGTCGTAGCCGCTCTCGCGCGGGTAGCCGTTCGCGCGGCCGCCCAGGCCGAGCGCGATCTGCCGGAGCGCGCGGTCGTTGATGTCCACGCAGCGACGCCAGCTGATCGAGAGCGGATCGATTCCGAGCTTGTTCCCGTGCAGGAGATGCGCCTCGAGCATGGCGGCGAGCAGGTTGTTTGCAGCCCCGATCGCGTGGATGTCGCCGGTGAAATGGAGGTTCAGGTCCTCCATGGGCACGACCTGCGCGTAGCCGCCCCCGGCCGCGCCGCCCTTGATCCCGAAGACCGGGCCGAGCGAGGCCTCGCGCAAGCAGAGCGCCACGCGCCGGCCGATATGGCCGAGCCCCTGCGTGAGCGAGACCGACGTGGTCGTCTTGCCCTCGCCGGCCTTCGTCGGGGTGATCGCCGTGACGCAGACGAGCTTGCCGTCGGGCCGATCGTCGAGGCGCTCGACGACGGACAGGTCGACCTTGGCCTTGTACTTGCCGTAGAGGTCGTACTCGTCGGGCTGGAGTCCCAGCTCCTCCGCGATCTCCGCGATCGGGCGGAGGGTCGCCTCCTGCGCGATCTCGAGGCTGCTCGGCATCTGCGTGGCCATCTGGCTGGCTCCTTGGTCTAGTGCGAGACGGCCGCGGCGGCCAGCTCGGACACGAGGGTGTCGGTGTGGAAGCGCTCGAGCGCGAACGGCGCGATCAGCTCCGGGGTCTCGCCCGTGGCGACCAGCTCGGCGAGGGTCGTCCCGACGATCGGCGCCGCCTTAAAGCCGTACGTGCCCCAGCCGGTCGAGACCAGGAAGCCGTCGAGCTCTGTCTTCCCGAGGATCGGGCTGTAGTCGGGCGAGAGGTCGCAGAGGCCCGTCCACGAGCGCAGCACCCGGATGCGCTCGAGCTGCGGGAAGAGCTCGAGGACGTGGCGCGCTGAGTACTCGAGGAACGAGAACGTCCCGGTCCCGCAGTAAGTCGTGTACGGCTCGATCTCGGCGCCGATCAGAAACTCGCCGCGGTCGGTCTGCGAGACGTAGACGTGCATCTGCGAGGAGACGATGACCACGTCGAGGAACGGCTTCACCGGCTCCGTCACGAAGGCCTGCAGAATGTGCGTCGTGATCGGCAGCCGCACGCCGGCCAGGTCGGCGACGAGCGTCGACCACCCGGCCGTGGCGCTCACGACCATGTCCGTCTTGATGTGCCCGCGCGTCGTCTCGACGCCGGTCACGCGACCGTGCGAGCCGTCGATCCCGATGACCTCGGTGTAGGGGTGGATCTCGACCCCGCGCCGGTCGGCGCCCCGCGCGAGGCCCCAGACGACGGCGTCGTGGCGGATGATCCCGCCGGGCGGGTGGTAGAGCGCCGCCTGGACGGGCCAGGTCACGTCCTGCGAGAGATCCATCTCGGGACAGAGCTTCGCGATCTCGTCCGGGTAGATCACGCGCGAGTTGATCCCGAGGAGCTGGTTCACCTCGGCGCGCTCGTTGGCGGTGATGATCCCGCGGTCGGAATGCGCAAGCGTCAGGTGGCCCTGCTGGGAGAAGAGCAGGTTGAAGTCGAGGTCGGCGCCGAGCCCCTCGTAGAGCTTGACGCTCTCCTTGTAGAACTCCGCGCCCTCGGGCGTGCGGTAGTTCGCGCGGATGATGGTCGTGTTGCGACCTGCCGCGCCCGAGCCGATGTAGCCCTTCTCCAGGATGGCCACGTCGGTGATGCCGTGGTTCTTGGCGAGGTAGTACGCGGTCGCCAGGCCGTGCGAGCCGCCGCCGACGATGACGACGTCGTAGCGGTCCTTCAATTCGGAGCGGGGGCGCCACATGCGCCTGACGCGGAAGACGTCCTTCATGGGGTCAGGCCCTCCGCTGCGTCGATCACGGTCTCTGCGACCGAGTGCCCGTACTCCTGCGGGAAGTAGAGGCGGAACGTGTCGCCCTCGTCGCGGATGACCAGTCCGTGCACGTGGGCGAGCGGGCCCACGGCCGGAAGTGCGTCGAGGTCGAGGTCGGTGAGGCGGCGCAGCAGGGTCTCGCCCTGGACCCGCAGGCCCGCCCAGCCCGCGGACACGTCCACCACGAGCCGGCGCGCGCCGGCGAGCCGTGAGCGCAGGCGGCCGGCCTCCTCCAGGGGGCAGAGGACGAGCACGCGCTCGGACGTCAGCCGCACGACCTCGGCACCGGCCGCGTCGAGCCCGTCCAGCTCGCCGCGCACCTCGAGCACGCCGGTTCGCGAGAGGTCCTCGATCCCGGCGGGCGCGTGGGCGAGAGCGCGCTCGAGGGGCGAGCGCCACACCGCGTCGGAGGAGGCGAGGTCTGGGCTGAGGAAGTCCAGATGGGTCATGACCGCAGGTGCTCCCCGTCCGGGTCGAAGAACGGCCGCAGGCGCACCCGCGCCTTCTCGACCGAGCCGTTCACCTTGATGGTGAGCTCGGCGTCCTCCTCGGCGAGGTCCGGCGGCACCCAGGCCATGCCGATCGCGCGACCGAGGTGGTCGCTCCAGCGCGCGCTGGTCACGCGCCCGCCCGGGCGACCGCCGATCACGATCTGGCCGCCCTCGAGCGGCACGACGCCGCTCTCGGTCTCGAAGCCGACGAGCTGCTCGCGGAAGCCGCGCTCCAGCACGTGCTCGAGCGACCACTTGCCGACGAAGTCCTCCTTGTCGAGCTTGGCGATCCAGGGCATCGACGCCTCGAGGACGTTCGACTCCGAGTCCGTGTCCTGCCCGATGAGGACGTGCATCTTCTCCAGGCGAAGGATGCGCTGCGGCTCGAGCCCGAAGGGCCTCACGCCGAGGTCGGCGCCGTGCTCGGCTATCGCGTCCCAGAGGTGCTCGCCGTACGGGCTGGCTAGGTGGATCTCGTAGCCGACCTCACCCACGAAGCCGATGCGGAGGAGGAGGGCAGGGACGCCTGCGACCTGGGCGTGCTTGGCGTCGAGGTACGTAAAGGCCTCGTTCGAGACGTCGAGGTCGGTCAGGCGCGTCATCAGCTCGCGCGCGTTCGGCCCGGCGACGTTCACCGCGGCGATCGCCCCAATGACGTTGACGATCTCGGCGTCCATCTGCCAGATCGCGTTCCACCACTCGAACCACTCGACGACCGCCCCGGCGCCGGTGGACGTCGTCGTCACGTAGAAGTCGTCCTCCGAAAGGCGCGCGATCGTGCCGTCGTCCATGATCCTGCCCGCGTCGGAGTTGAGGACGCCGTAGCGGATGCGGCCCGGCTTCATGTCCGCGAACCGGTTCGGATAGAGGCGTTCGAGGAACTCGGCAGCGTCGGGCCCGGTCACGAGCAGCTTGCCGAGCGTCGAGACGTCGATAACGCCGAGCGAGTCGTGGACGTTCTTCGCCTCGCCGGCGGGATCGCCGTAGGAGTGCGGGCGGCGCCAGGTTCCGGTCCACATCATTGTCGCGCCCAGCTCCTTATGGCGGTGGTGGATGGACGTGCGCTGTGCCGGCTCGTGCCCGCGCCCGGCGAGGAGCCCGAGCTCGACCGGCTGCCACGGCGGGCGCGCGGTCGTCGTCCCGATCGTCGCCTCGTCGGTCTCGTTCTCCCTCGCGTACAGGCGGATGGAGGGGACGTGGCAGAGCTTGCCCTGGCACGGGCCCATGGTCACGGTCGTGTACCGCTTGGCCAGCTCGATCGAGTCGAAGCCCTCCGCGACGGCGCGCTTCATGTCCTTGTCGGTCACGTCCTCGCAGATGCACACGAAGCACTTGCCCTTCTTCGCGGCCCCGTTGAAGGTCGCGGGCGGAACGGCCGCCTCGTCGACGTCGCCCGCGGCGGCGCCGACGACCTCGATCCCGTCGGGGAGGTCGACCGGGACGAAGATCCCGCGCGCGTGGTCGAACTCCACCTTCGCGCCCGCGTGGGCGAGGAGCGCGTAGGCCGGCTGGCGCCCGCCGGACATGACGAGCATGTCGCAGGCGACCTTCAGCCCGTCGAGCTCGACCGAGGCCAGGAGGCCGGCACGGCTCTTCGCCGCGATCTGGCGCACGCGCGTCTCTCGCAGGTCGACGACCTCGGCGACCTGGGTGCCGGCCTGCTCGAGGAGAGCCACCGTGTCGAGGCCGCCGTCGTCGGCCGAGATCACGACCGCGCGCTCGCCGGGCTTGAGCGACCAGCGGCCGACGAGCCGGCGGACGGCCTCGGGCAGGAACACGCCGACGAGGTCGTTCCCCGGGAAGATCAGCGGCTGCTCGACGGCGCCCGCGGCGACGACGATCCGGCCGGCCCGGTAGCGAAGCAGCACGGTGCCGGCGTCGACGGGGACGAGCCCGCCCTCGAAGACGCCGAGCGCGGTGCCGTTGACCACCTCGAAGCCCTCGCCCGCGTCGAGGCGGGCCGGATCGGCCTCGACCACGACGACGTGGTGTCCTTCGCCCGCGTGCCGCCGGGCGGCCTCGCGACCGGCCGAGCCGCCGCCGATCACCAGCACCTCGGCGCGGCGGTGTTCGAGGTCGTAGCGCTGCTCGCGGCCGCCATGCTTGTCCACCCTCCCGAGCCCGGCCACGCTCCGCAGGAACTTCTCGTACAGCGGCCAGAACCGCCTCGGCCGGATCATGGTCCGGTAGTAGAACCCGACCGGCGTGAACGGCCCACCGACCTTGTCCGTGATCGACAGCAGGTCGTGCTCGAGAGAGCCGCGGACGTTCTGCGCCTCGACCCGCATGCCCGCGGTGAGCGGCGTCACGCAGGCGCGCACGTTCGGCGTCCCGTCGACGGTCAGCATGCAGTTCGGGCAGCTGCCCTGACAGCAGAGGAGGCCGCGCGGGCGGTGGTACTTGAAGCTGCGCGAGAAGGTGCGCTGCCCCTCGCCGAAGAGCGCCGAGGCGACCGAGTCCCCCTCGAACCCGCGCGTCTTCGCGCCGTGGAACGTGAACTCGAGCTCGCGCCCTCGGTCGAGGC
The DNA here is from genome assembly GCA_963794055.1 of uncultured Actinomycetes bacterium. Classification (GTDB taxonomy): domain Bacteria; phylum Actinomycetota; class Thermoleophilia; order Gaiellales; family Gaiellaceae; genus JAIBJN01. The sequence goes on from CAWCCL010000014.1 coordinate 75,144, forward strand.
GCTCACCTGGCTGCGGCGGGAGCCTCACTGCTCGGCCGGGACCTCGACGGACAGCACCTCGTTGGTGCGCGTGTCGCGCTCGGCCGTGAACCAGGCCTCGCAGCCGAGGCGGTGGCACCACCACTCGCGCTGGATGCCGGCCACGTTGCGCTTGAAGTAGAGGTAGTCGGTCAGCTCGCGCAGGCGTGGGGGAGCCGTTCGGCCGGACGGTGACCTCGCCGGTGCACGTGAACTCGTCCACCGGGCGCGGTCCGCAGTTGGGGCAGGGGAGCAGAAAAGACACTAGTGCCCCTCCCAGCAATGCCCGCCAGCCCCCGGCCCGCGAGAACGCGGCGCCAGAATCGCACCCTCGCGCTTGCCGAGGCTGCCAGCCTTGGCCGCACGCGAGTGCGGCTTCTGGCTTGGTTCTCGCGACCCGGGAGCTTGGCAGCATTACTGGAATGGGCACTATCTAGGCCGACGCCTTTGCGGCCTCGGCATTGTCGAGCATGCGCTGGAGCTCTGCCAGCACCCACTGGAGCGCCTCGCGCGTCGCGACCTCCGCCGCCTCGCCGTCGCGGGCCCGGCAGGCCTCGAGGAGGGTGTCCGGCCCGCGGCGCAGGTCGGCGAAGGCCTCGGGGTCGCGGCAGAGAGTGAGGACGTAGCGCTCGACGCGCACGCGCTGGTCCTGCAGCGTCCGCTCGAGCCGCGGCCGGCCGGCGCAGCGGTAGCAGGCATCGCGGAGCGACCAGAAAGAGGCGAGGTAGGCGTCGAGGTCGCCCCCGCGGAAGGCGCGCTCCATCTCGTCGCGTGCGGCGGTCATCTCGGCGAGTGCGGCGTCGGTGATCGCCTCGGCCCCGAGGCGGGCCAGGAACGTCTCGAGCCCAAGCCGCAGCGCCTGGATCTCCTCCAGTTCCTCGACGGAGAGCGGCGCGACACGCGACCCCCGGCGCGGGAGGCTGACGACGAGCCCTTCGCTCTCGAGCCGCCGCAGCGCGTGCCGAACCGGCGTGAGACTCACCTGGAAGCGGCCGGCGATCTCCTCGAGCGGCAGCCGCGCGCCCGGAGCGAAGCTCGAGCCGCCCGATTTCGGATCGCAGCGCGCGGTAGACCCCGGCCTCGACAGACGAGATCTCGAGCGGGGTGGAGGCTGCAGGCCACAAGATTTGATCTTTGATCAAAAGATTCTCCACGGCTGGAAGAAGGCTGTCAAGCCGTCCAAGAGGCCACGCCCCGGACTCACGTCCGAAACGGCCACGCCCTGGGGTCAGGTCTTGCAATCGCGCACGTGCTGCAATGCAAGACCTGACCCGAGACGTGGCCAGACGGGCTATGCGTCGATCGGGACGTGCCCGGACTGGGCCGCGACCCGGGCGACCCAGGCCCCGATGGCCGGGTAGCCGCTCAGGTCGAAGCCGCCCTCGCCGGCGACGTGGGTATAGGCATAGAGCGCGATGTCGGCGATCGAATACGCGCCGCCCGCGAGGAAGTCGTGGCCGGCGAGGTGGGCCTCCATCGCGTCGAAGGCGAGGTAGCCGGCGCGCTGACGCTCGGCGAGCGTCTCCGGGTCGACGTCGATGCCCTTCGTGAGCCAGAAGCGGGCCACCGCGACGTACGGCTCGTGGCTGTACTGCTCGAAGAACATCCACTGCAGAACCTTGGCGCGGTCGAATGGGTCGGCCGGGACGTACTGCGTGCCGTCCCCGAGATACCAGAGGATCGCACCGGACTCCCCGAGCGCACGGCCGCCGTCCAGCACGAGCGTCGGCACCCGAAGCCCCGGGTTGAGGTCACCCAGCACCTCCTTGCGGTTCGAGCGGTCGACGACGTCCATGGGGTAGCGCTCGTACTCGAGCCCGAGATGAGCCAGGAGGAGGCGCACCTTGTAGCAGTTGCCCGAGACGTCCGAGTCGTAGAGCAGCATCAGGCCCCCTTCAGGCCGGGGATCCAGTCCGTGCCCGCCAGCGGGACCCGGGCCATGGCGGCCGCCTCCATCGTCAGCGCGACGAGGTCCTCCGGCTCGAGGTTGTGGACGTGGGACTTCCCGCACGCGCGCGCGAGGGTCTGCGTCTCGAGCGTCAGCACGCGGAGGTAGTTGGCGATCTTCCGGCCGCCGAGCTCGGGGTCGAAGCGGGCGGCGAGCTCGTCGTCCTGGGTCGAGATGCCGACCGGGTCGAGGCCGGCCTGCCAGTCGTCGTAGTAGCCGGAGGCGCTCCCGATCTCGCGGTAGGCAGCGTCGTGCTCGGGCGCGTTGTCGCCCATCGCGATCAGCGCGGCCGTCCCGATGGAGACCGCGTCCGCGCCGAGCGCCAGCGCCTTCGCCACGTCGGCGCCGCTGCGGATCCCGCCGGAGACGACCAGCTGCACCTGCCGATGCATACCCAGCTCCAGGAGCGCGTCCACCGCGAGGCGCACGGCGGGAAGCGTAGGGATGCCGACGTGCTCGATGAAGACGTCCTGGGTCGCCGCCGTCCCGCCCTGCATCCCGTCGACGACGATCACGTCCGCGCCGGCCTTCACCGCGAGCTGGACGTCGTAGTACGTGCGCGTCGCGCCGACCTTGACGAAGACCGGCTTCTCCCAGTCGGTGATCTCGCGTAGCTCCCCGATCTTGATCTCGAGGTCGTCAGGGCCGGTCCAGTCGGGATGCCGCGACGCGCTGCGCTGGTCGATCCCCTTCGGGAGGTCGCGCATCTCGGCGACGCGGTCGGAGATCTTGTGGCCGAGGAGCATCCCGCCGCCGCCGGGCTTGGCGCCCTGGCCGACGACGACCTCGACGGCGTCCGAGCGGCGCAGGTCGTCCGGGTTCATCCCGTAGCGCGAGGGCAGGACCTGGTAGACGAGGAGCTTCGAGTGCTCGCGTTCCTCCGGCGTCATGCCGCCGTCGCCGGTGGTCGTCGACGTCCCCACCTCGGTCGCCCCGCGCCCGAGCGCCTCCTTCGCCGGCGCCGAGAGCGCACCGAAGCTCATGCCCGCGATCGTGACCGGGATCCGGAGCTCGAGCGGCTTCTTCGCGAAGCGCGTGCCCAGGGTGACGTTCGTGTCGCAGCGCTCGCGGTAGCCCTCGAGTGGGTAGCGCGAGACGCTCGCGCCCAGGAGGAGCAGGTCGTCGAAATGGGGGACGCGGCGCTTGGCGCCGAAGCCGCGGACGTCGTAGATGCCCTCGCGCGCCGCGCGTTGGATCTCGGCGATGACCGGCTTGTCGTACAGGTAGGACTCGCGCAGGTTCCACGGCCGCTCGGCCATTAGTACGCCCCCGCGTTGTCGACCTTGAAGGTGTAGAGCTCCCGCGCGGAGCCGTAGCGGCGGAAGTCCGCAGGGTCGGCGTCGCCGATGCCGGCCCGCCCAGCAGCCCCGCTAGCTCGGCGCGGTGCTCGTCGCGAAGCTCCTTCTCGACGCAGTCGGCGCCGAGCCCCGCGACCGAGCCGCGCACGTAGAGCCGAGCCTCGTAGATCGAGTCGCCGAGCGCCTCGCCGGCGTCGCCGCACACGACCAGGCGCCCGGTCTGCGCCATGAACCCGCTCAGGTGGCCCACGGAGCCGCGCACGACGATGTCGATCCCCTTCATGGAGATGCCGCAGCGGGCGGCGGCGTCGCCGTGGACGACGAGCAGGCCGCCGTGACCGGTCGCGCCCGCGGACTGGCTCGCGTTCCCCTCGATCACGACCGTGCCGGACATCATGTTCTCGGCCAGGCCCGTGCTCGCGTTCCCGTGCACGCGCACGGTGGCGAGCTTGTTCATGCCGGCGCAGTAGTAGCCGACATGGCCCTCGATCTCGACCTCGACATCCGCATCGAGGCCGCAGGCGATTGCGTGCGCGCCGTTCGGGTTGAGGACGCGCCAGCGCGCGGGCCCGGGAGCGGAGGCGAGGTCGTGCAGGCGCTGGTTCAGCTCGCGGAGGGGCGTCTCGGCGAGGTCGACGACCTCGACGGCTGTCGCCTCGGTCGCCCCCGCGGCCTCCATCAGACCCGCTCCCGCTCCCAGGCGTAGACGACGCCGGGAACCGGCTCCCACGAGCGCGCCCCGGCCGCGCCTGGAAGCTGTGCGATCGCCCGCCATTCGGAGGCCATCGCGACCCAGTCGTCGGTCTCGGCGAGCACCGCCGGCTTGCAGGCGATCGGATCCCGTAGCACCGCAAAGCCGTCCTCGGTGCCGACGAGGAAGGTGTAGAAGCCGTCGAGGTCCGCGAGACACCCTTCGAGCGCCGCCTCGAGCGTGGCGCCCTCGCGCAGCCGCCAAGCGAGGTAGCCGGCGGCGACCTCGGTGTCGTTCTCGGTCTGGAATTCGATGCCCTCGCGGCGCAGGCTCTCCCGCAGCCGGTTGTGGTTGGAGAGGGAGCCGTTGTGGACGAGGCAGAGGTCGTGGCCGGTCGAGAACGGGTGCGAGCCCTCGGTGGTCACGCGGCTCTCGGTGGCCATGCGGGTGTGGCCGAGCGCGTGCGAGCCGGTGAAGTCCTCCAGCGCAAACTGGCGCACGAACTCCTCCGGGCGGCCCGACCTCCTTGTAGATCTCGATCGTCCGGCCGGCGCTCACCACCCGCAGCTCGGGGTGGACGCGACGGATCCAGGCCTCGGCCTCGGGGGAGTCCGCCTCGACCACGAGCACGGCGTGGCTGGAACGAACCTCCGGCTCGGGCGAGCCGCCCAAAGGCCTGGCCCAGCTCGGCGGCGAGCGCATCCCAGTCCTGGAGCGGGTCGGGAGAGAAGAGAGTGAGCTTGCTGGAGCCGCTCGGAGCCGGGTCGCGGTAGACCGCGACGCCCGCGCTGTCCGGCCCGCGATCGCTCATCTGCCCGAGCATCGCGGCCAGGTGAGAGCCGAGCGCTTCCTCGATCTCAGGCGACTTCGAGAAGAGTCCGACGATACCGCACATATGTCACAAATCTACATGTGGAAAAGCCCATGAAAACTCACATTTACCACGATCTTGGCCTCCTCCATATGGAGCTTTCCTCCATACCAATCAGAACCGCGTCAGGTACTCGGCCACCTCCCAGGGCGTCACCTGCTCGTGGTAGCGGTTCCACTCGTCCCGCTTCACGCGGATGAAGTAGTCGGCGTAGTCCTCGTCGCGGCCCCGCCCGAGCGCCGCGCGCAGGACGTCGTCGGCCTCGAGCTCGACCGTCGCCTCGTAGAGGTTGGACGGCAGCGTCTCGCAGTCCGCGGGCCTCGAGCTCGTCGTAGGGGATCGCGTAGAGGTTCTCGGAGTTCGGCTCGCCCGGCTCGAGGCCGTTCCCGATGCCGTCCAGGCCGGCGGCCAGTACGACCGTGGCCGCCAGGTAGGGGTTGCAGGAGCCGTCGATGGTGCGGTCCTCGATGCGGCCCGGCCCCGGGATGCGGAGCATCTGCGTGCGGTTGTTGTAGCCGTAGGAGATCCAGACCGGCGACCACGTGGCGCCGCTCGCCGTCGTCCCCACCTTCAGCCGCTTGTAGGAGTTCACTGTCGGCGCGGTCACGGCGCTGTAGGCGCGCGCGTGCTTCTTGAGCCCGCCGATGAAGCGGTAGGCCGTCTCGGAGAGGCCGAGCCCGCGCGGGTCGTTCTCGTCCAGGAAGAGGTTCGTCTCGCCGTCCCAGAGCGACATGTGGAAGTGGCACCCGTTGCCCGTCAGGTTCGAGAACGGCTTCGGCATGAACGTGGCCAGGAGGTTGCGCCCCTCCTCGCGGCCCTTCCTCTCCGCGAGCTGGTGGACCATGTAGCGGAAGAAGATGGCCCGGTCGCAGCTCGTGAGCGCGTCCGCGTAGGTGAAGTTCTGCTCGAACTGGCCGTTGGCGTCCTCGTGGTCGTTCGCGTAGTTGCCCCAGCCGAGCCCGTTCACGTAGCGCGAGACGGTGGTGAGGAAGTCGTAGTGGCGCGAGAGGCCGTTGAGGTCGTAGCAGGGCTTCTCGAGGGTGTCGAGCGAGTCGGCGAGCCGGATGGAGCCGTCGTCCATGAGCTCCACCAGGAAGTACTCGAGCTCGAGGCCCATCTTGAAGTCGAAGCCCTGCTCGCGCGCCTTGGCGAGCTGGCGGCGGAGGATCGTGCGCGGGTCGTACGGCCACTCCTCGCCGTCGACGGTGATGTCGCAGGCGAAGCGCGCGACGGTCGGCTCCCACGGGACCGGCGTGAAGCTGGCGAGATCGGGGATCGCGGCGATGTCCGGGTCGCTCGGCACCTGGCCGATCTCGCCGGCCGCGAAGCCGGCGAACCCGGCGCCGTCGGTCACGAGGTCGTCGAGGTTCTGGGCGGGCACGAGCTTCGCGCTCGGCCTCGCGTACATGTCGACGAACTGGGCGAAGTAGAAATCGATGCCGCGCTCCTTCGACTCCTTCCGGATGTCCTCGACGGTGGGCGCGGCGGCGCTCTCCCGGGCCATGCAACTCCTCCTTTGGGGACGCTCCGGACGATAACCGGCGCCGCCGCCGTTCGCCGATGGCGGCTTCCTACAACGGGTCGGGCCGCTGTGTGTGGTCCTGCGCCGTGCCGAGCGCCTCCTGGAGGCGCACCATCTTCACGGCGATCTCGACCATGAGCCAGTCGTCCTTGCGCAGGTCGAGGCCGGAAAGCTCGCCGATCCGGCGCAGGCGCTGGCGGAGCGTGTTCGGGTGGACGTAGAGCGCCTCGGCGGTCGCGCTGATCGAGCCGCGCCGGCGCAGGAACTCCTCCAGCGTGCGCAGAAGCGCGGTCGACCGCTGCCGGTCGTACTCCGCGATCCTTGCCACGGCGTCGCGGTGCGCGTCGCGGACGCCTCCGTCGAAGGGCATGCGGAGGAGGTATTTGTACGGCCCGAGCTCCTCGAAGGTCATCACGCCGGGCGTCCCCTGTAGGACGGTGGTGCCGAGGAGAGCGTGGCGCGCCTCCTCGAACCCCGCCGTGAACGACGCCGCGCCGCTGGCAGACGTTCGAGAGGCCGATCGAGACCGGCGCCTCCAGGCCCTGCTGGAGCTCGCGGACGCTTGCCAGCAGCCGCTCCTCGCCGTCGTGCAGGACGCGCAGGAGCGCGCGCGTCGAGTCGTCGCGGCGGTCGAAGAGGGAGCCGGGCGCCGCCGCCGCGAGCGCACGCTCGAGCTCGTCGGAGGGCGGGGAGGCGGCGAGGACGAGATAGCGCTGGTCGAGGTCGCAGCCGAGCCGGGCGGCGCGGCCCTCGAGCCCGGGCAGCGACTCGCCCCGGGCGAGCTGCTCGAAGAAGTCCTTGATCAGGTTCTTCTCCGTGAGGCGCTCGATGAGGTCGATCTTCTTCAGCGCGACCGCTGTCTGGTTCGCGACGGCGCGGGCGAGGTCGACCTCCGACGTGCCGGCCGCGGCCAGGAGGCCGAGGAGCTCGTCGTTGGCGACGAGCGGGACGGCCACGGACGCCGAACGGCCGCTGCGGGCAAGTTCTGGGCCCAGCTCGGAGAGGCCGATCTCCGTCCGGGCGTCGCCTGGGCCCGGGGCGGACGCGCGCAGGTGCAGCACCTCGGAAGCCGGGTCGAGCAGGTACAGGTGGCACGCGCCGGCGCGCAGGAGCTTCCGCGCGCGGGAAGCAACGGCCGGGAGCAGGGTATCGAGCGTCTCCGCCCCTGCCAGGGTCTCGCCCAGCTCGGTGAGGTGCTCGAGCTCGTCGACGCGGCGCCGCATTTCTTCGTACAGACGCGCGTTCTCGATGGCGCCCGCGACGAGCGAGGCGCTCGAGACCAGCACCTCGACCTCGAGCTCCGTGAACTCGCGCGGGGCCTCGGTGTGGCTCGAGATGACGCCGATGACGTTGCCGTCCTTGCCCACGATGGGCACGGAGACGAGCGACTGGAAGCGCTCCTCCTCGAGCTCGGGGACGTACTTCACACGGGGGTCGTCGAGCAGCTCGTCGCGGATCCAGGCCGGCTCCTTGTGCTCCGCCGCCCACCACGCGAGGCCCTCGCCCCGGTCGAGCGCGATCGTGCCGACGAGGTGCGCGTACGGATCCGAGGCGGCCTCCAGCACCAGGCGATCGCCCTCGACCAGGTACACGAAGCAGGCGTGGACGGAGCAGGCGTCGGTCAGGAGCCGCACGACGCCGCCCAGCACCTCCTCCAGGTCCAGGGACGATCCGACCGTCGAGATGATGGCGTACAGGATCCGGTTCTCACCGGCGTGGATGCCAGGCGCGCCTATGGGCGCATGGTAGGACGAATTCCGTCCCGGGTCAGCAAGAACTCGGCGAGGGGCTCCTGGGAGAAGCCCTCTCGCCTTCTCCACCCGGGTTACCGGCGCGGCTCGGCCCGGCGGCACAGCCGTCATTCGGCAAACCTCCTGGGTCGGGCCGCGGGACGACGCTCTCCTGCTCGTTCGGGTCCCGACCCTCCTAGGGCCGCACGCGACAGGCCGCGCCGCTGCAGGCGCGAGATGCGCCAGGCGCAGGGCGAGGTTCGCTCTGACGGCCGCGTAGGCCGGGTCGGCGTGCCGGCTCTGGAGCTGGTACGGGTCACGGGTGAGGTCGTAGAGCTCCTGCTCGCCGTTCCCGTACTCGGCGTACAGGTAGCGGGGCGCCCGCACGGCGGCGAACGTCCCCGCCCCGGGCCCGCGCTCGATCAGCAGGTCGCGCCCGAGCGGCGCTGTCGGGTCGCTGGGCGACGTCGAGGAGCGAGGTGCCGTCCATCATCCGCCCGGCGGTCGCGCCGGTCGCAGCCACGATCGTCGGTGCGACGTCGATGTTCGCCCACGTTGCGCGAGACCCGGAGGCCGGCCGGGATCCCGGGTCCGCGCATGATGAGCGGCACGCGGATCGAAGGCTCGTAGAGGAGCACCTTTCCGAGCGGCACGCGGTGCTCGCCGTGGAAGAAGCCGTTGTCCGACGTGAACACGATCAGCGTGTTCGCTAGCTCGCCGCTTGCGCGCAGGGCGCCCACGATGCCGCGCCACCGCCTCGTCGACCGCGAGGAGAGACTCGAGCCGCTGCTGGTAGTTCTCGCGGATTGCCGCGAACGTCGGCGGGGGAGAGCCGCGGACGTCTGCGAATGCCGACCGGCTTGTCGGAGACGTTGGCCTCGTTGAAGCCCGGCGGCCGCGGCAGCGGCTCGCCTGCGAAGTCGTTGCGGTGGCGCGGTGCGGGCACGGGCGTGGCGAGCGGCGGATCGCCGGGCTCGCGCGGGCCGCCGCTGTGCGGAGCGAGGAACGCGACCCAGAGGAAGAAGGGCTGGGCCTGAGGGGCGCGCTGCCCGATCACGTTCACCGCCTTCTGTGCGTAGACGTCGGTCTGGTAGGCCCGCTCGTACGTCCGCAGCGTCCCGTTCTCGTTCAGCGTGTAGCCGTAGAAGCGGTACGTGGAGGGATCGACCGAGCCGTGCCACTCGCTCCAGCCGGACGGGATCTCGGTCGGGTTGGTGCTGCCGTAGCCGTTCAGGTACTTGCCGATGTGGGCCGTGTAGTAGCCGGCGTCCTGGAGCCAGACCGGGAGCGTGTTCGAGTGGTCGAGCTTCGCGTAGCCGCCGTGAGGCGGAGCGTTGCCCATGACGCCGTGGTTGTGGGCGTACTGGCCGGTCAGGAACGTGGCCCGCGAAGGGCAGCAGAGCGAAAAGGTGGCGAAGCTGTTGGCGAAGTCGTGCCGCGCTCGGTCAGGAGCCGGCTGAACGTTCGCCATCACGCGGAGCGACTCGACCGTCTGGTCGTCGGTCATGATCACGACGATGTTCGGCGGAGCGACCGCCGCGGCCCGTCCGGCCTCGGGGCTCGCAGCGGTCGCGCCCGGGAGCGTGACCGCTGCGGCCAGGAGACCCACGAGCGCCGCGCGCTTCATGGCGCGAGTCTGCGCCCCTTGCGTATGGGATTCGTGAGCCGGCGGTAAGGATTCTGTGCCGGGCCCGCCGCCTAAGCGGGCGCGGGCTTCTCGGCGGCGATCCCGGCGCCGACGCGCTTCACGATCTCGGGCACGGCGCGGATGTCGCCGCCGCCGGTGCGGAAGTTGACGACGCAGGCGCGGAGCAGGTAGGTGCCGCCCACGACGGCGTTCGAGAGAAAGGTCTCGCCGCCGTGCTCGAGGCGGTCGCGCAGCTCCTGGTTCAACTCGTTGAGGTACTCCTCCGCCTCCGGTCGGCCCGGCTGCACTCCGCGCGGCACGTAGCGGAAGTGGTGACGCTGAGGCTCGTCGTCCACGCCTCGAGCTCGGGGTCGGCCGCCGCCAGGCGCTGGAGCTCGCGCGCGAGCGCGATGTCGTCCGAGATCATCCGCACGTAGCCCTCCCGGCCGGCCTGGCGGAGCGCGAGCCAGACCTTCAACGCCCGGAAGCCGCGTGAGTTCTGGGGGCCGTAGTCGACATAGTGGATGGGCGCGTCCTCGCCCTCGGGCAGGCTGTAGTAGGGAGGCCTGTAGGTGAACGCATCGCGCAGGGCCTGCGGGTCCCTGACCAGGGCGCACCCGGCCTCGAGGGGCGCGTACAGCCACTTGTGCGGGTCGACCGCGATCGAGTCGGCCAGCCGGAGCGCCTTCAGCTGCGGCGGCGCGTCCGGAAGCGCGGCGGCCGGAGCGCCGTAGGCGCCGTCCACGTGGAACCAGACTCCGTTCTCCCGGCAGAGCGCGGCGATCTCGTCGAGCGGGTCGATGGCGCCCGTGCTCACCGATCCGGCCGTGCCCACCACGAGCAGCGGCACCGCACCCGCAGCCCGGTCCCGCGCGATCTCGTCCCGCAACGCCGGGACGAGCAGGCGCTGCTGCTCGTCGGTCTCGATCCAGCGGACCGCCTCGGTGCCGAGGCCGAAGAGGTCGGCGGCCTTCTGGATCCATGTGTGCGTCTCCGCCGACCCGTAGACGCGCAGCGGCCGGCGCTCCGGGCCCGCCATCCCAGCCGTCCGAACGTCCCAGGGCGCGCGGGCGCGGCGCGCGGCGAGGAAACCGACGAAGTTGGCCATGTTCCCGCCGCTCACGAGCAGGCCGCCGCAGTCCGGCGGGTAGCCGAGGAGCTCCGCGATCCAGCGGATCGTTTGCGCCTCGAGCTCGCTCGCCAGCGGGGCGAGCGGCCAACCTGCGACGTTCGGGTTGACCGCGGCCGCCAGCAGGTCTCCGAGCGCGCCGATCGGCGCCGCCGACGAGGTGATGTACGCGAGGAACCGCGGGTGCCCGTTGAACGTGGAATGATCGAGGAGGAGGCGCGTCGCCTCGGCCAGCAGCTCGCCGGCGGGCGCCCCCGTCTCCGGCAGCCCGCTTCCACCGAGCGCCACGCGGATGTCGTTGACGCTCTCGCCCGGTGTCACCGGACGCTCCGGGAGGGAGAGGAGGAAGTCCGCGATGTCGTCGACGACGCCGTGCCCGAGCAGGCGGAACTCCTCCGCGTCGAGCTCGACGGGAGCGTGCCTGTGGTCGAGTCGGTCCTGGGCGTCCACGACGAGGCGACTCTAGCGGCCCGTCCGGGAGCGCCTTCGTCACCGCGTCTGCACGTCGCCCGGAGGTGGCGTTACTCCGGAAGCGGGAAGAGGCGGAGTGGAGTGTGGCGGGCGAGAATCTCGAAGTCGGCGTCGGCGTGCAGGAGTTGGCGCCTGCCGCGATTGTCGGAACCGCGACGAGGCAGTCCGTCAGCGCTCGAACCGTCTCGCCTGCTCGGCGGCAGGCGCGATAAAGACCGGCTGCGGCCTCGAAGTCCGCAACGCCCGTGAGCGGTAGGAGCGGCAGTGCTAGAGGCCCTTCGCGCAGGCGATCCTCCTCGGCCTCATCCCGCGCGCCGGCGAGAAGCTCCATTGCGACGATCTCGGTGAGATGCAGCGGCTCGCCCTCGAGCACGAGTCGTCCCAGCGCGCGGTGGACGGAGCTTCCTGTCCTTCGGAGCCACTCGATCCACGCCGAGCTGTCGACGACGATCACAGGGGCTCGACGCGGCTCGCGCGCATCTTGTCGAGGTCGCCGTCCCAGCCCGTTCCCTCGAGCTCGAGGATCTTCCGATACGCGTCCGGAAGGCCTGCGACCTTGCGAAGCGCGTAGTCGATCGCGTCGCGCTTCGTCTTCAGTCCGTAGAGGCGCATGACGCGCTCGACGAGCGCATCGTCCACGACCACGTTCGTCCGACCCATGCGCTCAGCATAGCGCCGTGATACACACCGATGTGTATCAGCCTCGTGCCTGCACTCGCCGCCGGACAAGGCGCTGCGCGAGGCGTTACCGAGCCGCCGGTCTGATCGCTCCGCCGATCGGCTCCACGCGCACGGCCGACGTCTTGAACTCCGGCGTGCCGATCAGCGGGTCGCCGACGTCGTGCGTGAGCCAGTTCACCTTGGCCTCGGCGAAGTGGAGCGCCATCCAGACGAGGCCGGGGTAGACGCGGTCGCCGATCGATGCACGCGCCTCGAGCTCGCCGCGGCGGGAGACGAGCCGCACCCAGTCGCCGTTCTCGACGCCGAGGGCTACCGCGTCCTCCGGGTGCGATCTCGACGAAGGGATCCTGCTGCTTCTGCGTGACCCCCTCCTCGCGCATGGTCATCGTCGCCGAGTTGTAGTGGTAGAGCGTCCGCCCGGTGGAGAGGACGAACGGGTACTCGGAGTCGGGCTGCTCGATGGGCGGCTGGTACTCGACCGGGTAGAACTTCCCCTTGCCGTTCGGCCGCGCGGGATGGGGTGCGTGCAGGTAGGGCGAGCCCGGGTGGTCGCGGTCAGTGCACGGCCACTGCAGCCCGACCTCCTCGATCCGGTCGTAGCGGATGCCCGACCAGAGCGGCGCGAGGTCGGCGAACTCGTTCCAGGCGTCCTCCGGGGTCTGCGTACTCGGGCCAGTCTGCGCCGAGCGCCTCGGCCAGCTCGACGACGATCCGGAAGTCCTCGCGCGCGTTTCCGGGGCAGGGGACCGCCTTGCGCACGCGGTTCACACGGCGCTCGGTGTTCGTGAACGTCCCCTCCTTCTCGGCGAAGCTCGACGCCGGGAGGACGACGTCGGCGTACTTGCGGCTCGAGTCGTTCAGGAAGAGGTCCTGCGCGACCACGAAGTCGAGCTTCTCCATGCCCTTCCTCGACGTGGTGCGCGTTCGGCTCGGTCTGCACCGGGTTCTCGCCGATCAGGACGAGCGCGTGGATCCGGCCGTCGTGGAGCCCGGACATCATCTGGTCGAGGCGGAAGCCGGGTCGGGCCGGCACCTCCACTCCCCAGGCGTCGGAGAACCTCGCGTTGATCTCGGGGTCGTCGACCGGCTGGTAGCCGGGAAGATAGGCCGGGTTCGCGCCCGCGTCGTTCAGGCCCTGGACGTTGTTCTGCCCGCGAAGCGCGTTCAGGCCCGTGGACTCGTAGCCGAGGTGCCCGGTCATGAGCACGAGGTTGGAGAGCGACCAGATGTTGTCGACCCCGCAGGCGTGCTCGGTGATCCCGAGCGTGTAGAAGATGGCCGCGTGCCGCTCGCGCGCGTACTCGCGCGCGGTCGCGACGATGTCGGCCGCCGGGACGCCGGTGACCTTCTCGGCCTCCTCAGGCGTGTAGCGCGCGACCACCTCGGCGACGGACTCGAAGCCCTCGGTGTGCTCTGCGATGTAGGCGTCGTCCTGGAGGCCCTCCTTGAGGATGACGTGCAGCATCGCGTTGACCAGCCAGACGTCCGAGCCGGGCCGGAGCTGCAGGTGCCGCCTGGCGAGCTTCGTCAGCCAGATCTTGCGCGGGTCGGCGACGACGAGCGTGGCGCCGTTGCGAACCGCCTTCTTCATCCGGAGCGCGAGGACAGGGTGCGCCTCGGTCGTGTTCGAGCCGATGACGAGGATGAAGCGGGCGTTCTCGATCTCGGGGATCGAGTTGGTGGTGGCGCCTCTGCCTAACGACCTGACCAGGCCGTAGAGGGTCGGAGCGTGTCAGGTGGCTTCGCAGGAATGGACGTAGTTCGTCCCGATCGCCGTGCGCGCCAGCTTCTGGATGAGGAAGTTCTCCTCCATGGTCAGGCGCGCGGAGGAGAGGAAGCCGATCGAGTTCGGGCCGTGCTCGGCCTTCACGCGCAGGAGGCCCTCGGCCGCGACCCGGTAGGCGTGCTCCCATGTCGTCGGGTGGAGCTCGCCGTCCTCGCCGCGGACGAGCGGCTCCGTCAGCCGGTCCGGATGGTGGACGAAGTTGAAGGCGAAGCGGCCCTTGACGCAGAGGTTGCCCTCGTTCGAGACGTAGTGCGGCTCGGAGGTGACCTTCACGATCCGCTTCGTCTCCGGGTCGACGTTCAGGTCGAGCTGGCAGCCGACCCCGCAGAACGTGCAGGTCGACTTGACCTTCTCGAGCGTGCGCTCGGGCCGCTCCGTGTCCTCCTCGAACTTCTCGTAGATCGCTCCGGTCGGGCAGACCGACGAGGCAGCCTCCGCAGAGCTCGCACTCGGTGTCGAGCCAGGAGTAGCCGTGGGTGGGGACGATGCGCGCGTTCGGCCCGCGGCCCTCGAGCGAGAGCGCCGAGCACTGCATCACCTCCTGCGTGTAGCGCACGCAGCGGTTGCAGAGGATGCACGCGTCCGGGTCGTAGCCCATGAACTTGTTGCGGTCGTCGTAGGGCTCCCGTTTGGCGTCGGGGAGGATGAACGGCGCCTCCGCGTCGAGCTCCTCCGCCAGGTCGACGAGCTCGTTCGGGCGCCCGCCCGGGTCCGGGTTCAGGTGCTCGGCGAGCAGCATCTCGGTCAGCGTCTTGCGAAACTGCGGCACCGACGAGTTCGTGGAGACGGCCATCCCCTCGGCAACGCGCGTCGCGCAGGCCGGCAGCGGCCGCGGCGAGCCCTCGACGCCGACGACGCACATGCGGCAGCCGCCGTAGGGCTCCAGCTTGTCGTCGTGGCACAGGGTCGGGATGAAGACGCCGTGGCGCGCGGCCGCATGGACGAGCAGCTCGCCCTCGGGCGCGCTGACAGACTGCCCGTCGAGCGTGAAGGCGACGACCCGGCTCACCGCTCTCCCATCGTAACCGGCTCACCGAGCGGCGCGAACAGCTCCGGCCAGTAGCGGAACGCCGCGCGCATGGGGAAGGGAGCGCCCTGGCCGAGCCCGCAGATGGACGTGGCGGCCATCGCGTCCAGCCACTCCTCCGCCTGCTCTCGCGACATGACGACGCGTCCGTGCTCGAGCTCCTCCAGCAGATGGTGCAGCCCGCGGTTGCCGATGCGGCAGGGCGTGCACTTCTGGCACGACTCCTCCGCGAAGAAGCGCATCGTCTCGGCGAGGAGGCGGAGCGGGGAGTAGCTCTTCGGGTAGACCTGGACGCCGGCCGAGCCCGCGCCGACTCCCCACTCGCGCAGGGCGTCGCGGGTCAGGGGGACGTCGAGCGCGGCCGGGGGAAGGATCCCGCTCGCGGCGCCTCCCGGCACGATCGCGGCGATCTCCTCGGTGGCTCCGCCGGCGTGCTCGTCGATCAGCTGCCGGAGCGTCACGTCGATGGGCGCCTCGTAGCATCCGGGCTCGCGCACCGCGCCGCTGACCGACCAGAGGCGCCCTTCGGCCAGGCTTGGCCGCCGAGGCGCAGGATCGCCGGGATGTGCGCCAGCGTCTCGACGTTGTTGATCAGCGTCGGCCTGCCGAGGTAGCCGACCTCGCTCGGGAAGGGAGGCTTGAGCCGCGGCATCCCGCGCCGGCCCTCCATCGACTCGAGCATCGCGGTTTCCTCGCCGCAGATGTAGGCGCCCGCGCCGACGACGAGCTCGATCGAGAGCCCGTCGAGAAGGCCCGCCTCGCGAAGCTCCTCGATCGCCCGCGTGAGGCGGTGGCGCGCGGTCGCATACTCCTCGCGCAGGTAGATGAAACCCTCGGTCGCCTCGGCGAACCGCATCGCGACCAGCATCCCCTCGAGCATGAGGTGCGGACGCCGCTCCATCACGTAGCGGTCCTTGATCGTCCCCGGCTCGCCCTCGTCCGCGTTGACGATGACGTAGCGGGGCAGGGGCTCGCGCGCGACTGCCTCCCACTTGACGCCGGTCGGGAAGCCCGCGCCGCCGTAGCCGGTCAGGCCGCTCGCCTTCAGCTCCTCGACGATCCTGTCGCCCGGCGGGAGGCTGCGGAGGACGGCGAGCCCGCCGCGCGCCTCGTAGTCGGCCAGCGTCGCGTCGGCCCGCGCGAGGCCCGTGGAGGCCCCGTCGTTGGTGCGGTAGACGACCGCCGGCTCGACGTCGTCGCCGCGCAGGAGCACGGGGCCGATGTCGCAGTGTCCGAGGCACTCGACGCCGAGGACCGGGACGCCGTTCGCGGTCTCCTGCTCGCGCGCGAGCACGTCCTTCGCGCCCAGGCAGTCGCAGACCGGCCCGATGCAGACGCGCACCGCGTTCATGGGAACGCGCAGGAACGAGTAGAAGGAGACGACCTCGTCGACCTCGCCGCGGCGGATGTTCATGCGGTCGGCGACGGCGTCCGAGAGCTCGGGCGTAACCGGACCCACCTCGCGCCGGACGTGGCCGAGGTTGTCCAGCAGCTTCGTCCGCTCTCTGGGCAGCTCGGGGAGGAGCTGGGTGAGCTTGAGGACGTCTATGGTTCGATCATAGTGAACGCCCTGCCGCCGTACTCCGCGGCCCGCACCGACGTCCTGCGGATTCCGGGCGGGTACACGGAGCGGGACGAGCTGGCCGTCGAGGAGCCGCTCGAGATCCGGGTGAACGGCGGGGCGATCGCCGTGACCATGCGGACGCCAGGGCACGACGAGGAGCTCGCGCTCGGCTTCCTCCTCTCCGAAGGGGTCAGACCCCGGGACGCGTCGCTTCCGGACGACCTGGCGGCAAACACCGTCGACGTGCGGGTCGACGGCTTCGACCCGGAGCCGCTGCGGCGGAACTTCTACACGTCGTCCTCCTGCGGCGTCTGCGGCAAGGGCGCGCTCGAGGCGGTCGCCGTCGAGGCGCCTCGCGTCGAGAGCGACCTCGAGGTGCCCTCGGCCGTCGTCGCCGAGCTCCCGGACCGGCTGCGCGCGGCGCAGCCCGCGTTCGCCGCCACCGGCGGCCTCCACGCGACCGGCCTCTTTGAGGTCGACGGCCGGCTCCTGGTGGCCCGCGAGGACGTCGGCCGGCACAACGCTTTCGACAAGGTCGTCGGCCGCGCGTTCCTGGACGGGCTCCTGCCCCTTGTGGACAAGGTGGTCTGCGTCAGCGGTCGCCTTTCCTTCGAGCTCGTGCAGAAGGCCGCGGTGGCGGGGGCTCCCATTGTGGTCGCGGTGGGCGCGCCCTCGACGCTCGCCGTCGAACTCGCGCGCGACCGCGGGATCACCCTCTGCGGCTTTGTCCGCGACGGCCGGGTCAACGTCTACTCGGAGCCGCGGCGAATCGTATGACGTTTGCGGTCTCGGCAGACGTCTACGACCGCTTCGTCGGCCGCTACAGCTACGGGCTCTGCGCGGCGCTCGCGAGCGCGGCAGGGATCGCGGCGGACTCGTCCGTGCTCGATGTCGGCGCCGGGACCGGGGCCGGCACTCGGCGGCTCGTCGAGATCGTCGGACCCGATCGCGTCGCGGCGGTGGATCCCACCGAGTCGTTCCTCGAGGCCCTCTGGGAGCGCTTTCCCGGGGTGGACGTCCGGCTCGCGTCGGCGGAGTCCCTCCCGTTCGAGGACGGCGTCTTCGACGCCGTCTTCGCGCAGCTCGTGGTCAACTTCATGGCTGACCCCGCCACCGGCGTGGCCGAGATGCGGCGGGTGACCCGCCGCGGTGGCGCGGTGGCGGCGTGCGTCTGGGACTATCCCGGCGAGATGACCCTCCTGCGTGCGTTCTGGGAGGCGGCCGCCGAGCTCGACCCGGTCGGCGTCCGCGCGGTCGACGAGCGGACGCGGATGCCCTTCGGTCGACGGGGCGAGCTCGCCGACCTCTGGCGGCAGGCCGGGCTCGAGGAGGTCGAAGACGGAGAGATCGTGGTCTCCGCCGAGTACGAGGGCTTCGACGACCTGCTGGGAGCCGTTCACGGAGGGAGTCGGCCCGGCCGGCCGCTACGCCGCCGCCCTCGACGGCGAGCGGCAGGATGCGCTGAAGGCCGAGTATCGCCGACGGCTCTCCGTTCCCGACGGAGCCTTTGAGCTGAGCGCGCGCGGATGGTACGCAGTCGGGCAGGCGTAGCCGGCGCGCTGCTCGTCGGCGGCGCGAGCAGGCGCTTCGGCTCCCCGAAGGCGCTCGCCCGCTTCGAGGGGGAGACGCTCGCCGAGCGCGCGCATCGCGTGCTGACGGAGGCCTTCGACCGGGTGATCGTCGTCGGCAAGGCGTCGGACGCCCTCGAGCTTCCCTTCCCCGTGCTCGACGACGGCAGCGACGTGCGGGCGGCGATCGTCGGCGTCGCGGCGGCGCTCCGCCTGGCTGACGCCGAGGTCGTGGTCGTGCTCCCCACCGACATGCCACTCGTCACCGCCGAGCTCCTGGTCTCGCTGGCGGAGGCGTCCGAGGGGGCCGAGGCGGCTGTTCCGCACAGCAGCCCGCTCCCCGGCGCCTACTGCCGCTCCGCCCTTCCGGTCCTCGAGCAGCGCATCGCCGCGGGCGATCTCGCCCTCTATCGCGCGTGCGTGGAGCTCGAGCCGCGCACGCTCCAGTGGGACGAGGCGCTGCTCGTCAATGTCAACGAGCCGGCCGACTTCGAACGCTTCTGACAACGACGGGCGGCGGGTCTCCCCGCCGCCCGTGTTGTCTCCGTCGACCGTCGCGGTCTACGGCTTGAAGATGTAGAGGCCGAAGTCGCGGTCGCTCGCGAGGACGTACTGCTCCCCGCGGATTCTGTGGACCTCGACGCCCCAGAAGTTGTTGCCTCCTTCGTCGATGAATGCGCCGACCTGCCGGAGGCCCAGCGGGCCGTACTTGAGGACGCGGAAGCCGCCTGCGTAGTAGCTCACGTAGGCGAGCTTCTTGCGCGGGTTGGGATCGAGCGCGACCTCGTGCACCGAGAGGTCGCCGAAGCCGACTGCGTAAGCCGGATCCTGCGACTCGGGGATGGCGAACGTGTCGAGGGACGCGATCGAGCCCGGCGCGCCGACCTGCCCCGGGATCTCGGTCTCGAAGAGCCGGACAAAGCCCCAGCCGTCGAAGACGGCCTCGATCGCAACCGATGCGACGGGCGAGCCGGCAGCCGGCGAGGCCTGCGTGCAGACGTCCGCGGACAACGGCTGCTGGAGCAGTTGCAGCCCCACCGTTCGGTCGACGAACACGAACGGAATCGTCCCGCTCGCGAGCATCGTGACGAGGCCGAGGCAGTCCGGCCGCACGGCGTTGAAGACGATGCCGGCGTCGTAGCCTGCGGCCGTGATGTTGTCCAGCTTCTCCTGGAAGGAGCACACGCCGCGCTCGACGAGCGCGACGCCGTCGCCTGCCGGCGGCGGGCTGGCGGTGCACGCGAGCCCGACGAACGTCGGCGTCCCCGCGATGCTCGTGTCCGCGTCGACCGGCGGCGTGTCCGAGCCGGAGACGGCGGTGAACTCCGCCCCGGCGTGCGGGCCAGAGGTGATCTCGGCGACGACGCGGTACGGATTGAAGTCCTCGTCGGTGGCGACGAGGAAGCGGTTGTCCGGCGAGAGCTCGGACTGGTGGCCGTTGCCCTGGGCGAGATTCGTGCCCGCGCGCGAGGCGCTCCTCGTCCAGCTCGGGGTAGTCCGACTCGGCGATGAGCGTGACGTTCCCCTCGGTGGGATCGGTCACGTCGAGGAGCACGTAGCCGCCATCCCAGTAGTTGGCGTTCATCACGTAGCGCTTGCCGATCCGCTTGACGACCATGTCGTGCGAGAAGATGGACGTCAGGCCGGGCGGCGAGTCCTGCCCGACGTTGAACGGCGGCTCGAACAGGTCGAGCGTGTCGTTCACGAGGAACGGGTTCCTCGGGTCGGTGATGTCCATGATGTCGAGGTCGGCGAGCTCCTCGTCGTCGACGAGGACGGCATAGGTACGCCCGTTGAAGTCGTTCGTCCAGGCGAAGACGCTGTGCGTCTGGTTCGCCTGATCGTCCATCCCGCCCGCCGGGTTCGTGAAGTCGCCCGCATGCTTCACGAGCAGCTGCGGGTGTGTCGGGTCGCTGATGTCCCAGATGTTGATCCCGCCGCGGGTCCTCGGCTCGGTAGGCGCCGGCGCGCCCGGGCAGGTCTCGTTCTGGTGGATGAAGAGCACGCCGTCGAAGTACTGGTTCTTCAGGCGAAGCGTGTCGGAGCCCTCGCCCGCGTAGTTGAACGGGGTGGTCTCCATGAACGCGCTCGTCACCTCGAACGGGTGCTTCGGATCCGACATGTCGATGACGTGGGCGCCGGTGCGCTCGCACGTCGGGTCGCGGAAGGCGGTCAGGAAGGCGTACTTGCCGTACGCGGAAACGTCAGCGACGCGGCCGTCGTTCCCGGACCCGGCTGGATTGGTCACCTCGGCCTTGCCGATGAGCTTGACGCCCTGGCTGACCGGGGGCAGGTGCCCTTCGGTCATTCCGTGCTGACTCGCTTCGGTGACGCCCTCGCCCGGGAACATCTCGGCGCTCCCGAAGCGGTCGGGCCTGGCGCTCGCCGCCTGAGCGCTCACCAGGAGCGCGAGCACGGCCAGGCCGGCCACACAGTTCTTGCGTATCAAGATCCCCTCCTCCCGAATTGGTGGACACCGGTTATAGCGCACTTCGGCGCAAGCTCAAACCCTTCGGAAGCCAGGAACCATGCCGCTTTAGTGCCACTTAAGGCGTGTCAGCACCCCTGCCTCCCGGCACACCGCTGTAACGCGTCGGGGCCCTGCGGTGTAGAACCAGGGGTGGTGGCCCTCCAGCCTGCGGAAGCTGAGCTCGTCGAGCGGGCTCGCAGCGGCGACGGCGACGCCTACGTCGCCTTGCTCCGTCTACACGAGGCCGCCGCGTTCCGCACGGCCTACCTGATCCTCGGCTCTGCGAACGACGCCGAAGACGCAACCCAGGAGGCCTTCGTCAAGGCGTTTCGCGCGCTCGGCCGCTTCGACTCCGAGCGCCCGTTTCGGCCATGGCTCCTCCGGATCGTCGCCACGAGGCGCGCAACCATAGACGCTCGGCCGGCAGGCGCGGGGCATTCGCCGTCCGTGCCTTCATGTTCCGCTAAGCGAGGCCCGTCACAAGGTCACGCCCTGGTGCCGGGGAAGCTTAGAGCTCGCGGTCCCAGTAGTCCACGCCGCTCTCGCGGCGCACCATGACGTCGTCGGCCTCGTTCCCCGACCAGATGCCGATCTTGTCGCTGTCCGGGTAGACGGCGACCGCGGGCTCGCCCTTGGTCGAGAGAATGAGCACGCGAACGGTCTCCTCGGACCGGTTGGTGACCCTGTGTGCGCCTTCGGGCCCTTCCGGGAAGCAGACAAGATCGCCCGGCTCGAGCTCGTCCTCACCGTCGGGATGCCTGATCGTCGGGCGGCCGGAGATGACGAGGAGCCACTCCTCGGCGCCGTACTCGTAGTGGTACGGGCAGTTGCTTTGCCCCGGCTCGAGCTCGTAGATCGTCGCCCCCATCTTCGTCGCGCCGATCAACGGTCCGAGCCGGACGTACCCGGACTCGAAGCCGGCCGGATCGTCGGCGTCGTGCGCGAGCTCGGCGGAGACGAGGTTGACGCGTTGCACCCCGCGATTATCCCCTCTATGGGCGCTCTCTGGGAGGACTCGGGGTCGGGCCGTCGTCGAGCTCCTCGCCGCTCTCACGGGCAGGCCCGTCGTCATGGCCGGCGAGATTTGGCACGCCTGGAGCCTCCGGCGAAACGCAGACTCGGGATCGCGTGAATCGCACTGCTACCCGGCCACGCTCGCGAGCCCACGCGGGGCGACGACGCGCTCGCGCTCGGCGCCGACGGAGATCAGGCAGACCTCGACGCCCAGGCTCTCCTCGACGAACGTCACGTACGCGCGCGCCCCGGCGGGCAGGTCGGCCAGCGACTCGGCGTGCTCGAGAGGCTCGCCCCACCCGGCCAGCGTCTCGTACACGGGCTCGGCGTGGTGGAAGTCGCTCTGGTGCGCCGGGAACTCCTCGGTCTCCGTCCCGTCGCGGAGCCGGTAGCGGGTGCAGACAGGGATCTCGGAGAAGGCCGAGAGGACGTCGATCTTCGTCAGCGCGAGGCTCGTCATTCCGTTCACGCGCACGGCGAAGCGGAGCGCGACGAGGTCGAGCCAGCCGCAGCGGCGCTCGCGGCCGGTCGTCGTCCCGTACTCGGCGCCGAGCTCGCGCACGCGCGCCTGCTCCGGGCCCTCGATCTCCGTGGGGAACGGGCCCTCGCCGACTCGGGTGACGTAGGCCTTGGCGACGCCGAGCACGCGGTCGATGCGGGTCGGGCCGATGCCGACGCCGGTGGTGGCCGCGCCGGCGATTGGGCTCGACGAGGTGACGAACGGGTACGTCCCGTGGTCGAGGTCGAGCAGCGTGCCCTGGGCTCCTTCGAGCAGGACGCGCTGCCCGTCGCGGAGCGCCCGATCGACGAGCAGCGACGTGTCGGCGACATAGGGCCGTAGACGCGCGGCGTGGGCCTCCATCCGCTCGGCGAGCTCCTCCACCTCGAGCGGCGGCGCCCCATGGACGCGCTCCAGCACCACGTTCTTCTCGGCGAGCGCGGTCTCGAACTTCTGGCGGAGGATCTTCGGGTCGAGGATGTCCTGGACGCGGATGCCTATGCGCGAGGCCTTGTCCGCGTAGGCCGGGCCGATGCCGCGGCGCGTCGTCCCGATCTGCAGGCGGCCGAGACGGCGCTCGCTGACGGAGTCGATCGCGACGTGCCAGGGCATGATCAGGTGGGCGTTGCCGGAGACCCGCACGGTCTGCGTGGAGATGCCGCGGCCCTCGAGCTCGTCGAGCTCGGCGACGAGCAGCTCGGGGTCGACGACGCAGCCGGCGCCGACGACACAGAGCTTCCCGGAGAGGATCCCGGAGGGGACGTGGTGGAGCGCGAACGTCTCGCCGCCACGCACGATCGTGTGGCCGGCGTTCGGCCCGCCCTGGTAGCGGCAGACGACATCCGAGTCCAGCGCCAATAGGTCGACGATCTTCCCCTTGCCTTCGTCGCCCCACTGGGCGCCTACGATCACGGTGGCGGGCATCTGAGCGAGAGCTTAGTCGGCGGGGCGGCCCGAGCGGCCTGTCCACACGGGGTGTGGAGGAAGCGCACGAAAAGTGCGCGCGGAGCGGGAAACCTATGCACAGGGTCTGTGGGCGGGGTGGGTGGCGCCGTCCGCCTGAGATGGGAACATGTGTTCTTCTGTCCTGCGCAGGGGGGATTTCGCGGCTGTGGATTCGCAGTATCAACAGACTTCGGTGCGATGCGTCCAGGCCCAATAGAGTCGCGTCCGATGGCGACCAACGGAGCTCGGACCGCGGTCGCCCAGGAACCGCAGGTACCCCCGCAGAACCTCGACGCCGAGGAGTCGGTCCTCGGCGCGATGATGCTGTCCCCGTCCGCGATCGCCGCGGTCAGCGAGGTGCTCTCCGCGGACGGGCGCGAGTACTACCGCGAGAGCCATGCGAAGATTTACCGCGCGGCGCTCGCCCTCTACGCGAAGGGCGAGCCCGTCGATGCGATCACGCTCGTCGACGAGCTGGACGAGCGCGGCGAGCTCGAGGACGTCGGCGGCAAGGTCCGCATCCACGAGCTGGCGGCGCTGGTGCCTGCGAGCGCGAACGCGGGCCACTACGCCCAGATCGTCAAGGAGGCCTCGACGCTTCGCGGCCTCATCCGCGTAGGGGGCGAGATCGCGCGCCTCGGCTGGGAGCGGCCCGGCGAGACGCCGGAGCTCGTCGACCGTGCCGAGAAGATCCTCTTCGACCTTTCCCAGGAGAAGTCGAACTCCGAGTTCAGCCACATCGAGGAGCTGCTGAAGGAGAGCTTCGAACGCATCACGCAGCTCTACGAGTCCGGTGCCGAGGTCACGGGCGTGCCCTCCGGCTTTCGCGACCTCGACCGCATCACCTCGGGCTTCCAGGAGGGGAACCTCGTCGTCATCGCCGCCCGTCCGAGCATGGGCAAGTCGGCGCTCGGGCTCGGCGTCGCCGCGAACCTCGCCGTGCGCAAGAACGTGCCGGTCGCCCTCTTCACGCTCGAGATGTCGAAGTCGGAGGTGACGCAGCGCCTGATGTGCAGCGAGGCCAAGGTCGAGTCGCAGCGCCTGCGCTCGGGGAAGCTCTCGGCCGACGACTGGCCCCGCCTGACCGCCGCGTGCGACAAGCTCGCCAAGGCGCCGATCTACGTGGACGACACCGGCTCGATCACCATGATGGAGATCCGGTCGAAGGCGCGGCGCCTCAAGGGCAAGCAGCCCGACCTCGGGCTCATCATCGTCGACTACATGCAGCTCATGACCTCGGGGATGTCGGCGGAGAACCGCGTCCAGGAGGTCTCGCAGATCTCGCGCTCGCTGAAGGTGCTGGCGCGCGACCTCGACGTGCCCATCGTCGCCCTCTCGCAGCTCTCCCGCGCGGTCGAGCAGCGCCATGACAAGCGGCCGATCCTCTCCGACCTGCGCGAGAGCGGCTCGATCGAGCAGGACGCCGACATCGTCATGTTCATCTACCGCGACGAGTACTACAACTCCGAGGAGTCCGACCAGCAGGGCCTCGCGGAGGTGATCGTCGCCAAGCACCGGAACGGCCCGACCGACACGGTCAAGCTCTCGTTCCTGAAGCGCTACGCGAAGTTCTCCGACCTCGCTGCGGCGTAGCCCGGGCGAGATCGCTCTCGCGGGGTGGTTGCGGGGCGCCGTGCCGCATTCGGCGCCCCGCTCCCTGAGGAGGGCCCGTGGCGTGAGCCGTGTGCCGCTGATCAGCTAGACGGGGAGGGCGCCGGTCTTCTTCCCTCGGGAATCGCCGGTAGCCCGCGGGCGTTGACGCAGGCATGATCGCGCGCTGGTGGAGAGGCTGGGCGGCGACCCCGGAGAACGCCGACGCGTACGAGGAGCTGCTGAGGACGACGATCCTCCCGTGGGTCGCGACTCACGAGGGGCATCGCGGCTCGTACCTCGTCCGCCGGGACGTCGAGGACGGTTTCGAGTTCGCGACGCTGACGCTCTGGGACTCGCTCGACTCGGTGAAGGCCTTCGCCGGCGAGGACTACGAGGTGGCGGTCGTTCCCGAGCCGGCCCGCGCGGTGCTCTCGCGCTGGGACGAGCGCTCGGCGCACTACGAGGTGGCTGTCAGCCCCGAGGGTTAGGAGGCTTCGTCGGGCTTGGCCTCGGCCTCGGCGGCGTCCGCCTCGGCCTCGACTGCTTCGGCGATCTCGACAACGTCGTCGCCGTCGGCTTCGACCTCGACGATCTCGATCTCCTCGAGCTCGGCGCCTTCGCCTGCCGCAGCCGCAGCCTCCGCAGCCTCCGCAGCGTCGGCCGCCGCCATCGCCTCGAGCTCCTCCTCGGGCGGCAGCTCGCCGCCGAGCGGGACGACCAGGGTCTTGACCTCGACGCGGACGTCCTCGAAGACCGCGATCGGCACCTCGTAGCGCCCAATCCGCTTGATCGGATCCTTGAGGTCGATCTTGCGCCGGTCGACGCGGATCTTGCGCGTGCGCCAGATCTCGTCGGCGATGTCGGTCGGTGTGACCGAGCCGAAGAGCGTGCCCCGGGGGCCGGCGTTCACGTCGAAGCTGAGCACCGTCTTGCGCAGCGTCTCGGCGATCGTCTCGGCCTCCTCGGCGTTCCGCGCCTCGTGCCGGGCGCGCTGGGCCTCGCGCCGCTCGAGCTCGGCGACGCGCGACTCCGTCGCCGTCTCGGCCAGCCGGCGCGGCTGCAGGTAGTTGCGCATGTAGCCGCGCGAGACGGAGACGACCTCGCCGCGGAGGCCGACCTTGTCGACGTCCTTCAGCAGGATCACCTCCATCAGCGGCTGCTCACGTGGTGCGAGTCGACGTAGGGCAGGAGCGCGATCTCGCGGGCGCGCTTGACGGCGACCGCGATCTGCCCCTGGTGCTTGCGGCAGGCGCCGGTGATGCGGCGCGAGCGGATCTTCCCCTTCTCGGAGATGTAGCGCCGGAGCTGGTTGTAGTTCTTGTAGTCGACCTCGTCGATCTTCTCGCGGCAGAAGTAGCAGCTCTTCCGCCGGATGGGCCCGGACGTCGGGGAGGTGCGACGCTGTCGCTTTGCTTGCTCTCGTGCCATTCGGTCTCGAACCTCTCTAGAACGGGATGTCGTCGTCGGCGGACGCGGTCGCGCCGGCCGGCTGGAAGTCGCCGCGGTCGGGGGCGACGTCGGACGAGGGGATGTACTGGCTCTGCTCGCCCTCGGCGCCGCGGCTGTCCAGGAACTGCACCTGGAACGCGACGACCTCGACCTTGGAGCGCTTCTGCCCGTCCGTCTCCCACGAGGACCAGTCGAGCCGCCCGTCGATCCCGACCCGGCGGCCCTTGACCAGATGCTGCGAGAGCATCTCGGCCTGGTTCCCGAAGACCTTGACGTCGAAGAAGTTGGGCTTGTCGGTCCAGTTGCCGGCGTCGTCTTTCTGGCGCCCGTTGACGGCCAGCCCAAGCTGGAGGACCGGCGATCCCGAGGGAAGGTGACGGAGCTCGGGGTCGCGCGTGAGGCGGCCGACGAGCGTGACGCGGTTGATGTCTCCAGCCATGGTTCTCAACTCCTCAGTCGAACGTTTGTTCTATCCTACTCGGCGGTCTGGACGGTCTCTGCCTCGGCCGGCCGGGCCGTGCGGGCCTCGCGCTGGTCGCGCGCCGGCGCCGAGGACGGCTCGCGGGCCGGCATCGTCGCCGAGGCGGGGAGCCTGCGGACGGCCATGTGGCGCAGGACGCCGTCGCTGATCTTCAGCACGCGGGTGAGCTCGTCGAGCGTCTCCGCGTCGCAGTCGAAGTGGAGCAGGTAGTAGAAGGCCTCGGGCTTCTTGTCGATCTCGTAGGCGAGCTTGCGCCGGCCCCAGGCGTCGTCGCCCTGCCACGCGCCTCCACGCTGCTCGACGAGCTCGCGAATGCGCGTGAGGATTTCGGCCTGACGTTCCTCGGCCAGCTCGGCGTCGAGCAGCAGCATGATCTCGTATGGGTTCACAGTTCCCGTATCTCCTTCCCTCGGTCTAGCGGCCCCGCCTTGGGCGCGCCGCTCGGGACTTAGCGACACCTGGCGAAGCGAGAAGCTGATCGAGTATAGCGGCGGCAATGACCTTGCCTCCCGGCTCGGTGTCGTGAGAGAGTGCCGGAAGTGAAACGAAAGGCGAAACTTGCGCTCGCGGCGCTCGCCGGAGCCGTCGTCGGCGCGGTGGTCACCGGCTTCAGACGCCCCGCCGAGGCACCGTCCGCGCCCCCTGACGATCGCGCCGAGGAGCTGCGGCGTAAGCTCGCCGAGGCCCGGGCGGCAGCCGCCGAAGAGGACGACTTCGAGGCGGCGGGGATGGGCGCCGAGACGATCGTCGAGGAGCCGCCTCGCACCGAGCCGGAAGCGCCCGAGCCGGCCGCCGCGGACGCTGAGCCGGCGCCCGAGCCACCGCCCGAGCCACCGCCCGACCCACCGCCCGACCCACCGCCCCCGGAAGCGAAGCCCCCGGAAGCAAAGCCCCCGGAAGCCAAGCCCCCGGCGCCCGAGCCGCCGACCGCCCCGGCAGCGGGCGAGCCGCCGCCGCAGGACGAGTTCGAGGCGATGCGCCGCCGCATCCACGAGGAAGGCAGGGCGGCGGCCGACGAGATGAAGCGCTCCACAGACCAACCCGACAAGCCCTGAGCGGCCACCTGAACGAGGCTTCGGTCGAGATCGCGGCCGCGCCGGCCGAGATCTTCCCCTGGCTGGCGGACTCGGAACGGCGGTGCCGGTGGATGGGGGCCCTCGTCGAGAGCGAGCCGCTCACCGACGGACCGCCGGGGGAGGGCAGCCGCTTTCGCGACGTCTTCGAGGATCACGGCCAGCGCATCGAGCTCGAGGCGGAGCTCGTCGACGTCGATGAGCCCCGCGGGCTCGTGGTGCAGCTCGTCTCCGACGTCTTCGAGGCGACGATCTCCCAGCGGCTCGAGCCTGCCGGCCGAGCGACGCGCCTCAGCGCCACGATCGAGACGACCTACACCAAGCTCGCCGCGCGTCTCCTCGCCTCAGTCGTCACGCGCCATGCGCAGAAGCAGCTCGAGGCCGATCTCGCCCGCCTGAAGGAGCTCGTGGAGAGCGGAACCGCCTCCCACCGAGCGTAGGGCGCGGCTCGCGGCTGCTGTAAGGTGCGCCTGACATGACGGCGACGATGATCCGGCTCGAGCGGGTCTCCAAGCGCTTCGGCCAGATCCGGGCGGTCGAGGACGTGACCCTCGAGATCGGCCGGGGCGAGTTCGTCGCTCTCCTGGGCCCGAGCGGCTGCGGGAAGACGACGCTCCTCCGCCTGCTCGCCGGCTTCGAGGCTCCCGACGGCGGCTTAGTCCGGATCGGCGAGCAGGTCGTGGCCGGCGCCGTCTGGGTACCCCCCGAGCGCCGCCACGTCGGCATGGTCTTCCAGGACTACGCGCTCTTCCCGCACCTGACCGTCGCCCGGAACGTCGGCTACGGGCTCCCGCGCGACGGCCGGGACGCGCGCGTCCGCCAGGCGCTGGAGCTCGTCGGGCTCGGCGGGCTCGGCGATCGCTACCCGCACGAGCTCTCCGGCGGCCAGCAGCAGCGCGTGGCCCTCGCTCGCGCGCTCGCGCCCGAGCCGGCGGTCGTGCTCCTGGACGAGCCGTGGAGCAACATCGACCCGGTGCTCCGCTCATCGATGCGGGACGAGCTCGCGGCGATCCTGCGCGCGACCGGTGTGACCGTCCTCCTCGTCACGCACGAGCAGGAGGAGGCCTTCTCGCTTTCCGACCGCGTCGTCCTCATGCGCGACGGCGGGGTCGTCCAGAGCGGCACGCCCGAAGAGGTCTACTACGCCCCCGCGACCCGCTGGGCTGCCGAGTTCGTCGGCGCCGCGAACGTCCTGCCCGGGCGGCTCGCCGGCGGGCTCGTCGAGACCCTCGTCGGGCGCTTCCCCGCGCCGAACGGGGATGCTCCGGGCGACGTCGAAGTGCTCGTTCGGCCGGAGCTGATCGAGCTCGCGCTGGATCCCGGCGGAGAGGGCGAGGTCGTCCGCCGCGAGTTCCGCGGGCACGACGTCTTCTACCGGGTGCGCCTGGGCGACGGCACCACCGTCTGCTCGCAGCGGCCCTCGAACGAGTCGATCCCGCTCGGCGCCCGCGTAGCCCTGCGGCCGCACGCCGGCCGTGTCGCCCTCTTCCGCTAGCTGATGCTCGGCCGGTGATCGGCGTGCTCGTCGGGGGCGGCTGCGACCAAGCCGGGCGCCGCGATCGCCCGCAGCGCGTACTGGCGAGTACGTGGAAGGGCGAGCGCGACGATCCGGCGCCGTGTCGCAGCCCCCAGCCGTGAGTACGCGGATCGCCGGTCGAGCATCTGGTCCGCCGCTCGTGCTGGCCGGGGCCGGTGTCGCGGTGGTCGCGCTCGTCTGCCTTCCGCTCGCCTACCTCATCGTCCGCGTCGTCGGCGGCGGGGCCGACGCGTGGGGCGTGCTCGGGCGCGCCCGCGTGCTCGAGCTCGTGGGGAACACCGTGCTGCTCGTCGGCCTCGTCACGGGCGCCGCGCTCGTCCTCGGGCTCCCCCTGGCGTGGCTCGTCGTCCGCACCGACCTCCCGGGCGGCCGCTTCTGGGCGGTCACGGCGGCGCTTCCGCTCGTCATCCCCAGCTACGTCGCCGCGCTCGTGCTGCTCGCGGCCTTCGGCCCGCGCGGCTTCCTGCAGCAGGTCCTCGAGGGGCCTTTCGGCGTGGAGCGCGTGCCGGAGATCTACGGGCTCCCAGGCGCCGTCGGCGCGCTCACGATCTCCACCTACCCGTATGTGTACCTGCTTGCCGCCGCCGCGCTGCGCGACCTCGACCCCGCGCTGGAAGAGGCCTCGCGAAGCCTCGGGCGCTCGCGCGCGGAAACCTTCCGCCGCGTGACGCTGCCGGTGCTGCGCCCGTCCCTCGGCGCCGGCGCGCTGCTCGTCGCGCTCTACACGCTCTCCGACTTCGGCGCCGTCTCGCTGATGCAGTACAGCTCGCTGACGCGCGCGATCTTCGTCCAGTACCGGTCGCTCTTCGACCGGACGCCGGCGGCGTCGCTCTCGATCGTCCTCGTCCTGCTGACCGCGATCGTCCTCCTCCTGGAGCACTACGCGCGCGGGCGCGTGCGCTACCACCGGCGCTCGCCGGGGACGGCCCGACCCCCGCAGCGGCTCCGGCTGGGACGCTGGCGCTGGCCCGCGGTCGGGTTCTGCGCCGCCGTGGTCGGCTTCGCCCTGGCGCTCCCGCTTGCGGTGATCGGGTACTGGCTCGAGCGAGCGATCTCGCTCGAGCGGGACCTGGGGGACGGTGTGGGGCCCGGCCCTGAACTCACTCATCGCCTCGAGCTTCGCCGCCGTGGCCGCAGTCGTCGCGGCCCTGCCGGTCGCGGTGCTCGCCGTGCGCTACCGGGCCGGCTGGACGCGGGCGCTCGAGCGGCTTTCCTACTCCTCGAACGCGCTGCCGGGGATCGTGATCGCGCTCTCGCTCGTCTTCTTTGCGGCGAACTACGGCGGCTTCGTCTACCAGACCCTCGCGCTGCTCGTGTTCGCCTACGTGGTCCGCTTCCTCCCGCAGGCGGTCGCCGCGTCTCACTCGGCGCTCCTCCGGGTCGACCCGCGCCTCGAGGAGGCGGCGCGCGGGCTGGGGAAGAGCCCTCGGCGCGCGTTCGCCACCGTCACCGCGCCGCTCGTCGCGCCCGGCCTGTTGGCCGGCGCCGCGCTGGTCTTCCTCTCGACGATGAAGGAGCTGCCGGCGACGCTCCTGCTCGCGCCGATCGGCTTCGAGACGCTCGCCACCGAGGTCTGGACGGCCACGACGGTTGCCGCGTATTCGCGCGCGGCCCTGCCGGCCCTCCTGCTCATCCTTTTCTCAGCGCCGTTCGTCTACCTGCTGACGGTGCGGCGGGGGCCCGAAGTCGACGCGCCCGGCTAAGGAGGGCTAGCAGCCGCCCGCGCTGAGGTAGCCGCGCCAGCGCCGGCCCGTCTCCCGCCAGAAGGGGTCGCTCGTCTCGCGCGCGAGCCGCTCCAGGAGCTTGACGTGGTAGGTGTGGTAGCCGATGGTCGCCGGGTTCCCGTCGAGGGAGTAGCGCGACCAGCAGCCGGTGTCGAAGCTGCCGATGAGTTGCTGCGTCGTCTCGCTGAGGCCGGCCACGTACGCCTCCGCTTGCTCGTTTTGCGAGAGCTTCACGTACTCCGAGAGCGAGACGATCGACTGGAGCTGGGCGTTGAGCACGGCCATCGGGGAGTAGTCGTACTCCTGGATCGACGTTCCGCCCGCGACCCGGAGCGTGAGCCCCCGCGGGATCGCCCGGAACGAGGACTCGGCGGCGTCGAGGAGCGCGCTGTCGCCGGTGAGCGCGCCCGTCCGCGCAAGCGCCTGGGCCCCGGTCGCCTGCGCGAAGCCCGACTCCCACACGCCCGGCCCGCCGAAGGGGAAGCGGTATTGCCACGTGAGCGCATTCCCGTTGCGGACGCCGCGCGCGACGAGCGCGTTCGCGAGCCGGGTCGCGGCCTCCCGGTCCTCCCGGCGCGCGAGGGTGTTCAGCTTGGCGAAGCTGGCCAGTGGGTGGAACTGGTAGCCGTGGTCGGGAAAGAAGCGGTAGACGACCCCAGTGCCGTCGGAGACCGCCGCGTCGGAGATGTCGGGCGCCGCGGCGCCGAGGCGCTTCGTGTTCACCCGGAGCTGGGTGAAGAGCGCCGGGGTCCGCGCGGGCCCGAAGCCGTCGGCGACCGCGGCGACGTCGTGGAGGACCAACTCGAGGACGGCGCCCCGGCTCGGCTCCAGGTCGCCGATCGCGGTCATCGTCTGCCCGAGGATCGCGCGGGCGTCCGCTGCAGCCTGCTTGCCGAGCCGGCCGTCCTCGACCGAGGCGGCGAGCCCTGCCTTGACGACCTGCTCGTCCTCCTGCGCGCGCTCGACGAGAGCCTGCCGGAGCCCCGCGGCGGTGTCCTCCCCGGCGACGCCGTCGACGAGGAGGCTCCGCGTCCCCTGGAACGCCGCCACGGCCGCAGACGTGGTGGCGCCGTAGGAGCCGTCGGCAGGGCCTTCGTAGGCGCCGAGCGCGGTGAGGGCGACCTGGAGGTTCCGGACGTGGGCGCCGCGGTCACCTTCCTCGAGCGCGGGCGGCGGCGAGGGGTCGGCCGCGGCCGCGGGCGCGGACGGCGACGTCACGGCCGGCTCGTTCGCCGGCGTGGCCGTGGCCGGGGCGGCCTGCTCGTCGTTGCCCAGGAGCGGGCGGACGGCGATCGCGAGCAGGATGGTGAGCCCGAGCCCGAGCGCGAGCAGCGCGAGACTCCGGCGCGAGCCGCGTGCCACCCTGGCGCGAAGGCTGGCGAGATCGCCGGCGAGCGTCCTCGCCGGCGCCAGGCTGCGCGGCGGTGCCCCGGCGACGGCAGGGGCCGTCGCCGGCTCGAGCTCCCTGTCGCCCCACCAGTCGAAGTCCTCGTCGTTGAAGAACAGATCCGCCAAGTGCCAACCGGTACAGACGGTACGGCATGGGAGGGATGTTGCAAAGGAGAGCTAGTGCACCGAGCGGCCGCCGGCGCCGGCCTGCGCGCCGGGCGGGTACGGCTCCAGGTCGTTCATGAACCCCGGCGTCCCCTCCACCCGCCGGAGCCAGGCCGCAAGGCTCGGGTACGCGGCCATGTCGATCCCGGCGTCGCCGGCCGCGTGGGCGTAGGCGTAGAGGGAGATGTCGGCGACGCTGTAGCGCTCGCCGAGCAGGAACTCGCCGCCGCCGAGCCCGGCGTCGAGGACGCCGAGTGCCGCCTGCGCGGCTTCGAGCCGGGCGGCGAAGACCTCCGGGCGCGCGGCGTCTCGGCCCGTGAGGCGCCAGAACCGGGCGGTGCCGACGTTCGGCTCGAAGAGGTTCTGCTCGAAGAAGAGCCACTGCCAGACTCGCGCCCGCTCGACGAGCTCGTCCGGGACGAAGGCCGTGCCCTCGGCGAGGAAGAGGAGGATCGCGTTCGACTCGGCGATCGCCTCCCCGGAGTCGAGCTCCAGGACCGGCGTCCGTCCCGCCGGGTTCTTCTCCCGGTAGGCCGGAGTCGTCGAGTCGCCGGCGAAGATGTCCACCGGCACCCGCTCGTAGGGAATGCCGAGCTGGGCGAGCAGGAGGCGCGCCTTGTAGCAGTTGGCGGACGCGGCGTAGTCGTAGAGCCGCACGAGCTCCATCCTGACAGAGTGCTTGAGTAAACGGCCCGGCTTGACGACATTCAAGCTACGAACGGGACTTAGAAAGGGGCCGCAAATGAAACTTTGGCGTTCGCTCGTCCTCGGGCTCGTGTTGGGCGTGGCGCTGCTCGCCTGGGCGGTGCCCGCGGGGGCGGGACACAAGACCGACCCGCGGACAAAGAACCTCCATCCGATGGGCCACACCCGCGATAACCGGCCGGTCGTCACCTTCGGGGAGGCGTTCTTCACCGACGTCGCGTTCAAGGGCAAGATTGCCTACCAGGGGACCTGGAACGGCGGGTTCCGGACGATCAACATCGCGGCGCCCGGCAACCCCAAGGTGCTCGCAGAGGTGGACTGCGGCGTCGAGCAGGGTGACATCGGCGTCTATCGCAATCTCGTCTTCCGCTCGATCGACCTGCCGGTCGCGGCCACGACGCCCAAGGAGACCTGTACCGACGAGTTCGCCGAGTCGGGCTTCGAGGGGATCCAGATCTTCCAAGTGGACGACCCGAAAACGGCGAGCGCCGACGACCTCGTCGGTGCCGTGGCGACCGACTGCGGCTCGCACACGCACACGGTCGTGCCCGACCCGGAGCACGGCCGGGTGCTCCTCTACGTCTCCATCTTCGACGTGGAGCTGGAGTACGGTGTGGACCCGATCTGGGGCCACCAATGCTCGGCGCCCTTCGACAAGTTCCAGATCGTCGAAGTCCCGCTGGACGCTCCCGAGGACGCGGCGGTGATTGCCGACGTCCCGCTGGGCCTGGCCGGCGAAGGGCATCACGCAGCCTGCCACGACATCGGCGTCCTCATGAACGGGGACGCGCAGCTGGCGCTTTGCGCCGCGGGTCGAGCTGTCCTCTTCGACATCAGCGATCCGGCAAGCCCGGTTCGCCTGCGGGACTTCGGGATCGAGGGGATCGAGCCCTGGCACTCGGCAGCGCTCTCGTGGGACGGCTCGGTCGCCGTGATGGGGTGGGAGCCGCGCCTCGGGATCTTCCCGCGCTGCCTGGCTACGGGAGCTCCGCTTGCGCCCTTCGACGAGCCTGGCGTCCAGACGGCCGACATGAAGAGCATCTTCTTCTTCGACACGGAGACCGGCGAGCTGCTCGGGAAGTGGATCCTCCCGCGTCCGCAGACGACGCTCGAGAACTGCACGATCCACAACTACACCATCGTGCCGACCGGGAAGCGGGACGTGCTCACGACGGGCGCCTACCAAGCAGGCACGTGGGTCGTCGACTTCACGAATCCAGCCAAGCCGAAGACCGTGGCTTGGTCGGATCCGCCGCCGATTCCGTGCTGCACCTCGCCGTTCCTCCCGCTCAGCCTAGGTGGGGCCTGGGGCAGCTACTGGTACAACAACTTCATCTACGAGACGAATATCACCGAGGGTCTCAACGTCTTCCGGCTCAGCAGTTTCGTGACTGCGGGAGCCCGCAAGAGGGCGTTCCTCAATCCGCAGACCCAGATGGGGCCGATCGGCTAGGTCGACCGACTCGCGGAGTGGGCGAGGGGCGGCGGTGACGCCGCCCCTCTGCATCTGAACCGCTCGCGGGCGGGAACTTCCGGCGCGCTCCTCCGGTCGAACCGTGAAACGAGATCGGAGGAGCGATGAGGAGAAGCGCAGTCGTAGCGGCAGCCCTGCTGGCCGTCGCGGCTCTCGCGGCGGGATGCATGCGGGACGAAGAGGGGGGTTCTGACATTTCCGCCGCGGGCGGGCTCGAGAGCGGCGTGATCGCCGCCGGCATGTCCGCCGAGTCGCTCGCCGCGCAGGGAGCTGCCGTCTCCGGGGCCGGGATCACGGTCGTCGGCACGGGCTCCGTGACGGCGACTCCGGACACTGCCGAGTGGTCGTTCGGGGTCCAGACGAGCGGCGACACGGCCGCAGCGGCCCTGACTGCGAACTCGAGCGCGATGGACCAGGTCATCGCTGCGCTTCGCGGCGCGGGCGTGGCCGAGGACGACCTGCAGACCCAGCAGGTGTCCGTCTACCCGCGGACGAGCGACGACGGCGTCTCGATCGTCGGCTACGACGCGTCGAACACGGTGAGCGCCACGATCCGCGGCCTCGACAAGGCCGGCGGGATCGTCGACGCCGCCGTGGCGGCCGGCGCGAACCAGGTCTACGGCCCGAGCCTCACGGTCTCGGACGCCGAGGCCCAGTACGGCGCGGCGATGGAGGCGGCGTTCGACGACGCCCGCGCCCGGGCCGAGGCGATCGCCGAGAAGGCCGGAGTCACGCTGGGCGCGCCGGTCGCGATCATCGAAGGCGGCGGCGGGGGCGGCGTGCTCCCGTACTACGAGCGGGGCGGCGCCGAGACGGCCGCGGCAGACGTAGCCATCGAGCCCGGCACCCAGGACGTCGGCGCGTCGCTGACGGTCACATTCGCCATCACATAGATACCGACATCTAGCTCCTCCTGCCAGGACGGGCGGGCCCCACGAACTCCACTCGCCGGGGCCCGCCCTCCATCCGGACCGCGGGTTATCCACACCGCAAGACGCGGGGTGGCTCGGCTGCGAAGCGGCGCCTTCCGAGCGACCATGCGCGTGTCGGATCGAGACCTACCAGGAGAATCGCCATGAGCCCCGCAACCGCCCTCGCACTCCAGCTCCCGACTGTCCCCGAGGCCCCTGCCAGCCGGTTCAACGCCCACCTCCTCAACGTCATGTTCGAGGCGTCGAGCGGCGAGCGCCGGTCCGCCGTCGGCGGCGGGAATAGCGTCCCCGAGGCGATCGCCGCCGCGCGCGACGAGCTGCCCGCCGGCATCTGGACGCTGGCCCGCTGGAAGCCCCTATACGGCGAGTAGACGCTTCCGCTAGATCAGCGCGCGTTCTGCCCAAACGGCGATTCGAAGGCGGCGGGGTCCCGGTTCCGCCCCGCCGCCTGCCTTCTCAAGCCCTTCTCGCTTCCGCAGCTCCAGGCGGCGCTCCTGAAGGCCCTACCCAGCGGCGCCTAGCCGAGGTCGCGCGCCGGCGAGGGGAGCGGGGCCGGGGTGTCGCGCCGGTTCGTGCTCGTATACTCGCCGGGATGAGCGAGGCCGGCCAGGCCCGTCGGCTAGCGCGCTCGACGGCGACCTTCACTCTGGCGACGGCCCTCTCCCGCGCGCTTGGGCTCGTCCGCGAGGTCGTGGCCGCCTACTTCTTCGGGGTCGCTGGGGCGATCAACGCCTTCACCGTCGCCTCTCAGATCCCGAGCCTGGCCCGCGCTTTCGTCGGCGACGCCGCGCTGTCCGGCGCGTTCGTCCCCGTTTTCAACGAGCTCCTCGCGAAGGAGGAGAAGGCGCGTGCCTGGCGCGTGGCGTCCAGCATCTTCTGGCTCGTCCTCATCGGAGTCTCGGCGCTCACGGCGCTCCTCGTCCTGGTCGCGCCGCTCCTGATCCGCCCCTTCGGCGATCCCGGCGGGGACCCGGAACTCGCCGTCCAGCTGACCAGGATCATGCTGCCGATCGTCGGCCTGGTGACGGTCTCAGGAATCGTCGTCGGGATCCTGAACGCCTACGGCCAGTTCACGATCCCCGCGCTCGCGCCGGTCGCCTGGAACCTCGTCATCATCGGCGGGCTCGTCGTCTTCGTGCCGCTCGTCGAAGGAGAGTCGGCGGAGCTCGTCGTCTACGCGACAGCCACGCTCGTCGCCGGCGTCGTGCAGCTGCTCCTGCCCGTCCCCTGGCTCCGCGGCCTCGACGGCCGGCTCCGGCCCGTCGTCGACTGGCGCGATCCGGCCGTCAAGCGCTTCTTCGTGCTGATGCTGCCCGTGACGCTGACCCTCGGGCTGATCAACATCAACATCTTCGTGAACATGCTCTTCGCGTCCCGGCTCGTCGACCCGGAGCTGGCGCCGGCGGCGATCGAGAAGGCGTTCCGCGTCTACATGCTCCCGCAGGGCGTGTTCTCCGTGGCGGTCGTCACTGTGCTCTTCCCGACGCTCTCGCGCTTCGCGGCCGTCGGGAACCTGTCGTCGTTCAGGACGACGCTCGACAGCGGCCTACGCCAGATCGCGTTCCTCCTCCTGCCCGCGGGCGCCGTCAGCGCCGTGCTCGCGCAGCCGATCATCCGCCTGCTCTACGAACGGGGAGCGTTCACGGCGGACAACACGGTAGTCGTCGCGCAGTGCCTGGCCGCGTTCTCGCTCGGGCTCATGTTCAACGGCTGGATGCTCCTGCTCTCGCGCGGGTTCTACAGCCTGCAGCGAAACTGGGTGCCCACGACGGTCGCCCTCGGCACGGTGGCGCTGAACGCCGTGCTCAACACGATCCTCTACCGCGTCGGCGTGTGGGGAATCCCGCTCGCGACCTCGCTCGTCAACATGGTCGGCGTCGCGCTTCTTCTCGTGGCCATGAGGCGGAACCCGGGGTTCGTCGGGCCGCGCCTCGTCGTCGTGTCCGTCGCCCGCATCCTCGTGGCGTCGGCCGTCGCGGCGGCTGCCGCGTTCGGCGTCTGGTGGCTTCTGGACGACCTCCTCGGCCGGGAGCTCTGGGCGCAGAATCCTCTCGCTCGGCTCCGGCCTGGCGGCCGCGGCCCTGGCCTACCTCGCCGCTGCGAAGCTCCTCGGCGTGCGGGAGCTCGAGGCGCTCCGGGCGCTGCGCCGCGGCTAAAGGAAGCGCCGCAGCCGCCGGTGCTTGCGGCGCTCGATCTCGCGCGCCTCGGCGATCCGCTCCTCGCGTGCGCGCTCGGCGAACTCGCTCCGGAGCGGCTCCAGCTCGCGGCCGAGCGCCCAGCCGAGCAGGAGGTCGGCCAGCTCGGGATTCCGTGGCAGCAGGGGCCCGTGGAGGTACGAGCCGAGGACGTGGCCCCGTACGGCGCCGTCGGTGGGCGGGTCGCCGCCGTTGCAAACGCCGATCTCGACCTCGGCGAGGGGCTGCGCTTCCGGCCCCAGGGTCGTGCGGCCTCGATGCCACTCGTACCCGACGAGCGCGGGCAGGCCGAGCCCGGGAGCGGGCCTGGTGACGACGCGGTTGTCAACGTGCTCGCCGAGCGTCGTTCGCACGTCCAGGAGCCCGAGGCCCTCCGTCGTGACGCCGTCCGGCGTGTCGAAGCTCCTCCCGAGGATTCTGGTAGCCGGCGCCGATCCCGACGACGACCTTGCCGGCCGCGTCCGCGCGCGCGAGCGTCCCCTCCTCGCCGAGGCGCCGCGCGACCGCGGGCTGATCCTCGTCCTCGGCCCCGGCCAGCACGTAGATGTCTCCATCCGGCAGCGGGGCGCCGATCGGCGCGGCCAGCGTCTGCACCCCGATCCCGCGCGCGCGAGCCCGGTGCTCGAGCATGCGGAGGTTGCCGCCGTCCCCCTGGGGGAACATCGAGCCCGGGTAGACGTCGACGACGGTGAGGCTCACGTCGCGTCGAGCGCGTCGAGGCGGTCGCGGAGGTCGAGGAACGCGGGGTAGTTCCCGATCACGGAGACCGGGCCGGGCGGGCTGGCCAGGATGGCCTCGACCGGATCGCGAACCCGCTTCACGTTGAGCCCCGCCACCTCGAGGCGCAGCGCCATGTCGGAGGCGCGGTAGCCCGTTGCCACGGCGTCGCTCCCGGCGAGGCGCTCCAGCGGCGCGTCCCAGGCCAGACTCGCGTCCTTCGAGTTGTAGTCCCCGCGCGCGGTGAGGTGGAAGACGAGCGCGTCGCCGGAGGAGCCCGCAATGGTGATCGACTCCTGCCAGCTGGCCGGGTTCTTCGCCAGGATCAGCCGCACCTGGCGGCCGTCGACGTCGCGGCGGTTGTAGCGGCCGTCGACGTTTCCGACCGCGGCCATCGCCCGTGCGGCTTCGTGCGGGTCAACGCCGAGCGTCATCGCCGCCACGAGGGCGAAGACCGCGTTGTGTCGGTTCATGCGTCCGGGTACGGAGAGCTCGAGCTGGACCGAGACGTCCGGGCCTTCGGCGACGTCCTCGACCAGCCTCCAGCTCGGCTCAGGCCGCTCCTGTCCGCAGGAGTCGCACCACCAGCGCTCGCCCTCGCGACGGAGCCTGATGATGCAATCGCGGCAGATCGCCCCGTCCTCCGACCACTCGTCGCCGCCGGCCACCCAGATCACGTCCTTCGCGGCGCGCGCCGTCCACGTCACGATCGGGTCGTCGGCGTTGGCGACGACGGTCAGCGGCCAGTCGACCGCCTCCAGAGTCTCGCGCCAGTGCCGCGCCAGGGGCTTGTACTGCACGCCGCGCTCGAGGTAGTCGCGACTGAGGTTGAGGAGCGCGATCGCGCGCGGCCGCGTCGCCTCGGTCACCGGACCGAGGTACGACTCGTCAGTCTCGAGCACTGCATAGGGCGTCTCGCGCGCGGCCTCCAGCGCGACGACGAGCCCGGAGGCCATGTTGGAGCCGTTCTCGTTGTAGGCGGTCGGGCCGAGCCGGCCGACCGCCGCGGCCAGGAGCGCGGCCGTCGTGCTCTTGCCGTTGCTCCCCGAGACGAGCGCAGTCGTGCGTCCCCGGGCCAGCAGCCGGAGAGCATCCGGGTCGAGCTTGAGCGCGACCGTGCCGCCGACCACCCCGCCGTGGCCGCGCCGCGCCGCCCGCGAAGCGGTCGCCGCGAGGCGTCCGAGAGCCAGCGCCCCGCGCGTTCGCTGCGGGAGCGGAGGGAAGCGCGTAGCGGACGGCGTCGGCGTGCTCATTCGGCTCGGGTCCTGAGATTACAAGCAGCCCGAGCGACGGGAGTCCGCGCTCGGTTACGTTTCGGCGCATGAAAATGCGTGCAGCGGTCCTCGAGGAGTTCGGGCAGCCGCTCTCGGTACAGGAGCTCGAGCTGGAGGAGCCGAGGGCGGGCGAGGTGCTCGTCCGGCTGGTCGCGTGCGGCGTCTGCCACACCGACCTGTACACGGCGTCGGGCGCCGACCCGTCGGGCTACTCGCCCACGGTGCTCGGCCACGAGGGCGCCGGCGTGGTCGAGTCGGTCGGCGAGGGCGTCACCCTTGTCGAGCCAGGTGACCACGTGGTGACCCTCTTCTCGCCCCAGTGCGGCGAGTGCATCCACTGCAGGAGCCCGCGGACGAACCTCTGCCTAGCGATCCGGGACCTGCAGAACCAGGGCTACATGCCGGACGGCACCGCCAGGCTGTCCCGCGACGGCGAGCCGATCCGCCACTTCATGGGCACGTCGACGTTCGCGGAGTACACGGTCATGCCGGAGATCGCCCTCGCCAAGGTCGACCGGGAGGCGCCGCTCGACCGCGCGGCGCTCTTCGCGTGCGGCCTCTCGACCGGGATCGGCGCGGCGCTCAACACCGCCAAGGTGGAGCCCGGCTCGACCTGCGTCGTCTTCGGCGCCGGCCTGGTCGGGCTGGGCGCCGTCGTCGGCTGTCGCCTCGCGGGCGCCGGACGGATCATCGCGGTCG
Organism: uncultured Actinomycetes bacterium; assembly: GCA_963794055.1. Classification (GTDB taxonomy): domain Bacteria; phylum Actinomycetota; class Thermoleophilia; order Gaiellales; family Gaiellaceae; genus JAIBJN01. The sequence goes on from CAWCCL010000014.1 coordinate 115,410, forward strand.
ACGTCGCGGAGGGCCGGCTCGCCCTGACGCCGCACCACGGCGCGACGGAGACGCTGCTCGGCGGCGGCGACGCCGTCGAGAGGATCGTCGAGCTGACCGGCGGCTTTGGCGCGGACTACACCTTTGAGGCGACCGGCAACGTCGGCGTCATGCGCCAGGCGGTCGAGTCGGCCCGCATGGGCTGGGGCCTCGCCACCATGTGCGGCGTCGCCGGCAAGGGCGAGACGCTCGACGTGATCCCGCGCTTCCTCATCACCGGCCGCCGGGTCGCGGGCTCGTCGTTCGGCGGCTGCAAGGGGCGCGACGACGTACCGGCGTACGTGCGTCGCTACCTGGCGGGCGAGATCGACGTCGACGCGCTCGTCTCCCACAAGCTCACGCTGGACGAGATCAACCGCGGCTTCGAGCTGATGGAGGCGGGAGACGGCATCCGTAGCGTGATCGACTTCGCGTGATCGTCGACCGCGTCGAACCGCGCGCGGCCCTTCGTTCGGAGGAGACCATTTCCTCCGCAGGCAGGAGGCCGCGCCGGCCGGCCGGGACTAAGGTTTCAGCTGATGCCTCGCTGGCCGGCTCTGGTTCGCAGGGCCCGACGGCCGGGCCGGCTCTTCTGGGACATCGCGCTCGCCGGGACGCCCTGCCTCGCCGTAGACCAGCTCTCCAGCTCCGGGCTGGGCTCGGCTTCCTGGCCGCGCGGCGCCGACGTCCGGAGATGACGGACACCGCGCTCTAGATCCACCCCTCGACCCCGCAGGCGGCCGGCCTGGTGCCGTCTGCGGGGGGCTCCTGGCGCTCGTCCGCCGATGTAAAAAGACTTGAAGGCGGCCGTTCCTGGCGCTACCTTTGTCGCCAGTGGCACAAGCCGTCGATGCCTCGGCGATCGAACGCCTGCTTCATCGTAAGCAGGCGGTCGCACGATCCGGGAGCCCCTTGGCACCGGCCTACTGGGAGCGGCCCAACGCCCCGGCGGAGCTTGCCAAGGCCCCTCAGCCGGATTCAAGCTAGCGTCATTGAGGCGTCCGCGCTGCTCGAGCTGGACGACGCCAAAACCCCCTGCGGACGCCGCAGTCGAAGCAACGACTGCTGGAGCTTCTGACTCGGGACGTCGACACGCTCTCCGCCGATTCTGCGTGGGAGCTTGCCAACGCACTGAAGCGCGAGCTCCTGCTGCTTGGAGACAGACACTACGTGTGGGCCCAGCTCGACTATGAGGCCGGGCGCGAGAAGAAGCCGGGTCGCTGGCACGGGTGGACTGATCACTTCAGCGAAGAGAAGCTGCAAGACCTTCTTACCGTCGGCACGAACGGCACCGTCAGCGCAGATGCGCAGGCCGAGGCCGTCCACCATCTTCGCGTGCTCTACCAGGAACGCTCGGAAGCCGGGCTCGAGCGGCGGGTGCGCGCCGGCGTGAAGTACAGGTACCTCACGATCCTCGCTGCGGTGCTTGTCGTTCTCTTCCTGGGCTTGTCCGCCATCGTCCAGAAGATCGGCGGGGGCGGCATGTGGGAATCGATCGTTCTCGTCGGCTGTGCGGGCGCGCTCGGGGCGACGCTCGCCGGCACCTTCCGGGTGCGAGACGAGTTGGTGGAGCTGGACGACCTTCGCTCGTTTCGGCCTGCTATGAGGGTTCAACCCCTGGTCGGAGCGGTTGCCGGGCTGGTGATTCTCCTCGTCCTCGAGAGCGGCGCGGTGGCTCTCGGCAACGGCAATACCAGCTCGTGGGCAGCCCAGGCCCTGCTCGCGTTCACGGCCGGCTTCTCGGAGCCGTTCTTCCTCGGCGTCGTGCAGAAGGTCGCGGTCATCCCGGACAAGCAGACCGACAGCTCCAAGAAGCGCTAGTCGTCGCTTCTACCCTCGGCCGCCTCTCAGGCCTAGGAGGGTTTGACGAAATAACCGCTGTGCCGCCGGGCCGCACTGCTCGCCCCGAGGACGGAGTCCTCAGTCGCGCCCCCGTAGCCTTGGCTACGAGCACTCCCTGCGTCCTTGCCTCGGAACGACCATCGCACCCCGGCGACGAGCGATATTCCGCCAATCCCTCCTAGAACCGCTCCCGTGCGCGATGCGCGAGACGGGCGATCGGCCTTAAGGCCTCTCCCAGGGCTTCTGCTTGTAGACCGGATCGATCGGGATCAGGCGGGACTCGGCCGGCCGGTCCTCCGCATCGGTCGCACTCACGTAGATGTCGTAGTGCTGCTTCTTGTGCAGCTCGAGACCGGCTGGGCCACCGGGCACATGGCCGGCCTCCTCAGCTTCGGGCGAGGTGCTCGCGGCGCTCGCGCTCCTCCTCGGTCGGCTCGTCGAGGGCGAACGACCCGTACCGGATGTCCCCCTCACGCTTGTACGTCGCCATGACGACACCGGTGGTCGACGTGCTCGACTCGGCGAGCTCGAGCCCGGCCGGAACGGCTCCGGCGGCGAAGAGCCGCTTGCCGGTCCCAAGGACGACCGGGAAGACCATGAGCCGGAACTCGTCGACGAGGTCGTGCTCGAGCAGGGTCTGGATCAGCCCCCAGCTGCCGTGCACCTGGATCTCCGGTCCGTCCTCCTCCTTTAGCTTCGCGACAGCCTCCGCGACGTCGCCCTCGAGCAGGGTCGAGTTGTTCCACTCCACCGTGTCGAGCGTCCTCGAAGCCACGTACTTACGGGCGCCGTTCAGCTGCTCCGCGCCGGGCTCGTCGGGGACGTGCGGCCAGTGGGCGGCGAAGATCTCGTAGGTCCCGCGCCCGAGGAGCAGGTCGAAGGGCCCGCCCATCACCTCTCCCATCCGCTGGCCCATGGCCTCGTCCCAGTAGCCGGCTGACCAGCCGCCGTGGGTGAAGCCTCCGGTCGGGTCCTCCTCCGGGCCGCCGGGCGCCTGCATCACACCGTCCAGGGTCATGAACGTGCTGACGACGAGGGGTCTCATTTCCTCTCCTCTCGATTGCGACCTTTCCCTACTGACTGTCGGGACCGGGAAGACTCATCGGAGCCTCGCGTAACGGAGCGGCGCAGGAGTCGAACCTACCCAGCGACGGGTTACGCCGCCTCACCGGTTTTGAAGACCGGCTGGGCCACCGGGCCCGTGCCGCTCCGGGAGGAACCTAGCCGGTCCTGGCCTTGCGGCGCAGGACTCGCTCGTCGCCCACCCGGCGCGTGAGGCCGTCGGCGTCGAAGCGCTCCAGCAGGAGCTGGGCCGGCTTGCGCCCGGTGCCGAGGAGGTCGCGGAAGCGGCCGAGCGTGATCGAGCCCGCCGCCGTGCATTCCTCGACCAGGAGCTGCTTCGCCTCCTCGTAGGCGGGGGTGCCGACGGCGAGGCCGTCGCCGAGGCGCACCAGCCGGCCGGCCTCCTCCAGGAAGCGCGCCAGCTCCGCGTCCTCCACCTTCACGGGGGTGTAGCCGGCCTCCTCGAGCTCGTCCTCGAGCCGGTCGGCGGCCTCGGCCCGGTCGCCGAGGCCCGCGGTGGCTCCCGGCGCGTAGGCCTTCGCACCGCGGCGCTCGACGGGGAGGAGCGGGAGCACCGCGGCCGTCCACGGGCGCTGGGGCAGAAGCTCGGCGATCGCTATCCCGGGGTCGAGCGCAGAGCTCGCGGCCCGCTCGTCGAGCGCGCGCGCGACGCCGTAGCGGAGCTCCTCGAGCTGCTCGTCCGTCAGGTACCAGTCGCCGGCGCGCACTGCGGCCGCCAGCCCGGCGTCGAGCTCCTCCGGCGCGAGCAGGGCCCGCCGCGCGAGCTCGTCGCGCCGCACAGGCTCGCCTGCGGCCGAGAGCGCAGCCAGCACGATGGAGCCGGGGTCGCCGCGCTCCAGCAGCTCGAGCCGTTCCGCCGAGGTACGGCGGGGCGGAGCCGGGTCGAGCACGATCCCGCCGCCGAGCGTCGTCCCCTCCCGCAGGATGACGCGGTCTCCGCGCGCGGCGACGACCGGCGAGGCGAGGCGGAGCTGCGCGTGGCGGTCGTCGATGCGAACCACCCGCGCGAGGTGCTCGGCGGTGCCGTGGTGGACGTGGAGGCGGGCGCCGTCGGGGATCTCCGCGAGCGGCTCCAGCGCCACGTCGAGCCGGTAGCTGAGGGGGTAGGCGCCGGGCTCCACGAGGGCGTCGCCGCGGCGCAGGTCGGCGCGCTCGACCCCGGGGAGCGCGACCGCGACGCGCTGGCCGGCCTCGGCCCGCTGCACCGGCTCGTCGTGCACCTGGACGCTCCGCACCCGCACGTCGAGGCCTGCCGGCTCGGCGCGCAGCGCGTCGCCTTCGCCGATCGAGCCCGACCAGAGCGTCCCCGTGACGACGGTACCGATCCCGCGCAGCGTGAAGACACGGTCGACGAAGAGCCGCGCCGGGCGCGTCGCCGGCCGCTGCTCGACGCGGTCGGCCGCTTCGGCGAGCGCGGTGCGCAGCTCGTCGAGGCCGTAGCCCGTGCTCGCGCTCGTCGCCACGACGGTCGCGCCGGGAACGAGCTCGCGCGCCTCCATGACCGCGAGCTCGCGCGACTCCTCGTCCACCGCGTCCACCTTCGTGACCGCGACGACGCCGTGCTCGATCCCGAGCAGCCGCACGATCGCCAGGTGCTCCTGCGTCTGCGGGCGCGCCCCCTCGCCGGCGTCGATCACGAGCAGGAAGAGGTCGATCCCGGTCGCCCCCGCGACCATGTTGCGCACGAAGCGCTCGTGGCCGGGGACGTCGACGAGCGACAGGCGCCGCCCGTCCGCCAGCTCCAGCGGGGCGTAGCCGAGGTCGATGGAGATGCCGCGCTCCTGCTCCTCGGGCAGGCGGTCGGTGTCCTTGCCCGTCAGCGCCCGGACGAGCCAGGTCTTGCCGTGGTCGATGTGGCCGGCCGTCCCGACGGTCAGCGGCACCGGGCGACGGCCTCCGCGGCCTCCTCGACCTCGGCGTCCGTGAGCGTCCGGCAGTCGAGCAGGAGCTTGTCGTCCCGCACGATGCCGACCACGGCGGGCTCGCCCCGGCGCAGCGGCTCGGCTAGCTCCAGCGGAAGCGCGCAGGCGTAGCTCTCGATCTCCGTGACCGGCAGGGCGCCGCCCCCGGAGCGCGCGATTGTCTCCTCCACGGCGCCGCCGGTGAGCCCGGCGAGCCGCTCGGCGCGGGCGCGCACGGCCTCCGCGGGCTCGTCCAGCATGCGCAGGACCGGAATGTCGCGGCTGCCCGCGCGGTAGAGGGCCAGCGTTCCCTCCAGCGCCGCCAGCGTGAGCTTGTCGACGCGGAGAGCTCGCTGGAGCGGATGGCGGCGCATGCGCTCGATCAGGTCGGCGCGCCCGGCGGCGATTCCCGCCTGCGGGCCGCCCAGGAGCTTGTCGCCGGAGAACGTGACCACGTGGGCGCCCGCCTCGATGCCGGCGGCGGCCGTCGGCTCGTCCCCGATCTCCACGAGCGCGCCCGAGCCGAGGTCGTCGACCAGGGCGAGCCCGTGCCGCTCGGCGAGGCGGGCCAGGTCGCGCGCCTGGGGCTGTTCCGTGAAGCCGACCATGCGGAAGTTCGACTGGTGGACGCGCAGGAGAGCGGCGGTGCGGTCGGTGATGGCGCGCTCGAAGTCGGCGAGCTTCGTCCGGTTGGTCGTCCCGACCTCGACGAGGGTTGCGCCCGACCGGGCGAGGACTTCGGGGATGCGAAATCCGTCGCCGATCTCGATCAGCTCGCCGCGGGAGACGATCACCTCGCGCCCTTCGGCGAGCGCGGCGAGGGCGAGCAGCACCGCGGCCGCGTTGTTGTTGACCACGAGCGCCGCCTCGGCGCCGGTCAGCTCGCGCAGGACTGCGGCGACGTGGTCCTGCCGCGAGCCCCGATTCCCCGCGTCCACGTCGTACTCGAGGTTGGAGTAGCCGGCGCCGATCTCGCGGACGCGCTCCAGCGCGGCCTCTGCGAGCGGCGCCCGGCCGAGGTTGGTGTGGACGACGACCCCGGTCGCGTTCAGGACGCGCCGCAGGCCGGGGCGGAGGCGCGCCTCGAGCTCGGCGGCGGTGCGATCCACGAGATCGCCCGCGGGGAAGCCGGCCTTTACGTCCTCGCGCGCGCGCGCGAGGGCCGAACGGGCGGCCGCCAGCACCGGCGGGCGTCCGTGCTGCTCGACGAGGGTTTCCAGCTCCTTCCGGCCGAGCAGCTCATCGACCGAGGGCAGCTCCCGCAGCGGGTTCGAGGAGGACACCAGCGCTCATGATAGTGGCCGAGTTTCCAGCTACCCTCCTGGGTTCATGGCTGAGATCGTCGTCAGACCGAACCGTGCGGTCCGCCGCCGCCGGCGCAGCCGGGCGGGCACGATCGCGCTCGTCGCCGCGCTGCTCGTGATGGCGGCCGGCGCGGCGCTCTTCGCGCGCGCGTACACGGTGCGCGACGCGGTGCTCCCGGGCGTCTCGGTCGCAGGCGTCGACGTCGGCGGGCTCTCGCACTCAGACGCGCAGGCTCGGGTCCAGGAGGAGCTCGGCCCGCTGTTCGCAGAGCCCGTGCGCGTCGCGGTCGGCGAGCAGGCGCTCGTCGTCCAGCCCGACCGGACCTGGAGGCTCGACGCCGCCGCCACCGAGCAGCGCGCCTACCAGGCCGGCCGCGGAACCGTGCTCTCGCGCCTCGGCGCGCTGATCGCGCCGTTCGCGTTCACGGAGGAGGTCGAGCCCGTCCTCGACGTCCTGCCCGCCGAGCGCCGCCGGATCGCGCAGCGCCTCCGGGAGCTGACCACCCGCCCCGAGAACGCGCGCCTGACCATGAACGGGAAGGAGGTCGTCGTCCGCCCCGGCGTCGCCGGCTCGGCCGTGCAGGTCGACCCGCTGCTCGCCTCGGTTCAGGCGGCGGCGCTCGGCGGCACGAACCGGCTGGCGGCGAACGTCGAGGAGGTCGCGCCGTCGATCACGACCGAGGAGGCCGAGGCAGTCGCGCTCCAGGCGCGGACCCTCGTGGCCGCGCCGGTGAGGATCCGGCTGAAGGGGAAGCGGGTCGGGACGCTGGCTCCGGCCCAGCTCGCCGAGCTCGTCCGCTTCAAGCCCGCGGCGGGGACCTACGAGGTCGCGCTCGACCCCGACGGGCTCCGTGCCGCGCTTCTCCCGCTGGTGAAGACGACGCTGCGCGACCCCGTCGACGCGACCTTCCGCATCGTCGGCAACCGCGCGCGGGTCGTGAGGTCGAGGGCCGGGACGACGCTGGACGTCGAGAAGGCCCAGGAGGCCGTCCTCGCCGGGGGTCTCGGGCCCGGGCGCCGCGTCGCCACCATCGGGCTCACCGCGCTCGCGGCCGACCTGACGACCCGCGAGGCGAAGGCCCTCGGCATCCGCCAGAAGGTCTCGAGCTTCACGACGGACATGGGCGCCTCGTCCTCCAACCGGATCTGGAACGTCCACCTGCTCGGCGACTACCTCGACGGCACGATCGTCAAGCCGGGGCAGACCTTCTCCTACAACAAGGAGATCGGGGAGCGCACCGCCGAGCGCGGCTTCCGCGAGGGCCAGATGATCTGGGGCGGCGTCCTCATCCCGTCGATCGGCGGCGGCGTCTGCCAGACGGCGACGACGATCTTCAACGCGGCGTTCGAGGCCGGGCTCCCGATCCTCGCGCGCTCGAACCATGCCTTCTACATCAGCCACTATCCCATGGGCCGCGACGCCACGGTCTCCTGGGGCGGCCCCGAGTTCGTGTTCAAGAACGACCTCAAGCACGCGATCCTGATCGACGTGAGCTACACGAACTCCACCTTCACGGTCAGCTTCTACGGGACGAAGCAGGGCCGCAGGGTCGAGTCCACGACGAGCGAGCCGACGAGCTACACGCAGCCCACGCTCCAGTACGCCGTCGACCTCGGGGCGCCGCGCAACTCGGTGCGCCGCACGTCGGCCGGCGGCCCCGGCTTCGACGTGAGCGTCCACCGGACGGTCTGGGAGCGCGGCAAGATTCTGAGCGAGGACGACTTCTTCACCCGCTACAAGCCGGAGAACCCGACGGCGATCTACGGCCCGGGCAAGAAGCCCCCCGGCGACTACTTCTACCTTCCTTCCAGCGCGTGAGTTAGAGTCCCGCCGCGATGAACCCGCAGGCGGCGACTCTCAGGCTGGCGGTCTTTCCGCGGTCGGGGCTGGTCACCGACGTCCTCCTGGTGCTCGCCGGCACGGTCTTCGTCTCACTCGCCGCCCAGGTCTCGTTCGACATACCCGGGACCGAGGTTCCGGTCACCGGTCAGACCTTCGCCGTTCTCCTCACCGGTGCGTCCCTGGGGGCGTTACTGGGGCTCGCGAGCCTCGGCCTCTACCTCTTCGTGGGCGCCCTTGGGGCGCCGGTCTACGCCGACGGTCGGCACGGTTGGGACGTTCTCACCGGCCCGACCGGGGGCTACATCATGGGCTTCGTCCTGGCCGCTGTCGTGACCGGGTGGCTCGCTCAGCGCCGCTGGGACCGCCATTTCAATTCGGCGGTGGCTGCGATGCTGACGGGCAGCGTCCTCGTCTACGTGGTCGGTCTTCCCCGACTCGCCGTGGTTCTAGATCTCAACTTCACGGAGACGATCGACGATGGCCTCGCCCCGTTCATCGTCGGGGATCTCCTCAAGCTCTATCTGGCCGCCATGCTCCTGCCCGGGCGCATGGAAGCTCGTCAAGCACGTTCGCGGGTAGTGCTCAGCCTGTGCGGCTACGCCGCCGCTGAGACTACTGCGCGTCGGCCTTCGCGGGCGTCGGCGCGGCGGTGCTCGTAGCCGGCGACCACGAGGCGCACCGCTTCCTCCGGGTCGTCGGTGACGCTGAGGTTGTCCCAGTCTTCAGGTGAGATCATGGCCTCGGCGAGGAGGAGCTCGCGGATCCACTCGAGCAGGCCACGCCAGTACTCGGAGTCGAAGAGGACGACGGGGAAGTCGAGGATCTTCCCGGTCTGGATCAGCGTCATCGCCTCGAAGAGCTCGTCGAGGGTGCCGAAGCCGCCCGGGAAGATGACGAAGCCCTCGGCGGCCTTCACGAACATCGTCTTGCGAACGTAGAAGTGGTCGAAGACGACCTCCGCGTCGAGGTACGGGTTCGAGCGCTGCTCGTGCGGCAGGACGATGTTGAAGCCGACGGAGAGGCCGCCGCCCTCCTTGGCGCCGCGGTTCGCCGCCTCCATCACGCCCGGCCCGCCTCCGGTGACGACGGTGAACCCGGCCTTGGCGAAGCGCCGCCCGACCTCCCGCGCCTCGGCGTAGGCGCGGTGATCCTCCTGGATGCGGGCCGACCCGAAGATCGTGACCGCCGGCTTCGGCAGGTCGGCGACGGTGTCGAAGCCGAGCAGGAACTCGTCGGCGATCCGGCGGGAGTGGAGGAGCTGGGCGCCCTCCGAGCTCTCGAGGATCAGCCTGTCGTCGTCCCGCGCGGCCAGCTAGAAGGTGCGCTCGATGTGCGTGGCGCTCATCGCGAGGCCGAGGAGCGCCGCGAGCCCGACGTACGTGACGCCGACGACCGCGCGCTGCCAGGGCCGGATGGCGTAGTACGCGGCCGCCTGGGGGTCTTCCGGTCGCGCCAGCGGCGCCAGGCCTCCATCCCGCCGATCACGAGCACGAGGATGAGGATCGGGTTCGGCCACACGATCGTGAGCCCGAGCAGAAGGACGAGCCCAACGGCCCAGAGCGCAGGGTGGAGCGCCGCGACCGCGCGGCCGCCGTCCAACGGCGAGAGCGGGATCAGGTTGAAGAGGTTGAGGAAGAAGCCCGTGAAGGCGAGCGCTACGAGGAGCTCCGAGTCGAGCGCCTCGCCCGCAAGCCAGAAGCCAAGCGCGGCCAGGCTGCCGACGATCGGGCCGGCGAGCGCGACCTGCGCCTCCTTCCAGACGTTGTGGGGCATCTGCTTCATGCCTACCACCGCGCCCAGGAAGGGGATGAAGAGCGGGGCGGACGCCGGGATGCCCTGGCGCCGCAGCTCGAATACGTGCCCGAGCTCGTGGATCAGGAGGAGGAAGACGAACCCGACCGCGAAGCGCCAGCCCCAGATCCAGGCGTAGGCGGCGATCGAGACCAGCATCGTCGCCGAGGTCGCGAAGATCTTCAGCTTGAAGATCGCCAGGATCGCCGCCTTGAACTTGAAGATGAGGAAGCCGACCGCGGCGATGGGCGCCCACAGCTTCCGCCCGAGCTCGCCGAGGCGCCCCCGGGGGTGGATCGGCTCGTAGTCGCGGTAGGCGTGTCCCGATGCCGTTCTGCGGGCGGATCCGGCTCGTAGCCGCGGGTTTCCGGCTCCTGCTGGGGCGTGAGGCTGCTCACCGACTCATCGTAGCGGCCATGCTGAAACTCCCCGAACGGCGGGGAAACCCCGACTCGTGCTCCCTCTTACTCAGTAGATGGAAGGTCGGAGGCCGTCTGCGCGGCCTGGCCTTGACCGTCGGAAAAGGAGATCCGTAGTGAGAACGAAGCTTCCGATCGTGCTGTCGGTGACGGCGCTCACGATCGCCCTCCTCGGCACGACGAGCCCGGCCATCGCCCACGGCGTCGCGCACGCGCTCTTCGCGCACAACGCGGACAAGGTGGACGGCAGGCACGCAAACCAGCTCGTCCGCGCGACGACGATCCGCGACACGGCCGTCGTCGACAACTTCGACAGCGGCACGTACGCCACGATGACCTCCAAGTCGGTCAAGGTGCCGACGAAGGGGATCCTGCTCGTCTGGGGGACGATCTCCGCGGCGAGAGACGCCAGCGATCCGGATCAGGGCATCCTCAACGCTCGCATCAGGATCGGCACCGACTCGACGACGGAGCAGAACGTCGTCCTCGAGAACAACGGCGTTAACGATGGCTCGCTCGCCATCTCCGGTGCCATCCCCGTGACCCAGGGACCCAAGACGGTCATCCTCGAGGCGCGCGAGCTCTCGGCCGGGATGGCGTTCATCGTCAACAAGTCGATCACTACCTTGTTCGTTCCCTTCGGGAACGACGGCACCGTCGGGGTGCTCGGCCGGGCGCAAATTCAGCGTGTTGCCGGCGGCGTGGACGGCCTCAACGACTAGCCGGCGCGATCGCTCAAGCCAGAGTGAGGAGGGGGCCTGCGGGCCCCTCTTCACGTCCGAGGAAGAAGATGCCCGCCCCCTCCGTCCCGTTGGAGTCAATCCGAACTGGGAGGAACGGAGATGCGGAAGGTGAGAAGGCGGAAGCTGCTCGTGGCCCTCGCGGCCGTCTTGGTGCTCGGGGTCGTAACGGTCGCCACCCCGGCGGGCGCGACGATCAACTGGACGAACATCTGGAACACGCACCTGAAGCCGAAGGCGGACAAGCGCTACGTCAACGAGAGCGAGCTTCTGTGGGCCGTCGTGGACGGAACCACGGGCAATCTCGACCGCGGCAACGGGGTCACGTACACCAACAAGAGCGACACCGGCGACTACCAGGTGCGGTTCAACAAGAACGTCAGGAACTGCGTCTACATCGCCACCGTGGGGCTCCCGGGCTCCCTGGGAGTCGAGCTTCCCGGCCAGATCGGCGTGGTCGGGGAGAACGCAAGCGTCAACGGCGTCTGGATCGACACGTACGACTCCGCGGGCACCGAGGCGGATCGTTCGTTCCACCTGCTCGTCGACTGCGACACGACGTCGAGCCCGGCGCTGGTCGCACCGAGGAGCGGGGGCAGCGGCGGCGGAACTGCCGGAGGGGACAACGGCTAGTCCGGCAAAGCAGATCACCGCGATGTTCGGCGGGGGCCTTCGGGCCCCCGCTTCGCGTTCGTGCAGATCCCCCAATCGGAAGGCGACTCCGGCCGACCTCTGTCGCTTAATGCGTCCAGGCGGCACCGAAAGGAGATCCTTTGAGAGAACGTCGTTGGAAGGCTGTCGCGCTGCTCGCGTCCGGAATCGCCATTGGGATCGTGCTCGCGGGCACACCCGCAACCGCCCATGTCGGCGGAACGGTGAACCACCTCTGGACGCATCTGCGGCCGAAGGCTGACGTGCGTTACGACCGGCCCACCGTCAAGGCGGGCGAGACCATCCGCGGAACGATCGGAGGTCAGGTGGAGACCTCGTCGACCGGAGAGTGGGGATTCAACGCCCAGCTTCCACGGGCCGCGCCGCTCCCGCTCGACGACGACCATATCGTCGTCAACGGGGTTGACGAGCCGAGCCCCGTCTGCACAGGCACGTCCGCCAACCCGACAGCGTCACCCGGCTACGTCTGCATCTACACGTACTCGCAGGGCAACGTCACGCCTGCCGGCGGGGTGGTCTGGGGCGTGGGCAGTAACAGGTGGGGGTTCCAGGTCTCGGTGAACGCGACAGCGATAGGCGAGGTCTACTGGTTCGCCAACTGGGCCTACCGAGCGCCGACCGGCTAACGAGCGATCGGATCGGGCGTGGTCACGAGCCGCGCCCGATCCACTCCTCGCCGCCCTCGTAGACCTCCTTCTTCCAGAGAGGGACGTCGACCTTGAGCGTGTCGATCGCCTCCTTGCAGGCGGCGAGGGCGTGCTCGCGGTGGGGGGCCGAGACGGCGACGGCGACGCTCGTCTCGCCGATTCCGACCCGGCCGATGCGGTGCGTGATGGCGACCTTGCAGAGGTCATAGCGGCCGGCGAGGGTCTCGGCGATCTCGCCCATGACCTTCTCGGCCATGCCCTCGAAGGCCTCGTACTCGAGGTGGACGACCGTGCGTCCCCGGGACTGGACCCGGGTCGTGCCCAGGAACGTGGCGATCGCCCCGGCGCGCTCGTCGGCGACTTCGGCGATCACCGCGTCGACGTCGATCGGGTCGCCGGTCAGCCGGAACTCGCCGCCGGAGACGGGGGGGATCAGCGCTACCTCGTCGCCGTCCGAGAGCAGCCGGTCGCCGGTCGAGTAGTCCCTGTTGACCGCGTAGAGCAGGCCTTCGGGCTCGTCGCCGAGGCCGAGCGGCGCCCAGAGGTCGGCGAGCCGCGAGCCGGCCGGGAGCTCGAGCTCGCGCTCACCGGTGCCCGCCCGCTCACGCAGCCCGGCAAACAGCCGCACGCGGATCTTCATTGAGACAGACTAGATGCCAGGCATCACGCAGCCAGCCGCTCGGGCTGAGCGGCGAGCGCGGTCGTCAGCGCCTCGAACGCGTCGGGGCAGAGCTTGCGCCCGACGTCGCCGCGCATCAGGTCGAGCGCCTGCTCGGCGGGCATCGCCGCGCGGTAGGGCCGCTCGGCGGTCATCGCCTCGAAGATGTCGGCGACCGCGAGGATCCGCGCGGTACTCCCGAGGACGTCGCCGTGCAGGCCCCGGTGGTAGCCGGTGCCGTCGAGCTTCTCGTGGTGCGCCGCGGCCGCGGAAGCCAGCTCGTCGAAGCGGGAGACGCGCCGGAGGATCTGCTCCGTCCACTCGGGATGGCGGCGGACCGCCGCGAGCTCCTCGTCTGTCAGCTTCCCCGGCTTGTCGAGGACGAGGTTGGAGACGCCGAGCTTGCCGATGTCGTGCAGGAGCGCCGCGCGGCGCAGGTCGCGCAGCGCCGCGGGGGAGAAGCCGAGCACGGTTCCTGTGGAGACCGCGAGCTCGGCCACGCGCTCCGAATGGCGGTACGTGTAGGGCGACTTCGCGTCGATGACCTTGGCGAACGCCTCGGCGACGCGGTCGAGCCGCGCCTCGTCGGCCAGCACGATCCGCTCGACAGGCTCGAGAGCGGCCACGTTCGAGCGCGCGTCCCGGCCGAGCGAGGCCCAGAAACGCCCGTCCTCGCGGAGGGATGCGAGCACGCGGACGAGCTGCGGGTCGAACCAGCGCCCGGTGCGCTCGAGAGCCACGTCCACCGCGGCGTCGGGGCCAAAGGAGGTGAAGAAGACCTCGGCCGTCTGCGCGAGGCAGATGATCCGCCCGAGGAGCGGGATCTCGGCGCCGGCAAGCCCGTCCGGGTGGCCCTTGCCGTCCCAGTGCTCGTCGAGGGCGCGGACGGCGGCGGCCGTCTCTTCCGGCATGTCGAGCATGCGGGCGATCTCGGCGCCGCGCTCGCAGCGGATCTCGATCAACTGGCCGGCCGTCTTCGGGCCGGCCCGCAGCACGCGCACGAGGTCGCGCTTGCTGCTCACGCTCCGCAGGACGTAGCCGAGCGCGTCCGGCAGGTAGGAGTGGTTAACCGTCTTTGCGTTGCGCTTGGCGACGAGGTCGTCGGCGCCGAAGAGCGCGGAAATCTTGGCCGCGTTCGACGAGCAGCCCGCGTCCTTGAGCAGGAGAGCGTAGAAAAGCGCCGCGCGATCCTCGATCTCGACCCCCACCTCGTCGGCGAGACGCATGCCGATCAGGCACGTGCGCACGGCGTGCCCGGCAGGCTGACCCTCGGTGATGTCGAGCGCGTAGGAGAGTGCGGCCAGGATCTCGGACAGCCGCAGGTCGCCGCCTTCGTCCATGCCGAAAGCATCGACCCGCAGTGGCCCCCCTGCCATCCCTCGGAAGTAGGATCAACGCATGGCTACGGCCGACGATCTGCGCGAGACCGACTCGGGCATCGAGGTCAAGCCGGTCTACACCGGGCACGACGTCGAGGGTCTCGTACCCGAGCTCCCGGGTGAGTTCCCTTTCACGCGGGGGCCCTACAAGGACATGTACCGCGGGAAGCCGTGGACGATCCGCCAGTACGCCGGCTTCGCCTCGGCCGAGGAGACCAACGAGCGCTTCCGCTACCTGCTCGAGCAGGGTCAGACGGGGCTCTCGGTGGCCTTCGACCTGCCCACGCAGCTCGGCTACGACTCCGACGATCCGCGCGCTGCGGGCGAGGTCGGGCGCGCCGGGGTGGCCATCGACTCGCTCGCCGACATGGAGATCCTCTTCGACCGCCTCCCGCTCGGCGAGGTCTCGACGTCGATGACGATCAATGCGCCCGCCGCGTTGCTGCTGCTCCTCTACGAGCTCGTCGCGGAGAAGCAAGGCGTCTCGCCCGACCGGCTCCGCGGCACCGCCCAGAACGACATCCTCAAGGAGTACGTTGCGCGCGGGAACTACATCTTCCCGCCGCGGCCGTCGATGCGGCTCACGACCGACCTCTTCGGCTACTGCCACGAGCGGCTGCCGCGCTGGAACACGATCTCGATCTCGGGCTACCACATTCGCGAGGCGGGCTCAACGGCCGTGCAGGAGCTCGCGTTCACGCTCGCCCACGGGATCGCCTACTGCGAGGCGGCCGTCGCGGCCGGCCTCTCCCCGACGAGTTCGGCGAGCGGCTTTCGTTCTTCTTCAACGCCCACAACCACTTCTTCGAGGAGGTGGCGAAGTTCCGGGCGGCGCGGCGCCTCTGGGCGGAGATCATGCGCGACCGCTTCGGCGCCACGAACCCGAAGGCGCAGGCGCTCCGCTTCCACGCCCAGACGGGGGGCTCGACTCTGACCGCGCAGCAGCCGGAGAACAACGTCGCGCGCGTGACCGTGCAGGCGCTCTCCGCGGTCTGCGGCGGCGCGCAGTCGATCCACACGAACGCCTACGACGAGGCGCTGGCCCTTCCCACCGAGCGAAGCGCGCGGATCGCCCTCCGCACCCAGCAGATCCTCCAGCACGAGGCGGGAGGGACGGACACCGCCGATCCGCTCGCCGGCTCCTTCTTCGTCGAGTCGCTGACGACCGAGCTGGAGGAGCGCGCGCGGGAGCTGATCGCTCGGATCGACGAGCTGGGCGGCGCAGTCGCAGCGGTCGAGCAGGGCTTCCAGCAGCACGAGATCGAGGAGGCGGCGTACCGGTTCGAGCGGCAGGTCGAGGCCGGCGAACGGGTCGTCGTCGGCGTCAACAGCTTCACCGAGGACGACGAGGAGGAGGTGGAGCTGCACCGCCTCGACCCCGAGGCCGAGCGCCGCCAGATCCAGCGGACCCAGAAGGTGCGGGCCGAGCGGGACCCGGCGGCCGTGGAGAGCGCGCTGAGCAGGGTGCGGGAGGCCGCGCGGGGCGAGGGGAACCTGCTCGTCCCGATCCGGGAGGCCCTGGCTGCGCACGGCACGGTCGGCGAGATTTGCAACGCCCTGCGCGACGAGTTCGGCACGTTCGACGCGCACATGGCGCCGTGAGGCTCGAGGACGGCGACGTCGCCTTGCGGCCGCTCGTGGAGGCCGACGCCGCTCGCCGCGGGCCGCGGCCGCGCGCGACCCGCTCGTGCCGTACTCCATCGAGCTGCGGGGCGCGCGGCGGGACGTGTACCTGTACGCGCTGCTCGCCGAAGACTCTCTAGACGCGCGTGCGCGGGGGCCGGCCGCGGGCCTCCCTCCGCTTCCAGCCTAACGCTGAAAGACGCACCCGTGTTGCACGGAGGTGTGCCGACTTGCGGTCAAGCCGAAGTAAGCTCCCGCCCATGGCCAAGGCCGAGGATCTCCAGTCCACCGAGGCGAAGCTGGCGGCGCTCGAGCGGCTGCGTGAGGAGGCGCTTCACGCCGGCGACGAGCGTTCCGTCGCCCGCCAGCGCGAGCGCGGGAAGCTGCTCGCGCGCGAGCGGCTGGAGAAGCTCCTCGACCCGGGCAGCTTCGTCGAGCTCGACCGCTACGTCCGCCACCGCAACCCGCACTTCGGGATGATGGACAAGCGGCCGTGGGGCGACGCCGTCGTCACCGGCTACGGCACGGTCTTCGGCCGCAAGGTCTTCGTCTTCTCGCAGGACTTCACCGTCTTCGGGGGCACGCTGTCCGAGGCCTTCGCGGAGAAGATCTGCAAGGTCATGGACCTCGCAGTCAAGTTCGGCTGTCCGGTGATCGGCATCAACGACTCGGGCGGCGCGCGCATCCAGGAGGGCGTCGTCTCGCTCGGCGGCTACGCGGAGATCTTCTGGCGGAACGTCCAGGCGTCGGGCGTCGTCCCGCAGATCAGCCTGATCATGGGGCCGTGCGCGGGCGGGGCCGTCTACTCGCCGGCGATGACCGACTTCGTGCTCATGGTGAAGGAGACCTCGTATATGTTCATCACGGGGCCCGAGGTCGTGAAAACGGTCACCGGCGAGGAGGTCACCTTCGAGGAGCTCGGCGGCGCGCTCACACACGCGTCCAAGTCGGGGGTGGCCCACTTCGCCGCCGACGACGAGGAGAGCTGCCTCGAGGACGCCCGCTACCTCCTCTCCTTCCTGCCTCAGAACAACGTCGACCCGCCTCCGTACTTCGACCCTGCCGACCCGCCCGGCCGCGAGGATCCTGAGCTCGACACGCTGATTCCGGACGAGCCGACCAAGCCGTACGACATGCGCGTCGATCGTCGAGCGCGTCGTCGACGACGGCGAGTTCCTCGAGGTGCACCAGCTGTGGGCCGAGAACATCGTCTGCGGCCTCGCGAGGCTCGGCGGCCACCCGGTCGGGATCGTCGGCAACAACCCGAAAGCGCTCGCGGGCACCCTCGACATCGACTCGTCCGTGAAGGCCGCCCGCTTCGTCCGCGTCTGCGACGCGTTCAACCTCCCGCTGATCACCTTCGTGGACGTGCCCGGCTTCCTCCCGGGGACGGCGCAGGAGTGGGGCGGGATCATCCGCCACGGCGCGAAGCTCCTCTACGCCTACTCGGAGGCGACCGTGCCGAAGATCGCGCTGATCACGCGCAAGGCCTACGGCGGAGCCTACGACGTGATGAGCTCCAAGCACATCCGCGCGGACTTCAACTTCGCCTGGCCGACGGCCGAGGTGGCGGTTATGGGGCCTGAGGGCGCAGTCAACATCGTCTTCCGCAAGGAGCTCGAGGAGGCCGAGGACGCAAACGCGCGCCGCGCGGAGCTGATCGCCGACTACAAGGCGCAGTTCGCCAACCCGTACACCGCCGCCGAGCGCGGCTACGTCGACGACGTGATCGAGCCGCGGCGCACGCGCGCCGTGCTCTGCGACGCGCTGGAGACCGCGCTGACCAAGCGCGAGAAGCGGCCGCCGCGCAAGCACGGCAACATTCCCCTCTGAGTCGACGTGTCGATCCACGGCCCGCCCGTTCGTCGTCAAGATGAACGCGGCGAATCCGCGCCGCGGACGACGACAGGAGGGAGAGTCATGAAGTACCTGCTGACGCTGTACGGCGACGAGTCCCGGTGGGCCGAGCTGACGCCCGAGCAGATCCAGGAGAGCATGAAGGACTGGGACGCCTACACGAACGAGGCGAAGGAGGCGGGCGCGTTCCTCGGCGGCGAGGGTCTCGAGCCCACCGCCACGGCCACCACCGTGCAGATCCAGGCGGGCGGCGATCACATCGTCACCGACGGCCCCTTCGCCGAGACCAAGGAGCAGCTCGGCGGGTTCTACCTGCTGGAGTGCAAGGACCTCGACGAGGCCCTCGCTTGGGCGAAGAAGATCCCGATGACGGGCGGCAAGGTGGAGGTCCGACCGGTAATGGACTACGAGGCCGCGGCCTCGGCCGTTCAGACCCAGGAAGCGGGGGCGCGGCGGTAGGCGCACCGGAAGACGTCGTCGACCGCCTGTTCCGCGAGGAGTCGGGGCGGGCGGTCGCCGCGCTCATCCGCGTGCTCGGCGACTTCGACCTCGCCGAGGAGGCGGTGCAGGACGCCTTCCTCGTCGCCCTCGAGGTCTGGCCCGAGCGCGGCGTTCCGCGCAACCCGGGCGCGTGGATCACGACCACCGCCCGGAACAAGGCGATCGACCGCATCCGGCGCGCACACAGGCTCGAGGGCAAGGTGCGGGAGCTCGAGGCGCTCGTGCCGCCGCCCGAGGAGGACGAGATCGAGAACAGCTCCATCCCGGACGACCGGCTGCGGCTGATCTTCACCTGCTGCCATCCGGCGCTCGCGCCCGAGGCGCGCGTGGCCCTCACGCTGCGCACGCTCGGCGGCCTCACGACACCGGAGATCGCCGCGGGCGTTCCTCACGTCGGAGCAGGCGATGCAGCAGCGGCTCGTCCGTGCCAAGCGGAAGATCCGCGACGCTCGCATCCCGTATGTCGTGCCTCCCGACCACGAGCTCCCCGACCGGCTCGGCCCGGTGCTCGCCGCCCTCTACCTCATCTTCAACGAGGGCTACGCTGCGACGGCCGGCGAGGCTCTGGTGCGGCATGAGCTGTGCGCCGAGGCGATCCGTTTGGCGCGCGTCCTGCGGACGCTCATGCCGGACGAGCCGGAGGTGGGGGGTCTGCTCGCACTCATGCTCCTGCAGGACTCGCGCCGCGACGCCCGGACGGGTCCCGGCGGGGAGCTCGTGGTGCTGGAGGAGCAGGACCGCTCGCTCTGGGATCGTGACGAGATCCAGGAAGGGCTCGACCGCGTGAGCGGCCTGCCTCTGGGGGTCTACGCGCTCCAGGCCGCGATCGCCGCCGAGCACGCCCGTGCTGCGACCCCCGAAGCGACCGACTGGCGCCGGATCGCCGACCTGTACGGGCTCCTCGCCCGGACCGCGCCCGGGCCGGTCGTCGAGCTGAACCGCGCCGTCGCTGTCGCGCTGGCGGAGGGCGAGGAGCGGGGTCTCGAGCTCATGGAGGCACTCGACCTGGAGCTCGACGGCTACCACCTTCTCCACGCTGCGCGCGCCGACCTCCTCCGCCGTCTAGGGCGCAATCCAGAGGCCGCGGCGGCCTACTCCCGTGCCCTCGAGCTCGCCCGCCAGCCGGCGGTGCGGGCGTTCCTCGAGCGCCGCCTGGCCGAGGTGGGCGCGGGGTTCAGGGAACCACCCACTCGAGATCCCTAACCTCGAGCAGAAGGGACAGAACCTCCCGCGAGACCGGCGCGACAAAGAGGACTTCGGTCGGCGTGGCAACCGCCGCGATCAGCTCGCCGGGTGCCCAGGCCACGGCTCGCCCCTCGGGGAAGGTCAGCGCGCGCCGGCCGCCGGTGTCGAAGAAGACGACCCCCTGGTCGGTGCTCGCGGCGACCATCCCGTTTGAGCCGACGCGCAGCCTGTCGATCGACCGGGTCGCGAACGAGGGCGAGTAGACGAGCTCGTCGGGCGTCATCAGCGCGACGATGGCGCTCCCCTCCGAGCGGACGACCGCCCAGAAGCGTGTCTCGTCGATCCAGGCGACCTCTTCGAGGGCGCTCGGCCTCTCGAAGATCGTGCCCAGGTCGGCCGCCGAGAGAAGTACCTCGCTTCGCCCGCCAGGGCTCGCCGCGAAGAGCTCGCCGCCCGTGACGAACGTCGGGGCGCTGTCCTCGTCCTGCATGAAGCGGCAGCGATGCTGAACGCCTGCGGGATCCTTCGCCCAGACGAGCTCCGGCAGCTGGAGCGCCCGGAGCCGACACGCCGGATCGCCCGGCTGCGTGACGAGCAGTCGGCCGTTCACCCCGATTCCGGAGAGCCACTCCCTGACCTCGTCCGACCTGGAGAGCGGAGGCGGCGGGGCCTCGCCGCGCCAGGCGAGATCGCTGGCGACGAGACCGAGCGTGCGGGCCGGCGACCCTGAGGTACCGGGCTGAAAGACGAATACTCCACCGCTGGCGGCGACCGCGACCCACTGTTCGTCCGGCGACCACGCGATCGCCCGGTAGCCGATGATCCCAATGTTGTTCACCAGCCCGCGGCCGGTCTCCACGAGGTAAAACCCGCCGACCCCACGCTGGCCAGAGGCTCGAGCTGCGAAATACCTACCGGTTGGGCTCACGCGCAGGTCGGAGAGGCCACCCGGCTCGTCGAAGTAGAGCTCCTGGATCCGAGCGCCGTCGTAGACGGCGAGGATGTCCTCGTCTCCTTGCGATCGGGCGTCCGCGGAAACGATCGCGACCAGGCGCCGGTCGTCGAGCCACGCCGCCTCGCGCATGCGAAAGTGACGGAATCGGTCGCGTAGCTCCCGGATGGGTTGACGCCTCATCGCGCGTAGGAGGTCACGCTGCGAGAGGACGACGTTTCCAACCGGCCAGGCCCGCACGGCGCCCTCACTGAAGTACGTCAGCGTCCCGTCCGGGTGCCAGGCGGGCGCCTCGCCGGCGAACGGCTCACCCTCGGGGCCGCGGTTCGTCGAAACCTGAATCCTCCCTCCCTCGGTCTCGAAAAGCCTTCCGATCCGCGGATCCGAATATGGGTCCCGGCCGGACCCGGCGCCGGAGACCGCACGTCCGTCGGGAGAGAGAACGAAGCGGCACTCGTCCCAGTTGGGCGCATCGGCCAGCCGCGAGCGGGGCAGCTCGATCGCCTGCAGCTCGCGAGAATCTCGTTCGCGTAGTAGAGCGTGCCGCCGAACTCCGCAGCCGGGGTGGGCGCCTCCGGTTCGGGTGCTGTGGAGACCGACTGCGGCTTGGTCTGGGACGCCGGCTGCGAGTTCGACTCACCACGGAGCGCGTCGAAGCCGGCCGCCAGCGCGATGGCCGCGACAACCACCACGACGAGCCAGGTTGCTCGACTACGCATTTCCTAGTGCCAGACGAGATCGAGCGCGTTCAATCGGAGCCGGACGACCTTCGGCTTGCCGAGGCCTCCGCGGCGGAAGATGTAGACGCCCCGCCGCGATGCGATCGCGACTAGGCGCTCGTTCCGGGAAAGCGCCAGCGCGCGGACGAAGCGGAAGCGAGGCCGGCCGAGGCGGTCTCCGGCCAAATCCGCGGGTGAGACCTCACGCCCGTCGCGGTCGAGAATGAGGAGGTTGTCGGGCCTGTCAGACACGCGGGCGGTCACGAAGCCGCCGCGCGGGCTCGGCCTGAGGTCGGAGAAGGCGGCCCCGCCGCCTCGCAGCGCCCGGACGAGCCGGGTGCCCTCCCAGATGCCGAGCACCGACTCGGGCGCTGAGTCTCCGTGCCCAATGGAGAGGACGAGCGCGACGCGGCGCTCGTCGAGCCAGCCGATCTCGCGGACCGCCACGGAAGCGGAGTCACCGAGCTCGGGGGCGGAAGCCCGGAGGTCGCGCTCCCGGAGAAGCACGCGGGTGCAGTCCCCACGGTTCTCGCTGCAGCTCTCGTCCACCGCCCGGACCTCGGCGCCGCGCGCGACCGTCAGGGTCCCGTCTGGACGCCAGGACGGCGCGGCGCCCTCGACCCGGAGCACCCAGCCGGCCGGGCTTGTCAGTTCGACGAGGTCCCCCTCGGTCACCGCGCGCGTAAGCCGGGGCGGATACCAGCCGTCGCCCTCGAGCACCTGTCCTCGCGCCGTCACCGCGAAGCTGCAGGCGGGCGTCGGGCGCGCGCCGCCGGGCACCTCAGCCAGCCTCGGCAGGTGCATCCCGCGCACGCGGCAGCCGACGTCGGCGACGTAGATCGTGCCCGCGACGCCGGCGTCCAGGAGCTCCTCGCCCACCGTGGGCATGTCTTGCGCGGCGGGCCCGGACCCGTCCTGCTGCGTGCGCGCCTCGCCGCCTGAGCGGAAGACGTCCACAATCGCGGCGCCAACGAGGGCGGCAAAGCCGACGACGAGGACGACCGTTGTGAGCCCACGACGGAGCATCACCCTCAACGATACGCCGCCGCCGCGCGGGCGAGAGCTAGCCGGAAGGCTGTTCCGAGCGCCGCGGCGGCAGGCCGGGGGCGCGGGCCCCGGTTGCGGCGAAGACCAGCACGAAGGCGCCGACGGCGATGACGGCGTCGCCGACCGAGAAGACGTTCGTGAGCGGCACCCAGCCGGGCGCCGCGAAGCGGTCGACGAGCCAGGGGACGTTGGGATCCGCTGCAGCCGCGCTGTTGTGCTTGACGGCGAAGTCGAGGCCCGCGGCCTGCATCGCCTCGGGAGTCGCCGGCATCCGGCCGCCGTTGGAGAGGATGGCCACGAGGTTGAGCGCCATCCCGAGCGCGACGACCTGCGCGCCGACGATCCGCCGGTTCAGCACCGCCGCAACCAGCAGGCAGCCGTAGGAGACGAGCCAGAGCGCCTTCGCCGCATCCTCGCCGGTCGTCCACGGGAGGAACGCGAACGGGAACGCGACCACCTGGATCCCGAAGGCCAGAAAGAAGAGCCAGAGCGCGCGCAGCCTGAGCTCGGCGATGCGGCCGACGCGCCCGCCGCAGAGCAGCGCGAGCGGCACCGCCAGAAGGACAGGGAGGAGCTGGCCCACTAGATGTCCGCCCGGTAGTTGGGGTGCTCGTCGGGGACGGCTGCGACCAAGCCGGGCGCCGCGATCGTCCGCAGCCCGTACCCGAAGGTACGGGTAAGGGCGAGCGCGACGATCCGGCGCAGCGTCGCAGCCGCCATCCGTGAGTGCACCAACTGCTGGGCGGGCATCTAAGCGGAGTCCGCCACGGCGCGGAGGTGGGGGCCCGCCTCGTCGAGCCCGCGCACGACGCACCGCTCGAGCGCGCCGACGACGGCCGGGTCGAACTGCACGCCGGCGCGCCGCCTGATCTCGGCGAGGGCCTGCGCGGCGGTGCTCGCCGTCCGGTAGCTGCGGTCGCTCGTCATCGCGTCGTAGGCGTCGGCGACGAGGATCACCCGCGAGCCGAAGGGGATCTCCTCGCCGGCGAGTCCGTCCGGGTAGCCGGAGCCGTCCCAGTGCTCGTGGTGGTGGAGGACCCAGGAGTCGACCGGTTCGATGCCGAGGCCCTCGAGCAGCGAGTGCCCGAACTGGACGTGCGCGCGCACGAGTCGCCGCTCGTCGGGCTCCAGGCAGCCGGGCTTCTTGAGGAGGGTGTCGGGGATGGCGATCTTGCCGAGGTCGTGCAGGAGGCCGGCGAGCTTGAGCTGTTCGATGGTTTCGTCGTCGACCTCCAGCTCGCGCGCGATCGCGTGCACCAGTCCCGCCACCGCCTGGGAGTGCTCGCCGGTGTAGGTGTCCTTCGAGTCCACGATCCGGATCAGGTTCTCCGCGGCCCGCAGCCGCGCCTGGCGCTCGGCGATCTCGGACAGTTCGTTCGCCGAGTAGATGCGCACGACCGAAGGGCTGTAGACGCACGAGCGATTCTTGCCGTGGCGCTTGGCCCAGTAGAGCGCGCCGTCCGCGACCTGCTGGAGCTCGTCCGCGGTGGAGGCGTAGCCGGGGTAGGAGGCGATGCCGACCGTGATCGTGACCGGCTGGTGGTGGGCGAACTCGGTGAGGGCGATGCGGCCGTGGAGATCCTCGACGAAGCGGTAGGCGTCCTCCTCGTTCTCTTCGAGCAGCAGCGCGAACTCGTCGCCGCCGAAGCGGAACGCTGCCACGTCGTCGCGGCCCTCGACGAACAGGCGCGAGAGCTCGACCAGGATCTGGTCGCCGACCGGATGGCCGTAGCGG
The DNA here is from genome assembly GCA_963794055.1 of uncultured Actinomycetes bacterium. Lineage (GTDB taxonomy): Bacteria > Actinomycetota > Thermoleophilia > Gaiellales > Gaiellaceae > JAIBJN01. The sequence goes on from CAWCCL010000014.1 coordinate 139,326, forward strand.
TCGTTGCAGCTCTTGAACTCGTCGACGTCCAGGAGGCAGAGGGAGATCTCGCCGCCCGTGTCCTCGGCCCGCTGGAGCGCCTCGCGCAGGCGGCTCTGGTACGAGCGGTGGTTGCCGAGCCCGGTGAGGCTGTCGGTCAGCGCGTCTCGCGTCGCCACCCGGGTGGAGAGCGCGGAGCGCTGGTAGAGCGTCAGCGTGAAGAGCGGCCCCGCGAGCAGGACGAGGAGCCGCGGGTCGGTCGTCCAGAGCGACGCGGCGAGGGCGGCGAGGAAAGCCATGATCACGAAGGCCGGCCCGGAGTGGCTGAGGTTCTCGCGCGTGAGCGGGACGAACCGCTGTCCGGAGAGGATGGCCAGTGCGCCGCAGACGAGGACGACGTTGACGAGCACGTAGGCGGCGCCGCCCGCGAAGGCAAAGAACGTGATCATCCCCAGACTGCCCGTGGCGCCGAGGATGAAGACCGGGAGCGCCGAGGAGAACGCCGCGAGCCCGTAGACCGCCGCGTTGAAAAGGGAGCGCACGAGCGGCCGGCGCTCGACCATCTGCGAGACGAGGACGCCGACGACGGCGCTCAGGACGGCGTACTCCCAGCCGAAGAGGATCTGGCTCGAGACGACGAAGACGAACGCTAGCGACACGACGCGCTCGTTCTCCACGTCGAGCGGGACGGGCTTCATGTCCGCGAGGAGCGCGAGCCCGAAGAAGAGGATCACCCCGACGCCTGTCGAGACGTCGGGGGATCCAACGCAACCCCCACCACCGCTCCGGCGGCCACGGGGAGACCGACGCCGAGAACGGCGGCGATGTACCAGTAGAGCCGAGGCGGGTATCCGTGGGTGTTCATGCGCTGTCGGAGACGCGTGGTGAGGTCATGGAAGTGGGCTGCTGGCTAGTACCAGCGGAACCCGGCGCCGGCTGCAACGGCGTACGCCGCAACGGCGCCGACGACGAGCAGTGCCCGCACGTAGTGATGCTTCCATCGAATCACGCGCGCTCACCTCCTTCCGATCGGAGACGTGGCCACAAGGAACGCGCGCGGCCGTTGTGCTCCAGGAAACGGCTCAGGCGAGGCTGCGCAACAGCCTCGACCGGGGGATCAAGCGGGTTTCGGGGGGTTGGAGCCTGGGAGCTAGGCGCTGTCGGAGACGACCAGCTCGAGCCTCGGCTGGTCGAATTCGTCCTTGAACGCCGCGACGATGTCCGGGTCGAACTGCGAGCCGGCGCAGCGCTCGAGCTCGGCGATCGCGCGATCGTGGGAGAGCCGCCCGCGGTAGACGCGGTCGGTGGTCATCGCGTCGTAGGCGTCCGCGACGAAGAGGATGCGCGCGCCGAGCGGGATGTCTGCGCCGGCCTTCTGCGCCGGGTAGCCGTTGCCGTCCCAGCGCTCGTGGTGGTGGAGCACCCAGGTCGCCACGGGCTCGACGCCGAGGGAGTCGAGCATCCGGTAGCCGATCTGGGGATGCCGCTCGAGCACGAGGCGCTCGGCCTCGTTCAGCGGGCCCGGCTTGCGGAGGATCTCCTCCGGGATGGCGAGCTTGCCGAGGTCGTGGAGGCTGCCGGCGAGCCGTGTCAGCTCGACCGACTCCGCGTCGAGGCCCATGCGCGTGGCGACGCGGGCCGCGAGCTCGCCGACCATGTACGAGTGGCTGCCTGTGTACGCGTCGCGGGCGTCGACCGCATGGGCGAGGCTCGCGGCAGCCCGTAGCCGGGCGGCGCGGTCCGGGCCCTCGGCGAGGCGACGCAGCTCCGCGAGCTCGATGACGTCGGGGCGGTAGACCCTCACCGTGTTCTTCCCCTGCTCCTTGGCGAGGTAGAGGGCGCTGTCGGCGACGCGGACGAGCTCGTTCCGCTCGACGCCGTGCTGCGGGTAGGTCGCAACGCCGGCGGACATGTTCAACACCTCGCCGAGGTCGACCTCTGTCTCGGCCATCCGCTCGATGATGGAGCGCGCGATCGAGAGGCCTTCGTGCTCGTCCCGCCGGGGGAGGAGCAGCGCGAACTCGTCGCCGCCGAGGCGGAAGGCCTCGCCGCCTTGACGCAGGCGGGCCGCCACCTGCGCCAGGACCCTGTCCCCGGTCGGATGACCGTACCTGTCGTTGACCTGCTTGAAGTTGTCGATGTCGAGCAGACAGAGCGTGAGCGGGAAACCCTCGTCCTGCGCCTTGTCGAGATCGTGCTGCAGCCGCTCGTGGAAATGGCGGTGGTTGCCGAGCCCGGTAAGCGGGTCCGTGAGCGCCAGGCGCATCGCCTTCAGCGCGCTGTGCACCGAGCGCTGGTAGAGCGCGATGGCGACGAGCGGTCCGACGAGAGCTGTCGCCAGGAACGGCGAGCGCTCCCAGAGGACGGCCAGCATGAGGCTGACCGACGCCATGATCGAGAAGGGGACGACCGTCCAGTAGACCGAGTGCTTGAGGAGCGGCACGAAGGGCTCGCCCGACCACCGCGAGATGATCCCGGCCGTCAGCAGGATGTTGACCGCGTAGAAGGCCAAAGCCGCGAGCAATATCTGGACGAAGAGCCCGCCGACCCCGTTGTGCGCGCCCACGAGAGCAGCCGCCACGCCCGCCGCGCCTCCGCCGAGCGCGTAGACCGCGCTGTTGTAGGCGAGCCGGATCGCCGGGCGCCGCTGGACCAGCTCGATCGTCGCTCGGGCGATGAAGCCGATCATCACCGCAGGGGCCCAGCCGTAGATCACGGCCGCGCCCACGATGAAGACCGCGGTCAGCGAGACGCCGCCGGACGCGATCCCTTCGATTGGGACCGGGTAGGCCTCGACGAATGTCGCCGCCAGGGCGAGCGCCAGGACGCCGCCCATGACGCCGAGCGTTGGGGCGGACGCCCAAAAGGAGACAGCGGCGGCCACGAGGGCCGCGCTGGCCGAAAGAGCAACGGGCGCCAGAAGCGGAAGAAGCCGGGCAGTCTCTCTGGAGACTCCCGGCCTCACCGCATCACCCGACGCGCTCTCGGACGAGCGAATCGGACGGAGCTTCACGAGTCTGGCTTACCAGTGCCAGCCCTCGGCCTCGCCCAGGAACGAAGCAAGGACGGTGGCCGCAACCAGCAGATATGCCAGCTTTGCCTTCCAATGCAGCATCTGATCTCTCCCGTTGATCTCGGACGCCTGACGAGACGAAGTATCCGAACAGGCGCCTCGGCGCACATCCCCCGTAAGAGGGATTGAGGAAAATCCCTGCTCATTCCCCCTTAAGAGCTACCCCGGCCAGCCTAGACGAGACCGGCTTCGCGAAGCGGCCTGCGCCCCCAGGCGAACCGGTCCGCGTACCACCCCGAGAGAGTCGTCATCGTCGTTCCCTGGCTGGACGAGTGGACGAACCAGCCGCCGCCCGCGTAGATGCCCATGTGGGTCACCTCCGAGGGCTTGGCCGTTGCGCCGCGCTCGGCGAAGAAGATGACGTCGCCGGGGCGGAGGCCGGCGCGCCTGATGCGCGCCGAGGCCGGGACCTCGCCCGCCATCGCCGATGCGGTGCGCGCCCGGAGGGTGTTCCTGAGCTGCGGAGCGCCGGAGTACGACTCGAGGCGGTAGATTCGCCAGGCGAACCCTGAGCAGTCGAAGCCGCCGCGCGAGGTGACGCCGAAGAGGGTCTGCCTGCGCTCTGACGTCCCGCCCCAGACGTAGGGGAAGCCGACGAAGGAGGCGGCCTTGCTGAGGATGCGACGCTGCCAGCTGGTCAGGTTGGGCAGGTCGAACGACTCGGCGCGGGAGCGCACGTACGGCACGGTCCACTCGTTGAGCTGCAGGAGCTTCGCGAAGGAGTAGGCGGCCTCGGCGCGGGTAGCCCTGTCGGCGGGCCGGCGCTCCAACCCGTCGTCGGCGGCCTGGTGGTTGTAGCGCAGGCCGAGGAGCCGGGCGACGACTTCCGTCCCGAGCCGCGGGGGAGGTTCGAGGCCCGCTGCTTTCGCCTCGGTCAGGATGGCCTGGGCCTCGTCCAGGAGCCCGGCCGCGCGGACGAGCGCGCGCTCGAGATCCCGCATCTGGACGATCTGGTCGGGCTGGGCCGAGGTGCGCTCGACGCCGGTGAGCCTCGACATCGCCTTGGCGAGGTCGCCCCGCGTGAGCGGGTCGTTCGGCCTGAACGCGCCCACGGACGGGCCCATCACGCCCTCCCGGACGACGACGCGGATCTGCGGCTCGGCCCAGGACGCTGCGCCGGCGGGAGCAGACGCCCCGAGCGTGAGCGCAGCAAGCAGCGCAAAGAGAACGGCTCGCCTCACTCCCGGCTCTATCGGAGCCTGCGCGCGGGGCCTTTAGTCTTCCTTCCAGTGAAGCTCGACTGGCAGCCGGAGCCGACGCCCGAGGAGCGCGAGGCGCTCGAACGCGCACTGGCGCGCCTCGAGGACAGCAGTCGCGAGCCGCGGAGCGCCTGGTGGCGGGAGGGCGTCCGCGAATCCGTCTCCGCGGAGGACGAAGCCGACTAGCTCGTTCGGCGGTGAGAGCGGAGCGGCCGAGCCCCCGCTGCGAGCCGATCGAGCGCCGGCGCCGGCGCTCCGCGACCTCGCACCGGCTAGCCGGCCGGCTCGATCGAATCGGCGAGCAGGCCGACGAGCTCCCCCTGGCAGAGGCGCGCGAGTATCACGATCTCGTTGCCCGGCTCCAGCGTGGCGATTCCGCTGCGGTCGAACCCTTCGATGCGTGTTCCCGAGTCCACCTCGAGCCACGTGCCCTCGTCCTCCTCGCTCAGCTCGAGCTCCGAGCTCTCGACGTCGATGCGCAGTGGGTCGACCTGGTTCACCGTTCCCTCGATCGTGAAGACGGAACCGCAATCCAGGCGGAGGTTCGGACGGTTGGACAGTCCGTACACCGCCTCGTGCAGCGGGTGATCCGGAAGCTCGGGAAAGGTGCCGGCGGCCACGAAGAGGCCGTAGTAGTCCGGCGCCAGCAGCGCGGCCTCGGCTGGGACGCCTCGGATCTCGAACGCGGCGACGGTCTTCTCGGGAGGCGCGCAGCGGCCTCCGGCGGTGCAGTCCGGGATCCGTGCGTCTCCCAGTGCCCTCCCGGGCTCGAGCACCGCGAAGCGGGCGTGCGCGCTCGTGTAGACGGTGTCGTTCCAGCGAAGCGTCACGGCGCATTCATCGCCGCGCGCGACGGTTGCCAGAATGCCGCTCGCCACGAGAGTGGCGACGATCGTGCTGAGGAAGCGCGCACAGTTCCTCACATGGACTCTGACGTTGCGGGGCCGCCGAAGTTCCTGACGCTCGTCCGGCCCTCTCGCGATGTGAGAGCCGAGGCCCTCCTAGAGCCAGAGCTCGTAGGACTGGAGCACCAGCCACGGCGCGAAGCCCTGGCGCCGGAGGAGCCTGAGCGCCGGGAGGTTGTCAGCCTCGACCGAGAGGCCCACGACCTCGCCCGGGTGCTGCGTCCAGTAGTCCTGCAGGACGCGCGAGAGGAGGAAGTGGCCGACGCCGCGAGAGCGCTCCTGCGCGATGACTCCGATCTGGTACAGCCAACGGTCGCTCTGGTCGATGTTGATGAACGCGAGCGGAGTGCCCTTGCGCTCGGCGAGGTAGACGGACCCCTTCGCCAGCCCCTCGCGCCAGGCATCGTCCGGGAAGACGCCCTCCGGGAAGGTCGAGTGGTAGAGGGCCAGGGCGGGCTCGAGGTCGTCCGCCTGGCCGCGGCGCACCTCGACGCCCTCGGGCCCCTCCTCGGCCGCGCGGTGCTCCTCGGGGGCAAGCCGGAAGACGGCCTTCGCAGCCCCGCGCGGGTGGAAGCCCTTGTGCTCGAGCAGCATGCGGCCGGAGATGTTGCGTGGGCCGACCGAACCGACGACGGAGCGCCTGCCGTGCTCGAGTGCGATCGCCACCGAGGCGTCGAGCAGCTCGCTGCCGAGCTTCTGGCCGCGGTAGCCGGGCGCGATCAGCGGGCCGAAGAGGTCGGCGTGGGGGAAGCTCTTCGCCACCTCGACGCCCCCGAAGCCGACGACGAGCCCGTCCTCGTCGTCCACGAGGAGCGTCGTCTCCGGCGGCTCGTCCCAGTCGGAGAGCTCGCTCTCGAGCTCGTCCCGGGTGGCCCACAGCGGGTTGCCGACCTGCTCCTCCGGCCGGCCGAACGCGCGGCGGGAGAGCTCGAGGACGACCGGGACGTCCTCCCGGCGGAAGCTACGCAGGCTGTTGGCCACGGAGGAGTCGAGGTGCGCTTCGGGCGTAGTCGAGCCCCGAGACCCAGGTGAGGATCAGGGCGACGAGCATGGCCCACCAGGCGACGACGTCGTCGAACGCGCCGCCGGCGGCCAGGCCGCCGAGGGCGGCCGCGACGGCCTGGGCCGTGGTCTTGAGCTTGCCGAGGTCGCGGGCGCCGATGACGACGCCCCGCTCGATGGCCGCCAGGCGGAGCCCGGTGACGAGGAACTCGCGGGCGATCACGGCCGCCACCATCCAGGCCGGGAGCACGTCTCCGACGAGCATGATCAGCGCCGCCATCACGAGGAGCTTGTCGGCGACAGGGTCGAGGATGCGGCCGAGGTCGGAGGTGCGGTCGTTCCGCCTGGCCCACCAGCCGTCCACCCAGTCCGTCGCCATCGCCACGACGAAGACGGCCGTCGCCCAGTAGTCGTGGTTCGGGAAGTCCCATGCGAAGAGGACGACCACGACCGGGACGGCGGCCGCTCTGGCGACTGTCAGCCGGTCGGCGAAGGTCATGGGGGCAGAATACGCCGACATGGCTTCCTTCCGGAAAGTGCTCGTCGCCAACCGCGGAGAGATCGCGATCCGCGTCTTCCGCACGTTGCGCGAGCTCGGGATCGGTGCGGTCGCCGTCTACTCCGAGGCCGACCGGGGCTCGCTCCATGTCGCCCTGGCGGACGAGGCGTACCTCCTCGGACCGGGGGCGCCGGCAGAGAGCTACCTCCACCAGGAGCGCGTCCTGGCCGCCGCTCGGAGCGCCGGAGCCGACGCGATCCACCCGGGCTACGGCTTCCTGGCCGAGAACGCGAGCTTCGCGCGGGCGGTCGAGGAAGCCAGCCTCGTCTGGATCGGCCCGCCGCCGGAGGCGATCGAGGCGATGGGCTCGAAGGTCACGGCCCGCCGGTTGATGCAGGCGGCTGGAGTGCCGGTCATCCCCGGGACGACCGAGCCGGTCGAGTCGGCCGGGGAGGTCGTCGCCATGGGGGAGGAGCACGGCTGGCCGCTGGCGATCAAGGCCTCGGCCGGCGGCGGCGGCAAGGGGCTGAAGGTCGTCCGCTCCCCCGAGGAGGCCGAGCGCGCGCTGGCCTCGGCGCAGCGGGAGGGCGAGTCTTACTTCGCCGACGCCACCGTCTACGTCGAGCGGTTCCTCGAGGATCCGCGCCACGTCGAGGTGCAGGTGCTCGCGGACGCGCACGGCAACGTCGTCCACCTGGGCGAGCGCGACTGCACGATCCAGCGGCGCCATCAAAAGCTCGTCGAGGAGACGCCCTCGCCGGCCGTCGGGCCCGAGCTGCGGGAGCGGATCGGCGCGATCGCGGTCGACGCGGCGCGTGCCGTCGGCTATCGCGGCGCCGGGACGATCGAGGGCCTCCTCGACCGCGACGGCAGCTACTTCTTCCTGGAGATGAACACGCGCATCCAGGTCGAGCACACGGTCACGGAGCTCGTCACCGGCCTCGACCTCGTCCGCGAGCAGGTGCTCGCCGCCGCCGGGGAGCCGCTGTCCTTCGCTCAGGAAGACGTGCGCTTCTCCGGCCACGCAATCGAGTGCCGCATCAACGCCGAGGACGCGGCCAACGGCTTCCTGCCCGCGCCGGGGACGATCACCTCGTACCGCGAGCCGGCCGGGCCCGGCGTGCGGGTCGACTCGGGCGTGACCGAGGGCTCGGAGGTCGTCGGCATCTATGACCCGCTCGTCGCGAAGCTGATCGTCTGGGACACCGACCGCGAGCGGGCGCGCCGGCGGATGCTCCGCGCCCTCGAGCGAGTACGCCATCGAGGGCGTGACCACGCTGATCGGCTTCCACCGCGCGCTGCTCGAGAGCCCGTGCTTCGTCGCGGGCGAGACCTGCTTCGGCCTGGTCGAGTCGATTGCGCAGGCCGCGTGCGAGGAGGTCGCGCCGATCCGCGCCCCCGGCCCGGCGCGCGTGCGCGAGCAGGTCGTCGGCGTCGAGCTCGACGGCCGCCGTTTCGAGGTCACGCTGCTCCGGCCCGAGCCCCCGCATGCCGAGCTGGCGCGGCGCAGGCGCGAACGGACGGGCGACGGCGCGCACCACGCGGCCGCCCGCGAGGCGGTCGTCAGCCCGATGCAGGGCACCGTTCTCGCCGTCGAGGTCGCCGAGGGCGACGAGGTGCGCGAGGGCCAGGTCATCTGTGTGGTCGAGGCCATGAAGATGGAGAACGAGATCACCGCGCACCGCCCGGGCCGGGTCACCGGCCTCTCGGTCGTAGCGGGCGAGCCGGTCGCCACAGGCCAGGTCATCTGCATCGTCGCCCGGGAGGGCGAGGCCGAGCCGGTCGAGCTCGATCCGAAGTAACACAGTTACTTACCCTTGGTTGTAAGGTGGGCCTTACAGTTCGGCTACGCTAGGTTCGTGGCAGTGAGCGTCCAGCCGGGGCCGAGCGTTCGGAGCCGCGCCTTCTGCGCGGCGCTCTCCAGTGCCAGCGAGGAGCCGCTGGCGGCCACTGCGAGCCGGATCGACAACTGGATCGTGCTCGAGTACCGCGGCCTCTGGGATCGCGACGTGCTCGGCGGGAGCCTCCTCTCGGACGGGCTCAAGGCCCACCTGCGGGAACAGCTCAAGGCGCTGGGGCCATCGCGGCTCCTCTTCGTCAAGAAGGCTGAGCGCCGGGTGCAGGCTCGCCGCCAGGTCTGGTTCGGGACGTCGAGGCCGGGAGCCGAGCGCTTCTTCCACCTCGAGGTGGACCAGCTGGCGGACCTGCGCGACTTCGACTTCGCGGGCTCGCTCATGGGCGACGGGCTGCCCGGCGTTCCCCTGAACGACCCCCTGCTCGTGGTCTGCACGCACGGCAAGCGCGACCGCTGCTGCGCCAAGAACGGGCGTCCGGTCTACGACGCGCTTCGCCGCGAGACGGAGTCGAGCTGGGTCTGGCAGTCGACGCACGTCGGCGGCGATCGGTTCGCCGGCAACGTCGTCATCCTTCCGCAGGGCCTCTACTACGGCCGCGTCGAGCCGGAGGACGCGGGCGAGCTCCTCGAAGCGCACGCAGCGGGCCGCATCGACCTCGAGCGCTACCGCGGGCGTGCCGCCTACTCCTTCCCCGTCCAGGCGGCCGAGCACGGCATCCGCGAAGCGGAGGGCCTCCTCTTGATCGACGGCCTCGCCCTCGCGGGCGTCGAGCCGCAGGGGGAGGACGCCTGGCGCGTCCGCTTCCGCGCGCAGGACGGAACGGTCTACGAGGCGGACGTCGTCGCCGAGCTCGCCGACGAGCCGGTCTTCCTGACCTGCGGCGCCGCGCAGCCGAGCCGACCGCGTCGCTTCACGGCCACGGCCGTCCGCGCCGTCAGATAACCCGCAGGAAGCCTTCGCGCACGAGCCGCCGGACGAGCACGAGCCGGCCGGCGTCGTCGAGGTCGCCGGGCAGCTCCGAGGGCCGGAAGGGCTCCTTGCCTCGAAGCAGGCCACGACCTCGGCGCGCGCCTGGGCCGGGAAGCAGAGCTCGCGGCCTTCGAAGACGAGGGCGGCGCCGTCCTCGTCCTCCTCCAGGTCCGCGATCACGGTGCTGCGCCGCTCGACGGGTGTCTCCATGTCGAGCCGCTCGAGGGCGCGGAGCTGGGAGAGCCCGTCCTCGCGGATGGGGCGGCGCGTGTCCAGGAACTTCCGCCGCCGCCGGCGCGCGACCTCCTCGGGCGCCAGCTCGGCGCGGAGGCGCTCGGCGACCTCGGCCGCCTCGTCGCCACCGGGCTCGACGCTCCGACGCAGCGCGGCCTCTCGTTCGAGCGGCGGGAGAGCCGCCCTGGCCGCGTCCAGCCAGGTGTAGGCGTTGATCCCGATCGTCAGGTGGAGAGAGTCTGTAGCCGACGTCTCCGCCTGGTGGAGCCAGCCCCGCGGGAGGTAGAGCGTGTCTCCGGCGCGGAGGACGAGGTCGTCGGTTGGCTCGCCGTGCTCTCCCAGCGACTTCGAGTAGCGCTGGTGCTTTAGCGGCAGCTCGAGCAGCGGGTCGTACAGGAGCCAGCGCTTCTCGCCGGCGACCTGCAGGACGAGCACGTCGTGCGTGTCGTGGTGCACCGCGAAGCCCTGCGAGCCGCGCGGGGTGGAGTAGGAGTTGACCTGCACCGCGTGGCCGAGGGCCTCCTCAAGCTGCCGGCAGAAGACCGCAAGGGGGTGCCAGTTGACGTGCAGCGCCTGCAGGACGATGGTCGCGCCCGCCTCCCACTCGGCGAGGACGCGCGGGACGTCGGCCGTCTTCGTGAACGCAGGGCGCCACGGGACGTCCGACGTGTAGGAGCCCACGTCGAGTTGCCCGCCCTCGCGGACGAGCCTGAAGGCGGGGTAGCGGATCGCCGTGGAGCAGACGAGCCGCTCGACGTCGGCCTCGGAGAGGAGGTCGTCGAAGCGGCCAGGCTCGTCCCGCGGGACGACGAGCGGCCGGTGCTCCCAGTGCTCGGCGAAGAAGGTGTCCGCGCCGACCGGGTCGAGGCAGCGCTCGAGCGCCGCCTCGGCCGCGCTTTTCAGAACCCGTTTCAAGACGAAGCCCTGAGCCGCCGGGCCGCACTGGTCGGCGCGATTCTGCGTCCTCGGTTGCGCCCGTAGCCTCCGGCTACGAGCGCGCCCTGCGTCCTTGCCTCGCACTCGCCCAGAGCACCCCAGCGGCGAGGCGTCAACTCGAAACGGGTTCTACGCGTCGCTGTCGTCCGCGTCTGCGTCGGTCGCGTCCGTGTCGGCGTCGTCGGCGTCCGTGTCCGTGGCGTCGCCGTCCGTCGTGTCGGTGTCGTCTCCGTCGGTATCCGCCTGCGGATCGAGGCGGCCGCCTTCGGTGATCGTCCGGATCTCGTCGTCGTGCAGGGTGCTCATGCGCTTCCTCCTCTGAGGGGTCGGCCCGAACGCTACAGCGTCCGGCAGTTTCCCCGAAAGGACCAGGCTGGAAACGCTTGCACCTGTCCTAATGCGTGACGCAGGCGGGCGCCTCGAGCCGGAGCATCGTCCGGTCGTAGCGCTCGTCGAGGAGCTCGGTAGCCCCGACCCTGGCCTCGAACAGGTCGCGGTCGCCGGCCTGCCACGCCTCGAGCGCGCGGTCGGAGAGATCGAGCATCCCGCGGCTGAGATCCTCGGCGCGGGCGGCGTCCTCACGGTAGAGCTTGGGCGCGGTGATGGCAGCGAAGCTCTCTGAGTGCCGGGTGAGGATCGCACGCCACGAGCGGAGCCGCGGGATCCGATCCGCAGACGGAACCCTGAGGTCGAGGTCGCGAAGCTCCTCGTTTCGCCGGGCGCAGAGCTCGCTCAGCTCGAGCACGTAGCGGCGCTCCGCCGCGGTGCGCTTCTCGGCCGGGGGCGCGTGGGTGCTCCCTGCCTCGATGCGCGCAGCGAAGTCGGCGGCGTCGCGCGGCGGCGACTCGAAGAGGGTGCTCCCGAGCGCGACTGCGCCGCCGAGAGTAACGGCGATGACCACGAGGATCGTTGCTGCCTTGGCGAGCGTCTGGGCGAGTCTCACGTGTTTCCCCTGCCCAGCATCGCCCGTTCTCGCCGCTGCCTCATCGTCCGAACGAGTGATTGGCTGCTCGGCGGCGCCCCTGGGATAGACTCGCGCCCGGTCGTGGATCTCTACGAGTACCAGGGGAAGCAGCTCTTCGGGCGCGCGGGCATCCCCGTGTCGGACGGGCGCCTCGCCACGACGCCCGAGGAGGCGCGCTCCGCCGCGGAGGAGCTCGGCGGCCAGGTCGTCGTCAAGGCGCAGGTGCTCGTGGGCGGCCGCGGCAAGGCCGGCGGGATCAAGCTCGCGGACACACCCGACGAGGCGCAGGCCCACGCGGAGGCGATCCTCGGCTTGGACATCCGCGGGCACGTCGTCCGCCGTCTCTGGATCGAGCAGGCGTCCGACATCGCCAAGGAGTACTACCTCTCGGTCACGTTCGACAGGGGCGAGAAGAAGCCGCTCGTCATGCTGACCACCGAGGGCGGCGTCGACATCGAGGAGGTCGCGGAGCGAAATCCCGATGCCCTCGCCCGCCTGCACGTCGACCCGCTCGCGGGCTTCCAGCCCTGGCAGGCGCGCTGGCTCGTCTTTACCGCAGGCATCGACGACCCGGGCGAGCAGAAGCAGGTCATGGCGATCGTCGAGAAGCTCTACGGCGCCTTCGTGGACTTCGACGCGATGCTCTGCGAGATCAACCCACTGATCGTCACGCCCGACGGCGAGGTGAAGGCGCTCGACTCGAAGTTCACGGTGGACGACAACGCCCTCTACCGGCATCCCGACGTGGCGGAGATGCGCGACGTCGAGGCGGCCGACCCCCACGAGCGCCTCGCCCGCGAGAAGGGCGTCACCTACGTGAAGCTCGACGGCGAGATCGGCATCCTCGGCAACGGCGCCGGTCTAGTCATGGCCACGCTCGACGTCATCGACCAGGTCGGCGGCCGGCCGGCGAACTTCTGCGACCTGGGCGGCGGAGGCGACGCGCAGGGAGTCGTCGACGCGCTCGAGGTGATCACGTCCGACGAGCAGGTGCGCGCCATCCTCTTCAACATCTTCGGCGGGATCACACGCTGCGACGAGGTCGCGCGCGGCATCCTGACCGCGCTCGGCCAGATGACCATCGAGCACCCGATCGTAGTCAGGCTCGACGGCACCAACGCGGAGGAGGGCAGGCGGATGCTGATCGAGGCCGCCCCGCCGAACCTCCACGTCGAGGAGACGATGCTCTCCGCTGCCGAGAAGGTGGTGTCGCTCCAGTGACCGCCGGCGTGTGGGGCGACCGCGGAGTCCATCGCTAATGGCGATCATCGTCGACCGCGACACGCGCCTCGTCGTCCAGGGGATCACCGGGCGCGAGGGCTCCTTCCACGCGACCCGCAACCTCCGCTACGGGACGAACGTCGTCGCCGGCGTCACGCCGGGAAAGGGCGGCGAGAGCGTGGAGGGCATCCCGGTCTTCGACACGGTGCGCGGCGCCGTGGCCGAGACGAGCCCGAACGTCGCCATGGTCTTCGTCCCCGCTCGCTTCGCGGCCGACGCGATCTACGAGGCGGTGGATGCGGGCGTCGAGACCGTCATCTGCATCACCGAGGGCATCCCGGCCCACGACATGCTCCGCGTCTACAACCACGTGCGCCCGCGCGGCGTCACGCTGGTCGGCCCGAACTGCCCCGGCGTCCTCTCGCCCGCGAAGGCGAACGTCGGGATCATCCCTGCCGAGATCTTCAGCGAAGGCCCCGTTGGCCTCGTCAGCAGATCCGGCACGCTCACGTATCAGATCGGGCACGAGCTGACCCAGTTGGGCATCGGCCAGTCCACTATCGTGGGTATCGGAGGGGACCCCGTCGTCGGGTCGTCGTTCATCGACGTCCTGGCCCGCTTCGAGGCCGACCCCGAAACCGAGATCGTCGTCATGGTCGGCGAGATCGGGGGCTCGGAGGAGGAGAAGGCAGCCGAGTTCATCGGCTCGGAGATGACGAAGCCGGTCGTCGCCTATATCGCCGGCTTCACCGCGCCGCCCGGCAAAACGATGGGCCACGCGGGCGCGATCATCTCCGGAAGCGCCGGCACCGCCCTCGCGAAGAAGGAAGCCCTCGAGGCTCGTGGAGTGCGCGTCGGGACGAACCCGACCGAGGTCGCGCGGCTCGCGGCGGAGGTCGCGGGCGCGCTCCGGTAGCGGTTTTCGCTCAAGGCATTGCGGCCGCCCGCCGACTTCATGGGCATGGTTTTCGAGAGGTGGCTTCGTCCTGGGTCGGCACGCTCCGCTCCCCTCGATCCTCGCGGTGAGGAGCTCCGGCGCGACGCCCGCTACCGGGTGGGAAGGTGGCTCGGCCGGCGATGGCCGACCGACCTGTTCGGCGTTCTGCTGCTCGCGAGTGTCGGCTTCCCGGTCGCGACGTGGCTGGAGTGGCTTCGGGGAGGCCTCGGCGAGCCCCTGGGCATCGAGGTCGCGATGGTGTGCGCCTGGCTCGGCTGCACGCTCCTCGTCTACGCCTGGTGGTTCTTCGCCCGGGCAGACCGTGCGGAGTCCCGCCGGGCTCGAGCGTTCGATCCTCCTCTCGGCCGCGGCCCTCAGTAGACTCGAGGCATGAGCCTCATCTCCTTCGCCCGGGGCATTCCCGGCCCCGATCTGCTTCCGATCGACGAGTTCGGCGACTGCGCCAAGGCCGCGCTCGCGCGCGACGGCGCCACGGCGCTGAACTACGGCCCGCCGCTCGGCTACCTGCCGCTGCGGCAGTGGATCGCCGACCGCCACGACGTCGACGTCGAGCGGGTGATGATCACGAACGGCTCCCTGCAGGCCTTCAACTTCATTGCGCGCCACCACGTGCAGGCCGGCGCAAAGGTCTTCGTGGAGGCGCCGTGCTACGACCGCTCCCTTCAAATCCTGCGGCGGCTCGGCGCCGACGTGGAGTCGATCCTGCTCGCCGATGACGGCCTCGACCTCGGCGCGCTCGAAGCCGCGCTCGGCGCGACGGACGGCAAGAGCCTGATCTACACGATCCCGACCTTCCAGAACCCGAGCGGCCGGACGCTCTCGGAGCCGAACCGGCACCGGCTGATCGAGCTGGCCGCTGCGCACGGCGCGACCATCCTCGAGGACGACCCGTATGGCCTCCTACGCTTCGCGGGCGAGGGGCTGCCGCGCCTGTTCGAGCTCGCCGGCGGCGACGAGGCGGTCATGTTCATGTCGTCCTTCTCGAAGACCGTCGCCCCGGGAATCCGCGTTGGTTACGCGCTCCTGCCCGAGGAGCTCATGGGCGAGATGCAGACCTTCGTCTTCGAGAACTACGTCTCGCCGGTCATGTTCGTCGAGGCGACGCTCCACGAGTTCGTCTCGCGCGGGCGGTTCGACCCGAACGTCGAGGCGATCCAGGAGGCGCTGCACGCGCGGCGCGACGCGATGATCGCCGCGCTCGCGCGGGAGATGCCGGAAGGGACGAGCTGGAACGAGCCCGACGGCGGCTACTTCCTCTGGGTCGATCTTCCGGACGGGTTGAGCGCCGAGAGCCTCCTTGCGCAGGCGGACGAGGTGGGCGTCGCCTTCATCAAGGGCCCGGACTTCTTCTTCCACGGCGGCGGCCAGTCGGCCCTGCGCCTCGCGTTCTCCTACGAGCGGCCTGAGGCGATCGACGAGGGCATTACACGGCTCGGCGGGCTCGTGCGCGACGGCCTCGCCGTCCACGCGTGAGCCGCCCGCCCTTCGAGACCGCTCACCTCGACCGGCTCGCCCGCTTCGGCGGCGAGTTCGACACGATCCCCGTGCGGATCCCGCTCGGGATTGACGCGTTCGGAGTCAATGCCTACGGTGCCCGGGAGACCGGCGGCCGCGTGATCGAGGAGCACGACGAGCTGGGCGCGGGCGCGGGGCGCCACGAGGAGCTCTACGTCGTTCTCTCGGGCCATGCCCGCTTCACCGTCGACGGCGAGGAGCTGGATGCGCCGGCCGGCACCCTCGTCTTCGTCCGCGACCCTGCGAGCCGCCGGGGGGCGACCGCGGCCGCCCCGGACACGACCGTTCTCGTCGTCGGGGGCACGGTCGGCAAGGCGTTCGAGCCGTCGCCCTGGGAGTCCTGGCTCGAGGCGCTCCCCTTCTACACGGCGAAGGACTACGAGCGCGCCCGCGAGGTCATGGCGCGCGCCCTCGAGTCGCACCCCGACAACCCGAACATCCTCTACAACCTCGCCTGCTGCGAGGCGCTTGCGGGCTACCCGGACGACGCGGTTGCGCACCTCTCACGCGCGGCCGAGCTCGACCCGCGCGTCGCCGAGTGGGCGGCGAAGGACTCGGACCTCGATCCGATCCGAGACCGCCTTCAGGCTGAGCCCTAAGAACTCGAATCGGAACGACGGCTCAAGGCTTCATTCTGCTTCGGGTTCTAAGCGGCTGCGTGCGCCCGAACTTCGGGGCGGGCGACCAGCTGTGCCTGGTCGGGAGTCTCGAGCCCGGCCTTCTTCGCCGACCGGAACGTCGGGCATGGGCCGTCCGTCAGGGCGCAGAGTGCCGCCTGACGGAAATAGCAGTCTTTGCAGGTGATTCGACGCCGCTTCGCCATCAAGTCCAGGGTCGCCAATCTTACGGGTGCCGGGCTGCGGGGTGAAGCGTTGCCGCCACGAAAAACACGCAATTTCCGGAGGGTTCCGGCGGGGTTGTCGACGACCTCGAGACTAGGAAGTCGCCAGTGCCGACAACGCTTCCTGGAGGGTCGAGACGGGGATGACGTTGAGGCCGTCGACGGCCGCTCTGGCCTCTTCGAAGTTGCCGTCCGGGACGAGGAAGATGTCCGCGCCCGCGTTTCGCGCTCCGATCGCCTTCTGCTTGACGCCGCCGATCGGCTTGACGTTCCCGTCGAGGTCGAGCTCACCGGTGGCGACGATCGTTCGGCCGAGGTCGATGTCGTCCCCGAGCTCGTCGACGATGTCGAGCGCGAACGCGAGCCCCGCCGAGGGCCCGCCGATCCCGCCCGCGTCGATCTCGATGTCGACCGGGAACTCGAAGTCCTCCGCGCCCTGCACCTGCACGCCCACGATCGCGCGACCAGGCTCCTCCTGGGAGGCACGGGTGCCGACCGTGAGCTCGACGGGCTTGCCGTCGCGCTCGACGGTGATCGCCACCTCGTCGCCGGCCTCCACCTCGTCGAAGGCCACCCGCAGGTCATCCGTCGACGTGATCTCCTCGCCGTTCGCCTCGACGATGACGTCGCCGACCTGCAGGGCCCCGTCCGCCGGGGAGCCGGGCTGGACGAGGACCACCTCGGCCCCCGCGCGCGTCACCTGGACGTCTTCGCCGAGCTCCTCGAGGGCGACCGTGACCGCGATCAGCTGCGAGCGCGACATGTCGTTGAGACTGGAGCGCCGCCGCTGCCGGTCGCTTACGCCCTCGGGGTTCAGGACGCGCTCCGGGACGAGGGTCGCACCCTCGTGAATCCACGGGAAGATGCGCTCGAGCAGGCTGGCCCGCCCCACGCGCACGTCGACCATGTAGATCCCGGTATCGCCGGCGCCGTCCTTCTCCCCCGGGATCTCGACGAGCGGGTCCGTCGGACGCGCCTTGTCCGGTAGGACGATGTAGTGATCCGAGGGGATCCAGGTCAGGGCGAGGCCGGCTACGACCACGAGCACGACGAGGCCGAGGAGGATGGTGAGGCGACGGACCACGCAGCGATCGTAGCCCCGGGCCTCGGGGCCGGGCGCCAGTCCTCCTAGCGGGTGAGGACGGCGACGACCTCGCGCACGGCCTCCGCCGACTCGCTCAGCGCGGCCCGCTCGGCGTCCGTGAGGTCGAGCTCGACGATCTCCTCGACGCCGTCGGCTCCGAGCTTCACGGGCACGCCCATGTAGAGGTCGTCGATCCCGTACTCGCCCTCGAGGAGGGCCGTGCAGGGAAGGAGGCGCTTCTGGTCGAGCATTACCGCGTCCACCATCTGGGCGACCGCGGCGCCGGGCGCGTACCAGGCGGAGGTCTCGAGCAGCTCGACGATCTCGCCACCGCCCTTGCGCGTCCGCTCGACCATCTCGTCGATCGTCTCCGCCGAGACGAGCTTCGTGAGCGGGACGCCGCCGACCGTCGTGGCGGAGACGACGGGGACCATCTGGTCGCCGTGGCCGCCGAGCACCACGGCCGTGACGTCCTTCGCAGAGGCGCCCGTCGCCCACGCGATGAAGGTGCTGAAGCGAGCGGTGTCGAGGATCCCGGCCATGCCGAAGACGCGCTCGCGCGGCAGGCCGGAGACGTTCTTCGCCACGTGGCACATGGCGTCCAGCGGGTTCGAGACGACGATCAGGATCGCGTCGGGCGAGCGCTCGATCGCCTCCCGCGTGACGGAGCCGACGATCTGCTCGTTCGTCGCCACGAGGTCGTCGCGGCTCATGCCGGGCCGGCGCGGCAGCCCCGCCGTGATCACGACGACGTCGGAGCCGGCCGTCTCGTCGTAGCTGTTCGAGCCGGAGACCGAGGGCTCGTAGCCCAGCACGGGGCCGGCCTGGTCGATGTCGAGCGCCTTGCCCTGCGGAAGCCCTTCCTTGATGTCGACGAGGACGACGTTCGCGTAGTCGCGCCGCGCGATCTCCTGTGCGGCGGTCGCGCCCACGTTGCCCGCGCCTACGACGGTCACCTTGCGTCTCATGTTCTTATCTCATCCTCCCGAGCGAAGCGACGGGACAAACTCACACCCGTGGAAAGTGCGCAGCATTTTCCACGGCTTCGATGATTGCGTCCGCGACGTCGCTCGTCCCGACGGCGGTCGGGTCGTCGCGGGCCGGCTTCATGTCGTAGGTGACCGCCTTGCCCTCGGCGATCACTGCTGCGATCGCGTCCTCGAGCCGGTCCGCAGCGTCGCGCTCTTCCAGGTGGCGGAGCATCATCACGCCCGAGAGCATCATCGCCATCGGGTTCACGCGGTTTTGGCCTGTGTACTTCGGCGCCGAGCCGTGCGTGGGCTCGAAGACCGCCGCATGCGTGCCGAAGTTGCCGCCGGGGGCGAGCCCGAGGCCGCCGATCAGCCCGGCGCAGAGGTCGGAGACGATATCCCCGTAGAGGTTCGGGCAGGCGAGGACGTCGTACTCCTCCGGCCGCTGGACGAGCTGCATCGAGATGTTGTCCACGATCCTGTCCTCGAACTCGATGTCCTCGTTCTCGGCCGCCACCTCGCGCGCGACCCCGAGGTAGAGCCCGTCGGTGAACTTCATGATGTTGGCCTTGTGCACCGCCGTGACCTTCCGGCGGCCGTTCTTGCGGGCGTAGTCGAAGGCGAACTCGACGATGCGGCGCGCGCCGGTGACGGAGATCGGCTTCAGGCTCAGGCCCGAATCCTCCCGGATGGTGCCGAGGGCGTGCCGCTCGACCCACGCGATCAGCTCGTGCGCCTCCTCGGTGCCCTCCTCGAGCTCGATGCCCGCGTAGAGATCCTCGGTGTTCTCGCGGATGACCACCAGGTCGACCGTCTCGTAGCGGGAGCGGACGCCCGGGTAGCTCTTGCACGGGCGCACCTGGCCGTAGAGATCGAGGCTCTTCCGCAGGGCGACGTTCACCGAGCGGAAGCCCGTGCCGACCGGGGTCGTGATCGGCCCCTTGATGGCCACGCCGTTGCGCTTGATCGAGTCGAGCACGTGGCCGGGAAGCGGGTTGCCGCCGAAGCGCTCCATCACGTCGGCGCCGGCCTCCTGGACGTCCCAGTCGAGCTCGACGCCGGTGGCGTCGAGGACGCGGCGAGTTGCCTCGGCGATCTCGGGCCCCGTCCCGTCGCCGGGGATGAGCGTGACGCGATGTGGCATGGGCGAGCCGCAATTCTATGCGGCGCCCTTCCGCTGCGGCCGTCCGATACGGTGCCGCTGACAGGGAGAGGAGCCCATGAACGACTTCAAGCCAGGGCTCGAGGGCGTCGTCGCCGTCGAGACGGAGATCGCAGAGCCCGACCGGGAGGGCGGCTCGCTTCGCTACCGGGGGATCGACATCGAGGAGCTGGTCGGCCGGTACCCCTACGAGAACGTCTGGGGCCTCCTCGTCGACGATGACCTGGAGTCGAAGATGCCGGATCCGGAGCCGTACGAGCCCGCGAGCCTGACCGGCAACGCACCCGCCGATCTCCAGGCGGGGACGGCGCACCTGGCCGGCGTCTGGGGCCTTGGCAAGCTCAACGAGATCTCGGACGAGCAGGCCCGCGAGGATCTCGGCCGGCTGTCCGCGCAGATGATGTCGATCGTCGCCCGCGCAGCCCGGGTAGCCGACGGGAAGACGGACGTCGTCCCGGACGACGTGGTCGCGCAGGGCTCCACCGCTGCGGAGAAGTTCCTCCTGCGCTGGCGCGGCGAGGCGGATCCGCGCCATGTCAAGGCGATCGACACGTACTGGATCTGCACCGCGGAGCACGGGCTCAACGCCTCGACCTTCACCGCGCGCGTCGTCGCCTCGACCGGCGCCGACTGCGGCGCGGCGCTCTCCTCGGCGGTCGGCGCGCTCTCCGGTCCACTGCACGGCGGCGCGCCCGCGTACGTCAAGCCGATGCTCGAAGAGGTCGCCGAGCAGGGCGACGCCGACCGCTGGGTGCAGGATGCGCTCGCGAGCGGCAGGCGGATCATGGGCTTCGGCCACCGTGTCTATCGGGCGGAGGACCCACGCTCGCGCATCCTCAAGCGAACCGCGGAGGAGCTCGAGTCGCCCTACGTCGACGTGGCGCAGGATCTGGAGCGCGCCGCGCTGGTCGCTCTCCAGGAGCGCCACCCGGAGCGCGTGCTCGCGACGAACGTGGAGTACTACTCGGCGGTCGTGCTGGACGTGGCGGAGATTCCGCCGCCGCTCGCGCCTGCGATGTTCGCCTGCTCGCGCGTCGCCGGGTGGTCGGCCCATATCCTCGAGCAGAAGCAGACCGGGCGTCTCTTCCGGCCTTCGGCCCACTACGTGGGGCCCGCCGCCCGCTCGCTCGCGTGAACCTGGCCGACGCCGTCAGCCGCGCGGCCGAGCTCACCGACGAGCGCGCGCTCGCCGACCTCCGCCGCGAGGCGGGCGAGGAGCTGGAGGCCGCCGCGCGGAGCCGGGACTACCGCGAGCGGGCGCTGGCCTACCGTGCGATCGGACAGCTGCGCTTCAACCAGAAGACGGAGCTCCTGCGCCGCGGCCTCGAGGACGAGAGCCCGGCGGCGCGCGGATCGGCGCTCCTGTCGCTCGAGCTGCTCTCGCGGACGCATCCCGGGGTCGTGAACGCCGTCCGTCCCACCTTGCACACGCTGGCCAACGAGGATCCCAACACGGCAGTGCGCCGTCTTGCCGTCCTCTCCCTCAAGAACGGCTCGCCCCAGTCGCACACGCTCACGCTGCTCTCCCACCTCGCCGAGGAGCCCGAGGAGGACAAGGACCTCCGCGCGGCCGCGGCCTCCGTGCACGCGGCGCTCAAGAAGAAGGCAGCCGCTCGCGCTTGACGGTCGTCGCTTCAGTTTGTAAAGCTTACGACTTCAAAAACTAAAGCGAAGGGGGAGCCGGTGCCGGAGCGCGACATCATCCACGCGGCGAACGAGGTCTACGCCGACCAGTTCACCAATGGTCACCTGCCCATGCCGCCGGGGCGGCGGCTCGCGATCGTGACGTGCATGGACGCACGGCTCGACCCGGCGAAGTTCCTGGGACTGGAGGAGGGCGACGCGCACGTGATCCGCAACGCGGGCGGGCTCGTCACCGACGATGCGCTCCGCTCGCTCGTCATCTCCCACTGGCTGCTCGGGACCCAGGAGTTCGCGGTGCTTGCGCACACCGATTGCGGGATGCTGACCTTCTCCAACGACGACCTTCGCGGCAAGCTGCGCGACGAGGCGGGTGCGGACGCGTCCGATGTCGACTTCCGGCCGTTCCCCGATCTCGAGGAGAGCGTCAGGGGCAGCCTGCAGACCATCCGCGACTCGCCGCTGCTCCCGGACTCGATCGGGATCTCCGGCTGGGTCTACGACGTCCGCAGCGGGAGGATCGCCGAGGTCGTCTAGGAGCTATCTCCGCCGCGCGTGAGGGTGCGCCTGGAAGTACGTGTCGCGCCGGCGGCGATCCGAGACGTGCGTGTAGATCTCGGTGGTCCCCAGGTCTGCGTGGCCGAGCATCTCCTGCACGCTTCTGAGGTCGGCGCCCCCTTCGAGCAGGTGCGTGGCGAAGGAGTGGCGCAGGAGGTGGGGGTGAACGCGCTCGGGGTCGAGCCCCGCCTTGGCGGCGAGGCGGCGGACGATCAGGAACGCGCCTGCGCGGGTCAGCGGCCCGCCCTGCGCGTTGAGGAAGAGCTCGGGTCGGTGCCTGCGGTCGAGGTACGGGCGTCCCCGGGCCAGGTAGCGGCGCAGCGCCTCGACTGCCTGCGTGCCCAGCGGGACGACGCGCTCCTTGTCCCCCTTGCCGATGCAGCGGACGGCCCGGTTCTCCAGGTCGACCCCGCCTCGCTCGAGGCCGACGGCCTCGCTGACCCGGAGGCCGGCGCCGTACAGGAGCTCGATCAGGGCGCGGTCGCGGATGCTGCGGGGCGTCGCGCCGTTCGCCGCCTCGATCAGGCGCTCGACCTCGCCGAGCGAGAGCGAGCGCGGAAGGCGCTGCCTGCGGCGGGGGAGGTCGACGTCGGCGGCGGGGTTGTCCGCCCGCTGCCCGAGCGCGACGAGGTGGCGGTAGAAGGTGCGCGCCGCGGCGGCCCGGCGAGCGACCGAGCTCGGCGCCTGGCCCCGGCCGCGGAGGTCGGCCAGCCAGCCCTCGATCTCGTCCGCGCCCGCGGTGGCCGGCTCGTGGCCCAGGTACACGGCCAGGTCAGCGAGATCGCGCCGGTACGCGTCGACCGTGCGCGGCGCCCGGCGGGCGGCGAGGAGGGCGAGGAAGCCCTCGACGGCCGAATCGGCCACGACCAGGTGCCTGGCACCGGGACGTGGCTCCCGGGGACGGTCAGGCTCTCGGGTGGGCACGGTCGTAGACCTTCCTGAGCCGCTTGGCGTCGACGTGGCTGTAGATCTGCGTGGTGGAGAGGGAGGAGTGGCCGAGAAGCTCCTGGATCGTCCGCAGGTCGGCGCCGCCTTCGAGGAGGTCCGTTGCGAACGCGTGCCGGAGCCGGTGCGGGTTGGGGAGCAGGCGGCGCAGGGACGACGTGTCCAGCGGCTTTCCCCGCGCCGAGAGGAAGAGTGCGTCGGCTGCGCCGCGCGCGAGCTGCGGCCGGCCGTGCTCCAGGTAGCGGCGCAGGCGGAAGGAGGCCTCTTCGCCGAGCGGGACGACCCGCTCCTTGCCGCCCTTCCCGCGCACGTGCACGTGCTCCTGCTCGAAGTCCACGTCGGCGAGCGTCAGGTCGACGGCCTCCTGCGCGCGGAGCCCGGCCGAGTAGACGAGCTCGAGCAGCGCGCGGTTTCGCAGGCCGAGCGCGTTCTCCGCCTCGACCCCGGCGAGGAGGGCGTCGGTCTCGGCGGGCCGTGGGGCATGGGGGAGCCGGCGGCGGCGCCGGCCGGAGACCGCGAGGTCGGGTACCCGGCCCGGCCCGAGCGTCGCGCGGATGAGGGAGCGAACGGCTGCGAGCTTGCGGGCGATCGTGGTCTGCGCGAGCTTCCGCGGCTGCCGCCCGGGCCGGTCGGCGCCGAGCTCCGCCGCGTACCCCGCGAAGGCGCGCGCGTCGAACTCGGAGAGGTTGAGGCCGTTGCGGCGGAGCCAGGCCGCGAGCTCCTCGAGGTCGTGCCGGTAGGCCCGGCGGGTCG
>CAWCCL010000015.1:0-18708 GCA_963794055.1 uncultured Actinomycetes bacterium
CGCCGCGGCTGACGCTTCGGCACCGGCGGACGGTCGCGCAGCGCTACCCAGCCACCCTGCTCGTAGCGGCGCCAGAGCCGATAGCCGGTCGCCCTGCTCGCCCCGCAGGCGGCCGCGGCCGCCTGCGGACTCTCACCCGCCAGGATCAACTGGACGATCCGGCAGCGCGACTCGAAGGAAAAGCGCATCCGCACGGGCGGGCACGTTGCATCAGGCATCCGGGCCTCCTCGGCGAAGCTGGTCTTGGTCGACCACAAGCCTCGCCGGAGGCCCGGACGCGATCAGGCGTCTCGCAGGTGTGTAGTCAGTCCACCTAGAGCGAGGCGATCCGTTCGCAGAGGAGCTCCAGGAACCCCTCGGCGTCGATGCCGACCCCGACGTCGGCGTTCGGCTCCTCCCCGGTCCGGCGCCAGAGGTCGACGAACGTCCTCCCGCGGCAGAGCTGCGACTCGCAGTCCACGTCCACGTGGCGCGGGAGCGTGGCCACGATCCCCGGGCGGAGCACCTGGGCGACGGCTACCGCGTCGTGGATGGGCGCGCCTTCGAAGCCGTACGTCCGCCGGTGGTAGCCCACGAAGAAGTCGTGCAGCTCGGCGACCATTCGTCCCGCGTCTCCCGACCCCCGCAGCCGCTCGGCGTGGGCGCCCGTCATGAGCGCCTTGTGCGTGACGTCGAGCCCGATCATCGTCACCTGCAGGCCGCTCCGGAAGACGCGCCAGGCCGCCTCGGGATCCACGTAGACGTTGAACTCGGCCGCCGGCGTCACGTTCCCCTCCGCGATCGCGCCGCCCATGATCACGATGCGCTCGACGTTGCCGGCGGCTTCCGGGTGGCGCGCCAGGAGGAGCGCGATATTCGTCAACGGGCCGACGGGCACCAGGGTCAAGGGCGGTCCGAGGCAAGGATGCGCTCCGCCAGGAAGTCCACCGCATGCTGCTCGACCGGGGCGCCCTGCGGCTCGGGGAGCGCCGGCCCGTCCAGTCCCGAGTCGCCGTGCACGTAGGCGGCGACGAAAAGCTCGCGCGCGAGCGGGCGGTCGGCCCCGGCCGCCACGGGCACGTCCCCGCGTCCGACGAATTCGAGCACGCGCAACGCGTTCGTCGTCGTCTTGGGGAGCGTCTGGTTCCCTGCGACCGTCGTGACGCCGAGGAGGTCGAGCTCCGGGCTCGCCAGCGCGAGCAGGAGGGCGATCGCGTCGTCGTGCCCGGGGTCGCAGTCGAGGAGGATCGGGGTGGGCTCCTTCACGACGTGCGCAGTATCTCGTCAACCTCCGCGGCAGTGGGCAACGAGGGCTGCGCGCCGGATCTGGAGGCGGCGATGGCCCCGGCCGCGCAAGCGCGGCGGAGCGCCTCCTCGCGGTTGCGCCCCTGGAGCAGGGAGACGACGAGACAGGCGGTGAAGGCGTCGCCGGCCGCCGTCCCGTCCACCGCCTCGACCGGCGGCGGCTCGGCGCGGGCCACCTCGACCCCGTTCTCGAGGAGCAGCGCGCCTTCGGCGCCGAGCGTCAGCGCGAAGAGCGTGCCCAGCGGGCTCGAGCCGAGCGCCTCCAGCTCCAGCGAGTTGGCGACGATCAGGTCGGCCCGCTCGAGGATCGCGCCGGACACGGGACGGGCCGGCGCGGCATTCAGGCAGAAGAAGACGTCGGTCTGGCGCATGGCCGCCTCGATCGCGTCGTCCCGGATCTCGAGCTGGGAGACGAGCGCCTGCGGCTGCCCCACCTCGATCCGCTCCGGGACGAGCGTGTGGTTCGCGCCCGGGACGACGACGATCTGGTTCTCGCCGGACTCGTCGACGAGGATCAGCGCGATGCCGGTGGCCGTCTGTACGACCTGGACGCGCGAGAGGTCGATGCCTGCCGCGCGGAGCTCGGTGAGGGCCTGGCGGCCGAAGTCGTCGTCGCCGACGGCGCCCACGAAGCGAACCTCTGCCCCGAGCCGGGCAGCCGCGACCGCCTGGTTCGCGCCCTTCCCGCCCGGGACGAAGTCGAGCTCGGCGCCCGTGAGCGTCTCCCCCGCCCTGGGCAGTCTCGGAACCGTCGCGACGAGGTCGAGGTTGATCGAGCCGACGACAGTTAGGCTAGGCGGCAAGGGCGCGCAGGTCGTCTAGAGCGCCGTCCAGGAGGTTCTCCCGCAGGTCGAAGAGCCCCGCCCAGAGGGACTCGCGGTCGGGGGCCGACGCGATCCGGGCCGAATCGGCGAGCCCCTGGAGAGCGCGCACGAGGACGGCCAGCTCGAGGTAGGCATGCGCGACGCGATGCGGCGCGGCAACGACGCCCGCGCGCTTGAGCACGTCGTCCCACGTCACCACCTCCCCCGCTCCGGGCTCCCCGTACCAGGAACGGCCTTCGGCGCCGGCGGGCTCGAGCTCGAGGAGATAGCGGCCCAGCGGCCGCTCGAGGCCCGTGAGCGCGGTCTCGGCGCGCTCCGCGGCCCGGCGGAACGCAGCCTGGCGCCGCTCGGGCGTGCACGGCTCCGGCTCCCCGCGCGCCCAGCGCTCGAGCAGCCGGCAGAAGGCGAGCCCCGCAACCTCGCTCGCTGTGAGCGAGCGGATGAGCCGCGCCGTCGTCGCGTCGCTGACGCCGTAGGAGCCCATGAGCTCCTGCCAGCCGTTGCGGTTCGCCTCTGTCATTCCCCTAACTAGTACACCAAGTGGGACCGAACGCGTACCGTTCCCCGGGGATGGCGACCTACGACCGCGTTCGCGACCTTCCGCTCGAGATCGAGTCCTACCGGCTCGAGGGCCTCGAGGTGCAGGCCTCGCCAGGAGTTCACCCGCCTGACCACGGTGATCCACATGATGGCGTGGGCCACGAGGGCGTGGGCGAGGACGTGACCTACTCGAGCGAGGAGCAGCTCGCGCTTCGGGCCGAGGGCGCGACGCTCCCGTTCGCGGGAAGCCATACGCTCGACAGCTTCTCCAGGCTCCTGGAGGGGCTCGCGCTCTTCCCCTCCGAGCCAGAGATGGCCGCGTTCCTCGACTACCGGCGCTGGGCGTACGAGAGCGCGGCCCTCGATCTCGCCCTCCGGCAGGCGGGCCTCTCGCTGGCCGAGGCGCTCGGGCGCGAGCTGCGGCCGGTCACTTCGTCGTCTCGCTCCGGATCGAGGAGCCACCCGCGCTCGACCCGATCCCGCGCCTGCTCGAGCGCTACCCTGCGCTTCGGTTCAAGCTCGACCCGACAAGCGACTGGGACGAGGCGCTCGTGGCCGCGGTGGCCGACACCGGC
Source organism: uncultured Actinomycetes bacterium (assembly GCA_963794055.1). Taxonomy (GTDB): domain Bacteria; phylum Actinomycetota; class Thermoleophilia; order Gaiellales; family Gaiellaceae; genus JAIBJN01. The sequence goes on from CAWCCL010000015.1 coordinate 3,224, forward strand.
GCCGTCGACACCACCGATCTCAAGGGCGCCTACAAGGGGACGCCGGTCGACCAGCCCGGCGACCCCGCGCTCTACCGGCTCGTCGCGGAGGGCTTCCCGACAGCGTGGATCGAGGATCCGGACCTAACGACGGAGACGGATGCGGTACTTGCGCCCGCCCGGGACCGGATCACCTGGGACGCGCCGATCCACTCGGTGGCGGACATCGACGGGTCTCCCGTTCGCGCCGAAGACGCTGAACGTCAAGCCGTCGCGCTTCGGAAGCGTGCGGCGCCTCTTCGCCGGCTACGACTACTGCGCCGAGCACGGGATCGCCGTCTACGGCGGCGGGCAGTGGGAGCTCGGCCCCGGGCGCGGGCGAATCCAGCACCTGGCGTCGCTCTTCCATCCGACGACCCCGAACGACGTCGCCCCGGCGGCCTTCAACATCCACCGGAACGACCCGCCGCCGGGCCTCCCCACGAGCCCGCTGGAGCCGCACCCGAGTTCCACCGGGTTCCGCTGGGGGCGACCGTTAGAGGCTTGAGGTGATAGCCGGCCGCCCTTCGGGCCGCTCTCGCACGCAAAGGTCACCAAGCTCCTGACCCTCTTGGACCTCTACGTTCTGGGCCTGCTTGACGAATCCTGGCGTAGCCGCTAGCGCGGCTAGGGCCGGGCGGCGCCGGCTTGGAGGGTCAAGCCCGCAGGTCCAACCGAGACGAGCCCAGGGGTCAGGTCTTGCATTCCAGCAACGGCCGCGTCAGTTGCGCGCCCGCAAGACCTGAGCCCGAGCGAACGCGTAGACCCGCGTGCGGGCGGTTAGGGGCAGCGCACGTAGAGAGAGGTCGAGGTCGTCGCGGGCATTCCAGGCGGCTTCGAGTTCGACCCGTTCCCAGTCGCGGCCGCGCTCCAGCTCTCCGACCCACCTGGGCCCACAGGCCGAGCTCCTTGCCGAGCGTGAAGGAGCGCGAGGTCAGCCTCAGCATCGTCGAAGCCGAGCGCCTCCCAGTCGATCTCCCGCGCGGCCCCCTACACCTCGACGACGACCGGGAGGATCATCGGACGTCGGCCGGTGCGCTCCGCGACGAGCTTGCCCACGTTGTCGTGGATGTGCTGCTGCAGGAGCTTCAGCTCCCTCACCTCCTGCTTCAGGCACTCCTCGATGGTGCGCTCGGCCTCGAGCCGCGCCTCCTCGAGCAGCGAGTCGGTCTCGGCGAAGCCGCGGGAGATGACCTCCGGCGCGGCGATCTCGCGGCCGTTTTGCATGCCCACGGTGGCGACGACGATGAGGACGCCGTCCTCGGACAGGTGGCGGCGGTCGCGGAGGGCCACGTCCTTGACGTCCCCCACGCCGAGCCCGTCGACGAACGTGCTCCCCACCTCGAGCTGGTCGGTGAGCCGCGCGATGCCGCTGCGGAGCTCCACGACGGAGCCGTTCTCGGCGAGGACGATCCGGTCGGCGGGCACGCCGGCGTCCCGTGCGAGGCGCGCCTGGGCGGCCAGCATGCGGAACTCGCCGTGCACCGGCATGACGTTGCGCGGGCGAAGGAGGGCGAGGATCGTGCGGATCTCCTCGGCGTTCCCGTGCCCGGAGACGTGCACGGGCGCGATCTCCTGGTGCAGCACCTCGGCGCCTGACTTCGCAAGCCGGTTGATCGTGTCGTGGACGCGCAGCTCGTTGCCCGGCACCGGCTTCGCGGAGATGATCACCGTGTCGCCCGCCTCGATCGAGATGTGCGGGTGGTCGTGGTACGCCATCCGGGTGAGCGCCGACATCGGCTCCCCCTGGCTCCCGGTGCAAAGGATCATCGTCTCCTCGGGACGCAGCATCTCGAGCTCGTCGGGCTTGACGATCAGGTCGTCGCGGACGTCCAGGTAGCCGAGGTTCCGTGCGATGTTCACGTTCTTGCGCAGCGACCGGCCGACCAGGCACACCTTGCGCCCGGCCTCGGACGCGACGTCGATGGCCTGCTGCACACGGTGGATGTTCGACGCGAAGGAGGCGACCAGCACGCGCCCCTCCCGCTGCGGGATCAGGTGGCGGAAGACCTCGCCGACAGTCCGCTCGGACTCGGTCACCCCCGGACGCTCGGCGTTCGTCGAGTCGCCGAGCACCAGGTCGACGCCTCGGTTCCCGAGCTCCGCGAGCTTGCCGAGGTCGGTGCGGAAGCCGTCCACCGGCGTGTGGTCGATCTTGTAGTCGCCGGTCGCCACCACCAGGCCGCCCGGCGTGTCGAGCGCCACCGCGACCGCGTCCGGGATCGAGTGCGCCATGCGCACGAACTCGGTCTGGTACGGCCCGAGCTGGACGGCCCCTTTCTCCGGCTCGATCTCCTCGAGCTCCGACGCGCGCAAGAGGCCGTGCTCGTCGAGCTTGGACTTCACGAGCCCGAGCGTGAGGCGCGTCGCCCAGATCTCGGGGATGTCCACCTCCCGCAGCAGGTACGGGAGGGCGCCGACGTGGTCCTCGTGCCCGTGCGTGAGCACGAGGGCGCGGATCTCGCCCTGCCGCTCGCGCAGGTAGTCGAAGTCGGGGAGGACGAGGTCGACGCCGAGGTGCTCGTCGCGTGGGAACGAGAGCCCCGCGTCGATGACGACAATGCCGTCGTCGCATTCGACGACGGTCATGTTCTTGCCAACCTCGCCCAGGCCGCCGAGCGGGATGATTCGTGTGCTGGAGGACATCCGCGGAATTCTACTTCGGGGCTGCGGCCGGACGGCCTCGGCCGAGTGGGCTACGCTGGGCCGCATGGACAGGACCGATGCGCGCCCTGCGCTCCTGGCGGCAATAGGAAGGACGCCGATGGTGCGCCTGGAGCGCCTCGCCGGCCCGGATCGCGGCGAGGTCTGGCTCAAGCTCGAGTCGGCCAACCCGACGGGGTCGTACAAGGATCGGATGGCTCTGGCCATGATCGAGGGCGCCGAGCGCTCGGGGCGCCTCTCGCCCGGCCAGACGGTCGTCGAGTACACCGGCGGGAGCACCGGCTCCTCGCTCGCGTTCGTCTGTGCGGTCAAGGGATATCCGCTGCGGATCGTCACCTCGGACGCGTTCGCGCCGGAGAAGCTGCAGACGATGCGGGCCTTCGGCGCGGAGCTCGAGATCGTCCCCAGCCCCGAGGGCATCACGGCCGATCTGATTCCGCGGCTGATCGCCCGGACGGCCGAGATCGTCGACGAGGTCGACGGCTACGCCACCGACCAGTTCCACAACGAGGACATGATCGCCGGCTACGAGGAGTTGGGGGCGGAGCTCGCGGAGCAGCTCGACGGGCGGCTCGACGCCTTTTGCGGCTACGTGGGCACCGCCGGTTGCTTCCTCGGCGTTACCCGGGCGCTTCGGGAGGAGGTTCCGGACGTCCACCGGGCGGTGGTCGAGCCCGCCGAGTCGCCGGTCATCTCGGAGGGCCGGGCGGGGACGCACCACATCGAGGGCGGCGGTGTCGGCTTCTGGCCGCCGCTGCTCACGCGTGAGGACTTCGATGAGGTCTTCGCGATCCCGGAGGCCGAGGCCTTCGCGATGGCCCAGCGCGCCGCCCGGGTCGAAGGGCTGCTGTGCGGGCCCTCGACCGGGGCGAACATCGTCGTCGCGCTCGAGCTGGCCCAGCGCCTCGGGCCGGGCTCGCGCGTGGCCACGATCAACGTCGACTCGGGCCTGAAGTACCTGACCCGCGGCCTGGAGCTGTCCTAGGCGCGGGCGACCGTGAGGGCGCCAACCCGCTCGAGCGCCTCGCGGATCACGGCCTTGGCCTCGTCCGTCGCCTCGACGAGGGGGAGCCGCAGGCCGCCGGCATCGTGGCCGAGCATGGCGAGCGCGGCCTTCACGGGAATCGGGTTCGTCGAGACCGTGAGCGCTTCGATCACCGTACGAAGGTCGCGGTCGATCTGGCGCGCGCCCTCGACGTCGCCGTCGCGGAAGCGCGTGACAAGCTCGCGCACCTGCGACCCGACGACGTGCGTGTAGACGAGGATGCCGCCGGCGGCCCCCAGCTCCAGGAACGGAAGCAGGAGGTCGTCGTTGCCGGCATAGAGCGCGAGGTCGGTCTCGGCGAGGATCCGGCGGGCCTGCCCGGGGTCGGTCGTCGCCTGCTTGACGGCGGTGACGTTGGGGATCTCCGCCAGCTGCGCGAGCGTTTCGGGCTCGAGGTTGATGACGACCCGCTGCGGGATGTTGTAGACGACAATCGGCCGGTCGGTGGCGTCGGCGATCGCGCGGTAGTGCGCCACGATGCCCCTCACCGGAGGCTTGTTGTAGTAGGGCGTGACGACGAGGAAGCCGTCGACGCCGAGCTCGTGCGCCTGGCCCGTCAGGTGCACCGAGTGGGCCGTCGAGTAGGTGCCGGTGCCGGCGATGACGGTGGCCCGGTCGCCCACCGCCTCGGCCGCGGCCCCGAAGAGCGATAGCCGCTCCTCGTCCGTCAGCGTCGGCGCCTCGCCGGTCGTCCCGGCGACGACGACGCCGTCCGAGCCGGTGTCCACGAGGTGGGTGCAGAGTCGCTTGAACGCGTCCAGGTCGACGGATCCGTCCGCCCGGAAGGGCGTGACGACCGCTGTGAGGACCTCGCCGAGCACGATTCGCATTGTAATGCCAGGAGCGGGCGCCGATCCTAATGGAGCAGCGAGTCCAGGCCCACGGTGAGGCCGGGCGGGAGCGACCCCAGCCGCTCCAGGGCCAGGAGCACGCCCGGGACGAAGGCCTCCCGAGACAGCGTGTCATGGCGGATCGTCAGGAGCTGACCCTCGCCGCCGAAGAGGACCTCCTGGTGGGCGACGAGGCCCGGCAGGCGCACGGAGTGGATGGGCACGTCGCCGGGAAGCAGCTGCGCGGTCGCCCGAGCGGTGCCGGACGGCGCGTCCCGTTTCGTCTCGTGATGGAGCTCGACGATCTCTGCGTTCGGGAGGTGCCGCCCCGCCTCGGCCGCGAAGCGCATCATCAGGACGGCTCCGATTGCGAAGTTCGGCGCGACGAAGCACGGCACCCCCCGCTCCTGCGCGAGTGCGTCGAACGCGGTGAGGTCGGCGGGGCCGAGCCCCGTGGTCCCCACGACCGTCGGCACGCCCGCGCCGAGGCAGCGCTCCACGTTTCCACGCACGGCGCGCGGCGCGGTGAAGTCGACGAGGGCGTCGTACCCGGCCGGCTCCCAGGTCCCGTCTCGCCCGACCGGAGCCACCTCGTGCCCGGCCTCGGCCAGGCGCGGGGCCAGCACGGAGCCGACCTTGCCCTCCGCGCCCAGGAGGAGAATCCTCACGCTGCGGCGCGCTCCACGAGCTGCGGGCAGACGGGCTCGACCGACTCGAGCAGCCGCTCCTTGCTCGGCCCGATGGCCGCCACCGAGAACGCGTCGGCCGGCAGCAGCACCTCGGCGAGCTTGGCGACGGCGTCCCCGTCCACCGCCTCGATCTCCGCGAGGATGCGGTCGAGGCCGAGGAGCTCGCTGTCGGTGATGAGGGACTTGCCCAGCCGGCTCATGCGGTTGGAGGTCAGCTCCATCGACAGCATGATCCGGCCCTTGAGGTTCTCCTTCGCCCGCGCGAGCTCTTCAGGGGCCGGTCCGCTCTCCGCGATCTGGCCGATCTGCTCGGCCACGATGCGAAGGCACTCGGCGAGGTTCTCCTCCCGCGTGCCCACGTAGACGCCGATCTGGCCGGTGTCCGCGTACTGCGAGGAGAAGGTGTAGACAGCGTAGGCGAGCCCGCGCTTCTCGCGGATCTCCTGGAACAGGCGCGACGAGGCGGAGCCGCCGAGGACGCTGTCCAGGATCGACGCGGTGAAGCGGCGGCGGTCGGAGCGGGCGATGCCGGGCGCGGAGAGGCAGACGTGGTACTGCTCGGTCGGCTTGGCCTGGAAGACCAGCGAGGGTTTCGGTGCGGCGACGAACGGCGTCCGCGCCGAGGGCTTGCGGGCCGGAGGCGCGGAAGCCTTGGCGCGCATGCGGTCAACGAGGCCGACGAAGCGGTCGTGGTCGACGCTTCCGGCCGTGGCCACCACCACGTTGTCCGGGCGGTAGCGGCGCCGGTGGAACGCGGTGAGCGAACGCCGCGAGACCGAGGAGATGACCTCGGCCGAGCCGAGCACCGGACGCCCGAGAGCGTGCCTGCCGAAGACCGCGTTCGTGACCAGGTCGAAGATGAGCTCCTGCGGCGAGTCCTCGACCATGGCGATCTCCTCGAGGACCACATCCCGCTCTGAGTCGATGTCGGTGAGGCTCGGCGCGAAGACCATGTCCGTCATGACGTCGAGCGCGGTCTCGAGGTGCTCGTCGAGGACGCGTGCGTAGACGACGGTGTAGTCGCGCGCGGTCGCGGCGTTCAGCTCGCCGCCGAACGTGTCGAAGATCTCCGCGATCTCGAGCGCCGAGTACGAGGCCGTGCCCTTGAAGAGCAGGTGCTCGAGGAAGTGGCTGACGCCCGCGTGGGCGTCGTCCTCGTCCCGGGAGCCGGTGCCGATCCAGAAGCCGACGGCGACCGAGCGCACGGACGGCAGCGGCTCCGTGACGACCCGCGTGCCCCCGTCAAGCGTTGTCAGCAGGTAGTTCTGCACGAACGCATCGTAGGGGTCAGGCCTGCCTGAACGCCCCTCCGGGGTCGCCGGCGGCCCGGGCCAGCGCGGCGAGCGCCTTCAGCGGCGGCCTGGCGAGGCCCCGCGCGCCGCCGACGTCGTCGATCTCGCCGCGGACGAGCTTGTCCACGGTGCGCCACACGATCCCCGACCGTGCGATCCGGAACGTCGTACGCGGGAAGCGGTCGAGCGCCGCCTTCACTCCCCAGGAGGCCCAGAGGTGCGTGCCGAGCCGTCCGGTCAGCAACTCGCCGTAGGGCTCCAGGCCTTCGGCGCGGCCGGCGAGCACGTCGAGGACGGCATCCGCGGCGAGCTGCCCGGAGAGGAACGCCTCGAACATCCCGTCGCCCGAGACCGGGTCGACGAGGCCGGCGGCGTCTCCCGCGACGGCCGCGCGGCCGCGCGCGAGGGTGGAGCGGGGCGAGCGGAGCGGCAGCCGGTAGCCGCGCACGCCCTCGAGCTCGTCCGCATCGACGCCGTGGGCCGCGCAGAGCTCGCGCAAGCCCTCCCGCAGACGCGGCCCCTCCCGCTCCCAGCCGCCGAGCCCGACGTTGGCGTGGTCGCCCTTGGGGAAGACCCAGCCGTAGCCGCCGGGGACGAGGCCGAGCTCGAGGATCGCGCGGCCGCGATAGCCCTCGCCGAGCTTGTCGTAGCCGACGTTCCCCTCCAGCGCGACCCCGACCGCCTGGTTGCCGCCCAGGTCGAGGGCCCGTGCGCAGATGCCGTTCACGCCGTCGGCGCCGACGAGGGCGTCCGCATGGAGCCGCTCGCCGCCGGCAGTGACCTCGACCCCGTCCGGCGCGGCCGCGGCCGCCTCGACCTTCACGCCGTCGCGGAGCTCGGCACCGGCCCCGGCCGCCTGCTCGGCGAGGTAGGCGTCGAGCCGGATTCGCTGCGTCATCAGCACGAGCGGCTCGCCCTCCCCGCGCTCGAACCAGCTGCCGTAGGCCAGGCGCATGCGCACCGAGGTGACCGTGTCCTCGACGACTGGGTCGATCGGGAAGGGCAGCAGGCGCGCGGCCCGGCCCGTGACGCCTCCTCCGCAGGGCTTGTCGCGCGGAAAGCGGGCGCGGTCGAGCAGGAGGACGGAAGCCCCCGCCGAGGCGAGGCGGTACGCGCACGTCGAGCCCGCGGGCCCGGCGCCCACCACGATCGCGTCGTAGCGCCGCACGGCGGCATTAGAACACGTTCCGGAATGACGCCGGCACAGGGCTTCGTTTCCGAACGGGTTCTGCCGGCCGTCTCACAGAACGCCGGCGTTGCTGGTTTAACTCCGCGATGGATTCTGCGGTTGCGCTCAGGCGATCGACGGCGTCGGCCCATGCGGCGCTCCTGGCGGTCGTCGTCGTCTGGGCGAGCGCGTTCTCGGCCATCAAGGTGCTGATCGACCACGGCTTCGACGGAGAGGACGTCGCCGTCCTGCGCTATCTCGTCGCCGCTCCGGCGTTCGCCGTCCTCCTTTGGTGGGTCGGCGGGCTTCCCGGGCTCACGCGCCGGGACGGCTTGCGGCTGGCCGCGGTCGGCGTCTGCGTGGTCGTCGGCTACCACGTCTCCCTCAACGTCGGCACGGAGTACACGACCTCGGGGACGGCGGCTCTCGTGGTCGCCCTCTCCCCGGGCTGACGCTCCTGCTCGCCGTCGGCCTCGGCCTCGAGCGCTGGAGCCTGCGCCGGGCCATCGCGCTCGCCGTCGCCTTCATCGGAGTCGCGATTGTCGTCCTCCTCGGCGCAGGCGGAACGCTGTCGTTCGCCACCGCCAAGGGACCGCTGATCGTCCTCGGAGCCCCGGTCGCCTTCGCCCTCTACAACGTGCTCCTGAAGCCGCTGCTCGGGCGCTACGACCTCCTCGCCCTGACGGCCGCGATGAGCCTCGTCGGGACGGTCTTCCTCCTGCCGTTCGTCCGCGGCGGGACGATCGACTCTGTGACCGGGATCTCCCTGGAGGACGCGGCGCTTGTGCTCTACCTCGGCATCGTCTCCACGTTCCTCGGCTATATCGCCTGGAACATCGGGCTGCGCGGCCTCGGCGCCACGCGGGCGGTCTCGTACACGTACCTGATCTCGCCGCTCGCACTCCTCTTCGGTGCGCTGCTCCTCGACGAGCCCGTGACGCTCTGGCTCGCCGTCGGAGGGGCGCTTGTGCTGGGCGGTGTCGCCACCGCCCAGCGCTCGCGCTAGAGCTAGGGCTAGTCCTGGCCGCCGCGACCGCGACCGCGGTCACGGCCTCCGCCGCGCCGACCGCGGTCGCCGCCGTCTCGCTCGCGCCGCTCGCGGGGCGGGGCGTCCTTCGCCCGCTCGATCAGCTCCTCGGGCTGGACGACGGTGCCGTTCTCGTGCTTGCCGACGAGCTTGAGGCCGATGCGGCCGCGCGCCTTGTCGACCTCCTGGACGACGACGTCCAGCACGTCTCCGCGGCTGATGACGTCCTCGATGTGGCCGACCCGGCCGGGGCCCACGTTGGAGACGTGGAGGAGGCCGTCCGTACCCTTCTTCAGCTCGACGAAAGCGCCGAAGTCGGTGGTCTTGACGACCTTGCCGGTGTACGTGTCGCCGACCTCGGGCTCCTTGGTCAGGGCCTGGATCGCGGCGATCGCGGCCTCGGCCTTCTCGCCCTCGGTGGCGTAGATGAGGATCGTCCCGTCCTCCTCGATGTCGATCTGCACCTCGTAGTCGGACTCGAGGCCGCGGATGGTCTCGCCGCCCTTGCCGATGATGAGCCCGATCTGCTCGGGGTCGATGGAGATCGTGGTGATGCGCGGCGCGTGCGCCGCGAGCTCGCCGCGCGACTCGGAGATCGTCTCGGCCATCCTGTCGAGGATGAACTCGCGGGCTCGCTTGGCCTGCTCGAGCGCGTTGCGCATGATCTCCTGCGTGACGCCGGTGATCTTGATGTCCATCTGCAGGGCGGTGATGCCCTCGCGCGGTGCCGGCGACCTTGAAGTCCATGTCGCCGAGGTGATCCTCCGCGCCCTGGATGTCGGTGAGGATGACGTGCTCGTCGCCCTCCTTGACGAGGCCCATCGCGATGCCGCGACTGGGCCGCTTGATCGGCACGCCGGCGTCCATGAGCGCGAGCGTCGAGCCGCAGACGGAGCCCATCGAGGAGGAGCCGTTCGACTCGAGCGTCTCGGAGACGAGGCGGATCGTGTACGGGAACTCGTCGAGCGCCGGGATCATCGGCTCCAGCGCGCGCTGCGCGAGCGCGCCGTGGCCGATGTCGCGGCGCTTGGGGCCGCGCATGAAGCCCGTCTCCCCGACCGAGTAGGGCGGGAAGTTGTAGTGGTGCATGTAGCGCCGCTCGGACTCGAGCGAGAGGTCGTCGATCCGCTGCCCCTCCTTGGCGGTGCCGAGCGTGAGCAGGGTCATGATCTGCGTCTGGCCGCGCGTGAACAGCGCGGAGCCGTGCGTGCGCGGCCGAGACGCCGACCTCGCACGCGATCGGGCGGATCTCGTCGGTGGCGCGGCCGTCGGGGCGGCGCTTCTCGATCGCGATCTTCTTCCGGATCGAGATCCTTGTAGATCGCCTCGGCCGCCTTCTTGACGTAGGGCCTCGTGAGGCCGTCCTTGACGGTGGGCGCCTCGCCCTCGACGGTGGCGGGCCCGACGGGGAACGGCAGCTCGACCGTCTCGACGATGCGGTCGAAGAGGAGGTGCCGCTTCGCCGAGCTTGAGCTGCTTGGAGTCCTGCTCGGCATCGGTGAGCGACGCGGAGCTCGTTCTCGAACTGCTCGCGGAGGGGCCCGACACGGCCTCGAGCCGACGGCGCTCGAGGATGGCGTCGAGGCTGGCACGGACCTGCGTCTCGCGGACGATGTCCTCCTCGGTGGAGTCGATCGCGATCGGCGGGCAGAGCTCGGCGGCGATCTCCTCGACGGCCGCGGCGGCCTCGCGGAGGCCGTCGGACGGCGATGGCCGCGGAGATGCGCTCGCCGTAGGCTCGCGTCGAGCTCCTCGGTGAGCTCCGGATCGAGCCACTTCGGCTTGCCGGCCTGGCGGCGGAGCTCCTCCTGCGCCTCGCAGAGCTTCATGATCTCGGAATGCGCGAGCTCGAACGCCTCGAGGAGCGTGTCCTCGGGGACCTCGTTCGCGCCGGCCTCGACCATCGTCAGGCCTTCCTTCGTGCCGACGACGATCAGGTCGAGCTCGGACTCCTCGATCTCGGGGAGCGACGGGTTGACGACGAGCTCGCCGTCGAGGATGCCCGATGCGGACGGCGCCAACGGGCCCGAGGAAGGGCAGCGGCGAGATCATCAGCGCGGCGGACGCGCCGTTGATGGCCAGGATGTCGTGCGGGGTGATCAGGTCGGCGGAGAGCGTGGTGCAGATGACCTGCACCTCGTTCCGGAAGCCCTTCGGCCAGAGCGGCCTGATCGGGCGGTCGATCATGCGGGCGGTGAGGATCGCCCTCTCGGTCGGGCGCCCCTCGCGCTTGAAGAAGCCGCCGGGGATCTTGCCGGCCGCGTACATCCGCTCCTCGACGTCGACGGTGAGCGGGAAGAAGTCCGCGCCCTCCCGCGCCTCGGGGCGGCCCTGCGCCGTGGCGAGGACCATCGTGTCCCCGCTCCTGACGACGACGGCGCCGTCGGCCTGCTTGGCCAGCTTTCCCGTCTCGAAGGTGATCTCGTCGCGGCCTACGGCAGCCGTAACCGACGTGATCTCGGGTGCAATGGTGCTCATGTGTCCTCCTTCTCCTTGCGGGAGACGGAGGCGGAGGTTTGAGGCAGGCCCGGCAGGACGGACTTCCCTCAAACTTCCACCTGTCTCCCAGATGGTTGGCCCAGTGGCGGGCGGTCGCGGAGTCCGGGAGTTCCGCCTACCTCCTGAGGCCGAGCTCCTGGATCAGCGCGCGGTAGCCCTCGAGATCCCGCTTCTGCAGGTAGTTGAGGAGCCGGCGGCGCCTGGCCGACGAGCTTCAGCAGCCCGCGGCGTGAGTGGTGATCCTTCCGGTGCGTGCGCAGGTGCTCGGTCAGCTGTTCGATCCGCTTCGTGAGCAGCGCGATCTGCACCTGGGGAGAGCCGGTGTCGCCACCGGAGCGCCCATGGTGACCGAAAATCTCCCGCTTAGCTTCCTTCGTGAGGGTCACGACCGACTTAGGCTAGCAAAGGTGCAGGTACCTCCAGGCGTTGCTGCAGGCCACCCTGCGACGGCCGAGGCCGGTCTCGAGATCCTCGCGGAGGGCGGGACGGCCGCCGACGCCGCGGTCGCGGCGGCGCTTGCGTCGTGCGTGGCCGAGACCGTGATGACCGGGATCGCGGGCGGCGGCTATGCCGTTTGGGTCGAGGCGGGAAGCGGGCACGCGGAGGTCCTCGACTTCTTCGTGGCGGTCCCCGGCCTGGGCCCACAGCGCGAGACGCCCGTGCTCGCGGAGCTCGCCGTGCCCTTCGAGGACGAGCTCGTCCACTACTTCGTCGGCGCGGCCACGTGCGCCGTCCCCGGCGTCCCGGCGGGCCTGGAAGAGCTCTGGCGCCGGGGCGGGACTCTGCCCTGGAAGCGGCTCGTGGAGCCCGCGCTGCGGCTCGCCTCGGCCGGCGTTGCCATGCCGCCTGCACACGCCAGGTGTCTCGCCATGCTCGCGCCCGTCATGACCATGCGCGAGGGCGGGCGCATCTACGCACCGGGCAGCCGGCTCCTCGAGGCGGGCGACCGGCTTGACCAGCCGGGCCTCGTCGCGGCGCTCGAGGTGGTGGCGGCCGAGGGGGCGCGCACCTTCTACGACGGGACGCTCGCCGAGTCCCTGCTGCAGCTCATGGAGGAGCGGCAGGGTCTCGTGACTCCCGACGATCTCGCTGCCTACCGGGTCGAGTGGCTGCCCCCAGTCGAGACGTCGTACGCAGGCGTCCACGTCCAGGCGAGGGGCGGGCTCGCGCACCTCGTCGACACGCTGAGGGCCCTCCCGCCGCTCCGCGGCACGGATCCCGCGGAGCGGGCGCTCGTGCTCGCCCGCACCCTTGCCGCGCCTCCTTTCAGCGGCAGGACCTACGAGCACACCACGAACCTCTGCACCGTCGACCGGGCGGGCAACGCCTGCGTGGTGACGACGAGCCTCGGCCTCGGCTCAGGAGACTTCCTCCCCGGCTACGACGTCCACCTGAACAGCATGCTCGGGGAGTCGGACCTGCTCATCGGGCCGCTCGAGGCCGGGAGGCGCATGGAGAGCATGATGTCTCCAACGATGGCGCTGGACGACGAGGGCCTCGTGCTCGCAGCAGGCGCGGCGGGCGGCACGCGCCTGCGACCGGCGCTCGCCCAGGTCCTGTCCGGCATCCTCGACGAGGGGCTCGCGCCGCAGGAGGCGGTCGACCGACCCCGCCTGCACTCGACCGGACACGTCGTCCACGTGGAGCCCGGCTTCGCGGAGGCAGGTGTCGACGCCCTCCTCGAGCACGGTTACGACGTGCGCCTCTGGGCTCCCTCCACCACTATTTCGGGGGCGTCAGCGTGGTCGCCCGGACCGGGGCCGGGGCCGACCCGCGCCGCAGCGGACTGGCGCTGCAGGCTTAGAAGGGCCGCACGGCCGCCCGGGCCGCCTGGACGTCGGCTGCGATCTGGGCGACGAGGTCCTCTTCGCTCTCGAACGCACGCTCCTCGCGCAGGCGCTCCCAGAGCTCGAGCCGCAGGCGGCTGCCGTAGAGGTCGCCCTCGAAGTCGAGCAGGAAGGCCTCGATCCGGCGCTCGTGGCCGCCGTAGTGCGGGTTGACGCCGATGGAGGCGGCGACGCGATGGCCGAGCGCCTCGCCGGCGTAGATCCCGTAGGCCGGGACGAGCGCGTGCGGCTCCGGCGAGAGGTTGGCGGTCGGGAACCCGAGCGTCCCGCCCCGCTGGTCGCCGTAGACGACCTCGCCCTCCAGCTCGAACGGGCGGCCGAGGAGCGCCGCCGCTCCGGGCAGGTCGCCCTCGCGGACAGCTCGCGGATGCGGCTCGAGGAGACGCCCTCCAGGAGCGGCACCGGCCGCACGTCCAGGCCCAGGCGCGCAGGAGCTCCACGTCGCCGCGCCGGCCGGCGCCGAAGCGGAAGTTCTCGCCGGCGACGACGACCGCGCGCCGATGCCGGTGAGGTAGTCGGCGACGAACTCCTCGGGCTCGCGGCGGGGGAGCTCCTGGGTGAACTCGACCACCAGCACCTCGTCGGGCCCGGTCTCCTCGATCAGCTCGAGCCGGCGGCTCGAAGGTCGTGAGGAGCTGCACCTCGTAGCCGAGGACGAGGCGGGGATGCGGGTCGAAGGTGATCACCGTGGAACGGAGCCCTGTGGCCTTGGCCGTGTCGATGACCGCGCGATGGCCGCGATGGACGCCGTCGAAGGTGCCGAGGGCGACGGCCCGCTCCGCGGGCTCGAGCTCGCCGGGGGTGCGTGCGACGATCACGCGGCCTCCTCAGGGAGTTCGCGCAGGCCCACCACGGGCGAGGGCAGAAGCAGGAGCGCTCCTGCGAGAGCACCGACCGTCGCCACCCAGAGGGCCGGCCTGACGCCGATCGATGCGCCGAGTCCGCCGCCGACGAGGGCGCCGAGCGGGCGGATGCCCCAGTTGACGACGTTGAACGCCCCGGTCGCCCGGGAGCGGAGGCGGTCCGGTGTGAGCGCGAACATGATTGAGCCGGCGTTGATGTCGAGAATCATGACGCCGAGGCCCGAGCAGAACTCGGCCACGAACAGCATGGCGAGGATCAGCCACTGCGGCCCGTCTGCCAGCGGGACGAGGACGAGCGGAAGCGTGAAGAGCACGCACCCCAGGAAGAGCGCCCACCCCACGCCGAGCGCGCGTCCGATCCGAGCCGCCGCAACGGCCCCGATTAAGCCTCGACCGCGGCGGTTCCGAGCACGAGCCCGAGCGTGCCCGCGGCGACGTCGAGCGTCCGAGTCGCGTAAAGGACGAAGAGCGCCTGAAACCCGGAGTTGAAGAAGTTCAGCGTCGCCACGGCGGTGAGCGTGGGCCGGAAGATCGGGTTCCCGCCGATAGGCTCACCCCGTGGCGACCCGCGCTCTCAGGCCCGGCTCCTCCTCGGGCTCGATCGGCGGCTCCTCGGCGCGCACTCGGCCGAGGAAGAGCGCCGAGACGAGGAACGAGATCGCGTCTCCGAGCAGTGCGAACGGGGCGCTGAAGGCCGAGGTGAGCAGCCCGCCCAGCGACGGTCCCGCCACGAACGAGAACGAGCGGCTGCCGTGGACGAGCGAGTTGCCCTCCAGGTACCGGTCGCGGCTGGCCAGCGAGACGAAGAGGGTCGGGTACGAGAGGTCGAAGAGCACCGCCAGGCTCCCTGCGAGGAAGGCGACCGTGTAGAGCTGGGCAAGCGTCAGGACGTCGAGCGCGTAGGCGAGCGGAATCGTGCCGACGAGCGCAGCCCGGCCGAGGTCGGTGGCGATCATGACCCGCCGGCGGCTCGCGACCCGGTCGAGCCAAACACCGGCCGGCAGCGAGAAGAGAAGGTGCGGGAGGAGAGCCGCCGCGCCCAGCAGCCCCATCTGTCCGGCACCGGCGTCGAGGACGAGCACGGCGACGAGCGGCAGGGCGAGGAGAGCGATCTGGTCGCCGAGAAGCGACACGGACGTTGCGAGCCAGAAGTTACTCAAAGCCACGCTCCCGGAGGAGCGTCATCCGACGACGGTCTCGGGCCTGATCGTCCCGTCCGCCGCCTGCCCGACGGCGACGAGCTCGCCGTCGCCGACCCACAGGGCTGGTAGGCCCCTCCCCCGCTCCCGGGATCGCGCGTCCCGAGCGGATCAGGCACCGCCTCCCGTCGCCTGAGGCCGCGCTCCGGCAGGTGGACGAGCGCCGCGAGCAGCGGCAAGAACGCGCTCCTCGTCGGCGTCCTCGACCCGGAACGGCCCGACGGCCGTGCGGCGGAGCCAGCGGCAGTGCCCCCCGAGCGTGTCTCATCGAGCGCACGTATATGCCGCTGGAGACGTGCAGGTCGAGCTCGACGAGCGGCGGCGCGTAGCCGCTGATGCCGAGG
>CAWCCL010000016.1:0-120762 GCA_963794055.1 uncultured Actinomycetes bacterium
CGAGCAGCACCGCACCGGCGCCCGTCATCGTGAACGCCCAGCCGCTGCGGCCGGAGAAGCGTGAACGCGACGGCGAGGACGAGGACGACGATCCCGGCGGCGGCCGGGAGGACGGGCGGGAAGACGTCCTTGTCGTTCCGGTCGACGGCGACGGCGACCGTCCAGACGAGGAAGGCGCCGGCGACGAGCGCGGCCGGCAGCGCGAGCCGGCGCGAGGCGTGTCGCGCCCGCTCGAGCAGGTCGCCGGTCGTCCGCAAGGTCAGGAAGGTGGCCCCGTGGAAGGCAAAGAGCAACACGGCCGCCAACCCGGCGAAGACGGTGTACGGGCTGAAGAGATCCCAGAAGCTCCCGGCGAAATGCCCGTCCGAGTCGATCGGGAGGCCGTAGACGAGGTTCGAGAGGCCCACGCCCCAGATGAGCGGGGCTCCGACGCTCCCGATCGTGTTCGCCCACATCCAGGTCGCCCGCCAGCGCGGGCTGTCGCGCTTCTCGCGCCACTCGAAGGAGAGGACGCGGACGATCAGGAGGACGAGCACGAGCAGGAGCGCGAGGTAGAGGCCCGAGAACATCGTCCCGTACCAGCCGGGGAAGGCGGCGAAGGTCGCGGCGCCGGCGACGACGAGCCAGACCTCGTTTCCGTCCCAGACGGGGCCGATCGTCTCGAACATGACCCGGCGCTCGCGCTCGTTCCGCGGCAGGAACGGCAGCAGCATGCCGACCCCGAAGTCGAAGCCTTCGAGCAGGAAGTAGCCCGCCCAGAAGAAGGCGACGAGGCAGAACCAGAAGAGCTCGAGGTCCATCAGTACCCCACCGCCGGCGCCGGCCTCGTCCCCTTCGCCGCCCGCGGGCGGCGGATCGAGGGTCGCGTAGTGGCGCATCAGGACGAAGTCGACGACGCCGAGCAGCAGGTAGAGGACGGCGAAGGTGCCGAGGCTCAACGCGATCGTCGACGTTCCGACGCTCGGGGAGTTGGCGTCCGCGGTCTTCAGGAGGCCCTGGACGATCCAGGGCTGCCGGCCCACCTCCGACAGCACCCAGCCGGCCAGGGCGGCGAGGTACGGGAACGCGATCGAGACGACCCCGGCCCAGAGGAACCAGCGGGTCCGCTCGAGCCGGCCTCTCCAGTAGAGGAACGCGCCGACCGCGGCGACGAGGAAGACGAGCGTTCCCAGGTAGGCCATGATCCGCATGCCCCAGTAGGCCGCCTCGACCGGCGGGATGTAGTCGCCTGGGCCGTACTGCTGCTCGTACTGCGACTGGACCTCGTTCATGCCCTGGACCTCGCCGTCGAGCGAGCCGGTGGCGAGCAGCGACAGCAGCCTGGGGATCTCGATGTCGAAGCTCGGCGTCTGGTCGTCCTCGCTGAAGCCGCCGATCTGGAAGAGCGAGAACGCGCGCGGGCTGCTCGGTGTCCCAGAGCGCCTCCGTCGCGGCGATCTTCATCGGCTGGTAGTCGGTGACGACGACGCCGAGGTGGCTGCCGAGCGCGAGGTTCACCGCCGAGACCGGCACGAGGACGATCAGCGCCAGCTTGGCCGCGTGCCGGAAGACCTCGACGTTGCGGCCGCGCAGGAAGTGCCAGCAGGCGACCCCGAGGACGACCAGCCGCCGCGGTCGTCAGGCCGACGAGGATCACGTGCAGGAAGGCCCAGATCGCGAACCGGTTCGAGAGCAGCTCCCAGATGCTCGTCAGCTCGGCGCGGCCGTCCACGACCTCGGAGCCGACCGGCCGCTGCATCCACGAGTTGGCGGCGATGATGAAGAACGCCGAGAGCCAGCTCCCGAGCGCGAAGAGCCAGACGGTCGCCAGATGGAGGCGTGGACCGAGCTTGTTCCAGCCGAAGATCCAGAGGCCGAGGAAGGTCGACTCGAGCATGAACGCCGCGAGCCCCTCGATGGCGAGCGGCGCGCCGAAGACGTCGCCGACGAACGTCGAGTAGATCGACCAGTTCATCCCGAACTGGAACTCCTGCACCAGCCCGGTGGCGACGCCGATCGCGAAGTTGATCAGGAGCAGGGTCCCGAAGAAGCGCGTCAGCCGCAGCCAGGCGTCGTTCCCGCGTCCGGTGCCACAGCGTCTGCATGACCGCGATGAGCGGGGCGAGCCCGAGCGTCAGCGGGACGAACAGGAAGTGGTAGAGCGAGGTGGTCGCGAACTGGATGCGCGCGAGATCGACCGTCGTGATCGCGAGCGTGCTCATGAGGACCGAAGCGTGATCGTGCCAACGGACCCGGACTGAGCGAATCACCCCAGAGCGGATGACAGTCTGGAGACGCAGGTAGGCTCGCGACAATCGGCGCGCGTGCCCGAAGGGCCTTCGGCGACCGAGGTCGGCAATGAAAGCGGAGAGCACGCCGAGCACGCGGGCGGGCGACACCCGGCACGATCGCGCGATCTCGCTCGGCGAGGCGGCTGCTCCTCTCCATCGTCACGATCGTCGCCGCGTGGTCCGGCTACTCGGCGGCGAAGTGGGGAACGGAGTCGTCCCTGAGCCTGGCCCAGGCCTCGGCGACGCGGACGAAGGCGAACCGGCAGTTCCAGGAGTCGCTCGAGCTACCGCGTAGGGGACGCGACCGACGTTCAACGCGTGGTTCGATGCCTACATCTCAGGCGACGAGGAGGCCGATGGAGGTCGCTGAGCGCCGCTTCCGGCCCGAGTTCCGGCTCGCGTTCGACGCCTGGATCGCAACGGACCCGTTCGAGAACCCGGACGCTCCGCCCGGGCCGCAGGCGATGCCGGAGTACGTGCCGACGGGCCTGGCGCGCGCCCACGAGCTGGACGCGGAGGCCGACGAGCTGTTCGCGGAGGGACACGAGGCAGCCGAGACCGCTGACAACTACGTTCGCACGACCGTCATCCTCGCCAGCGTGCTCTTCCTCGTCGGCATCAGCACCCAGTTCCCGCTGCGAGGCGTCCGCTACGTGCTGATCGGCGTCGGCGCGGCGCTGCTGATCTTCGCCGGCGTGCTGATCCTCCGGCTGCCTCCTCCATCCTGATCAGCCCGGGACGATGCCCCAGGCGCTCGTGAAGCTCTCGCCGGGCTCGAGCCTGACGAGGTCCTCGCCGCTCCGGAAGGCGTTCGGCGGGCAGGTCATGGGCTCGACCGCGATGCTGCGGCGCGAGACGTCGGGCAGCGGGTCGCCGGTGAAGAGCTGCAGATACCGATAGCTCTCGTCCACCCAGAGGCTGAGGCCGGCGCGGCTCCTCGGGTCCCGCAGCTCGACGCGCGCACGTCCGTCCGTGCCGCGCACGAGGTCGGTAAACGCGTCGTCGAGCGTCGTCGCGCCGATCTCTCGCGGGCGCCGGAAGTCGTACGGCGTGCCGTCGACGGGCTCCCTCCCGCGCGGGATGCCCCGCTCGTCCTCGATCAGGACCGTCCCGCCCGGGGCGCTCAGGACGAGCGCGTCGACGGAGGGCGTCCCCAGCGTCAGGTACGGATGCTGGCCGCTGCCGAACGGGCAGGCGTCCGTACCGATGTTCGTCGCGGTCGTCCGCACGCTCAGCCCGCTCTCCGAGAGCGCGTACTCGATGGCCGAGCGAGAGCGAGAACGGATACCCGGCCGCGGCTTGCAGGACGTGCTCCATGACGACTCGATGCTGCTCCCGCTCGCCGACCGTCCAGGGCGCTTCCCGCGACGAGGCCGTGGATCGCGTTCCCCCGTTCCGGCTCGGTGAGCGGGAGCTGATGGCGTTGCCCGTCGAACTCGTAGGCGCCGTCCTCGAGCGCGGTTCGGCCACGGGATCAGCACCTGTCCGCGGCCCGAGCGGCTCGGCTCGCCGGCCGGGTAGCCGTCGAGCAGCTCCCGGCCTCCGGCCGAGTAGCGAGCGCAGCCCGCCGCCGACGCCGTCGACGACGGCGCGCTGGTCTCCCGCCGCGATCTCGACCTGAACAACGAGGGGCGCGCTCACGAGAGGCCGGATCGGTGGAGGGACGCCGGGCTCGGTCCGCGACGGGCTACCGCGAACGACCAGACGCCCATGAAGGCGGCGATGACGGCCGAGAAGGCGTAGATCGTCGGCAGGGTGACGCCGCCGTCCAGCAGCGGGCCGATGCCGAAGGCGGCGATCCCGTACCCGACCCCGGCAGCGTAGACCACCAACGACTCGGTAGGGGTTCCTGCCGAGCTCGGGCTCCTGTCGGTTTGGACGGTCACCGCCCGCAGGCAGACGCTAGGCTCGCGACCGGCGGCCGACCGCGAAGTACAGGATCGTCCCCAGCACCGGGAGGATGATCACGATCAGAAGCAGGCCGCGAGCTGCCCGCGTGGAACCGCGCCCGCCGCCGGATCATGTCGACGAGGGCGAAGAGCCAGGCCACGATCACCACTGCGCCGAGCCACCAGAGCCAGCCCATGCGTCAGGCCATCCGCTCGAGCAGGTGGTCGCCGACGCGCAGCGCGTTCGCCATCGCCGTCAGCGCCGGGTTCACCGCGCCGATCGTCGGGAAGAAGCTCGTGTCGACGACGTAGAGGTTGTCCAGCTCGTGCGCCCGGCAGTCGGTGTTCAGCACCGAGGTCGCCGGGTCGGTGCCGAACCGGCAGGTGCCGGCCTGGTGCGCGCAGCCGGCGACCGGGATGTCGTTCTTCATGTAGGCGAAGCGGTGGATGAGGTGGTCCGGGTTCATGTCCAGCTGCCCGAGCATCGACTTGAGCTTCGTCGTAGAGCCGCTTCTTCGCCTCGGCGTTCGTCTCCGTGTAGCTCAGCGTGACGCTTGCCGTCGCGGTCGACGCGTGACCCGGTTGTCGGGCCTGGGCAGGTCCTCGGTCGAGAGCCAGAAGTCGATCGCGTGGCGCGGCGATCCGCTCGAGCGTCCACTCCGGCGCGAGCTTCGTCTCGAGCGGCTTCTCGCCGCGGAACATCGGCGCCTGCGACTTGCCGACCATCTGGATGTTCCCGAGCGGGTACTCGAAGTCGTCGCTCGCCGAAGTAGAAGTCGTTGAGCCCGAGCGTCTTCTGGAAGACGGTCGGGTTCTCCTCGCGCGAGAGCGCGAGCACGGCCTGGCTGTCGTGGAACATGTAGTTGCGCCCGACCTGGTCGGAGCCGTTGGCGAGGCCGTTCGGGTGCTTGTCGCTCGCCGACGCGAGCAGCAGCTTGGCCGAGTTGGCCGCGCCGCAGGAGACGACGACGATGTCGCCGGCGAAGCGTCTCCGTCGTCGCCGTCGTGCTCGACGACGACCTCGGTGACCGCGGTGCCGGCCGCGTTCGTCTCCAGCCTGACGGCCCTCGCGTTGGTGAGCAGCGTGACGTTCGGGTGCTCGAGCGCCGGCCGCACGCCGAGCACCTCGGCGTCGGACTTGGCGTGCACGGACGCAGGGGAAGCCGTCGCAGTTGGCGCAGCGCACGCACGTGCTGTACGGCATGTTCGCCTCGTTGAGCATGATGCCGCACGGCGCGTGGAACGGGTGGTAGCCGGCGGCGGCGAGGTCGTCGGAGAGCTGCTGGATGCGCGGCTCGTGCGAGACCGCCGGGTACGGGTACGGCGCGCTCGCCGGCGGCTCGGTCGGGTCCTCGCCGCGGGCGCCGTGCACCTGGTAGAGCTGCTCGGCCTGCGTGTAGTACGGCTCCAGCTCGTCGTAGGAGATCGGCCAGGCGGGCGAGATGCCGTCGTGGTGGCGGAGCTCGCCGAAGTCCTCCTCGCGCAGCCGGTAGAGCGCCGCGCCGTAGAGCTTCGTCGCGCCGCCGACGAAGTAGTGGACCTGCGGCTGGAACGGCTTGCCGCTTCGCGTCGTACCAGGTGTCCGGCGAGACGTAGCGGTTGTCGACGAAGACGTCCTGCGGCGAGCCAGTTCTGCGGCTCGCGCGGCAGCCAGTCGCCGCGCTCGAGCAGCAGGATGCGCTTGCCCGAGGGGGCGAGGTGGCGGGCGAGCGTGCCGCCGCCGGCGCCGGTGCCGATGATGATGACGTCGTAGGTCACTCGCATCATGTCAGCTCCTCCAGCCGCTCGGCGAGGATGATCCGCGCCGCCGCCTCGATCAGCGCGAGGTGGGAGAACGCCTGCGGGAAGTTGCCGAGGTGCCGGCCGGTGTCGGCGTCGAACTCCTCGGCGTAGAGCCCGAGCGGCGAGGCGATCCGCAGCAGCCGCTCCATCAGGTCGCGGGCCCGCTGCACCTCGCCGACGATCGCGAGCGCCGAGACGAGCCAGAACGAGCAGATCAGGAACGTCCCCTCCTTGCCGGACAGGCCGTCGTCGGTCTCGTCGGTGCGGTAGCGCAGGACGAAGCCGTTCTCGGTCAGCTCGTCGGCGATGGCGAGGACGGTCGCGCGCAGCCGCTCGTCGTCGCCGCGGCAGGAAGCCGAAGATCGCGGCCAGCAGCGTCGGAGGCGTCGAGCGCGTCGGTCTCGTAGTGCTGGCGCAGCACGCCGCGCGTCGCTGACGCCGTGCTCGAGGATGTCGGCCTGGATCTCCTCGGCCGTCGCGCGCCACGTCGCCGCCAGCTCCGGGTCGCCGCGGATCTCGGCCAGCTTCGCGGCCCGGTCGAGCGCGACCCAGCACATGAGCTTCGAGGAGACGTAGTGCTGCGGCTCGCCGCGGGCCTCCCAGATGCCCTGGTCGGGTTCGCGCCAGACGCTGCGTGGCGCACTCGGCCTGCGACTGCGACGATCGGCCAGAGCCGCCGCGGGCAGGCGCTGGCTGCTGCCGGGTGTGCAGCAGGATCGAGTCGAGCACGGCGCCGAAGACGTCGTTCTGGCGCTGGTCGAAGGCGCCGTTGCCGATCCGCACCGGGCGCGCGCCCGCGTAGCCGGAGAGGTCGTCGCAGCGTCGACTCGGTCAGGTCGCGCCGGCCGTCGATGCCGTACATGATCTGGAGCGCGCCGTCCTCGTTCGGCTCGAGGTCGGCGACGAACTGCATGAACTCGTCGGCCTCCCAGTCGAGGTTGAGCCAGTGCAGCGCCTGCAGCGTGAAGGTCGTGTCGCGCATCCAGGTGTAGCGGTAGTCCCAGTTGCGCTCGCCGCCCGGCGTCTCGGGCAGCGAGGTCGTGAGCGCGGCGACGGTCGCGCCGGTCGGCATGTAGGTCAGGCCCTTGATCGCGAGCGCCGAGCGCTGGATCGGGTCGCGCCAGCGGTGGTCGGGGATGCGGGCCCGGCCGAGCCAGGCGCGCCAGAAGCGCGTCGTGGCGGCGATCCGCGCGCTCGGCCTCGTCGACGTCGTCGGGCGCCGCGAGGCCCTCGGCCCAGGAGAGCGCGCAGTAGGCGCGTTCGCCCGGCCTCGAGCACGTGCCGGGCCCGGACGCGGTCGCCCTCGATGCCGAGCGCGAGGTCCGAGTGCGAGCCGGATCGTCTGGCCGGCGCCGGTCGCGTCGGCGGCGTGCCGGCCGCCGTCGACCAGCGTCCACTCGGCCGGCGTCGCGGCCGTAGTCGAAGACCGGCTCGCAGACGAGCTCGACCTCGACGCGGCCCTCGAGGCACTCGACCGTGCGCACGAGCATGTGGTCGGCGTCGTCGTCGGCCGGCGGCCGCGTGTGCGGCGTGATCTCGTCCTCGTGGTCGCGCGGGCCCATGGTCAGCGCGTCGCGGACGACGACCCAGCCGGTCGGCGTCTTCCAGGTCGTCGACGAGCACGTTCGTCCCGGGCTCGTACGACGCGCGCGGTCGGGATGGTTGATGCCGAACGGCCCGAACCGGAACGACGCCGGCCTCGCCGGTCGAGCAGGCTGCCGAAGACGCTCGGCGAGTCGAAGCGCGGGCACGCAGAGCCAGTCGATCGCGCCGTCGGGCGCGACGAGCGCGCCGGTGTGGCAGTTGGAGAGGAACGCGTAGTCGGCGATCGGCGGGAACGGCGACGGCGCGGCGGCGCTCTGCGCGGGCGCTCGTGGCCGGTCTCGCGTCGCTCATGACGCCATCCAGGGCCCGTGCCAGCGGCCGTGGCCGGCGACGAGCTCGTCGGCCGCCGCCGGGCCCCACGATCCCGGCGCGTACGGGTGCACCGGCGGCGGCGCGTCGAGCAGCGGCTGCATGATCCGCCAGGTCTCCTCGACGCCGTCCTGGCGGGTGAAGCGCGTGCGTCTGGCCGACCATCGCGGCGTGGAGCAGCACCTCGTAGGGCGTCGGCGCCCTCGCCGCCCTCCTCGGCGAACTCCATGTCGAGCGTGATCGGCTCGGGCTCCGCGCGCGTCGGCGCGGTGCGCGTCGAGCATGAAGCCGGACGCCCGTCGACGGGTCGAGCTTGATCACGAGCTGGTCCGGCTCCGGCGCTGCGTCGCGAGCGCCGCGAAGCCGAGCCGCGGCGGGTGCTTGAAGACGAGCCGGAGCTCGGTCTGCGTGGCCGGCAGGCGCTTGCCGGTGCGGATGAAGAACGGCACGCCCGACCAGCGCCAGTTGTCGATGTCGAGGCGCAGCGCGGCGTAGGTCTCGGTGGTCGAGTCCGGCGGCGACGCCGTCGATGTCGCGGTAGCCGTCGTACTGGCCGCGCACGTAGTGGGCCGGGTCGGCCGTCGGCGATCGGCGCGGAAGAGCGCGACCTGCGCGTCCTTGAGCGTCTCGGGGTCGCCGCCGGCGGGCGGCTCCATCGCGGCCGCGCCGACCACCTGCATGAGGTGGTTGACGACGACGTCGCGCAGCGCGCCGACCGGGTCGTAGAAGTGGCCGCGGTCCTCGACGCCGAAGTCCTCCGCCATCGTGATCTGCACGCACTCGACGTAGTTCCGGTTCCAGACCGGCTCGAGCATCGTGTTGGCGAAGCGCAGGTAGAGGATCTCCTCGAGGCCCATCTTCCCGAGGAAGTGGTCGATCCGGTAGAGCTGCGACTCGTCGATGTACTGGTGCAGCTCGTCGGCCAGCGCGCGGGCCGAGGCCAGGTCGTGGCCGAACGGCTTCTCGACGACGACCCGCGCCGTCTTCGTCAGGCCGGCCTCGGCCAGGCCCTTGACGACCGTGCCGAACAGGAACGGCGGGATCTCGAGGTAGAAGACCGGGCGTCGCCGCGCCCTCGATCGCCTCGCGCCACGCGCTCGTAGGTCGCGGCGTCGGCGAAGTCGCCCTGCACGTAGGAGAGCCGGGCGGCGAAGCGGTCGAACACCTCCTGGTCGAGCTGCTCGCCGGTGCCCACGATCGACTCGCGGGCGCGCTCGCGCGAGCTGGTCGACCGTCCAGTCGTCGACCGCGACGCCGACGATCGGGCAGTCGAGCAGCCCGCGCTGCTCCAGCCGGTACAGCGAGCGGAACGTCATCACCTTCGCCAGGTCGCCGGTGATCCCGAAGACGACGAAGACGTCCGCCGGGCGTCAGGGTTCGGTCTCATTGCACGCTTCTCCTTCTGCGTCGCTCGGTTCATCGCACCGAGTACGTCCGACTCGCGCGCCGCGGCCGAAGGCGTCGATCCGGCCCCAGCGCCCCGGGATGTCCAGCAGCTCGAGGCGGCCGATCCCGCGCGGGAGCGCCGGGTCGACGACCAGGTGGTCGCCCGTGCGGCTCGAGCCCGAGCATCGTCCGCAAGAGCAGGAGCGGCGTCCCCGTCGACCAGGCCTGCGGGCTGCACGCGGTCGGGTACTGGACCGGGTACTTCGTCAGCTCGCGCTCGTAGCCGCCGAACGCCTCGGGCAGGCGCCCGTCGAAGAACTCGGCGGCGTCGAGGATGCCTGCGGCGATCTGCGCCGCCTCCTCCTTGAAGCCGTACCGGCGCAGGCCCCACGCGATGAACGAGTTGTCGAACGGCCAGACCGTGCCGACGTGGTAGCCGATCGGGTTGTAGCGGCCTTCGCCCTCGGCCAGCGTGCGGACGCCCCAGCCGCGAGAAGAGCCGCGGCCCCAGCAGGTGCCGCGCGACGGCCTTGGCCTTCGACTTGTCGACGATGCCGCTCCAGAGCAGATGGCCGTTGTTCGAGGCGAGCGCGTCGACCTGGTTGCCCTCGAGTGTCGAGCGCAAGGGCGAAGTACTCGCCGTCCTCGACCCAGAAGTCGCGGTTGAAGCGGCGCTTGAGGTCGGCCGCCTGCTTCTCCAGCTCGTCGGCGAGCGCCGGATCCTTCCAGATCTCGCGCGCGAGGCGCGCGCCGCGCATCTTCGCGTCGTAGGCGTAGCCCTGCAGCTCGCACGTCGCCCGCGGGAAGCCGGGCAGCCTGCCGTCGCGGTAGGAGATCGAGTCCCAGGAGTCCTTCCAGCACTGGTTCTCGAGGCCCGTCTTCTCGTTGCGGCGCTGGTACCAGACGTAGCCGTCGCCGCGCAGGTCGGCGTACTCGTCGATCCAGTTCAGCGCCGCGCGCGCCTCGTGCTCGAGGTCGCGCACGAGCTTCCGGTCGCCGGTCCAGCGCTCGTACTCGTCGAGCAGCACGACGTACAGCGGCGTCGCGTCGGCGCAGCCGTAGTACGGCGAGTGCGGCCGCTCCTCGAAGGCGGTCATCTCGCCGTAGCGCATCTCGTGGAGGATCCGGCCCGGATCCTCGTCGCGGAAGTCGTCGACGCGGGTTCCCTGCCATTCGCCGAGGGCGTGCAGGGTCGTCGCGGCGAGCTCCGGCGTGAACGGCAGCGCCTGCAGGCTCGTGAAGATGCTGTCGCGGCCGAACATGGTCATGAACCACGGCAGGCCTGCGGCCGGGAGGCTGCGTCCCCGAAGCGACGGGCGGCGAGAAGCGCAGCGCGGCGAGATCGACGAGGCTGCGCCGGTAGGTCGCCCTGAGCGAGTCCCAGTCGCACTCGACGCGCGGCGCGGCCTCCAGCCAGCGCGCGAGGCTCTTCTCCATGTCCTGGCGGCCGCGCTTCCGCGGCGAACTTCGACCGCTTGTGCCGCTCGCCGTAGGCTGAGCACGGCGGTGACGACGTCGAGGTCGGTGGCCCACTGCGCCGTGCGGCTCGACGGTGATCTTGAAGGTCAGGCCGCCCTTGTCGACCCGCGCCGGAGCCGTCGCCGAGATCACGCGTCGCCCGCCGGAACGTGTCGCGCTCGTAGCCGAGCCGCAGGCGCCCGTCCTCGACGCGGGCGAGTAGCGTCCCCTTCTTCTCGAGCGCGTCCTTGACCTCGAAGAGGTCGGCGAAGTCGCAGCCGGCCTCGACCCGGACCGTCAGGTCGACGGGCTTCTCGTCGTGGTTCAGGATCGTCAGCTCCTCGTGGAAGCCGTTGCCGACCGCGCGGCGGCGGATCACCGAGAGCTTGGCGTCGACGTAGACCGTCCCGGTGCCCGGCACGAGGAAGAAGCGCGTCTCGAAGTAGTGCAGGTCGTCGACCGAGAGCGCGTTCAGCCGCTCTCCGTTCACCGTCAGCACCCACTTCGAGAGGAAGCGCGTGTCGAAGGAGAAGAGGCCGGTCGGATCGGTGAGCGACGCCTCGATGTCCCCGCGCGCGTCGCTGACGACGAAGGTGTTGCCGTCGAGGATCTTGACGAGGCCGTCGCTCATCGCCGTTCCTCGCGAGCCTGCGCGCTCGCGGCGGGCCTCGGCGGACCGGGAGGAGCCGCTGGAACAGCACGAGCAGCTGCCGGGTCGCCTTCGACCTCGAGCGCGCCGCGCAGCACGGCTGCCATCGCGTTCACCTCGCCGCGCGCCATGCCGTCGAACAGCTCCTTGGTGGCGCGCACCGTGCAGTCGGCGGCTGGCGTTCTTGCGGGAGACGCTGACGTCGCCCTTGTCGATGGCGACCGAACCAGCGCTCGATCTGTCTTGCCGCGCCTCGAGGTCGAAGCGGAACGTGCCCGTCGCCTTCTCCAGCAGCGGCTCGTGCCCGCGCTCGCCCAGCTCGGCGAAGAACTCAGCCGTCGCATCCGTCATCGCCATCTGCTACTCCTCGTCGGTTCTCACGGTGATCCGGCCGGGGCGCTGGTGCGTGAACGCCGCGCCGGCCCAGTCGACCACCGCCTTGGCGCGGTCCTCGTTGGTCGGCAGAAGCGCGAGGTGCACGGTCCCCCAGGCGAGCTGCGCCGTCTTGCCCTTCATCGTCCGCCCGCCTGGAATCTGGACAACTGCCGCGCCCCGTCCGATCGTCGCCATCGTGCCCTTGTCGTGGTACTTGAACGGCTCGGTCTTCTTGCCGGCGATGCGGCGAGCGATGTGTCGCTCCGGCGTGCTCTCCGGCCTGAAGCGCGACCGACCCGAGCTGAGGGAGCACCTGGTTCGTCTTCGCATCGGTGATCGCGGCGATGTCACCGACGGCGTAGACCTCGGGATGGCATTCGACCGAGGTGAGCTCGGGCCCGGCACCGATACGGTTGCCCTTCTCCAGATCGAGCCCGAGCCGATCGGCGATCGGGCTCGCCCTGCAGGCCCGCGCCCCAGACGAGGGTGTGCGCGTTCAGCGCGGTCGCCGGACTTGAGCGTTGACGCGAGTCGGAGAGATCGACTCGACGAGGTCTCCCGGCATCAGCTCGACGGCGCGCTTCTCCAGCGCCTTCTCCGTGTAGGCGCGGATGTCCGGCTTGAACATGGTGAGGACCGCCGGCCCGGCCTCGACGAGGATGACGCGAGCCTTGTCCTGCGGCAGGTCCGGGTAGTCCTTGGCGAAGGCGGCGCGATAGAGCTCGGCCAGCGCGCCGGCGCTCTCGACGCCGGTCGGCCCGCCGCCGACAACGACGACGTTCAGCGCTCCGTCGTCGACGAGAGCCGGGTCCTTGTCTGCCGCCTCCCACCTTCTCGAGCACGTGCTCCTTGAGGCGCACGGCATCGGCGAGCGTGTACATGGGGAACGCATGCTCCGTCGCGCCTTCGGTTCCGAAGAAGTTGACCGCGGCGCCGAGCGCGAGGACGAGGTAGTCGTAGGTCAGCGGCGCCATCTCCGCGAAGTGGACCTCGCGGGCGGCGAGGTCGATCGCCCGTCACCGCGTCCTGGTGGACGGCGACGTTCGGCTGCTCGTGGAAGAGATCCCGCAGCGGGTGTCCGACCACCTCGTCGCGAGCAGGTCCGTGGCGAGCTGGTAGAGGAGGGGCTGGAAGGTGTGGTAGTCGTGCTCGTCCACGAGCACGACGTCGGCGTCGGCCTCCTTCAGCGTGCGCGCGGCGCCGATGCCGGCGAAGCCGCCGCCGAGAACGACGACACGCGGCCGCCGCGCTTCCGTGCCGCTGGGCTCGACGGGGCTTGCCACGGGCTTCCTCCTCAGGCGCCGGGCTGGGACGGCGCGACTTCGCCGATCAGACTCCACGTGACGCGCCGGTCGCGCATCATCCCGCTGGGATGAAGCCCAGACTCTGGTGGATCGCCGTCCTCTTCATGGTCGGCTCGGCGCTGTTCGCGCTCGGGTCGGCGCCGTTCTACTCCGAGCTCGTCGAGCCCCAGGTCGTCGGTGTCACGTTCTTCGCCGGGTCGATCTTCTTCACATCGGCCGCGCTGCTCCAGTTCTGGGAGGCGCGCCGCTCGGGCGGGCTCGAGCGGTGGGCGGCCGCCGTCCAGCTCGTCGGGACGCTCTTCTTCAATGTCACGACGTTCACGGCCATGAACGACGCGCTCTCGACGAAGCAGGAGGACCTCCGGGTCTGGGCGCCGGACGCGCTCGGGTCGATCTGCTTCCTCGTGGCGAGCGCCCTCGCGCTGTACCCGGTCTGGGGCCGTCGCGACACGCCCTGGAGGATCGCCGCCCTCAACATGCTCGGCTCGGTCTTCTTCGGAATCTCCGCCGTCGCATCCTGGGTCGTCCCGGACACGGGCGAGCTCCTGAACACGCAGGCGACGAACACATTCACCTTCCTCGGAGCCGTCTGCTTCCTCGCCGGCGCCTGGCTCCTGCGGCCGCGGCCTCAGCCGCGCAGCGCGGGTTGAGCGGGCGCCGGGTCGACCTCCGGCTCCTTCTCCGAGGCCGATGCGATGACGATCGCTCCGAGCAGCGCCGACCGCGAGCGCGCCCACCGCGACCACCGCGTGCCACGGCGGGGTCTTGTCGAGCCGCTCCTGGAGGACGAGCGCGCCGAGCAGGACGCTGACGACCGGGTTGGCCACCGAGACAGTCGCCACCGAGGTCACCAACCGGCCGGTCGCGAGCGAGACCTGCTGGAGGTAGAAGCCGACGAGCCCCGCGACGGCCATGACCCAGAACTGCCAGTCGGCGAGCACGTCGCCGAGTCCGTCGGCGTGCCACTCCTCGACGACCGGCTTCATCAGCGTGGCCGAGACGCCGTACAGGATGCCGGCGGTGGCCCCGAAGACCGCCGCCCTCGTCCCCGGGCCGCCGCGCCGAACGAAGAGCATGAGCGCGACACAGACCGACGGCAACACGAAGATGCGCCGAGATCCAGTCCGACGTCGGCGCGTTGTCGACGCCGGCGGCGGGATCACCGACGATCGCGAAGACGGCGAGCCCGACGACGATGATCGCCGCGCCGACGACATGGTGCCGGGTGATCGTCTGCTGGGTCAGGAAGTGGCCGAGCGGGAGCGCCCAGACGATCGAGGTCACGAGCAGTGGCTGGATGATCGTGACCCGCCCGCGGTCGAGCGCCGCCGCCTGGAGGCCGACGCCGACGACCTGGGCGCCGAGGCCGAGCAGCCAGACCCAGCTGGTCAACAGCCTGAGCAACGCCTTCGGAGTCGCCCGGGCTCGACCCCGGCGTCCATCGAGGCCCGCTGCCAGAGCGTCGCCGCGAGAGCGAAAAAGATCGCGGCGAGGATCGCAAGGAATGCCGCTAGCTCATCCACGACGGCACAACGATAGGGGATGGATCGGCGTCACAGGAGCCGGACAAGGGCGTCGCTGGTGAGCAGGAAGCCGAAGAGGACGGTCGAGAAGAAGGTGAGCCGCCGCTCGTTGGTCGTTAGCCAGTCCTCCGCCCTCGTCATCCAGTCGTCTGCGCGCTCGCCGGCGACGAGGTACACCCCGACCGGGAGCCACACCAGGGCGCCCGCGACCACCACGTAGAGGGCGCCCAGAGCGACCTCTTCGACAGCAGGAGGTCGGCGATGCCCACCGTGGCGCCGGCGACGATCGTGATGCTGAGGCGCTTCACGCCTCCGACGCCGAGGAGCGTGCCCAGCGCGACGGAGTGCCCGGGCCGGAGCCCCCTCAGCCGGGCGAGGAGCGCCTTGGTCCTGGAGGGACCGCTCGCCCGTCCCGTGCGCGTGCCGCCGCTCGGGCCAGGCGATGGCGAGCAGCGCGGCGCCGAAGGCGAGCTCCAGCGCCGCGGCGACGTGCTCGTTCTCCTCCCGGTCCGTCGTCGCAGCCGATCCGACCAGGAACGCCGCCAGGAACGCGGCCGACTGGCCGAGCAGGAACCCCACGAGGAAGGCGATCCCGTTCGTGCGCCCCCGCGTGCTGGTGAGAACCGCCAGAGTCGAGACGATCGCGATCGGGCTGGCGCCCGCGACGAGCGCGAAGAGCAGGATTCGCGACGCCGTGTCGCCCACGGGCTCGCAACCCTCCTAGGCCCCGGTTGCGTCGCAGGGAAGGGCGCCGGTCTCGTTCGTGATGCGCGCCGCCTGCTCGAGGATGTCGAGAGTGCGTTCCATCGCCACCGGCCGTACACCGCCGACGCCGGAATGCAACGGACTGTTGAGAAAGTTGATCAGGAGCAGCGTGGCGGTGATCACCGCTACGACGGTCCCGATCTGCACGGCCTGGACGACCGCCGGCTCGCCGCTGTCGGCGAAGAACATCATGAAGAGGAAGATGGCGGCTGCGGACAGGAAGAGGACCAGCCAGAGGGGCCACGGGATGACGCCCTCCGCTCCGTGGATCCTGTCGCTTCGAGCCTGCTTCGCGATCGGACGTCTGGTCGAGCCACTTGGCATAGGCGGCCTGCTCGGCGGGGCTCTCGGGGTCGACAGTCCTCAGCGTCCTGAACAGCTCGACTCCCCACGGGTTGATCTGGTCGCCCTGCGTGCCCGCCTCGGCCCTCGGCCACTCCTGGGGGACGACCGAGCGTCCGTAGCAGACGAGCTCGCCGGAGAGCTCCGAGCGAACGTCCGCCGGCATGAACTGCGCCGTCTCGAACTGCTGCGCGAGCAGCGAGGGCCTCGGTCTCCGCGCCCGTCTCGACTGGTCGTAGCTCTCGAAGGCGAGAAAGACGATGAGCCCAAGGAGGACCGCGAAACCGGTGGCGAGCACGCCGAAGATGCCTGCGGCGCGGTCGCCGTCGTTGAAGTACCCTCCGTCCGGGGCGCGGCGGCGAACGAGCAGCAGCGCCGTGATCGCCGCCGCGGTCGCACCGGCGACGAGCAGGAAGGCCCAGACGAGTTCCATGGGGATCTTACCCTAAGCCGCTCGGCCGCCGATCACCCGTGGCCCCTAGTGGTGGAAGCCCGCGGCGGTCGTGCTGTCGTGCACCGGCGCCGGCTGCTTCTGCAGCCGCGGCAGCTGCCGCTTGAGGTCGGCGATCAGCAGGTCGGCCATGTCGTGGCTGAAGCCGCGCTTGACGACGACCCGCAGCGCCGCGAGGTCCTCGCGGTTCTTCGGGAACGTGTACGCCGGCAGGAGCCAGCCGCGCTCGCGCAGCGCGTTCGAGACGTCGAAGACCGTGAAGTTGTCGATCGCCGTCCTTCAGCGTGAAGGCGAAGACCGGCAGCTCGTCGCCCTTCGTCAGGAGCTCGAACGGGCCCAGCTCGGCGATCCGCGCGGACAGGCTCGTCGGCGACGTCGCGCGCGTACGCCTGCACCCTGCCGGTAGCCCTCGAAGCCGAGCCGGAGGAAGTTGTAGTACTGGCCGACGACCTGCGCGCCCGGCCGCGAGAAGTTGAGCGCGAACGTCGGCATGTTGTCGCCGAGGTAGTTGACCCAGAAGATCAGGTCCTCGGGCAGCGCCTCGGCGTCGCGCCAGACGACCCAGCCGACGCCGGGGTAGACGAGCCCGTACTTGTGCCCGGAGGCGTTGATCGAGGCGACCCGCGGCAGCCGGAAGTCCCACTCGAGCTCGGGGTCGACGAACGGCGCGACGAACGCCCCGGACGCGCCGTCGACGTGGACCGGGACGTCGAGGCCGGTGCTCGCCTGGAGCTCGTCCAGCGCGGCGCAGATCTCCTGCACGGGCTCGTAGGAGCCGTCGAACGTCGAGCCGAGGACCGGCGACGACGCCGATCGTGTTCTCGTCGCAGCTGCTTCACGGCCTCCTCGGCGGAGAGGTGGAGGCGGTCGCCCTCCATCGGGACGAGTCGCATCTCGACGTCCCAGTAGTTGGCGAACTTCTCCCAGCAGACCTGGACGTTGATGCCCATGACGATGTTCGGCGAGTCGCTCGGCTTGCCCTCGGCCTTGCGCCGCTGCTGCCAGCGGCGCTTGAGCGCGAGGCCGCCGAGCATGGCCGCCTCGCTCGACCCGGTCGTCGAGCAGCCGGTCGCCTGGTCGGGGTCGGGCGCGTTCCAGAGCCGGCTGAGGATGTTGACGCAGCGCTCTCGAGCTCTGCGGTCTGCGGGTACTCGTCCTTGTCGATCATGTTCTTGTCGAAGCACTCGGCCATGAGCGTCTGCGCCTGCGGCTCCATCCAGGTGGTCACGAACGTCGCCAGGTTCAGGCGCGCGTTGCCGTCGAGCATCAGCTCGTCGTGGATGATCTGGTAGGCGACGTCGGGCGGCAGCTCGCCGTCGGGCAGCCGGTGCCGCGGGATCTCGGTCGACCTCGAGCGCGAAGATCGGGGCGACGGCGAGATCCTGGCTCGGGCCCGCCGGCCGCCTTCGGATGCCTGAGTGTCACTCGGAGCTCCTCTCCTGGCCGGTGGGGTGGTGAGGCTGCAGGACGTGCGCGGGCGGGTGCTCGACGGCGATCCTCGACGAGACAGCCAGGTCGGGCCCGACGTGAACGAGCTCGCCGGGCTCGAGCAGGCGCCACTCCGGGTTGTCGTCGAGCGGCTCGCTCGCGACGACGACCGCTGGATGGTCGGCGAGGTGGTCGGAGTGCACCCGCAGCTCGGCGCTCTCGTGGCGAAGCGCCTCGTCGTCGCGGTGACCCCCGGCCGGGCGCTCCAGGACGAAGAGTCGATGCGTCTCCGGATAGCGGAAAGCCCAGAGCTCGTGCTCGGTTGCGAGCACGAAGTTGATCGAGTACACGGGCAGGTTCGCGGCGATCCAGCCCGCGGCGGACGGCGATCCCCGCGCCGACGTCGCCGCCGTTGGCCCGGATCTCCTTCGTCACGAGCGCGAAGTAGCGCTCCGAGTCGGTCTGCCCGTGCACGAGCGGAGGTCGTCGCCGAGCTCGGCCTCGAGCCGCTCCAGGCCGCCGAGCACGCCGTTGTGCGCGAAGATCCGCCCGTCCATGGCGTAGGGATGCGTGTTCTCGACCGTGCGCTCCCCGGTCGTCGCGAAGCGGATGTGCGAGACGAAGGTCGTCGAGCTGACGTGTCTCGCCTCGCGGCTGAACGCCTGCGTCCGCGAAGGCCGCCAGCGGCTCCTTGTCGAGCACGGGAGTGCCGTCGGCGTCGAAGAAGCTGAGGCCGGTGCCGTCGGGGTTGCGATGGCTCTGCGAGACGAGGCTGTCAGGCGCGTCGAGGAGCCAGAAGCTCGCGTGCACCCGCTCGGGGGACGCGCTCAGCCCGAAGAGCCTGCACATCAGGCGCTCCGGCGAATCGGGAGGTTGGTCCGGTCGATCGCCTCAGCAGCCACTGCGCTCACGCTCCATTCCGATAATGGTCGACGTCCTCCATCCAACTGTCCCGACTCTGCCCGGGCATCACCCCGGTGGCATGAAACGGGCGGCGAGCTACTCAACCACGAGGACGTCGGCGCCGGCGTGGCGCTTGACCTCTCCGGCGACGTCCGCGCCGACGAGCTTCGCCAGGAAACCGTGATGGTGAGTGCCGACGACGACGAGGGAGGCCTTACGGTCGCGCGCGACGTCGACGAGCACGTTCGCCGGGTCCCCCGCGGCCCAGAGGAAGTCGGCCCTAACACCCTCTGCCGCGACGCGCTCCCGCGCGTGCGCGAGCACGGGCTGGAGCTCGTCCGGCACGACGAGCGGGATCATCCGGGCGGGGCTGTCGTCGAGCGTGCCGAAGTTCTGCGGCCCTTCCGGGTCGAGCGGCAGCTCCACGACGGACACGACCACGAGCTCCGCGCCGGACGCCTTCGCCTCCTCGAGCGCGCGATCGAGTGCGCGCTTCGCCGCGTCCTCGTCGTCGTAGCCGACCACGATCGTCGTCGTCATCCCCGGGACAATTGCAGATTCGGAGCCCCAGGGCAGGAGCGACGACTTGCAGGGCGTTCGGCCGTCTACAGCTCTTGCACCTTCTCCACGTGACGCGTCAATGCCCAGATGACCCAGATGTCGAGCGCGATGATGAGGATCGACCAGAAGGGGTAGTAGGGAATGAAGAAGAAGTTCGCGATCGCGCTCAGCGAGGCGAACAAGACGCCCACGACGCGCGCCCAGGTCGCGGCGGAGAAGAGGGCGAACCCGGCGGCGAGGACCAGGAGCCCGGCGATGAGCTGGACCCAGCCGAAGGCGGTCGTGTCGAGATTGAAGGTGTAGTTCGCCGATACCACATAGAACCCGTCGTCGAAGATCGCTACGAGACCAGCGATCGCGTGGAAGACGCCGACCAAGATCAAGATCACGCCGGCGAACACGTAGCCGCCGACGGCCTCGCTCGGCGGCATACGACTCGGGGTTTCGTATTCGGTCATTTCATCGCTCCTTCCATGGTCTTCTCTCTGCTGACGGCCTGGTGGCCGCCGCGAGCTTGCGCAGCGTCTCTTCGAATGCGCATCACCCCGTGCGGATGAAATCGCGCAGCCGAACTCCGTCATCCGTGCGTCTCGCGCGACATTCCGCACGTGAATACACCCGTCTGATGGCGATGGAGTACGTCGTGTAGCGGCTCGAGATGGGGGATGTCGTGCTGATCGACCCTTCCCGAGCAGGGAAGGGAAGTCGAGGGGACGGTGGTGCGGGCGATCGATCGAACCGACCGAACGTGCGCGTTTCGCTGCGAGTGGAAGGGCGAGGACTTCGTCAGGGAGTGGCCTCTCGATCAGGCCGCGCCTCTCGTGTCCTCTGCGTGGTAGCGAGCGAGCAGCCGCCCCTCCTCCTCCTTCTTCGGGAAGAGGAAGAAGACGAGCGCCGCGCCGAGCAGGACGGCGGCGACGCCGGCGGTGTAGGCCCACTCGTCGCCCTGCGAGGAACGACGACTTCGCGGCCGCCGTGATCTCGCTCGCGTACTGCGGATTCTGCTCCGCCAGGTCCTCCGCGCTCGAGAAGGAAAGCTGGAGCTGGCTCTGTGTGCTCTCGGTGACCTTCTGCCCGTTCGGGGACGGCCGCGATCGCGGCGCCCATGGCAGAGGCGTACCCCGCCGCGAGGAGCGCGCCGAAGATCGACGTCAGCAGCGCACCGCCCAGGTCACGCTGCAGGTCGGCGGTCCCCGACGCCATGCCGGCCCGCCGCACCGGGACCGAGCCCGTGAGCGAGTGCGATGCAGGCGTCCCGGCGAGGCCGACGCCGACCCCGATGAAGATGTAGGCCAGGCCGATCTGCCAGTAAGGGCTGTCCTCCTGCCAGAGGAGCAGCATCGACAGGAAGGCGAGAAGGAGGAAGACATAGCCGAAGAGAAGCGTCAACCGTGCGCCCTTCGCCTCCACGAGCTTCGCCGAGCGCGGTGCGACAAGAATCATGAAGACGATCGCGGGCAGGATCGCCGCACCGGCCTCGACGGTGGAGTAGCCGAGCACGTTCTGCAGGTACTGCTGGCTGACGAACGCTGCGGCCATCAGCGAGCCGAAGACGATGATCCCGGCGCACGCGGCGACCCAGAAGGTAGGGCGGCGCGCGACCTGGAGGTCATAGAGCGGGTTCCGCGCGCGGCGCTGCCGAACGAGGAATGCGAGGGCCGCGGCGACCGCAACGGCCAGCAACCCGAGGGCCAGCGCGCCCAGGTTCGGCACAGGGGCGAAGTTGATCCCCAGGATCAGTGTCCCCACCAGGACGACCGAGAGGATGCCCCCCAGGTTGTCGACGGGATCGGTCGTCTCGTTGACGTGGCTCGGCACGAACAGGACGGCCATCAGCAGGGCGACCCCGACGAGCGGAAGCGTGACGAGGAAGACCGATCCCCACCAGAACTCCTCCAGGAGCGCGCCCGCGACCAGCGGCCCGAGAGCCGCGATACCGCCGCCGATCGCGGACCAGAGCGCGATCGCCTTCGTGCGTCCCGGCCCCGACCAAAGCGCGGTGATCAGCGCGAGGGTCGTCGGGTAGGCCATGCCCGCCGAGAGCCCGCCGAGGAGGCGGGCGGCGAAGAGAACCTCGTCCGACGGCGCGTACGCAGCCAGCAGGGAGGCCGGGACGGACAGGACCATGCCCAGCACGAGCAGGAGCTTGCGCCCGTACCGGTCCCCGATCGCGCCGAGCCAGAGCACCGACGCGGCGAGGCCCAGCGAGTAGCCGACCGCGATCAGGTTCAGCGTCGTCTGCGACGAGTCGAACGCCTCGCCGATGTCGGGCAGGGCGACGTTGGCGACGGACAGGTTCAGGTTGGCGACCGCCGCCACCAGGATCAGCGAGATCAGGACGAGCCCCGCCCGCTTGGGAGCTGCCGACGGCGCGGCTGCGGCCGCCTCGCTCACCGCTCGGTGATCTCCCTCACGTGTTCCTCCACGGTCGTCAGGTTCGAGGGAGCTCGGCCTCGTCCAGCTCTTCGAGCGCCTCGTCTACGTCGTAGCCGAGGGCGAGGCCGAGCTTGGGCGCCGCCGACACGACGCGGTCGGAGCCGATCGAGGGCAGGAGCGCGACGAGCACGCCGACGATGTCGTCCGGGGAGGCGCCGGAGGCGATTCCCGACTCGATCGCGCACATGTACGCGGAGGGAGTCGCATCGACGGCGACCAGTGCGGCGACGCGCACGAGGGCCTGGGTCCGCGCGTCGAGCCCCGAGGCCTCCGTGTCGCGGAAGCCGTGCGCCAAGACCGATTCGATGTATGAGTCATCGTGAATCGCAAGCTTGCAGAGGGTGTCTGCGAGACCTTCCACAGCAACCCGACCATTCCACCCGAGCCGGGGCGGAGATGCATCACCCCGTGCGGATGAAATCGGGCTGAGGGAGAACGCCTGCGCGGGCGTCGACGACGCCGAGCTCCACGGCTCGCTCGATCGCCTGGCTTCTACCCGACACGCCGAGCTTGCGGTACACCGAGATCGCCTGCGTCTTGACGGTGTTGCGCGAGACGTACAGGTGCTCGCCGATCTCGCGGAACGACAGGTGCGTCGCAAGCAGCGGGAGCAGGCGCAGCTCGGCTCCCGTCAGGGTCGAGGCGCGCCCTTCGTGCGCTTTCGCCAGCCGGTCGACCTCCGCCCCGAGCTCCTCCCGCCGAGCGACGAGGATCCCCAGCGCGGGGCGCTGCCGGAGGATCTCGTCTGCGTCTGCCAGCCACGCGCGGGCGCCGGGCACGTCCAGCAGGGTCAGGTGGACCCGGGCAAGCTCCAGGGCGGCCTGCACCGAGTACCAGGGGAGCGCCCGGCTGAGCTGCGAACCCAGAGCCCGCGCCTTTCCGAGCTCGGCCCTCGCCTGATCCAGGTTTCCGCACTGCACCTCGTGCCGGGCGGAGACCGCGAAGACGATCGCGCTCCTGACATAGTCCTCGAGCTTGTGCTCCTCGACCAGCCGGCGCGCCTGGGCGGCCAGCTCTCCTGCTCGGGCCTCGTCGCCTCTGGCGGCGGCGAGAATGGAGCGCTCGGCGACGGCGACCATGCGGGAGGGAGTCACCCCGATGCTCTCAGCCCCCTCGGCCGCCTCGGCCATCGCTCCGTCGGCGAGATCGTCCTCGCCCAAGAGCAAGTGCGCGGCGCCGCGCAGGAGCAGCGCCCCGGGGCGCCAGCAGCTTGCCGGCCCCAGCTCGCGAAGCGCGGTCTCGGCATCTGAGCGCATCCGCTCGACGCCGTCCCGGCACAGGGTGGCTCGAACCACGGCGAGCCACGGCTCGATCGACGCGCTGCCGTCGGGCAGAGGCCGCTCCACCGTGGAGCTCTCGGCGACGGC
Organism: uncultured Actinomycetes bacterium; assembly: GCA_963794055.1. GTDB lineage: Bacteria > Actinomycetota > Thermoleophilia > Gaiellales > Gaiellaceae > JAIBJN01. The sequence goes on from CAWCCL010000016.1 coordinate 22,804, forward strand.
GAGCCAGCGCTCGGCCGCGGCGGGACGGCCGCGCAGCGCGTGCACCCAGGCCTCGAGGACGCTGATCTCCGGATACCTCTCCAGGCCGGAGGACTCGTCGAACCAGCCCAGCCAGGCCTCCACCAGGTCGCGCTTGCCGGCCGCCCAGGCGGCGAGCGTGTGCGCTCCGACGAGCCGGGCGAGACGATCGGTGTCCCCCGCGGCGTGCGCGTAGGCGATGGCCGCCTCCGGATCGTCGTTTGCCTCGCACCACGCGGAGGCGCGCCGGTTGACGGCCGAGACGAGCCTCGGCTCACGCCGCTCCAGCTCTGCTCGCAGGAAGTCTCGGAATTCGCGGTGGTAGCGGTACCGCCGGCGGTGGCGGTCGAGCGGCACGAGGAACAGATTTGCCTTCTCGAGTGACTCGAGCTTGCGCGTCGAGCCGGTGGTCTCGAGCGCGGCGTCGCACAGCGGCCCGCACATCTCCTCGAGGACCGCAGTCCTGATGAGGAAGCGCACATCCTTCGCGCTCAGGCGGGAGAGGTACTCGAAGTTCAGGTAATCCGCGACGAAGCGGTCGTCTCCGGACACCGCGACCGGCCGCTCGGGGGCCACACCCTCGTCCTTGGCCGCCAGCGTGGCGAGATAGAGGCCCGCCGGCCAGCCTTCGGTTCGGTCGGCGAGCTCGTCCAGGTCGCCCTGCGCGAGCTCCACGCCGAGGCCGCGCAGCAGCAGCTCGACCTCGCGCCGGCTCAGCGCCAGGTCAGCGGGCCCCACCTCGAAAAGTCCTCCGGCGGCCCGCAGGCGCGCGATCGGGCCGCGTGGCAGGGCCCTGCCGGCGAGGACGAGCGTCGAGCCGTCGGGCACGTGGTCGGCGAGCGCCGCCACGACGTCGGCGCAGGCCTTCGAGCGCAGGAGCTGAACGCCGTCGAGGATCAGCACGACCGGGTGCTCGAGCGAGAAGAACGCCAGGGCCAGCGGCCGGGCCGCGCACAGGACGGAGGCGTCGAGAGGCTCGACCCGGCTGAGCGCCGCGGCGATCTGGAGGCACAGCGCGGCAGGATCGTCGTCGTCGACGGTGACCCAGGCAAAGGGCCGCTCGTCTCTGGCCGCCCACTGCGCGAGCACCGTGGTCTTCCCGTAGCCCGCCGGGGCGAGCAGCGTGACGACCGGCTGCGAGCCGGAAGCGCGCAGCCGGTTGACGAGGGCGGTCCTCGGGACGCTGCCCGGCCGGGGCACGGGCACGCGAAGCCTGGCCTCGTCGTGGGCGGGCAGGGCGGCTGCTTCCTCTCGTCCGAGGAGGCTGTCGTCGGGGAGAGCGAGCCGGATCACCACGAGGGCACGATAACGCCCGCGCTCGGAGCAGGACCGTGCAAGCGACCGACCGGTGCGCATGCGATCTTCTGGCCATGTCGACGCCAAGGACTTGACTTGGTCGGCGCATTCCCTCAGCGTCGCCCCGTGCACACTGAGCAGCGAGGACGAGCGTGAACATCCCGGGCTTCCGCCACAAGCGGGACGAATCGGCTCGGCCTGAGCGGCCCGAGGAGGAGCACCAAGTCGTCCAGGTCGACATCGATGCGCTGTCGGCCGTCTTCGCCGCACCGCGGTGGCTTCGCGACCTCGGGCTCTTTTCGTGGCTCCTCGTCGGCGTCGCCGCCCTTCTGGTCGGCCTCGTCGTGCTTCTGGGCGCGACGTCGGCCATCACCCAGCCCGTGCTGGCGGCGTTCGTCGTCGCCTGTGTCGCCTCGCCGGTCGTCAGCCGGCTGAAGCGGCACCGGGTCCCACGGGCCGCCGGCGCGGCCATCGTCCTGCTCGGCCTCATCGCGATCGCGGTGTTCATCGTCGTCCTCGTCATCGGCGGCATCACGTCCCAGTCCGACGAGATCGGATCGACCGCCGGCAACGCCGCCGAGAAAGCGGAAGGCTGGCTGACGGATGCCGGCGTCGAGGAGTCGGGCGCCTCGAGCGCCAGCGAGACGACCAAGGACGACGTCTCCACGAGCGCGTCCACGCTCATCCACGGGATCGCAAACGGAATCCAGGGCCTTGCGTCGCTCGCGCTCGGCCTCTCCTTCGCGGCCCTCAGCCTCTTCTTTCTCCTCAAGGACGGCCCCTCGATGCGCGCGTGGGTCAACCGCCACCTGGGCGTCGAGGAGCCCGTGGCGAAGACGATCACGGGGAACGTGATCGTCTCGCTCCGCCGCTACTTCGGCGGCGTCACCATCGTCGCCGCCTTCAACGCCACGGTCGTGGGGATCGGGGCGATCGTGCTCGGCGTCCCCCTGGCGGGGACGATCGCCCTCGTGTCGTTCGTGACCGCCTACATCCCGTACATCGGGGCGTTCGTCGCGGGCGCGTTCGCAGTCGTGCTCACGCTCGGCTCCGAAGGGACGACTGACGCCATCATCATGCTCGTGATCGTCCTGCTCGCCAACGGCCTCCTGCAGAACATCCTCCAGCCGATCGCGTTCGGGGCGACGCTGGGGCTGAACCCGCTCGTCGTCCTCATCGTCACCATCGGCGCCGGCGCGCTCTTCGGGATGGTCGGGCTCGTCCTCGGCCGCGCCGCTCACGTCGGCCGCGGTGCACATCAGCGCCGACCTCGCCCGGGCCAAAGCGGCGGCCGCGGCGGAGGCGGAGGCGCCCGAGCCCGAACCCGAGCCGGGATGAGCCGGTGAGCTCGCACACCGCGGCCGAGAAGCACTCGCGCGTCCTCCCCTTCGACGATCCGTCCCGCAAGCGGAGGCTCGTCAAGGTAGCGACCTGGCTGGTGGGGGTGGTCGTGGTCGTCGTCGTCCTCCATCTTCTCGGGATCGACGTCGTGGGCTGGTTGCAGGACCTGTGGGACGAGATCCAGGCGGTCCCGGCCGGCTACATCGCCGCAGGGCTCCTCTTCCAGATAGGGGTGACGACCTTCGCCGCGGTCTCGTACTACGGCATCCTCAGCGCCGCGTACCCCGGCGAGGTCACGTTCCCGCCGATCCTGACCGCCTATGCGGTCGGCGTGGCCATGAACAACTTCCTGCCCGCGAACATCGGCACGTTCGTGACGCTCCTCATGTTCGTGGCGATCATCCCCGCCTGCTCGTTTCCCGGCGCGATCGCCGCCTACCTCGTGCAGAAGATCTTCTTCACGATCGCCGGGACGTTCGTCTACCTCTACCTGTTCCTCTCCGTCCCGGGCTCTTTCGACGAGAACCTCGGCAACCTCACGGACCACCCGGCACTCGCCGTCGGCATCGTGGCCGGCATCGTCTTCCTGCTCGTCCTCCTCGGCCGCATCTTCTGGAAGCAGGTGAAGAAGCTCTGGGCCCAGGCGAAGGAGGGCGGGGTGATCCTCTCCCAGCCGAGGCGCTACTTCTCCCGGGTCTTCTTCCCCTCCTTCCTGTCGTGGACGTGCAAGTTGATCGTGATCGCGATCTTTCTCGCGGCCTTCGCCATCCCGGTCACGTTCGAGTCGGTGATGTGGGTGACGGGCTCCGGCTCCCTCGCGAACGTCGTGTCGTTCACGCCGGGCGCGGTCGGCATCACCCAGGCCACGAACGCCTTGGCCCTGAGCACCTGCTGCGACGTCCCGACGTCCCAGGCGGTTGACTACTCGACGGCGCAGCAGCTCATCACGACGGCGTGGAACATCCTCGTCGCCATCGTCCTCACCGTCTGGGTCTTCGGCTGGACCGGTGGGAAGCTGCTCGTCGGTCAGTCGTACACGGACGCGAAGGTCAAGGTCGCGGAGCAGAAGGAGCAGCGCGCGGCGAAGCGGGAGGCCAAGCGGGCCGAGCGCAAGGAGGAGGGCACAGGCCTCCTCGACCGCGTCCGCCCGCATCGCACGGAGTCGAACGGCTCCGACCGCGGCGACGACTAGCAGCGTGACGAGCGCCGCTCCGAGCAGCTTCGGCGAGTCCCCGGCCTGGCGGCCGGAGCGCCCGCGCTTCAAGCCGGGCCGGCTGCTCGCCTCGTGGATCGTGGCGGCGCTCGCCCTTCTCGCGGCTGCCGCGATCGCCCCCGGCGCCTCGATCGAGGGCTTCTGGGGCGCCCTCCTCGTCGCGGCCATCGTCGCGGTGCTGAATGCTGTGCTGCCGCCGTTGATCGCCGCGCTAAGGCTCCCGTTCACGCTCGCGCTCGGCTTCCTCCTCGTCCTCTTCGCCAACGCGGCGATGCTGCTGATCGCAGATGCCCTCACCGAGGGCGCGATCCACCTCGACTCGTTCTGGGCCGCCCTCGTCGTCGCCCTCCTCGCCTCGGCGGTGAGCGTCGTCATCCAGGTGGTGATCGGCGCGAACGACGACGACACGTACTCGCTCAGCGTGATCCGGCGGCTCGCCGGCCGCTCCGGCGAGCGCATCGATACGAACGAGCCGGGGATCATCTTCCTGGAGATCGACGGCCTGGCGCTGCCCATCCTCCAGCGTGCCATGCGCGACGGCAACGCCTCCACGATGGCCCGCTGGCTGGCGAAGGACACGCACTCGCTGGCCGAGTGGGAGACCGACCTCTCCTCCCAGACCGGCGCCAGCCAGGCCGGCATCCTCCTGGGCTCGAACGAGGACATCTCGGCCTTCCGCTGGGTGGAGAAGGAGACCGGGACGCTGATGACGTGCTCGGCGCCACCCGACTGTGCTGAGATCGAGCGCAGGCACTCGACCGGGATCGGGCTGCTCGCAAACGGCGGCGCGAGCCGCGGCAACCTGCTCTCGGGCGAGGCGGACCACCTGATCCTGACCGTGAGCAGGCTCGAGGCCGAGAAGAAGGCCAACCCCGGCTACCGCGCCTTTCTCGCCAACGGCTTCAACGTCACGCGCGCGCTCGTCCTCTTCGTCTGGGAGGTGATCCTCGAGATCACCTCGTCCGGGCGCCAGCGCCGGAGGGACGTGCGCCCGCGGGGCCATCGCGGGGGCCTGTATCCCTTCATGCGCGCGGCGATGTGCGTCGTCGTGCGCGACCTGATCGTCTACGGCGTCCTCACGGACATGATGAAGGGGCGCCCCGCCGTGTACGCGACGTTCTCGAGCTACGACGAGGTCGCCCACCACTCCGGGCTCGAGCGCGCGGACACGCTCGAGGCGCTCCGGAAGCTCGACGAGCAGTTCGGGCGCATCGATCGGGCTCGCCGCTACGCGCCCCGGCCATACGAGATCGTCGTCCTCTCCGACCACGGCCAGACCCAGGGCGCGACCTTCAAGCAGCGCAACGGCTACGGCCTCAACGATCTCGTCGAGCGCTCCCTCTCGAAGGGGCAGGTGGCGGAGATGGCCGGCGGCGACGAGCAGGACTCCATGGTCGGGCATGCCATCGGTGAGGCGACCGGGCGCACGCAGGAGAAGACGAAGAAGCGCTCCAAGAAGGACGTCAGCGGCGAGAGCGCCGTCGTGCTCGGCTCCGGCAACCTCGGTCTCGTCTATCTGATGGAGGAGCCGCGGCGGCTCACGCTCGAGGAGCTGGACGAGCGCCATCCCGATCTCCTCCCCTCCCTCCGGAGCCACCCGCACGTCGGCTGGCTGCTGGTCCGCTCGGCCCAGCACGGCGCCGTCGCGCTCGGGGCACGCGGCGTGAACTACCTCGCCGAGGGCCGGGTCGAGGGTGAGGACCCTCTCGCCGGCTTCTCGCCGAACGCGCCGCGCCACCTTCAGCGGACGGACGGGTTCGCCCACGTGGCGGACATCATGGTCGGGAGCTTCTACGACCCCGACCTCGACGAGGGTTGCGCCTTCGAGGAGCTGATCTCGTTCCACGGCGGCATGGGCGGGCCGCAGACGAGGGCGTTCATCCTCCACCCCGTCGGCCTGCCGATCCCGAACGAGCCGATCGTCGGCGCGGCGGCGGTGCACGGCGTTCTGCTCGGCTGGCGCGAGCACCTGAGCGGAGGGAACTAGGCGTGATCTATGGGCTCTATACGGCCGTCGGCCTGGTCGCGCTCGTCCTCATCGTCGTGACGCTGATCAGCGTCTTTCGGAACCCGAGAATCTCGGGCGGCGAGAAGGCCGTCTGGGTCGTCGCCACCATCTGCTTCCCGATCCTCGGGTCGCTCGTCTATTTCACCGTCCGCCGGGACTGGTGAGGCCCGGCCGCTCCGGCGAACGCGGGTGACGAGCACCGCGCCGCCGAGCAGCGCGGCCTCGACGAGCGTGATGGCCAGCCGGTTCAGGACGGTCGCACCTAGTGCGGCGCTCGCGGGCACGACGACGACGAGCAGGCCGTACATCGACGCCTCGCGGACGCCCAGGCCGGAGGGTGCGAACACTGTCAGCACCGCGACGATCGCCCCGACCGCCGCCGCCCCGCCGAGGTAGGGGATGGTCTCGATCCCGGGGTCGGCGTCCAGGGAGCGCAGCAGGAGATAGAGCGCGGCCCCGCCCACGAGCCACGTGAACGAGTAGTAGCCGAGCAGCCGGACCAGGATGCGGTACGGGAGCCGCGGCGGCTCCGGCGCGCCGAAGCGACGGAAGACGATGCGCCCGACCGCCGTGAAGACTCGGGGGTGGAGCAGGATCGCGACCACAACCGTGAACGCGAAGAGCGGAACGAGCGGCGCCTGCACCGCCTCGACTGCGGCGAGGCCCGCGGTGAAGACGAGGATGCCGGCCACGGCCGAGAGCCCCGCCTCGAGGAGGATCGAGCTGACGACGAAGGACGTGTCGTCCACGCCGCCCGCGCGACGCAGCCAGACGATCCGGGCCAGCGGCGTCCAGATCCCTCCGGGGATGTACTTGGCCAGCATCGAGGCCATCTCGGCTTGGAACGCGATCCCGTACGAGACGCGGATCCCGACCGCCGCCAGCAGCCACCACCAGCCGACTGCGAAGAGGAGGTAGTAGGCGACCAGCACGCCGAGGGCGGCCGCGAGATAGGCGGGGTCGGCGTCGGCGAGTCGCGGGATCGCGTCGGCCCAGACGTCCCGCAGGGCATACCCCAGGAACGCGAGGAGGACGGCGACGGCCGCGAGTTGCAGTCCGACGAGCACTCGCCGGCGACGGAGAAACGCAGGAAGCCGGCTCGCCACTGGTCCGAGTCTAGGAGGGGATTCGGCGTTCCGCCGAGCCCTCCTGGTCTACGGCGCGGCCGCCGGAGCGGCCGCGCCGTAGAGGGACGAGGCTTACCTACCGGTCGGAGCGGGCGCCGGCGCGTGGACTCGAAGCCGAGGCAGGGGCACCGGTGAGTCCAGGATGGTCGGAAAACGTGGTGTCGAACCTGACGCGCGATCTTCCTGCGATGCACCAGGTGCGAGGGACGCCGACGCGTCTCCCCTGCGGCGAGCAGACGCCGGCGTGAGAGTCCCGATCTCCCGGGATGACGACGCCGAAAGCTGACGCCGCGCGCGCCGCACGCGGCTCGATAGTCTGCAGGTCGGCGTCCGGCAGACGCAAGAGCATCGCCCGACCGGTGACCGATTACTTCCGGGACGTCCGCCGGTCTCTAGGTGAAAACCAGTAGCGACAAGGAGGCGGAGAGACGATGGCGGAGGAACCTACTGCGGGCCGACGCGCGGCCCACGAACGACTCTGCGACGGGCGCGCTCGCGCGCTGGACGCGTGCGTGCGCCACGCATCCGTGGCGCGTCGTCGTCGCGTGGGTCGGCATCATCGCCCTCCTGGTCGTCCTCGTCGGGACGGTCGGCGGGGAGCCTGCGGGACGAGTTCGAGATCCCGGGATCGGACACGCAGAAGGCGACCGACCTGATCGAGGCGGAGTTCGCGGCCGAGCAGGGCGGCGTGCTCAACGTCGTCTTCGCCGCGCCCGAAGGCGAGCAGCTCGACACGCCGGAGCGCCGCGCGGCGATCGAGGAGGCGATCGCACGGCTCCAGATCGGACGAGTTCGCGCCCACCGAGGACAAGGCCGGGACTCGAGAGCGTCGGCGATCCGTTCAGCGAGGACACGGTCTCCGACGACGGGCGCATCGCCTACGCGGAGGCGCAGTTCGACCGAGACGATCGACGACGAGGACCGCGAGACGGTCGTCGCCGTCCAGGACGCCGTCCGCGAGACGGTCGAGCCGGCCGGCGTGACGGTCGAGTTCAACGGCGACGCCGAGTTCCCGCCCGTCGAGCAGGGGACGTCGGAGACGCTCGGGCTGCTCGCGGCGATCATCGTGCTGCTCATCGTCTTCCGCACCTTCGTGGCGACGCTGATCCCGATCGCGCTCGCGCTGACGGCGGTGGTGACGGCGTTCCTGCTGCTGTTCATCCTCGCCGGCCTGACCGACATCAACACGATCACGCCGATCCTCGTCTCGATGATCGGCCTCGGCGTCGGCATCGACTACTCGCTCTTCATCGTCACCCGCTTCCGACAGCTCCTGCACGAGGGTCTCTCGCCGCGCGGACGCCGCGGCCGAGGCGGGCGCCTCGGCGGGGCGCGCGGTGATCTTCGCCGGCCTCACGGTCGCCATCTCGGTGAGCGGCCTCGCCTTCTTCGGCCTCGACTTCGTGACCAAGCTCGGGATCGGCAGCGCGCTCGGCGTGCTCACGACCGTGCTGATCGCGAACTCGCTGCTGCTCGCCGTGCTGGCCCTGCTCGGCCACAAGATCGACCGGCTGAAGGTGCCGTTCCTCCGCCCGGTCGACGACTCGGAGGCGGCCCGCGAGAAGACCCTGATCGCCCGCTGGGGCCGGTTCGTGACCGCGCACGCGCGGATCGTGTTCACCGTCGTGCTGTCGTCGGTCGTCCTGGCCTCGGCGTCGACCTCGGCCTCGTGCGCCTCGGCGCCGCCGACCAGGGCACGCAGCCCACGGAGCAGACCAGCCGCCGGGCCTACGACCTGCTGGCCGAGGGCTTCGGGGCGGGCTTCAACGGGCCGATCCCGATCGTCGTCGACGTGAACGGCGACCCGCAGGCGCCGCAGCAGGATCTACGACGGCGTCGCAGGGCCTCCCGGGCGTGGCCTCCGTCGGCGAGCCGCAGCTCAACGACGCGGAGACGGTCGCGATCGTCTTCGTGACGCCGGACTCGGCGCCGCAGGACGAGGAGACCGACGAGCTCGTCGACCGGCTGCGCGAGCGACGTCGTGCCGGCGGCGACGGCGGGCGGCGACGCGGTCGCCTACGTCTCGGGCCAGACGGCGGCGTTCAAGGACATCGCCGACCGGATCATCGAGCGGATGCCGCTCTTCCTGCTCTACATCATCGGCGTCACGTTCATCGTGCTCGCCATGGCGTTCCGCTCGATCGTGATCTCGCTGACGGCGGCGATCACGACGATCCTCTCCGCGTTCGTCGGCTTCGGCGTGCTCACGCTCGTCGTGCAGGAGGGCTACCTGCTCGGGCTGACCGGCCTCGACCGGACCGGGCCGATCGAGACCTTCGTGCCGCCGATCGCCTTCGCGATCCTGTTCGGGCTCTCGATGGACTACATGGTCTTCCTGATGAGCCGCATCCGGGAGGAGCACGTCCACGGCCTGCAGACGCGGGAGGCGGTCGAGCACGGCATCGCGGCGATCGGCCGGGTGGTCGTCGCCGCGGCGCTGATCATGGGCACCGTCTTCGCGGCCTTCATCCTCAGCGCCGACCGGATCCCGAAGGAGTTCGGGCTCCTGCTCGCGATCGCGATCCTCACCGACGCGCTGATCGTGCGGATGACGCTCGTGCCCGCGTTCCTCACCCTCCTGGGCGAGAAGTCGTGGTACATCCCGCGCTGGCTCGACCGCCTGCTCCCGAACATCACGATCGAGCCGCCGCACGACGACGAGGCCCCGCGAGCCGCGACGTCGAGCCGGCGCCGGCCGGCCGCACTGACGATTCGCCCGGGCGGCGGAGCCCCCCGGCTCCGCCGCCCTGCGCGGCGCTACATGCCCAAGGAGACCGGAGGGCCGCAGTGCGGCCTTCCGGCGGTTCGCGAACTGGGAATGTGAGACTTCGGTTACAGGTTCGCCTCGAGGAAGCTCTGCGCGGCCTGCGAGTCGACGCGGTATTCCAGGTTCGGACCCGAGCAGCGCATGCTGAACGTCCAGGTATTGATCGCGACGACGGTCCCCTCGTGGAAGAGCGGGCCGCCCGAGTCGCCGAAACAGACGCTCTGCGTGATCTTCAGAAAGCGGTCTGGGAAGGCGTCGTGCTTCGTGATCACCGAGACATCGCGGTAGCTACGGACGCCGTCGACGAGGACGACCGGGTGGTTGGCCAGCAGGCTGCCCGTGATGAACCGATCGACTCCGTAACCGACGACGGTGAACGTCTCAGCTGTCAGGTCGAGCCCCGCGACGTAGTCGGCGTCGGCGATCGGCGCCGGCGCGATCCCGGCGACCGGGGCGTCGAGGAAGACCAGCGCGATGTCCTCGGCCGGTGGGGCGAGATAGAGACGCTTCGAGTTGCCCCGCCCCGGCGCTGCCGTGAACCAGTCGGGATGGACCACGATGTGGTCGACGGTTGCGTACGGCGCATCCCCCTCCGGGTCGAAGGAAATCCGAAGGTCGTCGGGCCCGAGCCCGTCGGGGCCTTCCTCCACCAGGAAGTCCGTGCAGTGGGCGGCGGTCAGCACGACGTCAGGACGGACGAGCGTGCCGGAACAGAAATCGAACCAGTCGGCTCCGTCCCGGAGCTGGAGCACGCCGACGTTCGCGTAGCGGTTGGCCGTGTCCGTGGTACCGCCGACCACCGCTCCGGCCGGGGCAGCGACGAGCAGAACTGCGACGGTTGCCCCGAACGCTGCCAGCCTCGCAACGATGTGGGTAGCGCGCATGGTCTCACCCCTCTCGGTTGGTCGGAGGAACCTAGCGCCTCCTAATACAAGTCGCAATCAGGGCGGGAGCGTCGTCGCGCGCCGGCCCGGGCGAGCGGCCGGCCCCCGGGTGGAGCTCGCCGAGAAGCCGGCGGGCCCAGAGGTCGTCGAAGGCGACGCGGCCCGGTTTGGCCGACCCTGCCGTGGGTACCTGCCTCACCAGCCCAGCAGACGCGACACCAAAGGGGGAATCGTGAGCAAATCAAGGACCCGTGCATGGAGCCTGCGTGCGCTCGTCGTCGCCGTCCTGGCGGCGTTCATCAGCCTCGGCGCCGGGAGCACCGCCGCGAGCGCACAGAAGCCCGACTGTGCCGGCCGGGGCGTCCCGGACAGCAAGATCTCGATCCAGCTCTGGACCTTCGCCGAGTACATCGGCTTCGGCACCGACGCGGCAACCATCGCGCGGACCGAGGAAGTGTTTCGGAGCCTGCGCGAGATGGGCTACCGCAACGTCGAGCCGTTCACACTCAGCGGCCTGACCGCGGAGGAGTATCGGGCCTTGCTCGACAAGTACGGGCTGAAGGCGTCCGGCCGCCACGTGAACGTCGGCGCTCCGGGGAGCCCGGTGGACTTCGACCAGATCCTCCAGGAGAACCGGACGCTCGGACTCAAGTTCTTCGGCTCCGGGGCTACGCCGAACTTCGCCACCGAAGCCGAGTGGATCGCCTACGCGGAGTACCTCAACGAGCTCGGCGCGCTGGCGCGGCAGCAGGGCCAGAACCTGATGATCCACAACCACAACTGGGAGTTCCAGCGCGTGTTCGGCGACCGGACGGCGTACGACGTCCTCATGGCGAACACCGATCCGAAGAACGTCGTCTTCCAGCTCGACCTGTACTGGGTGACCAACGGCGGGGGGAACCCGGTGGAGCTCCTCCAGCGCTACGGCAACCGCATCCAGCTGTTCCACGTGAAGGACATGGCGGCGGGCCCGTTCCCGGGGAGGATCGAGATAGTCGGTGAGGGCATCATCGACTTCCCGACGATCTTCGCGGCCTCCAAGGGCCCCGTCAGGTACTACGTCGTCGAGCACGACCCGCGCTTCGGCGACCCGACGTTCAACCCGTTCGAGGCGGCCCAGAAGGGCTTCGACTACCTCGACTGCGTGACGTACTGAGCTGGCATTTGGGAGGGCCTCCGACACCCGGAGGCCCTCCCGTCCGGCGCTCGCCGGAGCTAGCCTGATGCCGAGCGCTGCACCGTCTCGACCAACCGGCGCAGTGCCGGTTCGTGCTCCGGCTCGACCCAGTAACTCGTCTTGTGAGTGCTCAGGCCCGCGCGATATGCGAGCGTCAGAGACAGTCGGCCGGCCCGAGGCGGGTCGACGCCGATCTCGACGATGTCGCGGAGCGCGACCCGGACGCCCTCGCCGGTCGTGAGCTCGAGCATCCCGTCGGCGAACCTCGCGATTCCGCTCGGCCAGATCGGGAGCTCTGTCGGCACTAGTTCGTTCGACATGCTTGCCCTCACCGCGTCTTCCTGCTCAGCCGCTGAGGAGGTCGACCAGCACGTCGGTGCTGTCGTCGCCGTCCCAGGTGACCGGGAACCGATCCACGCCGGCGAGCTCGAGCGTCGCGCCCTTCGCGAGGAGACCCTTGGCCGGGTCGATCACCCGCACGAGCTCGCGGGGCCAGGAGCCGATCTCGCCGCGCTTGATCTCGATCACCGTCGTCGTCGTCTCGCTGCCCTCGGCGGTCATCGCAAAGGCGACCACTCGGTCCGCGGTCGCGGCCAGCACGAACTCGCGCGGGAGCAGCTTGGATCGCCGCCGGGCCAACTGGAGCAGCACCAGGCCCGTGGCCGCGGTCAGGATGGAGGGCGGCTTGCCCTGCCGCAAGGCGCCCGCCGCGAGCACCTCGTCGGCGAGCCAGCCGCTCTCGTTCAGGCCGCGGCTGAAAGCGGCCACGCCGCCTCCGAACTGAACCGCGACCGTGTTGGGCTTCGGCTTGTTCAGCGCCCCCCGGCTGGGAGGCATGAGCACATCGACAGCTACTTCCACCAGGTCCTGGATCATCAGGCTCTCCTTTGTCGGAGTTGACCAGGAAAGGGTCGAGGATCGCCGCTGGCGCCGGCAGGGAGCGGGCCACACTGCGGGCGGCGGCGAAGCGCCCGCCGCGCGGCGGCTTTCCGCCAGCGGTGGCCCGCGCCCCCTCCCGGAACGGGAGGCTCCCATACGGAAGCCAGCGGTCCCTACATACCCATGGCGTGGTAGCCGGAGTCCACGTAGAGCGTGGTGCCGGTGATGTTCTTCGCCTCGTCGGAGAGCAGGAAGGCGCCCGCGGCTCCCACGTCGTCGGCGTCGACATGGCGGTGGAGCGGGGAGCGTTCCTCGACGATCGCCTCCATCGTCGGGAAGCCGGCGATGGAGCGCGCGGCCAGCGTTCGCACCGGGCCGGCCGAGACCGCGTTGACGCGGATGTTCTTCTGGCCGAGGTCCCAGGCGAGGTAGCGGACAGAGGAGTCGAGGGTCGACTTGGCGACGCCCATGACGTTGTAGTGCGGCACGGCCCGCTCGCCGCCGAGGTAGGTCATCGTCATGATCGAGCCGCCGCCGGCGGCCTCCATCAGCGGCTCGGCGAGCCGCGCGCAGGCGACGAGCGAGTACGCGGAGACGTCGAGCGCGGTCCAGAAGCGGTCGCGGGGGGTGTCCGTGAAGCGGCCCTCGAGGTCGCGCGCGTCAGCGAAGGCGACCGAGTGGACGAGCAGGTCGAGCTTCCCGCCGAACGTCTCGCCGACCTCGGCGAAGACGCGCTCGAGGTCCTCGTCGGAGCGGACGTCGCATGGGGTGATGAGCGGCGCAGCGACGGTCTCGGCCAGGTCGCGCACGTTCTTCTCGATGCGCTCGCCCTGGAAGGTGAAGGCAAGCTGGGCGCCTCCCTCGGCCAGGCGCTGCGCGATGCCCCAGGCGATCGAGCGCCGGTTGGCAACGCCGAGAATCAGCCCTGTCTTTCCTGCGAAGCGGTCGCTCACAGCGTCCGGAGTCTAGTAAGGCGACTGGAAGCGTGGTGCGGCGTCCGCGGGACTACGCCGCCAGCCTTCGGAACACGAGCGCCGCTTGTTCCGGGTCGTCTGCGTGGAACGAATCCCAGTGTGGATCCGCCGGGTCGGCCAGATAGCGGTGCCGGCGAAGCCAGCCCTTCTCGGTCCGGGTCAGATCGGAGCGAAGTCGATCAGGGTCGTCGACCAGCTGCAGGAGGAGGGCGACATCGGCCCTCTGAGCATTAGGAACATCGTCAATCTCGATCGCACGCACCTTCACCAGAATCGCACCGAGGAGATTCGGTCGAGGCAAATCCCCCTCGACCTCTCGCGATCGGACGGCAACTGGCGAGGAGCGTACGAGGGCCTGTGTCCCTCCGGGCACCCTCACGGTTCGATGGGGCGACAACGTCCTGATGTTTGCGCGCGCTCCCAGCCCGTCGGGCGCGAGCACGTCGACCTGCGCTACTTCACGTCGGAAGAGATGCGCGAGACGCGCGTCACTGACCTCGAGCTCGTAGTCGCGCTCCTGGAGAAAGCGACTGATTCGCTCGGTGCCGTCGACGACCAACCGCACGTTCACCAGGACGTCGACATCATCGCTGGGACGACTTGGAACCCCCGCTTCCCACGCGTAGAGGGCCACCATGTGGGCGCCGATGATCGTCCACTGCCCGGGGTGGGCTTCCGCGAGATCGAGGAGATCGCACCACAGACGATGGCGCCCGCCTCCGAGCTCCGGAATCTCAATCGCCACGCGCCGGTCCTATGAGGGCCCTTCTAGCCGACCGCCGAACCCGCTCGTCCCTATGGTCGAGGAGGTCGGCGGCAACGACCGCAAAGGGCGCCCGTGATTCGTCGAGAACCCACGAGCCGCCGTTCGGCACGCGGAGCACGAGGTTGGGCTCGCGCGACCCCTTCACCGGCATCAGCCCGCGGTCGAGCGCTGCGAGCTGAGACTCGCTGACGTATGCATCGAGTCCGTCGAGATCGGGCTGATACGACACATCGATGAGGTGCTCGTCTGCAGCCATGCCGGTAAGGACGATGCGGGAGTCTCGACGAAGCTTCTCGAGGTCAGAGGGCAGCACACGCCAGGCATGCCGCTGCGAACGAGGCTCGGACGCAGAGAGAGCTCGAACGAGCTGCTCGGCGGAGCCGAGCAGCTCGCGGACCCGGTAGTACGTGCGTGGGGAAACGACTACTGCGTTGGGACGCCCGCTGAGCTGAGCAAGTACCCACCACGCGCTCCGGGCACCGAGCGGACGACCGGAGACCCGCTCACGCTGTCTGAACGAGGCGACCTCCGACGCTTCCAGAACGTATTGGTTTCCGACGCGCCGGGCGCGAAGTCGACCGTCTGCGATCAGCGCCCGCACACGTTGCGACCCAAGGTCGAGGCGCTGAGCCGCCTCAGAGACCGAGACGTGCTTGTCAGCCATAGTGCCATAACTATAGCGACTCTCTTATACTTATGGCAAGGTGGCGTTGGCCACAGCTTCGGCCGACGGAGCCAGGCTAGTCTCGGGACTGATGAAGGCGTTCGCGCACGATGTCTACACCTACCCGCTCCCGCCGGGGCACCGCTTTCCGCTGGGGAAGTACCCGCTCGTCCGGGAGGGCGCCGCGGCCTCCGCTGGGATCGAGGTGGAGGATGCGCGGGCGGCGAGCGGCGACGAGCTCGGGCTCGCCCACGAGCCCGCCTACCTCGAGCGCGTCGGCCGCGGCGGGCTGTCGCGGCGGGAGGAGCTGGCGCTCGGGCTCCCCTGGTCGACCGCGCTGGTGGAGCGGGCGCGCCGAGCGATCGGCGCGACGATCCAGGCCGCGCGAGGCCGCACTGGCGGACGGGGTCGCGGCGAACCTCGGCGGGGCACGCACCACGCCTTCGCCGGACGGGGGGCGCGGCTACTGCGTCTTCAACGACGTGGTCGTCACGACCAGGGAGCTCCGGCGTCGCCGGCCGGGTCGAGCGCGTGCTCGTCGTCGACCTCGACGTCCACCAGGGTGACGGCACGCACGCGGCCTTCATGGACGACCCGAGACGTTCACGTTCTCGATCAACGGCTTCCGCAACTACCCGTTCCGGCGCGTGCCGGGCGACCTGGAGCTCGACCTGGCCGACCGGACCGGCGACGACGCCTACCTCGAGGGCGTCGCGCGGCTTCTCCCCCAGGCGGTGGCCCGCTCGAGACCGGAGCGTCTGCTTCTACCTCGGCGGCGCCGACCCGTACGAACGCGACCGCCTTGGCCGGCTGGCGCTGACGAAGGACGGCCTCGCCGCAAGGGACGCGCTCGTGCGCGACACGCTGACGCGCGCCGGCGTTCCGGTTTGCGTCACGCTGGCCGGCGGGTACGCCGACCCGATCGAGGACACCGTGGAGATCAATCTCACTACGCTGCGCCTATTCGCGTCGCCGTCGTAACCGGAGGGTCGAGCGGGATCGGCGCCGCCACGCGCGCGGCTCCTGACCGCGCGCGGCTGGCGCTGCGTCCTGTTGGCGCGCGGCCTCGAGCGGTTGGAGCGCATAGCCGCGGAGCTCGGTGCCGAGGCCGAGAGCTGCGACGTCTCCGACCGCGGGCAGGTCGAGGCGACGGCCGCGCGGATCGGGGAGCGGCATCCCGCCGTGCACCTGCTCGTCTCCAACGCCGGCATCCCCGGAGGCGGCGGGTTCCTCGACCTTCCGCCGGAGCGCATCGAGCAGCTGATCGGCACGAACTACCTCGGCAGCGTGTGGTCGCTGCGGGCGTTCCTGCCGCTGCTGGAGGCCGGCGCGCCCTCCGACGTCGTCAACGTCGCCTCGGTCGCGGGCGTGTACTCGGTCGGTGGCTCGTCCGGGCCGTACGCCGCCTCGAAGCACGCGCAAGTCGCGTTCTCGCGCGGCGTGGCCGCCGAGCTCGCTCCGCGGGGGATCCGCGTCCACACGGTCAACCCCGGCCCTGTCCGCACCGAGGGCTTCCCGCAGAAGCGGCTCGAGGGGACGCGGTACGACCGCCTCGTCCTCCCGCCCGAGCGCGTCGCCGAGTCGATCCTCAGGGCCGTGGAGCGGAACCGCGCCGAGTCGTACGTCTTCGGCGCCTACCGCATCGCAGGCCTCCTCCAGGCGGCCTTCCCGGGAACGCTCGTCAGGCTCTCAGCCCGCCGCCGGCGGCGGAACCCCCCAAGTAAAACTGTGTTACTTACTCTCGGGTCTCCAGCTGCGCGGCCAGGCGCTTCGGGGCGACTCGGAGGTAGCTGTCCGTCACCAAGTCGCTCGCCTCGTCCCAGTCGACCTCGCCGAGGTCGAGGCGCAGGCCGACCCAGCCTCTCGGGCCCAAGTAGGCGGGGAGGTAGAAGCGCTCCGGGTCGGCCGCGACGAGGGCGCCCGGCTCGCCCCACGGCGCCCGGCAGGTGAGACCGACGATGCCGTCGCCGTGGTGGTCGTCGAGGAAGTACGCGAAGGTTTTGCCGCGGATCCGGAAGGTGGCGTGCTTGCCCGTCAGCTCCCGAGTCGCCTCGGGGAGCGCGAGGCAAATCTCCGAGAGGCGCGCGAGCCGGGGATCCTCCGAGGTCATCGCGCCAGCCGCAACGCGACTCCCGCGATCGCGGCGCCCGCGACGGCGTCCAGGACGTAGTGGTTCGCGGTGACGAAGACGACGGCGGCCACGAGCGGCGGATAGGCCGGCGCCAGCGCCCGTAGCACCGGGCTCTCGGTGGCCTGCGCGACCCCAGCCGCGGTCACGATCGCATAGGCGACGTGGATGCTCGGCATGGCCGCAAGCGGGTCGTAGAGCTGGGCCACGACGCCGGAGTCGAGGTCGATCCCGCTGACGTCGGCGATTGTGTCCACGAAGCCCTCGAGCGAGCGCGGGGGCGCGCAGGGGAAGAGGAAGAAGACCGGCTGGCACCCGAGCGTGGCCAGCACTGCCGCGCGGCGCAGCCGGTGGAACTCGGGGTGGCGCCCGGCGTACAGGCGCATGAGCCAGCCGACCGTCAGTGCCGCGTTCGAGACGACGTAGGCGACGTTGAGCACGCCGAGCACGCGCCGGTGCGGGACGAGCAGCTCCTGCAGCCTCGGCTCGAGGTGGATGCCGAGCCGGCGCTCCAGCCCGACCACGCGCTCGGCGTTCACGACGGCCCGGAGCCGTCCGGCCTCGCCCCGCTTGCGGCGGCTGGCCAGCAGGTAGAGCGCGTAGACGCCGAGGCCGATCGCGACCTCGCGCCGGCCGGAGAAGCGCCCTTCCTGCCTCGTCCGCCGTCCCACTCCAGCACGCATACTTACCTGCCACATGCGCAGGTGGCGCCGGAACCTCGTCCGCATCGGCATCGGCACGGCCGCAACCGCCGCGTTCCTGTGGCTCTTCCTACGCGAGGTCGACCTCGGCGAGGCCTGGAGCGAGATCGCCGCGCTGCCCCTGTGGACGATGGTCGTGGCGATCGGGCTCGTGGTCGCCAACGTGGTCATCATGGCCGTCCGCTGGGGCTACCTCATGGGAGGCGCGGGGTACCAGATCGGCCTCTGGAAGCTGTTCTCGACCGTGGCGGTCGGCCGCGGGGCGAACAACATCCTCCCGGCCCGGGGCGGCGACATCCTCCGCATCGAGTCGATGCGGGAGCGGAATGTGCCGGTGTTCGTGACCGCGGGGACGCTGTTCGCCGAGCGGCTCCTCGACGGAGTCATCCTCTCGGCCTGGATCCTCTTCGGCGCGCTCGCGATCGGCCAGGGCGGGCCGATGCTGCTGACCGGGATCGCGCTCTCCTCGGGGGCCGCGCTCGGTGTCGCCCTCGTCGCGCTGGCGGCGCGGGATCCGGACGGGGCCGAGCGCTTCGCCTGGCGGATCTCGCGCCGGTTCCCCCCGCGCTGGCACACCCGTTTCACCCGCGCGGCCGCGCACTTCGTCGACGGGCTCGGGGCCTTCCGGGGGCGCACGCGGCTTGTGGCCATCTTCGGCACGTCGGCGGCGATGTGGCTCGCCGACGTGTCCGTGTACTACGTCGTCGGAGAGTTCGCGTTCGAGCTCGACCTTCCCGTCGGCGCCTACTTCCTGCTCGCCGGGATCGGGAACCTGGCGCTGGCCGTTCCCGCGACCGCCGCGGGGATCGGGACGTTCGACTACCTGACGCTCCTGGCCGCCAAGGGCATCGAGGTCAACCCCGACAAGGCGACCGCGTACGTGCTGACGATGCACGCGCTGGCCGTCGTCCCGGTCACGCTCATGGGCGCGATCCTGGTGAGCCCCGCCTTCCCGCGGCTACTCGGCCGCCGCCGGGAGCCGGCGCAGGAATCCAGGTAGGAGGTCCTCCTAGCTCCCGCGGGCGCTCGCGTACTCGCGGGCGAGGACCGGGAGCTGGTCGGCGTGCCTGGGGGCCGCTGCGAGCGCCTCGCCGAGGCGGCGGCGGCGGCCTTCGGGGCTCGCCAGGTCGGGCTCGACGGGGCGGCCCTCCTCGCGGGCGACCGCTACTGCGTCCGCGAGGTCGCGCTCGAGACCGACGAGGTCGGCGTCCGCCCCGGCCAGCAGCCGGCCTGCGACGACCTGGCCGCAGGTGAGCGGCATCGTCAGCCGGAGGAGCTGGAGGAGCGCGCCCTCGACGTCGTCCTGCGGGAGCCGGACCGGCTCCCCGAGCGCGAGGTGGACGCGCGTCCGGCCGCGGACGAGCGGGTCGTAGGCCAGCGCGAGCGGGCGCACGGCCGCCGGCCTGCCGCGCCGGACGAGCGCCCCGATCCCCGGCCGGATCGGGCCGATCTCGCCGTCGGGCGAGGGGCGCCCCTCCGGGAAGACGACAAGCAGGTTGCCGTCGCGCACGATCTCGACCAGCGTGCGGAAGTCGCCGGCGGCCCGGGCCGCGCGGCCGCTCCAGAACTCGTCGAGGCCCTGGCTGTCCTCCCGCGTGAACGGCTCCCAGAGAAGGTCGGCGTACTCGCCGCGCAGGGCGTCTTCCGCGCGACCCGGCAGCGGGAGCCCGCACGCCGCGGCGCGCTCCCCGAAGACGGCGGCGCGCTCCCCCAACAGGTCTCCCAGCGACTCCTCCTTCCGCGCGTCGAGCACCTCTCCCACACGCGCGACGGTCGCGCTGCGGATCGGGAAGACGTTGACGACCGGGAGCCACCGGGCGACACCGACCCGGTAGAGCAGGCGCCGGGCCCGCAGAGGCAGGTCGGGCGGGAAGCCTGCGAAGAACCCGGGGAGGAACATGTCGTCGCGCGCCGCGAAGTGGAGGCGGTGCGTCGTGTTCCGCCGCCCGCCCGTGGCGAAGTAGAGCGGTGGGCCGATCACCGGCACGTCCGTCTCGCGCCGGTGCGTGACGGCGATCATCGTCCCGGGCTCCGGGGCGAATCCTCGCGGGATCGAGCACGTCCACCCTGAAGGCAGCGTTCGAGTAGGCCCACATGCCGTGCCCGACGGCGTCGTAGAGATCAGGCACGTCTATATCCTGGCGGCATGGCCGCCCTTCGGCTCGGAGATCCCGGCCCCAGCCTTCTCGCTCCCCGGCGTCGACGGCGCGACGCACAGCCTCTCGGACCACGAAGGGAAGCCTGTCGCTGTCGTGTTCTCCTGCTGCCACTGCCCCTACGTGGTCGCGTGGGAGGACCGCCTGAATGCGGCAGCGCGCGACGTCGACGGTCAGGCCGGGTTCCTCGTGATCAACGCGAACGCGGGCTACCTCGGGGACTCGCCCGACGACATGCGCCGCCGCGCGGAGGAGCGGGACTTCGTCTTCCCGTTCCTCTACGACGAGTCGCAGGCCTCGGCGAGCGCCTACGGAGCGGCGCGCACTCCCGAGGTGTTCGTCTTCGACGCCGAGCACCGGCTGCTCTACCACGGCGCCCCGGACTCCGACCACCGGGATCCGGACGGCGCCGACCCGTACCTGCGCCCCGCGCTGGATGCGGCGCTCGCGGGAACGCGGCCGGCGGTGCAGGAGACGCCGACCGTCGGCTGCACCATCAAGTGGCGCTAGGAGGGATCGTCAAACCCTCCGGCCTGTTCCAGCTCGCGCCGGACGAGGTCGAGCGCCTCGGCGCGCGTCGCGATCGTCCCGACGGCGCGCTCCTCGGCGACGAGCTCCAGCAGGCGGCCGACCTCCGGGCCCGGCTCGAGCGCCCAGCTCGAGCACGTCCTCGCCCCGGATGAGCGGCTCCGCGTGGTCGGCGGCGCGCGCGGCGCGCACCGCGTCGTAGAGGTCGGTCGCGCCGAGGAAGGCGAGCGCCGAGACCGCCCACGGCTCCGTCCTGCGGCGGAAGCGGTGGATCTCCCGCGGGGAGTCGTCCGCGGGCCGTTTCGCGCTCAGGAGGGTGTTCGCGAGCCTCCGCAGGTCGTTGGAGACGGGCAGCATGCGCAGCTCCTCGCCGAAGACCGCCACGAGCATGAAGCCCGGCGTGTCCGCCGGGTCCGCTCGGTCGAGACCGGCGAGCGAGCCGCCGAGCGGTTCGAGGAGGCCGAGCTCGTCGGCACGGCGGAAGCCGTCGGGGGAGAGGCGCTCGAGCTCGCCGAGGATCCGCTCGCCCGTTGGCTCACCGACGCTCCCGGCCGCCGCGCGCACGAGCTCCTCCGTCTCCTCGTCGAGCCGGAAGCCGAGCTCGTCCTCGAGGCGGACCGCACGGAGCAGGCGCAAGGGGTCGTCCTCGAAGATCGCCGGCCCGACCGCGCGCAGGCGCCGGGCCTCGAGGTCGGCCTCGCCACCGAGGGGATCGACGAGCGGCCCCCCGTCCAGCGGGCGCGCCATGGCGTTGACGGTGAAGTCGCGTGTTGCGAGGTCATCCTCGATCGTCTCCCCGTGGAGGGGCGTGAAGTCCACCGTCTCCCCGTCGCGGAAGGCGACGCGCCAGGCACCGTGCCGCTCGGAGAGCGGGAAGACGGCGCCGCCCGCAAGGCGGGAGTAGAGGCGCGCGGCGAGCTCGGGGTTGCCGCAGGCGACGTCCGTGTCCACGAGCTCGCGCCCGAGGAGCTCGTCGCGGAGGGCGCCGCCGACCACCCACGCCGGCTCGTCGCCGACCGCCCGACGGATGTGCTCATCCATCGACGACCCTCCGCTCAGCGCGCCTCGGGTCGCTGTTCACACCGCACGTGATCTCGTGGTTGATCGTGCCGAGGACGCGCGCGTGCTCCTCGGCCAGGACTCCGTCCCCGATGAGCGTCACCTCCGTTCCGGCCGGCTCGTCGCCGAGCTCGACTGCGAAGGAGTCCATGGAGACCGTGCCGACGACGCGGCGCCGCGTCCCGCCCACGAGCACCTCCGTGCCGGTGAGCCCGCGCCTGAAGCCGTCCGCATAGCCCACCGGGACGATGCCGATCCGGGTCGCCTCGTCCGCGACGAAGCGGCGCCCGTAGCCGGTGCTCTCCCCCGGGTCGAAGCGTCCGGGCCTGGGCGACGTAGCTCCGCCAGGAGAGCACCGGCTCGAGCCCGTGGTCCGCGGGATCGTCCCCGAACGGCGAGAGCCCGTAGAGAGCGATGCCGCAGCGGACGGCGTCGAAGCGGGCCTCGGGGAAGCGGAGCGCGCCCGCGCTGTTGGCCAGGTGGGCGGTGACGCCGGGGAACGCGGCGGCGGCTTCGCGGAAGCGCTCGATTTGGGCCCGCGCGAACGCGTCGTCAGCCTCGTCCGCCGTGGCGAGGTGGCTCATGATGCCGACGACCTGCCGGCGCGGGACGGAGAGCGCCTCCGCGAGCGTCATCCCCCAGCGGCCCATACCGCTGTCGATCTTCAGGTGGACGCCGAGGCCCTCCGGCACGTGGGGCGTCGCGAGCGCGACCTCCAGCCGGGCGTCGCGCGCGACGACGTCCTCTCCGCTGCCGAGCGGGCCCATGACGAGGATCCGCGCCGAGGGAAGGGCCTCGCGCAGGTCGGCGCCCTCGAGCGCGGTCGCGACGCAGAGGCCGGAGGCGCCGGCCTCGAGCGCGGCGCGCGCGGCGCCGACCGCACCGTGGCCGTACCCGTCAGCTTTCACCACGGCCCACAGCTCGGCAGGCGCGGCGGTCTCGCGCAGGTACGCAGCGTTGCGGCGCAGCGAGCCGAGGTCGATCGAGATCCTGGACCGCCTCGCCGAGAGGGTCACCGCGAAAGAGCGCGCGAGAGGGCTTCGACGATGTCGCGGGCGATCATCCCCGCCTGCCCGTGGCGGTCGGCCGCGATCCGGGAGGCGACGCCGCACGTCGCGGCGGCGGCGGCCGCCGCAAGGCCCGCCTCCATGCCCTTGGAGAGGAAGGATCCGACCACGCCGGTGAGCACGTCGCCGCTCCCGGCCGTGGCCAGCCCGGGGTTCCCCAGGTCGACGACCACCGGTGCCCGGCCGGGGCCGGCGACCAGGGTGTCGACGCCCTTGAGGAGGACGACGGTGCCGGTGTCGTCGGCGCAGGCCTGCACCGCATTCAGCCGGTTGGCGCTCACCCAGCCGGACGGCCTGCCGATGAGCCGGCCGAGCTCGCCGGCGTGCGGCGTGAGCACGGTCGCCGCGTCGCGCGAGAAGACCCAGTCGAGATGGCCCGCGAGCGCCCAAAGGCCGTCGGCGTCGAGCACGACCGGCTTGTCGAGGCGGTCGAGGAGGAAGCCGACGAGCGCCCGCGTCCCTTCGGCCCGCCCCAGGCCCGGCCCGAGGGCGACCGCGCCCGCGCGCTCGGCCGCCTCGAGGACGACGTCCGCCGCCTCCGGCGTGAGCGAGCCGCCCTCGTCCGCGCACGGCTTCGTCATCACCTCGACGAGGCGTTGCTCGAAGACGAGGTTGAGGGAGGCGGGGACGCAGGCGGTGACGATGCCTGCCCCGGCGCGGAGCGCCGCTTCCGAGGTCAGCGACGGCGCGCCGGTGAGCCCGCGCGAGCCGCCGACGACCAGCACCGATCCTGCCGAGTACTTGTTGTCGCGCTCCGTCCGGCGGGGCACCAGGTCGAGGATCCCGGCGGTCGCGCGCCGCAGCCGCGCCGCCGCGGGGTCGAGCCCGATGTCCACCACGACCGTCTCGCCGGCGTGAAAGCGGCCGGGAGCGATGACATGCCCGGCCTTGAGCGCGTGGAACGTGACCGTCAGCGCCGCCTGCACCGCGGCGCCCTGGACGCGCCCCGTCGAGGCGTCGACACCGGACGGGAGGTCGACGGCGACGACCGGCGCGGCGCCGGCGTTCAGCTCGCCGATCGCCCGCGCGGCCTCCGGCCGCGGTGTCCCGGAGAACCCGGTGCCGAAGAGCGCATCCACGGCTACGTCGGCAGGGCCGGTCTGGTCCACGAACGGCACGCCGGCCGCCTTCGCGCGCGCGAGCGTGACCGCCGCGTCCCCGGCGACCTTCTCCTCCGATCCGAGGAGGCGCACTGCGCAGTCCTTCTCTGCGCGCGCGAGCTCGGCCGCCGCCACGAAGCCGTCGCCCCCGTTCGCGCCGGTCCCGCACCAGACGGCCATGCTGCGCGCGTCCGGGTAGCGGCGGAGAAGCGCCTCGGCGACGCCCTTGCCCGCCCGCTCCATCAGCTCCAGCGTGGGCCCCGCGTAGGCGGCCTCGGCGGCGCGCATCTCCTCCGCGGTGTAGAGCGGCTCGTAGCTCATCCCGGCGGGGCGACGACGGCCACTGCGGCGGCCAGGCCCTTCGAGTGCGTCATGGAGAGGTCGATCTCCCCCGCCCCGACCCGCACCGACCACGCCTGGACGGCGCCCGAGAGCCGCACCGACGGCTTCGGCCGGCCGGCGATCTCGACGTCCTTCCAGGCGAAGGCCCGCGCGACGCCGAAGCCGAGCGCCTTGCCGACCGCCTCCTTGCCGGCAAAGCGGGCCGCATAGTGCTGGGCGGGGTTCGCGCGCGAGTCGCAGTAGGCCTGCTCTCGAGCGGTGAAGCAGCGCTCGCGGAAGCGCGGGTAGCGCTCGAGCGCGTCGCGGATGCGCTGGATCTCGATCAGGTCGAGGCCGACCTTCATGCTTCCTCCCGCAGGAAGGCGGGCACGTCGGCGATCGAGGCGACGACGCCGTCCGGCTGAGGGCTTGCGCCGGCGAGCGACTCCTCCCGGAACTTCCCGGTGCGGACGAGGACCGCGCGCAGCCCTGCGGCCTTCGCGCCGCCGATGTCGGCCTCGACGTCGTCGCCCACCATCACCGCCTCGCCGGCCGCCGTCCCGAGCTCGGCGAGGGCCGCGTCGAAGTAGGCGCGTGTCGGCTTGCCGACGACCTCGGCTTCGACGCCGGCCGCGTACTCGAGCCCGGCGACGAACGCGCCCGAGTCGAGGAGCGGGCCGCCTGACGTCTGCCACCAGCGGTTCTTGTGCAGGCAGACGAGGCGCGCGCCGGCGTCCAGCTCCGCGAACGCGCGGTTGAGGTTCTCGTAGCTGAAGACCCGCCCGGACTCGTCGCTCTCGTCGGCGCCGCCGAGCAGGACGACCTCCGCATTCCGCTCGACCAGCTCGACCCGCTCGGCCAGGTCCGCCCGCACGGCTTCCATCGTGAGAGCCAGGACGCGCTTCCCGGCGAGCAGTCCCGCGGCCGCCACCGGTGTCGTCGTCAGCTCGTCGGTCTCGAGCTCGACACCGAGCCCACGCAGGTCGTCGGCGAGCCGCTCCCGGGCGCGCGTCGTGTTGTTCGTGACGAAGCGGAGGCGATGCCCGTCGGCCCTCAGGGCCCGGACGGCCTCTCCTCCTCCGGGTACGGCCGCGCCCGACACGTGCAAGACGCCGTCGATGTCGAGCAGAATCGCCGTCATGCCCCCCGAGTCTATTCGCGTGCACCGCGGGCTGACGATCCCGCTGGGCGAGATCCGGCTGAGGACGTCCAGGTCGAGCGGGCCCGGAGGCCAGCACGCCCAGAAGACCGAGACCCGCGTCGAGGCGATCTTCGACGTGGACGCCTCGGCGACGCTGACCGACGCTCAGAAGGCGCGCATCCAGAGGAAAGCCGGCCCGGTCCTGCGGGCCGTTGCGCAGGACGAGCGGAGCCAGTGGCGAAACCGCGAGCTCGCGCTCGAGCGCCTCGCGTCCGCCCTGCGCGACGCGCTCCGCACCGAGCGCCGCAGGCGGCCGACGGCGCCGACGGCGGGCTCGAAGGAGCGGCGCCTCGGCGAAAAGCGGGTGCGCAGCCGGACGAAGCGGCTCCGCAGGCCCCCGGACGAGGACTGAGCTGCCTTGTGTCGGCCCAACCTGCCGTCGGGTGGAGCTTGTCGGACAAGCAGATCACCTTTACCATCGTCTCTGCTGTGAAGGGCCGACGCCTCGTCGTGCCGATGCTGCTCGCCCTCTCCGGCCTCGGGTGGGCGGCTGCGCATGCCGGCGCGCACCGGGCGGTCATGACCGAACCGGCCATGCCGGAGTCGGGCATGAGCCAGTACTTGAGCTACCTGACGACCTCGATCGCGCTGTGTCTGGCGCTCGCACTGCCGCTCGCGGCCGGCGCCGTTCTCGGCAAGCGCTGGCACGCCACCTCGGTGCGCTCGCTCTGGCTGTTCGGGCTCGTCCCGGTTCTCGGCTTCGTCGGCCACACGCTCGCCACGGGCTCGGGCGGCGCGTCGAGCTTCTCCGCGATCGCGCCGATCGCGCTCGTCGGGCTGCTCGTGCAGATTCCCTTTGCGCTCGTCGCCGTCGGCCTCGCCCGCCGCGTCCTCTGGCTCGCCGCCGGCCTCGCCCGCGCGCTCGCCGCGCCGGCCGCCGCGCTCACGCCTCGACCGCCGCCTAGCGCCTACCCGCGCCCGCGCGCGAGCCGCGCCCGGGCCTTCACGCTCGACCTCGGCCACACCCAGCGCGGCCCGCCTCTTCTCGCGGCCTGAACAAGGCAAACCGGGAGCACGCCGACAGGCGTAGTTCCGACGAGAAGAGAGGGGAAGGCCATGGACCAGGTCGAAGGGCCGGCCTGGGAGAGAGATCGGGAGATGGACCGTGCGGCTTCGCGGCCGAGCCTCGAAGGCTGGGCCCGTGCAGCTCGCCGTGGCCGCCTGATCGCGGCGATGGTCGTGGCGTTCGCGGTGGCAGCCGCGCTCGCCCCGGGCGCGCTTGCGCACTCGGTGCTCATCGGGACGCAGCCGGGGAACGACGTCGTCGTCCCCAAGTCGCCGGACGAGGTCGTCCTCGAGTTCAACGAGCCGGTCAACCCGTCGCTCGGCTCGTTGCGGGTGTTCGACGGCCAGGGGCGGCAGGTGGACGGGGGCGATGTCAGCCAGCCCGATCCCAAGGAGGTGGCCGTCGGGATCGACTCGGAGCTCGCGCCCGGCACCTACACGGTGGCCTGGCGCGTGGTCTCCGCCGACTCCGATCCGATCTCCGGGGCCTTCGTCTTCCATGTCCTGGAGCGTGGCGTCCAGGCGGCCGGAGTGTCGATCGACTCGCTCACCGGCACGTCGCAGGTGGTCGACGTCATGTTCGCGACAGGGCGGTTCCTGGCCTTCGCCCTGCTTCTTCTCGTCGTTGGCGGCTCCGTGGTCCTCGTGCTGGCGCTTCCGAGCGCCGCGTGGCGGGTCCGGCGCCGGCTCTACGGCGTCCTCGCCGCCCTCGCCGGGGCGCTGGCGCTGGTCCCGCTGGTCAACATCCTGCTCCAGGGCGCGACCGCGGGGGGGTTGAGCCTCGTCGACGCGCTCTCGTGGAGCCTGTTCACGTCGGTGCTCGAGACCGACTACGGCGAGGTCCTGCTCATCCAGTCGGCTCTGGCGGCGACGCTGGCGCTCACAGCGCTGGCTCTCCGCTACTCGGAGGGCCGCGACAGGCGGCCGCTGACGGCATTGACGCTCGCCCTGAGCGCAGGCCTGTCGCTGACGCCCTCCTTCTCGGGCCACGCGAGGACGCTGGGAGGGCTCGGGCTCGTATCCGACATCTTCCACGTCATCTCGGCGGCCATGTGGACGGGCGGCCTCGGCTTCCTGATGATCGCGCTCCTCATGGCCGAGGCCGACCGCTGGCCCCTGGCGACCCGGGCCGTGCCGCGGTTCTCGAACCTTGCGGTCGGGTCGGTCGTCGTCCTGCTCGTGGGCGGGACGATCTCGGCCTACCTCCAGCTGCGCACCTGGAGCGCGCTCTGGGACAACCAGTACGGACTGCTGGTGCTGACGAAGATCGTGCTGGTCGTCCCGCTCCTCGCCCTGGGCGCGTACAACAACCGCTACGCGGTGCCGCGCCTGAAGGCGGGGGTCGCCTCCGTCCTCGAGCGGCGGCGCTTCCTGCGGACCGCCGGGGCCGAGGTCGGCGATCATGGTCGTGATCGTTGGTGTCACGGCCGTGCTCGTGAACTCCCAGCCTGCGCGGATGATCGAGATGCAGATGGCGGCCGACGAGCACGCGGCCATGGCGGACACGGAGATGCCGGCGGCGCACGAGCCGTTCGAGGGCTCGGTCCAGCTCGGCGACATGGAGGCCATGGTCACGGTCGACCCGGCCGCGCCGGGCCAGAACACCATCACGATCATGCTCATGGAGACCGCCGAGACGTCTCGGAGGTGAGCGTCTCGGCCTCGCTGCCCAGCCAGGAGATCGGGCCGCTCGACTTCACGGCGGAGCCCGATCCCGGCCGAGCCGGGGTCCTACGTGGTCGAGGGCGCGTCGCTCTCGATCGCCGGGGACTGGGAGCTCCGCATCGAAGCCCTCATGGGCGAGTTCGACCTGTTGACAGAGACGATCACCGTACCCATCCGAGGGGGTTGATCCAGAGTGCTACGACGCTTGATCGCTTGCCTGGCCGTCGCCGGTGTTGTTTTTCCGGCAGCGGCAGCCGCACACGTCACGATGAACCCGGGCGAATGGGAGGCCGGGGGCTTCGCCCGCTTCGACGTGCGCGTGCCGAACGAGCGCGACAACGCCGAGCACGACCGAGGTCAGTGTCCAGTTTCCGAGAGGTGCCTGACGTTCGTGAGCTTCCAGCCGAAGCCGGGCTGGACGAGAGTGTCGAGATGGAAACCCTCGACGAGCCGATCGAGGTCTTCGGTGAGGAGATCACGGAGCGCATCGCCAGCGTCACCTGGACGGCGAGGCGAGATCCAGCCGGGGAGTTCGAGGAGTTCGGGCTCAGCTTCCAGAGTGCCCGAGGAGCCCCGGGCGAACGCGTCCTCTTCCCTGCGCTCCAGACATACTCGAGCGGCGAGGTCGTCCGCTGGGTCGACCCGGACCCCGAGGCCGAGACGCCGGCGCCGCAAGTCGCAGTGACCGAACCGGCGGCAGAAGAGGAAGCTCCAGCCGAGACCACGACCGAGGAGGCCGCCGCCGAGAACCCGGCGACCGAGGAGACCGCGACCGACGAGACCTCCGCGGTTCCCGCCGCGAGCACCGACGGCGACGACGACAGCATGTCGACCGTCGCCCTGATCTTCGGCATCGCCGGGCCTCGCCGCGGGCCTCATCGCCCTCGGCGTCACGCTCTTCCGCAAGCCGAAGGCGACCCCCTAGAGCAGCCCGTCCCCCAGGCCGGCGCCGTCGACCCACCTCCCGACGGCGCCGGCCCATCCCCCGTCGACCTGAGCGATCAGGCGGGCGGCGCGGAGCCGAGCCGGAGCGTCTGCTCGGCGACCTTGCCGAACAGATCCTCCCACGGTCGGTGCAGCGCGCCGGCGAACTCGACCTCCAGCATGCGGAAGTGCTCGTCCAGCACCGCCGCGAGCTCCTGCATGTCCTGCCGGCGCATGGCGTCGACCTGGCGCTCGTGGATGGCGAGCGTCTCCTCGTCGTTCTCGCGCCCGCCCTGGTACGAGTCCCGGATGGGCGCAAGCTCGGCCTCGAAGTTCCGCATCGCGCTCTGAAGCGTCTTGTTGTGGGAGGCGCGGATGACCGCGCGGTGGAACATGGCGTTGGCGCCCATGACCCGCGGGCGGTCGCCGAGGTTCCGGCGCAGGAGCTCGTTCGTGCGCTCGATGCCGGCGTAGTCCTCCTCGGTCGCGGCCTGCGCGGCCATGACGGTGACTGCGCCTTCGAGCACCCGCCGCCCGCGGAGGACGTCGACAGCCTCGTCGGCCTCGACGGCGACGTTGTGGGAGATCGCGTCCACGGGCACGACCTCGGAGTCCATGAAGATGCCGCCGCCCTTGCCCGCCCGGACCCTCAGCAGGCCGCTGCGCTCGAGCACGCGGAGGGCCTGGCGCAGCGTCGGCTTGGAGATCCCCAGCTGGCCGGCGAGCTGCTCCTCCGTGGGCAGCCGGTCGTCCAGGCGGAGCCTCGCACGCTCGATCCCTCGAGGAGGTTCTCGATCGCCGCCTCGAACGTGCGGGACGTTCTCACCGGCTCGACGAATACGACGACGCCCACCGCTACATCCGTCTACGGGCCGGATCGCCCGGTCGGTTCAATCGTGAATGACACTACGTGTTGCCAGCTTTCGGCTTTTCAGGGCTCGGCTCCTCGCCGAGAGGGGTTACTCGACTGTCACCGTCTTCGCGAGGTTGCGCGGCTG
The DNA here is from genome assembly GCA_963794055.1 of uncultured Actinomycetes bacterium. Taxonomy (GTDB): domain Bacteria; phylum Actinomycetota; class Thermoleophilia; order Gaiellales; family Gaiellaceae; genus JAIBJN01. The sequence goes on from CAWCCL010000016.1 coordinate 52,771, forward strand.
GTCGACGTTCATGCCGCGCAGGCGCGCGATCCGGTACGCGATCAGCTGGAGCGGGATGACGGCCAGGGCAGCCTGGAGGAACGGGTGCGTCCTGCGGCACGTAGACGACGTCGTCCGCGTGGTGTTGGATGTCCTCGTTCCCGTCGGTCGCGATGGCGACGACCTCCGCCCCGCGCGCCCGGACCTCCTGGATGTTGGAGACGACCTTGTCGTAGACGTGCGAGTCGGTGGCGACGACAACGACTGGGGTCTCCTCGTCGAGGAGCGCGATCGGCCCGTGCTTCATCTCCCCGGCCGAGTACGCCTCGGTCGGGATGTAGGAGATCTCCTTCAGCTTGAGCGCGCCCTCGAGGCAGACCGGCAGGCCGATGTGGCGGCCCGAGGTAGAGGAAGAACGGCTTCTGGTAGTGGCGGCTGCGCGATCTCCTCGATGGGGTGGTCGCCGTCGAGGTATGCGCCGATCTTCGCCGGCAGCGCCTGCACCTCAGCGAGCAGGCTGCTCGATCTCGTCCTCGGACAGCGTCTTACGCACCTGCGCGAGCTTGAGCCCGAGCAGGTAGAGCAGCGTCACCTGCGCGGTGAAGGTCTTCGTCGCTGCGACGCCTGTCTCCATCCCGGCCCGGGTGTAGAGGACGCGGTCGACCTCGCGGGTGATCTGCGTCCCCATCAGGTTCGTGATCGCCGAGCGTACGCGCGCCGCTCTCGCGGGCGAGGCGCAGCGCCTGCACCGTGTCCCGCGTCTCGCCGGACTGCGAGATGCCGACGACGAGCGTGTCCTTGGCGAGCACCGGGTTCCGGTAGATCCATTCGCTCGCGATGTCGGGCTCGCAGGGGAGCCGCGCCCACTCCTCGACGACGTAGCGCCCGATGACGCCGGCGTGGTAGGCGGTGCCGCAGGCGAGGATGACCATGCGCCGGAGGTTCTGGATCTCCATCTCCGAGAGCCCGATGTCCTCGAGCTCGAGCCGGCCGCCGCGCACGCGCTCGCCGATCGTGTCGGCGACGGCCTGGGGCTGCTCGTAGATCTCCTTGAGCATGAACGTCTCGTAGCCCTGCTTCTCGGCCGCCTCGTCGTCCCAGTCGACCTCCATGTAGTCGCGGTCGCGGGCGGGGCCTCCGTCGACAGGGAGGAAGCGGACGCCGTCGGCCGTGATCGCCACGACCTCGCCGTCCTCGATCAGCTTGACGCGGCGCGTCTCGCGCAGGAATGCGGCGATGGAGGAGGCGAGGAACATCTCCGCCGTCCCCGTCGCCCACGACGAGCGGGCACTGCAGGCGCGCGCCGACGAGCATGTCGGGATGGGCGCGATGGATGACGACGAAGGCGAAGTGGCCCTCGAGCTCCGCGTACGTCAGGCGCACGGCCTCGGCGAGGTCGCCCTCGATAGTGGCGCTCGACGAGGTGCGCGACGACCTCGGCGTCCGTCTCCGACCTGAAGGAGTGGCCGTCGGCGATCAGGGACTCCCGTAGCTCGCGGAAGTTCTCGACGATCCCGTTCAGCACGACCGCGACCTCGTCGTCGACGCAGCCGGTCAGCGGATGCGCGTTCTCGTAGGAGACCTTCCCGTGCGTCGCCCAGCGCGTGTGGCCGACGCCGGTCGTCGCGAGCGAGCCGTTGAAGCCCGCTGCTTCCTTCAGCTGGTCGAGGTTGCCGACCGCGCGGACGTAGTCGAGGCCCTCGTCTTCGATGAGGCAGAGACCGGCGGAGTCGTACCCGCGATACTCGAGCCGCTCGAGACCCTGGAGCAGAAGGTCCTTCGCAGTCCTCGAGCCCACGTATCCGATGATCCCGCACACTCGAAAACCCCTCCTCCCCCTACCCGCCGGAGCCCCGACCCGACTCTCTCTGCTTTCGACGTACCGTAGAGACCGACCGTTCCGAAAAACGAGATGAAAAGAAGCGAGCCCGGCTGTGCGTCCTAGCCGAGCTCTCTCTCGACGAAGGCCAGGATGGTACCACAGAGACGCTGCGCCTCCTCCTCGGATTCCGCCTCCGCCAGCACCCGTACGACGGGCTCCGTGCCCGACGGGCGCACGAGAATGCGGCCACGGCCGCCCAGCTCCGCGGCCAGCCGCTCGGCCTCGGCGAGGATGCTCGGAGGGATGTCCTTGCTGCGCACGCGGGCGTTCGCCTTCGCCTGCGGGTAGCGGGGCATGACCGCGGCCAGCTCCGCGAGCGGCGCTTCCTCCACGACCGCCCGGCAGAGGAGAAGGCCGGCCGCAAGCCCGTCCCCGGTCACGTGGCCGTCGAGGTAGAGGACGTGCCCGGACTGCTCGCCGCCTAGGACGCCGCCCTCGGCGCGGAGGGCCTCCAGCACGTAGCGGTCGCCCACGTCGGTGGTGACGACCCGGATGCCCCTCTCCTCCATCAGGCGATGGAAGCCGAGGTTCGTCATCTGCGTCACAGCGACCAGCTCGACGCCCAGGTGAAGCGCCAGGACGGCGAGGATCTGGTCGCCGTCGATCTCACGACCGGCCGCGTCGACGGCGAGCATGCGGTCGCCGTCTCCGTCGAAGGCCACGCCGAGGGCCGCGCCCTGCTCGGGCACGACGCGCGCAAGCAAGCTCAGGTCGGTCGCGCCGCAGCCGTCGTTGATGTTCGTCCCATCGGGCTTGTCCCCGACTACCGTCACCGTGGCGCCGAGACGCTCGAAGGCCGCGGGCGCGACCTCCGACATGGCGCCGTTGGCGCAGTCGAGGACGACGCGCAGGCCCGCCAGGGGCGCGCCGAAGCGCTCGCAGACCAGGTCGACGTAGCGCCCCGCCAGCCCAGGGGCCTCGCGCACCTGGCCGGCCGCGCCCCCGTCGCCGTCGCCATCGCCGTCGAGCAGCGCCTCGATGGCCTCCTCCTCCGCATCGTCGAGCTTCCACCCGCCGCGGAAGAGCTTCACGCCGTTGTACTCGGCCGGGTTGTGGGAGGCCGAGACGACCGCGCCGCTTTCCTCGGCGAGGAGCGCGACCGCCGGGGTCGGGAGGACGCCGCCGAGCGCCACGTCGGAGCCGCCCGAGGCCAGGCCCGCGGCCAGCGCGCGCTCCAGTGCGGGGCCCGAGGCGCGCGTGTCGCGCCCGACGAGCACGCGAGGCGCCCCCGCTCCAGCGGGCGAACGCACGGCCGAGGCGCTCGACGAGCTCCTCGGTCAGGTCCGCGCCGACGACACCGCGGACCCCGTCGGTCCCGAACAGGCGCCGGGCCACGGATTTATCGCTTGGAGAACTGCGGCGCCTTGCGGGCCTTGTGCAGGCCGGCCTTCTTGCGCTCGACGATGCGCGCGTCGCGCGTCAGGAAGCCCTCGCGCTTGAGGACGCTGCGGAGCTCGGGGTCGGCCTCGACGAGCGCGCGGGCGATGCCATGTCGAAGCGCGCCGGCCTGCCCGCTCGACCCGCCGCCGTGGATGCGCGCGCGGATGTCGAAACGCCCGTCGACGCCGGCGACCCGGAGCGGAGCGGTGGCGGTCGTGCGCAGCGCCTCGCGCGGGAAGTAGGACTCGAGCGAGCGGCCGTTGATCCAGGTGCCGCCGTCGCCGGGGCGCAGGATCACGCGCGCGACCGATGTCTTGCGCTTGCCGGTTCCCCGGTACTGAGCGATCTCGGCCATCAGTCGAGCGGGAGCGGTTGCGGGTTCTGGGCCTCGTGCGGATGGTTCGGGCCCGCGTACACCTTCAGCTTGGTGATCTGCCGCCGCGCGAGGCGGTTGCGCGGGAGCATGCCCTTGACCGCCTTGCGGATGACCTCGGTCGGGCGCCGCTCGAGCTGCTCGGCGAGCGTCCGGGAGCGGATGCCGCCCGGGTAGCCCGAGTGCCGGTAGTAGCGCTTCTGCTCGAGCTTGTTCCCGGTCACCGCGATCTTCTCCGCGTTGACCACGACGACGAAGTCCCCGGTGTCGATGTGCGGGGTGTACTGCGGCTTGCGCTTGCCGCGCAGGGTGTCGGCAATGCGGGTCGCGAGGCGCCCGAGGATCTGACCCTCGGCATCCACGACATACCAGCGCTGCTCGATCTCTTTGGGCTTGGCGGAATAGGTCTTCATCACACAGAAAAAGGGGCGGACAAGGCGTCCGCCGAGGGCGGATTCTAGCAGCCGTCAGTCGGCGCCGGTTGGGCTCGCCTCGATGGGCGGGCTCAGGCCGCGGCGCGCGATCCAGAGCGCCGGAGCGACGACCAGCACCGTTCCGCCGATCGCGAGCGCCGCCACGCCGATCGCCGTGAGCGCGTAGCCGCCGAGCAGCGCGAGGCTCGCGCCGGTCATCCCCGAGAGGAGGTCGTTGAAGCCGAGCAGCTTCCCGCGCTCCCAGGGCGCCGAGCAGTCCGCGAGCTGGGCGGTCGCGGCCACGAAGGAAAGGCTCCAGCCCAGGCCGATGCCGAAGAGCGCCACGGCGGTGGCCGGCACGCTCTCGACCCAGAGGAGGCTGATCACGGAGATCGCCATCAGCGTCAGCCCGCCGACGAGCGCGGGCGGGCGGCCGATGCGGTCGATCACGTCGCCGACGACGAGGACGAGCGCGTACATGCCGAGCACGTGGGCCCCGATGATCGGGAAGACCGCCTCGCCCGAGTGATGGTGGTGGTCGACGACGACCGCGCCCGTGAGCGTCATCACGCCGACCATGACGCCGAAGCTCGCCTGGGCGGCCAGGATCGACGGGACGACTCCCTTCCGCCCCAGCATCTCTCGCAGGGGCGCGGGCGGGCGCGGCTCGGCGGCGGGCGTGCCGACCGCCAGGAGCTCGGCGATGCGCTTCGGGTCGGGCCGGACGAAGAGGACGAGGACGAGGCCGACGACCATGAACACGGAGCCCGCGAGCCAGAGGAGCGCGAGCGAGTCGCCGTCGAGCTCGCGCCCGGAGAGGAGCGGGCTGAAGACCGCCGGTCCCAGGATCGCCCCGAAGACCGCCCCGACGAGGACGAGCGCGATCCCGCGCGCCCGGCGCTCGGGCGGGTACATGTCCCCGGCGGCCGCACGGGCCAGCAGCGCCGTCCCGCTCGCCGTGCCGACGCAGACCAGCCCGGCGAAGACCGGCACCGGAGACTCGAAGGCGCTTCCCAGCGCCGCCAGCCCGCCTCCGGCCGCGCCGATCGCGAAGCCGGTCGCGAGCACCGGCACACGGCCGAAGCGGTCCATCGCGCGTCCCGCGGGGAGCGCGGCGAGCGCCCCGGAGGCGAGCACGATGGCCGGCCCCAGGCCCAGGAGGCCATTCACGCCGGTCACGAGGACGAATGTCAGGGACGCGACCGCGGCCGACAGCTGGAGCATCCCGGAGTTGGCCGCCAGCGAGGCCGAGAGAAGGGCCGTGTTCCGCTTGATCGGGAGGTGCTCGCGCGAGACGGACATCGTCGCTAAGCGTAATGCGCCCCGATAACGACGCGGTAACGGCGGGCGGACGCCGTGGGGGCGCGTAGCCTTCCGCCGCGTGCGCCGCATCACGTTTCCGCTCTACGTCGGAGGCTTCCTCGGGCCCTTCGGCGGCGCCATGCTCGTCGCTCTCATCCCGAACGTCGCCGACGGCCTCGGGGCGTCGTTCGGCCAGGTGGCGGCGGCGATCACGGCCTACATGGTTCCCTTCGCCGTGCTGCAGCTGGTCTCGGGAACGATCGCCGAGCGGCTCGGCCCGCGGCGCGTGGTCCGGACCGGGTACGTCGGGTTCGGGCTCGCCGCCCTCGCCTGCGCCTTCGCCCCTGACATCTGGACGTTCCTGCTCGCGCGCGCGGCGATGGGAGCCTCCAACGCGTTCCTCTCCCCCATCCTGCTCGCGGCGCTCTCGGAGGTCGTCGCGCCGCAGGTGCTGGGCCGGACGGTCGGGACGTTCGCGGCCGCGCAGACCGCCGGGCTCATGCTCGCGCCGCTCCTCGGCGGGCTGCTCGGAGAGATCTCGTGGCGGCTGGCGTTCGTGCTCGTCGCGGTCGTGTCCGCCGTCCTCGCCCTGCCGCAGCAGACGCTCGGCGCTGCGGAGCGACAGGCATCCTCCGGTCGCGCTTCGCTGCGCACGCTCCTCAACCGCTGGATCGCCTTGCTCGCGACCCAGGCCATGCTGGGCTACCTCGGCTTCACCGCGATCGGCTTCGTCCTCGTGCTCGTGGGCGCGGAGGAGTTCGAGCTCGGGTCGAGCGCGCGCGGGCTCCTGATCGCCGGCTATGGGGTCGGCGGGATCCTCCTGGGCCGCTTCGCGGGCAGCGTCGTCGACCGCGCCGGCCGCCCGGCCACCGCGCTCGCCGGCGCGGTCGCGTGCACCGTGGGCGTCCTCGGCCTCGTGTTCGCGCCGAGCCCGTGGAGCCTTGGGCTCGTCTTCTTCGGCGTCGGCTGCGCGTCGACGTTCGTGTGGGCCGGGCTGAACACGATCGCCGTCGAGTCCTTCCCCGACAACCGCGCCGGCGCGACGTCGGCCTACAGCGCCTTCAAGTTCGCCGGGGTCGCGATCGCCCCACTGATCTACGTGCCCCTCTTCGAGGTGGACACACGCCTGCCGTTCGTCCTCGCGGCGGGGTTCTCGGCGCTGCTCGCCGTGCTCGTCATCCCCTGGTTCGGGCGCTATCGATGAGGCGACGCGTCGTCGTTCACGGGCGCGTCCAGGGCGTCTTCTTCCGTGACACGACGCGCCGGCTCGCGCTCGAGGCAGGCGTCGCCGGGTGGGTGCGGAACACATGGGAGGGCACGGTCGAGGCCGTGTTCGAGGGATCGCCGGAGGCCGTCGAGCGGCTCGTCGCCTTCGTCCACCGGGGCCCGAGCGGTGCGCTCGTCGAGCGCGTCGAGGTCTTCGAAGAGGACGAGGAGGGGCTTACCGGCTTCGCCTTCCTATGAGAACCCGTTTCAAGACGAAGCCCTGAGCCGCCGGGCCGCACTGGTCGGCGCGATGCTGCGTCCTCAGTCGCGCCCGTAGCCTCCGGCTACGAGCACTCCCTGCGTCCTTGCCTCGCACTCGCCCAGCGCACCCCGGCGGCGAGGCGTCATCTCGAAACGAGTTCTGAGATCGGGAACCTCGTTCCCCTGTCGAGCGTAGTAGCCGCGAGAGGAGGAATCGCAATGAGACGAATCCTGATCGCAGCAGTACTCGTGGGCGTCCTCGTTCAGGCGGGCACCGCCAGCGCGGGCTGTATGGCCACGGTGGGGCTCGCCCCGCCTCCGCAGGGGATCGCGCCCGGAGCGACGTGGACGGCGGAGCTGACGATCCTGCAGCACGGGCGAAACGCGCTGCCGAACGCGGACGTCGCCCGGCCGACAGTCACGATCGTGAACACGGAGACCGGCGCCCGGAGGGAGTTCGCCGCGCGGAGGACGAACAATCCCGAGGTCTTCGTCGCCGACGTGGTCTTCCCGGCCGCCGGCAGCTGGCGCTACGAGGTCTACGACGACTTCACGAGCATGGGTACGGAGCCTGCCCCGTGCGCGCAGACGCACGGCTTCGCCGCCGTCACCATCGGCGGTCCGTCCGGCGGGACGCCTTCCGGCCCGAAGTCGGCCGACCCGGTCGTGACGTCCGCCTCGACGGACGGGAGCTTCCCGGTCTGGTCGGTCGTCGGCGGGGTGCTTGTCGCTCTGGCTGCCGTGGCGCTGTCCATCGCGCTGCTCCGGCGGCGGCGCACGGAGGTGGCGACGCACTAGGAGGGGATCCGGCGCAACTAGGCGGGGATCCGGCGCATCAACCCCGCGCCCGCGAGGGGCAGCGTGGCGGCAAGCGCGAACGCGAGCCCCCACGACGTCGACTCGACGAGCACGGCGAAGAGGGGCGGCGCGAGGCCCGAGGCGACGGCGAGCGCCGTTTGCTGGAAGCCGAGCGCCGCCCCGGCGTGGCTGCGGCCGGCCAGCTCGGCCGCGGCCGTGAACGAGAGCCCGTTCCACGACTGGGAGAGCGCGCCGGCGTGGCGTCCCGCAGCTGCGGCGCCAGCACCGGAATCCCGAGGAAGACGGCGGAGTAGCTCGCCTGGGCGACCGTCCCGAGCGCGAGGATCGTCCAGCGGTAGCGGCTCACGCGAGCGAGGCTATCCGCCCCCTGCCCCGTCGAGCACGCGGCACCGTTTCGGCACATTCCGTCACACACGCGCGCGGATTTCCTCGTTAGGCTCAAAGCGGGTGGAGGCCTGGGGTGGCCCCCGGAGACGAGGCGAAGCGGCCGTGGCCGCTACAGGCGGGTCGAGCCGGCCGGGTCGATGTCGGGGTGGCCGCGCTCGAGCGCTCGCGCGATCTCCTGCTCCACCTGCCGGCTCCGGCGGCGGCCCGCCACGCGCCAGGCCATGTTTCGCTCCGCGCCCTCGGCCCTTGCCTCGACGAGCCAGGACCGGCCGCGTGCCCTCCACAGCGCGACCAGCTCGGCCGCGAGCAGGCTGATCGCGATCACCGCCGCCGCGATCTCGCTCAGCACGAAGACGCCGATGAGCACTCCGGCGGCCAGCAGGCTGACGAGCCAGCCGAGCGGTGAGTCGAAGAACCCGTCCCCGCCGCCCTCGCCCTCGTCCTCGTTATCGTCCGCAGGCTCGCGGCGACGGCTCACCGTCCACGCCGTCTGGTCCGGCGAGTCACCCTCCGAGGAGGGCTAGCCGCAGCAGCCTTCCTTGTAACGGCACGCGAGGCAGTGCCAGCTTGCCTTCGTCCACGTCATCTCCGCCCCGCAACGCGGGCACGTCGCCTCGGCCTCCGCCTCGTCGGCCGGTAGCCGGCACGACGCCGGGTCGACGCCGGTCGTCACTCCCACTCGATCGTCGCAGGGGGCTTCGACGAGAGGTCGAGCGCGACGCGGTTGACTGCGGGGATCTCGTTGATGATCCGGCTCGAGATCGTCTCCAGCAGGTCGTAAGGCAGGCGCGCCCAGTCGGCGGTCATGGCGTCCTCGGACGTGACCGCGCGGATGACGATCGGGTAGGCGTACGTCCGCTCGTCGCCCTGGACGCCGACCGAGCGGATCGCGGGCAGCACGGCGAAGCACTGCCAGAGCTCGCGGTAGAGGCCCGCGCGGCGCACCTCCTCGAGCAGGATCGCGTCCGCCTCGCGCAAGGTCTCCAGCCGCTCCTCGGTGACGTCGCCGATGATCCGGATCGCCAGGCCCGGCCCTGGGAACGGATGGCGCCAGACCATCTCCTCCGGCAGTCCGAGCTCCTCGCCGACGCGGCGCACCTCGTCCTTGAAGAGCATCCGGAGCGGCTCGACCAGCTCGAGGTCCATCACCTCTGGGAGCCCGCCGACATTGTGGTGCGACTTGATCGTCGCGGCCACACCGTCGCCGGAGCCGCCCGACTCGATCACATCGGAGTAGAGCGTCCCCTGCACGAGGAAGCGGACGTCGCCGAGCGTGCGCGCCTCCTCCTCGAAGACGCGGATGAACTCCTCGCCGATCGCCTTGCGCTTCTCCTCGGGGTCGGTGACGCCGGCGAGCCGCGTGAGGAAGCGCTCGCGCGCGTCGACGTGGATGAGCGGCACGTGGAAGTGGCGCCCGAACGTCTCGACGACGTGCGTCGCCTCGTCCTTCCGCAGCAGGCCGTGGTCGACGAAGACGCAGGTGAGCTGGTCGCCGACCGCCTTGTGCACGAGGAGCGCCGCGACCGCCGAGTCGACGCCGCCCGAAAGGGCGCAGAGCACGCGCTCGCGGCCGACCTGGGCGCGGATGCGCGCCGTCTCCTCCTCGATTACGGCAGCAGCCGTCCAGGCCGGCGGGGCGTCCGCGACGCGGTAGAGGAAGTTCTTCAGGATCTCCGTGCCGTGCTCGGTGTGCAGCACCTCCGGATGGAACTGGATGCCGTAGAGCCCGCGGCCGGGGTCCTCGAAGCCGGCGATCGGGCGTCGAGGGCGAGGCGGCCGTGACCCGCGCGCCCTCCGGCGGGGCGGTCACCGAGTCGCGGTGGCTCATCCACCCCACCTGCTCGGCCGGCAGGCCGCCGAAGAGCTCGCTGTCAGGCTCCACCCGGATCTCCGCCCTGCCGAACTCGGAGCCGTCGGTGCGCTCGACCCGGCCGCCGAGGTCCCTGGCCATCAGCTGCATCCCGTAGCAGATGCCCAGCACGGGCACGCCCAGGTCGAAGATGCCGGGATCGGCCAGCGGTGCACCGTCGGCGTAGACCGACGCGGGCCCGCCCGAGAGGACGAGCGCGAGCGGCCGCCGAGCGGCGATGGCCGCGGGCGAGGTCGTATGGTGGACGAGCTCCGAGTAGACCCGGCACTCGCGCACGCGCCGGGCGATCAGCTGCGAGTACTGGCCGCCGAAGTCGACGACGAGGACGGGACGCTCCTCCGGGGCCGGCTCCGGGACGGGGAGCGGGACAACCTCGCCCATCTAGTGCTACCGCCCGGGCCCGTAGTTGGGCGCTTCCTTGACGGTGGCCACGTCGTGCGGGTGGCTCTCGCGCTGCCCGGCCGCGGTGACGCGGACGAAGCGCGCCTCCTTCAGCTCCTCGATCGTCGCTGCGCCGCAGTAGCCCATCGCCTGCCGGAGGCCGCCGACCAGCTGGTGCACGACGTTTCGGAGCGGGCCCTTTGTAGGCCACGCGGCCCTCGATCCCTTCGGGGACGAGCTTGCCGACCTCCTCGACGTCCTGCTGGAAGTAGCGGTCGCTCGAGTAGCGCGCGCGCATCGCCCCGAGCGAGCCCATGCCGCGGTACTCCTTGAACTGCTCGCCCTGGTGGAAGACGACCTCGCCCGGGCTCTCGTCGGTGCCGGCCAGCAGGCCGCCGAGCATGACCGTGTCCGCGCCCGCGGCGATCGCCTTGGCGATGTCGCCGGAGAACTGGATGCCGCCGTCGGCGATCACGGGCACGCCGTGTCGCTCCGCGGCCTGGGCGCAGTCGTAGACGGCGGTGATCTGTGGGACGCCGATGCCCGGCGACGACGCGCGTCGTGCAGATCGCGCCCGGGCCCATGCCGACCTTCACCGCGTCGGCGCCCGCGTCGATCAGCGCGGCGGTGGCCTCCGGCGTGGCGACGTTCCCGGCGACGATGGGCACGTCGCAGCGCTCCCGCAGCTCGCGCACCGCCTCGAGCACGCCGACGGAGTGGCCGTGCGACGTGTCGACGACGAGCACGTCGACGTCCTCGTCGACGAGCGCGGCCGCGCGCTCGAGCCCTTCCGGGCCGGTGCCGACCGCGGCCGCCACGCGCAGGCGCCCCTGCTCGTCCTTCGTCGCGAGCGGGTACTGGATGCGCTTCGAGATGTCCTTGACCGTGATCAGGCCCTTCAGGCGACCGTCCGAGGTCGACGACCGGGAGCTTCTCGATCTTGTGCGTGTGGAGGACGGCGCGCGCCTGCTCCAGCGTCGTGCCGACCGGCACGGTGACGAGGCCGCGTCGAGGTCATCAGGTCGGAGACGGGCCGCGACGTGTCGTCCTCGAAGCGCAGGTCGCGGTTCGTGAGGATGCCGACGAGGCGGCCGTCCTCGTCCGTGATCGGGACGCCCGAGATGCGGTAGGTCTCCATGATCGAGAGCGCCGCCGCCACGGGCGCGCCGGCCGGCAGCGTTACGGGGTCGACGATCATCCCCGCCTCCGAGCGCTTCACCTTGTCCACCTCGGCGGCCTGCGCCTCGACGGAGAGGTTGCGGTGGATGACGCCGATGCCGCCCTCGCGGGCGAGCGCGATCGCCAGCGCGCGCCTCGGTGACGGTGTCCATCGCGGCCGAGACCAGCGGGATCTCGAGCTCGATCGTGCGCGTCAGGCGCGTGCGCGTCGAGACCTCGCGCGGGCAGCACGCCCGACTCGGCCGGGACGAGCAGAACGTCGTCGAAGGTGAGCCCCTCCTTGGCGAACTTGCGCTCCAGGGCGAGGAGGCGCTCGATCTCGTCCTGACGCAACTCGACGCTCAACTTGGAGCGATCGTACCAGCGAAGGTGGCTAGCCCCAGGAGGATTGGCGGAACGTCGCTCGTCGCCGGGGTGCGATGGTCGTTCCGAGGCAAGGACGCAGGGAGCGCTCGTAGCCAAGGCTACGGGCGCGACTGAGCGCATCCTCGGGGCGAGCAGCGCGGCCGGCGGCACGTCGGCGTTTCGTCGAGCCCTCCTGACCCTGGCGACGTGCTCGAGGTGCTCGAGCTGGACGAGCGAAGTGAGGCGGCTGGCCTCGCGCGGGTCGAAGCGGCCGGCGCCGGCCTCGAGCACCGACGCGGCGCCCGCGGCGACCGCGGAGCGCACGGCCTCCTCGAACGGCTTTCCGCTCACGCGCGCGGCGAGGAAGCCGGCGAGCAGCGTGTCCCCGGCGCCGACGCGCCGAGACGGGCTCGATCCGCGGCGCCTCCGCCCGCACGCGGAGCTCGCGTCGCGGTCCTCCCGCAGGAGCGCGTAGCAGCCGGGCTCGAGCGTGATGAGCGACGTTCCGCGCGCCGAGGTCGGCGATCTCGTCGAGGCCGGCGGCGAGATCCTCCTCGTCGACGAACTCGTGGCCGACGAGGGCCTCCGCCTCCTGCTGGTTCGGCGAGACGAGGTACGGCTCGGCCTCGACTCGCGAGCCGGAGCGGCTCGCCCTCCGAGTCGACGACGGCGAGCAGCTGGCCGCGGTTCAGGTCGCGGACGAGCTCGCCGTAGAAACCGGAGTCGACCGCGCGCGGGAGCGAGCCCGCGAGCACGACGAACTCCGCGCCGCTGGGCGAGGTAGGCGAGCTTCTCGCGCAGGATCTCGAGCTCCTCGTCCGTCACCTCGGGGCCCCACTCGTTGATCTCCGTGTACGCGTTCGAGGTCGGGTCGAGGACGGCGATCGACGTGCGCGACTCGGCGCGGATGCGCACGAAGTCGTTGAGGATGCCCTCGTTCGTCAGCTCCTCGACGAGCAGCGTCCCGGTGCGCCCGCCGGCGAGGCCGGTGCAGACCACGGGCGCGCCGAGGCGCTTGAGGGCGCGCGCGACGTTGATCCCCTTGCCGCCTGCGCTCGGGAAGCCGACGCTGGCGCGATGCCGGTGGCCGAGCTGGAAGTTCGGAACGACGAGCGTCCGGTCGATCGCTGCGTTGAGCGTGACGGTGACGATCATCCGACTGGGTTCGGAGAGGGCACCTGAACCGATCCTAGCCGACCGGGCGCAGATCAGATCCCGGGGATGACCGAAGAGAGGATGTCGCCCGCCTCGTCCAGCGCGCGGTCCGCAGTACCAGCCGGCGCGCTCGCGGAAGCTCGGCTCCGGGATGTCACGGGTCGCGACCAGATCGGTGCGGGCGCACCTCCTCGTCGCCGTCCATGACGCACGATCTCCCCCAGCTTCTGGCCCTTGCGGACGGGCAGGTCGACCATCTCCGGCGCGATCACGCGCTCGACGAAGCGGGAGCCGTCGCCGAGGCGGACGAGCTTCGAGGCGCCTGCCGCGGCGACGAGGTCGAGCGGCTCGTCCTCGGCGAAGGGCACGGCGGCGGTCGCGTAGCGCTCGCCCTCCCGGACGAGCGTGAAGCGCACGTACTGGTCGAAGCCCCACTCCAGGAGCTTCGTCGAGATCGGCGTTCCGGCCGTGCCCGGGTCGGGCTGCCGAGGATGACCGCGTAGACGGTCGTCGGCCCGCGCTTGGCGGCAGCGACCTCGGCACCAGCCGGCGCGGTCGGTGTGGCCCGGTCTTCACGCCGACGGCCCCGGGAACGTCCAGAGAAGGTCGTTCCAGCGTCCTGAGCTTGCGATTCGGCGGAGATCTCGGCAGTCCTCTTGCGGACGAGCTGGCGGATCGACCGGCTGGCGCATGGCGAGGCGGGCGAGGCGGAACGTGTCGCGCGGCGGTCGAGTAGTGGCCCGGCGCGTCCAGGCCGTCCGGGCGCACGTAGTGCGTGCCCGTCGAGGCCCGAGCTCGGCCGCCTTCGCGTTCATCATCGCTCTACGAAGCGCCGGACGCTCCCGTCGCCGACGTCCGCAGCCAAGTGCGAAGGCGGAGTCGTTCGCGCTCTGGATGAGCGCAGCCGCGAGCAGCTCGCGGACCCGGAGCTTCTCGCCCGGCTGTCAGGAAGATGGACGAGCCTCTGGGCGCGACCGCACGCGGCAGCACCGTGACCACGTCCCCCGGGCGAGCGTGCTCGAGCGTCACGAGCGCCGTCATCAGCTTCGTGATGCTCGCCATCGGCATGCGCCGTGTCGGCGTCTCGCTCGTAGAGGATGTCGCCGGTACGGCCGTCGGCGACGAGCGACCGCCCGCGCCTGCGACCGGCGGAGGCGCGGATGCCGGCGGCGACCGCGCTCGCGAGGAGCGCCAGCGACGACGAGCGCTGCCAGGAGGACGAGCGACGTGCTTGCGGCACGGCCATCAGGCTATCCTCGGAATGATGGACGAGGCGCAGAGAGAGACCAAGCCCGAGCGCGTCAGCGGCGTTGAGCGATCCCTCCAGGTCGAGATCGCGCGGGCTCGGCGGCTTCGAGCTCCGGCCCACTCGCGTCTTCGTGTGGGGCGGCGAGGAGCGCGGCGACGAACGAGCGGATCCTCCCGCTCGGGCAGCGCGCCGCGGAGCCTCACCATCCCGCGCCGCCCGCGCGAGCGCGCGAGGCCGGCGCGGTCGAGCTGAGGACGCTCGGCAACCCGGTCATGACGATCGCGCTCGCCGGCGTGCACGCCGCGCGGGCGCTTCGCCGCCGCGCGCTCTCGTAGGCGGCACTACTTCGGTGGCCGGCGGGCGGATCCGAATGCGAGTACCCGGGGTCAGCGTGAGCGGGTCGATGTCCGGGTTGAGGTCGAGCAGATCGCTCCAGCGGGACGTCGCAGCGCTCCGCGATCGACTCGAGCGTGTCGCCGGCCCGAACGCGGTAGCGTGCGCCGCGCTGCACGGGCCGGCCACCCCGGTCGTGGTCGGGGCCGGTGTCGGTCGTGGTCGGCGCGGTGTCGGCCTCCCGGGTCGAGGTACCGTTCGTCGCGGCCGAGCCCGCGTCCTGTCTCGAGCGCGCGCTGGACGAGGATCACGAGGACGGTGGCCGCGAAAAAGAACGCGAGGGGGGCCGCCAGGCGCGCGATCCAGACGCGGATGCGATCGGGGTCTACCAACCCGCCACCGCCCAGACCTCGCCGCGGAGCCGCGCCGCCTCGGCGGCTGCCGCCTTGCGCCAGTCCGCCCCGTCGACGCGGAAGGCGTAGATGACCGCACGGGAGACGGGGACGAGCGCGCTCGCAGGCCCACTGGTGAACGCACGCGCAACGTCGGCGGGCGTGCCGCCCTGCGCGCCGACTCCCGGCAGGAGCAGGATCGCCTGCGGCATCAGCTTGCGCGCCTCGCCGATCGCGCGCGGGTAGGTCGCCCCGACGACGGCGCCGACGCTCGAGAGGCCGCGCTCGCCGACGAGGTCCTCGCCCCCACCCGTCGACGAGCTCGGCGACGTGCTGCCAGACGCGGCGCCCGTCCGAGAGCGCGGCGTCCTGGATGTCGGCACTGCCGGCATTCGACGTCTTCACGAGGCAGAAGATGCCGTTGCCGCTACGCCGGCACGCCGCGAGGAACGGCTCGACGGAGTCGCTGCCCAGGTATGGGTTGACGGTGAGCGCGTCGACCGGCGGCGGGCGGTCCTCCCGCTGCTCGAGGTACGCGTCTGCGTAGGCCCGCGCGGTCGAGCCGATGTCGCCCCGCTTCCCGTCCGCGAGCACGAGCAGGTTCGCCGCGCGTGCGTAGTCGCAGACCTCCTCGAACGCGCGGATCCCGTCGGCGCCGAGCGTCTCGAAGTAGGCGAGCTGCGGCTTCACTCCCACGACGTACGGCGCTACCGCGTCGATCAGTCCGCGGCAGAACCGGCCGACCGCGTCGGCGGCGGAGGCCCGGCCCCGGTGGATGTCGCCGCGGAGCTCGACCGGCAGGAGCTCGGGTCGGGGGTCGAGGCCGACGAGGAGCTGACTCCTCTTGGCATCCACGGCCGCGGCGACGCGGTCGCCGAACGTCGTCACGGCGGTCGCGGCGCGCGACCGTGCCTCCACCTCCTGAGCCATGTAAGGAGCTTAGAGCCCGTCCCGGAGCGACGCCTCGCCGACGGGGTGCACTGGGCGAGTGCGAGGCAGGATGCCCGACCGGCGAGCGGCGCACCCACGGCTGGCGGCTGCGACGCTGCGCCGGATCGTCGCGATCGCCCTTGCGCGTACCTGCAGGTACGCGACTGCGGGCGATCGCGGCGCCCTGCTTGGTCGCAGCCGTCCCCGGCGGGAACGCCGCCCACCGGCCGGACATCGGGACGCAGGGCGCGTTCGTAGCCGGAGGCTACGGGCGCAACCGAGGACGCAGAATCGCGCCGACCAGTGCGGCCCGGCGGCTCAGGGCTTCGGTTCGGGGCGGGCTCTTAGGCTACTGCTGCAGCCGGATCACGCAGTGCGGCAAGGATCGCGCGCTCGTCCAGGGGCAGCACGACGAGCTCCGGCGGAGGCCGGCGCAGGAACGAGCCGAGCAGCAGGAGCTCCTCGGCGTCCTCGGGCGCGAGCGGACGGCTCGGCGCCCCTCGCGGCTGCCAGCCCCGCTCGGATCTCGAGCGCGGCGCCGGCGCCCGGCGGCAGCGCGCGCGCGTCGGCCACCCGGCCGCCGGCGACGAAGACCGCCCGGGAGAAGCCCTCGGCCGAGCCGGGCGTGAGCAGGCAGGCTTCCGTGGCGCGGAGCCGCTCGAGCGCGGCGAGCTCGCGGATCACCTCCTCGAACGCGACGAGATGCGGTCGCGCAGGCGCGCAGCGTCCTCGTAGCGAAGGGACTCGGAGAGATCCCGGAGCCGGGCCCTGAGCGCAGGGAGCGGAGCGCCGGCGAGGAGGTTGGCGAGCTCGTCGTCGGTCGCCCGGTCGAGCGCGCGAGCCGCCCGCGCGGCCCGCCGCCGGCTCCTGATCGGGCCGAGCGGCCCCGGCTGCGACGAGACGACGACCTGCTCGCCGCGCCGGCGCAGGTAGAAGCCACGGCCGCCCCGCTTCCCCCGCGCGTTCGCGGGAGGGCGCAGCTCGCGGATCAGCCGCAGCTCCTCGAGCGCGGCCTCCAGCTCGGAGCCGAGGACGTGCCACTCGACCCGCTCGACGGCGGCCAGCGCGGCCTCGACGGCCGGGCGCTGGCGCTCGGAGCGGAAGTAGGAGCGCAGCCGGGCCCGCAGGTCGCGGGCGCGCCCGACGTAGAGCGCCTGGCCGCGCCCGTCCCGGAAGACGTAGACGCCGGGTCGTGTCGGGGCGCCGAAGACGAGCGAGCGCTTCTCGTAGACCAGACGCCGCCGCGGCGCGGCGAGCTCGACCAGGTCGGAGACCGTCCGCGCGCCGCGCTCCTGCGCCAGGCCGACGAGCGCGACGAGGATCTCCGCGGTCGCCTGCGCATCCGGGAGCGCGCGGTGACACGGCCGCACCGACGTCCCGAAGAAGTGCGCGAGCGAGGCGAGGCCGACGCGGGCGACCCGTCCGCCGAGCAGGCGCCGGGCGAGCCCGACCGTGTCCACCACCGGCGCGGCCAGCCGCTGGCCGGTGAGCAACTCGACTTCGCGGTCGAGGAAGGCCAGGTCGAAGCGGGCGTTGTGGGCGACGATGACGGCGCGCTCCCCGGCGAAGGCGAGGAAGCGGCTCACCGCCGCGCCGGCACGCGGCGCCCCACGCACGTCGCGGTCGGCGATGCCGGTGATCCCCTCGATGACGGGCGGGATGGGGACGCCGGGGTCGACGAGCGTCTGGAACGTCCCGGCCGGCAGCAGCGCCTCGACGCGCACGGCGCCGATCTCGCAGATGGCCGACTGCGCCGGGCGGAGCCCCGTCGTCTCCAGGTCGACGACGACGAACCGCGCCGCCTCGAGCGGCAGGTCGCGCCCGGGCGGCGCCGCGAGCCCGACGCACGCGCCGCGCCACGCGAGCCGCGCGTCGCCCTCGACGACGTCCTCGAGCAGGCTCCGCGCGAGCCCTGCCGGCGCGTGGGCGAGCGCGAAGAGCGACGCGCGCTGCCTCGCTCGACAGGCACCGGCCCGCGCCGCTCCTCGACGAGCTCGACGAGCCGGTCGGCCGCGTCGAAAGCGAGCTGCATGCCCGCAGACCATAGACGAACATATGTTCGCTCTCAACCAGGCTGGATCCCGGACCAAGACTCGGGGGCCGCCCTCGCGGCCCCCGGTGAAATCCGCTTAGAGGGAGAGGGTCTAGCGGCGGAGGGCTGCCTTCAGCTGGCTGCCGGCGGAGAACTTGGGCACCGTCGCGGCAGGGATCTGCACGCGCTCGCCGGTGCGCGGGTTGACGCCCTGACGTGCGGCGCGCTGCTGTGGGGAGAACTTGCCGAAGCCGGTGAACGACACCGAGTCGCCACCCTAGAGCGCTTCGGTGATGGAATCGAGGAACGCGTCGACCGCCTCTGCTGCATCCCGTTTGGTGAGCCCGCTCTTCTCGGCCACCTTGTCGATGAACTCGGGCCTTCGTCATGCCCTCTCCTTCCGTCCTTTTGCTCTGACCTGGGGAACCGGCGACAACCCTAACAGAGCCCCCTGATAGCAAGCAACCATGCGGGTTTGCGGGGTTTTTCTAGGCGCTGAGGATGTCTTGCGCCCGGAAAAGCGGGTGCAACCGGACCGCCTTGCGCGCGAGAGCGTCGGCTCCGCCCTCCTCGCGATCGACCACACAGATCGCCGCGCGGCACTCGAGCCCGGCCTCGCGGAGCGCGTCGATCGCGTCCGCAGCGGCGCCTCCCGAGGTGACGACGTCCTCCACGAGGCAGACCTCCTCGCCCTCCTCGAAGGCCCCCTCGAGCCGGTTCCCGGTGCCGTAGCTCCTTCGCCTCCTTGCGCACGAGGAGGAACGGGAGCCCGGAGGCCAGGGAGGCGGCCGCGGCGAGCGCGACGGCGCCGAGCTCGGGCCCGGCGATTCGCGTCGCTGCCGGCGCGACCTCCGGCATGAGCGCGGCGAGGCGCTCGCCGAGCGCGGCGAGGATGTCGGGCCGGGTCTCGAAGCGGTACTTGTCCAGGTAGTAGCGCGAGCGCTTCCCGGAGCGCAGCAGGAAGTCGCCCTCCAGGTAGGCGTGCTCGCGAATCGCCGGGCGAGCTCGGCGTCGGTCACGACCGCGGTCAGCTTCGAGCCTGGGAGAGGATCCGGCGCGCGACCGGGAACAGCCGGGCCGCCTCGTCGCTCCCCTCCGTGAAGCTCACCATCGAGCCGTCGGCGAAGTAGACGTCAACGCGGTCCTTGCCGGCGCCGGACCTGCGGCGCCAGAGCGCCGCCGCGCCCGCGAGGGAGCCGACCGCGAGCCCGGCGGCTACGAGCCTACGCTTCATCCGCAGCCTCCGGCTCGTCGTTCTTCTTCTTGCGGCGGGCGCCCGACGCTGCCTTCTTCGCAGGCGCCCGCTCCCCGGAGAGGCGCAGGCAGGTCTTCAGGTCGTAGAGGACGAGCCCGGCGGTGGGGTCCCGCCCGGTGACGGCCGCGACCATCCGCTCGCCGTCGCGCGACGACGAAGACGCAGCCCTCGCGGAAGGCGACCTGAACCTGGGTCGGCTCGCCGGCCGGGCCGCCTGCGCCCCGCAGGAGCTCGCTGCGCCTCGCGCGCGATCGCCTGCGAGCGCTCGTCGTTCCCGAGCGTGGACGCGAGCACCGATCCATCCCCGTCTGCGAGCACGGCCGACTCGATCTGCGAGGAGATCTCGACGAGGTCGGCAAGCGCCTGCGCGGCATCCACAGCGCGGCAAACCTAACACACGACCGTAGACTCCCTCGCCGTGCACGCCATCATCCGCAAGTTCCTCGCCGACCGGGGCACCCACCTCGCTGCGATGATCGCCTACTTCGCGATCCTCGCGTTCGTCCCGCTCCTCTTCCTCGCCCTCTCGCTGCTCGCGTTCGCCGGCGAGCAGGACGAGTCGAGCTACCTGATCGAGGAGCTGCGGCGGGCCTTCCCGGAGAACTCGGTCGAGAACATCCTCGACGCTGTGACCGAGATCCAGGAGCAGGCGACGGAGCTCTCCGTCATCGGCGGCATCGGGCTCCTCTGGGCGGCGCTCGGGTTCTTCAGCGTGCTCGAGTCGGCGTTCAACATCGTCTACGGGCTCCCGAACCGGCCCTTCATCCGGCAGAAGACCCTCGTCCTCCTGCTGACGGCGGCCTCGCTCGTCGTCCTCTTCCTCGCGCTCGTGATCTCCTCGGTCGGCGTCGAGCTCGCGAGCCGCGCCGGAGTCGCCGAGGGCGTCCTCTCCTACGTCTACGCGCTCCTCGTCTCGACCGCGCTGCTCGTCAGCTTCACCTGGAGCCTCTACCGGCTGCTGACGAACACGTCGCTGAGCTGGCGTGAGACCCTGCCCGGCGCGCTCTTCGCGTCGGTGCTGCTGCAGGCGAGCTTTCAGGTGCTCCCGACCTTCGTCCGCCTGTCGAACGAGCTGATCGCGCTGCAGGCCTACGGCGGGCTCGTGCTCCTGCTCGTCTGGCTCTACGTGATGGCGAACATCCTCGTGCTCGGCGCCGAGGTGAACTGGTGGCTTACGCGCGGGCGCAGCGGGGCGCCCACGGAGATTCTCAGGCTAGATCTCGCCCGACTCCGTCGCGCGCGCGCGCTCCTCGAGCACCTCGAGCACCTTCTCCTCGATGTCGGGATGGTGGTCGATGAGGCTTCGGAAGGCCTGGCGCGTGAGGACGAAGAAGCGGACGGGCGTCGCGGCGGTCACGGTCGCGGTGCGCCGCGGCGACTCCCAGATCAGCGCGATCTCGCCGAAGAAGTCGCCCGGACCGAGCCTGCGGATCTCCTTGCCCGTCCTTGGTGACCAAGACGTCGCCGTCGACGAGGACGAAGAACTCCTGGCCGATCTCCCCCTCCCGCGCGAGCACCTTGCCCTCCTCGAACTCGAGGTCCTCCGTCAGCTTCGCGAGCTCGACGAGATCGGCCCGGGAGAGGTTCGTGAAGAGCGGCGCGCGACCGAGTGCGGTCGCCTTGTCGTCGTGCGAGAAGAGCTGCATGTGCGGAATCTACCGTCCCGGAGCCCCGCTGCCTACTGCTTCCCGCAGCTTCCTCGCGGCGCGCGGCCCGGTGGCTGTGCCCCGCCTTCCAGTGGTCGCCGAGCTCCGCGACCGTCTGCTCCTCCCCATCTGGGATGAACACCGGGTCGTAGCCGAAGCCCTCCGAGCCCCGCGGCCCGTCGGCGATCCTGCCCTCGAGGAGCCCGGTGCCGCGGCGCTCCTCGCCGTCGGGCGAGAGGGCGACGAGCTCGGAGACGTAGCGGCCGCGGCGCCCCTCGCCGGTCACGCCCTCGAGCTGCTCGAGGAGCTTCGCCACGTTCTCCTCGTCGGTCGCGTCCGGTCCGGCGTAGCGGGCCGAGCGGATCCCGGGCCGGCCGCCCAGCCCGTCGACCTCCAGCCCGGAGTCCTCACCGATCGTCCAGCGGTCGGGCGGGTCGACCGTGCGCCCGAACTCGGCCTTGCCGCGGGCATTCTCGTAGAACCTCTCGCCCACCTCCTCGGGCAGCTCGGCCGCGACCGTCGGCTCGATCTCCCACCCGGGCAGGAGCACCGCGAGCTCGCGGGCCTTGTGGGCGTTCTTGGAGACGAAGCTCGCCTTCACAAATGACCCTCCAGGGTCACTCGGTCCACCGGACGGCGAGCACGCCGTCGAGGGTGGCGAGGTCCTCGACGAGGCGCTCCTCGGCGGGGCCGAGGGGGACGTCGAGCTCGACCCGCAGCCGCCGCCGGTCGCGCGCGTCCTCGAACTCGACGCGGCTGACGCGGACGCGCCTGGCGTCGATGAGCCCGAGCGGCTCCGCGATCGAGCGGTCGCGGACGAGGTCGATCTCGAGGTGGCGCCCGGCACGCCGGAAGCGGCCGAGCGTCGCCCCGCCCTCGAACCAGCGGAACGGGCCGAGGCCGACGAGGACGATGCCCGTGGCGATCAGCGCGGCGGAGTAGTACCCGGCGCCGGCTGCCATGCCGATCGCGGCAACCACCCAGAGGCTCGCCGCGGTCGTGAGCCCGCGGACGGTCAGGCCCTGGCGGATGATCGCGCCGGCTCCCAGGAAGCCGATGCCGGTCACGACCTGCGCGGCGATTCGCGTCGGGTCGAAGACGACGCCCGAGCGCGTCGAGAACTGGAAGTCCCCCCAGCCGTAGGCGGAGACGATCGTGAAGAGCGCCGCGCCGATGCCGACGAGCATGTGCGTGCGCAGGCCGGCGGCGCGCTCGCGCAGCTCGCGCTCGAGCCCGATCGCACCCGTCAGGCCCGCGGCCACGAGCAGCCGGACGAGGATGTCCCACCATTCGACCTCGGGGATCATGCGACAGCCTCCCGCTGGCGGGCGCCGATCTCGCGGATGCCCCCGGCGGCCAGGTCGACGAGGGTGTCCAGCTCCTCTCTGGTGAAGGGGACGCGCTCGGCGGTCGCCTGCACCTCGACCAGCCGGCCGTCGCCGGTCATGACCACGTTCATGTCCACGTCGGCCGCCGAGTCCTCCGAGTAGTCCAGGTCGAGGAGCGGCTCGCCGCCGACGATCCCGACCGACACCGCGCCGACCAGGTCGGCCGGCTCCGGGAGACCGGCCCGGCGTGCGGCGAGGGTCAGCGCGACCCAGGCGCCGGAGATGGCCGCGGTGCGGGTGCCGCCGTCCGCCTGGATCACGTCGCAGTCGATCCAGACCGTGTGCTCGCCGAGCGTCTCCAGGTCGTAGACGGCGCGGAGCGAGCGACCGAGGAGGCGCTGGATCTCCACCGTGCGCCCCTTCTGCTTGCCGGCGCTGGCCTCCCGCTGCATGCGCTGCCCGGTCGACGCCGGGAGCATCCCGTACTCCGCGGTCAGCCAGCCCCGACCGGAGCCGGCGAGCCAGCGCGGGACGCCGTCCTCGACGCTCGCGGTGCAGAGGACGCGCGTCGCGCCGAACGAGATCAGGGCCGAGCCGGTCGCCTGCTCGACGAAGCCCGTCGCGATCTCGACCGCGCGCAGCTCGTCGGGACGCCGGCCCTCGCGGCTCACGTTCGTCACGCTCTCGGCACGTTCCGCGCGCCACCCGCGCGGATTTCGGCTGTACGCTCGAAGCGGGTGGTGGGATGGGGTGCCCCGTAGTAATTAAGGAACGGCGGAGAGGGTCACGTCGTGGCGAGCTCGAGCTCGCGCACCGTGACCTGCTCGACGCGCGGGATCGGGAGCTGGAGGAAGCGCTCGACCGAGCGCCCGGAACTCGTCGGCGGAGCCCGTCGTGAGGAAGCGGGTGGTGCCGTCGCCGGGCCGGGTCGTTCTCGACGCCCTTGCGCGCCAGCGTCTCGGCCACCTCGCGCGCGGTCTCGTCCGCGGAGAAGACCAGCGTCGTCCCGCGGCCGAAGGCCCGCTCGAAGACGCGCCTGATCATCGGATAGTGGGTGCAGCCGAGGATGACGGTGTCGACGTCCTCCTCCTTGAGCGGCGCTGCGTACTCGCGCACCGCGGCGTCGAGCTCCTCGCCGACGTCGCCCGCCTCGATCAGCGGAACGAGCTTCGGGCAGGCGACCGAGACGACGTGCGCTCCCGCGTCGAGCGCGTGGACGATCTCCTCGTACCGGCCGCTCGCAACCGTGGCCTGGGTGGCGAGGAGGCCGATGCGCCGGTTCCGGGTCGCCTGCACTGCCGCGTGCGCCTCGGGCACGAGCACGCCGACGATCGGCACTCTCAGCGCCTCCTGCAGCGTAGGGAGCGCCGCCGAGGTGGCCGCGTTGCAGGCCGCGACGATCAGCTTCACGCCCTGCTGCTCGAGATAGGACGCGATCTCGTGCGCGAACCGGCGGATCTCCGTCCTGCGGCCGCGGCCCGTAGGGGCAGCGTGCGCCGTCGCCGAGGTAGAGGAAGTCCTCGTGCGGCAGCGTGACGAGGCACTCGTGCAGGACGGTGAGCCCGCCGGCGCCCGAGTCGAAGATCCCGATCGGCCGTGCGTCCACGCGCTCGATTCTAGGCGCGCGGGCGGGCGACACCGGCCGGTCGAGGCGCACCGCTTACTGTCCTCCCCAGGACGCGGCGCTCTGCATGGAGCCCCGAACCCGTCGCGCGCACGCGTGTGTGAACAGAGGAATGCCCGGCAAACCATTCGGAGCGCGCTAGCGTTACCCCGTGCTGGAAGTTTGGAGCGGGGACGATCCGTTCGCCGATCTCGAGGGCTATCTCGACTCGGCCGGATTCTTCGCGCGCCGAGGA
The DNA here is from genome assembly GCA_963794055.1 of uncultured Actinomycetes bacterium. Lineage (GTDB taxonomy): Bacteria > Actinomycetota > Thermoleophilia > Gaiellales > Gaiellaceae > JAIBJN01. Next base: position 76,727 of record CAWCCL010000016.1, read on the forward strand.
TCTCGTCGCCGACGTCTTCCTCGGCTACGGCCTCTCCGCCGCGCTTCGCCGCGCACCCTGGCCCGGACCCGCCGGAGCCGTGCCGGCTGCCGCTGCTCGCCGCGCGGATCCACCCCGTCGACGAGGAGCGCGCCCGCCGGCGCGCTTACGCGATCGGCGAGTGGCGCCGCTCGTGGGACGACGAGGGCTACGCGGCCGCGATCGAGGCCGTCCAGGACGCGATCGGGCGGGGCGACGTCTACCAGGTCAACCTCGTCCAGCACCTGCACGCGCCGTTCGAGGGCGACCCGGCGGGTCTCGCCCGGCGCCTCGCGCCGCTCCGCCCGCTCCACCCGGAGCCGCTCGCAGGCGACGGCTGGGCGATCGTCTCGGGCTCGCCCGAGCTCTTCCTCGCCCGCCGCGGCGACCGGGTCTGGACGAAGCCGATCAAGGGCACCCGGCCGGCCGGCGTCCACGGCGAGCTGCGCGAGTCCGAGAAGGACGCGGCCGAGCACGTGATGATCGTCGACCTCGAGCGCAACGACCTCTCGCGCGTCTGCGAGCCCGGCTCGGTGCGCTGGCCGGACCTGATGACCGAGCGGGAGCTCGCCGGCGTCACCCACCTGGTCACGACCGTCGAGGGCCGCCTGCGGGAGGACGTCGGCCTTGCCGAGCTGCTCGGGGCAGTCTTCCCCGGCGGCTCCGTCACGGGCGCGCCGAAGATCTCCGCGCTCGACCACATCGCCGCGCTCGAGCCCGTGGGCCGCGGCGCCTCGATGGGCGCGCTCGGCCGCATCCACCCGAACGGCGACCTCGAGCTCGCGCTCACGATCCGGACGTTCGCCGTCGCCGACGGGGAGATCCACCTCTGGGTCGGCGGAGGCATCGTCTGGGACTCCGACCCGCGCGCCGAGATCGAGGAGTCGTGGGTGAAGGCGCGGCCGCTCCTCGCCGCTGTCGGCAGCCCGGTTCCGGAAGCCGGTCATCTCGTGACCGTCGCTGGCGCTGGCGGTCGGCGGGCGCGGGCTCGTCGATCCCGACGAGCCGGTCCTCCACGCAGACGACGAGGCGCTTCCTGCGCGGGCGCGCGGCGTTCGAGACGATCCGCGTCTACGGCGGCCGGCCCTTCCGCCTCGACGACCACCTCGAGCGGCTGGCCGGCTCGGCCGAGCGGCTCGGCCTACCGGCGGTCGACACGGCGGCCTTCGAGGGGCTCGCGCGGCGAAGCGCTCGACGCGGCCGGGCACGAGCGAGGCCGTCCTCCGCCTCTACCTCACGCCGGGCCGGGAGGGCGGCGCGTATCCGACCGCGCTGGCGATGGTCTCGACGCTCCCGCCCGGCCTCGACGAGCAGCGGCGCGCGCGGCCTCCGGATGATCACCGTCCAGCTCGGGCTCGAGCCGGGCGTGCGCGCCGACGCGCCGTGGCTCCTCGGCGGCGTGAAGTCGACGAGCTACGCGGTCAACATGGCGGCCGAGGCGGAGGCGCGCCGGCGCGATGCGGACGACGCCGTCTTCCTCGCGAACGGCCGGATCGTGCTCGAGGGCCCCGTCACGAACGTCTGGTGGCGGACGCGGCGACGACCTCTTCACGCCCGGCGCTCGAGCTGGGGATCCTCGCCGGCGTGACCCGGGCCACGCTGCTCGAGAGCGCCGCCGCGCTCGGCTACCAGGTGCGCGAAGGGACGTACTTCCGTCGACGAGCTCGCCGCGCGCGGAGGAGGCGTTCACGTCGTCATCGGTGCGCGAGGTCATGCCCGTGGTCGAGCTTGACGGCGGCCGGTCGGCGACGGGAAGCCCGGCCCGGGCGCGGCGGAGCTCCAGGCGGCGCTCCGGCACGCTGCGATCGCATGAGCACACGCATCTACACGTGCGCCGAGCGGCCCGACCTCTGGGAGCGATCCTACGACGAGATCGTCGGCGTCTGGCCGAGGTACAACGAGCAGGGGGACGTCCTCGGTCAGCACTGGAGCCGGCTCGACGAGGACTTCCGCGACTTCCAGTTCATCCTCTACGACGAGGAGCGCGAGACCGCGCTCGCCCACGGCCATTCGATCCCGCTGCTCGTGGGACGGCACCGTCGAAGGCCTGCCTCCGGGGATCGACGCGGTGCTCGACGGCGCCGTCCGCCTCTTCGAAGCGGGCGGCAAGCCGAATACGCTCTCCGCGCTCGCGATCGAGATCCCGTCCGAGCACCAGGGCGGCGGGCTTTCGCGGACGATGATCGGCGGCATGCGCGACATCGCTGCGAAGCACGGCCTCGGCAACCTGATCGCACCGTTGCGGCCGACGTGGAAGGAGCGCTACCCGCTGACGCCGATCGAGCGCTATGCCCACTGGACACGTGACGACGGGCTCCCGTTCGACCCGTGGATCCGCCTGCACGTCCGGTTCGGCGCCGAGATCCTGCGGCCCGTCCGGCAGTCCCTCCGCATCACGGGGACGGTCGCCGAGTGGGAGGAGTGGACGGAGACGGCGTTCCCCGAGAGCGGCGAGTACGTCTTCCCGCGCTGCCTCGCCGTCCTCGACGTCGACCGCGAGATCGACCTCGGCGCCTACTGGGAGCCGAATGTCTGGGTGCGCCACCGCGTAGGCTGAGCCGATGCGCGTCCTCTCCATCGTCCACCAGACCGATGCCGCCGCAGGCGTCTTCGCCGAAGCGGTAGCGGCCCGCGGGCACGAGCTCGACGACTGGGTCATCTCCGAGAGCCCCGAGCCCCCGGCCCGCATCGGTTCCTACGGCGCCGTGCTCGTCTTCGGCGGCGCGATGCACGTCGACCAGGAAGACCGGCACGGCTGGCTCCACGACGAGCGCCTCGTGCTCCAACGCCTCTTGGCCGACGAGGTGCCCGTCATGGGTGTCTGCCTGGGCGGGCAGCTCCTCGCCAAGGCGGCGCACGGCCACGTCCGGCGCATGCCGAGCCCGGAGATCGGGTGGCCCGTCGTGGAGCTGACGCCGGAGGCCGAGACCGATCCGGTCTTCGCCGGCCTGCCCCCGCGCTTCCCGGCGTTCCAGTGGCACATCTACCACTTCGAGCTGCCGGAGGGCGCCGTGCCGCTGGCGCAGAGCGAGCGGTGCCTGCAGGCCTTCCGCGCGGGCCCCGCGGCCTGGGGGATCCAGTTCCACGCGGAGGTGACGCACGAGAGCGTCGTGAACTGGGTGCGCTCGTCCGATCCCGAGGAGGACGGCGCCGTCGACTTCCCGGGCCTCCTCGCCGAGACCGAGGAGCTGATCGGCGAGTGGAACGCGTTCGGACGCGAGCTGTGCGGGCGGTTCCTTGCGGTCGCGGAAGCGACTAGCCGCTCCGGCGCGACCACTCGTGCCACGAGCCCTCGTAGTTGACGGCGTCGACGCCGGCCGAGCGTAGGAGCGCGGCGGCCAGCTCGGACCGCTGCCCCGAGTGGCAGTACGCGACGACGCGCCGCCCCTCCGCGATCCCGCGCTCGTCGAGGAATCGCCGCAGCACCGCGTGGTCGCCGCCGGCCGCGTAGATCTCGTTCAGGTCGAGATGCACCGCGCCGGGGATGTGACCCTGCACCGGGTCGCACGGGTAGCCGGCCGTTCCCTCGTACTCCTCCTGGGTGCGGACGTCGAGGAGGGCGACCTCGTCCCGCTCGAGCAGCGCTGCGAGCTCGTCGCCGGTCACGCGACCGCCTCCTCCAGGAAGTCGACGACCCGCTCGGCCACTGCCTCCGGCAGCTCCAGCGCCACGAGGTGCCCCGCCCCGGGGATGCGCGCAAGGCGCGCGCTCGGGAGCGCGGCGAGCATCGCCTCCGAGTCGGCAACCGGGGTGAGGCCGTCCTCCTCGCCGACGAGGACGAGCACGGGCACGTCGATCGCAGCGAGGGTCGGCCGCGAGTCCGCGCGGTCGCGGATCGTCTCCTGGACGGTGACGAGCGCCGTGATCGGCTGCTCCAGCGCGAGCTCGCGAGCCCGCTCGACGACAGCCGGGTTCGGGTCGGGGCCGAAGACCCGCGGCGCGAGCTCCTCCCAGAACGGCTCCCGCCCGGCCTCGCCGAGCAGGCGGATGGAGTCGTCGCGGGCGAGGCGCTGCTCGGGGCTGTCGGGCGTGGCGCGCGTCCCGACGAGGACCATGGCCGCGATCCGGTCTCGGGCCTGGCGCCAGAGCTCGAACGCGAGATAGCCGCCCATGGACGATCCGACCGGGACGAAGTCGCCCTCGACGAGCCCGAGCACCCGTCGCGCCCATGCGTCGAAGCCCAGCTCGAGATCGGGCCCAGGCAGGTCCGGCGCGACGACCTCGTAGCCGGCCTGCTCCAGCCTCGGCCGGATCCCGTCCCACATCCGCGAGTCGAGCGGGAACGCGTGCAGCAGGAGGACGGTCGGGCGGGCTATGGCGGTGCGATGCTATCGGCCGCATGGCCTTCCGGCTCGCCCCTGCCCGCCCGCCGGCCGTCGCAGCCGAGGCGATGGTCGCGACGAGTCAGCCGCTCGCGACCCGCGCCGGGCTGCGCGCGCTGGAGCGCGGCGGGAACGCGGTCGATGCTGCGCTCGCGGCCGCCGCAGTCCTCTGTGTCACCGAGCCGATGTCCACCGGCATCGGCGGCGACGCGTTCGCGCTCGTCCGGGACGGGGAGGGCGTCCACGGGCTGGACGCGGCCGGGCCCGCCCCGCGCGGCGCCGATCCAGCTGACGCCCGTCGCGATGGACGGGCCCGCGGTCGGTGACGGTGCCGGGCGCGGTCGCCGGCTGGGCTGCGCTCGCCGAGCGGTTCGGCCGGCTCGGGCTCGACACGCTCCTCGCAGACGCGATCGCCGCCGCCGAGGAAGGCTTCGCCGTCGGCCCGATCACCGCCGACGCCTGGGTGGGCGGCCCGCCGGAGCTCGGGCCGGCCCCGGCGGCCGGGGAGCCCGTGCGGCTGCCTGAGCTTGGCGCGACGCTGAGGCGGATCGCCGAGGAGGGCCCGGAGGTTGTCTATCGCGGCGACCTCGCGCGGGCGATCGCGGCCTCCACCTGGCTCGAAGAGGCTGATCTCGCCTCCTATGAGCCGCGCTGGGTCGAGCCGCTCACGCTGGACTACCGGGATGTCAGCGTCCGCGAGCTCCCGCCGCCGACGCAGGGCGTCGCCGCGCTCGAGGGGCTCGGCCTTCTCGGCCTGGGCGAGCCCACCTTCACTGCGCAGGTGGAGTGCGTGCGCCTCGCCCTGGAGGACGCTTTGGCGCGGGTGCGCGACGGCGCGGACGTCCGCGACCTCCTCGAGCCGGAGTTTCTGGCGCGCCGCCGGGGGGAGGCCCGCGCCGGGATCCGGGAGCCGCCCGGCGGCACGGTCTACCTCTGCGCCGTGGACGGCGGACGGGCTGGCGGTCTCGTTCATCCAGAGCCTGTACGAGAGCTTCGGCAGCGGCGTGGTCGCGCCTGGCACCGGCGTCGTCCTCCAGAACCGCGGCGCGTGCTTCGCCGTCTCCGGGAGCGTCGAGCCCGGGCGCCGCCCGTACCACACGATCATCCCGGGGATGCTCCTGCGCGACGGCGCGCTCCTCGGCCCGTTCGGGGTCATGGGCGGCTTCATCCAGGCACAGGCCCACGTCCAGCTCGTCTCGGCCCTCGTCGACGACGGGCTCGATCCGCAGGCAGCCCTCGACCGCCCTCGCTTCCGCCTCGACGGCGGCAACGTCCTCCTCGAGGAGGGACTGTGGGAGCGGGCCGCCGACGTCGAGTCACTGGGCCTCCGCGCGGTCCCGAGCCGCGACCGGACGCGTTTCGGCGGCGGCCAGGCGATCCTCGTCAGCGACGGCGGGCTCGTCGGAGGCTCGGACCGACGCAAGGACGGCAACGCGGCGGGCCTCTGAGCCGATCCAGGGGTCCTACGCCCTGGGGATGACGATCGCGTCGGCGCGCTCGGCGGCCTTGGGGTAGCCGTGGGCTGCCTGGGGGACGCCGAAGAGCCGCGCCAGCTCCGTGAGCAGCTCGGCCGCCGGGGGCAGCTCCTCGGGCGACTTGCCCGTGCGAGCCGTGGCGCGGACGGCGTCCGCGTCGGCTCCGGTGAGACGGGCCATCAGGCGCGGGTTGGCGCCGAGCGCGATCACCTCGCCCGGCGGCAGCCGACCGTAGTGCTCCGGGACGGAGAGGTACTCGTCGACGACGCGGCCGCGCTCGAGCGCGACGTACCGGACGACCTTCCCCTCCTCGAGCCCCATGGCCAGGACGAACGCACCCATGCGGTCGGACATCTCCCGGGCCAGCCGGCGCAGCATCTCCGGCTCGCGGTCGGTGAGCTCGTCGTACGCCGACGTCCAGCCGTCGTGCGGCGGGAGCACGACGCTTCCCTGCGACCCGCCGGGGAGTCGCGGCACGAACTGCCGAACGGCGCGGAGCACGGCGTCGACGTCGTCGGTCTGCACGTGGATGGAGCCGAAGGACGGCTCCTTGTCCACCCCCAGATGCTGCTCGAGAGCCGCGATCGGCGCCTCGAGCACGCGCGCCGTCTCGGTGAAGCCGGCGCGGATCCACGCGTCGCCGTCCTCGTGGGTCGTCTCGATCTCGATGCTCTCCGCCCCGGCCGCGCGCGCCTCGTCGATGAGACGGCGAACGACCTCCTCGCTGGGAGCACCCTCGACGTGGGCCTCGTACGCCATCAACCGTGAACCCTATGACCGACGAGGAGATAGTGCGCCGCCAGGTTCGCGAAGCCCTCGAAGCGCGCTCCGGCGGCCCGGACGTCCATGTCGTCCCCGTAGAAGTGGAGCACCGCCTTGCGGAGCGCCAGGTCGCCGGCGGGCCAGGCGTCGGCCCGGCCGAGGTGGCGGGCCAGGAACCAGTCGGCGGTCCACTCGCCGATCCCCGGCAGCGCGACGAGAGCCGCCTTCACCTCGTCGTCGGGGAGAAGGGCGAGTGCGTCGAGGTCGAGGTCGGCGCGGGCGAGCCCCATGACGTACTCCGCCTTCCGGCGCGAGAACCCGACGGCCACGATCTCCTCCGGCCGCGCCCGCGCGAGCCGCTCCCGAGTGGGGAACGCGTACGCGACCTCGTGCCGCTCGCCGAAGGCCTCGATCAGCCGGTTGCGGATGCTCGAGGCGGCGCGCACCGAGATCTGCTGCGCGCTGATCGACGTGACCAGCGTCTCGAACGGATCCGGGACGAGCGGCGGCCGGAAGCCGCGGAGCGCCGGGACGACCTCAGCCAGCACGGGCTCCGTCGCTGCAAAGGCCGCGAAGGCGTCGAGGTCGAACGGCCCGCCGAGGTAGCGTCGCACGGGCTCCGCCAGCCCGGCCTCGCCGCCCTCGACGGCGACGCCCCCGGGCGCCGCCTCGATCCGCACCTCACGCCCGGCGAGCACGCGGTGGAGGCCCTCGTCCTGCCAGAGGTTGGCGAGGTCCCTGCCGAACGCGCGGTAGCGCTCCGTCGAGAGCCCGAAGTCGAAGGGCTCAGGAAGCGAGACGGCGAGCGATGGAATGGAAGTCCTCGAAGCGCTCGAAGGGCAGGTCCCGCTCCTCGAGGTAGCTCGCCAGGCCGCGGCGCGCGAAGACGAGGTCGGCCGACTCGGCGGCGCAGCGGTCCGAGTACCCGTCGCCGACATAGACCAGCTCGGTGCCGTCCGCGAGCGCGGCCGCGGTCGAGCGCTTGCAGGGCTGGCCGCACGTCCCGCAGACCTCCGAGACGCGGAAGCGAACCTTCCAGCCGTCAGGATCGGGGTCGACCGTGTTGGAGAGGAGCTCGACGTCGGCGAGGCCTTCACGCTCCAGCACGGGCTCGATCAGCTCGCGAAAGCCGGAGGAGACGATCACGAAGCGCCAGCCCCGCCGGCGCGCCAGCTCGACCAACTCGCGGAAGCCGGGCCGCACGCGCACGTTCTCGAGCACCCACTGCCGCACCTCCTCGAGCGGCGCGCGCACGGGCTCGAACTCGCGCCGGATCACCTCGTTGAGCGAGAGCGAGCGGTCGTCCAGGCCCTCGTCCACTTCGCGGTAGACCTCCTCGTCCCCGAAGGTCTGGGCGATCTCGTCGAGGAGATCCTGCTCGGTGATCGTGCCGTCGAAGTCGACGACCAGCGTGCGCTGACTCAAAGGTGGCTCGTGACCCCCGCGGGATCCTCGTCGGCGCTCTCGGCCCCCTCGCCGGCCTCGAACCAGGAGTACGCGTAGCCGGGGTCGTCGAGCTCGCGCGCGAGCGCGCTGAGCTTGAGCGGGTGGAACGTGTCGCACATGACGGCGTACTCGTGCGTCTCGGTCATCCCGATCGACTTTTCCGCCAGTCCGGGGTGCGGGCCGTGCGGGATCCCCGAGGGATGGAGCGTGACCGACCCGATCTCGATGCCCTTGCGCGAGGAGAAGTTCCCGTCCACGTAATAGATCATCTCCTCGCTGTTCAGGTTGGAGTGGTGGTACGGGATCGGGATCGCCTCGGGGTCGAAGTCGAGCTTGCGCGGGCAGAACGAGCAGATGACGAAGTTGCGGCCCTGGAAGGTCTGGTGCGACGGGGGCGGCATGTGGATGCGCCCGGTGATCGGCTCGAAGTCCCTGATGTTGAACGTCCACGGATAGACGTAGCCGTCCCAGCCGACGACGTCGAAGGGGTGGTAGTCGAGGACGTAGGTCTGGAAGCCGTCCTTGATCCGCAGCTTGACGACGTGCTCGCCCCGGTCCGGGTGGGTCTTCAGCTCGACGGGCGGATGGAGGTCGCGGTGGTAGTAGGGCGCGTGCTCGAGGAGCTGCCCGTACTCGTTCCGGTAGCGGCGCGGGATCTCGATCAGGCCCGGCGAGGTGAAGACCACGTGCCGCTGCTCGCCCTCCGGGGCGAAGCGGTAGGTCGTCCCGCGCGGGATGACGACGTAGTCGCCCTCCTTGTACGGCAGGTCGCCGAAGATCGTCTCCAGCGTGCCGCTGCCCTCGTGGACGAAGACGACCTCGTCGCCCTCGCCGTTTCTGTAGAAGAAGTCCATCGGCTCGGTGGGGCGGCAGAGCTCGATCTCGACGTCGTCGTTCCACATGAGCAGGCGCCGGCCGCTGACTGCGTCGCCGCCGGGCTCGACCTCGTGCGTGCGCAGGTGGCGGTGGGCGTGCCCGTCCGGCACCCACTCCTCGCGCGCGATCGGCTCGAAGGAGGCCACCTCCTGCACCCGGCAGGGCGAGTGAAGGTGATAGAGGATCGACTCGTTCCCGGAGAACCCCTCGAGGCCCATGACCTCCTCGGTCAGGAGCGTCCCGTTCTCCCGGAACTGGATGTGGCGCTTGCGCGGAAGGCGGCCGAGGCTGACGTAGGAGGACATGCGCGTGCTCCTACAGATTCCCGCGGAGCTCCTGCTCGCGCTCTAGCGCCTGGAAGAGCGCCTTGAAGTTGCCGGCGCCGAAGCCGCGGGAGCCGTGCCGCTCGATCAACTCGAAGAAGACCGTGGGCCGGTCGCCGATCGGCTTGGTGAAGATCTGCAGCAGATACCCCTCGTCGTCTCGGTCGACGAGGATACCCAACTGCGCCAGATCGTCGTAGTCGGCGTCGATCTCCCCCACACGCTCGGCGACGTCGTCGTAGTAGGTCGTCGGCGTGGCGAGGAAGCGGACGCCGCGCTCCTTGAGCGCGCGCACGGCGTTGACGATGTCGCGGCGTCTGCACGGCGATGTGCTGCACGCCCGGCCCGCCGTAGAACTCGAGGTACTCGTCGACCTGGGACTTCCGCTTTCCCTCGGCCGGCTCGTTGATGGGGAACTTGATGCGCCCCTCGCCGTCGGCGACCACCTTCGACATGAGCGCGGAGTACTCGGTCGAGATCTCCTCGCTCGAGAAGGCGAGCATCTCGGTGAAGCCGAGCACGCGCTCGTAGAAGCCCACCCACTCGTCCATGCGGCCGAGCTCGACGTTGCCGACCGCGTGGTCGAACTCCGTCAGGAGGCCGAGGTCCTCGCCGCCCTCGACGGCCGTGAAGCCGGGGAGGAAGGGCCCGCCGTAGGACGCGCGCTCGACGAAGGTGTGGACGGTCTCGCCGTAGGTGGCGATGGAGGCGAGGCGGACGACGCCGTGCTCGTCCTCCAGCTCGTACGGCTCGTCGATGCCGCGCGCGTCGCGCTCGAGGGCGACCTTGTAGGCGGCCGCCGCGTCGGGCACGCCGAGAGCGAGCGAGCGGACGCCGTCGCCGTGGGCGGCGACGTGGGCGGCCACCGGGCTCGTGCCGACGAGGGGCGCGGTCAGGACCAGGCGCACGTTCCCGTGCTGGACGACCCTGGAAGCGCGGTCGCGGAGGCCGGTCTCGAGCCCGGCCGCGGCGATCTCCCGGAAGCCGTAGGAGGTGACGAAGTAGTGGGCGGCCTGCTTCGCGTTCCCGACCCAGAGCTCGAGGTGGTCGAGCCCCAGGAGCGGCATCGCGTCGGCCGCCGTCCCTGCTGCGTGCGTGTCCAGCTCCGTCGACATCGCTTTCTGCTCCTTCCTCCGACGTTGGTGAAATGATGTCGGTGTGATCTGGCGGACACAATGTCACTTCGTTGCGTCTTGAGCCCTCGAACGCCCATTATGGACGAGATCGACCGGCAGATCGTTGCGCTGCTTCGGGAAGGCGCCCGCCGGTCGTTCAGAGAGGTCGGGGAGGGGGTCGGGCTCTCCGCCCCGGCGGTGAAGCGCCGGGTCGACCGGCTGGAGGCGGCGGGAGTGATCTCCGGCTACACGGCGGTGCTCGACCCGGAGCACTTCGGCTGGTCGATGCAGGCGGTCGTCTCGCTCTACTGCGAGGGGACGATGGCCGCGGACGAGGTGCGCGCCGCCGTCGAGGGGCACCCCGAGGTCGTCGCCGCGTACACGGTCGCCGGCGAGGCGAGCGCCGTCCTGGTCGTGCGCGCGTCGGACACGCGGCACCTCGAGCTGCTACTGGCGCGGCTGCGGGAGCACACTGGAGTCCTTCGCACACAGACGCAGATCGTGCTGTCGACGCTCTTCGAGCGCCCGCTCCGGCTCGACCCCCCCTGAGGGGGGCGCGAGCCCCCCTGATTTCAGGCTATCGCCGCCGGGCGCCCGCGTGGCGCGCGGAATCTGCCGAGATCGTCACGACTCCGTGCCGGAGTCGCGCGCGCCGCCGATGACATTCCTCAGCACACCGATACAGTCGATCTCCAGCTCGACCACGTCACCCGGCCGGAGCCAGCGGCCGTCGCCGTGCTCGAGGATGCAGCCGGTCCCGACCGTGCCCGAGCCGAGGACGTCGCCGGGCGCGAGCCGCGTGTTCCGCGCCGCGTGCGCGGCCAGTTCCTCCCACGGCCAGTGGATGTCGCCCAGGCTCCCGCGGGAGCGCTCCTCGCCGTTGACGCGGGCGACCATCTCCAGCCGCAGGTCGCCGAGCTCGTCGGGCGTGACGAGCAGCGGGCCGAGGCTCGTGGCGAAGTCCTTGCCCTTCGCCGGGCCCAGCCCGACCGCCATCTCCATCTTCTGCAGATCGCGCGCCGACCAGTCGTTCATGACCGTGAAGCCTGCGATGCGCCCGCCGGCGCCGACGACCGCGGCCGCCTCGAGCTCGTAGTCCCAGGCCGAGCTCTCCGGCGGGAAGGGGATCTCGTCGTCCGGGCCGTACACCGCGGCCGGGTTGGAGAAGTAGAACACCGGCAGCCGGTACCACTCGGGAGCCATCTCCAGCCCTCGCTGGGCGCGCGCGCTCTGGACGTGCCGCTCGAAGGCGTAGAAGTCACGCACCGACGGCGGCCGCGGGATCGGCGCGACGAGACGGACGTCCGCGAGCGCGTGCTCGCCGACGTCCTCGCCTCCGGCCTCCAGCCAGGCCGCGAGCGAGGGGGAGCCGATCTCGACGACCCGCTCCCCCTCGACTCGCCCGGGGGCCTCGCGGCCCCCCGCCTGAAACGTGCAGAGCCTCACGCTCAGCCGTCGAGCGGAATCACGTTGGTCGCCTCGGGGCCCTTCGTGCCCTCCCCGGCCTCGTACTCGACCCGCGAACCCTCGCTGAGAGACTTGAAGCCGTCCCCTGCGATGTTGGAGAAGTGGACGAAGAGATCCTTCGAACCCTCATCCGGCGCGATGAAGCCGTAGCCCTTCGCGTCGTTGAACCACTTCACGGTTCCTGTCGCCATATCAACACCTCCCTTCCCACGTACTCGAACGGGTTGGGAAGGCGCGTGGCGCCATGCCGTACCTCGCTCGTGCTCCGCGCAGTGTAGCCGCCTCTAGCTCATGTCCCGGAGCCGAGGCTCCACGTCCCTGATCACGCCGCGATTGTAGAAGAAAGTCCTAATCGGGTGACGGGGCAGGAGGGCGGGCCTGGCGCGCCAGCAAGATGCCGGCGGCGATCACGAGGCCCCCGACGACCTGGAGCGCGCCCATGCTCTCGGAGAGGACGACGACCGCGAAGAAGGCCCCCAGGAACGGCTGGAGGTTGGCGTAGAGGGACGCGCGGGCGGCGCCCACCCGGTCGATGGCCGTGAACCACATGATGTTCGTAAAGACGAGGGAGAAGAAGAGGCTGTAGAAGAAGCACGCCCAGGCGAGCGCGCTCAGACCGGTCCAGTCCTGCTCCCCGAGCTGGCGCGCCGCCGAGATCAGCAGCGGGATCGAGCCGACGACGAGCATGAAGGCGCTGATCCGGTACGGCGAGTAGCGCTGCATCAACGGGCCCATGGCGACGGAGTAGGCCGCCCAGGTCACCGAGGCCCCGAGCCCGAGGAGGATGCCGCCGAGGTCGCCGCTCAGCCCACTCGTGGCACCCGCTGCCACGAGTGCGACGCCGCTGAAGGAGACCACCGTGGCAAGCCAGTGGCGCAGATGGAGGCGCTCGAGGCGGAACGCGACGGCAACGAGCGCCACGAAGATCGGCAGCGTCCCGAACATCAGCGCGACCGTGGCGGCCGTCGTCAGGCGCACCGCGTAGACGAACGCGAGCTGGTTCAGCCAGATGCCGAGGGCCGCCGCCACGATCATGAAGCCGGACGTCCACCCGCTCGACGCGAAGCGTGTGCTCGCGCGCGTACGTGAACGCCGAGAAGATCACCGCGCCGACGGCGAAGCGGATCGAAGAGTAGGCGAGCGGCTCCCACCCGTGCGTGAGCGCGTACTTCACGACCGTGAAGTTGAAGCTCCAGAAGAGCACCGTCACGAGGAGGAGGACGTCGGCCGGCAGGCGGTGACGCACGCGCGCGCAGCGTAACGCGGTAGCATCGCGCCGATGACCGAGCCCGCCCACGGGGCGTTGCGCGTCGAGCCGACGATCGACGATGTCGACGAGCTCGTCGGGCCGGCGACGCCGCACTTCGCCATGCAGATCCGCGCCCGCGTGCGGGACCTCGTGCGCGACCTCGCCGAGGATCACCCGGTCCGGAGCTACGCGAACGAGAAGGCCCAGCTCCTGGAGCGGCTCGCCTACGCCACCTCGAAGGCGGAAGAGGGGCCCATCGAGTCGGGCGCCCGGCTCGGCTGGGAGGAGATCCCCAGCCACGCGACCGTGTCGGACCCCCAGCCGCACTGATGCCCGTGTTCGCCGGCAAGTCCGTCCTCGTGACGGGCGGCTCGCGCGGGATCGGCAAGGAGATCGCGCTGCGCTTCGCCGACCTGGGCGCCGCGCGTATCGCGATCAGCTACCTGCGGAACGACACCGCAGCCGAGGAGACCGCGGGCGAGATCCGCGGACGCGGCGCCGAGGCGCTCCTCCTGCGCGGGAACGTTGGCGACCCCGAGAAGGCCGCCTCCTTCGTCGAGGAAATGGGAGCGCTGGACGTGCTCGTTTCGAACGCCGCCACCGGCGTCATCCGCCCCGCCCTCGAGCTCGAGGAGCGCCACTGGGACTGGACGATGAACGCGAACGCGCGCGCATTCCTCACGCTTGCCCGCCACGCTGCCCCGAGGATGCAGCCGGGGAGCTCGATCGTCGCGATCTCGAGCCTCGGGTCGACGCGCGTGCTGGAGAACTACGTGCTCGTCGGGACGTCGAAGGCAGCGCTCGAGGCACTCGTTCGCTATCTCGCCGTCGAGCTGTCGCCACGGGGCATTCACGTCAACGCGGTTTCCGCCGGGCTCGTCGAGACCGGCGCCCTGGAGCACTTCCCGAATCGGGAGACGATGCTCGACTGGTACAGGAAGCGCACGCCGGCCGGCCGGCTCGTGGAACCGGCGGACGTCGCCGAGGTCGTCTGCTTCCTCGCCTCTCCGGCCGCCGGGATGATCCGCGGCCAGACGGTGGTCGTCGACGGCGGCTATTCCGTCGTCGCCTGACGCCGCTCCCACAGCGTCGCGTTCAGGAACGCCCCGCCCGTAATCAGGCGGGCGAGAAGGTAGAGCCAGATGAGGAGAACCGACGCGGTCCCCAGTGTCCCGTACAGCTCCGACGACCTCCCGATCTTCGGAGCGAAGTAGAAGACGACGGCGACGCTCAGGAGCTGGGCGCCCACCGCCACGAGCACCGCGCCCGGCAGGAGCTCTGGCCAGCGCTCGGCCCGGTGCGGAAGGAGCCACATCACGAGCACAGCCACCGCCGACTGGAAGGCGATGGTCATGAAGACGCCGAGCACGCCGAAGAATCCGAGCTCCGCGCGGAACCAGGCCAGCACGGCCGAGGCGACGGCGACCGAGATGAAAAGCCCGTTGAAGAGCAGCACGGCGTACAGCGGGTTCCGCAGCCGAGGCCGCGGCACGCCCCAGGCGAGGGAGTAGGCGAGCTGCAGCGCCCGCACGAAGCCGATCGAAAACCAGGCGAGCAGCATGAGCGCGAGGAGCAAGAGCAGGCTCCGGTTCGTCTGAGACGTCTCGACGGCGTGCGACGCGCTCGCGACCGCGGCCGCGCCGATCCCGAACTCCTTGGCCGCGTCCTCGACGCTGTCCTCGTTCGCGCTCGCCCAGAAGCCCAGGATCTGCGCACCGAGGAGCCCGACCGGGAGGAGCCACAGGAAGAGGCGGTAGGCGAGGCCCCCGGCGAGCAGGCCGCCGCCGAGCCCGAGCTCGCGCTGGAAGGCCAGCGAAGCCGACGTCCGCCCAGGGCACCCGCTCCCGGGCGACCGCGCCCATGTCGTTGGCGCGTCGGGTGAGCGCGGAGACGCGCTCGCCGAGCGGAGGCCTGGACTCGCCGATGGTGGAGGAATCCTACGGCCGCCGGGCAGGCATTCGGGTGCCGGTGTGGTAGAAGATTCCATCCGTCAGCCCCGCACCCGAAGGAGGTCGTCGTGGCAACCATGGCCCTGGAGGAGAACGAGCTCGCCGAATCCGCGTCACGATTCTGGTGGCTCTACCTGATCACCGGAGTCCTCTGGCTCTGGGTCACGCTCATCATCCTCAGGCTGAACCTCGACACCGTGTACGCGATTGCGATCCTCTTCGGATTCGTCGCGATCGGCGCCGGCATCAACGAGTTCTTGGCAATGGGCGCCTCGACGGCGGGCTGGAGGATCGCCCACGGCTTCCTGGGGGTGGTCTTCGTCGCAGCCGGGATCGTCGCCTTCTTCCGCCCCCAGGGGACGTTCGTCGCACTCGCATCCATTGTCGCGTGGGTCCTGCTCTTCAAGGGCACCTTCGACATCGTGCTCGCGCTCGCCATGCACCCCGCCCATCTCTGGTGGGTCGGGCTGATCGTCGGGGTCATCGAGCTCCTGGTCGCCTTCTGGGCCGCCGGCTACTTCCAGGGGAGCGCGATCCTGCTCGTCGTCTGGGTCGCCGCGCTGACCCTGATGCGTGGAGTGACGGAGATCGTGATGGCGTTCAGGCTCCGGGAGTTCAAGAAGCACAACCCGGCCACGGCTTCGGTAGGGTTTGGCGGAAATCCCTAGCGCCGCCGGAGGAGAGGAAAGCGGGCCGGAGGCCAGAACTCCGGCCCGATGAGCGAGAGCCCGGCGCTCCCTGCCGTTCTGCAGCCGAGCGCGGCGGCGGCAGGTTGCCGACGACGCCCTCATGGTCGTCTGCGTCGTGCTCGCGACGGCCGCCGTCCTCGCTGTGGCCTGGTCGACGCGCGCGATCATCACGTGGGTGCTCGCGGCCGGCTTCCTGGCCTTCTCCGTCGACCCGCTCGCCCAGATGCTGGGCCGCAAGGCGCGCGTCGGGCGCGGCGCCTCCATCGCGCTGGCAACGGCGTTCATCGGGCTCGTCCTCCTCGTCATCGGGCTGATCGTCATCCCGCCCGTGGTCGACGGCGCGCGGGCGCTCCTCGACGAGGTCCCGGCCTACTCCGAGAGGCTCGAGGACTCCGGCTTCATCAAGAGCGTCGGGGGCGAGGACCAGGTCGAGAGCGCCGAGGACGCCACCCAGCAGATCTCCAACTTCTTCGGAGGCGTGAACTCGGTCGTCGGGACGATCGGGGCGCTCGCGAGCGGGGCGTTTGCCGCCTTCATGATCTTCGTCCTGACGATCTACTTCATGATCTACGGGCGCGCCATCCGTCGCGGGATCGCGCGCCGCCTGGGCCCCGGGCGCGAGGAGCGCTTCCTGCGGACGACGAAGCGCATCTACGACGCGACGCGCTCGTACTGGTA
The DNA here is from genome assembly GCA_963794055.1 of uncultured Actinomycetes bacterium. Lineage (GTDB taxonomy): Bacteria > Actinomycetota > Thermoleophilia > Gaiellales > Gaiellaceae > JAIBJN01. The sequence goes on from CAWCCL010000016.1 coordinate 93,096, forward strand.
CGGGAAGTTCGTCATCGCCGTGATCGCGGGGCTGGCGGTCTACGTCCCCATGGTGCTGCTGGACATCCCGTTCGCGGCGCCACTCGCCTTCTTCGTCGCCATCACCGACCTGATCCCGAACATCGGCGCGACCATCGGCGCGATTCCCGTCGTGGGCGTCGCCTTCTTCGAGAGCTGGTGGGAGGGGCTGATCATGCTCGCCGTGATCATCGTCTACCAGCAGCTCGAGAACTCGGTGATCACGCCGAAGGTCTTCCAGAAGGCGATCGACCTCCACCCGTTCCTCTCGTTCGTGGTCGTCCTCTTCTTCGGCGCGCTGTTCGGCGTCGTGGGGGCGCTTCTCGCGCTGCCCGTCACCGCGGCGATGAAGATCGTGCTGGAGGAGCGCCGGCGGCCCCTGCCGGCCGCGCAGTAGGCATCTAGGCTGCGGCGTGTGAGCGAGACCGGGGCCGCGACGAAAGGCCGGTGGGGCTTGGGCCGCATCGCCGGGCGCGGGCTCTTCCTCATCGTCGCGTTCGTGTCGCTCTACCTGCTCTGGCCGAGCCTGGGGCAGGTCTTCGACCAGTGGCGGTCGCTCACCCAGCTCAAGCCGCAGTGGATCGCGGTCGCGCTCGGCGTGGAGGCGCTTTCCTTCGTCGCCGTGTGGGAGCTCCAGCGCATCGCGCTGCAGACGAAGCAGTGGTTCGGGGTGGCGATGTCGCAGCTCGCCGGGACTGCGTTCGGACGGATCATCCCGGGCGGGGCGGCGACGGCTGGGGCGCTGCAGTACCGGATGCTCATACGCTCCGGCCTCCCGGGCGGCCGCATCGCGTCGTCGCTCGCGGCCGTCACGGTGCTCCTCTTCGGCACCGTCCTCGCGCTCCCCATCCTCAGCCTGCCCGCCATCCTGGGCGGGACGCCGGTCGCGTCAGGCCTCGTCCACGCCGCGTACCTCGGCGCGGCCGTCTTCGTCTTGCTCCTGGCCGGCGGCGTCGCGGTCTTCGTCTGGGACCGCCCCCTGGCGCTGGTCGGGAGGGCGATCGAGCGCGTCGTCAACGCGACCCTTCGTCGCAGGCGTCCGGTGCGGGACGTGGACGTGCGGCTGCTCGCGGAGCGCGACATCCTCCGCACGACCTTCGGCCGGCGCTGGCAGGCGGCCGTCCTCGCCTCGGCCGGAAGGTGCATCTTCGACTACCTCGCGCTCATCGCCTGCCTCCGCGCCGTCGGGGCCGAGCCGAACCCCTCGCTCATCCTGCTCGCGTACGTCGCCGCGTCGCTCCTGGCGATGATCCCGCTGACGCCGGGCGGCCTCGGGTTCGTCGAGGCGGGGCTGATCGGAATGCTCGCCCTCGCGGGCGTGGGGGCGACCGACGCGGCCGTGGCGACGCTCGCCTACCGGCTGGTGTCCTTCTGGCTCCCGATCCCGGCCGGCGGGGCCGCCTGGCTCGCTGTTCCGGCGCCGCTACCCTTAGGAGGGTTTTCGCCAAACCCTCCTAGCTCAGCTCGAGCTCGCCCCCGACGGGCAGCACCCGGAGCTCGACGTCCGGAGCCAGCTCGGCGGCCGCCCGCTCGAACTCGGCGACCGGCTCGCTGAGGAACGCGGGCAGCTTCCGGCGGGTGGACTGCACGGGGTAGTACGTGCCCCAGTGGATCGGAACCGCGATGCGCGGCCGGAGGAGGGCCAGCGCCTCCGCAGCGCGCCGCGGGTCGAGGTGGCCGGGGCCGAGCGAAGGCCCCCAGCCCCAGATGGGCACGAGCCCGACGTCGAGCCTGCCGAGCTCGGCCATCCCCGGATTGAGGTCGGTGTCCCCGGGGAAGTAGATGCGCCTGGAGCCCTCGACGACGTAGCTGAGGGCATCGGTCCGCATCCCCAGCACCCGGCTCGAGTCGTGCTCGGCGTGGACCGCCCGGACGGAGACCGGCCCGTAGCGGAGCACGTCGCCCACCTCCACCTCCACGACGGAGCGGAAGCCGCGGCGCTCGACGAGGGAGCCCGCGCCCTTCGGCACGACGACCGTGATGCCGCGGTCGAGCCGCTTGAGCGACGGCAGGTGGAGGTGGTCGTAGTGGATGTGCGAGACGAGGATCGCGTCGAGCTCCTCGAGCCCGCCGGCGTCGAGCGGCGCGGCCCGGCGCAGGTGGAGCACGCGCGAGCGGAGCAGCGGGTCGGTCAGCAGGCGCACGCCGTCGAGCTCGAAGAGGACGGTGGCGTGGCCGAGCCAGCGGAGACGATCCGTCACGCCCGGGCCTCGGCCGGGCGCGGGCCGTCGAAGACGTCCACCCCCTCGGACCGCTTGAGGCTGTTCGCGATGAGGTACGTGAACGGGGTAGCGAGCGCCTCCCAGGCGACCTTGATCGCCCACGTGGTCACGATCGTGTCCAGGAGCGGGGCGCCCGTCCCTGCGAAGGCGATCGTCACGAAGATCGCGGAGTCGAGTGCCTGGCCGACGACGGTCGAGGCGATCGTCCGGCTCCACAGGAACCGCCCGCCGGTCGCCACCTTCATGCGCGACATCACGTAGGAGTTCGTCAGCTCTCCCACGAGGTACGCGCAGAGCGAGGCGACGAAGATGCGCCACGTCGTCCCCAGGATCGTCTCGTAGGCCTCCTGGTTCCCGGCCCAGAAGTCGGCGGCCGGAAGCCGCAGCGCGAGCTGGATCGCCCCGACGGCGAGGACGTTGCAGGCGAAGCCGAGCAGGATCACTCGCCGTGCCGCGCGGAAGCCGTAGACCTCCGTGAGCACGTCGCCGAGGAGGTACGCGAGCGGGAAGAGGATGTTTCCGGCGTCGAAGACGCGGCCTCCGACCTCGGCCAGCTTGACGGCGATGATGTTCGAGACGACCAGCGCCGTCACGAAGAAGGCCGCGAGCGTGACGAAGCGCCAGGAGACGGTCGTCATGGCCTGAGACGGCGGAAAGTGTCGCGGGCCACGTAGCCGGCGATCTTCGGGTTCTCCTGCAGCCGGCGGAGCGAGTACTCGTACCACTTCCGGCCGTAGGGGACGTAGATGCGGACGGTGTGCCCGCCGCGCACGAGCTCGTCGGCGAGTTCTTCACGGACGCCGAGCAGGAGCTGGAACTCGTAACGCTCGGGGCCGAGCTCGCGCTCCTCGATCAGCCCGAGAGCCTGGGCGACGAGCGCCTCGTCGTGCGTCGCCACGGCGACCTTGGCGCCCCGCTCCCAGAGGGCCGACATCGTCTCCACGAAGCTGAAGCGGATCGCCTCGTCCCCCTGGTAGGCAAGCTCGACCGGCTCGACGTAGATGCCTTTGCAGACACGGACATTCGGCTCGAGCTCGGCCAGCTCGAGCACGTCGTCGAGGGTGCGACGCAGCATCGCCTGCAGGACGATCCCGAGGTTGTCGAAGCCCTCGGCGCGGAGGCGGCGGTAGAGGTCGAGCGTCGCCGTCGTGGTCGACGAGTCCTCCATGTCGATGCGAACGAACCGCCCGCGCTCCGCCGCCTTGCGGGCGAGCGAGCGGACGCTGTCGGCGCAGAGCTCGGGGTCGACCTTGAGCCCGAGCGCGGTCAGCTTGACGCTGACATTCGCGTCGAGGCCCTCGCTCTCGACCGCCTCCATCGCCTCCTCGTACTCGGTGCGGATCGCCAGGGCCTCCTCCACCGTCTCGATCTCCTCGCCCAGGACGTCCAGCGTCGCCTTCCTGCCGGCGTCGTTCAGGCCGCGGACGGTCTTGACCGCGTCGGCGAGCTCGGGCCCGGCGATGTAGCGGTTGGAGAGCCGCCTTACGACCGGCCTCGGAACGGCGGGAAGCACCCGGGCGATCGCGCGGTCGAGGAGGGCCAAGGCGCGAGGATTCTAAGCGTTCCACTGTTGCGGGACCGCGCGCCTCTGCGCACAATGGCCTGATGGAGAACCACGCCGGCCGCGCCGAGAGCACGCCGGAGCCTCAGCCGGCGCCGCGGCCCAAGCTGAGGGCGCGCGACCTCGTCCTCGGGACGATCGTGGCCGCGCTCTTCGCCGCCTGCGTGGTCGTCGCGGCCATCCTCTCCTTCGACGTCAACCCGGCCGGCCCGGTCGTCGTGGTGGTCGGCGCGATCACGGCGGGCTCCCTCGCGGTGCGCCGGGTGGCCGACGTGGCGCTCAAGGCGGCGGCGATCGGCCTCGTCGTGGGCGGGATCGCGGCCATCCTCCTCTGGCCGTTCTTCGACGTCTCGTAGACGTCCTTATCTCTCTATCCTTCGCGCACCACACTCCGGGAGGGAGAGCTGTGACGGAAGGCGCCCACGCGATCGACGCGCTCATGCTGGAGGAACGGCGGTACCCCCCGCCCCCCGAGTTCGCCGCGCAGGCGAACGCCCGGCCCGAGATCTACGAGCGCGGGTTCGAGGAGTTCTGGGAGACGGAGGCCCGCGAGCGGATCACCTGGTTCGAGCCGTTCACCCAGCTCTACGAGTGGAACCTGCCGTACGCCCAGTGGTACCTCGGGGGCAAGCTCAACGTCTGCTTCAACTGCGTCGACCGCCACGTCGAGGCCGGCAACGGCGAGAAGGTCGCCTACCACTGGGAGGGCGAGCCCGAGGACGAACGCCGCACGATCACGTTCGCCGACCTCCAGCGCGAGGTCGTCCGCTTCGCCAACGCCCTCAAGGAGCTCGGCGTCGGCAAGGGCACGCCGGTCGGGATCTACATGGGGATGATCCCGGAGCTCCCGATCTCCATGCTCGCGTGCGCGCGCCTCGGCGCGCCGCACACCGTCGTCTTCGGCGGCTTCAGCGCCGACTCGCTCTCCGACCGCCTCAACGACATGGAGTGCGAGGTCCTGATCACGCAGGACGCCGGCTGGCGGAAGGGCGGCGAGGTGCCGCTGAAGCGAAACGCCGACGAGGCGCTCGAGCGCTCGCCGGGCGTGAAGACGTCGGTCGTCTGGCGCCGCCTCGGCGACGAGGTCGAGATGGACGAGGGCCGCGACGTCTGGGCGCACGACCTCGTCGAACGGCAGAGCGACGACCCCGCCTCGTGCCCGTGCGAGCCGATGGACTCGGAGGACCTCCTCTACCTCCTCTACACGAGCGGCACGACCGCGAAGCCGAAGGGAATCGTCCACACGACCGGCGGCTACCTGACCGGCGTCGCGACGACGCACCACTACATCTTCGACGTGAAGCCCGACTCCGTGTACTGGTGCGCGGCCGACATCGGCTGGGTCACCGGCCACAGCTACATCGTCTACGGGCCGCTCGCGAACGCGACGACCGGCGTGCTCTACGAAGGTATGCCCGACTATCCCGGACCGCGACCGCTGGTGGTCGATCGTCGAGCGCTACAAGGTCGACATCCTCTACACCGCGCCGACCGCAATCCGCGCGCACATGAAGTGGGGCCCGGAGCACGCGGAGAAGCACGACCTCTCCTCGCTCCGGCTGCTCGGCTCCGTCGGCGAGCCGATCAACCCCGAGGCGTGGATCTGGTACCGCGAGCACATCGGCGGCGGGCGCTGCCCGATCGTCGACACGTGGTGGCAGACCGAGACGGGGATGATCCTGATCACGCCCCTGCCCGGGATCACCGATGACGAAGCCCGGCTCCGCGACGAAGCCGTTCCCCGGCGTCGAGGCGGCCGTCGTCAACGACCGGGGCGAGGAGGTGCCTCCCGGAGGGGGCGGCTACCTCGTGCTGCGCCGGCCGTGGCCGGCGATGCTCCGCGGCATCCACAAGGACCACGAGCGCTTCGTGGAGACCTACTGGAGCCGCTTCCCCGGCATGTACTTCGCCGGGGACGGCGCGCGGATCGACGAGGACGGGGACTTCTGGCTCATGGGCAGGGTCGACGACGTGATGAACGTCTCCGGCCACCGGATCTCCACGATCGAGGTCGAGAGCGCGCTCGTCGACCACCCGAGAGTCGCCGAGGCCGCCGTCTGCGGCCGCAAGGACGAGACCACGGGGCAGGCCATTGTCGCGTTCGTCAGCCTCAAGGGCGGCGAGGAGGGCTCGCCGGAGATGATGGCCGAGCTCCGTGAGCACGTGGCGACGAAGATCGGGAAGATCGCCCGGCCCGCGAACATCGTCTTCACGCCCGAGCTGCCGAAGACGCGCTCCGGGAAGATCATGCGCCGCCTCCTGAAGGACGTGAGCGAGAACCGGACCCTCGGGGACACGACGACCCTTGCCGACCCGACCGTGGTCGAGGAGATCAAGGACCGCGCCGTGGCCGAGGCCTCGCAGGAGGGCTAGATCGAGGTCCGGGCGTTCGAGGACGGTGACGTCGGGGCGGCGGCCGAGCTCCTCACGAAGCGCCACGAGCGCCATCGCGCCGAGGAGCCGCTCCTGGCCCCGGTCGACGACGCAGAAGCCGAGGTCGCACGCGCCTGGGAGGCGGCGGGAACGAGCGGCGCCGTCGCCGTGGCGGACGGTGACGTCGTCGGCTACCTGCTCGGCAGCGTTCGCGAGAACGAGTGGTGGCGTCGGCACGCCTGGGTGGGCCTGGCGGGCCACGCGGCGAGGGAGCCCGAGCTCGTCCGGGACCTCTACCGCTTCACGGCCGAGCGTTGGGTCGAGGACGGCGCCACGCTCCACGTCGCGCTCGTGCCGGCCGTTCCGGAGCTCGCGGATCCCTGGTTCCGCCTCGCGTTCGCGCACATGCAGGCGCACGGCATCCGGGCGAGCGGCTCCGTCAGCTCCGGCACGGCGCCCTCCCCAGGGGCTCACCGTCCGCGGCGGGACGATCGACGACCTCCGCGCGGCGCCGGCCCTCGTCACACAGATCTGGGAGCACCACCGCCAGGCCCCGACGTTCACCGGGCTGGCCGTCCCGCCGGTCGAGGAGTTCCTCGCCGACTGGGAGGCGATGCTCTCCCGGCGGGACACAGCGTACTTCGTCGCCGAGCTGGACGGGCGGATCGTCGGGCACCTGCTCCTCGAGCCGGAGGAGCCCGACCTCGCGCGGCCGCCCGGCTCCGTCTACCTCGCCGTCGCCGCCACGCTGGCGGAAGCGCGCGGCCGCGGCGCCGGCGTGGCGCTGACCGAGCACGCACTCGAGTGGGCGCGCGAGGCCGGCTACACCGCCGTCCAAACGGACTGGCGCGTGGCCAACCTGGAGTCGTCCCGCTTCTGGCCCCGCCGGGGCTTCAGGGACACGTTCTACCGGCTGGCACGGCGCGTCGAGATCGGGTAAGCCCCCGGGACTCATCGACACGCTTTCGGCACACCTCCGTGCCAGACACGCGCGCGTTTCGACGTTACGCTGGAAAGCGGGTGGTGGGACGGGGTGCCCCTACAAGATCCGGTTACTTGCGGTGGGGCGCGGAGAGCGCGGCCGTCACGCCGAGCCCGACGAGCACCGTCCCGGAGATCCACCGCTCGGCCCGCAGGAACCGTGGGTTCCCGCGGAGCCAGCCCGACGCCGTGCCGGCGGCGATGGCGTACATCCCGTCGCTGACGATCGCGATCAGGATGAAGACGACGCCGAGCACCGCGATCTGGAGCCCGACCGAGCCCGCGTCCACGTCGACGAACTGGGGCAGGAACGCGAAGAAGAAGAGCGCCGTCTTCGGGTTGAGCACGTTGACGACGATGCCCTGCGCGAAGAGCCGGTCGAGCCGCCGGGGCGGGCGCTCGCCGGTCGTCTCGAACCGCTCGCGCCTCAGAAGCTTCCGCAGGCCCAGGAAGATGAGGTAGCCGGCACCGGCGTACTTCACGACGTTGAACGCGGTCGCGGACTGCAGGAGCAGGGCCGAGAGGCCGAGCGCCGCCGCGGCCACGTGGACGAGCCCGCCGACCTGGACGCCGAGCATGGAGACGAGGCCGGCCCCGCGGCCGTGCTCGATCGACTGCGCGACGATGTAGAGGACCGCCGGGCCGGGGATGACGAGCAGCGCGACGGCCGCCGCGGCAAAGACCGCGAGCGTGCCCGGGTCGGGGAACGGCACTAGTGCCCCTCCAGGCAATACATGCCTACTTCTGCCCCGCGATCACGCGGCGCCTGAGCCCACCCTCGCCCTTGCCAAGGCACCCAGCCTTGGCCGCAGGCGAGTGCGGACTCAGGCTTGGTGCTCGCGACGCAGCAGCTAGGCAGGATTACCTGCAGGGGCACTAGCGCTCCCGCATGAAGCCCTGACGGGCGGCCGAGACGAGCGCCACCGCCTCCGGGAAGAGCACCCGCATGCCGTCTCGCAGCGCGATCGCCTGCTGGTCCGGCGAGCCCTCGACGTGCATCTGCTTGAGCGCCGCGCCGGTCAGCTCGACCGCCGTGTTGAGCGTGAGCGTCGCGAACTGCTCGCGCTGGGACTCCTGCATCGCCTCGGTCTGTCGCTCAGCGAACTCGCGCAGCCCGCGCATGAGAATCTTCCGGGTCGCCTCCCAGCGGGAAGCCGGATCCACCTTCCATGGCGTCCTTTCGTTGGTCTCCACGTAATCTACGCACCGATGAGCTTCGCCGAGGAGCTGAACGCCCACATCGGGAACGAGTACGCCGCGTCGCAGCAGTACGTCGCGATCGCGGTCTACTACGACCAGGAGACCCTCCCTCAGCTCGCCGCACACTTCTACCGGCAGGCCGTGGAGGAGCGAAACCACGCGCAGATGATCGTCCAGTACCTCCTCGACGCCGACCTGCCCGTGACCATCCCGGCGGTGGCCGAGCCGCGGACGACCTTCACGGACTCGGTCGCGCCCGTCCGGCTCGCGCTCGAGCAGGAGAAGCAGGTGACCGCGCAGATCGCCGGCTCGCGTCGCTCGCACGCCAGGAGGACGACCTCGTCGGCGCCCAGTTCCTCGACTGGTTCCTCAAGGAGCAGCGCGAGGAGGTGGCGAGCATGTCCGACCTGCTCTCGATCGTGACGCGCGCGGCCGAGTCGAACCTCCTGCTCGCCGAGGACTATCTCTCGCGCACGCCGATCGGCGACGGCGGAGCCGACCCGTCGGCCCCGGCCGCGGCCGGCGGCGCTTTACCACAAGCACCGACCATCGCTGTCGCGGCCGCTCGTCCCATGGCTCGCCCTGCTCGCGGCCGCTCGGTCGCGATCGCCAGACGAAGCCGGCGAGCTCGCGGGCGCAGGCGACGACGATCTTCTGCTGTGGCTTGCCGCGGGCGGCCATCCGCTGCCAGCTTTGGTGGAGCGTCGCTGGCAGCGCCAGGCGCGCTCAACGACAAGGGCGTCTTGGCCGCGTTGGCGACGGGCGAGCTCGTAGCCGACCTTCGGCTGCCGGCGTGCGTGCCAGGCGGCTTCGACCAGCAGCCGACGCACGTGGCTGTTGCCGACTTGGTGATCGAGCCCTGCCGGCGGCGCTCGCCCGAGGAGAGCGCTGAGGGCACGAGGCCGACGAAGGCCATCAACTCCTCGGCGCGCTTGAAGCGGCTGAAGTCGCCGATCTCGGCGACGAGCGCGAGCGCGGTCAGCGTCTCGACGCCGCGCAGGCAGCGCAACCTCGCCGCCAGCTCGCTCCACGGTCCCTGCTCGGCGGTCTTCCGGATCGCCCGCTCGAGCGCCTCGATCCGGCGGTCGACGAGATCGACGGCGTGCAGGTAGCTGTCGAAGGTGATCTGCTCGGCGGCGCGCTCGAAGCGCTGCTCGCCGGCCCCTGCGCCGCACGATCGTCCACGAGCTGGTCGGCAGCAAGCGCCCGTGTCGCAGACAGAACTTGGACAGCCGGTGCCGGTCGCGCATCCGGTCGAGGCGCGCGTCCTCGCGTGCACGCACGAGGTCGCGGGCAGCCTCCAGCTCGGGCGAGGGGACGTGGATCGGCTCGAGCAACTCGCCGGCGAGCAGCCGTGCGAGCTTGCGCGCGTCCCGCGGATGCGTCTTCACACGATCGCCCGTCCGCCGCGGCACCAGCGCAGGCGCCGCCACCGCGCAGTCGATCCCGCGCCCGACAGGTGTCGGTAGAGGCCGAAGCCGGTCGGACCCGCCTCGTAGCAGCAGCGCGCCGCGGGCCAGCGGCGCAGCACCCGCTCGACCGCCTCCTCGTCGTAGGGCAACGTCCGCTCCTCGAGCAGCTCGTCGGCACACACCGCCGCCAGCCGAATCGAGCGAGCGTGAACGTCCAGCCCGACCGCTACCGTCGTCGTAGAGTCGTACATGGTCGGCGACCTCCGTATGTGGCTCTACCGGGCGCACCCCGGACCCACAACAGATGCGTAGGCACCGACCACTCTCTGCCAGGAACCGGACGCCGCAACCGAAGGGGCTACGGCTCCATCTGCTAAGTCACCCTAGGGGGCCCTTGTAGCGGCTCGCGACATCGTCGGCGAGCTCGTCCGACGCTGCCACGCCGGTCTTCATCGCCTCCGCGAAGGGCGAGCCGCCGACCTGGCCGAGCGACTGCTCGAGCTTCGCCGCCGCCAGGCCGAGCTCGTCGAGGTACGGAACGCTTGCAACCCGCGGAGGCGGCTTGATCGCTTCCTGGAGCTCGGCGGCCGCCACCTCCGCCTCCTCGATCCCCTCGGGGTCGTCGGTCAGGCGCAGCTCGACGAGGCGGGCGCGCAGCTCGCCGACGTCGCCGCCGCCGGCGCTCTCCTCTGCGAGCTCGACCATCGCCGCGATGGCGACGGCGTCCCGGACGAGCACGCGGTCGGCGATCGGGATCCCCGCTGCGTCGAGGGCGAGCCACGAGCGCTCGCCGTCCCGGTCGTACGCGCAGAGGTAGACCCGGGACCCCGATCCCGGCTCGGCCGGGATGACCGCCACGAGCTTCTCGCCGTCGCCGGCGTGCTCCTGGGCGGCCGCGCCGGCGACGCTCAGCTCCTCCTCGAGGGTCACGGAGCGCAACAATAGCCTCGTGGTCGCCCCGTCCTCCGAGCGAAATCGCGCCGCCCGCGAGCTCTTTGCGCCGCTCGCCGAGACATACGATCGCTACGCGCGTCTCCTGAGCTTCGGCCAGGATCCGCGCTGGCGTTGCTTCCTCGCCTCGCGCATTGAGGCCGGGCCCGGCGACACGGTGTTGGACGTCGCCTCCGGGACGGCCGCCGTGGCGATCGAGGTCGCGCGCCGCCGAGGCTGCAAGGTCGTCGGGATCGACCAGAGCGCGGAGATGCTGGCCGAGGGCCGCCGCCGCGTCGAGGCGGCCGGCCTCGCCGAGCGCATCGAGCTGCGGGAGGGCCGCGCCGAAGACCTGCCCTTCGAGGACGCGAGTTTCGACGGCCTTACATTCACCTACCTCCTCCGCTACGTCGACGACCCCGCCGCGACGATGCGGGAGCTGGCGCGCGTCGTCCGGCCGGGGGGGCGCGTCGCAATGCTGGAGTTCTCGGTGCCGTCGAGGGCGCTCCCGCGGGCCGCCTGGGAGGCCTACGTGCGCCTCGGCCTGCCGCTCGCCGGGCGAGCCGTGTCGCCGGGCTGGGCCGACGTCGGAGACTTCCTCGGGCCCAGCATCCGCGAGTTCGGAAGTCGCTGGCCGCCCGAGCGGCTGCGCGGGCTCTGGGAGGGAGCCGGCATCGACGACGTCCGAGCCCGGCTCCTCAGCCTCGGCGGCGGCATCGTCCTCTGGGGCACGCGTGCGGGCTGAGGCGGGCCGCCCCGCCTTCTACGCGCTCACGCCGGGAGGCTGGCGCGACTACGTCACCCTCCTGCACATCCCGTACACGGCGTGGCACCTGAGCTACGTCGCGATCGGCGCGGCGCTCTCCTCGGCATTCGCCTGGGACCGGTTTCTGCCCACGCTTGCGGCGTTCTTCCTCGCCGTCGGGATCGGGGCGCACGCCCTCGACGAGCTGAACGGCCGCCCGCTGAGGACGAGGATTCCCGCCCCGGTGCTCGTCGCGCTCGGTGCGTTCTCGATCGCCGGCGCCGTCGCGATCGGCATCGTCGGCGCGCTGGCCGTCGACCCGTGGATCGCCGCGTTCGTGGCCGCCGGCGGGTTCATCGTGCTCGCCTACAACCTGGAGCTCCTCGGCGGGCGCTTCCACGGCGACGCCTGGTTCGCGCTCGCGTGGGGCGCGTTCCCGCTCGTCACCGCCTACTTCGCCGTTGCAGAGACGCTCGACGTCGTCGCCGCGGCCGGAGCCGTCTTCGCCTACCTGCTCAGCCGCGCGCAGCGGCTGCTCTCCACGCCGGTGCGCGACGTGCGCCGCCGGGTCGCCCACGTCGAAGGCCGCGTCGAGCGCACCGACGGGACGTCCGAGCCGGTGACCGCCGAGCTGCTCGTTCGCGCGAACGAGGGCGCTCTCCGCGCGCTCTCTGGAACCACGGTCGCTCTGGCGGTCGCGCTCGTCGCGATGCGAGTCGCGTAGGTCCCCCCTAGGATTCCAGGATGGCACTGGCGCTCGAGATCGCCTTCGCGGCCGCCGTGATCGTCGTCGCCGCCTCGCTCGCGGCCGTCGCGTTCGCACGCGTGCGCGAGCGGCTCCTCCTCGGCCTTTCCGTCGGCCTCGGCGTGCTCGCGCTCGCAGGAGGGATCGTCGCCGGGATCGAGATCGCGGAAGGAACGGCCGACACCGAGCTCCTGCTCGTGACCGTGGGCGGGCTCGTCCTTGCCGCCCTGGCGGAGACCGGGCTCTTCCTCCTCACGCGCGGGCTGCGGCGCATCCGCGCCTTCGACCAGGTCGAAACGGAGGCCCGCGCCCGGCTCGAGGCGTACCTCGAGCAGCAGGCCGAGGAGCGCAAGGCCGAGCTCGAGCGCATGCTCGCGCGCGAGCGCGCGAACGCGGGCTACGTCCTCGGCGAGCAGGAACGCCAGCTGGCCGAGGAGCGCCGCGACTCGATCGCGCGCCAGGCCGAGCACGCGCGCGTCGAGCTGGCCGAGGCGGTCGCGGACGCGCAGGGGCGTCTGGAGACGCGCCTGGGGGCCTGGGCCGCCGACCTCGACCGCGGCCAGCGCGAGCTCGAAGCCGCAGCTCAACCGCCTCGGCCAGCGCCAGCGGGAGGCGCTCGCCGAGTACGACGCCCGCCTGAGCGCCGACGCCGAGCGGCTCGCGCGCGGCAAGCGAGGAGCAGAAGCGGGCCCTCGTCCGGCTCCGCGCCGAGTTCGAGCGGCTCATCGACCGCAGTTCGTCGAGGAGGGCCGAAGCCGAGGTCGAGACCCACGCGGCCGAGCGGCGCGCCGCCCTCCACGAGGTCAGCGAGCGCCTGCGGGCCGGGAGCGCGGCCTGCGCGAGCAGATCGACCGCGAGGAGGTCGAGGCTCCGCGGGCGCGCGTGGCCGCAAGGCCTGGCAGAGGCCGAGCGGCGGCAGCTCGCCCAGCTCGAGCGGCAGCTCGACCGCGCAGCATCGCGTCTCTCCGAGGACGCCGAGCGGCGCTTCGACACGCAGATCAGCGAGTCCCGCGAGAAGTCGGCGGAGCGGCTCTCCCGCGAGCTCGAGAAGTCGATCGAGGAGTTCGTCCGGCAGGCCGAGAAGGAGGTCTCCGACCGCATCGTCCAGCTCGCGCAGCCGACGGCGGACCGCATGCAGCGGCGCCTCGCGCGACGTCGGCGCGGGCCGCCGAGGCGCAGGGCGATGTCGCCGGCGAGCGCGCTGCGGCACGTCTCCGAGCGCCTCGACGAGGCGCTCGGCCGCCGCGGAGCAGCGGATCGCCGCGTTCGAGGAAGAGGTCGAGGTCGCGCCTCGACGCGAAGCTCGGCCACGTGGAGCGCGCCGTCAAGGCCGGCGAGCGCGACTAGCGTGCCGTTTGTAACAAACCGTCGGCGGAAGGAAACGTCTCCATCGAGGGAGAACCGATGCGGCGATGGATCAGTTGACGCTCTCGACGAGCTGGAGCAGGACGAGCGCGGCAAGGTTGAGAGCTGGCGCCTCCACGTGCTGATCGAGGCCGGCTATCCGCTCCCGCTCGCCGAGCGCATGGCATCGAGCCAGGCCGACCTGCACTCGCGGTCGAGCTCGTCGGCCGCCGCGGCTGCGCTGCCCGAGACCGCCGCCGACGATCCTGCTCTAGGCACACCCTGAGCTACAGTCGGCCCGTGAAGGTCGAGGCGCACGCTCCACGGCGACCGCAAGGTCTACTCCGTCTCCGCGTTCAACCGCGGGGTCGCCTCGTGGCTCGCGCGCCTGCCCACGATCTGGGTCGAAGGGCGAGGTCACGGAGCTGCGGCGCCAGCGCGGCTGGCAGAGCGTCTTCTTCACCCTCAAGGACCTCGAGGACGGTTCGTGCCTGCCCGTGACGATGCCGCGGACGGCGTTCGACGCGCTGCGCCTGGAGCTCGCCGACGGCGACACGCGTGCACGTCTTCGGCCGGCCCGAGCTCTACGAGGCGCGCGGGGTCTTCCAGCTCCGCGCGCTCTCGATCGAGCCGCTCGGGCTCGGCGCCGTGCTCGCCCGCATCGAGCGGCTGAAGCGGGCGCTCGCCGCCGAGGGGCTCTTCGCCGCGCGAGCGCAAGCGCCCGCTCCCGCCTCCTGCCGCGGCGGATCGGGCTCCTGACCGGGAACGAGGCGGCGGCGAAGCGGGACTTCCTCACCGCGGTGGCGGCGCGCTTCCCGGCCGCCCGGGTGGTCGTCGCGGAGACGCTGGTGCAGGGGCCGTCAGGCGCCGGCGGCGATCGTCGCCGACGCTGGCCGCGCTCTCGCCGCGAGCCGGAGGTCGACGTCGTCGTCGTCGCGCGCGGCGGCGGCAGCTTCGAGGATCTGCTCCCCTTCAGCGACGAGCGGGTCGTCCGTGCCGTCGCCGCGTGCCCGGTCCCGGTCGTCTCCGCCGTCGGCCACGAGCAGGACACGCCGCTCTGCGACCTCGCCGCCGACGTCCGCGCCTCGACGCCGACGGCGGCGGCCCGGCTCGTCGTCCCGGACGAGCGGCGAGCTGCGCGAGCGGCTCGAGCGGCTGCGCGCCGCGCTCGCGCCGCGACACGCGCCGGCATCCTGGAGCGCGGACGCGCACGCGGCTCGCCGCGGACGCGCAGCGGCTCACGCGGGCGCCGGCGCTCCTGCTCGAGCGGAAGCGGGCGGGCCTCGACGGGCTCGCCGGCCGGCTGCGGGCGCTGTCGCCGCGGGCGACGCTGAGCGCGGCTACGCGATCGTCCGCGACGGACGCGGCATCGTCCGCTCGGCGGCCGCTGTCGAGCCGGGCGCGCGGGTCGACGTCGAGCTCGCCGAGGGCGGCTTCGGCGCGCGCGTCGAGGAGACGCGCGAGTGAGCGCCGAGCCGACCTTCGAGGAGGCCCGCGCGCGAGCTCGAGCGCATCGTCGCGCGAGCTCGAGAGCGGCCAGGCCGACCTCGAGGAGGCGGTCGCCTCTGGGAGCGCGGCGAGGAGCTCTACCGGCTCTGCGTCGCGCAAGCTCGACGCCGCGCAGGGGAAGATCGAGGAGCTCGGGCGTCGCGCCGAGGCGGTCAGGCCCGAGGCCTGACGGCGCGTCTCGCGCGGCACCGGCGACCAGCACGTCCTCGTAGTACTCGCCGTTGCGCCGGCCCGGTGCGCCGGTTCACGTGGCGGAGCACGCGTTCTTCGAGCCGCAGCCCCGCGTCGGCGAGGATGCCGTCGTAGAGACCGCGCCGGTCGTTGACGACGACGACGATCCGGCCGCCCGGGACGAGCGCGTCGGCGCGCGCGGGCGAGGACCTCGGCGACAGCTTCGCAGTAGCCGGCGACGCCGCGCCCGATCTCCTCGCGTCGCGCCGCTCGAGCCCCAGGAGCTCGAAGGCGTAGGCGTGCTGCTCGTGGTAGTCGATCAGGCCCGGGTACGGCGGCGAGGTGACGACGAGGTCGACCGGCCCCGGCGGGTCGAGCACGCGCGCGTCGCCGTGCAGGACGACGTCGCATCGAGCGAGCGCCGGACCTCGGCGAACTCGCGCACGCGCTGCACGGCGTCGCGGACGTAGCGACGCAGGAACTTGTCCGCCTCCTCGACCGGGCGGCAGACGCGCCGGTGCTTGTGGCAGAAGTACTCGCCCGTGACCGGCTCGGCGGGGAAGTCGAGGTCGAAGTGGCGCGCGAGCCGCGCGGAGCGAGCCGCGCGGGAGAGGACGACGCGCCAGAGCTCGGGATACGACGTGCCGTCGATGCCGCTCGCGGAAGGCGAGCAGCTCGGCCGAGCGCCCGCGGCGCGAACCAGCTGCCGCAGGTACGGCGAGCGCTCGCTCCCGCGAGTCGAGGCTCGGCCGCCCGGCGTCCGCGAGCTCGAGCGACGTCGGCGAGCAGCGCTCGGCTCGTAGCCGCGCCGTCTTCACGCGCGTGAGCAGGCAGTTGAACGCGGAGACGTCGCAGCCCGCCGCCCGCGCGCCGAACGCGTTGGCCTCGACCAGCGTCGTCCCCGAGCCGGCGAAGGGATCCCAGACGAGCCGCCCGGGCGCGCGTAGCGGCCGAGGAAGACCTCGACGAGCTGCGGCACGAACTTGCCCGAGGTAGGGGTGCAGCCGGTGGACGTGCTTCGTCCGCTCCCGCTCGGGGAGCTCGGCCTCGGACCAGGAGAGCTCGAGGTCGATCTCGTCGTAGAGGGCGGCCTGGGTGCGCACGCGATCCGGGGTTCGCCGCGCTCGCCCGCGGACCTGCCCGGCATCTATGATCGCCGCGATGACCGCCCCGATCGAAGCTCTCCGGAACGTCCCGCTCTTCGCCGACCTCGACGAGCGCGACCTCGAGCAGCTCGCGCGGCAGATGCACGAGCGCCGCTTCGCCGAGGGCACCGAGGTGACGACCGAAGGCGCGACCGGAGCCGGCTTCTTCGTGATCGCCGAGGGCAACGCCGAACGTCACCGTCGCGCGGCGAGCAGCGCGACGACGCTCGGGCCGGGCGACCACTTCGGCGAGATCGCGCTCATCGACGACGGCATCCGCTCGGCGTCGATCGTCGCCGCGACCGACCTGCTCTGCTACGGGCTGACGCCCTGGGAGTTCCGGCCGTTCGTGGAGGAGCATCCCCAGGTCGCCTGGGCGCTCCTGCAGGTGCTCGCGCGCCGCTACCGCGAAGCGCGGGCGCAGGAGCACTGAGCTCGGCGCGGATCAACGGCACCGAGATCGCGTACGACGTCGCGGGAGACGGCGAAGCGATCGTCCTCCTGCACGCCGGGGTCGGCGACCGGCGGCTCTGGGACGGTCAGGTCGACGCGCTCGCCGAGCACCAGCGCGTCATCAGGCCCGACCTGCGCGGCTTCGGCGAGATCCCCGCTCCCCGGGGGGCCGTTCTCCCACGTCGAGGACGTGCGCGCGCTGCTCGACCACCTCGGCGTCGGCGCGGGCGGCGCTCGCCGGCAACTCGTTCGGCGGCAAGGTGGCGCTCGACTTCGCGCTCGCACACCCGGGGCGCGTACGGCCGCGCTCGTCCTCGTGGCGCCGGCGCTCACAGGCTGGGAGGGATCGGCCGAGCTCGTGGCCTTCGACGAGGAGGAGGACGCGCTGCTCGAGGCCGGGCAGATCGACGAGGCGGTCGAGCTCAACGTGCGCACGTGGCTGGACGGCTCGGAGCGCGGGGCCGCGCCGGTGCCTGCGGAGACGCGGGCGCGCCTCGCCACGATGCAGCGCGAGGTTTTCGAAACCATGCTGCGCGCCTTCGACGCCTCCCCTCCCCCCGGGCCCGTGAGCTGGTCGGATCCGCCAGCAGCGACACGGCTCGACGAGATCGCGGCGCCCACGCTCGTCGTCGCCTGCGCGCACGACCTGGCGGACTTCCGAGCGATCGCGGAGATCCTCGCGGCCGGGATCCCGGGCGCCGAGCACGCGGTCCTGGACACGGCGCACCTGCCCGGGCTCGAGCAGCCCGACGAGCTCAACCGGCTCCTCCTCGATTTTCTCGCACGCCACCCCTCCTGAGGAAGGCCGTCTATGCTCACGCCAATCAAAGGAGGGTCTGCATGAAGTTCCTCGACAAGCTGCTGGGCCGCAACAAGGCCGCGGACGAGAAGAACGAGCGTCGCCGTCGAAGGCGCGCATGTGCACCGGCGAGGACGATTCGATCCGGAGGTCGGCCAGGCGGAGGAGCGCCTCGACGACGCCCGCGACGAAGCGCTCAGGACCGAAGGACGGATGCCCTAGGCGATCCGCTCGACGCGCTCGTCCTCGTCGACATCGAGCTCGGTCATCTCAGGCATGCGTCTGAGCATGGCGAAGGTGACGCCCTCGCGGGCGAGGAACAGGAACCCGAGGCCGACGCCGACGGACGCCTCGATCGCCTGAAGCCCGACACCGAAAACGACCCCGTGCGGGTAGCTGACCCCGTAGGGGAGCAGCGCGGCCGCGACGGCGGCCTGCACGAGCCCGATGTTCCCCGGCCAGAACGGGAAGATCATGACGACGTTCATGACGACGAGGACGAGCGCCGCGGCCTCGAGCGACCCGTCGATCCCGAACGCGAGGAGCGTCGCGTAGACGGCGAACAGCTGGGCCGTCCAGCCGACGAGCTGGAAGAAGAGCGCCTCCAGCGCCGGGCCCGGCCGGCGGAGGACAGTGAGGCCCTGTCGAGCCATGTGGAGCACGCGCCGGAAGGCTCCGAGCTCCTGCGAGAGCGGGCGATGGTGCCGGCGCGCGAGCAGGAAGCCGGCGAGCAGCAGCCCGAGCCCGACGCCCACCGCCACGGCGAGGATAGGCTCGGCCCAGTCCGGGGTCGGCGCGACGTAGAGCGTCACGAGGACGAGCACGACCGACGCGACGACGTCGAAGAGACGGTGCGCGAAGACGGTGCCGACGATCGTGGCCCAGGTCCCCGGCCGCCGGCGGACGTGGCGCGTGACGACAGCGACGCGCGCCAGCTCCCCGACGCGCCCGGGCAACGCCGCGTTCCCGAGCAGGCCGACGCAAAACGCGGAGAAGACCGTCCGGCGACGCGGCCACGGCCTGGGAATCGCCTGCTTGATCACGATGTTCCACGCGTGCGCGCGGACGACCACGGAGAAGAGGTTGATCAGCACCGCCGCGGCGACCCACTCCCACTCCACGCGGCGAAACGCGCGCTCGACGGGGCCGGGGTCCGGGCCGCGCCAGACGGCGAGGCCGACGAGAGCGGCCATCGGGACGAGGACGAGGATCACGCGCCCGGCACGACTCCGAGGCAGCTTGATCCGTCTCACGCCGCCGCCCTGACCGCCTCTGCAGGAGCCGCGAGCCGCTCGTAGATCTCGAGGAGCTGCGCGCCGATCCGATCCCAGGAGTACGGCTCTGCGGCCGTTCGCGCAGCCACGCCGAGCTCCCGCCGGCGCTCCTCGTCCTCGAGCAGCTCGACGAGCGCTCCTGCGAGGGCCTCCGGGTCGCCGGGCGGGACGAGGATGCCGGTTCCGGGCCCCGCGACCTGCGCGTAGCCCTCGATGTCCGAGGCGACGACCGGCGTCGCGCAGGCGAACGCGCGCGTCAGCACCATCCCGAAGCTCTCGCCGCCCAGGGAGGGCGCGACGAGCAGGGCGGCGGCCTGCAGCTCGGCGGTGAGCTCGTCCTCGGAAAGACCGCCGAGCAGGTCGATGCCGTCGAGCGAGAAGCCTTGCCGCCGGGCGAGCCAGCGGATGGAGAGCGGGTCCGCGCCGACGAAGCGCAGGCGGGCGCCCGTGCGCGCGTGGACGCCGGGCCAGGCCTCGCAGCAGCACCGGCACGCCCTTGCGCGGCTCGTTCCGGCCGATGAAGACGACGTTGCCGTTCCGACCGGCGGGGTCGAACTCCAGCGGCAGGTCGATCCCGTTCGGGATCACCTCGAACCCGCTCCCGCTCCCGACGAACGGCTCGGCCGCGCGGCGCGCCGAGTCGGAGACCGCGATCCGGTAGTCGATCCGGTCGGTGAGGACGCTCCACATCCGCTTCCCGAGCGGATACCAGCCGAGCCTCTCCCCTGCCGAGTGGCACGTCACGACGATCGGGCACGGCGCCGACGCGAGCGCGAACGGCGAGAGCACCGGCGCCAGCGGCTCGTGGACGTGCACGACGTCGAAGCGCTCCTTCTCCCAGATCCGCCGCATCCGCAGCATCGACTGCGGGCTGAGGATGAGGTTCGGGAGGGACGCGTTCGCCGGCACGATTACCGACCGGCCCACCGGCAGCACGTACTCCGGCGGTCGCGTGTGGCGCCCCTGCTTCGGATGGAGCAACCAGGTCAGCCGGCCCGGCGGGTCGTGCCCCATGACCAGACGGGCGTCGTGGCCGAGCCGGCGCAACGCCCGCGCCTGGTGGTCGGCGTGCTCCTGGACTCCGCCCCAGAACGACCAGGAGTACGGGACGACGATCCCAACCTTCACGCTGCAACCCTACCCATCTCGCCTGATTAGACTCGGGGCGTGATCAAGAGGGCGAAGCGGCTCGACCGGATCCGCGGGTTCGGGATCGACCGGGTCGCCGCGGCGGCCGACCAGCCGGCGCGCGCGAGCACGGACTGGCCTGTCCTGCGCATGGAGAACCTCGACACGGATCTGCCCCTGCCGCCCGAGGCCGTCGGGGTCACGGCGCGGAGCCTGGAGACGCCCGAGGCGAACAGCTGGCTCCCCTTCACGGGCGACATCCACCTCCGCGAGGCGATCGCAGCCTTCGTCGCCGGGCGCACGGGGCACCCCTACGACCCCGAGCGCGAGCTCGTCATCACCTGCGGCGGGATGGAGGGGCTCCTCAACTCCCTCCTCGTCACGGTCGACCCGGGCGACGAGGTGATCGTCACCGACCCGACGTATGCGGGGATCGTCAACCGCGTCCACCTCGTCGGCGGCACGCCGAAGCTCGTCCCGTTCCGGGCCGACAGCGGCGAGTGGCGGCTCGACCGCGACGCGCTGGCCGAGTCCGTCGGCGACGCCACGACGGGCATGCTGCTGATGAGCCCGTCGATGCCGTCCGGCGGCACCTTCGACGAGGAGGACTGGCGCCTCGTCTGCGACCTCTGCGTCGAGCGCGACCTCTTCCTGATCTACGACTCCGCGATGGAGCGCCTGCTCTTCGACGGGCGCCCGCTGATCCACCCGCTCCACTTCGAGGGCATGGCCGAGCGCACGATCGTCGTCGGCTCGCTCTCGAAGGAGCACCGGATGATCGGCTGGCGCGTCGGGTGGGTCGCCGGCCCGGCCGAGACGATCGAGGACGCCGGCTGGGCGCACGTCTACAACACGACGACGCCGGTCGGGCTCGCGCGGGCGGCCGGAGCCGCGGTGCTGCGAGGCCAGCAGGATCACGTCGCCGAGTGCGTCGCCGAGCTCGAGCGCCGCCGCGACGCGATGATCGCCGGCCTCGCGGGCTGGCCGCTCGTGAGCCCGGAGGCGGCTGGTCCCTGCTGCTCGACGTCGCCGAGCTGGGCTTCGACGCGCCGACCGCGTCGCGCCTCCTGCTCGAGGAGAGCGCGATCGCGGCGACCGCGATGGTCGGCTGGGGCGGGCCGGTGGCCGAGCGCCACGTCCGCTTCGTCTTCAGCGCCGAGTCGCTGGAGCGCATCCAGACGATCCCCGAACGGCTCGCGAACGGCACGCTCGCCGCCGCAGTGGCGGGTCGGGGCTAGCGTACGTGCCCGAGAGCCGAGCCCTCGTCGACGAGCTGAGCCGCGGGGGCCTGGCCGAGCTGCACACCCACCTGGGCGGCTCCGTCGACCCGGCGGTGATGTGGACGCTGAGCCACGAGCAGGGCATCGCGCTCCCCGTGAAGGACTACTGGGACTTCGTCGAGCTCGTGACGGTCGACCCGCGCGGCGTGAAGGGCCTCCCCGAGCTCGACGCGATCTACAAGTGGACGGAGCTGATCCAGTCGAGCCCGCTCGCCGTCGAGCGCTCGGTGCACGGGGCGATCGGCGGCGCCTACCGGACGCAGAACATCACCACGCTCGAGCTCCGCTTCAACCCGATGAAGCGAAACCGCGGGGGCGAGCGCGACCTCGACCACATCATCATGGCCGCCTCGCGCGGCCTCGACCGCGCCCGCCTCGAGTACCCGAAGGTCCGCGCCGGCCTGATCCTGATGATGGACCGCACCTTCACGCACCAGCAGAACGGCGTCATCGTCGAGAAGGCGATCCGCTACTCCGACCGCGGGGTCGTCGGCGTCGACATCGCCGGGCCCCGGCCGAACGGCGGCCGCTACGCCTACCGCGACCTGGCGCCGCTGGTCGAGCAGGCGCGCGCCGGAGGGCTCGGCGTCACCATCCACGTCGGCGAGGAGGGCGGCCGGCACGGGATCGAGGAGATCGGCGAGGTCGTGGAGCACCTCCGGCCCGATCGCATCGGCCACGGCATCCTCGCGGCGCAGGACGAGGAGACGATGCGCGCCCTGCACGAGACGGAGACCGTCCTCGAGATCTGCCCCAGCTCGAACCTGCTCACGGGCGCGCTGGCCGACGAGGACGCGCTCCGCGATACCGTGCGCACGTTCGCGGATCGCCGCGTCGCGTTCACGATCGCCACCGACGGCCCCGAGATGATGCAGACGCACCTCCGCGACGAGCTTGCGCTGCTCCTCCGCATCGGCGCACTGGAGCGGGACGAGGTGGAATCGGTGAACGCGCGGGGGCACTCGGCCGCCTTCGTACGCCCTAGGGGGTAGCGTGCAAGATCGGCCGCCGGGCCAATAGCGGAGCGGCCGCGTCGTTGCAAGGATCGCCCTCATGATCAGCGTCTACGACGGAATCCGGTTCACAGAGCGGCAGCGGCAGGTCGTCCGGTTGATCGCGGCGGGGTGCTCCAACGTCGAGATCGCCGAGCGACTCGGCGTTTCGCCCCGTACCGCGAAGGCCCATTCGGACGTCCTGCGGACGAAGCTCGGCGTGAGCCGCAGGCGGCAGATCCCGGCCGCCTACCGCGAAGCGACGGGGGAAGACCCCCTCGAAAGCCTCGAGACGGCGCTCGGCGTGCGCGACGACTCCCGCACGCTGCTCTGACCGGCCTCGAGGAATGACGGCCCCGCGTCCGTGGCCCATGCCGCGGACGCGGGCCCGTCTCCGAAGGCCGCTGGTACGCGGCGAGTCCGCGCGGTAGGCTCGTGCCTCCGACACGGGAACCCAGCCGTGAGGGACGCGCGGAACATCGCTCAGAAGCCGCTGTTCCGGCGCCATGCGCGCCGGCCGCGCCTGACTGCGCTCCTCGACGAGGCGACTGCGCAGGCCATCCTCCTGACCGCTCCGGCGGGCTACGGCAAGACCACCCTGGCGCGGGAGTGGCTGCAGGGGCGGGCAGACATCGCGTGGTACCAAGCCACGGCCGCCTCCGCCGACGTCGGCGCCTTCTCCGCCGGCCTGGCCGAGGCCGTCGCCCCGGTGATCCCGGACGCTGGCGAGCGGGTCCGCCAGCGCCTGCGGGTCGGCGACGCGTCGGAGCGCCTGGCGCGGCCGCTCGCCGAGCTCCTCGCGGAAGACCTGGAGGCTTGGCCCGCCGGCGGGGTCATCGTCCTCGACGACTACCACCTCCTCGCCGAGTCGACGCCCGTCGAGGCCTTCCTCGACTGGCTGCTCACCCTCGCGCCGATCAGGGTCCTGGTCACAACGAGGCGTCGGCCAGGTTGGGCGACCGCCCGCCGGTTCCTCTACAACGAGGCGGTCGAGATCGGCCGCGACCAGCTGGCGATGACCCACGAGGAAGCCGCACGCGTCCTCGAGGGCCGCTCCACCGAGGCGGTGCGCGCGCTGGTGCGCCAGGCGGAAGGCTGGCCCGCGGTGATCGGCCTCGCAGCGCTTTCCGCGGAGCTCGCCTTCCCGGAGGAGCGAGCCTCCGAGTCCCTGTACCGCTACTTCGCCGAGGAGGTGCTGCGCGCGGAGCCGCCCGAGGTCCAGCACGTCATGCTGGCCGCCTCCGTGCCGCTCGCGATCAGCGCCCGCATCGCGCAGGAGGTGCTGGGCCTCGACGATCCGGAGCCTGTCCTCCTCCGGCTTCGGGAAGAGGATCTCCTTCGCGAGATCCCCGGGGGCGAGCTGGTCTTCCACCCGCTGATCCGGGACTTCCTCCGCCGACGCCACGAGGCGACCGACCCACGTGGAGCGGATGCCCTCACGCGGAAGGTCGTCGCCGACGCGAGGGCCCATTCCCGCTGGGAGGAGGCGTTCGAGCTCTCTCTCGCGGCCGGCCGCGCCGAAGAGGCCGCGGAGATCGTCGGCCTGGCAGCCCGAAGCCTGCTCGCGCTGGGTCAGAGCGAGACGCTCGAGAAGTGGCTGGCCGCGTGCGGCGCGTCGGGCGTCACGGTGCCAGGAGCAGCACTCGCGAGGGCCGAGCTCCTCATCCGCAAGGGCGAGATGTCGGCCGCAGCAGCACTAGCCGGAGACACCGCCGGCCGCCTCGGAGAGGACCACACGGACTATGCGTGGGCGTGCAATGCAGCCGGACGCGCCTTGCATTTCACGTCTGAGGAGGATGCGGCCTTCGAGCGGTTTGAGACCGGCCGACGAACCGCGAAGACGGATGAGGATCTCAAGGAAGCCTTGTGGGGTCTTCTCCTCGCCATCACCGAGATCGCTCCGGAGAAGATGCCGGTGTACCTCGACGAGCTTGAAGCACGGTACTCCGACGACCTCGACGTACGCCTCAGACTCGCAGTAGGTCGGTATGGAATGGCCGAACAGACGCACTCGATTGCAGGAGAATGGAGTCGCTTTCCCGTTCTACTCCACTCGCTGGAATATTCGAGTGACCCGTTGGCTTCGAGCAGTTTTCTGGCGATCGCTTCGGCTGCCGCCCGGCTCGGTGGCAACTACGTCGTGGCTCGCGAACTCGCGATTAAAGCCGTCCGGATGTGTCGCGACCACCGATTCGATCCTGGCCTCGGGGCATCTCTTCTGCATCTTGCAGCGGCCGAGTCAGGCTTACGGTCCTTCGGGCAGGCCCAACGGAACCTCGCAGCATTCGAGCGAACGTCGATCCGGCGCGAGGATCCGTTCTACCGGCTCGTAGGATTGACACTCAAGAGTCGGCTTCGTGCGTGTCGCGGAGATCTGGTTGGCGCTCTCGCGACCCGACATGAGCTCGCGGGCATCTCGGCTCCGCCAAGGGCCCTCGGGAGTTACCTTGCGGTGCAGTCGATCCTTCTCGCCGCGACCGGAGACGTTGACGCCGCTCGAGCAACCGCAGCCGAAGCGCGCGGCTTCGGATCCAGCATCGAAATGATCTACTGTTCCACCTTCGGAGAAATCATCGCTGAGGGTATCGATGGAGACAAAGAGGCCTTCAGATCGCGTGCGGCGGAGGCCGTCGTCACTTGTACCGAAGCTGCGTACATCGATGGCCTCGTCTTCGCGTATCGCGTCTACCCGCCCTTAATCGCGGCCGCAAGCGAACGGCCTGACACAGCGCATCTCCTAGGAAAGTTGTTGGCCCAGAGCCGCGATCATGAGTTGGCCCGCTCCATGTCGATCGAAGTCAACCTAGATGAAGTTGACAGTCCGCTGAGTTGCTTGACGAGGCGAGAGGCTGAGGTTCTGTCCCTCCTGTCAGAGGGAATGACCAATTCTGAGATCGCAACCCACTTGTTCATTACACGAAGCACGGCGAAGGTTCACGTTCGGCACATACTTGCGAAGCTCGGCTCGAAGAATCGGCTCCAAGCCGTAATCCGAGCCCGAGAACTCCTGGAACCTGGGGCGAGCTAGGCAACGCTGGCGACGGCCATCGGCTGCCGCTGAGCTTCGACAGCGAAGTCCGAGCGCACGCCTGACAGGTAAGTCTCGCTAGCTGACGCCATGATCGCCTCGAATGCAGCAACGACCGTGATGTCGAACTGCGTTCCGGCGGCCTGGGCCAGGCGAAACCGCGCGACCCGGCTTGGCATCGCATCGCGATACGGCCGACCCGACGTCATTGCGTTGTACGCGTCCGCGACGGCGAGAATCCGCGACACAATCGGGATCATGTCACCACGCAGGCGATCGGGATATCCGTTGCCGTCCATTCTCTCATGGTGATGACGAACGACTCGGGCGATCTCAGCATAGTCATCGACCTTTGCCAGAATCCGTTCGCCAATGACAGCGTGCTCTTCCATCCGGCGCCGCTCTTCGAGCGTCAAGGCACCTGGCTTCTCCAGTAGTCCAGCTGGCAGGCCAACCTTCCCAATGTCGTGAACGAGCCCGCAAAGATGGGCAAGTTGCTGATCCTCGTCGGAAAGTTCGAGCTTGGCTGCGATGTCCCTTGCATAGACGGCGACGGCTGCCGAATGCCCAGCGGTGTACTGATCCCTGGCGTCAAGAGCCGCTATGAGCGCTGTCGCGAACGAAAGGCTCGCTCCCTCCAGTCGTTCGTTCGCGATCTGAAGCTGCTCGGCCGTCTCGCGCTGTTCTCGATAGAGCCCATGGAGTCGATGGGCTGCTAACGCTGGGACTAGAAACAGGATCAGCCCCCACAGCGAGAACCGCTCGTACGCATAAACGAGGAGGAGAATCACAGGCGCGTAGAGCGGAACCGCACCCACGAAAACGGGTCGGAGCTGCTTCACGAAGGAGCCGAAATTGCCAGTCCGCCGGATCGAGACGACGAGCCCGCCAATGAGTGCGTCCACTCCTGACTCAACGATTACGGCAAGGGCGATCGCGCTAAAGAGACGCACCAAGGACGCACCGCCCGCGAGCACCACGGCCGCTGCGATACCTGCCAGTCCACTACTGATTGCCTTCCAGGCTGTCCACGTCAACCACCGAACGTAAGGAGGGTGAAAGTCGCAAGAATTCCGATTGCACCGACGACCATCGCCGACAACGGCCCAAAGACCACCGCTGCAAACACAATTGGAAGCACGGAAACGGAAACCTCCGCGTTTGAACCAATCCGAACAGATCGTCTCTCCGCAAGCATTGAGAACGCTCCCCAGGAGGGACACGCCCGGTAAGGGGTCGATTCTCTGCCCGGCCAAGACGAGCCCGATCGCAAGGAAAAGGGCTACGCACCCGAGTGCCGTGGCAAAGACCATAATCGGCTTCGGACGCCGAAGGTGAGATGTGACCGCGGGCTCGACCAGTGGATTCTGCGCAAAGCTAGTCAAAGCTCTTGAAAATCCCCCAAAAGGGGTATACCATTGCCCATCGCGGTCATCCCCTTCCAGAGGAGGTCTCATGATCCATTTCAAGACGCGTGCTCTGGCTTTGCTGGTGTTTGCGGCTTCTCTGGCTGCTATCACGGGTTCTGCCAAGGGCTGGTAGGGAAACCTCCCGAAGTCTTAGTTTTTCCACAGTCGGGCGACATCCCTCCGATGAGGGATTTGTCAACAGGGCTGTGGAAGCTGTGGAAGACCCTGGCTACTTCACTTCCGAAGTGCTGGGGTTTTCCGCGCGCCCGCGTGCGCGTCCGCGCGCTTCAGTGCGCCCGCTAGCTGGCGGACGCTAGGAGATCAGGCTGCGGCGGAAGCCGATGGCCACCGCGTGGGCTCGGCTGCGGCCTGGAGCTTCGCTAGCAGGTGCCTGACGTGCGACTGACCGTCTCCTCCGAGAGGAAGAGGCGTTGGCCGATCTCGCGGTTCACGAGGCCGTCGGAGATGAGCTGGAGGACCTCGATCTCGCGCATGGTCGGCTCCTGCTCGAGCTCGCGGAGCGGGGCGCTGATCGGGATGACCTCGGCCGAGGCGTCGCGCCCGTTGCGGCGCGCCGCCACCTCGTCGAAGCGACGGGAGTGGTCCAGGTATCTGCTCAGGATGTTCTTGCGCTCAGCAGCGTCCACGGGGCTGTGATCGGCAGCCGTACCTGTGGACAACACCCCACTATGAGGGACAAAGGTCGCCTAGAGACTGGTCGGCGACACGCTCGCGAGTTAAGCAGGATAGCGCACGGGCCCGGCAAGTCGCGGCTCGGGCATCTCCGAGGAGCGGTATTGGAGCAAATGCGACCGGCATTTTCCGGACGGGACGGAGGGATACCGTCGAAGACGCAGACATGGCGCCACCCCGCATCGTCGCTCGGTCTAGACCGCAAAGGTGTTGCACTCTAGACTCATCCCGACGGGTGTGAAGCGGCGTGGTGTA
>CAWCCL010000017.1:0-240974 GCA_963794055.1 uncultured Actinomycetes bacterium
TCGATCGACGGTACTGCGCTCCTCTTGCCACCTAGAGAACGTCCTCGGCGCGGGTAGCGCTTTCCTAGTCCTTACTCGAGCCTTGATCGGAGGCTCGAGGCGGGAACCCGGGTGCCGACCGCCACCTCTGCAGCCTTGAGCCGAAGCGCCTCGACCCGCGCGATCTGATCCTCCGCCTCTTCGGCCAGTGCGGCGAAGTCGTGACCGCCGACCGGGCGTCTATCGAAGACTTCCTCCAGCAGGCGCCACATGGCTCTCTTGCCGGTGATGCCGATGGTGAGGCTCTCGAGCTTTCGACTCGAGCAAGTGGCGTATAGCCGACGAGGCGACCGTTCGGCTTGAGGCGTTGCACCTTCTCGAACGTCCAGGCGACGGACGACTTCAGACGCGAAGGCTCGGCTCCCAGGTCGCGCATTAGGTCGATCAGCGTCTCGCGGTCGGAGGAATGTCCGCGGCGAGCTCTTCGAGCGGCTCACTGATCTGTGTGCCTTCGTTGTTTCGCCGGCAGCGTTCGACGAGCTCGACGCCGAACATCGCCCCTGCGAGGTGGTCTTGCAAGTAGATGCGTAGTGGGTCGGTCATGCAGGATCCGTATCCGCGTCCTGCACGGCGGAAACGTCGTCCCCGCGGCGAGCCGCGGTACCGGAGCCACGACCCGCTTTGGCCGTTCTTCGGCGACATCAATGCCGACGCCGTTCTCGCCGACGATGTGAATCGCGGCCGCTGGCGCTCGTACTGGCACGAGCGCCTCGCTGAGCTCGGCGTCGAACGAGCCGGCCGCCCGCCCGCGCCAGCGGTCGACGCACTGACGCAAGAAGACCCCTGAGTTGCTGTTCTGCCGTTCACAGTTCGAGCCTAGCTTGCGGCCCCGACCGCGATCCGCGGTCGCGCTAGATCGAGAACGTCGTGGTCGAGATGCGCGGCTACGCCCGCAGGGCCTCGACGATCGCCCTCGCCCCGGCACCGGTCGACATGTGATTCCGACGTTGGACGCGCGCGACCCACTCCGCTTGCTCGGGCGTCTGCTGGCGCTCCCACTCGATGACGTGCCGCTCGATCTCGCGCAGGACGCCCCGTAATCGGTCCGGTCGAAGTCCTCGATGATCGCGTCCGGATGGTCGTTGTAGTACAGCGCCTGGCGCGGAGAGAAATCGAACCGGCGGCGGCTCGGGCGTCGGACGTCGGAATCTGCCGATTCGATTACCCGCGGGATGTATCGATTGTCGCGATCCATTTTTGGCTTGAAACCTGAAGTGGAGGCGGCGGGAATCGAACCCGCGTCCGAAGTCGCACCGTGAAGAGCCTCTCCAAGCTCAGCCTGCCCTTGGATTTCGCCCGCCGGCCGGTGGGCTGGCAAACCTACCGACGGGCTAGCCGATCCTGAAGAGTCCCGCCTCGGGCGATCAGCGCTCCTTTGGCAGCAAGCCCGTTTTCTGACGCCGGGGTTCCGATCCACGGGCCGAGACCGGAGCCGACGCGTCGCCTAGTTAGGCGGCGAGTGCGAGTTCGTTGCGATCCGCACTTACGTTGTTCCCGGTTGTTTTACGAGGCCGACCGGGGACCTCGGCTTGCAGCTCTTCCGGAGAACCGACCCCGTCGAAACCGGATCGCCCCCAGAGCCTGAAAGTATAGCCGCGCGGTGCTCGCTCCCCGGCTCACCCAGGCGCTCGTGCTGCGCGTCGACGCCGTCTCCAACGCGGCGCTGGCGGCGTTCCTGCTGGCCGCGACCTGGGACGCGCTCTACGACTTCTTCGGTCTCCCGGTCGCCGAGCCGCCCATCTACGCGCAGCTGCTGGGGGCTGCGCTCGTCGCGTTCGCGATCGTCGAGTGGAAGCTCGCAGGAACCCCGGCCGAGCGGACGGTCACGCTCGCCGCGGCGGTCGGGAGCGCACTTGCCGCGGCCGTACTCGCCGTCTGGCTGCTCGCGGCGGACACGGGCCTCGACACGCACGGCCTTGTGGCGCTCTGGTCTGTCGCCGCGTTCCTCGCCGCAGCCGCGGTCGTCCACGCGGTCGTGCTCACCCGCGGCCGCGGGACTTGAGCGCGCGCTCGATCTGGCGCTTCGCGTCGCGGTCGGCGAGAGTCCGCCGCTTGTCGCGCACGTCCTTGCCGCGGGCGAGCGCGAGCTCGACCTTGGCGCGGCCGTCCTTCCAGTAGAGACGCGTCGGGACGAGCGTGAGGCCCTTCTCCTGCACCTTGCCCGTGAGCTGGTCGATCTCGCGGCGGTGCAGGAGGAGCTTGCGGTCGCGGTCGGGGTCGTGGTTTTGGTTCGTCCCCTGCGTGTACTCGGGGATGTGCAGGCCGACGAGGTACACCTCGCCGTCCCGGACGTCGCCGAAGGCGCGCTGGAGCGTCGCCTTGCCGTCGCGGAGCGACTTCACCTCGGTGCCGGTCAGCGCGAGGCCAGCCTCGTAACGGTCGAGGAGGTGGTACTCGTGCCGGGCGCGCCGGTTCTCTGCAATGAGCTTGGTCCCCGCGGTCATGGCCTGCATTGGACCAAAAAAATTCGCCGAGCCGGGTTCGCTTTCGTCCAGCTCCCCGGCGAACGTTCCGCTTCCGCGTAGCGCCTACCGGTGAACCTTCGGCCTACTCGCGCCCCGTGCTCGGCGCAAGAGGCAACCTAGAGGGACCCGTCTCGCCGCGCAAGCGACGTGAGGACGTTTCTCTGCAAAGAGCGGCAATTTCATCAGGCGTTCGCGAGGGCGAGCTCGACCTTGCCCTCCCAGCGCCTGATTCCGGCGACCGTTACCTCGATCGGGTCGCCGAGGCGGTAGGCCGAGCCGCTGCGGCGCCCGACGAGGGCGGTTCCGAGCGGCGACAGCTCGAAGTAGTCGCCGGGGAGGCGCCGGGCCGGCAGGTACCCCTCGAAGACGCCGTCGAAGCGGACGAAGATGCCCGACCCGATCGCGCCCACGATCTCGCCCTCGAAGGCTGCCTCCCAGCCCTCCTCGAACAGGCGCCGCTCGAGGAGCCAGGCCAGGCAGAGCTCGTCGGCTCGGTACTCGACCTCGGCCGCGCCCCGCTCGCGCGTGGACGTCCACTCCGCGAGCTCGGGCAGATCGTCGGGGAGCTCGACATCCGAGACACCCAGCTCGCGCAGGAGCGCGCGGTGCACGACGAGGTCGGGATAGCGGCGGATCGGCGACGTGAAGTGGCAGTACGCGCGGCTCGCCAGGCCGGAGTGACCCAGGTTCTGCGGGTCGTAGCGCGCCCGCTTGAGCGCGCGCAGGACGAGGGCCGGGAACGCCTCCTCCCCCCGCTCGACCGCTGGACGTAGCGCGTGACGGACTCGCTGACGCGCGCGGCGAGCCGCGCGGCCTCGGCCGGAGAGAGGTGCTCCGGGACCGGAGGCGTCGGCACCTCGAGGTCGGCGAGCTTCGCAAGGAGGAGCTCGACGGACTGCGCGTCGGGGCGCTCGTGGACGCGGTAGAGGGCCTCCCGCTTGCGCGAGGCGAGCAGGTCGGCGACCGCCTCGTTGGCCGCGATCATCAGCTCCTCGACGAGCATGTGCGCGAGCGGCTCGCGCTCGATCCACGCGCGCTCGACGCCTCCCTCGCCGTCGAAGGCGAACTCGACCTCCCTCCCCTCGATGCGGAGCGCCCCGCGCTGGAAGCGGCGGTCGCGCAGGGCCCTGGAGACCTGCTCGGCCAGCCTGAGCGACTCGTCCAGCTCGTCGACGGCCCGCTCGTCGCCCGGGAGGATCGCCTGCGCGTGGCCGTACGTGAGGCGCTCCCGGCTGCGGATGACGCTGCGGTAGAAGCGCGGCTCCCCGGGCTCCAGGTCCGCGCCGAAGGGGATCTCGACGGTGACGCAGCGGCGGTCTTGGTGCGGTCGCAGGCTGCAGAGGTCGTCGGAGAGCTCGTGCGGGAGCATGGGCTCGACCGTGCCGGGGACGTAGACGGAGACCCCGCGCTCGGCGGCGTCGCTGTCGAGCGGCGAGCCCGCTGGGATGTACGCGGAGACGTCGGCGATGTGCACCCAGGCGCGCACGCCTCCCTCCTCCCGCCTGAAGGTCAGTGCGTCGTCGAAGTCCTTCGCCCCCTCCGGGTCGATCGTGAACGCATAGAGGCCGCGCAGGTCGACACGATCCGGCTCGTCGTCCGGCGGGAGCGGAGGCAGCGGCGGGTGCGGCCGGCGGACGCCCCCGTGCCAGAGGAGGGCCTCGAGGACGGCGTCGATCCGGCTCGCAGGCCCGAGGACCCGCTCGACCCGGGCACGGCCGCGCCCCAGGCGAACGACGACGAGATCGCCCGGCGAAGCCTCGCCCGCGCCCTTGCGGTCGACCATCACGGGGACGCCGCCCTCGAAGTAGGGCTCGCCGACGAGGAGCTTGCCCTTGCGGGCGAGCTCGCAGACCAGGAGCTCGGCCACGCGGTCTATGCGGTGCGGAGGAGCTCGAGGAGCGTGCGGCGGGCGATCCGGAGGGCCTCGTCCTGCCGCGTGAGCGGGTCGTCGACCGCGACGACGGACGGCCGCAGGCCCAGGTCGGTGATGTCGGCTCCGGCGGGCGTGAGGTACTTGGCGGTCGTGAGCTTGAGATGCCCGCCGCCGACGAGCGGAGCGACCGTCTGCACCGAGGCCTTCCCGTACGTGCGCTGGCCGACGAGTGTGGCGCGGTCGTGGTCGACCAAGGCGCCGGCGAGGATCTCGGCGGCGCTGGCGCTGGCGCCGTTCACGAGCACCACCAGCGGCAGGTCGGGGTGCGTCGCGACGCCGGTGACACGGTACTCGTGGTCCTCCTCGTGTAGGCCGGCCGTCCGGCAGACGATGCCGTCCTCGATGTACACGGAGGCCACGTCCACCGCCTGGGAGAGGAGGCCGCCCGGATTGTCCCGCAGGTCGACGATCGCCCCAGTGGCCCCCTGCTCCACGAGCTCCATGGTCGCCTCCCGCAGCTGTTCGGCCGCACCGGCCGAGAACGAGAAGACGCGTATGTAGCCGAGCTTCCGCTTCTTGGTCGTGATCAGGCGCGAGCTGATCGGCGGCACCTCGATCTCCCGGTAGACGACCGTGTGCTCGACGGGTTTCGGCCGCTTCGGCCGCCGGACCACGAGGGTGACGACCGTCCCCGGCTCGCCCTTGATCAGCGCGAGCGCGCTCTCGAACGGAAGATCGCCGGCCGCCTCGCCGTCGATGCGGACGATCACGTCGCCCTTGCGGATACCGGCCTCGCGCGCCGGGCCCTCCACCGAGGACGTGACGAGCAGCCCGTTGCGGGCGGGCCCGACCGTGAGCCCGATGCCCGAGTACGTCCCCTCCGTGTGCTCCCGCAGGCTCTCGTACTCGGAGTCCGTGAGCAGATCGGTATGCGGGTCGTCGAGGCCGGCGAGGATCTCCTCCACGGTCGGCCGCTCCAAGACCGTCGGGTCGATCCAGCGGTAGTAGGCCGAGGTCAGCTCCGCGCGCACCTCGTCGATCAGCCGCGGCGGGCGGTCGGCGCGTACCGGCGGCGCTGACTGGCTCGCGCCCTCCTCCGTCCGCGTCAGGAAGAAGCCGAGGACGAAGGCGCCGACGACTAGCGCGGCCGCAACGAGGTAACCGAGCCCCTCGTCTCACAGGCCGCCCGCCGGATTCGGCGCCGGGGCTCCCGCGTGCACTGCCGTTAGATTCGCAAAAAACGCCGCAGGGTGATACCGGAGCCGGCCGCCCCGACGAGCAGGCTCATCCCGATCAGGATCAGGGCGACGATCGGGAAGCTCCACGCCTGGATGTCGCCTGGGCTCTCGACCCGGCCCATGATCCCGGGCAGCGCCAGCTCCTTGGCCAGGATCAGCAGGATGACGGCGAGGATGGAGCCTGCGAGCCCGCAGAGCAGGCCCTCGAGCATGAACGGCCCGCGCACGAACCAGTTCGACGCGCCGACGAGCTTCATCACCTCGATCTCGCGCCGCCGCGAGAAGATGGACAGCCGGATCGTGTTGGCGATCAGGATCGTCGAGGCGATGAGCAGGATGATGCTCCCGACCAGGAAGATGACCCCGATGATCGTGGCGACCTGGAGCACGCGCTCGGCCTTCTTCTCGCCGTACTTCACGGTCTCGACCCCGGCCGGGAGCGGCTCCAGCGAGGCGGCGATCGCCTGCACCTGGTCGGCCTCGTTCGGGATCACCTCGTAGGAGGCGGGCAGCGGGTTTCTCGGAGCGCCCTCGACGAGGTCCGGGAAGCGCTCCTTCATCTCCGCCCACGCGTCGTCCTTGGAGACGAACTTGTAGGACTCGACGTCCGGGTTCCGGTCGAGCTGGAGGCTCACCGCGTTGAGCTCCTTGGCCGTCGCTTCCTTCCCGCACGTGAGCTCCGTGCAGAAGTAGACGTTCACGACGAGGTCCTTCTTCACGTGGTTCGTCCACGAGATGACCCAGCTGCCGAGCGCGATGAAGAGCCCCAGCAGGAACATGCCGATGAGCACCGTCATGACCGCGGCGACGCTCGTCGAGAGGTTCGCCTTGATCGAGCGGAAGGCCTCGGTGAAGAACAGCTTGGCCCGCATCACGTGCCTAGCCGTATCCTCCGCGGCGCTCGTCGCGGATGACGACGCCGTCCTCGAGCGCGATCACGCGCTTGCGCATCTTGTCGACCATCTCTCGGTCGTGGGTGGCCATGAGGACCGTGGTCCCGGTGCGGTTGATGCGATAGAGGAGCTGCATGATCCCGACGGAGGTGTCCGGGTCGAGGTTCCCCGTCGGCTCGTCGCAGATGAGCAGGGGCGGGTGGTTGACGAACGCGCGCGCCACTGAGACGCGCTGCTGCTCGCCGCCCGAGAGCTCGTGCGGGAAGCTGTTCATCTTGGAGCCGAGACCGACGAGGGCGAGGATCTCGGGCACCTTCGCCCGGATCTGGGCCTTCGACTGGCCCTGGACCTTGAGCGCGTAGGCGACGTTGTCGTAGGCGCTGCGGTCGGTGAGGAGCTTGAAGTCCTGGAAGACGCAGCCGATGTTGCGGCGCAGCATCGGCACCTTGTTCCCCCGCAGGCGCGCGAGCTCGCGGCCGCCGACGAGGATCCGGCCGTCGGTCGGGTCGAGCTCCTTGAGGAGGAGGCGCATGATCGTCGACTTGCCCGAGCCGGACGGGCCGACGAGGAAGACGAACTCGCCCTTGTCGATGACGAAGCTCGTCTCGCGGAGCGCGACGACGTTCGGCTCGTAGACCTTCGTCACCGCCTCGAACACGATCATCGGCGAACCGGAGGGCGTCGGGGCGTGCTCCGACGAGTCGACGTCGGGCACTGTCTCGACGGCGTCGTCGCCGTTCAGCGCGGCGGACGTCGCCGCAGGATCTTCTACGTGTTCTGTGAGGTCGGTTTCCTGCACCGGTCTATGCGGGGGCGCCCGTCCCGAGGGCGCACCGGTCGGATCTTTGCAAGCACACGAGTGTAGCGAAAGGGTCGGGCAGCGGACTCAGTAGATCCTGGCGGCATCTAGGCAACCGCTCCTGTGGCTTTGGCAAGGAGGTAGGCACGGATGAAGCGATCGAGGTCACCGTCGAGGACGGCTTGTGCGTTCCCTTCTTCGACATCGGTGCGGTGATCCTTCACGAGCTGGTACGGATGGAGGACGTAGCTGCGGATCTGGCTGCCGAAGCCTGTGTCGAGCACCTCCCCGCGCTCGCGGGCAAGCTCGGCTTCGCGGCGCTCGAGCTCGTGCTCGGCCAGACGGCTCTTGAGGATGCGCATGGCGGTCTGGCGGTTGGACAGCTGCGAGCGCTCGTTCTGGCACTGGACGACGATCCCGGTCGGGATGTGCGTGATGCGAACCGCCGAGTCGGTCTTGTTGACGTGCTGGCCGCCCGCCCCGCTCGCGCGGTACGTGTCGATGCGGAGATCCGACTCGTCGATGTCGAGCTCAGACGTCGTCGGGGACCAGCGGGGCGACGATCACCTGGGCGAAGGACGTGTGCCTGCGGTGCGCCTGGTCGAACGGCGACAGGCGGACGAGCCTGTGAACGCCGCGCTCCGCCTTCAGCGTCCCGTAGGCGTTCTCGCCCTCGACGGTGAGCGTGGCCGACTTGAGTCCCGGCCTCCTCCCCCGGCGAGACCTCGAGCACCTCGGTGGCGAACCCGCGCTCGGCGGCCCAGCGGAGGTACATGCGCAGCAGAATCTCCGCCCAGTCCTGGGCGTCGGTGCCGCCCGTCCCGGCGTGGATGGAGACGACCGCCCCGCCGGCGTCGTACTCGCCGCTGAAGAGCGAGTCCTCCTGAAGGCGGTCGAGCTGGCTTCGGAGCGCGAGCACGCTTTGGGCGAGCTCGTCCAGCTCGCCGTTGTCGGAGGCGAGCTCGAGCAGCTCGCCGAGGTCGGCCGCCTCCGCGCTCAGCTGCTCGTAGCGGTCGAGCCGGCGCGCGAGCCGCGCGTGCTCGGAGGAGACGCGTGCCGCCTCCTGCTGCTCGTCCCAGAATCCCTGCGCGCCCATGGCCTCCTCGAGGGTGGCCAGACGCTTCCTCAGCCCGTCAGGGTCAAAGGTAATCACGGACCCAGGCAAGCTGGGTCCCGATCTCCTCGAGCTCTCGCTCGACCGCGCTGCGCTCGGCCATGGAAGGGGATGGTACAGGGCGACAGGAACGGCTCAGAGCGACTAGGAGGGTTTGACGAAACGCAGTCTGTGCCGCCGGGCCGCGCTGCTCGCCCCGAGGACTGCGTCCTCAGTCGCGCCCGTAGCCTTGGCTACGAGCACTCCCTGCGTCCTTGCCTCGGAACGACCATCGCACCCCGGCGACGAGCGACATTTCGCCAACCCCTCCTAGGCGCCGTGGCACTTCTTGTACTTCTTGCCGGAGCCGCACGGGCACGGGTCGTTGCGGCCGACCCGGTCGGCCTCCGCCACGACGCGCTGGCCTGTGAACGTCGTCGCGGCCGCGCCTCCCGTGCCCGCAGCGGCGCCGGCCGCCCGGCCGGCCGCGGGTGCTTCCGACGCGCCCGCAGCGCGGATCGCCTCCGAGCCGGCTACGGACTCGTGCTCGTAGCTCAGCCCGTCGCCGTTCGCAGCTGAAGCTGCGGGCTCGAGCTCGCCGGCCTCAGGCTGGCGGTCGATCTGGATGCGGAGCAGGTAGCGGACGATCTCCTCCTGGATCGTCGCCGTCAGCTCCTCGAACATCCCATGGCCCTCGGAGCGGTACTCCGAGAGCGGATCCTTCTGCGCCATCGCGCGGAGGTGGATGCCGTCGCGCATGTACTCCATCGACTCGAGGTGCTCGCGCCAGCGCAGGTCCACGACCTGCAGGACGAGGTAGCGCTCGACCTCGCGCATCAGCTCGGCGCCGTACTGCTCGACCTTCGCCGCGTAGGCGTCGCGCGCATCGTCTTGGAACTCCGCGATCAGCTCCTCGCGCGTGGACGACGAGCCGAGCTCCTCAGGCGAGATCTCCGTCTCGTAGAGCGACTGCATCTCGGTGAAGAGGCTTTCGAGGTCCCACTCCTCCTGGTAGTCGGAGGCGGTGTGCTCGAAGACGATGCGGGCAACGAGCTCGTCCATCCACCCCTCGATCTCCTCCGAGAGGTCGGTGCCCTCGAGGACACTCCGGCGCTGCTCGTAGATGACCATGCGCTGGACGTTCATGACGTCGTCGTACTTGAGGACGTTCTTGCGCGAGACGAAGTTCTGCTCCTCGACCTTCTTCTGGGCGTTCTCGATCTGCTTGGAGAGGATCGAGGCCTCCATGGGCTGGTCGTCCGGGAGCTTGAAGCGGTCGATGATGTTGTAGATGCGGTCGCCCGCGAAGAGCCGGACGAGCTCGTCCTGGGCAGACAGGTAGAAGCGGGACTCGCCCGGGTCGCCCTGGCGGCCCGAACGGCCGCGGAGCTGGTTGTCGATGCGCCGCGCCTCGTGGCGCTCGGTGCCGAGCACGTAGAGGCCGCCCAGCTCGCGCACGCCCTCGGCGAGCTTGATGTCGACGCCGCGGCCGGCCATGTTCGTCGCGATCGTGACCGCGCCGAGCTCGCCCGCGTCCTTGATGATCTCGGCCTCGCGCTCGTGCTGCTTCGCGTTCAGGACGTTGTGCTTGATGCCTGCGCGCTGGAGCAGCGTCGCGAGGTACTCGGAGACCTCGACCGAGATCGTTCCGACGAGCACGGGCTGGCCGCGCTCGTGGCGCTCCTTGATGTCCTCGAGGACGGCGGCGTAGCGGGCGTCGGCGGTCTTGAAGATGAAGTCGTTCTCGTCGTCCCGCACGACCGGGACGTTGGTGGGGATCTCGACGACGGAGAGGTTGTAGATCTCCTGGAACTCCTTCTCCTCCGTCTTGGCAGTACCGGTCATTCCGGCCAGCTTCTCGTAGAGGCGGAAGTAGTTCTGGAGCGTGATCGTCGCGAGGGTGACGTGCTCCTCGCGGATCTCCACGCCCTCCTTGGCCTCGACCGCCTGGTGGAGGCCCTCAGACCAGCGGCGCCCCTCCATGATGCGACCGGTGAACTCGTCCACGATCTTCACCTCGCCGTCCTGCACGACGTAGTCGACATCGCGCTGGTACAGCGACTGAGCCTTGAGGGACTGGATGAGGTGGTTGACGAGCTGCGCGTGCTGCGGCTCGTAGAGGTTCTCGATCCCGAGCGTGCGCTCCACCGTCTCGATCGCCGAGTGGCGCGGCGAGACGGTCTTGAACTTCTCGTCGAACTCGTAGTCCGCGTCGTCCTCGACCTTCTCCACGCCCTTGGGGACGAACTTTGCCGGGACGCCCGTGAGCCCCTTGACGATGCGGGCGAAGTCGTAGTAGGTGCGGGCCGCGACCTCCGGCTCGCCGGAGATGATCAGCGGCGTGCGCGCCTCGTCGATGAGGATCGAGTCGACCTCGTCGACGATCGCGTACGCGTGGCTTCGCTGCACCGTTCCCTGGAGGGCCGTCGCCATGTTGTCGCGGAGGTAGTCGAAGCCGAACTCGGAGTTCGTGCCGTACGTGATGTCCGCGGCGTATGCCTCCTTGCGCTCCGCGAACGGCATCTGGTTGCGGAGGAACGACACGCGCATCCCGAGGGCCTCGTAGACCGGGCCCATCCACTCCGCGTCGCGCTTGGCGAGGTAGTCGTTCACGGTCACGAGGTGCACGCCCTCGGCGAGCAGGGCGTTCAGGTAGAGCGGCATCGTGGCGACGAGGGTCTTCCCCTCACCGGTCTTCATCTCGGCGATGTCGCCCTCGTGGAGCACGACCGCGCCCATCACCTGGACGTCGAAGTGGCGCATCCCGATGGCCCGCTTGGCCGCCTCGCGGACGGCGGCGAAGGCCTCGAAGGTGATGTCCTCGAGCGGCTCGCCGTTCTCCAGGCGCTGCCGGAACTCGGCAGTCTTGGCCGCGAGCTCGGCGTCCGAGAGGCGCTCGAAGTCCGGCTCGAGCGACGCGACGTAGTCGGCCTGCTGGGCCAGGCGCTTGAGCCGGCGTCCTTCGCCGACGCGCAGGACTTTCTCGAGGGCGCCGTAGTTTTGGGGCATCAGCTCAGGGTAGCTGCCGGTCTCACAGAGGGTCGACGGTCAGCTCCCAGCGACCGTCTTCCAACCTATCGGCACGCGCGACGAAAGCCTGAAAACGCTCCGCGCCGAGCCGCTCCAACTCCTCGAGGGCGTCCGCGGTCATCCCCGTCGGGGCGTCCGCGAGGATCTCGCCGTCCACGAGATACATCGTCTCCCCTTCGGGCGGGACCGCCGCCTCGAGGGAGACCGCGTCGATCCCGACGGGAAGCGCGACCAGGTCCGACTCGATCCCGAGGGCGCCGACCATCCACTCCGTCTCGCTCTGGCGCACGGCGCGGGCCGCGTACGGCGGCTCGAGCCCGAGGTCGGCCGTGAGCTCGGAGAGGACGGCGGGCGCGACGTCCCCGATCACGGAGCCGTCGCCGAGCACGCGGAAGTCGAGCTCGACCTCGTCCGAGCCCCGGAGCGCCTGCACCTCGGCGATCGCGGTCGCGTCCCACTCGCGCTGGCGCGCCAGCCCCGACACTCCGCTCTCGACCCAGCGGAATGCCCGCGGATCGCGAATCTCGTCGTCAGTCATCTGATGCCTGGCCGGTGATTCGCGCGCTCTCCGGGGTCGCAGCCGCCATCCGTGAGTGCGGGAATTGCCGGTCAGGCATCTACGCGATCTGCGGCTCGATGAGCCCGTAGTTGCCGTCCCGGCGCCGGTAGACGACGTTCACGTCGGTCGTGTCGGCGTTCTGGAAGACGAAGAAGTCATGGCCGATGAGCTCGAGCTGGAGGACGGCCTCCTCCGGGGTCATCGGCTTCACCGCGAACTGCTTGGTCTTGACGATCACGGGGCTCTCCTCATCCGGGACGACGGGGATCGTTTCGGGCCCCGCAGCGGCTGCGCCGCGCGCCGGCCGGACGTCGCGGCGCTTCTCCCGGTAGCGCCTCGCCTGGCGCTCCAGCTTCTCGACGAGCATGTCGATCGAGGCGCGCATGTCCGGCGAGCTCTCGCGTGCGCGGAGAACCGGGCCCTTCGTCCAGATCGTGCCCTCGGCGATCTGGCTCTCCGCAATGGAAGGGTTCTTCTCCACCGCCAGCTCGACCTCCAGCCGCGCGGCGTCGTTCAGGTGCTTGTCCAGCCTGCCCAGCTTCTCCTGGGCGTAGGTCCTGAGGGAATCGCTGACCTCGACGTTCTTGCCCTTGACCTGCAGCCTCACCAGAGCCTCCCTCGTCGACTTCTCTCAGCCTACCCGTGCCGCCGAGACCGAAGCAACGGCCACCCCGGCCTATTGGGCGATCAGCTGGAGCGGCTCGCGCCCGGAGGGGTGCTTCGCCTCAAACTCGAGCGGAGGCCCCTCAGCGGCGGACTACGCGGGCAAACGTGACCACGTGGACCGCCCTCGCGCCCGCCCGCCGGAGCTCTGTCGCGGCGGCGCCCACGGTCGCACCCGTCGTGTAGACGTCGTCCACGAGCCCGACGGCCTTGCGGCGCCGGCGCTGCGGCCGCGAAGGCGGCTCGGATGTTGGCCCTGCGCTCGGCGTGCGTGAGCCCCCGCTGGGGCCGCACGCTCCGGGCCCGGGCGAGGAGCGGCCGGGCGGGGAGCTCCCAGCGCGCGCCGAGCGCGCGCGCGAGCTCCTCCGCCGGGTTGACGCCGCGCCACCCCACCCGGCCGCCCTCTCCGGGGACGAAGGCGAGCGCCTCGACCGGAGGCCTCGGCACGGTGTCCGCCACGAGCTCGGCGGCGAGCCCGACGACGCGCCGCACACCGCGCTCCTTCCACGCGACGACGAGCGCGCGCCCCGGGCCGTCGTAGGCGACCGCCGCGCGCGCCGAGGCGAAGGCGATCCGGCGGCCGGCGCACTCGCCGCAGCGCTCGACCGGCCAGGCGGTCGGGCACCCGCAGCGGGCGCAGAGCGTCCCGCGCAGGAGGAGCAGCGCCGAGCGGCAGCCGGCGCACAGAAGCTCCTCCCCGCCCCCGCACGCGAGGCAGCGCTCGGGGAGCAGGAGCCCCAGCGCAGCGCGGCCGATCTCCATCGGCTCTGGATAGCGCGGGCCGGCGCGCGGGTGGGTGCCGGGACCGCGCCGGCTTCGTGTCAGCCGAGCGTGACCGGCTCTCCGGCCGCGGCGGAACGGTAGAGCGCTTCGATCGTCCTCGCCTGTCCGACCGCGTCCTCGCGCCCGAGCAGCGGCTCGGCGCGGCCCGCGATCGCGTCGCTCAGGTTCTCCAGCTCGAGCCGGTAGGAGTCGACCGGCTCGAGCGCGATC
Organism: uncultured Actinomycetes bacterium; assembly: GCA_963794055.1. GTDB lineage: Bacteria > Actinomycetota > Thermoleophilia > Gaiellales > Gaiellaceae > JAIBJN01. The sequence continues at coordinate 13,646 of CAWCCL010000017.1, forward strand.
TCCTCGACCTCGTCGTCGCGGCGCAGCTCGATCACCGGCGTGCGGGCGTGCCAGGGGTCGTCGAGGAACAGCGACCCCTCGGAGCCGACGACCTCCAGCTCGTCCCGGCCGGGCTGGACGAAGCCGCAGTCGAACTGCGCGACGACGTCGCCCGGGAAGCGCATGGTCGCCGCGAAGAGCACGTCCACCCCGCTCTCGCCGGTGAGCTGCTCGCCGAACACGCGCTCGGGCTCGCCGCCGAACAGGCGCGAGCCGCTGACGCAGTAGCAGCCGACGTCCATGAGCGCGCCCCCGTCAAGCCCTGCCGCCAGGCGCACGTTCTCCGCGTCGCCGAGGCTGAAGCTGAACGACGAGCGGACGACCCGGAGCTGCCCGATCCCGCCGCCGTCCACGAGCTCCTTCACTCTGGCCGTCTGCGGGTTGTGGCGGTACATGAACGCCTCCATGAGGAGCCGGTCGGCGCGCTCGGCAGCGTCAAAGGCCCGCTCCACCTCGTCCGGCCGGCGGTCGAGCGGCTTCTCGCAGAGGACGTGCTTGCCCGCCTCGAGCGCGCGGATCGACCACTCGACGTGGAGCGAGTTCGGCAGCGAGATGTAGACCGCCTCGACGTCCAGGTCGGCGAGGAGCGCCTCGTAGCTCCCGTAGGCGCGCTCGATCCCGTGCTCGCGGGCGTAGCTCTCCGCCCGGGCCTGGTCGCGGCTTGCGACGGCGAGCACCTCGACGCGGTCGGACTCGCCCGCACCCGCGAGGACGAGCCGGTTGATGTGCGCGGTCGAGATGATTCCCCACTTCGTCGTCATTCGTCCTCCAACGGTTTGAGTGCCGGGTAGAGAGCGCGGTAGCGGCCGTAGCCCTCCGCGTAGAACCGTTCCCACTTCGGGTCGGGCTCGATCCTGTCGCGCACGCGGACGCACGCCGCGACGGCCTCCGGCACGTCGGCGAAGACGCCGCCCGCGATCCCGCCGAGGAGCGCCGCTCCGTAGGCGGCCCCTTCCTCGACTGCCGTCCGCTCCAGGGGCAGCCCGAGGACGGACGCGACGATCTTCAGCCAGAGCTCGCTGCGGGCGCCGCCTCCCGACGCGCGCCCGACCTCCAGCCGGCAGCCGAGCGCGCGCAGGATCTCCAGGGAGTCGCGGAGCCCGTAGGCGACTCCCTCCAGGACGGCGCGGACGAGCGCGCCTCGGTCGTGCCGAAGCGAGAGGCCTGTGAATGCGCCGCGCGCGTCCGGGTCGACGTGCGGCGTCCGCTCGCCGGCCAGGTACGGCAGGAACAGCAGCCCCTCGGCGCCGGGCTCCCAGCGCTCGGCCTCCGCCACCAGCCTGTCGTACGGCTCACCCGGCGCGAGCGTGTCCCGGAACCACTTGAGCGAGCCGGCGGCGGAGAGCATCACGCCCATCGCGTGCCAGGCCCCCGGTGCCGCGTGGCAGAAAACGTGCGCGCGCCCCTCCGGGTCCGTGACGAGCTCCGGCAGCGTCGCGAAGACGACGCCGGACGTCCCGAGCACTACCGAGACCGGCCCGGGCTCGGTGACGCCGACCCCGAGCGCCCCGGCCGCCTGGTCGCCCGCGCCGGCGGCGACGGGGGCTCCCGACGGGTGGTGCGCGGACACCGTCTGCGACTCGAGCGCGGGAGGCAGCCACGCCGCAGGGAGGTCGAGCGCGGCCAGGACCTCGTCGCTCCAGCGCCGCCCGGCGACATCGAAGAGGAGCGTGCCCGAGGCATCGGCGACGTCCGTCGCCCGCTCCCCGGTCAGCGCGAGGCGGACGTAGTCCTTGGGCAGGAGCACGTGTGCGATGCGCTCGTAGGTCTCCGGCTCGTGCGCGCGGAGCCACAGAAGCTTCGGCGCGGTGAAGCCGGGAAGCGCGCGGTTCCCCGTCAGCTCGAGCAACCGGGCGAGGCCGACGCGCTCCTCGATCTCGCGGCACTCGGCCGCGGTGCGCTGGTCGTTCCAGAGGATCGCGGGCCGAAGGACGCGCTCCTCGGCGTCGAGCGCAACGAGGCCGTGCATCTGCCCGGTGAGCCCGATGCCGGCGACGTCCTCGACACCGAGCGCCGCGAGCGCCTCCTCGGCCGCCCGGCTCCAATCGGCCGGGTCCTGCTCGGCCCACCCCGGCCGGGGCATCGAGAGCGGGTAGTCCCGCTCGGCGCGGGCCAGGACTTCGCCGCCCGGAGAGATCGCGAGCGCCTTGACGCCGGACGTGCCGACGTCGAGCCCGACGAGCGCGCTCACCGAAGCGCGAGGCCGGCCGCCTCGAGGCCGCGGATCGCCAGCGCCTCGTCCTCCTGGCCCGGGAGCCCGCTGACGCCGACGGCGCCGACGCGGCGGCCGTCCTCGAAGGCCGCGACCCCGCCGCGGAAGAAGGTGAAGAACGGGTCGAAGCTCGCCAGCTCGGCCGCGTCGCCGCGCACCTTGTCCGCCAGCTCGCCGGTCGAGCTCGCGTCGCTCCGCGCGGCGGTGTAGGCCTTGCGCTGGGCGTTCAGGCGGGTGTCGGGCGCCGCCCCGTCCATCGTCGCGGCGGCGACCAGCTCGCCGTGCGAGTCGGCGACGAAGACGGAGACCGGGCCGGCGGCGCCGTCGACCACGGCCGCGACGATTGCCCGCGCCTGCTCGAGCCTCACCCGGCTCCCAGCGCCCCGTAGGCCGGCGCGCAGGGCGAGGCTGGCCTTCACGGCGTGTTCACTTCGTAGGCGATCTCCTCCCGCGTCCCGCTCGCCGACGAGCGGACGATGGCGTCGCACACCTCGGCGCAGCGGTAGCCGTCCTCGAAGGTCGCTCCGTGCGGCGCGACGGAGCCCTCGCCCGCGATGGCCGACAGGAGATGGCGGATCTCGTGGGTGAACGTGTCGCCCCAGCCGAGGATGTGGCCGGGCGGCCACCAGAGCTCCATGAACGGGTGCTCCGGCTCGGTGACGAGGACGCGCTTGAACATGCCGCTCTCGTCCGCGACCTCGAGCTCGTTGAGGCGCTCGACGTCGAACGAGAGCGAGCCCTTGGAGCCGTTCACCTCGAACGTGTTCTGGTTGGCGTGGCCGCGTGCGAGGCGCGAGGCCTCCAGCGTTCCGGTCGCCCCGTTGGCGAACTCCACGGTGGCGACGAATGCGTCGTCCACCTCCCGGTCCTCGACGAAGGTGCGCACGAGAGCGGACACGGCGACCGGCTCCCCGACGAGGTAGCGCGCCAGGTCGATGCTGTGGGCGCCCAGGTCACCGAGCGCGCCGGAGCCGGCGAGGCCCGCGTCGAAGCGCCAGCTGGCCGACGCGTCCCAACCCCAGGACTGGAGGTAGCGCGCGCGAAAGTGGACGACGTCGCCGAGCTCGCCTGCCTCGAGGAGCTCGCGCGCCAGGCGGACGGCGGGCACGAAGCGGTAGTTGAATCCGCACATGTGCACGACCCCGGCCCTCTCCGACTCGCTCCAGATCGCCAAGGCCTCCTCGGCCGTACGGCCGAGCGGCTTCTCGCAGAGAACGTGCTTGCCGTTCCGCGCGGCCGCGATCGTGGGCTCGGCGTGGAGCGCGTTCGGGCCGCCGTTGTCGAAGAGGCCGATGCGGTCGTCGGCCACCTGCTCGCGCCAGTCGGTCACGGCCTCGGCCCAGCCGTACCGCGCGCGAGCCTCCTCGACCTTCTCCGCGTTGCGGCCCGAGATGGACACGAGCTCGGGCTGCAGGGGCGCGCCGAGCGCGCGCTGGGCCTGGAAGGCGCGCGAGTGCGCCTTCCCCATGAAGGCGTAGCCGAGCATGCCGACCCCGATGGCTTCGGCGCCCCCCACGAGCCCTCAGACGGCGCCGCTGGCCGTCCGCCGCCGCTTCGCGAACGCGTCGATCAGCACGGCGCCGAGCAGGACCAGGCCGGTGATCACGAACTTCGTCCCCGACGCCAGGCCGAGGAGGTCCATTCCGTTCGTGATGGAGCCGATGACGAGGGCCCCGAGGAGTGCGGAGACGACGCGGCCGACGCCGCCGAACAGGCTGGTGCCGCCGATCACGGCAGCGGCGATGACCAGCAACAGCAATTGGCCTCCACCCGTGTTCGTGGCAACCGAGCGGAGCCGCGAGGCGAGCATGATGCCGCCGACGCCGGCCATGAAGCCGCTGATCATGAAGACTGCGATGCGCACCCGGTCGACGGGGATCCCGGCGCGACGCGACGCCTCGGCGCTCCCGCCCACCGCGTAGACGTGGCGGCCGAAGCGCGTTCGCGCGGCAATGAACGACCAGAAGATCAGGAAGACGATGAGGATCAGGATCGCGTAGGGCACCCCGCGATCCTGGTTGCAGTACCAGACCGCAGCGAACGTGACGAGCGCGAGCCCGGCGATCTGGAGCAGGATCAGCGAGAAGGGCTTCCCGTACAGGCCGCCGGCGCGCCGCTGGCGCGCGGTGTTGAACTGCGCGAGCCCGTAGGCGAGCACCGCCACGGCTCCGAGGACCCAGCCGGCCGTCTCCGAGAGGAAGTCGTTCGCGATGCGAATGACGGTGTCGTCCTGGATCCGGATCGTTCCGATGGACGAGGCCTGGGTCGTCAGGATCAGGACCACGCCGGACCAGATAAGGAGGCCCGCCAGCGTGACGACGAAGGACGGGACGCCGGCCTTCGTGATCACGAGCGCCTGGACGAAGCCGATCGCCGTGGTGACAAGGAGCGCGGCGAGGATCGCCAGCCACCAGGGCCACCCGGGGTCTTCGGGCCGCAGGAGCAGCGTCATCACGACCCCGCCGACCGCGCTGACGAAGGCAACGGAGAGGTCGATCTCGCCGATCAGGAGCACGAAGACGACTCCGATCGCGATCGTCGCGATCGCCGCAATCTGCAGCAGGAGGTTCGTGAAGTTGCGCTCGGTGAGGAACGTGTCGTCGAGGAGGCCGAAGACGATGACGATGGCCACGAGCCCGACGATGATTGGAAGCGATCCCAGCTCACCCGCCTTGACTCCCTGCCACCAGCTCTGGGCGAAGCCGGCGAGGGTGTCCGGCGACGCTCCCTCGCCCTCGGGAGGACGAGGAGCCGGGGGCTCCTCGACGTCCGCCGTGACGGCGGGAGGCGCGCTCGGGTCGACGTGCTCGCTCACGCGTCCACCCCCGCCCCGGCGGCCTCCATCCCGGGAACGTGCTCGAGCGTGCCAGCGGTGATCGCCTGCACGACCTCCTGCTGGGTCGTCTTCGCCCGCTCGAGCTGGGCAACCCGCTGACCGAGCCGGAGCACGGTGATGCGATCGGCGCACTCGAAGACGTCGTGGAGGTTGTGGGAGACGATCACGACCCCGAGGTCCCGCTCGGCGAGGCGGCGGACGAGATCCAGCACCTGACGGGTCTGCGCGACCCCGAGGGCGGCCGTCGGCTCGTCGAGGATGACGAGCTTCGAGTCCCACATAACGGACTTCGCCACCGCCACCGCCTGGCGCTGGCCTCCGGACAACCCGGCCACCCGCTGACGGACCGACCGGAGCGTCGTGACGGACAGGCTGTTCAGCGTCTCGCGAGAGGCGCTTTCCATGCTCGACTCGTCGAGCACGATTCCGGTGCGGGTCCGCTCGCGCCCCAGGAACATGTTGGCGACGACGTCGAGGTTGTCCGCGAGCGCGAGATCCTGGTACACGACCTCGATGCCGTATTTGGCGGCGTCACGAGGCCCGTGGATGTCAACGTACCGGCCCTCGAAGTACACCTCGCCCTCGTCGAACGGATAGATCCCCGCGATGCTCTTGATGAGCGTCGACTTGCCGGCGCCGTTGTCGCCCACGAGAGCCATGACTTCTCCACGGTGAACCTCGAAGTCCACCTTGTAGAGCGCCTGCACCGCGCCGAATGCCTTCGAGACGTTCCTGCACTCGAGCAGAGCCGAGTTCTCAGTCATCGCTCGCTTCGCTCGCGGGGGAAGGGAGAGGGCGCCCGAACGCGCCCTCTCCCGAACCGCCCGGTCGCTAGCCGTTCTCCTTGCAGAAGTCCGTGTCGGCAGTGTCGCCGGTGCAGATCTCGTCGATCGTCACGAACTCGTCCGCGATCACGGTGTCCATGATGTTGTCCACGGTCACTCCGACCGGCGTTTCAGCGAGGTAGGGCACGACGCCCTCGCCCGTCGGCGTGTCGGTCGGCTTGCCGTCCTCCGCCTGTATCCCAATCGACGCGAAGTCGAACTCGGAGTCGATTGCCGTGGGATCTTCGCCGGCGCAGAGCGCCAGGGCGGCCTTCGCGGCCACGTCTGCTTCCGCCTGAATCGGCTTGTAGACGGTCATCGTCTGCTTGCCCAGGATGATCTGCTGGATGCCGGCGGCGGTCGCGTCCTGGCCGCTGAGCGGCACGGGTCCGACGCCGGCCGCTTCGAGGGCGTTGATCGCTTGCGTCGCGAGGTTGTCGTTGGCCGCGAACACGGCGTCGACCTTGTTGTTGTTGTCGGCGAGAACCTGCTCCATTATCTGCTGACCCTCGCCGTTGGCGCCCCAGCCGGGCACGAACTGGTCGTCGACCAGCTCCCACTCGCCGGCATCGACCTTGGCCTCGACGGTTGCCGCGTAGCCGTCGCGGAAGAGGAACGCGTTGTTGTCCTCCTCGCCGCCGTTCAGCATCATCACGCGAGGCGTGCCGCCCAGATCGTCGATGATCGGCTCGAGCACTTCCGCCATCGTCGCCCCGACCTTGACGTTGTCGAAGCTCACGTAGGCGGCTCCGCCCGAGCTGCCGGTGTTGAACCGGTCGTACTCGATGACCTGGACGCCGGCCTCCTTCGCAAGGTCGATGATCGTGCCCCCCGAGCCCGTGTCGATGCTCGCCAGGATGATCACGCCGGCACCCTCGTTGATGGCCTGCTCCGCCTGGGACTGCTGTGTCGCGGCGTCGCCCTCGGCGTTGACGATCGTATGCTCGACGCCGGCCTCGTTGAACGCGTTGTCGAGGTAGGGGCGGTCGTCACTCTCCCAGCGTGGCGACGTCGCGCTGTCGGGGAGGAGAACCCAGATGCTCTTGTCGCACTCGCCGCCTCCGCCTGTGTCGCCTACAGCCCCGCCCGTATCCGCCGCGGTATCCGCCGTGGTTTCATCGTCGTCGCCGCCGCATCCCGCTGCGACCAGCGCGAGCGACGCTACAAGGGTCAGCACGAGCCCGAGCAACAGTCGGCGCATCGGGGATTCGGTGACTCTGTACGAAAATCTGCTCACAACTTTGCCTCCTCGTTGACCGACTCCAGGCCGCGCTTGAGCGGGCAGCTTAGGGGCACAAGCCTGCAGATTTCAAGCGAGATCGCGAGCAGTCCTCCGGCCGGCACCGGGCGAGCCTGCGGGAAGGTTCTTCCTTTTCTGCCGCTTCCCGTCGTATTTCGGGGCTGAGCAGGTGAAATTCGGCGCCGGCTGGTAGATCCCAGCGGAGCTGGCTAATCCCGCGCCGAGGGGTAGCGCAGGATGCTGTCGGCGAGGTTGGAGGCGTCGCCGAAGATTCCCGCGATCGCCAGGCCCTCGTCCGGGACGACGCTGCCGGGCAGGAGCGCCGCGCGGCGGATGGCCGCGTCCTTGCCGACGTGGCAGTCCGCCCCGATCGCGGCGGGGCCTCGGATCTGCGCGCCCTCCTCCACGGTGACGTTCGGGCCTAGGACGACCGGGCCGTCGATGCGCGAGGCCGGGTGGATCCGGCAGCCCTCCTCCGCCCACACGCCAGGGGCGATCTCCTCGCCGGGGATCTCCACGCGGACGTGGCCGAGCACGGCGTCGAGGATCGTGTTGCGCAGCTCGTCGAGGTCGCCGACGTCGTTCCAGTAGGCCATCGTCGTGTACGCGTAGACCTCCTCGCCCTCGGCGACGAGACTCGGCCACACGTGCTCGCCGAAGTCGTAGAACGTGTCCGGCGGGATCCGCTCCAGGAGCTCCGGCTCGATCACGTAGATGCCGCAGTTGGCCAGGTCGCTGCGCGCCTCGTCGCGACGGGGCTTCTCCTGGAAACCGCGCACGCGGGTGTCGCGGTCGAGGATGACGACGCCGTACGAGGACGGGTCCGGCACCGGCTTCACCGTCAGCGTCGCGAGCGCGCCCGTGCGCTGATGGTGGCCGAGCAGCGCCGTCAGGTCGACGTCGTGGAGGCCGTCGCCGGAGGTGATCAGGATCGTCTCGTCGCCCCAGTAGTCCTGGAGCTTCTTCGTCCCGCCCGCCGTGCCGCGCAGCTCGGGCTCCTCCGACCAGAGGATGGACATGTCGAGCGCGGAGCCGTCGCCGAAGTAGCGCTGGATCATCTCCGGGAACGCGTGCAGGTTTATGCCGACCTCGGCCACGTCGTGGCGGCGGAGCAGGTTCAGCAGGTGGTGCAGGACGGGCCGGTTGGCGACCGGCATCATCGGCTTCGGGAGGAAATCGGTGAGCGGCCGGAGGCGCGTCCCGAGGCCGGCGGCCATGACCATCGCCTTCATCGTGCAACCTCCTCTCGCGCGCGGCCCAGCCCGGCCAGCGACTCCCGGTAGGGCGGGCGGTGGACGCCCTCCTCGGTGACGATCGCCGTGGCGAGTGCTGCGGGGGTCACGTCGAAGGCCGGGTTCCGCGCGGCGAAGCGCTCGCTCACCTCGCCCGGGTCGCGCTCCTCGATCGGGATGTCGGCGCCGCTTCGAGCTGCGAGGTCGACGGTCGAGCTCGGCGCGACGACGTAGAACGGGATCCCGTGGTGCCGAGCGAGGACGGCGAGCGGGTACGTGCCGATCTTGTTCGCCGCGTCGCCGTTCGCGGCGATGCGGTCGGCGCCGGTGAGCACGGCGTCCACCTCACGACGGGCCATGAGCGACCCGGCGGCGCTGTCGGCGACGACGCTGTACGGGACCCCCGCGCGCTCCAGCTCCCAGGCGGTCAGGCGCGCGCCCTGGAGAAGCGGCCGCGTCTCGTCCACGAGCACGTGCACGACGAGCCCGCGCTCGAAGCCCTCGCGGATCGCGCCGAGCGCCGTGCCGACGCCGCCCGTCGCCAGCGCGCCCGTGTTGCAGTGCGTCAGCGCCCGCGTGCCCGGCTCGAGGAGGCCGGCGGCGTGGCCGGCCATCCGCCGGCAGCGCTCGACCTCCTCCTCGTGGAGCGCGAGCGCCCGCGCCGCGAGCGCGGCCGGGCCCTGCTCGCCGCGGCGCATCTCGGCGATCGCCCAGGGAAGGTTCACAGCCGTCGGGCGCGAGGCGAGCAGGACGCCGGCGGCCTCCTCCAGGTCGTCACCCCGGGCCGCCGCGAGCGCGTAGCCGTAGGCGGCCGCGATCCCGATGGCCGGCGCGCCGCGAACCGCCAGCGTGCGGATCGCATCAGCCACCTCGGCGGCCGAATGGCATTCCAGATAGGCGACGTCGCCGGGAAGCCGGCGCTGGTCGAGCAGCACGACCGCGCCGGCGTCGAGGCGGACGATCTCCCGCGGCTCGAGGTCTAAGTGCCTTCGTCCCAGGACGCCAGGTACCTCGCCTGCTCCTCGGTGAGCGTGTCGATCTCGACGCCCATGCTCTCCAGCTTGAGGCGTGCGATCTCGCGGTCGATCTCCTCGGGGACGATGTAGACGCGGGGCTCGAGCTCCTCCGCGTTGGCGACGACGTACTCGGCCGAGAGGGCCTGGTTCGCAAAGCTCATGTCCATTACCGAGGCGGGATGGCCCTCGGCGGCGGCGAGGTTGACGAGCCTGCCCTCGCCGATCAGGTAGACGCGGCGCCCGTCGGCGAATTCGAACTCCTCGACCTCCCTGCGGGCCTCGCGCGTCGCGACGGCCAGGTCCCTGAGCGCTGGGATCTCGATCTCGACGTTGAAGTGGCCGGTGTTCGCGAGGATCGCCCCGTCCTTCATCCGCTCGAGGGCGGAGCGCGCGATGACGTTCTTGTCCCCGGTCGCGGTGCAGAAGATGTCGCCCACCTCGGCGGCGCGCTCGATCGGCATGACCTCGTAGCCGTCCATGAGCGCCTCGAGCGCACGCACGGGGTCGACCTCGGTGACGATCACGTGCGCCCCCATGCCCCGGGCCCGCATTGCCACGCCGCGTCCCGTCCAGCCATAGCCGGAGACGACGAAGCGCCGCCCGGCGAGGAGGACGTTGGTCGCGCGGATGATCCCGTCGATCGTCGACTGCCCGGTGCCGTAGCGGTTGTCGAACAGGTGCTTCGTCAGCGCCTCGTTGACGGCAACGATCGGGAACGCGAGCTCGCCCTGCGCCTCGAGGGCCTTCAGGCGGATGACGCCGGTCGTGGTCTCCTCCGTCCCGCCGATGATCTCGCTCAGCTGGTCCCGGCGCTCCTTGTGCAGCACGCCGATGACGTCGGCGCCGTCGTCCATCGTCAGGTGCGGGTGATGGTCGACCGCGGCCTCGATGTGCGAGTAGTACGTGTCGTTGTCCTCGCCCCGGATCGCGTAGACGGAGATGCCGAACTCCTCGACCAGCGCTGCCGCAACGTCGTCCTGCGTCGAGAGCGGGTTCGAGGCGCAGAGCACGACGTCGGCGCCGCCGGCCTTGAGGGCGCGCGCGAGGTTGGCCGTCTCCGTGGTCACGTGCAGGCACGCGGAGATGCGGATGCCGTCCAGGGGACGCTCGCGCTCGAAGCGCTCGCGGATGGCCACGAGCACCGGCATCTGCCGGTCCGCCCACTCGATGCGGGTGGCGCCCGCGGGCGCGAGGGCAAGATCCTTGACGTCGTAGCTCGGTGCTTTGGTGCTCATGGAAGCGCCGATTAGTCTACGTATCGGCGCGCCCGTAGCGGTCTTCGAGGCGCACCACGTCGTCGAGCTCGGGGGTCGAGACCTCGAGCACGAAGCTGTCCTCGAGAGCGCGCCAGCGGTGCACGACCCCCGGCGCGAAGCGGAACGCACGACCCGGGCGGACCACCTCGACGTCGGGCGTGCGCCCGGGCTCCCCCACCTCGAGCTCGATCCGGCCGGAGTGGACGTAGATGACCTCGTCCTTGCGCCGGTGGAACTGCAGGCTCAGCTGCTCGCCTTCGCGGATGAAGAGCACCTTGCCCACGTAGCGCTCAGTCGCCCCGTAGACGATCTCGTAGCCCCACGGCTTCTCCACCCGCTCGACGGGCACGGCGAACCGGTCGAGGTCGAGCAGGTTCGGGGTCAAGTCGCCCACCGCGCGGTCATACCCCAGCGCCCTCCGGGGAGTCAAGCCACTCCGGGTGGGCGCGGACGTGCTCGTCGGCGACCCGCAGGTCCTTCGGGGTGTTCACCGTCAGCCAGAATCCCGGCGTGGCGGAACGCCCCGAGCCGGCCCCGGCCGGCCAGGGCTGGGAACGTGGTCGTCTCGTGGTCGCCCTTCTCCGGGAGCGCGGCGAGCGCCTCCTCGCCGAGCACGTAGAGCCCGCAGCTGACCCAGTGCGGCAGCAGGCCGGCCTCCTGGAAGCCCGTGACCCGGTCGTTCTCGCCCAGCTCGACCACGCCGAACGGCGAGCGCGGGTGCGTGACCACGATCGTCGCGGCCAGACCGGTCTCCCGGTGGCGGGCGAGGAGCGCCACGAGCTCGGAGTCGAGGAGCTCGTCGCCATTCAGCGCGTAGAGATCGCCCTTCTCCGCCCGCTCGGAGGCGGCGAGGCGCAGGCCGCCGCCGCGACCCAGCGGCTCCGGCTCGGGGATGGCGACGATCTCGGGCCCGAGGCCGGCGAGCTCGGCCTCGAACCGGCTCTCCTCCCCCGCGGCGCAACTGACGAGCACCCGGTCGACCCCGGCACGGGCAAGCTGGGCGACCTGGTAGGCCGCGAGCGGGCGCCCGGCGATCTCGACGAGCGCCTTGGGCCTCCCGTCCGCGGCCGCGCCGAGCCGCTCGGCCTTGCCGCCGGCGAGGATGATCGCTTCCACGATCCGCCCTAGTTGGAGGCCATGGGCTTGAGGCCCCTGGCGATCGCGAGCATGGTCTCGTTCGAGAGCGTGTTCCGGAGCGTGTTCACGACCCAGTAGGTGCCGCCGTCGCGCTTGAAGGCGACGATGTGCAGCCGGGGGCCGCTGAAGAACAGCTTGTAGTTGCGGCCGCGGATCGTGCGCTCGAGCGTCGGCTCGTCGAGGATCGGCGGCTCCTCCCAGCTCGTCTGCTGGATGCCCCAGTACTCGTTCGTGGCCGTGTGGTACGTGAGCCGGACGGTCTGATGGCCGTCGATCTTGTAGCGCCGGATGCCCTCGTCGTCGTCGATCGACGAGCTCTCGTCGCGCACGGTCGGGACCAGCAGCGGGAAGTCGACCTTGCGCCGGAACTGACGCAGCGCGGGCGCGATCGAGGCGGGGTCGGTGACGACGGTCGGGCGCTGGCGCTCGGGCGTGTCGTCGGCCGTCGCCGGTGCGAGCGACCCCTCGAAGGTCTTCCCGACGATGACCCTCACCATGGTCGTCAGCGGGGTGCCCGCGGGCGCCTGCCCGACGTCGCCGTCGCCGAAGAGCTCCGCCACCGCCTGCGCGGCCTCCTCGGATCTCGGCGACGTCGGGGTTGTAGAGCACCCGCGTGTGGAAATAGTCGAAGGTGTCGGCATTCCCGCCGTTTTCGCTGTCGTAGCCGAGCCGGCCGAGCACGACGGCGGCCTCGTCGGCGGCGCCGTCCTCGCCGCTGCCGTTCAGGACCTCGATGCCCACCTGAGAGGGCGGGGGCGCGGCGTCGCCCTTGGGCTTCTGGCCCGTGGCGGCCGTGATCGCCTTCTCGGAGGCGTTGACGTCCGGGTTCATGAAGCGGCGGACCGCGTCCTGCAGCGACGAGGCGTCGACTTCGAGCTCGGCGTAGCCGGAGACGCCCTCGAGCGGCACCTGCTGGAAGCTCCCGGCCGGGAGCGTGTAGACGAGGTTCGCGTACTTGAGGACCTCCGCGCCGCTGATCTCCTTGCCGCCGCCCTTGCCGACCTCGATGTTCTCCGTGACGGTCTTGACGATGCCGGGGAGCTGGAAGATGTCCCAGGCGCTGGAGACCCGCTGCTTCAGCGCCTTCACAAACTCCTGCTGCCGCACGACGCGGTAGAGGTCGGAGTCCGTGTGGCGGAAGCGGACGAAGTCGAGCGCGTCGCGCGCCTTCGAGGTGCTGGTAGCCGGGCTTGAGGTTGATCTTCGCGTACGTCGAGCCGGTGCTCACGCCGGCGTTGTCGTTGAAGTAGCGCTGGTCGACGTCCATGTAGACCCCGTCGAGCTTGTCCACGATGTTGATGAACGCCCGGAAGTTGACGGTGACCATGTAGTTGATCGGGACGCCGGTTAGCTCCTTCACCGTGCCCAGGGTCCCCCGCGGCCCGCAGTAGGCGTACGCCTCGTTGATCCTGCCGCTCCAGGACGGGTGTCCCTCGCACCCCGGATGCTGCACGATCAGGTCGCGCGGGAAGGAGAGCATCGTCAGGGTGTCCTTGTCGGGATCGGCCCGCACGAGCATTACCGTGTCCGAGCGCGAGCCGGCGGACGGGTCGCCCGCGCGCATGTCGTATCCGATCACGATCGCGACGGCGGGCTTCCCGGGGACGACCGCCTCGAGATCCTTCACGGCCTCAATGACGTCGTCCGACGTCGGCCGGACGGCGGCGACGCTGTAGTCGAAGTAGAGCTTCACGCCGCCCGCGAGCGCTCCCGCCGCAACGAGCACGACGACCACGAGCCACAGGACCGCCGTCCCGAGCAGCTTCAGCGGATTGCGGCGGACTCGATAGAAGGAGCGCTCGGAGCCCGCGGTCGGCGGAGGCGGCAGGGGCGGCGCCGCTGCGGTGCGAAGCGGAGGCTCGTAGAGCGGCGGAGCCGGCGGGTAGGCGCCATTTCCGTTCGCCGACCGGCCTGTGCCTTTCTTCAGGGTCGTCCGCATGGAGGAATGTCGCCCGTGGGCGACCCGCTGAGGATAGCGAAGGTCACGGCCGTCCCCTGCGGTTCTACGCGCCCCTCGGGGTCTCCTGCGCGACCGCTAGCCCGGATCGTAGGCCAGGTTGGGCGAGAGCCAGCGCTCCACCTCGCGCTCGCCTGTCCCCTTGCGGCCGGCGTAGTCCCCTACCTGCTCGCGCGTGATCCGTCCGACGGCGAAGTAGCGGGCCGCGGGATGGCCGAAGTAGAGGCCGGAGACGCTCGCGCCCGGCAGCATGGCGAAGCTCTCCGTCAGCTCGATGCCGGCCTCCTCCGCGCCGAGCAGGTCGAAGAGCGCCCGCTTCTCCGAATGATCGGGGCAGGCCGGGTAGCCGAACGCGGGGCGGATGCCCCGGTAGCGCTCGGCGATGAGGTCCTCCCTCGAGTGCCGATCGCCCGTCTCGTACCACTCGCGCCTCGCGACCTCGTGCAGGTGCTCCGCAAAGGCCTCGGCGAGCCGGTCGGCCAGCGCCTTCACCATGATCGACCGGTAGTCGTCGTTCTCCGCGGCGAAGCGGTCCGCCAGCTCGTCGGCGCCGAGCCCTGCCGTGACGGCGAACGCGCCGACGTGGTCTTGGAGGCCGAGCCCGGCAGGCGCAACGAAATCCGCCAGGGAGCGGTTCGGCCGCGAGTCCTGGTGCTCGCCCTGCTGGCGCAACATGGGGAAGCGGACGCCGTTTCCGAGCACGACGTCGTCGCCTTCCGCCAGCGCTGGCCAGAAGCCGTAGACGCCGCGCGCCTGCAGCAGCTCTCCCGCGACGATCTCGTCGAGAAGCTCGTTGGCGTTCTCGTAGAGCTCGCGCGCGGCGGCTCCGACTACCGGGTCGTCGAGGATCTTCGGGAAACGGCCCTTCAGCTCCCAGGCGTGGAAGAAGAACGTCCAGTCGACGAACTCGCGCAGGACTGCCAGCGGAGGCTCGACGACGCGGACGCCGGTGAAGGCAGGCGCCGGCAGGTCCTCCGCATGCCACTCGATCGGCGTCCGGTTTTCGCGCGCGCGCCCGAGCGGAAGCAGCGGCTTGCGCTCCTTCTCGCTGTGCAGCACGCGCAGCTTCTCCTGGGCGACGCGGTTGTCATGGTCGAGGCGCTCGCGCCGCTCGGGCTCGAGCAGGTCGGAGACGACGCCGACGACGCGCGAGGCGTCCAGCACGTGCAGCGTCGGCTGGCCGTAGGCGGGCGCGATCTTCACTGCGGTGTGCTGGCGCGAGGTCGTCGCACCCCCGATCAGGAGAGGCAGGTCGAGCCCGCGGCGCTCCATCTCGTCGGCCACGTGCACCATCTCGTCGAGCGATGGCGTGATCAGCCCGGAGAGCCCGACGACGTCGCAGCCCTCCTCGACCGCCGTGTCGAGGATGCGGTCGGCGGGCACCATCACCCCGAGGTCGAGAACCTCGTAGTTGTTGCAGCCCAGCACGACCCCGACGATGTTCTTGCCGATGTCGTGGACGTCGCCCTTGACCGTGGCCAGCACGACCTTCGCGCGCGCGCGACTGTTGCCGCCCGCCTTCTCGGCCTCCATGTACGGCTCGAGGTAGGCGACCGCGCGCTTCATCGCGCGCGCGCTCTTCACCACCTGCGGGAGGAACATCTTCCCGGAGCCGAAGAGGTCGCCCACGATCGCCATCCCGTCCATCAGCGGCCCCTCGATCACGTCGAGCGGGCGCGGCAGCTTCTGGCGCGCCTCCTCGGTGTCCTCCTCGATAAAGTCGACGATCCCGTGCACGAGCGCGTGCGCGAGGCGCTTCTCAACCGGGGCCTCGCGCCATGAGAGGTCGAGCTCCCGCTTCGTCCCCTCGCCCTGGACGGTCGCGGCGAAGGTGACCAGGCGCTCCGTCGCATCGGGCCGCCGGTTGAAGACGATGTCCTCCACGTGCTCCAGCAGGTCCGGGGGGATGTCTTCGTAGACGGCGAGCTGGCCGGCGTTGACGATCCCCATGTCCAGACCGGCCTGGATCGCGTGGTAGAGGAAGACGGAGTGGATCGCCTCGCGCACTACCTCGTTCCCGCGGAAGGCGAAGGAGAGGTTGGAGACGCCGCCGGAGATCTTGACGCCCGGGCAGCGCTCCTTGATCCGCGGCACGGCCTCGATGAACGCCCTGGCGAACTCGGAGTGCTCCTCCATCCCGGTGGCGACGGCGAGGATGTTCGGGTCGAAGACGATGTCCTCGGGCGCGAAGCCCACCTCATCCACCAGCAGGCGGTACGCGCGCTCGCAGATCTCCACCTTGCGGTCTGCCGTCTCGGCCTGGCCGCTCTCGTCGAAGGCCATGACGACGACCCCGGCGCCGAACCGGCGCACCAGCCGAGCCTTGGCGAGGAAGTCCTCCTCGCCCTCCTTGAGGCTGATCGAGTTGACGACCCCCTTCCCCTGGACGCACTTGAGCCCGGCCTCGATCACCGACCAGCGCGAGCTGTCGACCATGATCGGCAGGCGGGCGACCTCGGGCTCCGTCGCCACGAGGTTGAGGAAGGTGGTCATGGCCGCCTCGGAGTCGAGGAGGTCGGCGTCCATGTTGACGTCGAGGATGTTGGCGCCGCCGCGCACCTGGTCGAGCGCGACGTCGAGCGCGCCCTGGTAGTCGTTCGCCTCGATCAGGCGGCGGAAACGGGCCGAGCCGGTGACGTTCGTCCGCTCGCCGACCATGACGAAGTTGGTGTCCCCGGTGAAGGAGAAGGGCTCGAGCCCGCTGAAGCGCGTGACGGCCCGGTGCTCGGGGATCCGGCGGGTCGGGATGCCGCGAACGGCGGCAGCGATCGCGCGCGTGTGGTCGGGCGTCGTCCCGCAGCAGCCGCCCACGACGTTGACGAGCCCGCTCTCGGCGAACTCCCTGAGGAGCGAGCTCGTCAGCTCGGGGCCCTCGTCGTAGCCGCCGAAGGCGTTCGGCAGGCCGGCGTTCGGGTGCGAGCTCGTGTAGCAGTCGGCCAGGCGGGCGAGCTCCTCGACGTGGTGGCGCATCTCCCGCGCGCCCAGCGAGCAGTTGACGCCAGCCACGAGCGGCCGCGCGTGCTCGATCGCGGCCCAGAACCCCTCCAGCGTCTGGCCGGAGAGGGTGCGGCCCGAGAGATCGACGATCGTCACCGAGATCCAGAGAGGCAGGTCGAGCCCCTGCTCGTCGAGCACGTCGCGGGCCGCCACGATCGCCGCCTTCGAGTTCAGCGTGTCGAAGATCGTCTCGATCAGGAGGATGTCCACGCCGCCGTCCACCAGGCCGCGCACCTGCTCGGCGTAGCTCTCGCGCACGAAGTCGAACGTGACCGCGCGGTAGGCCGGGTCGTCCACCTTCGGGCGAGAGCGAGAGCGTCTGGTTGAGCGGGCCGAGCGAGCCCGCGACGAACCGCGGCCCGTCCTCGCGCTCGTCACAGGCCTGGCGCGCCAGGCGGGCCCCCTCGTAGTTCAGCTCGTAGACGACGTCCTCGAGCCCGTAGTCGGCCTGCCCGATCGACGTGGCCGTGAACGTGTTCGTCGTCGTCAGGTCGGCGCCGGCCTCGAGGTAGGCCCGGTGGACATCGAGGACGACATCCGGGCGGGTCAGGTTGAGCAGGTCTGGGTCGCCAGCGACGTCGCGAGGATGGTCGCGGAAGCGCTCGCCGCGGTAGTCGGCGTCCGTGAGCCCGCGCCCCTGCAGCATCGTCCCCCACGCACCGTCGAGCACGAGGATCCGCTGCGCGAGCAGGTCGCGCAGGAGAGCGGTTCTGGAGCCCACGGTCGTGGCCATAGGAGAATTGTGCCGTCAGACGCCGGCGACGCGGAGGTTTCGGCTAGCCGCGGCCGGCGACGGCCAGCTTGTTCTCGGCGTGGCGGAGGCGCTGCTCGACCTTCCAGCGGTCGTGCTCCTCCGCGCCTGAGTCGATCTGCTCCAGGAGAGCCCGGGCCTCGTCGGCCTCGCGACGGGCCTCCTCGACGTCGATCTCCTCGGCGCGCACGGCGTCGTCGACCAGCACGAGCGCGCGGTCCTGCTGCACCTTGAAGTAGCCCGGGCCGGCGGCGAACGCCTGCCACTCCCCGTTGGCCTTCACGCGAATCTCGCCCGCCTTCAGCATGGCGACGAGCGGCGCGTGGCGTGCGAGCACGCCGATCTCGCCGGACACCCCGGGGACGATCAGCATCTCGGCCTCGCCCTCGTATGCCCGGCCCTCCGGCGTCACGAGCGAGAGGTCGAAGGTGCGGGCTGCGCCTTCGTGGGTCGCCAAGTGGACCTCTAGACGGCGGCCGGCTCGGCCTCGAGCTCTTCCGAGGCCTCGGGCTCGTCCGGCTCCTCGGCCTTGGCCGGCTCGTCCTCGCCGGACTGGCGCTTGCCCTGCTCGACGGCCTCCTCGATCGTCCCGACCATGTAGAAGGCCTGCTCGTTGAGCTCGTCGTGCTTGCCCTCGATGATCTCCCGAAAGCCCTTGATCGTGTCTGCGAGGCGCACGTACGTGCCCTCGGGTCCCCGTGAAGGCCTCGGCGACGAAGAAGGGCTGGGAGAGGAACCGCTGCACCTTACGGGCGCGCTGCACGGTGAGCTTGTCCTCGTCGGAGAGCTCGTCCATCCCGAGGATGGCGATGATGTCCTGGAGCTCCTTGTAGCGCTGCAGGATCTCCTGGACGCGGGTCGCCGTCTCGTAGTGCTCCTCGCCGACGATGTCGGGCTGGAGCGCGCGCGAGATCGAGTCGAGCGGGTCGACCGCCGGGTAGATGGCCTGCTCCGCGATCGAGCGCGAGAGCACCGTCGTGGCGTCGAGGTGGGCGAACGTGTTCGCCGGGGCCGGGTCGGTGAGGTCGTCCGCGGGCACGTAGATCGCCTGCACCGAGGTGACCGAGCCCTTGCGGGTCGACGTGATCCGCTCCTGGAGCTGGCCCATCTCCGTGGCGAGCGTGGGCTGGTAGCCAACCGCCGACGGCATCCGGCCCAGGAGGGCGGAGACCTCGGAGCCCGCCTGCACGAAGCGGAAGATGTTGTCGATGAAGAGGAGGACGTCCTGGCCCTCCTCGCGGAAGTACTCGGCCATCGTGAGGCCGGCGAGTCCGACGCGCAGGCGCGCTCCGGGCGGCTCGTTCATCTGCCCGAAGACGAGCGCGGTCTTCTCGATCACGCCCGACTCCTTCATCTCGCGCCAGAGGTCGTTGCCCTCGCGCGAGCGCTCGCCCACGCCCGCGAAGACCGAGAGGCCCTCGTGCTCGGCGGCGATGTTGCGGATCAGCTCCTGGATGAGCACGGTCTTGCCCACGCCGGCGCCGCCGAAGAGGCCGACCTTGCCGCCCTTCACGTAGGGCGCGAGCAGGTCGATGACCTTGATGCCGGTCTCGAAGATCTCGACGGTCGGCTCGAGCTCCTCGAAGGCAGGCGCCGGGCGGTGAATCGGCCAGCGCTCGCCCTCGACGTCCTCGCCCTCGTCGATCGCCGAGCCGAGGACGTTGAAGATCCGGCCGAGCGTCGCCTGGCCCACGGGAACGGAGATCGGCGCACCCGTGTCCTCGACTTCGGCGCCGCGCGGGATGCCGTCGGTGGAGTCCATCGCCACCGCGCGGACGCGGTCGTTCCCGAGATGCTGCTGCACCTCGGCGATCAGGTCGACCGCGGGGCGGCCCTCCTGCTCGGGGACCTGGATCCGCAAAGCGTTGTAGATGCTCGGGAGCTCGCCGTGGAAGGCGGCGTCGATCACGACTCCCCTGATCTCGACGATCTTGCCGACGTTCTTCTCGGTGGCCATGGATCTCCTGGGTGATCGCGTGCGAGGACGGCCGCTCCGGCGGCCATCCGCAGTCTATCGAGGCTCGAAGGGCGGCTGGGCCGCCGGCGAGCTTGGGATCAGATGACGCCTTCGGGCGGTTTCCGCGGCGTCGTGGGGATCGGGACGGGCGAGAGGAGCCGCGTCCGCGGCAGCTCCCTGAGCTCCTTCGCGTCGACGCCGCTGTCCGTGACGAGGCTGATCGGCGGCGGGACGTCCGTCGGCGCCGTCGAGCTCGGGCCCTCGACCAGCGAGCCGATCAGCGCTCCGAGCGCGAGCGCCGCCGCCGCGGCCACAGCGGTCAGGCGCCGGCGCGTGATGCGCGGGCTCGGAGCCGCGGGCAGCGTGACGCGCCGGGACGGCCTCTCCTGAGGCGCCAGGCGGAGGACGTCCGTCGCCCAGCGCAGGTCGTACTCGAACGCACGGCAGGCGTCACACGTCTCGAGGTGCCGGTCGAGGAGCTCCTCCTCCAACGGCGACAGCTCACCGTCGAGGCGAAGAGACGTCCACTCCTTGGCACGATCGCAGACGCCGCCCGAAACCAGCGGGTCATTGCCAGCCATACCTTGTCAGACGATAGCGCGAGGCGGAGGTTAGGCCGCTCGACTACATGCCCGCGATGCGCTCGAGGCGCAACCGGGCCCGTTCGGCCTTGCGCTCTCGCTGCCTGCGCGGGTCGGGGACGGGCACCGCGGTGAACAGCGCCTTCGTGTACTCGTCCTTCGGGCTCGAGTAGACCTGCTCTGCGGGGCCGACCTCGACGAGCTTGCCCTGGTTCATGACGGCGATATCGTCGGCCATCGTCCGAACGACCGCGAGGTCGTGGGAGATGAAGAGGTACGTCAGCCCGAAGTCGCGCTGGAGGTCTTTCAGGAGGTTGAGGATCTGAGCCTGGATGGACACGTCGAGCGCCGACACGGGCTCGTCGCAGACGATCAGCTTCGGGTTGAGCGCGAGCGCGCGGGCGATCCCGATGCGCTGGCGCTGGCCTCCTGAGAACTCGTGCGGGTATCGGTTCGTGAAGTTCGGGTTGAACCCGACGACCTCGAGCAGCCGGCGCACGGTCTCGGTGCGGCTCTTCCGCGTCCCCATGCTGTGCGCCTCGAGCGGCTCCGAGACGATGTTCCCGACCGTCATCCGCGGGTCGAGCGAGGAGTACGGGTCCTGGAAGACGATCTGCATGTCCTGCCGCGTCCTCCGCAGGTCCTCGCGCTCCAGCTGCGTCAGCTCCTTCCCCTGGAAGCGGATCGAGCCGCTCGTCGGCTTGGTGAGCTGGAGGATGCAGTAGCCCGTCGTCGACTTCCCCGAGCCGGACTCGCCCACGAGGCCGAGCGTCTTGCCCTCGGCGATGGAGAACGAGACGCCGTCGACGGCCTTCACGTAGCCGACCGTCTTCTCCCAGAGGATCCCCTTCCGCACCGGGAAGTGCTTGTGCAGGTCGGTGACGGTGAGAAGCGCGCCGTCGAAGCTCGGGGTTGCCGCGGTCGCTGCCTCGCTCACGTCGTCACCGGCTCACGCGCGCGGCCGCGCTCGCTCGCGGGGTGGGCCGAGCGCACCAGGTGCTTGGGTCGCACCTCGCGGAGCTCCTGCGGCCGCGTCGAGCACGAGTCGTCGCCGTGGTAGGGGCAGCGGGGCGCGAAGCGGCAGGCTTCGGACGGGTTGACCAGGTCCGGCGGCCGGCCGGGGATGGCCGTGAGCCTGCCCTCGCGGATGCCGTCGCCCTCGAGCTGCGGCAGCGCGCCGAGGAGCGCCTCGGTGTACGGGTGCTCGGGATGGTCGAAGAGCTCGAGGACCGGCGCCTGCTCGACGATCTGGCCGGCGTACATGACCGCCACGTCGTCCGCGGCCTCGGCGATCACGCCCATGTCGTGCGTGATGATGATCATCGCCATCTGGTGGTCCTCGCGCAGCTTCTCGAGGAGGTCGAGGATCTGCGCCTGGATGGTCACGTCGAGCGCGGTTGTCGGCTCGTCGGCGATGAGGAGCTTCGGGTTGCAGGAGAGCCCGATCGCGATCATCACGCGCTGGCGCATCCCGCCGGAGAACTGGTGCGGGTAGTCGCCGAGCCGCTCCCCGGCACGCGGGATGCCGACCTCCTCGAGCAGCTCCACGGCGCGCTGGCGGGCGGCCTCCTTCGAGATGTCGAAGTGGCGGCGGAGCGTCTCGGTGATCTGCGTCCCGATCTTGAACGTCGGGTTCAGGGACGTCATCGGGTCCTGGAAGATCATCGCGATCTCCTTGCCGCGGACATCCTCGAGCTCCCGCTCCGCGAGCGTCGTCAGCTCACGGCCGTCGAAGAGGACGGAACCGTCGACGATCTTGGCCGGCGGTTTCGGGATCAGGCCCATGATCGAGAGCGCGGTGACGGACTTGCCGCAGCCCGACTCGCCCACGATCCCGAGCGTCCGCCCCTTCTCGACCGAGAACGAGACCCCGTCCACGGCCTGGACGACGCCCTCGCCGGTGAAGAAGTGCGTCTTCAGGTTGGTGACGTCAAGCAATCCCAACCCCTACGTCTCCTTCGTGCGCGGGTCGAGCGCGTCCCTGAGACCGTCCGCGATGAAGTTCGAGGCCAGCACGAGGGCGGCGATAAAGAGGCAGGGGATCCAGAGGTCGGCCGGGTTGGTCCGGTAGCCGTCCCGCGCTTCGCTCGCAAGCGACCCCCAGGAGGCATCGGGCTGGCTGATCCCGAGGCCGATGAAGGACAGGAACGCCTCGCCCAGCACCACGGTCGGGAGATCCAGGAAGGCCGCGATGATCAGGATGCCGAGCGTGTTCGGCAGGAGATGCCGGGTGAGCACGCGGTGCCAGCGCGCCCCGACTGCGTGGGCCGCCCGGACGTAGTCGTTCTGCTTCAGCGTGATGATCTGGCCTCGTACGATCCGCGCGGCCGTGAACCAGCTCGCGATCGTCAGGGCGATCACCATCGTCCAGAAGTTGACGTAGCCGATGACCGCCAGCGCGAGGATTGCGAACGGCAGGTACGGGAGGCCGTAGAGCGCGTCGAGGAAGCGCATCATCGCGTTGTCGGTCCTCCCCCCGATGAACCCTGAGAGCGCGCCGTAGGCGACGCCGACCACGAGGATCGCGAACGTCGCCACGATGCCGATGCCGATCGAGATCTGGCCGCCGGCCGCGACTCGGGTGAAGAGGTCGCGCCCGAACAGATCGGTCCCGAACGGGTGCTCGATCGACGGCGGGAGGCGCGCCTCGGTGAATTGCACGTCGTTCGGGTCGATGTTGAAGATCGACGTCCAGATCCCCGGGATGAACCAGAAGCCCGGGATCAGGAAGCAGTAGAGGACGATGGCGACGAACAGGATCGCCGAGCCGACCGCTGCCTTGTTGCGCATGTAGCGGCGCAGGGCGTCGCGCCAGAGGCTCGACTGGCGCACCGGCTCGCCGGCGGTCTCGGCGGCGGGCGGCGCAGAGATCTGCGGCGGGAGGGTGGCGGCTTCGCGGGGGTTGACTGCCATCGTTCCCCTAGGACTTCGACGTCCGCGTCCGCGGGTCGAGGAAGCCGTACGCGATGTCCACCATCAGGTTCATGAGGATGATGATGATCGACGTGAGCACGGTGATGCCCATCACGACGGAGTAGTCGCGGGCCGAGACCGAGCTGACGAAGTACCGGCCGATCCCGGGGATCGAGAAGATCACCTCGATGATGAACGTCCCGGTGATGATGAGCCCGAAGAGCGGCGCCGTCGCGGTCACGACCGGGATCAGTGAGTTCCGGAAGACGTGGCGCGTGACGATGCTCCTCCAGCGCAGCCCCTTTGCGCGCGCGGTGCGCACGTAGTCCTGCTGCATCGTCTCCAGCATGGAGCCGCGCGTCAGGCGGGCGAAGTACGCCATCGGGAAGAGCCCGAGCGCGAGCGACGGCAGGACGACCCGCGAGTCGATGTCCCAGAAGCCCAGCGGCCAGCCGTTCGTCGGGAAGAGGTTGACCTTGAGCGCGAAGTAGTAGATGAGCAGGGTGGCGATGAAGAAGCTGGGTAACGCAAAGCCGATGCTCGAGCCGAACATGAGGACGTAGTCGTAGGGCGTGTTCGGTTTGAGCGCCGCGATGATGCCGGCCGGGACTCCGAAGAGGATCGCCCAGAAGAACGCCAGCACTCCGAGCTTCACCGAGCGCGGGAAGTGCTCCTGGACGATGTCCATCACGTCCCGGTCGGTTGCGATGAGCGAAGGGCCGAGGTCGAGCGTGAACACGCCCTTCACGTACAGCAGGTACTGCATCCACACAGGCTCGTCGAGGTTGAACTTCCGCTCCAGGTTCGCCTGCACCTGGGGCGGCACGGCGCGCTCGGTGCGCTGGAAGGGGTTCCCCTCGATCTGCCGCATCATCAAGAAGATCATGAGGATGACGAGCAGAATCACGGGGATCGTCCAGAAGATCCGCCTGATGATGAACGCTGCCATCTGCTTCGGATTCTCTACCCGTTAGGGGCGTATTGGCAACAAGGGGCAGGCGGGGCGCCGAAGCGCCCCGCCTGCTGATTTGTCTCGGAAGCTGGTGCCTCCTAGCCCTGGACGACGACCTTGGTGAAGTCGATCTGATCCAGCGGGCTGATGAAGAACGTATCCCGAACCGCGTCGTTTTCGAGGTTGGGAGTGGAGTACCACATGATCGGCGTGAGCGGCACCTCGCCGGCCTCGTCGAACATGATGCCCTCCAGCTGGCGGTAGATCTCGTAGCGCGCGTCGTTGTCGACGGTCTGCTTGGCCTCTTCGACGAGGGCGTCGTACTCCTCGTTGCACCAGTTGGTGTTGTTGTTGCCCGAATCGCAGGTGAAGAGCTCGAGCCCGTTGATCGCATCCGGGAAGTCGTAGATCCACCCGAGGCGATAGGCATCGACGGCCTTGTTCGGCGGCGGCCCGAGGAACTCGAGGTACTGGGCCCACTCCTGCGCCTTGATCGTCGTCTCGATGCCGAGGTCCTTCCACATGTCCTGCACGGCCACGGCGATCTCCGCGTGCCCCTCCGCCACGTTGTGGAAGAGGTTGATCTTGGTCTTCGGGTTCGGCTCCTGTGCCATCAGCTCCTGAGCCTGCGTCATGTCGCCTTCGGCCGGGAGCCAGGGCGAGTTCGGGTTGATGACGTCGAACCCCTTGACGCCCTGCGGCGTCATGCCCGTTGACTGTGCGCGGCCTTCCCGGTTGATCTCGTCCGTGATGATCTTCCGATTGATGGCCAGCGACATCGCCTTGCGCTGATCCAGGCCGATGTTCTTGGTGTTGAACCCGTAGTAGTACGTCCCGAGCGCGGGGTACTGCTCGTAGTACGGCTCCGCCTTCAGCCGCTCCATCTCCTCGGGCGGCAGGTTGCCGCCTTCGAGGGCGTCGACCTCGCCGGCCTCGAAGGCCTGCACCGCGGTCGTCCCGTCGACGATGATCGGGCCGTTGACTCGCTCCAGCGTGACGCTGTCCGCGTCGCGCCAGTCGGGGTTCTTGACCAGGTTGATCGTCGGCCTCGTGGTCCCACGACTCGAGCATGAACGGGCCGTTGGTCACGATGTTCTCCGGGTCCGTCCAGCTGTCGCCGAACTGCTCGACGGTCGCCTGGTGGACCGGGAGGAACGAGTGGTGCGCGACCTGCTGGAGGAACCAGGGCTGCTCCGAGGTCAGCTCGACCTGGAGCGTGTAGTCGTCGACCGCGGTTACGCCGACCTCGTCGGCCAGCGCCTCGCAATCGGCCTCGCAGCCGTTGTACTCGGCCGCGCCGGTGACCCCGTACAGCTGGTACGCGTAGTCGGCGGCGAGCTCGGGGCTCAATGTCCGCTTCCACGAGTACACGAAGTCCTGGGCGGTGACCGGGTCACCGTTCGTCCAGGTCGCGTCGTCGCGGAGCTTGAACGTGACAGTGCTCCCGTCGATCTCCCAGCTCTCGGCCAGGGCGGCCTCGGCCTCGAGCGTGTCGGGATTCAGCTTTACGAGCGGGTCCATCAGGGCGGAGATGACCTTCGCGGACGTCGTGTCCGTGGCCTTCCCCGGGTCGAGCGACGGAGGCTCGGCGCTCCACGCCATCGTGAGCGTCTGCTCGGCCGCCGGCCCTGTTGTGTCCGTCGCCCCTGACGTGTCGGTGCCTTCGCCGCCGGCCTCGTCGTCGTCGCCGCCGCAACCGGCCGCGCCGAGTGTCAGGACCGCGACGAGGGCCACGACGAGCAGAAGCCACTTGTTTCTTTTCACTGCTGCCCTCCTCTATTTCACTAACGGCCCGCACGCCGATCTGGCCGTGCGGCCACTAGGTGCTTAGACGAGCCTTGCCGCCTGAAGTTAGAGCACCGGGAGGACGCGTCGCTCCACGACTTGGCTGTCGCGGAGCTGGGTGGTGCAGCCGCCCACGGTGAAGAGGGCCCCGTCGACGTAGAACGTCTGCAGGCCGTGGCGCGTGACCAGCGAGCGCGGGCCCGACCGCCACGCGCCCGTCTCGGCGTCGTAGATCTGGTAGGTGCTCTCCCAGACCGCGTGGATCTCGTCGCCGGCGACCGCCGCGCCGAGCAGCTCCATCGGCTCGGGCATCGCCGGGCCCTCGCGCCACTCGCCTGTCTCGGGGCTGAGGATCCAGACGTCCGGCAGGATCTCCTCCTCGCGCCGGCCGCCGATCATCCAGATCTCGTCGCGGAAGGCGACCGCGTCGAAGGCGTGGTTAGGGAACGGAAGCGGCGTCCCCTCCGACCAGCTGTCCGCAGCCGGGTCGTAGACGAAGACCTCCTGCCGCTCCTCGCCTTCGTGGTAGCCGCCGAGGACATAGATCTTCCCGCCGAGCGCAACCGCCCCGTGGTTGAAGCGCGGTTCCGGGAGCGGCGCGCGCTCGCTCCACTCGCCGGTCTCGGGGTCGTACGCGTAGACCGCGTCCGTGGTGCCCTCGGCCGTCGAGCCGCCGGTCACGTAGAGGATCCCGTCCACCGAGGCGGCCGCCCCGGCCCGGATGGGCTCGGGCAGGCGCCGGAGCGTCTCCCAGCTGTCCGTCTCCGGGTCGTAGCGCGCGAGCAGGTCGAGCGGACGGCCCGTCTCGCCCACCATCCCCCCGGCGGCGTAGATCTTCCCGTCGATGTCGGCCGCGGCGACGTAGCTCCGCCGCTGGGACATGGACTCGCCGTACGTCCACGCCGCGGCCTCGCCGTCGTCCGCGCCGGAGCCCAGCGTGCCGACGACCGCCGCGAGCGCGACGAGGCAGAGCAGGGCCAGCGAGACCGCGAGCGCACGCATCACTGGGTTGAGACGCTCCGGCGAGCTCGTTAGCGGTTAGCGCGTCCGCGCCCGCGACGACCTCGAGGATCTCCTGCGTGATCTCCGACTGGCGCGCACGGTTCATGTCGAGCGTCAGCTTGTCGATGAGCTCGCCGGCGTTCTTCGAGGCGTTGCGCATCGCGGTCATGCGGGCGCCGTGCTCGGAGGCGGCCGACTCCAGGAGCGCCCGGTAGACCGTGGTCTCCAGGTACGTCGGGAGCAGGCGCGCGAGGATCTCCTCGGGCTCCGGCTCGTAGATGAAGTCGCCCTCGAGCGCGATCTCGTAGGCGCTCTTCTCCTCCTCCTCGAGCAGCGTGCGCGGGATCGGGAGCACGTCCTCGACGCTCACCGTCTGGGTCAGCGGCGAGACGTAGTGGTTGTAGACGATCACGACGCGGTCGACCTCCCGCTCGACGAAGAGGTCGGCAAGCGCCTTCGAGATGGCGACCGCGTCGGCGTAGACGGGGCGGTCGGTGAAGTCGACCCACGCCTGCTCGATGGGATAGCGGCGGAAGCGGAGCGTCGAGCGCCCCTTCTTGCCGACGACGGCCCAGCGGACGTCGGCGCCGCTCGCCCTCACCTCGCGCTCGAGCTGGAGCGCGCGGCGGACGATCTGCGCGTTGAAGGCGCCGGCCAGGCCGCGGTCGCCGGTCAGCGGCAGGATCGCCACCGACTGGATGCTTTCGCGGGCCTCGAGGAGCGGGAAGCCGCGCGCGGGCGTCGCCCTCGCCGTCCCGATCATCAGCTCGCGCATCCGCTCGGCGTACGGCCGCAGCGCCTCGATCCTGCCCTCGGCTCGGCGGAGCTTCGCCGCCGCGACGAGCTCCATCGCCTTCGTGATCTTGCGGGTGTTGCTGACGGAGCGAAGCCGCCGCTTGATGTCTTGAACGGTGGCCATGCGCCTCTAGGCCGCGGCTCCCGCGGCCGCCGCCTCCTCGTGCACGGCGAAGTTCCTCTTGAACTCCTCGATCAGCTCCCGGGCCTTCGCCTGGGCGTCGTCCGGAAAGTCGCCCGCGTCGCGCAGGGCGGAATAGACCGTGCCCTCCGTGCGCAGGTACTCCCTGAGCTCCTCCTGGAACCGCGGCACCTGGTTCGGCGGGATGTCGTCGAGCAGGCCCGAGATGCCCGCGAAGATGGCGATCACCTGCTCCTCGAGGGGCCACGGCTGGTACTGCGGCTGGTTCAGCGTCGCCACCATGCGCTCGCCGAGGGCCAGCGACCGCTGCGTCTGGGGGTCGAGCTCGGAGCCGAACTGCGCGAAGGCCTCCAGCTCGCGGTACTGCGCGAGGTCGAGGCGCAGGCGGCCGGCGACCTTCTTCATCGCCTTCGTCTGCGCGTTCCCGCCCACGCGGCTCACCGAGATGCCGACGTTGATGGCCGGGCGCACGCCCGAGTAGAAGAGGTCGGACTCGAGGAAGATCTGCCCGTCGGTGATGGAGATCACGTTCGTCGGGATGTAGGCCGAGACGTCGCCGGCCTGCGTCTCGATCACCGGCAGGGCCGTCAGCGAGCCCGCGCCCAGCTCGTCGGAGAGCTTGCAGGCGCGCTCGAGCAGGCGCGAGTGCAGGTAGAAGACGTCGCCCGGGAAGGCCTCGCGGCCGGGCGGGCGGCGCAGGAGGAGCGACATCTGCCTGTACGCGTCCGCGTGCTTGGAGAGGTCGTCGTACATGCAGACGGCGTGCCTGCCGTCGTAGAGGAAGTGCTCGCCCATGGCGCAGCCGGCATACGGCGCCATCCACTTGATCGGAGCCGCCTCGGTGGCCGAGGCCATGACGATGATCGTGTAGTCCATCGCCCCCGCCTCCTTGAGGCGCTCGTACACCTGGGCCACGGTCGAGGCCTTCTGGCCGATGGCGACGTAGATGCAGATCATGTCCTGGCCGCGCTGGTTCAGGATCGTGTCGACCAGGATCGCGGTCTTCCCCGTCGAGCGGTCGCCGATCACGAGCTCGCGCTGGCCGCGCCCGATCGGGATCATCGCGTCGATCGCCTTGATGCCCGTCTGGAGCGGCTCGCTCACCGGCTGGCGGTTGACGACGCCGGGCGCCTTGAACTCCAGCAGCCGGCTCTCGCTGGACTCGAGCGGGCCCTGCCCGTCGAGCGGCACGCCCAGCGGGTTGACGATGCGGCCCACGAGGCCGTCGCCCACCGGCACGCTCATCACCTTGCCGGTGCGCTTCACGGTCCCCCCTCGGCGACCTTCTCCCACTCGCCGAACAGCGCGACGCCGACGTTGTCCTCCTCGAGGTTGAGCGCGATGCCGGTGACGCCGTGCTCGAGCTCGAGCAGCTCCAGCGCCATGCAGCTCTCCAGGCCATAGACGCGCGCGATGCCGTCGCCGATCTGGAGGACGGTGCCGACCTCTGCCAGGTCGGTCTCGACGTCGTAGGCTTCGATCCGCTGCTTGAGGATCGACGTGATCTCTTCGGGGCGTAGCTTCACTTGATCTTCAGCTCCTTGCTGTCAGTTCCTGGCGTAGCTGGTCCAGTCGGCCGCGCACGCTCGCGTCGAGGCGCTGCGAGCCGGCCTGGATGACGATGCCCCCGATCAGGTCGGGGTCGACGCTTCTGGTGGCCTCCACCCTGCGGCCGGACGCCTGCTCGATCTGGCCGACGACCTTCGCAGCCTCGTCGTCGGAGAGCTCGACCGCGGTCGTCAGCTCGAGCTCGAGCACCCGCTCTTCCTCGGCGATCAGGCGCTCCAGCTCCCGCTGCATCTCGTCGACGTCGGCGATGCGGCCCTTCTCGGCGAGCAGGAGCAGGAAGTTGCGGACGAGCGGCTCGGCGTCGGCGAGCGCGGCCGCGAGCGCGTCGCGCTTCACGTACGGCTCGATCTGCGGGTTCCGGAGCAGCGAGCGCAGCTCGTCGGACGACTCGACGGCGGCGGCGAACTCGGCCAGGTCGCTGCGCACCTCGTCGACACGGCCTGCGTCTCGGGCCGCCCCGAGGAGGGCCTCGGCGTACACGCGATGTTCGGAGGCCAACCCCGAGTCTCCCTAGTTGTCGCTCGCGATCCGCTTCACGTCGACCTCGGCGATCGTCTCGTCGATCAGCCGGCGCTGGTCGTCGTCGTCCAGCACCTTGCCGGTCACCTTCTCGGAGGCGAGCAGGGTCAGCTCGACGACGTCGCGGCGGATCTGCTCCCGCAGCCGGGCGTTCTCGGCCTCGAGCTCCTCGCGGTTCTTCTCCAGCCGCTCCTTGAGGTCGGCGTCGGCCTGCTCGCGGGCCCGCTCGAGCTGGCGCTGTGCCTGGCGGCGCGACTCGTCGAGAATCTTCTCGCGGTCGGCCTTCGCTTCGTCGCGCTCCCGCTTGACGAGCTCGCGGAGCTCGCGGGCCTCCTCACGGGCCTTGTCCGCCTCGTCGAGCGCCTCGCGGATGCGGTCGCGGCGCTTGTCGATCATCCCCTGGATGCGGCTGAACGCGAAGCGCCGCAGGACCCAGAGGACGATCAGGAACGTCACGATCGTCCAGACCATCAGGCCCGGGACGACGTCGATCAGCGAGCCTTCCTCCTCGGCCGTCGTCGTCGTTTCCTGGGCGAAGAGGAGGGCCTGGAGCAGCATTAGACGAGCACGAAGGCCAGCAGGCCGCCGAGGAGCGCGTAGAAGACGACGGCCTCGGTGAGCGCGAAGCCGAGCCACTGGATGCCGGTCAGCTCCGCGCGGAGCTCCGGCTGGCGCGCGACCGCCTGGATCATGGATCCGAAGATGGTGCCGATGCCGATGCCGGCGCCGACCGCGCCGAGCCCGACGCCGACTCCGAAGGCGATGGCCTTCCCCAGGTCGGCGAGGCCTGCGTCGGTTGTCTGTGCGAGCAGGATGTCCACTGTCCCTCCTCCTTAGTGTTCCGGTTCGATGGCCGCGCCGATGTAGATCGCCGAGAGCAGCGCGAAGACGAAGGCCTGGATCGTCACGACGATGCCGACCTCGAAGAGGTAGATGGCGGTCCCGATGATCACCGAGAACGGGATCAGCCACCAGGCCGAGAAGATGAAGATGAGGCCGAGCATGACGAGGATCAGCATGTGGCCCGCGAGCATGTTGGCGAAGAGTCGCACCGAGAGCGAGATCAGCCGCATGAACTGGGAGATCACCTCGAGCGGGACGATCAGCACGAGCAGCGGCTTGGGCGCCCCCTCAGGGATCCAGCTCTTGAAGTAGCGGCGCGGCCCGTTGTAGCGGATGCCCTCGAAGTGGGTGGCCCCGAAGGTGATGAGCGCGAGCGCCAGCGTGACGCTCAGGTTGGCCGTCGCCGCGTAGATCCCCCAGGTCGGCAGCTGGAGGCCGAAGAAGTCGAACGTCTCGTCGGAGAGCGGCAGCGGGACGAAGCCGACGATGTTCAGGATCCAGATGAAGAGAAAGAGCGAGGCGACGTAGGGGAACCAGAGCCGCAGCGCCTTCGAGGGGATGCTCGACTCGGCGATCTGCTCGTGGACGGCCTCGTAGATGGCCTCGCCCGTCGTCTGCCGGCGGTCGGGCCGGAGCGAGAGGCCGAAGCGCATCAGCCAGATCCCGAGCACGATCGTCAGGAGCCCGCCCAGCCACAGGTAGGCGACTGCCTTGTTGACGGAGAGGTCGAGCGGCCCGATGTGGATCGGGATCCACTCCTGGAGTATGAACTCGTGCTGGGGGTCGAAGTCGCTCTCGGAGGCCGCGAGGAGGAAGCTCATGGCTTCGGGCTCGCGGAGAAGTAGATGGCCAGGCTCGTGATCAGCTCCGCGCTGTAGGCGGCCGCGTAGACGAGGGCGCCGGCGAGCGCAAGCGACGGGTTGGCCACCGCGACGGCGAGCAGGATCAGCACGAGAGCGATCCCGCGGCCCATCATCCCGAAGGCCGCGATCCCCGAGCCGCGCAGTGTCGGCTCGCCGATACCCGCCTTGTTCAGGAGCAGGCCGACGGCCTGGCTCCCGGCCCAGAGGAGCGCGCCGAGCGCCCAGCCGCGCACGTTCCAGCCGGCCAGGAGGAAGACCGGGAGAGCGACTGCGACGACGGCCCCGCCGAGCAGGACGGGCATGCGCCGGTCCGGCATCGGACGCGGCGTGAGCAGCGCCCCGGGGGTCACGGGGCGTCCGAGGGTCGGACGTGGGCGGCCACGACGACGTGCATCTTATTCCGCAGGAAGCGTATCAGTCAGGGCAGGGAGTTCGTAACAGCGAAAGTGCTGTTTTCTAGCCGTTTCTCGGCTACTTTGTGCGCGCCAGTTGCAAGGCGCCGAGCTCCTGGATCACGCTTGCGAGCAGATCGATGTCCTCCGCGCGGGTCCGCCAGTTGACGATCGCGGGGCGGAAGGCCACCTTGCCCCCGAAGCGGGTCGTGCCCACGTAGACGCGCCCGTCGGCGAGCACCTCCTCGCCCAGCCGCGCGTTGAGGGCGTCGAGCTCCTCCTCGGGCACGCCGTCCGGCCGGTAGCGGAAGCAGACGAGGTTGAGCGGGACGTCGGCGAGCCGTTCGAGGTCGGAAGCGTCGTCGACGAGGCCCGCGAGCCGCTGGGCGAGGTCGAGGTGGCGCTCGACCATCTCCCGGTAACCGGAACGGCCCCAGGCGCGGAGCGCGGCCCAGACTGCGATCGCCCGGGCGCGCTGCGACGACTCCGGGGTCAGGTAGCCGTACGTCGGCTCGGGCTCCTGGTCCGGGAGGTACGCCGCGGCGAGGGAGAAGACCTTGGCGAGCAACGCGGTGTCGCGGACGAAGGCGAAGCCGCAGTCGTAGGGCACGTTCAGCCACTTGTGGCCGTCGGCGATGACGGAGTGCGCCCGCTCCACGCCAGCCGCGAGATGGGCCGAGCGCGGCGAGACCCGCGCGAAGAGCCCGAACGCGCCGTCGACGTGCAGCCAGGCACCGTGCTCCTCGGCCAGGTCGGCGAGGTCGGCGATCGGGTCGAACTCGCCCGCGTTCACCTCGCCCGCGTTCCCGACCACGATCGCCGGCGCGCCGCCGAGGTCCCGCGAGGGCGCGCTCGAGCGCCGGCAGGTCGATCCGGCCGACTGCGTCGCGGGAGAACGTGCGCACGGTCTCTCGCCCGATCCCGAGCATGGCGAGCGCCTTGAGCGCGCTCGGGTGGATGAAGCCGCTCGAGAGCACGGGCACGGGCGGGAGCCCGGCCATCCCCTTCGCCCCGATATCGAGCCCGTGGCGCTCACCCCACCACTGGCGGGCGGCCGCGAGCGCCGTGAAGTTCGCGCTGGTCGCCCCGGTCGTGAGCACCCCTCCCCAATCGGCGAGGCAGCTCGAACAGCTCCTTGAGCCAGTCGACCGCCACCGTCTCGAGCCGCGTGCCCAGCGGCGAGCCGACCCAGCTGAATGCGTTCTGGTCGAGCGCCGTCGCCAGCCAGTCCGCGCCGAGCGCGGCCGGCGTGACCCCGCCGGTGACGAAGTGGAAGAAGCGCGGGCCGGGGGAGCCGGTGGCGCCGTCGAGCCCCCCGGCGAGCTCCTCCAGCGCGGCGACCGCCCCGGAGCCCTCTTCCGGGAGCAGGCCGCCAAAGGCACGGGCGACGTCCTCACCGCCGTCGGGGAGCACGGGCCGCTCGTCCAGCGCGGCGAGCCACGCGGACGCCTCCTCGAAGGCGAGCCGCGCCGCCACGGCGGTCTCGTCCCGCGGAGTCATGCGCTCTTGAGCCTTTGCTCCTCGTCCGGCTCGTCCTCCCCGCGCCGGCCGGCCCAGGCCCGGAGCCGCCGCAGCTTGAGGATCTCGAGCACGATCACCATGTAGAGCGAGGTCGCGAGGACGACGAAGCCGATCGAGGCCACGAGCACGGTGGGCCACAGGTGCCACTCGCCGTGGCTGCGGAACGGGACGAAGCGCGAGGCGAGCGCCCCGCCCGCGAGCACGACGCCCCAGATGTAGAAGTAGACGGCGGCCCGGCGCTGTGTGAAGCCGATGTTGCGGAAGCGGTGATACAGGTGCCAGGGCGTCGGCTCCGTCAGCGGGCGGCCGTACTTGAGGCGCTTCGCGATCACGAAGGACGTGTCCAGGATGGGCACGGCGAGCACGATCAGCGGGAAGATCAGCGCGACGGTCGCGGCCGTCTTCAACGCACCCTGGATGGCCACGGTCGCGAGGATGAAGCCGAGCAGGAGCGAGCCCGAGTCGCCCATGAAGATCCGGGCCGGGTAGAAGTTGTGGCGCAGGAAGCCGAGGCACGCACCGGCCACGATCGCGGAGAGCACGGCGGCTTCAGGCCTCCCCAGCTCGAGGGCGAGAATGGCGAACGTCACTCCGGCGATGGCGCTGATCCCGGCGGCGAGCCCGTCCATGCCGTCGAGCAGGTTGATCACGTTCATCATCCCGACGATCCAGATCACCGTGACGACCACGGAGAACCAGTACGGCAGCTCGTGGACGCCCAGGATCGGGAAGCTGAAGCGATCGATGTAGACGCCGAAGTTGATGGCGATGCCGGCCGCCGCTCCCTGGCCGGCGAGCTTGAGCGCCCACGGCAGGCCGCGGAAGTCGTCGACCATGCCGACCGCGGTCGCCACGGCGGCGCCGAGCAGGATCCCGCGGTAAGCGCCCGAGAGGTCGAGGAAGGCGAGGCCGGGGATGAAGATGCCGAGGAAGATGGCGAGGCCGCCGAGTCGCGGCACGGCGCGCAGGTGCATGCG
The DNA here is from genome assembly GCA_963794055.1 of uncultured Actinomycetes bacterium. Classification (GTDB taxonomy): domain Bacteria; phylum Actinomycetota; class Thermoleophilia; order Gaiellales; family Gaiellaceae; genus JAIBJN01. The sequence goes on from CAWCCL010000017.1 coordinate 47,954, forward strand.
CCGCGCCTCCCCGGGCTCGTCCACCACGCCGAGGACGCGCGCCACGCGCCCCACGGCCGGCGTCAGCACGACCACGACGGCGAAGGCGACGAGGAAGCCCCACAGCACGTCGAGGTGGGCGGTGAAGGCGTTCCACATAGGACTAGTCGGAAATCACTTCGTGCCGTACAGGCGGTCGCCTGCATCGCCCAGGCCGGGGACGATGTACCCGCGCTCGTCGAGCCCACGGTCGATCGCCGCGACGACGACGTGGACGTCCGGGTGCGCGGCGTGCAGTCGCTCGATCCCCGCGGGCGCGGCGATGATCGCGATCATCCGCACCGACTGTGCGCCCGCACGCTTGAGGATGTCGACGGCGGCCGCGGTCGAGTTCCCGGTCGCCACCATCGGGTCGAGCAGGATGACGTCGCGCTCGGCCACGTCGGCAGGGAGCTTGACGTAGTACTCGATCGGCTGGAGCGTCTCCTCGTTCCGGTAGAGGCCGATGAAGCCGACGCGAGCGGCAGTGAGCAGCGAAAGCACGCCGTCGAGCATCCCGATCCCCGCGCGCAGGATCGGCACGACCGCCACCTTCTTGCCCGAGATGCGCGGGACCGTCATCCGCTCGAGCGGCGTCGAGATCTCGACCTCCTCGACTGGCAGGTCCTTCGTCACCTCGTAGGTCAGGAGGACGGCCAGCTCGTTGACCAGCTGGCGGAAAAACTGCGTCGGCGTCTCCGCATCTCGCAGCAGCCCGAGCTTGTGCTGGGCGAGCGGGTGGTCGACGACCGTGACGCGCGCGGCGGTCACGCTCACGCGACGTACTCCGGGTAGCCGCGGTAGCCCGGGTAGAGCGGGCGCCGCTGGCAGAGCGCGTCGCTTCGCGCGCGCAGCTCACCGAGGTCGCCTCCGCCGAGTGCCCCGCTGATGATCTCACCCACCTCGCGCAGGTCGTCCTCGTCGAAGCCGCGCATGGTCACTGCCGGGTCCCGAGCCTGATGCCGGAGGCCTCCATCGGCGGCCGCTCGTCGAAGGGCACGGTGTTGCGGTTCGCGGTGATCTGCACCTCGTGCAGGCGGTCCTCCGCGGCGCGTCCGGTCCACTCGCTCCTGCGAAGGTCGACCTGGACGAGGTGCGTGTCCGTTCCGCCGGTGAGGAGGTCGAAGCCACCGTCGAGGAGCGAGGAGGCGAGCGCGTCTGCGTTCGCGCGGATCTGGCTCTGGTAGGCATGGAAGGCCTCGGTGGCCGCGATCTTGAAGCAGGTGGCCTTGGCGGCGATCACGTGCAGGAGCGGGCCGCCCTGCATCCCGGGGAAGACCGCCTTGTCGACCGCGGTCGCGTGCTCCTCCTTGCAGAGGATGAACCCCGCGCGCGGCCCGGCGAGCGTCTTGTGGCTCGTCGAGGTGACGAAGTCGCAGTGCGGCACCGGATTCGGGTGGAGGCCGGCGGCAACCAGCCCGGCGATGTGGGCCATGTCGCAGAGAAGCAGCGCACCAACCTCGTCCGCGATCGCGCGGAAGCGGTCGGCCTCGATCGTGCGCGGGTAGGCGGAGGCGCCGCACACGATCAGCTTCGGCCGGTGCTCCTGCGCGAGTCGCAGCACCTCGTCGAAGTCGATCAGGCCCGTCTCGCGGTCGACGCCGTAGCCGACGACGTCGTACAGCTTCCCGGAGAAGTTGACCTTCAGGCCGTGCGTGAGGTGGCCGCCGTGGTCGAGCCGCATGGCAAGGATGGTGTCGCCGGGCTGGAGGCAGCTGAAGTACACGGCCATGTTCGTCTGCGCGCCCGCGTGCGGCTGGACGTTCGCGTGCTCGGCGCCGAAGAGCGCCTTCGCCCGGTCGATCGCCAGCTGCTCGATCTCGTCGACGACCTCGCAGCCCCCGTAGTAGCGGCGGCCGGGGTAGCCCTCGGCGTACTTGTTCGTCGGCACGCTGCCAACGGCCTCGAAGATCGACGGCCACGTGAAGTTCTCCGAGGCGATCAGCTCGATCGTGCCGCGCTGGCGCTCGAGCTCGCGGCCGAGCAGCTCGACGAGGTCGGGGTCGACCTCGGCGAGGGCAGCCCGCCGCAGCTCTTCCAGGGATTCCACCGCGACCGCCATCCGTGCCACTTTACTCCGCGGCCCTGGACGGGCAAGCCGGTCCGTGCCATGGTCAGTGAGTGGGGATCGTGGGGATCCTGGCCGTTGCGGCCATCGTCGTCGTTCCGCTCGTTCGCGAGTACGCGGACTTCCGGCGCGCCTGGGGCCTCGGCCGGCTGAGCGCGCTCGGCGTGACCGGGCTGGTCGTCCCGGCGATCGCGATCGGGCTTGCGGTCGCGCTGCCGTTCTCGCAGTGGCCCTTCGTGCAGTGGGGCGTGACCGTGGGGGCGGCGCTCGCCGCCTACTCGCTCGCCGTGCGCGCCGTCGAGGGCGTGCTCGCCCCCGAGCGGGTCTCCCACTCGCGCTGAGGCGCACCGTTCCCGGCCGGATCGGGCCCGGCGGGGCCCGCCGTGCGCTGGTGCTTGATCACGTCGGCGAGCACGACGTCGAGGTCGAGGGTCGCCTGCCAGCCGATGGCGTCGACGATCTTCTCCGTGGCCGGGACGCGGTGGTACATGTCCTCGATCCCGAGGCCGTAGACCTCCTCGTACGGGACGAACGTGAGCTCGGACTCCGAGCGCGTCATCTCGAGCACGCGCCGCGCGAGGTCGAGGATGGTGATCGACTGCTGCGAGCCGACGTTGTAGATCTCCCCGCTTGTCGCAGGGCGCCCCATGAGGGCGGAGAGCGCGCGCACCGTGTCCGCCACATGGCAGAAGCAGCGCGTCTGGGTGCCGTCCCCGTGGATCTCGAGCGGCTCACCGGCCAGCGCATGCTCGACGAAGCGCGGGATCACCATCCCGTACTGGCCGCTCTGGCGCGGGCCAACCGTGTTGAAGAGACGGACGATGACGCAGTCGAGCCCGCGCTCCTGGTGGTAGGCCAGCGCGAGGAGCTCGTCCATCGCCTTCGAGTCGGCGTAGGCCCAGCGGCGCGTGGTCGTCGGCCCGTAGACGCGGCGCGCGTCCTCCGGCAGGGGCGTCTTGTCCCGGTGGTCGCCGTACACCTCCGAGGTCGAGGCGAGGAGCAGGCGCTTCCCGAAGCGGTGCGCGTGGTCGAGGATGACCTCCGTCCCGCGCACGTTGGTGAGCAGCGTCTGCACCGGCTGCTCGATGATCAGCCGGACGCCGACGGCCGCGGCCAGGTGGTAGACGACGTCGCACTTGTAGACCAGCTCGTTCACCACGGTCGGCGAGAGCACCGAGTCCACGACGAGGTGGAAGTCCCACCGCTCCCGCAGGTGCGCGACGTTCTCCGCCGAGCCGGTCGAGAGGTCGTCGAGCGCGTAGACCTCCCAGCCGTCGTTCAGCAGGGCTTCGCAGAGGTGCGAGCCGATGAAGCCGGCGCCTCCCGTGACGAGCGCCTTGGGCCGTGTCGAGGTCCGCTCCACAGTGGTGGAGTCTAGATGCCGGCCCCGACGCCGAGCGCTTCGCGGGCGCGCGCCAGCGCCTCCTCGGCGGGCACGGCGCCCTCGCGGAGCACGACCGGCTCGGGGCCGGTCAGGTCCAGGACGGTCGACGGAGTGCCGGGGAGCACGCCCACGTCGACGATCGCGCCGCAGCCGCCGAGGATCTCGGCCGGGATGTCCTCGACGCAGGCGGGATCCGGCTCGCCGTGGCGGTTCGCGCTCGTGGCGGCGACCGCGCCGACCCGGCGGACGACCTCGAGGGCCGGGGTCGGAAGGACCGGCACGCGGACGCCGATCGTCTCCGGCGTCGTCCCCGTGAGCCAGCGGAAGCGGCGCGCGGGGTTCGGGAGGATCAGCGTGTACGGGCCGGGAGCAGCGCCCGCGCGGCGACGGCGCCCCGCCCCCGAGCCTCGGGCACTGCGTCGAGGATCGCGTCCAGGTCGGCGGCGAGCAGCTGGACCGGCAACGTCTCCGGCCGGTCCTTCGCGACGAGGAGCCGGCGGCAGGGACTCTCGCGGTAGGCGTCCGCGCAGAGGCCGTACACGGTGTCCGTCGGCAGGACGACGAGCCGCCCGGCGCGCAGCGCGGCGACGGCGTCGTCGCTCACGAGTGTCCCCTCCGGCCACGTCCTGGTGCCAGGCTCGTGGCCATGTCCGTCGCGGCCGTCACACCGGAAGTCTGCCGTGCGGGCGCTTCCGGCGCAGCTGGGGCCGACGTGAGCGGCAGGCCACGTCTCGGTGCCTGGCACCGAAGACCGGGTCGCTAGGCGCGGCGCGCTTCGACGGCCCGGTCTCGCCCGGACAGGTCAGGGGTGCACAGGACCTCGTCGTAGCCGAGGGCCGCGAGGCCCTCGGCTACCTCGGCGGCCTGGCCGTCGCCGCACTCCAGGACGAGATGCCCGCCCGCCGGGAGGACAGCGCGCGCGTCGCGCGCGATCTCCTCCCATACGCCTTCGCCGACGACGGCGTCGTACGGCTCGTAGAGTCGGATCTCGGGCTGGAGCGAGTCATATTCGGCCGCAGGCACGTAGGGCGGATTCGAGACGACCAGGTCGAAGGGCCCTTCCAGGCCGTCGAGCAGGTCGCCCCGTCGGAGCTCGACCCAACCGTCCAGCCCGGTGCGCGCCAGGTTTTCCCGGGCGAGCGCGAGCGCCTCGTCGGCCCGGTCGACCGCGACGACCCGCGCGCCGGGATGCTCGTCCGCGATCGCCAGGGCGATCGCCCCCGACCCCGTGCCCACGTCCAGGACGCACGGCCCCTCCTGCTCCCGCAGGTGGACGAGGCAGCGCTCGACGACCACCTCGGTCTCGGGCCGCGGCACCAGAGCCCGCCGGTCCACGGTCAGCACGAGCCGGCGAAACCCCCACTCGCCGAGGACGTACGCGAGCGGCTCCCGCTCCCGCCTCCGCGCCACGAGCTCCCGCAGCCGGGCGAGCTGCTCGCCGCCGAGGTCTCCAGCGGCCGCGTACACCCCGGTCCGGGACACGCCGAGCACGTGGGCGACCAGCAACTCCGCGTCGACGAGCGGTGAGGGCACGCCGGCCTCGCCGAGCCGGCCCTCGACCTCCCGCACCGCCTCGCGCGAGGTCACGCCGTCGCGGCAGTCTCGAGCGCCCGCCGGCGCTCCTCCGCCGCCAGCGCCTCGGTGAACTCCTCCAGGTCGCCGTCGAGGACGCCGTCGAGCCGGTGGACCGTCAGCTTGATGCGATGATCGGTGACGCGGCTCTCGGGGAAGTTGTAGGTGCGGATCTTCTCGGCGCGATCGCCGCTTCCGATCTGCGAGCGGCGCGCCGCCGACTGCTCCTCCTGCTGCCGCTGCTGCTCCGCCTCGAGCAGCCGCGCGCGCAGGACGCGCATCGCCTTCTGCTTGTTCTGAAGCTGGGACTTCTCGTCCTGCATCGCCACGACGATCCCCGTCGGGAGGTGCGTGATGCGCACCGCCGAGTCGGTCGTGTTGACACTCTGGCCGCCCGGTCCGGTCGAGCGGTAGACGTCGACCTTGAGGTCGTTCTGGTCGAGCTCGACGTCGACCTCCTCCGCCTCGGGCATGACCGCGACGGTCGCGGTGGACGTGTGGATCCGCCCCTGGGATTCCGTCTCGGGCACCCGTTGCACCCGGTGCGTCCCGCCCTCGAACTTGAAGACGGAGTAGGCGCCGTCGCCCTTGATCGCGAACGTGACGTCCTTGAACCCGCCGCCGTCGTTCGGGCCGGAGCCGAGCGGCTCCCACTTGTAGCCGCGGCGCTCCGCGTAGCGGGTGAGCATGCGGAAGAGGTCACCGGCCCACAGGGCCGCCTCGTCGCCGCCCGCCCCCTGCCGGATCTCGACGACGACGTCCTTCGCGTCGTTCGGATCCCGCTCGACGAGCGCGAGCTTCGAGATCCTCCTCGAGCTGCTCCAGCCGCTCCTCGATCTCGGGCAGAAGCTCGCGGAGGTCCGGGTCGGCCTGGGCCGCATCGGCGTCCTCGCGCGCTTCGCGCCACTCCAGGGCGAGCTTGTGCGGGCCCTCGAGCTCCTTGAGCCGGCGCCCAGCCTCGGCGGCCGAGTTCCGGTCCGAGTAGAGCGCGGGGTCGTTCATGCGCTCCTGCGCCTCGGCGTAGGAGCGCTCGAGCTCGTCGACAAGGCTGTCGATCTGGGCCGTCATGACCGGATCAGGATAGCCCCGCGAAGGGCCGGAAAGGCGCTAGGCCATGACCTCGACCTTGCGCTCCTCCGGTGTCAGCCGGCCTTCGAGGCGAAGCACCTCGTGGAGCGCGCGGATCGAGACCTCGATCTGGTCGAGCGAGGGATCCCGCGTCGTCAGGCGCTGGAGCCAGAGGCCCGGCGCGAGGAACGATGCGCAGGATCGGGTTGGTCGGATGCTTGCCCGCGAAGCGGATCACCTCGTAGGCGATGCCGGCGATCACGGGCAGGAGCAGGATGCGCGAGGCGATCAGCCAGAACCAGCCCGGCTGGCCGACGAACGCGAAGACGAAGATGGCGATCACCATCACGTACAGGAGAAACGCGGTGCCGCAGCGCACGTGGATCAGGCTGTGGCGCTGGACCGCCTCGGGCTCGAGCGGGTCGCCCGCCTCGTAGGCGTTGATCGCCTTGTGCTCGGCCGCGTGGTATTGGAACACGCGCTTCAAGTCCGGCAAGAAGCCGACGAGCACGAGGTAGAGGATGAAGATCGACACGCGAATGACCCCCTCGACGACGACGAACCAGCTCGTCGACTCGATCGGGAGCCAGCTCGTGATCAGCGCCGGCGAGACCTTGAAGAGCAGGAGCGCGAAGCCGATCGCGATGCCGAAGGCGAAGATGAGCTGGCCGCGTGAGAGCTCGGTCTGCGACCTCCTCGCCGTCCTCGCCCTCCTCCTGGGCCGCGTAGTTCGCCGAGATGGCGAGCGCGCGGAAGCCGATTGCGAGCGACTCACCGAGCGCGAACACGCCCCGGACGACGGGGAGACGCGCCCAGCGGTGCTTGAGGAGAAAGGACGAGATCGGCCGGTTGACCTCGGCGATCTCCCCGTCGGGCTTGCGGACGGCGACCGACCACGCGGACGGGCCGCGCATCATCACGCCTTCCAGCACAGCCTGGCCGCCGATGGGCGCGCTCACGGCTGCGGATCCCCCTTACTGCTCGCTGCGGGTCCCGGCCTTTTCCAGACGCCGCTGGAACCGCTCGACGCGGCCGCCCGTGTCCACGAGCTTCTGCTTCCCGGTGTAGAAGGGATGGCACTCGGAGCAGATCTCGACATGAAGCTCAGCCTTCGTGGAGCGGGTCTGGAACGTGTTCCCGCAGGAGCACGTGACGGTGGCAAGGACGTATTCGGGATGGATGTCGGTCTTCATGATCGGCCTAGCGCGGGTCGGGCTTGAGGATACCAGAGGCGATTTCCCCGGCCACGTTGCCACCGGAGACGACAACGGCGACCGTCGCGCCCTCGACGCCCGGCACCTTGCCGGCGAGCAGCGCCGCCACTCCTGCTGCGCCCGCGGGCTCCGCGGCGAGCTTGGCGCGCTCGTACAGGAAGCGAAAGCCGTGGGCGATCTCCGCCTCGCTGACGAGGACGGGCTCGACGCCGAGCTCACGGCAGAGCTCGATCGGAAGCGACCCAGCGAACGGCGCATTGAGCCCGTCGGCGATCGAGCGTGGCGTCACCGGCACGGGCTCGCCGGCGGCCAGGCCGGCGTGGAGCGCCCGCGAGCCCTCCGGCTCGACGGCGATCACCCGCCTGCCCGGGAGCGCGACCGCGATCCCGGTGACGAGTCCCCCGCCTCCGACCGGCACGACGACGACGTCCACGTCCGGGAGGTCCTCCTCGATCTCGCGCCCGACGGTCCCGGCGCCGGCCACGATCAGCGGGTCGTCGAAGGGATGGACGAGCACACGGCCCGTCTCCTCCTGGAGCTGTGCCAGGCGCGGGAAGACCTCGGACGGGCCGGCCGCCTCCTGGTCGACCGTCGCGCCGTAGCCGATCGCGGCCGCCCGCTTTGGCTCGCTGGCACCCTGCCACATGACGACGAGGCAGTCGATCCCCTCGACCGCGCTCCCATAGGCCAGCGCGGCGGCGTGGTTCCCGGCGGAGGCGGCGATGACGCCGCGCGAGCGCTCCTCCGAGGTCAGCGAGGCGAGCTTGTTCAGGACGCCCCGTGTCTTGAAGCTCCCCGTCTTTTGCAGGAGCTCCGCCTTCAGGAAGGCGCGGCCGCCGAATGCGCGGCCCAGAGTCTCCGAGGAGAGGAGCGGCGTCCGGCGGAGGCGGCCGCCGATGACGGCCGAGGCTGCGTCTACATCTGGGTGTATTCGGGGCCGTCCCCGCCCTCGGGCGGCGTCAGCCGCCCGCCCTTCGCCGTGATCGCGCCGCACTGGACGCAGTTCGAGGGGGTCACCTCGACGTCCACGACGTTCCCCGCCGGGCTCGCCTCGCCGCCGAGCTCGTAGACGTGCGCCGGGCACATGTGCGCCCAGGCCTCGGCCAGCTCGCGCCGCACCTTCGTGTCGACGCGGATGTGGCTCGGGGCGTCGTCGCGTGTCTTGTTCCCCGAGAGGTAGACGCTCGAGAGCTTGTCGAAGGTGAGCTGCCCGTCGGGAGCCGGAAACGACTTGGACGCGTCGCCGACCGTCACGGGGACCTCGACGTCGCGCTCGAGCGCCATCGTCCCGGGCGGCAGCTTGCCCAGGGTGTTGAGCGAGAGCCCGGCGAGGAGGGCACCGCGGTAGAAGCCGTGCTTGAACGCCGGGCGCATGTTGCGGACTCGCTTCAGATCCGACCAGACGTAGCTCCCGCGCACCGCATCGTCGTACGGGCGGAGGGCGTCCGGCGCCCAGGACGTCCTCCCGGGGCCGACTGCGTCGAAGGCGGCCTCGGCCGCGAGCAGCCCGGACTTCATCGCGTAGTGGACTCCCTTGAGCGCGGGGACGTTCACGAAGCCGGCGGAGTCGCCGACGAGCATGCCGCCGGGGAAGGAGAAGCGGTTCGGCAGGGCCTGGAAGCCGCCCTCGGGGATCGTCTTCGCCCCCCAGGCCACGCGCGTGCCGCCCGCGAGGATGCCGCGGACGAACGGGTGCGTCTTCAGCTCCTGGAGCAGGTCGTGCACCGAGAGCGTGGCGTCCGTGTAGTCGAGCCCGACGACCATGCCGATGGCGACCTTGTCCTCGCCCAGCGGATAGATGAAGCTGCCGCCGAACTCCCGGTGGCGCTTCCCGGCGCGAAGCGGCCAGCCCATCGTGTGGACGACGCGGTTCAGCGGCTTCGGGACCTCCCAGAGCTCCTTCACGCCGAGCGCATAGACCTGCGGGCCGGAGGCCAGGCCGAAACGCTCGGAGGCGATGCCTGCAAGGTGCCCCTGCGTCCCCTCGGCCAGGATCGTGACTTTGGCGCGGATGTCGGAGCCGGGCTCGAAGTTCGGGAGCTCCTCCCCGCCCTTGCCCCGGCCCTTGTCGCCGGTGCGGACGCCGACGACGCGCCCGCCGCTGACGAGCAGCGTCCGCGCGCTCGTCTCGGGGACGAGCGTGACGCCGAGCTCCTCGGCCTTCTCCGCCAGCCAGCGGCCGATCTCGGAGAGCGAGGCGACGTAGTGGTTGTGGTTCCACATCGTCGGGGGCGCGGGCACGCGCACGTGCCGCTTCGGGGTCAGGAAGTAGACGCTCTCGCGCACGACGGGCGCGCGGAACGGCATGTCCTCGGTGAGCATCCCCGGGAAGAGCTCGCGGAACGCGCGCGGGTTGACGACCGCGCCGGAGAGCAGGTGCGCGCCGGGCACGCGGCCCTTCTCCACGACTGCGACCGGCACGTCGCCGAGGTGCTCCGCGACCTCCGGGTGCTCCTCCAGCAGCTGCCCGACCCGGATGGCGGCCGAGAGGCCGGCGGGGCCGCCGCCGACGATCAGGACGCCGACGTCGATGCGCTCGTCCACCGGGTCGGTCGGCTCGGCGACGAACTCGCGCCAGTCGAACGGCGGCGGGAAATCGGCAGGACTGACGCTCACGCGCGGCGCTCCTTCACAAGCTCGGTCAGCCTCGGAACGATCTGGTGCAGATCGCCGACGACGCCGACGTCTGCGTACTCGAAGATGGGCGCATTGGGATCCTTGTTGATGGCGACGATCGTGCCGGAGGCCTGCATGCCGACCTTGTGCTGGATCGCCCCGGAGATGCCGCAGGCGACGTAGAGCTTCGGCGCCACCGTCCTGCCCGTCTGGCCGACCTGGGCTGCGTACGGATACCAGCCCGCGTCGACGACGGCGCGCGTGGCCGCGACGGCCCCGCCGAGCGCCTTGGCCAGCTCCTCGAGGAGCGCGAACTTCGCCGGCTCGCCGAGCCCGCGGCCGCCGGCAACGATCACGTCGGCGTCCTCGATGGACGGGCCCTCGCTCTCGGCGTGCGCCCGCTCCACCATGACGGCCTGGGTCGAGAAGCCCTGCAGCTCGACCGCCACGTCCTCGACCTCGGCCTCGCCGCCGCTCTCGACGGGCTCGAAGGTCCCGGAGCGGACGAGCGCGAGGCGCGGCTCGGACGTCCAGCCGACCTCGGCGTAGACCGAGTCCTGCAGCGCAGGCCGCCTGCCGACGAGCTTCCCGTCGCGAAGCTCGAGGTCGACGAGGTCCCAGTTGAGGCCGGCGCCGAGGCGGGCGGCCAGGCCGGCGGCGACGTCCGCCGAGAGGACGGACGCGCCGAAGAGCACGGTGTCGAAGCCCTGCTCGGAGACGAGCGCGGCGAGGACGTCGACGCGCGGCTGCGGGAGAGGCGCGGCGAGCGCCGGGTCGTCGGCGGCGTAGGCCGTGGCCGCGCCGTAGCGCCCGGCCTGCGCCGCGAGCTCCCTCACGCCGGAGCCGGCCACGACCGCCGCGACGTCGCCGCCCAGCTGCGCGGCCTTGGACAGCACGCCGAGCGAGCCCTTGACGAGCTCGCCTTCGTGGTCCTCCAGGAAGACAAGCGTGCCCGGCACTAGATGAGCTTCCTCTCGGCGAGGTACTCGACGATCTTCTCCGCCGCGCTGCCGTCGTCCTCGATGCGCAGGCTGTCACCGTGCGACGGCGGGTCGGCCAGCGAGTGCACCGCGGTGCGGGAGCCGGCCTCGCCGATCTCGTCGGCCGAGAGGCCGAGGTCGGCGGCCGGCAAGCGTCTCGAACGGCTTGCTCTTGGCGCCCATGATCCCCTTCAGCGACGGGTAGCGCGGCTCGTTGATCGCGTCGGAGACCGCCACGACGGCCGGCATCGGGGCCTCGATGACGTCGTAGCCGTACTCGGTCTGGCGCTTGACGGTCACCTTGCCGTCACCGAGCTCGAGGCTCGCCGACCTGCGAGACGACGGGGAGCCGCAGCAGGTCGGCGAGCGCCGACCAGAGCACCGCGCCGTCCGAGTCGCCGCCCTGCTGGCCGAGGAGGACGAGGTCGGGCTGCTCGCGCTCGACGCGCCTTCGCGAGGGTGCGGGCGGTGGCCACGAGGTCGGAGCCGGCGAGCGCCTCGTCGGCAACGTGCACGGCGCGGTCGGCGCCGATCGCGAGCGCCTTCCGCAGCGAATCGGCGGCGCGCGGCCGGGGCCATCATGATCACAACGACCTCGCCGTCAGCCGGTGCGCTCCTTGATCCGGAGAGCCTCCTCGAGCGCGTGCGCGTCGAACGGGTTCAGGGCGGCTGCGCCGCTGCGGTCCAGCCGCAGGGTGCCCGGGTCGATCCGCGTGCGCGCGGACGCCTCCGGCACCTCCTTGACCAGGACGGCGAGCTTCACCGGGGGCGATCCTATCGGTCTCAAGTCTTTACAAGTTCCTGCCGAAGGTCTGCTAGTCTCCGCGCCTTCAGGCGCCGCGCCGGAGCGTCGGACCGCTCACCTATGAGCCGCCACCGGACGACAGCCGTAGCCCTTCTCGTCCTCCTCGCCGCGTGGGCCTTCGTGGGGACGGCAAGCGCTGCCGTGCCGAGACTGATCTTCCCGGTCGTCGCCGCCACCACCTACTACGACGACTTCGGCGCCCCGCGCCCGAGCGGCGGCCACCAGGGGAACGACATCACGGCCGACAAGCGCTCCCCGGTCGTCGCCGTCGAGCCCGGCCGGGTCGTGAAGTACACGAAGTCGCGCAACGCCGGGTGCATGCTCTACCTGTACGGCCGCAGCGGGACGACGTACATGTACATCCACCTGAACAACGACCTGACGCTTCGAAACGACAACCGCGGCGGCTGCAAGAACAGCGTCGCCTACGCGCCGGGGCTCGTCTCGAACCAGCGGGTGCAGGCCGGCGAGCTGATCGCGTACGTCGGCGACTCCGGAGACGCGAACGGGATCATGTCGCACCTCCACTTCGAGGTGCACCCCAACGGCGGGCGGGCGGTGTCCCCCTACAGGCACATCGACCGCGCCTTCAAGCACCTCTATGCGCGGCCCGGCGACGATGCGTTCGAGACGCTGAGCATGCGCATCCACGGCCGGTGGTGTCGACCGACCTGGAGGCCGAGCCGCAGCTGATCCGGCTCCGGATCAGCCGGCTTCACCTGGCGAACGGCTGGGTCGTGAAGCCGGCGCGCGACATCACGCTGTCGGTTCCGCTCGAGGCAATCATGCGCCGCGCGATCGCGGCGAAGACCTACGAGCCCGTCGACGCTCGCTGACATTCGCGGCCGGCGACCGCGTGATCGCGTGGACGAACGACTTCCCGCAGAATCTCGCCTCCGCCCGGGGCGCCGCCGGGCTCCACACGATCCGCGACATCGTCCAGCCTCGCGCAGAAGTAGCCGGCCCGCTCAGGTGCCGAGCGCAGCGCGAAGCGCGCGCGCCGCCCGCTCCGGGTCTTCGGCATCGCCGATTGCGCGGACGACCGCGACCCGCTCGTGCCCCCGCGGCGACGACGCCGGCGACGTTCGTCTCGTCGATGCCGCCGATCGCGAACCAGGGCACGCGGGCGTGGGCGCGGCGTGGCGGACGTACTCGAGCCCGACGGCCGGCCGGCCGTCCTTCGTCGGCGTGGCGAAGACGGGCCCGACTCCGACGTAGTCGGCTGCGGCGCGCGCAAGCTGCTCCGGCGCGTGCGTCGAGAGGCCGACCGGTAGCCCGAAGCGGCGGACGGCCTCCACCGGCAGGTCGTCCTGGCCCACGTGGACGCAGTCGGCCTCGACGAGGACGGCGAGGTCGGGGCGGTCGTTGACGACGAGCGGGACGCCGAGGCGGCGGGTCACCTCGCGGGCCTCCTCGAGCACGGGCAGGAGCTGCCCGTCCGGGAGGCGCTTCTCGCGGAGCTGCACGAGGTCGACGCCGCCGCGGACTGCCGCCTCGAGGAACGCGGCCAGGTCCGGCCGCGCCGCGGTGACGAGGTAGAGCCGGCGCCTCAGCCGCCGGCCACGGGGCGCGCGACGACGAGGCGGTCGCCATCCTCGAGCCGCACCTCCTCGTAGCGCGCCCGCTCGACGGGCTCGCCGTTTCGCTCGACGAGCGCGTAGCGCGCTCCGAGCCCGAGCCGCTCGAGCAGCCCGGCGACGGTCTCGCCGTCCTCGACCGCCTGGTCGCGGCCGTTGACGCTGACGCTCGGCCGTCACGATTCGTGCACCGCCCCGGTCGAGCGGGCTCGACGGCGCGGCCTGGACGCCCTCCTCCATGACGCCGGCCAGGAACGCCGTCCGGCCCGCCTCGACGGCGAGCCTGAAGGCCCGCGCCATCGCCACCGGGTCGCCCGCGCGGGCGATCGCGGTGTTGACGAGGACGGCGTCGGCCCCCAGCTCCATCGCCTCGGCCGCATGCGAAGGCGAGCCGAGGCCGGCGTCGACGACGAGCGGCACCTCGGCCTGCTCGACCATGATCCGGATCGAGTCGCGGAGCTTCAGCCCGCGCCCGCTCCCGATCGGTGCGGCGAGCGGCATGACCGTCGCGCAGCCGACCTCCTCGAGCTTCTTCTGGAGCACGGGGTCGGGCAGCACGTACGGGAGCACGGTGAACCCGTCCTCGACGAGCGTCGCGGCGGCGCGCAGCGTCTCGACCGGATCGGGCAGCAGGTAGCGGGGGTCGGGGATGACCTCGAGCTTCACCCAGTCGGGCAGGCCGCCCGCGCGCGCGAGCCGCGCCGTGCGCACGGCCTCTTCGGCCGTCTCGCAGCCCGACGTGTTGGGCAGCAGAAGGACGTTCTCGGGGAGGAACGTCGTGATGTCGTCGTCGCGGGCGTCGAAGTCGATACGGCGGACGGCGACGGTGACGATCTCCGAGCCGGAGGCGGTAAGCGCGTCGCGCATCGTCTCGAAGGTGTCGTACTTCCCGGTGCCGGTCAGCAGCCGCGAGCCGAACTCGCGCCCGGCGATGACGAGTGGATCGTTAGAACTCATTTCGAGATGGATGCTTGCGCGGCGGGCCGGCAGGCAAAGGCTTCATTTCGAAAGGGGTTCTCAAGCTCATTCGAGTCCCTTCGCTGGCATGACCCAGATCAGGTGGTGGCGGTCGAGGCCTCGCGGCCTCCTCTCAGCCCCCGCCCAGGGGCTCCCGCTCCCGCCAGCCTACCTAACCGCGAAACTGGGGCGGCCGCTTCTCGGCGAACGCGGCCATGCCCTCCTTCTGGTCTTCGCTCGCGAAGAGCATGGCGAAGAGGCGCGCCTCGATGTCGAGGTTCGTCCGGTGCGGGCCCTGGAGCGCGAGGTTGACCGCCTCCTTCGCGTACGCGAGCGCGAGCGGGCTCTTCGCCTCGAGGCCCCGGCAGAGATCCAGCGTCTTCTCGCGCAGCTCCTCCCGGCTCGTAGACGGCGTTGACGAGCCCGTGCTCCAGCGCCTCGGCCGCGTCGACTGGCCGGCCCGTGAAGATGAGCGCCTTGGCGAAGCCGAGCGTGGTCGTCCGCGCGAGGCGAACCGAGCCGCCCCAGCCGGGAAGGATGCCGAGGTCGATCTCGGGCTGGCCGATGCGGGCGTTGGACGAGGCGAGGCGCAGGTCGCAGGCGAGCGCGAGCTCGCAGCCGCCGCCGAGCGCGAAGCCGTTGATCGCCGCGATCGTCGGCTTCGGCATGGTCTCGAGCAGGTTGCCGCAGGCGTGGCCGAGCTCGCCCCAGCGGCGCGCCTCGAGGACGCCGAGGGCCTGCATGTACTTGATGTCGGCGCCGGCGATGAAGGCTTTCTCGCCCCCGCCGGTGAGGACGACGACCCGGACAGCCTCGTCGGCGGCGAGCTCGGCGAAGGTGTCCTGGAGGGCCTCGGCGTGCTCGAGGTCAAGCGCGTTCATCGCCTCCGGGCGGTTGACGGTGACGATCGCCGTGCCGCCGACGCGCTCGACGTCGATCATGCTTCGAGCGGGCACGTTCGCCCGCAGGAACTCGACGATCTCGGTTACCGGCGCGCCCGGGGTGAAGATCTCGGCGACGCCCTGCTCCTTGAGCGCGAGGACGTCGTCGCGCGGGATCGTCCCGCCGACCACGACGAGCACGTCCTCGACGCCGTTCTCGCGCAGCCCTTCGAGGATCCGCGGCACGAGCGTCATGTGCGCGCCGGAGAGGATCGAGATGCCGACGGCGTCCGCGTCCTCCTGGATCGCGGTCTCGACGATCTGCTCCGGCGTCTGGTGGAGGCCGGTGTAGATGACCTCCATGCCGGCGTCCCTGAGCGCCCGCGCGATGATCTTCGCCCCCCTGTCGTGACCGTCGAGGCCGGGCTTCGCGATCACGACCCGGATCTTCCTGGCCATGGTGCGCCAGTATATGGAGGTGCGCCTGACCGTCATCGGCTCCTCCCCCGCCTGGCCGAACCCTGGAAGCGCCCAGTCCGGGTACCTCGTGGAGGGCGAGAGCTCGCTCCTCCTCGACTGCGGGCCCGGCGTGCTCGGCCGCCTGCGCGAGCTCGAGCTCTACCCCCGCTCGATCGCGATCACGCACTTCCACCTCGACCACTGGGGCGACCTCGTGCCCTGGGCCTGGCTGAACGCGTACGGCCCGCAGGAGCACCGGATCGACTGCACGCTCTGGCTGCCGCCGGGCGGGACGGGAGCAGCTCGAGGAGTTCGCCTCGCACTGGGGGAACGACGCGATGTTCGAGAACGCCTTCGAGCTACGGGAGTTCGAGCCGGGCGGTGCCGTTCACGACGCCGGCTTCGAGGTGGAGGCCTGCCGCCTGCCGCACTACGAGCTGACGTCGTACGGGTTCCGCGTGACGCACGACGGGTCGACGCTCGCGTACTCGGGCGACTCCGCGCCGACGGACGAGCTCGCCGACCTCGCCCGCGGTGCCGACCTCTTCCTGTGCGAGGCGACGCTCGGCGACCCGGCGAATGACGGCCTCCCCCGCGGGCACCTCTCCGCCGAGGAGGCGCTCGCCGCCGCGGACGGCCCGATCCTGCTCACGCACCGCCCGGTCGAGCTACCGCCCCCGGACGGCGTCCCCGTCGCCCGCGACGGGCTCGTCGTCGAGATTCTAGTGGGCAGGTCGGAGGCGCCCTACGCCGCGTTCTCCGCGCTCTTCTGGGCCGGGCTGTTGACCGCCGCCCGGGCGGGTCGGGAGAAGCTTGCCGAGCCCACCTCCGCGACCGACCTCCTCGCCATCGGGCTCGCCGGCGCGAAGATCGGGAGCGTCGTTGCCGAGGATCGCGTCACCGTCTTCCTCAGGCGCCCGTTCGCAGACGGGCCGGCCGCCGTCCAGCCGGCGGGAGAGGGGATGCGTCGCGCCGTGGGCGAGCTCGTCACCTGCCCGCATTGCGTTTCGCTCTGGGCCGCCGGTGCTCTCGCCGTCGCGCAGCTGGCTCGGCCGCGGGAGACGCGGCTCGTGGCAAGGGTCTTCGCGGCGTACGCGCTCGCCGACGCGGCCCGCTCGTTCCTCGGAAGAGGTGGATAAATCCCCGCAAATTGCGGAAACCTGGCCGGAAGAATAGTTGCAAGACGACACCGGAACGCGCACCATTGTGAATTGGAGGTCTATGTGGGGACCTCTGCAGGGGCAACGACGGAAGGCCAGGCTTGAAGATCAACTTCACTTCACCCGAGGTCGTGGACTACGGATCGATCAGCGCGCACACCTTTTCCCGTGCGCAGATCCCGTCCAACATCTGCACTCCCGACGGAAACCCCCATCAGAACAAGCAGGGTGACTGGCGGATCTGTCACCTCGACAAGTTCTGCGAGTACTCCTGCCCGTCCTGAGCCGCTGAGCGGCCGGGGGGCCGCGCCGGCAACCGAGAGTCCGCCTCGCCCGGTCGTGGAGGCCCGCGATGTGTCGCGGAGCTTCGGCGAGCGCGTCGCGCTCGCCGGCGTCTCCTTGGCCGTGAACGCCGGGCGGATCGAGGCGCTCCTCGGCCCGAACGGCGCCGGCAAGACGACCCTCGTCCGCGTCCTCACGGGGCTCGTCAAGCCCGACTCCGGCGAGGCGAGCGTGCTCGGCGTCGACACGTGGGAGTGCCCGCGCGAGCTGCGCGCGCGGATGGGACTCGTGCCCTCGGGCGACCGCTCGCTCTACCTGCGCATCTCCGGGCTCGAGAACCTCATGTTCTTCGGACGGCTTCACGGCATGTCGAAGCGCCAGGCGACCGCCCGCGCATGGGAGCTCCTTGAGCTCGTAGGCCTCACCGACTCGGCGCGGCTGCGCTCGGCGTTCTATTCCCACGGGATGCAGAAACGGCTCTCGATCGCGCGCGCGCTCCTCACCGAGCCGAGCGTGCTGCTGATCGACGAGGCGACGCACGACCTCGACCCCGAGGCGGCCGCCCGCATGCGCGACCTCGTGCGCGTCCTCGCGGACGAGGGCGCGGCGGTCGTGTGGGCGACGCAGCGGATCGAGGAAATCCGCGGCTTCGCCGACGCGGTTACGCTCCTCCGCCAGGGCCGGGCGGCCTTCCAGGGGACCGTCTCGGAGCTGATCGCGCTCGCGACGCCGCGGCGCTACGTGCTCCGCCTCCGCAACGGACGCGCGCCCGGCGCCGAGCTGGAGCCCCTCCTGCGCGACGCCGTCGGGGCGGGAGGGACGATCGCCGCATCCGGCGACGGGAACCCCGAGGACTTCCTCCTCCATCTCGCCGAGCGCGCAGTGCTCGGCGGGGTGCTGGCGGCGCTCACCGCCCGGGGCGTCGACGTGCTCGGGTGCCGCGAGGAGCGGTCGGAGATCGAGAACGCGTACCTCAACCTCGCAGGGTCGGACGGATGAGCGCGCTCGCCGGCGAGCTCCGCAAGCTGCCCGCGTTCGTCCGCCGCGACTTCCTGGTCGCCTGGAGCTACCGCCTCCCCTTCGTGGGCGACTGGATCGGGCTCGCGCTCCAGGCCTTCATGTTCTACTTCGTCGGCCTCATGGTCGACCCGTCGGTGCTGCCGAGCTACGGCGGCCAGCCGACGACGTACATCGAGTTCGTCGCGGTCGGGATCGCGATCTCGGCGTTCATGACGCTCGCGCTCGGGAGGGTCGCGATCGGGATGCAGCAAGAGCAGTTCGCGGGCACGCTCGAGTCGCTCCTGATGACCCCAACGAGCCCGGCGACGGTGCAGCTCGGCTCGGTCGTCTACGACCTCATCTACATCCCGATCCGCACTGCCGTCTTCCTCGTCGTCATCGCACTGGCCTTCGGGCTCGACTTCTATGCGAACGGTCTCCTCCCCGCCCTCGTCGTGCTGCTGGCGTTCATCCCCTTCGTCTGGGGGCTCGGCGTCGCGAGCGCGGGGGCGACACTGACCTTCCGGCGCGGCTCAGGGATCGTCGGCCTCGTCTCGACCGTGCTCGTCCTCTTCTCGGGCGCGTACTACCCGCTCGACCTGCTGCCGACCTGGATCGCCTCGCTCGCCGAGGTGAACCCGATCACGATCGCCGTGGACGGCATGCGCGAGCCCCTCCTCGGCGGCACCGGCTGGGAGGGCGTCGGCCGCGCCGTCCTCATCCTCCTCCCCCTCTCCGTCGTCTCCCTCGCCCTCGGCGCAGTCGCGTTCCGGGCCGCCTTGCGGCGCGAGCGCAAGCAGGGCACGCTGGGCCTGTACTAGTGCCCCTCACTGATCCGCCGATGGAAGCCGAGGACGGAGTCATCCGCCGGAACCCGCAGGTCGTCTACCGAGAGCTCGCCGGCGAGGGCGGCGGCGTCCTGCTCCACCTCGAGTCGGGCGCCTACCACGGGCTGAACGAGACCGGCTCGTTGATCTGGGACCTGATCGACGGCGAGCGCACGTTCGGCGTGCTCGTCGCCGAGCTTCGCCTGCGTCTGGACGGCGCGCCCGAGGATCTCGACGCCGAGACCGAGCGCTTCCTCGCCGACCTGCGCGAGCGCGACCTGATCGCGCGCTGAGCCGCCGGCTGTGGGCTCCATCGCCGTCGTCCACTCCGCCGCCGGGCCCGCCGAGGCCGCTGCCGTCGAGCGCGCTCTGCGCGCCGCGCCGCACCGCGGCGAGGAGCTCGACATCGTCTCCTCCGGCCCCGTCACGCTCGGCGTCTCGAACGCACCCGACCTCCGCGACGCCTGGTCGGCGACCGGCGACGGCAAGGCGCTCGTCCTCACGGGCGCGCTCGACAACCGAGCCGAGGTCGACTCTACGCTCGGCCGGCCCTGCACCGACGGCCCGGCGGCGACCGTGCTTGCCGCCTTCGAGGCCTGGGGCGCCGAAGCGCCGGCGCGGCTGCGCGGGGTCTTCGCCGGTGCGTGGACGGACGGGGCGTCGCTCGTCGTCTTCCGCGACCACCTCGGCCTCGCGCCGCTGTTCCACCGGGAGAGCGCTGACGGCTTCGTGGCCGCGACCGAGGGCAAGCAGGTAGCGGCCGGCGCGGAAATCGCGCGCGAGCCCGACGTCGAGGCGGTGGAGGCGATGTTCTTCGGTCGCTTCGACGCGCGCGGGACGATGCTGCGCGGGGTCGACCGCTTCCCCCGCGCGTCCACCGCGACGGTCTCCGGGACCAGCCGCGCGTCGTTCGACCGCTACTGGGATCCGGAGCCGCTGCTCGAGACCGCGCGGATCGGGATCCCGGAGGCCCGCGAGCGCCTCGCCGAGCTGGTCGAGGCCGCAGTCGCCCGCACCCTGACCGGGAACGACGCCGTCTCGCTCAGCGGCGGCATCGACTCTCCGGTCATCGCCGCCTTCGGCGCGCCGCACACCAGGGAGCTGACGGGCGAGCCGCTGCTCGCCGTCTCCTCCGTCTACCCGGACGACCCGGGCGTGGACGAGTCACGCTGGATCGAGCTCGTCACCGAGCGCCTCGGCCTGCGGCTGCACGCGTACACGCCGTCCTCGCGGCCGCTCGACGACGTCGAGCGCTGGGTGGACGTGCTCGACGGCCCGGTGGACACGATGTCGATCCCGGAGCTCGCGGAGAACTACTCGCTCGCGCGGGAGCTCGGCGCGCGGAACGTGCTCACCGGCGAGATGGCGGAGTGGGTCTTCACCTTCGGGCAGCACCTCATCGGCCATCTCGTCCTGCACGGGCGGCTGGGCGCCTCGCTCGCCTGGGCCCGCGACCAGCACGCACGCGGTGCATCGTGGAGGCGCGTCGTCCAGCGCGCCGGGCCGTCCCTCGTCTCGCCGCGCCTCGCGCTCGGCTACCGGCGCCTCCGCGGCCGCGAGGACTTCCGCCAGCTGCCCCCGTGGGTCGACCGCGACGTCGCAGGCTCGCCCGGCCCGCGGCCGGATCTCGCCCGTCCCGCGCGCCGCCGCTGGCTCGAGCACCAGCTCGCCCCCCTCGTCGGCGTGGGCGCGTACTCCTTCGACGCGGACGCGCTCTGCGCCGCGGTGTGCGGCGTCCACGTTCGCAGGCCGCTCGTGGACGTCGACCTCTGGGAGTTCGCGCTCTCGCTCCCCGCGGAGGTCAAGTTCCCGAACTCGCTCCCGAAGAGCCTCCTGCGCGAGAGCGTCCGCGGGCGCCTGCCCGATGCGATCCTCGACCGCACCGACAAGACGTTCTTCAACGACTTCGCGCTGCGCACGGCCGACTACGACGGCATCCGCCGCTTCGCGCTCGAGTCCGAGGTGAGAATCGAGGGCGTCGACTACCGCCTGCTCGAGGAGCGGGTCGACGCCCGCGGGATGGACGTCGTCGAGCTCCTCTGGGCCTACGACCTCGCCCGCGCCCACGCCTTCCTGGGGCTCTGGGCGTGAGCTCTCGAGGCGCTTGTTACGGCTTCGAGGTGCGCTCGGACCTCCCCTTCGCGTACCTGCGGGAGGGCTCTGGGGATCCTCTCGAGATCACGGCGCCGGCGCTCGAAGGCGAGCGGCTGGAAGACAGGCTGCTCGTCGAGTGGACCGCGACGCCGGAGCTGCCGCTCCAGGCGAGGCTCTACTCGGACGGGCGCTCCTTCCGCCTCTGGATCGGCGGCGGCGGGTGGTTCTCGGTGGAGCCCGAGACGGGGCGTGTGCAGGTGCCGGCGGACGGCGGCCTGCGCACGGAGGAGCGGCTCTGGGGCATCCCAGCGCTTCTCTGCTTCCGTGCGCGCGGCGACCTGCCCCTCCACGCCGCTGCCGTCGAGACGGACGGCGGGGCCGTGCTGGTCGCCGCGCCGCGCACCTACGGCAAGACGACGACGGCGGCCGCCTTCCACCGCGCCGGTTGCCGCGTGCTCAGCGAAGACACCTCGTGCCTGCGCCTCGGGCCCGAGCCGGCCGTCGTCCCCGGGCCGGCGATGCTCCGCGTCCGCCACGACGTCGCCGGGCGGCTCGACCTTCCCCGCGCCCGCCGGCTGGGCGAGGACGACGACCGCGTCCACTACGCCCTCGACGAGCCGGGCGACTGCACGCCGGTGCCGCTCCGCGCCATCGTCTTCCTCGACCGTTCGGAGGACGCGACGGAGCTCGAGCCGGTGGAGCAGCCCGAGGCGCTCCGCGACCTCTGGGCGCTCAGCTTCCGGTTGCCCACGGAGGAGGACGTCGGCCGCTCGTTCGCCGGCGTCGCCGACCTCGCCTCCGCCGTCCCCGCGTTCAGGCTCCGGCGGCCGCTCGCCCTCGAGGCGCTCGATGACCACGTCGCCCTGGTGCTCGCCGGTGTCTGAGGCGCCGCTGTCGTTCCGCGCCAAGGCCGGCCTGGCGCTACGGATCTGGTTCCTCTACCCGCGCGTCCTCGCAGGGCTCCGGCGGGAGCAGCTCCCCGCCTACGTCGCGCGCCTCGGGAACGTCGGGCGCGGGCGCGCTCCCCTCTCTCCGGCCCGCCTCTCGCGCGCGGTCGACCGTAGCCTACGGCTCGGCCCCCGCCGGCCGCGCTGCCTGGTGGGCTCGCTCGTCCTCTACCGGCTCCTGCGGGAGCAGGGGGACGAGGCCGAGCTCGTCATCGGGCTCCCCCGGACCGCCGCCGACAAGGACGCCCATGCCTGGGTGGAGCTCGGCGGCGCCGACGTCGGTCCGCCGCCCGGCCGCGGCGCCCACGAAGAGCTGGCCCGCTTCAAATAACGCTGTGTTACTTGGTCTCGCGGTCGTGCTCCGACCGCTTGACGAACGCGTTCCGTAGGGCGCGGCGTGAGCGGAGGAGCTTCGCCCCCCAGGTCTCGCCCGGCTCCGGCGTCAGGTCCCCGCGCACCTCGTCGAAGGAAGCGCGGAGGGCGAGCCCTGGGGGGAAGGCGTCGAACCAGCACCCCCAGCGCGCGGCGTGCTGCTCGAAGACGGTGCGCTCGCTGACCTCGGCGAGGTTCTTGGCCCAGCCTCGCAGCGCGCGCGGCGGCGCGGCGCCTAGGAAGAGGGCCTCGGCGATCGCCGAAGTCGTGCGCCAGAGCTTCGGGATCCCCCACCCCTCTGCGAGGCGGTCGACCTCGGCGCGGTCGGCCTCCTCGGCGAGCACCGCGACATCCAGAAGATCCCGGAGCCGCTGGAGCGGCCCGTGCGTCCAGGCGTGCGCGGCGACGACCAGGAGGTGCTTCTCCTGAGTCGGCGCAAGCACGCCGTCCACTCCGCAGGCCGAGGGAACGGCGCCGTCGAGAAGCTCTTCGGCGGAGGGCGCTTCCAGCCACGGCGGCCAGTTCGGGCGGGCGTGCACCTCCAGCTCCACGGGCAGGCCCGGCCACGCCAGCGGGATCAGGTGGGGCGCCCGGGCGTAGTCATCCGGGTCGCCGGCCTCGGCGAAGCCGGCGGCGAGGAGCGCCGCCTGCACGGCGCCGGGATCCGCGGCGACGAAGTCGACGTCGCGGAAGATGCGGAGCGACGGGTCGGGGTAGCGCGCGGCGAGCTCGGGGCCCTTTACTAGGAGGAGCGGGCCATCGACGGCGGCACGCGCCCTGGCGAGGTGGGCCGCCGCCGCGAGCGCGAACGCCGTCCCGAGCCGCTCCGACTCCACGAGCCCCTCGGGCACCTCGCGGCCGAGCCGGCGCAAGCGCTGGGCGGCGAGCGGCTCGAGCCGGTGGAAGACGAGGGCGTGCTCGTCGGCGCGCGCGATGAGCCGGTCGGCGCCCTCCCAGATCGCGGGCAGCCGTCGAGCCGGAGGATCGGAGTGGCGAGACATCGGCGAGTCTGACACCTTCACGAGAGTTTCCCGGACGCGCAGGAGGGAGCGTTATCTCTACAGGAGGCGGGAGGGCTCGGAGCACGTCCCGCTCACTGTGCGGCTCGACCTCGTCTACGTCGGCGTGGTCGAGCAGGCGGACACACTTGGAGTGCTCGCTATCCCAGTCCTGACGACCGCTCGCGCAGCGCTCCTGAGCTGACGCGAGCGCCGCTTCTACTGGAGCCTAGTCGAAAGTCCAGCGTTCCGGAAGAAAACACATGATCAGGCCGTCCATTCGTTCATTGCTCGAAAGAGCGCATGAAGATAGCTTCGGAGGAGTCCAGTCGAACGGGAGAGCGGGGGCCGGGCGTACAACCCGGCACTCGCTAGGGGAGTCGTGAATGCGGCAAGAACGGGGTGTGGTGCGGAGCCCAGCGGGGCGTACCGCGTAGATGAACACGGTCGAGCCCTACGTCGACTCGGGGGGGAACACGAACGTCCCCGTGTCCCTCGATGCGCGGACCCTGCAGATCCTCGAGCAGCGGCGCACGAGCGCCGTGCGGATACGCCGCGGCTGGCTCGTCCGCCGGATGCTCGTGCTGGCCGATCTCGTCGGGCTGACGCTCGCCTTCCTCGCGGCGACGCTGCTCCTCGAGCAGAGCGCCCGCTCCGACGCGGTCAGCTTCCAACTCGAGCTGCTCATCTTTTGCCTGAGCCTTCCGGCCTGGGTGATCGTGGCGAAGCTCTACGGGCTCTACGACTTCGACGAGGAGCGCACCGACCACTCGACCGCCGACGACCTCGTCGGCGTGCTCCACCTTGTGACGGTGGGGAGCTGGCTCTTCTTCGCCTTCGCGGCGGTTACGCACCGGGCCGACCCGGGCTTCGCGCGGTTGCTCGGCTTCTGGCTCTTCGCCATCATCGTGATCACCGCGGGGCGCGCGATCGCACGCGGAATCGCGCGGCGCCACCTCGCGTACGTGCAAAACACGATCATCGTGGGCGCCGGCGACGTCGGCCAGCTCGTCGCCAAGAAGCTGCGGCAGCACCCTGAGTACGGTCTCAACCTCGTTGGCTTCGTCGACGGCGACCCGAAAGAGCGCTCGGAGAACCTCACCGACATCGCACTCCTCGGCGGCCTCGAGCAGCTCCCGCAGATGGTGCAGATCCTCGACGTCGAGCGGGTGATCGTCGCCTTCTCGAACGACTCGCACGAGGAGATGCTCGACCTGATCCGCTCGCTCAAGGATCTCGACATCCAGATCGACCTCGTCCCACGGTTCTTCGAGGTCATCGGGACCAACGTCGGCATCCACACGGCCGAGGGCCTGCCGCTCATCGGGCTCCCGGCGCTGCGGCTCTCCCGCTCCTCGCGCCTCATGAAGCGGACGATGGACCTCGCGCTCTCGATCACGGGCCTGGTCCTCCTGTCGCCGCTGTTTCTCGCGGTGGCCGTTTGGATCAAGCTCGACTCCCGCGGGCCGGTGTTCTTCCGCCAGCTCCGCATGGGCTCGGGCGACCAGACCTTCGAGATCTTCAAGTTCCGCACGATGGCGACGAACGCGGACGAGCGGAAGCAGGAGTATGCGACCCTCAACAAGCACGTGAGCGGCGACTCGCGGATGTTCAAGATTCCGAACGATCCCCGGGTCACTCGGAGCGGGAAGGTGCTCCGGCGCTTCTCCATCGACGAGCTGCCTCAGCTCCTCAACGTGGTGCGCGGCCAGATGAGCCTGGTGGGCCCCAGGCCGCTCATCCTCGAGGAGGACCTGCACGTCGTCGACTGGCGCCGACAGCGGCTGAACCTGAAGCCCGGGATCACGGGTCTCTGGCAAGTGCTCGGCCGCGACGACATCGGGTTCGAGGAGATGGTCAGGCTCGACTACGTCTACGTGACGACGTGGTCGCTGCTCAACGACCTCAAGCTGATCCTCCGCACCATCCCCGCCCTCTACCGGGCGAGGGAGTGCTAGCCCGCTGATCGTCAGCCACACTTAGCCGGGTACCAATCTCTCATGAGCACGGTCGTCTTCGCAGTAGGAGCCCGTCCCAACTTCGTCAAGATGGCGCCGGTCATCGAGGCGCTTGGGCAGCACGGATTGTTCCGGCAGCTGGTCGTGCACACGGGCCAGCACTACGACGAGCGCATGTCCGCCGAGATCCTCGACGACCTCGGCTTCCCCAAGCCCGACCGCTTCCTCGGGATCGGCTCGGGCTCCCACGGCGAGCAGACGGGCTTCACGCTGATCGCGTTCGAGCGCGTGCTCCTGGAGGAGCGGCCCGACCTCGTCGTCGTCAGCGGGGACGTCAACGCGACGCTCGCCTGCTCGCTCGCCGCCTCCAAGATCGGCGTCCCCGTCGCACACATCGAGTCGGGGCTCCGCTCGGGCGACTGGTCGATGCCCGAAGAGCAAAACCGCGTCCTCACCGACCGGGTCTCCGAGCTTCTCTTCACCCACAGCCCCGACGCGAACGAGAACCTCGTGGCCGAGGGGATCCCCGCGGCGAGAATCCACTACGTCGGCAACACGATGATCGACACGCTCCGCCGCCTCGAGGGCCAGGCACGCGCGCGCGCGGCCTGGGCGCGGCTCGACGCGACCGAGGGCGACTACGCGCTCGTCACGCTCCACCGACCGTCCAACGTCGACGCCGAGGAGCGGCTCCGCGCCGTCGTCGACGCGCTCGCGGAGCTCGGCCGCCACACTCGCATCCTCTTCCCGATCCACCCGCGCACGCGGGCCCGGCTCGCCGCCACGGACGGCCTCGAGCGCCTCCAGCAGGCGGGCGTGACCTGCCTGGAGCCGCTCGGCTACCTCGACTTCCTTTCGCTCGAGTGCGGCGCGGGCATGATCGTCACCGACTCGGGAGGCCTCCAGGAGGAGGCTGCCGCGCTCGGCGTCCCGTGCTATACGCTCCGGCCGAACACTGAGCGCCCGATCACCATCGTCCAGGGCACGAACACCTTGATCGGCGACGACCCGGCAGCCATCGCGTCCCTCCGCCTGTCGGGAGACCCCCCGGCGCCGTGCGCCATCCCTCTGTGGGACGGCCGCGCAGCCGAGCGAGTCGCGGACGTGATCGTGGACGCGTTCGGATCGGTCGGAGCGATCGCGACCTCGGCGTGAGCAGCACCGGCGAGCTCCCCCTCTCGGTCCGGCACGTGCCGGCCCCCGACCGGGCGCGGATCCTCGGCGTCGACATCGACCGCCTCGACATGGACCAGACGGTCGCCCGCTGCGCCGACATCATCGAGGCCGGCGGCCCCGCCCAGCACGTCGCGGTCAACGTCGCCAAGATCGTCGCGCTCCGCGACGACCCGCACCTGCGCGCCATCGTCGAGCGCTGCGACCTCGTCAGCGTGGACGGGCAGCCCGTCGTGTGGGCCTCCCGGCTCCTCGGCGACCGGCTCCCCGAGCGCGTCGCCGGGATCGATCTCATGTTCCGGCTGCTCGAGCTCGCGCAGGAGCGCGGCTACCGCGTCTACGTCCTCGGCGCGAAGCAGGAGGTGCTCGAGACAGCCGTCACGCGGCTCGCCGAGCGCTACCCGCGGCTCACCGTCGCGGGGTTCCATCACGGCTACTTCGCCGACGAGGACAGCGCGGAGGTCTGCGAGGCCGTCCGCGCCGTCGAGCCGCACATCCTGCTCGTGGCCATGAGCTCCCCGCGCAAGGAGTACTGGCTCGCCGACCACGCCGCCGACCTCGGCGTGCCCTTCTCGATGGGCGTCGGGGGGTCGATCGACGTCGTCGCGGGGTTGACCAGGCGCGCGCCCGGCTTCATGCAGCGGCTGGGGCTCGAGTGGTTCTACCGCTTCGTGCAAGAGCCCCTGCGGCTCGGGCCGCGCTACCTGCGCACCAACGCCCGCTTCGCAGCCCTGCTCGCCCGCGAGCTCTTCGGCCGCCGAAAGGGGTAACGGCCGTGCCGGCGGACCTTCTGCGACGCACGATCGCGTTGCCCACTCTGGCCGTGGGCGACACCGTCCGCGGGGCGCGGCGCCCCGCCCGCGGGGGCGCCGGGGTGCCCGACGGGGCGCTCGAGCGCGGCGATCGACTGGCTCTGCCTCACGCCACGACGTCACAGGCCGGCGCGGCTCCTCGCTCGGCTATCACCTGCTGAAGGGCTGGATGCCGGCCTTCCCGGAGACGACCGGGTACATCATCGGCACGCTGCTCGACCATGCCGCGCGCACCGGAGATGACGAGCCTCGTCGAGCGCGCTCGGGAGATGGGCGAGTGGGAGGTCGAGGTGCAAAACCCGGACGGCGGCGTCATGCAGGGCGCGCTGCGGACGCCGCCGGGCCCGTCGATCGCCTTCAACACCGGCATGGTCGTCTTCGGCTGGCTCGACCTCTACGAGGAGCTCGGCGCCGAGCTGTTCCTGGAGGCCGCGGTCCGCGCCGGCCGCTGGCTCGAGCGGGCGCAGCAGGCCGACGGGACATGGCAGGGAGTCCACGAGCACCACGGCATCCCCCACGCCTACGACTCCCGTGTCGCCTGGGCGCTCGTCCGCCTCGCACGGGTGACCGGAGAGGAGGCCTTCCGCGAGACCGCGGTTCGCCACCTCGACTGGGTGCTCTCCGTCCAGCAGCCGAACGGCTGGTTCGAATGGTGCGTCTTCCGGCCGGGGACGCTCCCGAACAGCCACGGGCTCGCCTACACGACGCGCGGGCCTGCTGGAGAGCGGCGCGCTCCTCGGCGACGAGCGCTACACCGACGCGGCGCTGCGCACGGCGCACGCGCTCTCCGGGCATTTACCGCAGGCTCGGGCGCCTGCCGGCGACGTACGACCGCGAGTGGACGCCGCGGGCACGCTACGTCTGCGTCACCGGCCTCGCCCAGAACGGCGGCGTCTGGCTTCGCCTCTATCAGGAGACCGGCGACGCGACCCTCCTGCAGCCCGGCCTCGAGGCGGTCGAGCAGGCCGCCGGGCTGCAGTCCCGCGGAGCCGCTGGCGCGCCCCGACGGCGCCGTCCCGGGCTCGTTCCCCCTCTACGGCCGCTACGCGCCGCTCCAGTATCCGAACTGGGCCGCGAAGTTCCTCGCCGACTCGCTCGCCCTGCGCCTCCGCGTCATCGGCAATGGGCGCTGAGCTCGACGTCAGCGTCGTCATCCCCGCGTTCGACGCGGAGCGCACGGTAGGGCAGGGTGGTCGAGGCGCTTCGCTCGCAGGATCCGGCCCCGGCCGAGATCGTCGTCGTGGACGACGGCTCCCGCGACCGCACCGGCGCGGCGGCCGAGGCGGCCGGGGCGACGAAGATCGTCCGCAACGACCCGCCGCGCTTTGCCGGCGGGGCTCGCAACGCCGGCTGGGAGGCGGCGACGCGGCCGGTCGTCGTCTTCCTGGACTCCGATGCGATCCCCGCGCCGGGCTGGGGCGCCGGGCTCGCCCGCGCCCTGGAGGAGTTCCCGCACTCGCTGATCGGCTGCGCCCGGACCTTCGACAGCCGCACGGCCTGGGGCTGGGTCGCGCACCTCCAGGGCGAGACGCCGTACCTCCCGATCGGCGGGCCGCGGCGCGTGCCCTTCCTCTCCTCGTACTGCGTCGCCGTGCCACGCGACGTGCCGTTCCGCTGGGACGAAAGCTACGGCGGCGAGGACGGCGTCTTCTGCGCCGACGCGAAGGCGGCAGGGTACGAGCTCGTCTTCGACCCGCGCTTTCACGCCCACCACGACCACGACCGGGAGACGTGGGCCGACCTCCGCCGCCAGCAGCGGCGCACGGCATACGGCATCGTGCGCACGCGCCGCGTCGTCGACGAAGGCCGGGTGCGAGGCTTCTTCGCGCGCGTCCCCCTCCACCACTTCGCGCTCCTGCGCCTGCCTGTGATCTACCGTCGCCTCGACACGCAGCCGGAGCTCAGGCGCCGCTTCCTGCGGTACCTGCCGCGACTGGTCGTGGCCGAGTGGACGCTCGGCGCCAGCGCCGCCCGCTACGCGCTCTTCCCGCCGCCCGGCGCAGGGCCAGACGGGAACGGGCTTTCGGTGAGCCGGATCGGCGACCTCGAGGTGCCCCGCCTGGGGCTCGGCACGATGGCCCTGACCGGCCGGGGCACCTGGGGAGACCCGGCCGACCCCGCCGCCGCCCGCGCGCTCCTGCGGCGCGCCGTCGTGCTCGGCGTCCGGCTCTTCGACACCGCCGACTCCTACGGCCCGGAGACCGCCGAGCGGCTGGTCCGGGAGGCGCTCCATCCCTACGACGGGCTGCTGGTCGCGACCAAGGGCGGCTTTCGCCGCCACGGCCCGCACGAGTGGGAGGCCGACTGCCGCCCGGAGTCGCTCCGCGCCGCCTGCGAGGGGAGCTTGCGGCGGCTCGGCCTCGAGCGCATCGACCTCTACCTGCTGCACCTCGTGGATCCGCGCGTCCCCGTGGAGGAGTCGCTGGGAGCCCTGGTCGAGCTTCAGCGGGACGGCAAGATCCGCCACATCGGGGTCTGCAACGTCAACGAGGACGAGCTCGAGCGCGCCCGCGCGGCCGCCGAGGTCGTGAGCGTCCAGAACCGCTTCAGCCTCGTCGAGCAGGGCTCACGGCGCGTGCTGGAGCGCTGCGAGCGTGACGGGCTCGCGTTCGTCGCGTGGGCGCCGCTCGCCAAGGGGTTCCTCGCCGCCCCCTCTGGGGCGCTTGCATCGGTGGCCGAACGGCACGGCGCCACGCCGGCTCAAGTCTCCCTCGCCTGGGTGCTCCGCTCGCCGGCCGTGTTCGCCATACCGGGGACGGTCTCCAGCGCGCACCTGGAGGAGAACCTCGGCGCTCGCGGGCTGGAGCTCACGGACGAAGACGTCGCGGAGCTCGCCAGCGAAGGCTTCCCCTCCTACCGTGCGCGGCGCTTCGCGCGCATGGCACGGGCCCGGGCTGGCAGGGTAACGACGAGGCTGAGACGATGACCTCGGTCGAGGTCGCCCGAACCCCGGACGAGGTCGAGGCGCTGCGCCCCACCTGGGCGGCGCTGCAGTCGCCGTTCCTGACCAGCGACCTCGACTTCGTGCTCGCATACGTGGAGAACACGCCCAGCGTGCACCGACCTCACGCCGTCGTGCTCAGCGACGAGAGCGGGCCGGTCGCGCTCGTCTCGGGCAGGGTCGAGGACGCACCGCTCGCCGCCAGGCTGGGCCCGAAGACGGTGCTGAACCCGACGGTCCGCTCCCTGACCGTGACCTACGGCGGCTTCATGGGGCAGGTGGACGGGACAACCACCCCGCGGCTCCTCGCGGCGCTGCAGGAGTCGGTCGAGCCGGGCGAGATCGACATCATCCGCATGCGGATGCTCGACGTCGACTCGCCGGTCCGGGCGGCGGCGATCGAGGGATCGCCGTTTCTCCGCCGCGAGCACTTCTCGGCGCAGATGCCGCACTGGCGCACCCAGATCCCCAGCTCGCTCGACGAGTTCCTGGCACGCAGGTCGCGCCGGCGTCGGGAGAGCGTGCGCCGCTACGCGAAGCGCCTCGAGAAGACCTACGGCGACGGGGCCAGGATCGAGATCTTCCGAACGCGCGACCAGATCGACCGCCTGTTCGCCGACTCGGCGCTCATCCACCGGGAGACCTACCAGCACGTGCTCGGCGTCGGCTTCTCCGACGAGAAGGTCCAACGCGCCCTTACCGAGCTCGCCATGGACCGCGGCTGGTTCCGCGGCTACATCCTCTACCTGAACGACGCACCCGCGGCCTTCTGGCACGGCAACGCCTACAAGGGCGTCTTCGGGATCGGCGCGACCGGTTTCGACCCGGCGTTTGCCGACGCGCGACCGGGTACGTACCTCCTCATGCGCGCTGTCGAGGACCTGGCCGACGACGGGTCAGTGGAGACCCTCGACTTCGGCTTCGGCGACGCGGAGTACAAGCGGCATTTCGGGGACGAGTGCCGGCCGGAGGAGGACGTCGTCCTCGTGGAGCGGCGCGCCCGGCCACTCGCCCTCAACCTTGCGCGCACGGGGCTCCAAGGCACGACGAAGGTGGCGCGCGGCGCTGTCGAGCGCGTCGGAGGGCTCGACCGCCTGCGCCGGCGGCGACGCGAGCGGCTGGCCGAGAAGGCCAAGCCGAAGGCCATCGGCGGGTGACGTGGCGCGTCCGCTGCGACTGACCCTCCTCGCGCTTGGCGGCCTCGCCCTCCTGGCCCTGCTCGCGCTCGGGGCGAGCGCGGCGCTCGACCGGCCGGCCCGGGTCGTGACCGTGAGCACCACCGTGGACGGCCCCAAGCGGGACGTCTGGGCGACGCTCACGGACTTCGGCTCGTACGCGGAGTGGAACCCGGTCCTGACCGAAGCAGCCGGGGAGGCGCATGAGGGCGAGGGGCTCGACCTGGTCCTGGCCCTGCCGGGGCACGACCCCGAGTCGCTCGACGCCGAGGTCCTGATCGTGCGCCTCGGGCGCAAGCTCCGGTGGCAGGACCGACTCGTCCTCCCAGGCGTGCGGGACTGGGAGTACGAGTTCGTCCTGGAGCCGCTGGAGAACGGCCGGATCCGCCTTGACCAGGTCATGCACATCGAGGGGCTCCTCGCCCCGTTCGCGGACACCGCCGCCGCGCGCGAGGCGCTCGAGCTTCAGGGCAAGGCCCTCGCCGCCCGTCTCGCTCAGAGGTAGCCGAAGCGCTCGAGCGCGGGGTGGGCGGTCTCGGTGATCTCGTCGATCACCCTGCGCCGACGGAGCTGCCAGCGACCCAGGCTGTCCGGCGGGCGCACCTCGGCCGCCGCCGCCTCGGCGTCGCCCTCGAGCCCGAAGAAGCCGAGGATCGCGCCGATCGTGGCCGCCGGCTCGGCGCAGAGGTCCTCGAAGCGGACGCGCAGGTAGCGCGAGCCGAGCTCGCGCTCGCCGAAGTCCGCCGCAGCCAGGTTCACCCGGTTCCAGAGCGCGATCGAGCGCGTGTGTGTCTTCGCCTTGCGCAGGTCGTCGCCCAGCACGGCGGCGCCGTGCTTCGTGAGCTGGTTCTGGTTCTCCGAGAAGGCCATGTCGCGGCCGTCGCGGAGGAAGTGGAGGAAGCGCACGTCAGGCATCGCCTCGCTCCAGAAGCGGAGCAGGTAGATCGAGCGCGGCTCCTTCCAGCCCCAGGCGACGGCATCGTCGGTCACGGTCGAGAGGTGGTCGGCCAGCACGGCGCGCAGGTCGGCCACCATCTCCGCGTGCGCCCCGGCGCCGACGTCGCCCCCGTCCTCCACGTAGCGGTCGATCCAGCGGTCGGAGTAGAAGCCGAGCTCGACCGCGTCCTCGTACGGGTTCAGCTTCTCGCCCGTGTAGAGGCCCGCCGTGCGGACGATGCGGGCGACCACCCGCGTGCCGGAGCCTCCGGTCGCCCCCGTGATGCTCGGCCCGGGGAGCGTGAGGCCCTCGGGAAGCACGGCGCTGTTCGTCGTCTCGGTCATCGGCGGTCTGGGCTCCATTCTGTCGGTTTGGCAGTGGACGGCGGGTCAGGCGGTCGCCGGGCGCCTGAGCCTGCGCAGGACGGGACGGGCGAGACTGCGCGCGCGTGCGGCTCATAGGTCCGGGGTCAGACGCCGCGGGCGGCCGTCCGCTCGACGGCAGCTGCCCCCCTCGACGTCGAACGGGTACGGCGTCCCCTCAGGAAGCCGTGTGAAGACGATGCGCCGCCGGAACCGCCGGAATCGCTGGTTGACGAGCAGGTAGGGCACAAACCCCACGCGCTTGCATCCCTTGAGCGCGGCAACATTCCCGGTGGAGACGAACGTGAGGAGCCAGCGGGCTCCCTCCTGCCTCGCCTTCTCCGCCAGCTGGTTCATGACGAAGGGCATGAGCCCCAGACCGCGGTACTCCTCGAGCGTGAACGCCGCTTCGAGAAGCGCTTCGTCCTCCCGAAGCCGTGGAAAGATGCCCTCGAAGAACCTCTCCACCTTGTCGTTCTCGCCCGAGAAGATGAGGTATTGCATGTAGCACGGAACGCCCTCGTCGGTTAGGGCCACGTAGCACGTTCGGATTTCGGAGCCGAGGAGGCGCGCCGAGGCCGAACGGTGTCGGATCGACTCGCGGTCGTGTCTCGAGCGATCGACTTCGGTGAACGCCGGGACATGGGACGGCTGGATCGGCCGCACGGTCGCCGAAATCGTGGGCTCCGGGACCTCGAGCGACACTGTCAGGTCGCGCCGGAGCCCATAGGCGTAGGAATCGCTATAGAGCCACTTCCGGAGCGCTCTCAGAACGGTTCGCCATTCGCCGGCCCGGAGGAGCGCGATCGCCTTCCTGAGCCGGCGCCGCGCTCGCGCCCAAGGAATCCGCTGTGCCGCCCTCTCGGAACTCATCCGTTCGCTTCCCGGCCTGACCGCCCGGTGGAGGGACAAAGTGTAGGGCTAGTTCGAGTCGGCCGCGGGGTTCGCAGACGCCGTGGTACGCTGGGCGTCTGCGGCGGCGCGTAACCGACGTTGCGTCCAGTTCTGTGTCGCCCATCGTCACCGTCGTCACTGAGCCTCGTTTCGCCGGGCGGAGGCTGGGTCAGATACCCCTGGCCGGTGCCAAGCGCCAGGGCGTTCGCCTTGGCGCGATCGCGAGCCTCGGTACGCACGATCCGATGCGCCGGCGGCCCGCTCAGCCACCGTAGGCGGGGGCTCTCGGGGGCGACCCATGACGAGGCAGGGACCAGAAGTCACGACACGGCGCGGCACGCGCGTTCGAGTGGCGCGTAGCCTGGACGAGCTCGAGCCGTTCCGCGAGGCATGGGCGCGCCTCCAGGGCCGGCAGTTCGCCGACCGACCCGGACAGTCTTCCCTCTCATCCTCGCCTGGCAGCCGCAGACGCTGCGTCCCCACGTGGTCGCGCTCGAGCGCGGGGGCGAAATCACGGCGCTCGTGCTCGGCCGGATCGAGGATATTCGGCTCCAGACACGCGTCGGCTACAGGACCGTCTACGCGCCGCGCGTCCGCTCGCTCACCGTCCTCTACGGCGGTGTCCTTGGCGACCTCGGCGACGAGAGCGCTGAGGTCGTGCTCACCGCGCTCCGCCGCTCCCTCGCGAGCGGCGAAGTCGACGTCCTGCGCCTCCGCAACGTCGACACCGGCTCCCCGCTCCGTCGGGCGGTCGGCGCCACGCCGAGCATCCTGCACGAGCACGGCGCCCCGGCCACTGTCCATCGGGAGCTTGCGGTCCCGAGCTCGTACGACGCGTTCCTGGGGCTCGCTCTCGCCCAGTACGCTTAAGAGCGCGACGCGCTACCTTCGACGGCTCGAGAAGCGCTTCGGCGACCGGCTTTCGCTCCGGATCTTCCGAGGGCGACTTCGGAGGGTGACCGCGTCTTCACCGATCTCGGCATCGTCGCGAGGAAGACGTATCAACACGCGCTTGGGGTCGCCTTCGCCCAGCGCGAGCTCGAACGGCGAATCGATGACGCTCCTCATGGAGCGGGGCTGGTTTCGCGCTTACGTCCTCTACCTCGACGGCGAGCCGATCTCGTTCTGGCACGGGCACGCCTACCGGGGGGCGTTCGTTACCGGGGTGCCCGGCTACGACCCCGCGTACACCGATCTCCGGGTCGGGAACTACGTCCTCTTCCGGCTCATCGAGGACCTCTGCGCCGACGACGCCATCGATACCTTGGATTTCGGCTGGAGCGACTCGGAATACAAGCGCCGCCTGTCGACGCGGAGCCGACTCGAGCAGGACGTGCACCTGTTCGCCCCCACGGCCAAGGGCTGCCTGACGAACGTCGCGCGCAGCTCGCTGCTCACGACGGTCACCGGCGTGCGGAGCCTCCTCGCCCGCGCCGAGATGATCGATCCGATCAAGCGCCGGTGGCGCGACCGCGCTGACCTCTAACGGCTCCTCGGTCGTGCGCTCCTGACCGACGATCGAGCCCTAGAGATAGCCGAACCGGCGGAGCGTCGGCTCGGTGGTCCGGTTGAGCTCTTCGATCACGCGCTTGGGCGGAGCTGCCACCGGCCCAACGTGTCGGGAGGACGCACCTCGGCGCGCGGCATCGGCGGTCTGGGCTCCATTCTGTCGGTTGGCAGTAGACGGCGGTCAGGCGGTCGCCCGGCGCCTCAGCTTGCGCAGGACGGGCCGGGCGAGCCTGCGCGCGCGCGGCTCGAGCGCGAAGAGGACGGCCCCGGCGGCGAGGCAGGAGGCGGTGCCTGCGATCGGCGAGCGCGGCGAACGCCGGCAGCCCGTCGAGCAGCCCGGAGAGGTCGAGCAGGGCGACCACGCCGATCCCGGCGGCGGCCGAGAGGAGCGGCGAGGGCAGCCAGGGCAGGAACGAGCGAGGCCGCAGGCCGGTGATCCAGCAGACGACCGCGAGGTTGACGGGGATCACGATCGCCAGGAAGAACGCCGCGCGAGAGGCGGCCATGCCGAGCGCCTGCTCCCGGCTCCCTTCGTCGGTCAGCAGCCAGCCGACGAGGAGCACCGTCCCCGCGGAGACGGCCGCCAGCGCCCAGAGCATGACGGCGCGCAGGTGCGGCCGCGCGACGGCGAAGAGCAGCGGGCCCGTGAAGAAGACGATCGCCTTCCCGATCCCGACGAGCGCGAGCAGCTTGAGCACGTCCGCGGCCGGCTCCCACTCGGGGCCCATGAGCGCCATCAGGAAGTCGCTGCACGCGGCCATCACCGCCATCGCCGGGACGGTCAGGATGAGCGTCGTCCTGATGCTGGAAGCCACCGCGTTCTCTGAGCGCCGGCCGGTCGTTCTGGAGCCGCGAGAAGAACGGCAGCGACGACGTGGCCGACCGGGCGCATCGTCAGCTCGAGGACGTTGTCGGAGAAGCGGTCGGCCAGGCGGTAGAGGCCGACGGCGACCGGCCCGAAGAAGATGCCCATCAGGAGCGCGTCGGCACGGCGGTTGAGAAGCCCGCCGAGGTTGGAGAGGAAGACGCCGCTCGAGAAGCCGAGGAGGTCGCGCGCATGCGCGCTCGAGAAGCGGAAGCGCGGCCGCCAGGTGCTCATCGCCCACAGGAGGACGAGCTGCGTCGCCGGCGAAGCCGAGCTGCTGCGCGACGAGCGCCCAGACACCCGCGCCGCGCAGGGCGAGCACGAGGCCGAGGACGCCGCCGACGAGCACGGCCAGCCGTCTCCCGGATCGCGAGCGCGCGGAAGCGCATCTCCCGCTGGAAGAGCGCCAGCTGGACGATCGTGAGCCCGTAGATCACGAGCAGGACCGAGAGCACCTTGACGACGTCCTTCGAGCTCCGGGATCGCCGTTCAGGCGCGCCCACCAGCCGGCGAGCAGGAAGCTCGCGCGCGGCGAGCAGCACGCACCAGGCCGAGGTTGACCCAGAACGCCGAGTCGAGATGGTCGTCCTCGAGGCCCTCCCGCTGGACGACGGCCGTCTGGATGCCGCCCTCGAGGAAGAGCTGGACGACGGCGATGTAGATGAGCGCCAGCGCGACGATCCCGAAGTCGCGCGGGCCGAGGATGGCCGCGAGCAGGAACGTGAAGGCGACCGAGAAGGCCCGGTCCGCCCAGGTCATGTAGAACGCCCACTTGAGCGAGCCGTGGAACGAGCGGTCTTGATCGCTCATCGCGACTGGCTACGGCAGCGCCGATCTCCCTGGCCGGCGCAGGCGGGGCGGCGGGCCGGCTCCGGCTCCGGATAGCCCGGCCAGCCAGTCGTCGCGGCTCCGCCACACCTGCGTCCAGGGCGACGGCTCGCGCGCCGCGTGCCGCGCGAGAGGAGCGAGCGCAGGCCGAGCCCCGCCGTCAGCAGGAGAAGGCCGAGCCGCAGCCGCAGGCCGCGCCAGTGCTTGCGGAGGAGCGTCGCCTTCCCGCGGAAGAGGAGCATCAGCTTGTCCTCGCGGGTCGAGGAGGAGACGCCGATCTCGTGCGTGACGACGGCGTCCGGGGTGATCGCGGGCCGGTAGCCGAGCGCCTTCGCGCGGAGCGAGAGGTCGGCGTCCTCGCCGTACATGAAGAAGCGCGTGTCGAAGCCGCCCGAGCTCCTGCCAGAGCGTGCGCGGGGCGAGCAGGAGGCAGCCGGTGACGATGTCCACCTCGCGCGACGGTGTCGCGCTTCCAGCCGCCGAGGGACTCCGGGTCGAAGAGCCGAGTGCGCTTGAACGCCGAGGTCAGCAGCGTCGCGAAGCAGAAGAGGCTCCAGAGCGTCGGCGCGCCCCAGCACGAGCCCGGGTTCACGGAGCCGTCGGGGTCGAGCGTCCGCCCGCCGTAGAGCCCGTGCTCCGGGATGGGCGCGCGCGAACGCGAGCAGGTTCTCCACCGCGCCCTCGTGCGCCACCGTGTCCGGGTTGAGCAGGAGCAGGTACTCGCCGCGCGCCTCCTCGGCGGCGCGGTTGCACGCCGATCGCGAAGCCGAGGTTCTCCTCGGAGGCGATCAGCCGGACGCCGGGGAACTCCGACCGCACCATCTCGACCGTGCCGTCGCCGGAGGCGTTGTCGAGGACGACGATCTCGTGCGCCCGTCCCCGGAGGCCTGCGAGCGAGGCGAGGCACGCCCGCGCCGCGTCGCGACACCGGTAGGTGACGATGAGGATCGAGACGTCCGGGCTCACGCGTGCGTCGTCACGGGGTCCGGATCGCTCTCAGGCTCCGTGCTTCGGAGCGGCCTCGGCGTAATCCTCGCGGCGGCGGACGATCCGCGCCGGGTTCCCGACGGCGACCGAGCCCGGCGGGAGCGACTTGGTCACCACCGAGCCGGCGCTGACGACCGAGCCGTCGCCGATCGTCACCCCGGCGCCGACGAAGACGCGGGCGCCCAGCCACACGTCGTTCCCGATGACGACGTCGCGCTCGTTGCGCTCCTGCTCGGCGATCTTCGCGTCCGGGCGACAGCCCGTAGTCGGAGGCGGTGACGAAGACCTCGGGCCCGAAGCGGCAATCGTCGCCGATCGTGATGCTGCCTGCTCGAGTCCCCCGCCCAGAGTAGGCGCGCTCGCCGATCTTCGAGCCGCTGCCGATCGTGATGCGCTCCCCGTTTCGCAGCGAGACGTTGGGAGCGATCGTCGCGCCCTCGCCCAGGGTCAGCCGGCGGCGCGGGCGGACGTGCGAGTAGCTGTAGTAGTGGAGGAGGCGGACGGCCTGGAAGTAGGTCATCGGGTCCGCGAACGATCGCAGGGCCTCGCTCCAGCTCCGGCTCTTCATCTACCGCATCTCCCTCACTCGAGTCCTAGGCGATTCGGGGGGCTCTGCCAAGTCCAGGGTAACGGTCCAGACCTTCGGCGGAGGCGCCGCGGCTACACTCGTAGCACACTCCTCCCGAAGTGTCATGGCCCGCGCCCCGCACCGACGACGTCACCCTCAAGATCCCTCGCCCGCTCTACGAGCGGCTGCGCCAGGTGATCGAGGGCACCGGCTTCCACTCGGTCACGGAGTTCTGCGTCTACGTCCTGCGTGACCTCGTCTCGAGCCAGGCGCCACCGTCGGCCGCGGGCGACGAGGGCCTGACGCACGAGGAGGTCGTGGCCATCCGCCGCCGCCTGCAGTCCCTCGGCTACCTCGAGGAGTGATGGCGCCGGCCGTCGTCCGAGCGCCTCCGGATCCTCTACAGCTTCCCGGACACGCTCGGTGCGCCCGGCATCGGCTCGCCGCGCGCCACCACACGCGAGGAGCTCGCGCGGCCTGGGGCACGAGGTGCACGTCTACTCCACCGCGGTCGCCGGGCCGCCGCCCGCGGTGCACCGGGTCGTCACGACGCTCTCGGTCGCCGGTAAGCGGATCCCCCATCGCGCCCTCGGACGGGCCCGCGCGTACCGCTACCACGACCGCCGCGTCGCGCTGGCGCTCCGCCGGCTCGGGGACGAGATCGACGTCGTCCACTTGCTGGCCGCGGGCGACGCTGCGACAGCGGCGGCCGCGGCGCGACGGCAGGGTGTTCCAGTCCTCCGCGAGGCGCCGAACACGCACACGGCCTTCGCCTACGAGCGGGTCGCCGCAGGAGACCGAGCGGCTCGGCCTCGACCGCCGTCGCCGGCCACTCCCACGAGGGCTCGCGGGACGCCCTCGCGCTGGAGGAGCAGGAGTACGACGGCCGTCGACATGATCGCCGTCCTCTCCGAGTACTGCCGGCAGACGTTCCTCGACCGCGGGCATCGCGCCCGAGCGTCTCGGGCTGCACGGGTACGGCTTCGACCCCGGCGCGCTTCCCGCGTTCCCGCGAGCCTCGACGGGCGGCGCCGGACGGGCTCCGTGCGGTTTTCGTCGGCCGCTGCGAGCCGCGCAAGGGGCTCCACTA
Organism: uncultured Actinomycetes bacterium; assembly: GCA_963794055.1. Classification (GTDB taxonomy): domain Bacteria; phylum Actinomycetota; class Thermoleophilia; order Gaiellales; family Gaiellaceae; genus JAIBJN01. Next base: position 87,331 of record CAWCCL010000017.1, read on the forward strand.
CGCGCTCGAGGCCTGGGTCGAGTCGGGCGCCGCCGAGCGCGGCACGTTCACGATCTGCGGCGGCTTCTACCCCGGCTACGACGAGGTCCTCGCACCCTGGCTGCGACACCCCGAGCGTCACGCGTGCTGGGCTGGGTCCACGACCCCGGCGAGCTGATGCGGGAGAGCGACGTCTTCGTCTTCCCGTCGATCGAGGAGGGGAGCGCGCTCGTCACGTACGAGGCGCAGGCGAGCGGCTGCGCCTGGTCGTCTCGGACGCCGCCGGCGCTCGCTGCGAGCACCTGCGCGCACGGACTCGTGCACGAGGCCGGCGACCTCGGCGGCGCTCACGGAGCACCTCCGCCTGCTCGACGGGGACCCGACCTCCTGCAGACGCTGCGCGGAGACGCGGTACGCCGGCCCGCCGCGACGACGCTCACCTGGGAGCACTCGGCAGGCGAGATCGCGCGGCCTCTACCGGGAGCTGCTGGCGCGATGAGCAGGGTCATGATCGTCGGGCTCGACTGCGCGGAGCCGTCGCTCCTGCTCGAGCGCTGGCGCGACGAGCTGCCCGTCCTCTCGGGCCTGATGGAGAAGGGCGCCTACGGGCGGCTCACGTCGGTCATCCCGCCGATCACGGTCCCGGCCTGGTCTTGCATGATGGCGAGCCGCACGCCCGGGCGACCTCGGCGTCTACGGCTTCCGCAACCGCTCGGACCACTCCTACGACGGGCTCTTCATCGCCAACTCGACGGCGATCAAGGAGCCGCGCCTCTGGGACTACGCCACGCGCGGCGGGAAGCCCTCGATCGTCCTCGGCGTCCCCGGCACCTACCCCCCGCGCCCGCTCAACGGCGTGATGGTCAGCTGCTTCCTGACGCCGTCGATCGAGAGCCAGTACACCTTCCCGCCGATGCTCAAGCGGGAGATCGAGCAGACCGTCGGCGAGTACCACTTCGACGTCCGCGACTTCCGCACCGAGGACAAGGACTACCTCCTCCGCCAGGTCTACGAGATGACCGACCGGCGCTTCGCCCTCGCCGAGCACCTGCTCTCGACGAGGCCGTGGGAGCTCTTCGCCATGGTCGAGATGGGCGTCGACCGCATGTACCACGGCTTCTGGAAGATGATGGACCCGAGCACCGAAAGCACGAGCCCGGAAACCCGTACGAGAGCGCGATCCTCGACTACCACAAGCACGTCGACGAGCTGATGGGCGGCGCTGCTCGCGCACGCCGACGACGACACGGCGGTCCTCGTCGTCTCGGACCACGGCGGCAAGCGCATGGACGGCGGCATCCGCGTCAACGAGTGGCTGCGCCGCGAGGGCCTCCTGACCACGCTCGCCGAGCCCGACACGCGCCGTTCCGCTCCGAGAGGCCGGGATCGACTGGTCGAAGACGGCCGCCTGGGGCGAGGGCGGCTACTACTCCCGCATCTTCCTGAACGTCGCCGGCCGCGAGCCGGAGGGCATCGTGCCGCCCGAGGACTACGAGCGCTCCGCCGCGACCTGGCGGAGCGGCTCGCCGCCATCCCCGACGAGAACGGCGAGCCGCTCGACACCCGCGTCCACGTTCCCGAGGAGACCTACCCGGAGGTGAACGGCGTCGCGCCCGACCTGATCGTCCACTTCGGCGAACCTCCTCTGGCGCTCGGTGGGCACCGTCGGGGGCGACGAGGGCGTCCACACCTTCGAGAACGACACGGGCCCGGACGACGCCAACCACGCGCAGGAAGGCCTCTTCGTGCTCGTCGCGCCCGGCGTCGCGCCGGGCGAGCGCGAGGGCGCCCACCTCCTCGACGTCGCGCCGACCGCGCTCGAGCTGCTCGGGCTGGACGTCCCGGCCTCGATGCGCGGCACGTCCCTGCTGACTGCGGCGAAGAGCCTGCTCCGAGTCGAGTCCTAGTGGTCGGCCGAGGCCCGAGGCGGCGGGCTTGGAGCCCGAGCGCCGCGATCACGAAGAAGAGGATCGTCGACTGGACAAAGGCGAACGCGTCGAAGACGAGCATGCTGACGCTGAACGCGCCGATGGCGGCGGCGCACGCGGCGGCCAGCTCGCTCCTCGGCCCCCTGACCCTGCGGGCGAATCTCCCGACGGTCACGAGGCTCCCGATGATGAACCACGCCGTTGCCAGAAGCCCAGGACGCCCAGCGAGACGAGGGTGCTAGCCACTCGTTGTCGAAGTAGATAGTCGCGCCCTCGGCACCCTCGGCCGTCTGCGCCGCCCCTGACTCCCCGGTCGTCACCTGCGTGCCGATGCCGTTACCGTAGAGCGGCGACTCGCTCCAGACCCGAAGCCCCGGCTCCACATCGGCAAGCCGGCCCGAGCCCCGCTCTCCCGAGCGCGTCGTGAGGTCCTCCGTCAGCCCCTCCTCCGGTGAGAAGGCCTTGTAGATGCCGCCGAGCGCGCCGGGGACGGCGAAGTGGATCGCAACCGGGAGGACGAGCAGGAGCGGCCAGAACCGGAGCACGTGCCGCCCGCGCACCCAGAGCCCGACGACCAGGAGCGCGATGCCCATGATCACGGTCGTCCGCGAGATCGTCGCGACCGCTCCGATCGCGCAGATCGCCGCGGCGGCGCCCCAAAGCTGCGAGCGGAGCCGTGTCTTCGCACGCCCGAGCAGGTAGAAGCGCGAGCGGGAACGTCATGAAGAGGGCCGCAGAGAGCGCGATCGGGTGCTGAGCGGAGGCGTAGACCCGGAGGTTCCCGCCGCGCTCGAGGAACCCCGTGCGCTGCTCGCGGATGAGCGCCGGGATCCAGTCGGCGAGGTGGTCGAAGGCGTTGTAGCCCGACCGGGACTCGTAGATGGCCGAGAGGGCGACGACCGTCGCCCCGAGCACGAGCCCGCGCACTACCGTATCCATCCCCGCGTGCGTCTTGATCGTGGATGCGACGAGCACGAACACGGCGAGGAAGCCGAGGTAGTACGAGAGCGCCCTGAAGGCGCCGGGGTTCCCGGCCGCGCTCCCGATGTCCTCGTAGTTCATGATCGCCGAGACGGTGGCCGTCCCGGCGAGGATCGCGAGCGGAATCCCGAAGCCGAGAACCTCGAGCTTGGCGCGCCCGAGAAAGGCGGCGACGATCAGCGCCAGGAAGAGGCCGCCGAGGACGATCCGGTACGGCTCGAGGTTGAACGGGAGCGTGATCGGCAGCCGGTAGCCGCGGGCCGGGATCAGCCAGATGACGAGCAGGAACAGGGCGACCGCGTTCGGCCATGTGACGGTCGGCGTGACCAGCTCCCGCATGGCCAGGAGCGCGGCGACGATGAAGACGGCGGCGCCGGCGATCGTCTCGTTCGGGCCCAGGAGCGTTCCGATCAGCAGGGAGAACGCGCCGAACCCGGCGAGTGCCACCGCCCCCGGGCGGCGAGTGGGCTGAGGCTCGACGTGGGCCAACGCCCCGCCCGCCCTACGCCGTCTTCTTGACCTGGACGGGCTCGAACGGCTCGACGTCCTTCTCGGGCGGGCCGCGGCTGGCCCGGAGGGAGGAGCCGGTCGAGGAGGATCGCAAGGACGCAGAACGCCGCGAAGACGACGAGGAAGACCAGGACGGGCAGCGTCGTCGACGGGCCGGCGGACGCGAGGGCGCCCCTCGGCACGGTCAGCTGCTGGATGACGATGCGGTCGTCAGCGAGGATCTTCGCCTCTTCCTGCTGAGCCTTCAGCCAAGCGATGAAGGCCTTGGCGGTCTTGTCGGCGAGCGCGACCGCGTCGTCGGGGGAGCCCCCGACGGCGACGAGCTCGATCACCGGGATCTCGGAGAGCTCTACGCGGTTCGCCGTACGCACCGCGTAGATCCCCGTGGCGCTGACGGAGCCCGGCAGGTCGCCGTACTGCCGGCGCCGGAAGTCCGCCACCGGGTCCGACTCGATGAAGAGCGGGTAGAGGTTCGCAGTGCGGATGAGCGTGGTCAGATCTGGGGGCGAGATGAAGGGGATCGTCGGCTGCGACGACGCGCCCTCGCCGGCAGACTGCTCCTCCCCGCCGGTCGTACTCCCGCCCCCGCCCGTCCCGTCGTTGCCGGCGGCCTGTGTGTCCGGCACGAACGTCGTCTGGCTGCGGAAGTAGGGGCTCTCGGCGCTCGACACGAGCAGCCGCGAGCTCGCCGTGTACGTGACCTCTTCCTTCTCGTCGAAGCCCGGCGGAAACAGGCTGATCGAGAATCGGGCCGAGAGCGCGGCGAGCAGGGCGAACACGAGGCCGACGGCGAGCACCCACCAGAAGCGCCGGAGCGCAAGCGCATACGGGGTCACCCTCATCACGCCGGACGGCGCCGGGCGCCGGGCGCGGTCCTCGCCCGGGAACGAGCTCTGGCGGCGCGGATCGGTCGGCTGACCGCAGCTGGAACAGAAGCGATCGTCGTCGCGCGTGGTTTGGCCGCAGTTAGGACAGGTTTTCAAGGCAACCTAATGGGAAGTCTCCCTGCGGCTCCTCCAGCCGCATTCCCAAGGAGGACGTTTCAGTAGGGTGGTTCCTAACTTGTAGCGGCTGTCCTCCCGGGTGTCCAGTCCAGTCCTGACCGTCATCGGGCTCGATTCGGCGACGTTCGACGTCGTGGATCCGATGCTGGCCGCCGGCGAGCTCCCGAACCTCGCCAGGCTCTGCGACTCCGGCGCCCGCGGCGTCCTGCGCTCGACCACGCATCCGCTCACGCCCCATGCGTGGGCCACCATCGTCACAGGAGTGAACGCGGGGCGGCACGGGATCTGGGATTTCACCGAGCGCGACGAGACCGGCTACCAGCTCCGGCTGGTGAACGGGAGCTTCCGCAAGGCGCCGGCGGTCTGGGATCGGCTGCGGCGCTCGGGGAGGCGCACCGGCATCGTCAACGTCCCCTTCACCTGGCCGGCGCCGGAGGTGGACGGGTTCGCGTTCGCAGGCTTCGACGCGGCGGCGCGCGAGCAGGGGCTGACCTACCCCGAGGAGCTCAGGGACGAGCTGCGGCAGCGCTTCGGGTCGCTCGAGCTGGACAACAAGTTCCCGCTCACCGACGGCAAGCTCGACGTCGACCTCGTCCGCCGCGCGGCCGCGCAGAAGGTCGAGATCGCCACCTGGCTCGCGGACCGCTTCGACCCCGAGCTGCTCTTCGTCGTCTTCATGGCCGCCGACCACATCCACCACCTGTGCTGGACGGAGTGGGAGGCCGACGGCCTGGCGAGCCCCGTCGCCGAGGTCTACCGGATCCTCGACGAGGCCACCGGCGCGCTCGCGGCGCTCGCGGGCGAGGAGGGCAACGTGCTCGTCGTCTCCGACCACGGCGCCGGCCCGCTCCACGGAGTCGTCAACCTCAACGCCTGGCTTGCCTCCGAAGGCTTCCTCACGTACGCGACCGGCGGCGGCGTGGCCGGGCGCAAGCTCCTGGGCGATGCGCTCCAGCTCCGCCGCTACCTGCCGGAGCGGCTGCGCAACGCGGCCAAGCAGCGCCTGCCGGGACTGCGTGAGCGGGCGATCGAGCGCGGCGACTACACCGTGCTCAACTGGGAGCGAACGCAGGCCTTCTCGTACGGGACCTTCGGCAACATCGTCCTCAACGTACGCGGCCGCGAGGAGCACGGGATCGTGGAGCCCGGCGAGGAGTACGAGCGCGTCCGCGACGAGATCGCCGCCCGGCTCCTCGAGCTGCGCGGGCCCGGCGGCGAACGGATCGTCGCGCGGACGCATCGGCGCGAGGACCTCTTCCACGGGCCCGAGCTTGCCAAGGTGCCGGACCTGCTCGTCGAGTTCGACCGCTATGCCTGGCTCGGCAAGGGCAACCTGAAGACGCGGTCGGACAGCCTCTGGGACACGATCGAGATCGAGGCCGGCGCCGAGCGCCCCTACGTCGGCAGCCACCGCCACGAGGGCATCGTCGTCCTCTCCGGCCCGGCGGTCGCGGCCGGCGCTCCGGTCGGCGGCGAGCTCGTCGACGTGGCCCCGACGATCCTCTACCTGCTCGCCGAGCCGCTCCCGGCCGACCTGGAGGGCCGGATCCTCCTGGAGGCGCTGCGACCCGAGCTCCTCGACGAGCGCCCGCCCGCCTACGACGACGAGACCCCCGCGGAGTTCGCCCCAGAACGCGCGGAGCTCGAGGAGGAGGGTGCCGCGGAGGTCGAGCGGCGCCTGCGCGGCCTCGGCTACCTCGAGTAGCGCGCAGGAAGTTTCAGGAAATCCTTTCAGCCAGATTTTTCCCCTGCACGTGGCCCCTTTGCGTGCAGGCGCGACCGACGTTCGGAGGCCGTTGCGGCGGACGGGGGCTCCGGATCCGCTGGTAGGCTCGCCCGCCGTGGCCGTCGCCCAGCGTCTCACAGCATTCCTCGTCGTCACTGTCCTCGCCGTCGTCGCCGCCTCCCAGGCGACCGCCGCGCCGGCCGAATCCGGCTCCGCAGCGACCGGCACGACTTCGGCCGCCGCGATCTTCCCGACGCTCACGCGCGAGCAGGTGGCAGCCCAGGTCGCCGGCGCGACGATCGTGCGGCGGAACCGGGGCTTCACCTGCACGCGCCCGCTGGACGAGATCGCCCACGCCCGGGGCGGCTCGCTCCCGCTCCTCGTCCGGATCGGGTTCACCCGCTACAAGGCCATCAATCCCGGCGTGATCCAGATCCGGCGCGGCTGCCGCGGCGACGGAGACCCGAATACGATCGACCTGATCCTCCGCGTCGGCGGGAACGGGCGCACGGTGGGCGGCACGAGCGACGCGATCAAGATCCGCGAGGATCCCCACGACATCCAGATCACCGGCTACGCCAACTGCGGGCCGCAGGGCGTCGGCCGGGACGGTCGCCCCGACACGAGGGACGACCCCCACCAGGACGGCGCGCAAATCCAAGGGGGCCGGAACATTCACTTCATCGACTTCAGGTGGGGCTACTGGGCCAAGCGGCGGTCGACCTGCCAGGGCGCCGCCGGCACCTTCGTCCCCGGGAGCGTGAACGGCTGGCCCGTCGTGAACATGGCCTGCATCCGCTGCCGGAGCGTGTCGTGCAACCACGGCATGCTCATCAGCCGCTCGACGGGAACGGTCGTCCTGGACTCCGCCTGGCGCTCGGGCAACCCGAACGAGCGGCGGGGTCGTCTCGCCAATCGCCAGACCGGACTCTGCAACTTCGGCTCGCCGCCGTGCCTGATCACTCCGGGAGAGTCGAGCGGGAACGACCTCTCCGGCCAGTTCTGCGACCGCTGGCCGTTCAGCGGCAGCCCCAGACCGCACTAGCGGGGCTTCTGTCCCCGATTCGGGGGATCCCGACCGGAAAGGCGGGCCCTCCAGCCCCCGCGTGAGGGATCCGGCGGTCAACGGCGCCCGGGCGCCGGCCGATGCGGGCAGGCATGAGCCGCCGCACTCTCTCCGCCGCCGCATACCCGCACCGCCGACCCGCACTCTTCCTCGCCGCCCTTTTCGGCGCCTCGGCGTTCTTCCTTTTCTTCGCCGGCCCCGCCTCGGCCCTCCACCTGAACCGCCCGCACGCGCCCCAGCCGGTGCGCGTCGTCACCATGACGACGAGCACGGTCACCATCGCGTGGCGGCGGACGGCCGCCCGCTCCGTGCTGACCAGGAACTACAACAGGGTCGGGGTCACCCGCCGCACCCGCTGGGTCTTCCGGAACCTCGAGTGCGACCGCACGTACCGCCTCGCCGTGCGCGCGCTCGACCGCCTCGGACGCCGCTCGCCCGCCGCCGTCAGGTTCGTCCGCACGCTCCCGTGCGACGCGCCCCCGGTTCCCGGCCCGCCCGTGTCCGTGACGGCTCCCCAGATGACCGGCGTCTCGCGCGCCGGCCGCGTCCTCCACGCGAGCCAGGGCACCTGGAACGGCACCCTCCCGATGAGCTTCGCCTTCCAGTGGCAGCGGTGCGACGGCACCGGGTCGGGCTGCGTCGACGTCCTGGGCGCCACCGGCGCGAACCACCTCCTCGGCGAGGACGACGTCGGCTCGACGCTCCGGGCGCAGGTCACTGCGACCAACGTCGAGGGCTCGGCCTCGGCCGTCTCCTCACCGACCGTGCTCGTAAGCGCCGCGGGGGGCTCGGGCTCCTGCTCGCGCGCCGACGCGACCGGCTGCGCCGCCGTCGCCGGCTCGCGGATCAGCCTCCTGAACCAGCGCTTCTCCTGCGACCGGCCGCTCGCCGACATCGCCGCCGCCAACCCGATCGGGGACGGGCCGGGCAGCCTGCCGCTCCTGGTCGAGGTGGGCTTCACGACCTACGTGGCGCTCGACCCGGCGGTGATCGAGCTCAAGGACGGGTGCGTCGGCGACGGCGACGACGAGAGCATCGACCTCGTCGTGCACGTCGAGGGCGACGGGCGCACGATCGGCGGCACCTCGGACGCGGTCAAGGTGAGGCTCACGGCGCGCGACGTCCAGCTCACCGGCTACGCCAACTGCGGGCCGCGCGGGCTCGGCGCCGACGGCCGCACCGATACGTACGACGACAGCCACCAGGACGGCGCCCAGATCCAGGGCGGCGACACCGTCGAGTTCATCGACTTCGAGTGGGGCGACTGGGAGACGAACACCGCCACCTGCCAGGGAGCCGCCGGCGTCTTCGTCCCCGCGAGCGTCAACGGGAACCTCGTCAAGGACATGGCGTGCATCCGCTGCAAGAGCGTCTCCTGCAACCACGGGATGCACTTCGGCGTCAGCGTCGGCTCGCTCGTCGTCGACTCGATGTGGCGGACGGGGAACCCCGCCGACCGCACCGTCGTCCTCGCCAACGGCCAGATCGGCCTGTGCAAGTTCTCGGGGCCCCCGTGCACGATGGGCGAGGGCGAGCCGCAGGACCACACGATCCTCCGGAACTACTGCGACCGCTGGCCCTACGGGGACGGCAGCTAGCTCTGGCCCCCGACAACAACCGCGCCCCGTCCGCCCTGCGCGGACGGTGCGCGACACTGCCAACACTACGGCTGCGCCGGTCCAGCCCTCCAACCAGGGAGCGCTTCCTGGAAGTCGCTCTATCATGAACCTATGGCCACCGCACTCGTCAGCGGCGGCGCCGGCTTCCTCGGCTCCCACCTTTGCGACTTCCTGCTTGCGCACGACCACAAGGTCGTGTGCGTCGACAACCTGGACACCGGCAACCTCCAGAACATCGAGCACATCCGCGGCGACGCGTTCGTCTTCCTGAACCATGACTTGACGGAGCCGCTCCACCTCGACGAGCCGGTCGACTACATCTTCCACTTGGCGAGCCCAGCAAGCCCGATCGACTACGCGCGCCTGCCCCTGCACACACTCAAGGTCGGCAGCTACGGCACGCATCACATGCTCGGCCTCGCCAAGTTCAAGCGGGCGCGGTTCCTGCTCGCCTCGACGAGCGAGGTGTACGGCGACCCGCAGATTCACCCGCAGCCGGAAACGTACTGGGGGAACGTGAACCCGATCGGCCCGAGGGGCGTCTACGACGAGGCGAAGCGCTACGCGGAGGCTCTGACGATGGCCTACCACCGCCAGCAGGGCGTGGACACCGTGATCGCCCGCATCTTCAACACGTACGGCCCGCGCATGCGGCCGCACGACGGACGCGCGATCCCAACCTTCTTGCGCCAGGCGCTCGAGGGCGAGCCGCTGACGGTGTTCGGCGACGGGTCGCAGACCCGCTCGTTCTGCTACGTGGATGACCTCATCCGCGGGCTCTACCTCCTGATGACGAGCCGTGAGCACCTCCCGGTCAACCTCGGAAACCCGCGCGAGTTGACGCTGCTCCAGCTGGCCGAGGCCGTGATCCGCGCAACCAGATCGAGCAGCGAGATCGTCCATGCGGCTCTGCCGGTCGACGACCCGCAGGTGCGGCAGCCGGACATCACCCGGGCGCGCCAGGTGCTCGGGTGGCAGCCCGAGGTCGAGCTCGAGGAGGGCCTCCGGCGGACGCTCGGACGGCTCGACCGGACCCGCTCCACCGCCGCGGGCTGAGCCGCTACACGGGCGACGCCTGCACGGCCCCCATCCTCGCCCTGCCGATCGCCTCGTAGACGAAGCCGGCCGCCTGTACCGCGGCGGGATCCAGCAGGTTCCGCCCGTCCACGATCAGCGGCGTCCGCATCGCCCGGTGCACCTCCGCGGACGCGAGCCCGCGGAGCTCCGGCCACTCGGTGACGATGACGGCGGCGTCAGCCTCCTCGACGGCCTCGAGAACGGTTTCGCAGAGCTCGACGCCGCCGATCAGGTCGCGCGCCTCATCGAGGGCGACCGGGTCCCAGGCCCGGACGATCGCCCCCTCGCTCTGGAGACGCGGGGCAAGGACGAGGCTCGGCGCCTCGCGCATGTCGTTCGTGTGCGGCTTGAAGGCCAGGCCGAGGAGGGCCACGGTCCGGCCGCGCAGGTCGCCCAGGTGCGCCTGCAGCTTGTGGACCACGCGCCGCTTCTGAAGCTCGTTCACCTCGATCACCGCGGTCAGGAGCTGGAAGTGGTAGCCGGAGTTCGCGGCCAGCTGCTTCAAGGCGGAGGCGTCCTTGGGGAAGCAGGAGCCGCCGTAGCCGATCCCGGCACGGAGGAAGTGCCCCCCGATCCGGTGGTCGAGCCCGACACCCCGCGCCACCTCCTGCACGTCCGCGCCGACGAGCTCGCAGACGTTCGCGATCTCGTTGATGAAGCTGATCCGCGTCATCAGCGCGGCGTTGGAGGCGAGCTTGATCATCTCGGCCGACGCGACGTCGGTGCGGATGATCGGCGCGCCCAGCGGCTCGTAGAGCGCCGCCACCCGGTCGCCGTCCTGCCGAGCGAACGAGCCGACCACCACCCGGTCCGGCTGGTTGAAGTTCCTGATCGCCGTCCCCTCGGCGAGGAACTCCGGGTTCGAGACGTAGCCCACCCGCTCGAGCCCGGACGCGTCGAGCCGCGCGCGGACGTGCTCGCCCGTTCGCACCGGCACGGTGCTCTTCATGACGAGCACGAGCTTGGCGTTCAGCTCCGAGAGCTCGTCGACCACCTGCCATACGGCCGACAGGTCGGCGTCGCCGGAGTACGAGGATGGCGTGCCGACACAGACGAAGGCGATCGGCGCATTGTCGAGGACGTCCTTCAGGTCGAGGGTGAAATGGACCCGGGCGCGGTTGCGAGCGAGCAGCTCCTCGAGCCCCTCCTCGTGGATGGGCACGTCTCCGGCGCGCAGGCGCTCGATCCGCTCGCGGGCAACGTCGCGGACGACGACATCGTGTCCGAGCTCGGCGAAGCAGGCGGCCGTGACAAGGCCGACCCAGCCGGCGCCCAGGACTCCGACGGGCTCGCGATCCATTCATGGAGTGTAGGTGGCCCTTTCCCAGGCACCGCCTCGCCGATCGGCCAGTCTTCCGGCACGGCCCGGGTGAGCGTGCGGATTCCGTGCTAAGAAGGGCGCATGGCCGGGTTCATCTACGCGCGCACCCGTCGGTGGGCGCAAACGAGCGACCGCGTGCGCCGGTGGCGAGAGAACCGCTACCGCCGGTTCCTCGAGCTGTGCCGCGTCAACCCCGGCGAACGCATCCTCGACGTCGGCGCCGGCGCGGGCGCGGCGCTCGAGCGCTTCAACCGGACGAACGAAATCGTCGCCGTCGACCTCGACCCGCTGGACAGCAAGTGGCTCGACCAGGAGAACGTGGAGGTGCAGGTGGCCGACGCGACGAAGCTCCCCTTCGGCGACAGGGAGTTCCCGCTCGCCTTCTCGAGCTCCGTGATCGAGCACATCCCGAAGGACCTGCAGCCCGCGTTCGCCAGCGAGATCCGCCGCGTGGCCGAGCGCTACTACGTGCAGACGCCGAACCGTTGGTTCCCGATCGAGCCGCACTACCAGTTCCCGTTCTTCCAGTTCTTCCCCGAGCGGCTGCAGCGTTGGCTGAACCGGCACTTCACGCTCGGCTGGAGGGAGAAGGGCTCGTGGGAGGAGGCGAACCTCCTCTCCGCGAAAGACCTCCGTCGCCTTTTCCCGGACGGCGAGATCCACCGGGAAAGGCTCTTCGGGCTGACGAAGTCCCTGATGGTCGTCCGCCGCTGAGCGAGGGCCTTCCGGTAGCGTGCGCGGTCCGGCGGCCGGGGACGTCGCCGCAGCTCGACCCTCGATGAAGAAGGCACTCGCAGCCCTCGCCCTCGTGGCCGTCGGCGTAGCCGCGGGCGTCGGCGCGACCATGCTCGTCGTCGACGGGGACGGCGACGGCAGCGAGGCGACCTCGGCGGCGGACGAAGTCGACACCGACACCTTCGTCCCGACCGAGCGGCTCGACCCGGAGGGGTGCAACCACGCCGACACGAGCGGCTGTGTCCCGGGCGCCGAGATCGTCGTCACCGACAGCCAGTGGCGTTGCCGGGGCCCGCTCGCGCGCTACGCCCGGGAGGCCGGAGGCACCCTGCCGCTCAAGGTGACCGCCCGCTTCACGACCTTTGTCGAGACGTCCGGCCCGGTGGTCGACCTCCGCGAGGGGTGCCGCGGGGACGGGACCGACGGAATCGACCTCATCCTCGACATCCAGGGCGACGGCCGGACTCGGGGCGGCGTCAACGACGGGCTGAGCGTCAAGCTCGACGCCCACGACATCGACATCACGGGCAACATCGACTGCGGCCCACGCTTCCCCGAGTCGCACCAGGACGGCGTCCAGGCACAGGGAGCCCGGAACATCGTCTTCGTCGACCTCGAGGTGGGCGACTGGGACGAGCAGCGGGCGACGTGCACGGGCGCGTCGGGCGGCATCGACATCTCCGTCGGCGGCATCGCCGAGGTCGTCCCCACCGGCCATCAGTGCATCCGCTGCCGCGTCGTGGCGTGCCGGCGGGGGATCAACCTCGGCGTGTCGCAGGGCGTACGCATCGTCGACAGCTTCTTCAGGTCGGGAAACCCGGCCGAGCGGGAGGAGGAGCTCGCCACCGGCGCCGTCGGCCTCTGCACCTTCGCGGTCTCGACCTGCAGCGTCGAGCCGACCGCCAGGGACAACGTCTTCGAGGGGAACGTCTGCGACGAGTTCCCCTACGAGACGCGCCGCCGCTAGACGACGGCGGGGCCGTGGCCGTGTCCCCTGCGGCCACGGCCGGGGTCTGACCCCTGACACGTCCGCCGTGGACGTGCCTGGGGAACGATCGGCTCAGACCTCCGCGGGATCCTTCAGGCTCTTGCGGCGAACCTTGCCGGTCGCCGTCGTCGGGAGCGCGTCGAGGAACTCGACCTCCCGCGGGACCATGAAGTTCTCGAGCCGCGTACGGCACGCGGCGATCACGTCCTGCTCGGTCAGCGTGGCGCCCGCGTCGAGGACGACGAACGCCCGGATCGCCTCGCCGAGGAGCTCGTCCGTGACACCGATGACCGCCGCCTCCTTGACGCCCTCGATGTCGAAGATCGCGTTCTCGACCTCGATGGGGCTGACCTTCTCGCCGCGCGTCTTGATGATGTCGTCGCTCCGCCCGACGAAGTAGAGGAAGCCGTCCTCGTCCACCGTGAAGTGATCCTGCGCGCAGAGCATTCGCTCCCCGGGGAGCGGCCCCTCGACAATCATCTCAGCGGTCTGCTCCGGCTTGCGCCAATAGCCGGCCATGACGTGCGGGCCGCGGACGTAGAGCACGCCCGTCTCCCCCGGCTCCACCGGCGCGCCGTCCTCGCGGAGCACCATCGTCTCGGTCCCGGGGATGGCCTTCCCCACCGAGGTCGGCTTCTCGGCGAGGATCTCGGGCTCGAGGTAGCTGACGCGCTTGCACTCGGTCAGCCCGTACATGGCGAACACGAGCGCGTTCGGGAAGATCCGCGCCAGCTCGCGCGTGGAAGGTCGCGGGGAGCGCGGCCGCGGTGTTCGTCACCCGGCGGACGCTCGGCAGCTCGAACTCCATGCCGCGACGCATGGACAGGAGCGTCGCGTAGACGGTCGGGACGCCCGGAAAGACCGTGGCCTCCTCCTCCTGCACCCGCTTGACGATCTGCGCGGGGAAGGCGAACGAGCGCTCGAGGACGAGCGTTCCGCCCTTGAGGACGTTCATCAGCAGCTGGTAGAGGCCGTAGTCGAAGGCGAGCGGGAGCAGGCCGAGGATGCGCTCGTCGGGGCCCAGCCGCAGGTACTGCGCGATGCTCCCGGCGGCGAAGACCATGCTCTGGTGGGTCATCATCACGCCCTTCGGGAAACCGGTGCTACCTGAGGTGTAGATGAGCGCTGCCAGGTCGAGCGGGATCGTGCCCGCCGCGCGAGGCTCGGGCTCGGAGCCGGCGACAACGTCGCCGAAGACGAGCGCGCCCTCGACGCCCTTCGGCGGCGAGTCGGCGACGACCGCCTTCACGCTCGGCGCGGACGCCGCGGCGGCGAGGGCCGTGCGCGTCAGGCTCCCCTCGGTGAGGAGTACGGCCGCCTCGCAGTCGTCCAGCACGTAGAGGAGCTTGTCCTCCTTCGTCTGCGGGTTGACGACGACGAAGACGCCGCCGGCGAGGAGCGTCGCGTAGATCGCCGTCGCGCAGCCGGCCGAGTTGTCCATGAAGACCGCCACGCGGTCTCCCCGGCCGACGCCGAGCTCCTGGAGCGCCCGCGCGAGCCGCAGGGTGCGGTCGAGCAGCTCCGCGTAGGCGAGCCGCTCCACGCCGGCGACGACGGCCTCGCGCTCGGGCACGCGCTCCGCCGAGGCGAGCAGCGTTTCGTGGAGCAGGCGGACGTTCATGCGGTCGCGGTCGCCGCCGCCGGCGCCTGCGGGAGGCGCACCTCGCCGCCGACGACGACGCGGTCGGGGACGAGCGGCTCGGCGAGTCGCGGACTGTCCACGAAGCGGTCGTGGAGGAGCATGACGGACAAGACGCCGACGAGCGCCATCTCGTCGGTCTCGCTGACCGCGGCGCGCGGCGCGCCTGCCTCGCACTTGCGCACCAGGCGGGCGACGAGCTCCGGTGAGAAGAGCCCGGCGTCCGCGAGGCGCCGCTCGTCGAGCAGCTCGTGCACGTACGCCGGCGCGTCCGGGCCGACGAACGCGCCGACGATGGGCGCGCGGTACGGCCGCTTCTTGCGCGCGGCGATCTCGGACGGGAGCCGGTGCTCGACGGCCTTGCGCAGGAGGTACTTCTCCGTCAGCCCGCGCAGGCGGAGCTGGTCGGGCAGGCCGGCCGCGAACTCCGCGACGCGGTAGTCGAGGAACGGGAAGCGGCCCTCGATGGAATGGCCCATGAGCATCCGGTCACCCTGGGAGTGCAGCAGGTAGCCCTCCAGGAAGGTCGTGATCTCGAGGTACTGGGCGCGCCCGAGCGGCGTCATCTCCATGAACCAGGAGGGCAGCCGCGCCTCGAGCCGCTCGGCCGGGTCGCCGCGCTCGGCAGCCTGCGCGACCACGTCTCCCTGGAGGAGCGCGAGCAGCCGCGACGTGTTCGCGAAGCGGATGCGGTGGCTGTAGAGCGGGTCGTCCGTCTCGGTCAGGCCCTTGCGGTAGAAGCCGACGAGGAACGCGCCGGAGCGCTTGAGGTCCTTACCGATGAAGGCGTTCAGGCGGGTGAGGAGCAGCGGCCGCAGCTCCGACTCCGGCTCGCGCGCCCAGAAGTGGCGAACGGCGTTCTCGCGGAAGAGGTCGTAGCCGCCGAAGAGCTCGTCGGCGCCCTCGCCGGTCGTGACCACCTTCAGCCCGGCGTCCTGCACCGCCCCCGACAGGCGCAGGAGCGGCGACGGCGCCGTGCGGAGCGTCGGCTTCTCGGCCATCTCGACCGTGTGCGGCAGGAGCTCGGCGATGTCCCGCGCTCCGATCGTGACGCGGGTGAGGCTGAGCCCGCGGTCACCGGTGAGGCGGTCCTGGAAGGCGCTCTCGTCGAAGCGGGGATCCTCGAAGCCGATCCCGAAGCTGTAGAGCGTCTCGTCCATCTGCTCGAGCGCGTGCGCGACGATCGCGGAGGAGTCGAGCCCGCCGCTCAGGTACGCGGCCACGGGAACGTCGGCGCGCAGTCGCAGGCGCGTGGCGTCCCCGAGGAGCGCGTCGAGCTCCTCGGCGAGCGCGGAGCGCTCGGCCGGGGAGACGTCGCCGGCGTCCGAGAAACGGAGATCCCACCAGCGCCGCTCCTCGCGGATGCCGTCCGGGCCGGCGCGCAGGTAGTGCGCCGGCGCCAGCTCCCGGATGCCGGGGAACGAGGACGCGTCCGGCGAGATGCACCAGGTCGTGAAGCTCTCGACGAGGCCCGCGGGGTCGAGCTCGCGCCGGGCGGAGGGGTGCCGGAGGATCGCCTTCATCTCCGAGGCGAACACGAAGTCGCCGCCGAGCTCCGCGACGAACAGCGGCCGGACGCCGAAGCGGTCGCGGGCGAGGAAGAGCTCCTGCTCGCGCCGGTCCCACACGGCGAACGCGAAGTCGCCGTTGAGCCGGTCGAGGCACGCCGGCCCCCACTCCGCGTATGCCTGCGCGATCACCTCGGTGTCGCTCGTCGTCGCGAACCGGTGGCCGAGGCCCTCGAGCTCGGCCTGCAGCTCGACGTAGTTGTAGATCTCGCCGTTTTGCATCACCCAGTAGCGGCCGTCTGCGCTCGAGAGCGGCTGGTCGCCCCCCGCGAGGTCGACGATGGCGAGGCGGTTGTTCGTCATCCCGAAGCGGCCGTCCCGGTACAGGCCGGTGCCGTCGGGCCCGCGGTGGCGGAGCTCCCCGGCCATGGTCAGCAGGAGCTCCTGGGGCGCCTCGGAGCCAGGGCGCGCGTAGATCCCGGCGATGCCGCACATCCACCTGACGATACGGGCGAGCCGGACCTGCGGCAAGGGCAGGAAAGAACCCGTTTCGAGATGACGCCTCGTCGCCGGGGTGCGCTGGGCGAGTGCGAGGCAAGGACGCAGGGCGCGTTCGTAGCCGGAGGCTACGGGCGCAACCGAGGACGCGGCATCGCGCCGACCAGCGCGGCCCGGCGGCTCAGGGCTTCGTCTTGAAACGGGTTCTACAAACTGGTCGAAAGCCCCACAGGCCGCTGGTATGCTCAGTCGGGTCGCCGCGGAGGCGACTTCTCTTTGCCCGTCATGCCCAGCCCCGATGCCATCGAGCACGAAGTCCGGCAGTTCCTGAAGGACAACTTCCCGCTGAGCGCGGACGGCGTCACCCTCGACCCCGACGACTCGCTGATCGAGGTCGGCGTCATCGACTCGACCGGCGTGCTCGAGCTGATCGGCTTTATCGAGGAGCGCTACGAGGTCGAGATCGCAGACGAGGAGGTCCTCCCCGAGAACCTCGACTCGATCGCGAGCATCACCCGCTTCGTCGGCGAGAAGCGTGCCGGCTGAGCTGACCGTCGAGGCACTCCGCCTCGACGCGGGGCGAACCGTCGACGAGATCGCGGAGCGCCTTCGCGAGGTCGTCTACAGGGACCTGCGCCGGCGCGGCGCCGTCGTGGGGCTCTCGGGCGGCGTCGACTCGAGCCTCGTCGCCCACCTCAGCGCCCGGGCCTTCGGGCCGGAGCGCGTGCTGGGAGTCCTCATGCCGGAGGGCGAGTCCGCCTCCGACACCCTCGACCTCTCGCGCGTCTCGGCGGATGCGGCCGGCGTCGCGACCGTCCTCGAGGACATCACCGAGCTGCTCCAGGCCGCCGGCTGCTACGAGCGACGCGACGCCGCCATCCGCACCGTGCTGCCGGAGTACGGCCTCGGCTGGAAGGCGAAGATCGTCTTGCCGAGCCTGCTCGGCGGCTCGCGCTACAGCCTCTTCAGCGTCGTGGCGGAGTCTCCCGGGGGCGAGCGCCGTGAGGCGCGGCTGACCGCGACCGCCTACCGCGAGGTCGTCGCCGCGACGAACTTCAAGCAGCGCGTCCGCAAGATGCTCGAGTACTACCATGCCGACCGCCTCGACTACGCGGTCGTGGGGACGCCGAACCGCCTCGAGTACGACCAGGGCTTCTTCGTCAAGAACGGTGACGGCTCGGCAGACGTGAAGCCGATCGCCCACCTCTACAAGACCCAGGTCTACCAGCTCGCCGAGGCTCTCGGCGTGCCGGCGGAGATCCGCGAGCGCCCGCCGACGACCGACACGTACGCCCTCGAGCAGAGTCAGGAGGAGTTCTACTTCTCCGTCCCGTTCGACAAGCTCGACCTCTGCCTCTACGCCCGCAACCAGGGCCTCCCTGCGGAGTCGGCTGCAGCCGCCACGGGCCTCGACGTCGAGGTCGTCGAGCGGGTCTACGAGGACATCGAACGCAAGCGCCGGGCCGCCGAGTACCTGCACGCGCCGCCCCTCCTGGTCGGCGAGCTGGACCGCCACCCCTAGGAGGGGCTGGCGAAACGCAGGCTGTGCCGAGCGACATTCCGCCAGCCCCTCCTAACCGTTCGAGGGGGCGCCGCTGGGGCTCCCAGCTATCCCCAGGTGTGGACTCCCTCAGCTGGTGCCAGTTTCAACAGGTTTCTCCCGGGACTTTGCACACGACCAAAGATGAGTTATGGTCTAAGTCCTTCGTGTAGTCCGATCGAAAGGCGGCCCTTTCGATGAGTCCTTCCGAGCATCGCACTGCAGTACTGCTGGATTCGCATCCCCTCTGGTTGGATGCGGTGGAGCAGGTCTTGGCCCGGATCGGGGTCGAGGTCAAGGGGAAGGCGACCTCGCCCGACCATGTCCTCGCGCTGATCGAGGAGCATCGGCCCAGCCTGCTTGTTACCGGGATCGAGATGAGCTCGGGCGAGATGGACGGCCTGGAGTGCCTTGCGCTTGCGAAGCAGCGGGCGCCTGAGCTCAAGGTGATCGTCCTCTCGGCGTATAGCGACCCTCAGTACGTCGACGCGGCACTCGCCGCCGGCGCTGAGGCGTACGTCCTCAAGACGGCCCATGCCGACGACCTCGCCTCGGCGATCCGGCAGGCGTTCGACCACTCCATCTACCTCGCCCGCGGGAACAACGGCAGGCGCCAGCGCACCCGCGAGTCGATCGAAGAGGCGTGGGGCCTCACTCGGCGTGAGCTCGAGATCTTGACGCTCGTGGCCGAGGGGCACTCGAACGCGCAGCTCGCCCGCATGCTCTGGGTGACGGAGCAGACCGTCAAGTTCCACCTGTCGAACATCTACCGGAAGCTCAACGTCTCGAATCGAACCGAGGCAAGCCGGTGGGCGCAGGTGCACGGACTGCTTCCGCTCCAGGCGGCGGCGAGCAACGCCGCGGCCTGATCCAGGCCGCCAGAAAGATCCGAGAAACGGGCGCGGCCACCCCCCGACCAATCGGGGGCGGCCGCGCGCGCCCTGGAGGAGCGCTCCGGAAATCTTCCCGAGCTGAGCACGCGCGTCTATCCCCCGGAAGGGGTAAGCGGGCCATCCCGCTTGGTCTCCGGGAGTGCCCGCTCGCCCCGCTGTGCGAGGGCCGTACAGAGGGAAGGCTCACGACGCCCTCGCAAATGAGCGTCGGCTGCGGCCAACCGGCGCTCGTGTGACGCGAGACTACTGGACCGGCCGGTCTGCGGCTACTAGCCGTTCGGTGGGACTCCCACAGGAGTGTCGCGTTGGAAGATCCTAGGAACTCCTAGAACACTCCTAGAACACGGGAGTCTCGCGCCAGGTGCCCCAGACCTCCCGCAGCGCGTCGCACATCTCGCCCATCGTCACGTACGCGCGCGAGGCCTCGACGATGGCCGGCATGAGGTTTTGGTCCTCGACCGCCGCGTCGGCGCTGAGCCGGGCGAGGGCCGCCTCGGCCGCCGCCGCGTCCCGCCGGCCGCGCAGAGACTTGACCCGGGCGATCTGCTTGTCCTCGAGCGCTTGGTCGATCTTGAGGAGCTCGATCGACTGCTCGTCGGGCTCCTGATACCGGTTGACGCCGACGATGACGCGCTGTCCCGCCTCGAGCTCGCTCTGGAACCGGAAGGACGCCTCGGCGATCTCGCGCTGGAAGAAGTTCTCCTTGATCGCCGGGACGACCCCGCCCAGCTGGCGGATGCGCTCGAAGTAGTCGTAGGCCTCCGCCTCGAGGCGGTTGGTCAGCTCCTCGACGAAGTACGAGCCGCCCAGCGGGTCGATCGTGGACGCGACTCCCGTCTCGTGGGCGAGGACCTGCTGCGTGCGAAGCGCGATCTTGACCGCGTGCTCGGTCGGGAGGGCGAGCGCCTCGTCGAAGGAGTTCGTGTGCAGCGACTGACAGCCGCCGAGGACGGCGGCGAGCGCCTCGACCGCCGTGCGCACGATGTTGACCTCGGGCTGCTGCGCCGTCAGGGAGACCCCCGCCGTCTGCGCATGGAAGCGCATGAGCC
This sequence comes from uncultured Actinomycetes bacterium, assembly GCA_963794055.1. Taxonomy (GTDB): domain Bacteria; phylum Actinomycetota; class Thermoleophilia; order Gaiellales; family Gaiellaceae; genus JAIBJN01. The sequence continues at coordinate 107,392 of CAWCCL010000017.1, forward strand.
ACGAGCGCGGGCTCTTCGCGCCGTAGCGCTCCCGCAGCTCGCGCGCCCAGATCCGCCGGGCCGCCCGGTACTTGGCGATCTCCTCGAAGAAGTCGATGTGCGCGTTGAAGAAGAACGAGAGCCGCGGGCGCGAACTCGTCGACCTCGAGCCCGCGGGCCATGGCAGCCTCGACATAGGCGAACCCGTCGGCGAGGGTGAAGGCGAGCTCCTGCGCCGCGGTCGAGCCGGCCTCGCGGATGTGGTAGCCCGAGATGGAGACCGGGTGCCACTGGGGAACCTCGCGCGCGCAGAACTCGATCATGTCCACGCACAGGCGCATCGACGGCTCGGGCGGGAAGATCCACTCCTTCTGCGCGATGTACTCCTTGAGGATGTCCGTCTGGATCGTCCCCCGGAGCTGCTCGCGCGAGACGCCGTGGTTCTCGGCCACACAGATGTAGAAGGCGAGGAGCATCGCCGCCGGCGCGTTGATCGTCATCGACGTGGAGACCTCGTCGAGCGGGATGCCCGCGAAGAGCTGCTCCATGTCCTCGAGCGAGTCGATGGCAACGCCCTCGCGGCCGACCTCGCCGAGGGACTTCGGGTGATCCGAGTCGTAGCCCATGAGGGAGGGCATGTCGAAGGCGGTGGAGAGCCCCGTCTGCCCGTGCTCGAGGAGATAGCGGAAGCGGACGTTCGTCTCCTCGGCGGTGCCGAAGCCGGCGAACTGCCGCATCGTCCAGAGCTTGCCGCGGTGCATGGAGGGGTAGACCCCGCGCGTGTACGGATAGACCCCCGGGTAGCCGAGGTCGCGCTCGTAGTCGACCTCGACGTTGTCGGGCGTGTAGAGGGGCTCGACCGGGAGCCCGGACATGGTCGTGAAGAGCGCGTCGCGCTCGGGCTTAGCGGCGTACAGGTCCCGGCGCCACTCCTCGGTGGCGTCGAGACCCGGGCGGTCCTCGGTCGTGGCCATGTGCCGCCAATTCTACGCTGATGCGCGGCGCTCGCTCGCAAACCCTCTAGCTCAAGTCGAGGCTTAGAGCCCTCCCCTGTCCGGGTGAGCCAGGCCTCACCCGCATGGGTGCTTCGCGGGTGCTCATCCTGTTTTCATACCGGATCGCGCCCCGGAGCCTACGCCCAGCACCGATGCGTTCGACCACGAGAGCGTTTAACGCGCGCCAGAGAACATGACACCACTCCCTCCCCTGCGGCCCACGGAGACCGGCTCGGCTGATGTCGAGCCGGCCGCCGCTCTGCGCGGCTCCTCCCCCGTGAGGACCGCCGCTGCCATCGCGGCCGCCGCTGCGGTCTTCCTAGCGGTCATCGTCCTCGCGGGCGTCGGGCAGCTCGACACGAGCATGCCGGGCTTCCTCGCCGACGACCTCGGCCCCGAGAAGGCCGAGGCGCCGCTGGAGCGCACGCCCGCCACAGGTGTCGGCGTCCGCATCCACGACCAGGGCTACACGGTGTCGCACTGGGGCGTGTCCGTCTCCGTCGTCTCCGAGGACGTCGGCGGCGCGAAGTGGCGGCGCCACGTCCACGGTGTCACGCGCGAGACGAACTTCGGCACGGAGACGATCGTGGTCAACGGGCGCGAGACGGAGGAGTTCCTCACGGTCACCGAGCGGCAGGGCGAGAAGACCTGGCGCTGGCAGCTCGCGTCGAGGCTTCATCCCCGCCTCGGGCGCGACGGCGCCGTCACCTTCCTCGATCCGACCCGCCACCGCGTCACGAGCATCGCCATCGACCCGGTGCGCATCCTCGACACCGACGGCAAGGACATCACGCGGGAGGGGCTGCGCTGGGGCCTGGAGGAGGGAGACTCGGGCTGGGTGCTAACGCTCCAACTCGACGACCGCGACCTCCCCCTCCCCTACGTCATCGACCCGGCCGTCACGCATCGTGCGGCACAGACGGCGACCACCACTGGAGCCACCTCGCTGGTCGTCAGCGTGCCCGCGGGCGTCCAGGCCAACGACCTGCTCGTGGCGCACATCGCGCGGGTGGGCAACGCGGCGATCAACACGCCGAGCGGCTGGACGGTCGCTGGTGGAACGAACAACGGGAGCTTCATCCGGCAAGCGACCTACTACCGGGTCGCCGGCGCCTCCGAGCCCGCCTCGTACACGTGGACGTGGACCGGGACCCAACCGGCAGGCGGAGGGATGAGCGCGTACTACGGCGTCAAGGCCTCGGCCCCCCTCGACGTGGTCGGGGCCGCCACGACGGCGAACAACACGACGACCGTAACCGCGGCCTCGATTACGACGGGCGCGAACGACGCGCTTGTCCTCGCGTTCTTCTCGAGCAACACGAATTCCACGTACTCGACGGCGACCGGCATGTCCGAGCGCTACGAGATCGGCACGACCGGTGCCGTGAGCATCGGCTCGGACGACATGACGCAGGCAGGCGCCGGGGCCACTGGGAGCAAGACCTCCAGCGCCAGCACTTCCGGACGCGTCGTCGGCCACCAGGTCTCCTTCAACGTCGACAACGTCGCTCCGAGCGGCGCTCTGACCGACCCCGGTTCGCCCCTCGCCGGCACGGTCATTCTCACGGGCGCCGCAGCCGACACCGACTCGGCGGTAGCCAGCGTCCTGTTCCAGCGCTCGCCGGCGAATGCCGGGACTTGGACGGACATCGGGACTGCCGACACGACTTCGCCGTACACGGCCTCCTTCGACACGACCGCGGTCGCCGACGGGCTCTACGACCTTCGCGTCGTAGTCACCGACTCCGCGAGCAACGTGACCAACTCGACGATCATCGAGGACCGCCGGGTCGACAACACCGCCCCGACCTCGACCACGACCTTCCCGGCCTCGTCCGGGACGTACAACACCGCCAGCTGGAACGCAGGCTGCGGGACGATCGGGTTGTGCGGAACACACTCCGACGGCGGCTCGGGCGTCGCCCAGGTTCAGATCTCGCTCCGCCAGGGCTCAGGCAACTACTGGGACGGGTCGGGCTTCACGAGCGCCTCCGAGGTCTGGAACGCGGCGAGCCTCTCTGCGGGCGACTGGTCGTACGCGTTCGACGCCGCCGACTTCCCCGCCGACGGCAGCTACACCGTCCGCGTCGGCGCCGTCGACAGTGCCTCCAACGCCGAGACCCCTTCGAGCCGGACGTTCACGATCGACCCGACCGCGCCCCAGACGACGATCGACTCGAGCCCGCCGGATCCGACGGGGTCGAGCTCCGCGAACTTCGACTTCTCCTCGAGCGAGGGCGGCTCCACGTTCGAGTGCCGGATCGACGGGGGCGCCTGGGGCGCCTGCACGAGCCCCAAGAGCTACACGAGCCTCTCGGACGGCAGCCACACGTTCGACGCACGCGCTACCGACGGCGCCGGGAACCAGGACGGCTCGCCAGCCTCGTACACCTGGCTTGTAGACACGACAGCACCGAGCTCCACGACGGCGTCCCCTGCGGCGAGCGGCGAGTACAACGCGACCGGTTGGGCCGCGGGCTGCGCCACGGCCGGCCTCTGCGGCACGTATTCGGACGGCTCCGGCTCGGGGGTCGCACAGGTGCAGGTCTCGATCCGCCAGGGCGCGGGCAACTACTGGAACGGCTCGGGCTTCTCCAGCGGCTCCGAGGTCTGGAACACCGCGAGCCTCGCCGCCGGAAGCTGGTCGTACGGCTTCGCGGCCGGCAGCTTCCCGGCCGACGGCAGCTACACCGTGCGGGTGCGTGCGGAGGACGCCGTGGCGAACACGGAGAGCCCGTCGAGCCGGACGTTCACGTACGACACGACGAACCCGAGCGCCCTCTTTACCTTCCCTGCCTCCGGGGACAACTACACCGACGCCACCTGGAACGCGGGCTGCGCGACGAGCGGCTTCTGCGGCACGCACTCCGATGCCCTGTCCGGCGTCCAGGCTGTCCAGGTCTCGATCCAGCGCGTCTCGACCGGGCTCTACTGGAACGGCGCCTCGTTCTCGTCCGGAAGCGAGACGTACCAGACCGCCGGCCTCGCAGGCGGCAACTGGTCGCTCGCCTTCCCGGCGTCGAGCTTCCCCGCCGAGGGCGAGTACACGGTCCACGTGCGCGCGCGCGACGACGCGCAGAACACCGAGACCGGCCCCTCGCGCACGTTCCGGATCGACAACACGGCGGCCGCCTCGACCACGACCTTCCCCGCCTCCTCCGTCACCTACAACACCGCCGGCTGGAACGCGGGCTGCGGCACGATCGGCTACTGCGGCACCTACTCGGACGCCGGCTCGGGCGTCTCCCAGGTGCAAATCTCCATCCGCCAGGGCAGCGGCAACTACTGGAGCGGCGGCTCCTTCTCGAGCGGCAGCGAGGTCTGGAACACGACGACGATCGCTGCGGGCAACTGGTCGTATGCCTTCGCCGCCGCCAGCTTCCCCGCCGACGGCAGCTACACGATTCGCGTGCGCGCGACCGACGTGGCCGGAAACGTCGAGACCGCCTCCAGCCGCACGTTCACGATCGACCGCGCGGCCCCGCAGACGACCATCGACTCCAACCCGGCCGACCCGACCGCCTCGACCGACGCCGACTTCGACTTCTCCTCGAGCGAGCCCGGCTCCACCTTCGAGTGCCGGATCGACGGGGGCGCCTGGGGCGCCTGCACCAGCCCCAAGAGCTATGCGAGCCTCGCCGACGGCAGCCACACCTTCGACGTGCGCGCCACCGACGTGGCCGGCAACACGGACGGCTCGGCAGCCTCCTCCACCTGGCTGGTGGACACGACGGCGCCCAGCTCCACCACCACCTTCCCGGCGGCCAGCGGCGAGTACAACGCAAGCGGCTGGGCGGCGGGCTGCGCCACGGCCGGCCTCTGCGGGACCTATCGGGACGGGACCGGCTCCGGGGTCGCGAGCGTACAGGTGTCCATCCGCCAGGGCTCCGGCAACTACTGGGACGGCTCCGGCTTCGCGAGCGGCAGCGAGGTCTGGAACAGCGCCAGCCTGGCCGCCGGCACCTGGTCGTACGGCTTCGCCGCGGGCAGCTTCCCCGCCGACGGGGCCTACACGGTGCGGGTGCGCGCGCTCGATGCCGCCGCCAACACGGAGACCCCGGCGAGCCGCACGTTCACGATCGACCGCGCGGCCCCGCAGACGACCATCGACTCCAACCCGGCCGACCCGACCGCCTCGACCGACGCAGACTTCGACTTCTCCTCGAGCGAGCCCGGCTCGACCTTCGAGTGCCGGATCGACGGGGGCGCCTGGGGCGCCTGCACCAGCCCCAAGAGCTACACCAGCTTGGCCGAGGGCAGCCACACCTTCCAGGTGCGCGCCACCGACGTCGTCGGCAACACGGACGGCTCCGCCGCCTCCTACACCTGGCTCGTGGACACGACGGCGCCTTCCTCGACGACCACCTTCCCCGCCGCCTCCGGCAGCTACACCGCGACCGAGTGGGACGCAGGCTGCGCCGCCGCCGGCCTCTGCGGCAGCTACGGCGACGGCTCCGGCTCCGGCGTCGCGAGGTCGAAGTCTCCATCCGCCAGGGCACCGGCGACTACTGGGACGGCTCCGGCTTCACGAGCGCGAGCGAGATCTGGAACGACGCCACACTCGCCGCCGGCGACTGGGCGTACGACTTCGACTCCTCCGACTTCCCGGCCGACGGCGACTTCACGGTGCGGGCGCGGGCCCGCGACGACGCCGGCAACACGGAGACCGCTTCCAGCCGGACCTTCGAGCTCGACGCGACGGCGCCGGCCTCCACGACCAGCTTCCCCGGAGCCGCCGGAACCTACAACGTCGCCGGCTGGGACGCGGGCTGCACGGCGGCCGGCCTCTGCGGCACCTACTCTGACGGCACCTCCGGGGTCGCCGAGGTCGAGCTCTCCATCCGCCAGGGCACCGGCGACTACTGGGACGGCTCCGGCTTCACGAGCGCGAGCGAGATCTGGAACGACGCCACGCTCGCCGCCGGCGACTGGTCGTATGACTTCGACGCGGCGGACTTCCCGGCGGACGGCTCCTACACGGTGCGCGTCCGTGCCCGCGACGTCGCGGGCAACACGGAGGGCGCCTCGAGCCGGACGTTCACCTTCGACTCGACCGAGCCCGAGACGACGATCGACTCGACCATGGCCGACCCCACGAGCTCGACGTCGGCCAGCTTCGACTTCTCCTCCAACGAGCCCGGTTCGACGTTCGAGTGCGCCATCGACGGCGGCGCCTGGGGCGCCTGCACCAGCCCGACGGGCTACACCGGTCTCCTCGACGGCGGCCACAGCTTCGAGGTGCGCGCTACCGACGTGGCCGGCAACACGGACGGCGGCCCCGCGAGCTTCAGCTGGACGATCGACACCGTCGCTCCCTCCTCCACGGCGACCTTCCCAACGGCCTCGGCCAGCTACACGGCGGCCGCGTGGGCCGCCGGGTGCTCGACCGCCGGTCTGTGCGGGACGTACTCCGACAGCTCGGGCAGCGGCGTCGTGGACGTCGAGGTCTCCATCCGGCGCGGCTCCGGAAACTACTGGGACGGCTCCGGCTTTACGAGCGCGAGCGAAATCTGGAACGACGCCACGCTCGCCGCCGGCGACTGGTCGTATGACTTCGACTCCTCCGACTTTCCGGCGGACGGCTCCTACACGGTACGGCTCCGCGCGGTCGACGACGCGGGCAACACGGAGAGCGCCTCCAGCCGCACGTTCACGATCGACCGCGCGGCCCCGCAGACGACCATCGACTCCAACCCGGCCGACCCGACCGCCTCGACCGACGCCGACTTCGACTTCTCCTCGAGCGAGCCCGGCTCCACCTTCGAGTGCCGGATCGACGGGGGCGCCTGGGGCGCCTGCACCAGCCCCAAGAGCTACACCAGCTTGGCCGACGGCAGCCACACCTTCCACGTGCGCGCCACCGACGCGGCCGGCAACACGGACGGCTCCGCAGCCTCCTCCACCTGGCTCGTGGACACGACGGCGCCCTCCTCGACGACCACCTTCCCGGCCGCCAGCGGCGAGTACAACGCGACCGGCTGGGACGCGGGCTGCGCCACGGCCGGCCTCTGCGGCAGCTACGGCGACGGCTCCGGCTCGGGCGTCGCGAGCGTGCAGGTGTCCATCCGCCAGGGCTCCGGCAACTACTGGGACGGCTCCGGCTTCACGAGCGCGAGCGAGGTCTGGAACGACGCCACCCTCGCCGCCGGCGACTGGTCGTACGACTTCGACTCCTCCAACTTCCCCGCGGACGGCGACCTACACGGTGCGGGTGCGCGCGCTCGATGCCGCCGCCAACACGGAGACCCCGGCAAGCCGCACGTTCGACTACGACGCGACCGACCCGAGCGGCTCCCTGACCGCGCCGGCCGACGGCGCAGCGCTCCGCGGCAGCTCCGTGACCGTCTCCTCGGACTCGGCCGATACCGGCTCGGGCGTGAACACCGCCGAGTTCCAGCGCCGGCCCGCGGGCGGCGGCGCCTGGACGACGATCGACACCGACTCGAGCGCTCCCTACTCCGTGAGCTGGGACACGACCTCGCTGGCCGACGGCGACTACGACCTGCGCGTCGTCACGACCGACGAGGCCGGGAACACGTTCACGTCGGCGACGCGCACGGTCACGGTGGACAACACGCCCCCGAGCGCGGCGACGCTCGACACCCTTCCGAGCCGCGATCCGGAACGGCCAGGAGCTGACCGGCTCGGCCGCCGACGCGACCTCTGGCGTCGACTCAGCTCTCCTACCTGTACTGCGCGGGCGCCTCCTGCACTCCGTCGACGCCGATCGGGTCGAGCACGACCGGGCCGAACTACAGCGTCACGTGGACGACGCCAGCCTGCCGACGGCGACGTCCGCGTCGCTGGTGCGCGCGACCGACCGCGCGGGCAACACGCGCGACTCGGCGATCCAGGACGTGGAGGTCGACAACACGAACCCGACGGGCTCGCTGACCTCCCCGCCCGACGCGGCCGTCCTCGGCGGCAGCTCCGCGACCGTCTCCTCCAACTCGGCCGATAGCCGGCTCGGGCGTGGACACCGCCGAGTTCCAGCGCCGGCCTGCGGGCGGCGGCGCCTGGACGACGATCGACACCGACTCGAGCGCTCCCTACTCCGGTGAGCTGGGACACGACCTCGCTGGCCGACGGCGACTACGACCTGCACGTCGTCACCACCGACGAGGCCGGGAACACGTTCACGTCGACGGCGCGCACGGTCACGGTGGACAACGACGCGCCGAGCGTCACGGTCACCGCGCCGGCCGGCTTCGTCAACGGCGCCACCTCCGATCCCGTCACCGTCACCGCGTCGACGCCCGACAGCGACGTCGACCAGGTGGAGCTCTTCAGCTGCTCGAACGCGAGCGCGGGCTGCGCCACCGGCTCCTGGGTCTCGCTCGGCGTCGACTCGACCGCCCCGTATTCGGCCTCGTGGACGATCGACGCCGACGGCAACCGCGCCCTGCGCGCCGTCGCCACGGACGGCGCCGGGAACACCGGCGAGGATGTCGTCGACGTCACGATCGACCGCACCGACCCGACCGGCTCGCTGACCGCCCCGGCCGACACCTCCTTCGTCACCGCTACGCTCGCCGTCTCCTCCAACTCGGCCGATACCGGCTCGGGCGTGAACACCGCCGAGTTCCAGCGTCGGCCTGCGGGCGGCGGCGCCTGGACGACGATCGACACCGACTCGAGCGCTCCCTACTCCGTGAGCTGGGACACGACCTCGCTGGCCGACGGCGACTACGACCTGCACGTCGTCACCACCGACGAGGCCGGGAACACGTTCACGTCGACGACGCGCACGGTCACGGTGGACAACTCCGCCCCGTCCGCCCCGGTCTTGACGCTCTCCGAGTCGGGCCCGCACGCCTACGTGAGCGGCACCGAGATCTTCGTGAACACGGACGAGACGGGCAGCTACGACGTCGACGCCGCGAGCTCCGACGCGCACTCCGGCATCGACAAGATCCGCTTCCCCGGCCCGACGGACGACTCCTCGAGCCCGTACTCCGCGAGCTACGGCTTCGGCGACCTCTCCGGCGCCCAGACCGTCACGGCCTTCAACGGCGTCGACCTGACCGCGTCGAGCCCGTTCACGGTCACGCCGGACACGGCCGAGCCGGCCGGCGGCTCCGTGGCCTACCCCAACGGCTACGACGTCGACGGCGACGTCACGATCTCGGTCGACGCCGGCACCGACGCGCTCTCCGGCGTCGCCCCGGCCTCGGCCGTGCTCGAGCGCCGCACCGCGGCCCTCACCGACGGCTCCTGCGACGCCTTCGCCGGCGGCTGGAGCACGGTGACGAGCCCCGACACGATCTCCTCCGGCCTCTGCGCCCAGTACCGCTATCGCGTCTCCGACCGCGTCGGCAACGAGGCCGTCTACACCTCGTCGAACGTCGTCAAGGTCGACCTCGTCAACCCGGCAGCGCCGGTGCTCACGCTGGACGAGTCGAGCCCCTACGCCCACGTCGTCGGCACCGAGATCTTCGTGAACACGAATGAGACAGGCTCCTACGACGTCGAGGCCTCCACCTCCGACGCCGCCTCCGGCATCGACAAGGTCGCCTTCCCCGGCGGCGTCGACGACACGAGCGCGCCGTATGCGGCCACCTACGACTTCGACGACCTCCTCGGCACCGAGACCGTCACCGCCCACGACCGCGCCGGCAATACGACGGACTCCGACTTCGACGTCACCGAGGACATCTCGGCGCCGTCCACGACCGACGACACCGCCACCATCGGCTCGACCTGGCAGACGGCGCCGGTCACGGTCACGCTGACGCCGACGGATGCGCGCTCGGGCGTGGCCGCGACCTACTACACGACCGACGGCAGCGTCCCGACGACCAGCTCCGACGAGGGCACGTCCATCGACCTGACGGCCGACGGCGTCTACGTGATCCGCTACTTCTCGGTGGACAACGTCGGCAACGCCGAGACGGTCCGGACCGCGTCCGCCACGATCCGGATCGACCAGACCAATCCGGGAGCACCGGCGATCTCGCTCGACGAGACCAGCCCGTACGCGCACGTGAGCGGCGCCGAGATCTTCGTCAACACGAACGAGACCGGCAGCTACGACGTCTCGTCGACAAGCTCGGACGCCGGCTCGGGGATCGACAAGATCGTCTTCCCCGGCGGCGTCGAGGACTCGACGAGCCCGTACTCGACGACCTACGGTCTCGGCGACCTGTCCGGCTCCCAGACGGTCACTGCGCATGACGCCGCGGGCCTGACGGCGAGCGACACGTTCACGGTCACGGTCGACACGGCCGCCCCGACCGGGGGCTCCGTGGACTATCCCGACGGCTATGACCTCGACGGCCAGGTCACGGTCACGGTCGACGCCGGCACGGACGCGCTCTCCGGCGTGGACGCCTCCTCGGGCGTCCTCGAGCGGCGCACCTCCGTCCTCGTGGCAGGCGTGTGCGCCCCGTTCGTCGGCGGCTGGAGCGCGGTCACGAGCCCCGACACGGTCGCTACCGGCCTGTGCGCCCAGTACCGCTACCGCGTCTCCGACCGCGTCGGCAACGAGGCCGATCTACACCTCCCGACCAGCACGGTGAAGGTCGGCCTTCTCCCCCCGGAGACGACGATCGACGTCGCGCCCAGCGACCCGAGCTCCGACGCCTCCCCGGCCTTCGAGTTCTCCTCGAGCGAGCCCGGCTCGACCTTCGAGTGCCGGATCGACGGCGGCGCCTGGGGCGCCTGCACGAGCCCGGCGAGCTACGCAGGCCTCGGCGACGGCAGCCACACCTTCCAGGTGCGCGCCACCGACGTGGCCGGCCTGACCGACCCGACCCCCGCGACGCACACGTGGACGATCGACACCGCGGCGCCGAACACGACCCTCGACGACGTGCCCGCGGACCCGTCCAACGACGACGCTCCGAGCTTCGAGTTTTCCGCGAGCGAGCCCGGCTCGACCTTCGAGTGCCGGCTCGACGGCGGCGCCTGGGCGGCCTGCTCGAGCCCCGAGACCGTCGGGCTCCTCTCCGACGGCAGCCACACCTTCGACGTGCGTGCGACCGACGCCGCCGGTAACGCCGACGCCACCCCCGCCTCCTACACGTGGACGGTCGACACGGTCGCTCCGGACTCGTCCTTCTCGGTCGTGCCGGCCGACCCGACCAACGACACCACCCCGACCTTTGAGTTCTCGGCGAGCGAGGGCGGCTCCAGCTTCCAGTGCCGCCTCGACGGCGGCTCCTGGAGCGCCTGCTCGAGCCCGGCGACGGCAGGCCCGCTCTTCGACGGCAGCCACACCTTCGACGTCCGCGCGACCGACGCGGCCGGTAACCAGGAGACGACGCCGGAGTCCTACACCTGGCTCGTCGACGCCGGCTCCCCGTCCGTGACGATCACGCAGCCCGGCGGCTTCGTGAACGCCTCCGACGCCGACCCCTACACCGTGCGCGCGACGAGCCCCGACGGCGACGTCACCGGCGTCGAGCTCTTCCGCTGCTCGGACGACTCGGCGGCCTGCGCGACCGGCTCCTGGGTCTCGCTCGGCGTCGACGCGACCGCTCCGTACGAGGCCTCGTGGCCGCTCGACGCCGACGGCAACCGCGCCCTGCGCGCCGTCGCCACCGACGCTGCCTCGAACACCGGCAGCGACGTCGTGGACGTCACGATCGATCGCACCGTCCCCGCGACCACTATCGACTCCGCCCCCTCCGATCCGAGCACGAGCGCGACCGCGAGCTTCGACTTCAGCGCCAGCGAGGGCGGCGCGAGCTTCGAGTGCCGCCTCGACGCCGGCTCGTGGGGCGCCTGCTCCAGCCCGCAGGGCTACGCCGGCCTCTCCGAGGGCAGCCACACCTTCCACGTGCGCGCGACCGACGCCGCCGGCAACGTCGACGGCACGCCTGCCACGCACACCTGGACGGTCGACACGATCGCGCCGCAGACGACCATCGACGTCGCCCCTACCGATCCGAGCCCGACCTCCGCGCCCACCTTCGAGTTCTCGGCGAGCGAGCCCGCCTCGACCTTCGAGTGCCGCCTCGACGGCGGCGCCTGGGGCGCCTGCTCGAGCCCGGAGAACCTGTCCGGCCTCGCCGACGGCAGCCACACGTTCTCGGTGCGCGCGATCGACGCCGCCGGCAACGTCGACGGCACGCCTGCCACGCACACCTGGACGATCGACGCGACGCCGCCCGGCGGCGGCCTCGCCGACCCCGGCCAGTATCTGCGTGGCACGGTGACCCTCACGGCCTCCCCGAGCGACACGGGCGCCGGCGTCCAGAGCGTCGACTTCCAGGTCTCGCCCGCGAACGCCGGCTCGTGGACGTCGATCGACACCGACACGACCGACCCGTACAGCATCGACTGGGACACGACGGGCGTCGCCGACGGCCTCTACGACCTGCGGATCGTCGTCACCGACAACGTGGGCAACTCCAGCCCGTCCGCCGTCGTCGAGGACCGCGTCGTCGACAACACCGCCCCCGGCGCGACGATGAACGACCCGGGCGCCGTACCTCAGCGGCACCGTCTCGCTGACGGCCGGCGCGAGCGACGCGGGCTCCGGCGTCGCCACCGTCTCCTTCCAGCGCTCCCCGGCCGGCGCCGGCACCTGGACGTCCGTGGCGGCCTCGTGGAACACCGCCGGCGTCGCCGACGGCCTCTACGACCTCCACGTCGTCGTCACCGACAACGCCGGCAACTCGACGACCTCCGCCCCGGTCGGCGACCGCCGCGTCGACAACACGAAGCCGAGCCTCACCGCCTCCACTCCCGCCGACGGCACGACGCTCACCTCGGCAAGCTCGCTCGCGATCGTGGCGAGCGAGGACGTCGCCGGTATCGCCGGCGCACAGATCGACGGCGCTGCCGCGCCGGCACCGAGCGTCTCCGGCAGCACCGTGACGTACACGCAGGCGTTCTCGCCGGGGCCGCACGTGCTGGCCGGTGAGCTCGAGGACCTGGCGGGGAACCGCCAGCCGATCCGCGTCCACTTCACGACCTGGTCGGGCGCGACGGCGGACTACCCCTACGTCGAGAAGAATTCGTCCGGCTCGACCATGTCCCTGCGCTCCTCGAGCGACACGACCACCGTGACCGTCCCGGCCGGCGCCTGGGCGGGCGCGCCCGCCGGCGACTGGCTCGTCGTGCGCATCGATCCGCAGCCCGCCGCCGGCGGCTCCGGCGGCTTCGAGCCCGCCGGCGAGATCCTCGACGTGACCGCGTACTGGGCGCTCGCCGGCTCCTCCGTGACGTCCTTCTCGCTCCCGCTCGACGATCGATATCGACAACACCCAGGCGCACGTCATCCCGGCCACTCTCGAAGGCGGCATGTGGCGGCCGATCGCCGAGGTTCCCGGCAGCGGGCTCCCGGCGTCGTGGACGGACGGATTCGAGTACGACGGCACGAACGTCCGTATCCTCACCCGCCACCTCTCGCTCTTCACGCTCCTCGAGGACACGCAGGCTCCCACGAAGCCCGGAGACTTCAAGGGCACCGTCTCCAAGGGCACGTTCTCGCTCTCGTGGACGGCGGCGACCGACAACTCCGGCCTGGTCTCCGCCTACCGGATCTACGCGAACGGCGCCCTGGTGAAGTCGGTCGACGGCTCGGCCCGCTCCGTCGCGATGGGCACGCTCAAGCTCACCGACACGCGCTCCTTCCAGGTCGCCGCGGTGGACGAGGCCGGCAACGTCGGCCCGCAGACCGGCGCGCTCAAGGTCGTCCCGAAGGTTGCGAAGCTGACGCTGGCCGCCGCCAAGTCGGCCCTGAAGAAGCGCGGCTTCAAGACCGGCACGATCAGGTACAAGGCCTCGTCGAGCGTCCCCAAGGGCAAGGTCGTCGCGGGCGCCAAGAGCGGCCTCATGCCCGCCGGGGCGAAGATCGGGCTGACGGTCTCCAAGGGCACGAGTGCCGCGAGCCGTCCCGACACGACCTTCCCGCCCCCGAGCGGCCCGTCCGCCCCGCCTGCGACGCCCACGACGCCCACGACCCCGGCGCCTACGACGACCACGACGCCCACGACCACGGTCGAGGAGTCGCTCCAGCCCAAGCACGGGCGCGTCCTCCCCCTCGTCAGCCCGACGGTCGCCGGCATCGGCGAGCTCCGGCAGGAGCTCGGCTTCGGCCTCCTGGCGGCGGCCTTCTCGATCGCGGTCGCCGCGGGCCTCCGCGCCCGGCGCCCGGCCGTGGCGCGCAGCCTGGGCAGCGGCGACGACGTGCTCCTCTGGGATCAGCGGATCATCCAGGCGATCCGCCGCGTCCTCGGCCTCTAGAGCTCCTACAAGACCTCGCTGAGAGCGGTCGCGGCGATCGTGGCTGCGACGACCAGGAGCGCGATCCCGATCAGCCGGCGCAGAGCCCGGTCGTCGATCCGGCCCGTGAAGCGGGCGCCGAGCCAGGCTCCCGGGATCGCCCCGGCGAGGCTCACAGCGAGCACCAGCCACTCGACCTCCGAGCGGATCAGATGAGCCGGCGAAGCCGGCCGCGCCGAGGAAGAACCCGACTATGAGGTTCGTCCCGACCGCGGTGTGGGCGGGGAGCCCCACGCTCCGGATGAGAGCCGGCATGCGCAGCGTCCCGAGGATGAGGCCGACCGCGCCGCCGAGCAGCCCGATCAGGCCCCCGGAGACGGCCGCCGCGACCCGGGGCCGCCGTGAGTGCGGCGCTGCGCGCAGCTCGAAGAGCAGGTCGAGGCCGTTCCAGGCGAGGACGGCCGCGATGGCCGCGAGCAGGAGCTCCCCAGGGACACCGTGCGCGAAGAAGCCGCCGACGAACGCGCCGAGGACCGACGGCGGCGCCATCCAGGCGACGATCCGCCAGCTGACGCGCCCGGCGCGGGCATGCGTGAGCCCACCGGTGAGCGCGGCCACCGCGCTGACGGCGATGTTCGTCCCGGCGGCGGCAGCCGTGCTTCCGGAGGCGAGCAGGACGGCAGGCAGGCGCAGGCTCCCCAGCACGAGGCCGACGATTGATCCGAGGAAGCCGGCGACGAACGCGCCGGCGAACGCTACTGCGAGCTCCCAGGCCTCCACAGCGGCTCCTGGGAACCGGTGTTCGCGGCCCGGGCGAGGATGAAGAGGAGGTCGGAGAGCCGGTTCAGGTAGGCGAGCGCGGTCGGGTTGACGCCCTGCGCCTCGGCGAGGGCGACGGAGCGGCGCTCGGCACGGCGGCACACGGCGCGCGCGACGTGCAGGCGCGCCGCCGCCTCCGTCCCGCCCGGCAGGATGAAGCTCTTGAGCGGCTCGAGCCGTGCGTTGACGAGGTCGCAGAGCTCCTCCAGCCACTCGACCTGGCCCTCCGTGACGCGCAGCCGCTCGCGCCGATCGTCGTCCAGCGGGACTGCGAGGTCGGCGCCGAGGTCGAAGAGGTCGTTCTGGATCTGCTCGAGCCACGGGCGGAACTCGTCCGGGAGCTCGCCCGAGAGCGCGAGGCCGAGGAACGAGTTGAGCTCGTCGACCGTGCCGTACGCCTCGATGCGCGGGTCGGTCTTCGGGACGCGGCTCCCCTCGCCGAGGCTGGTCTCCCCCGCGTCTCCGGCCCGCGTGTAGATCCGCGTCAACCGCACGGGCTCATCCCGGCTTCTCGCCACGGCGGCGAGTATAGAGACGCGGTCCGCGCCAGCAGGGCTAGGCGCGCGGGCCCGGGATCCTCACGGGCTCGTTCACGCCGACGATCGCGTAGTCGAGGTGCATCTCCACCTTCTCCCCCGCCGCCTCGACAGTCAGGTCGACAAGCGTTCGCAGCGGGAGGTGGCTCACCTCGGAGATGTAGATGACGACGCGCGTGTCGCCGAGGCTCTCGGACAGATTCGGCACCGCGCCGCCCGCTGCCAGGCCGAGCTGGCCGAACATGCCCTCGACAAGGCCGGCGGCGTCGAGGACGCCGGTGATCTTCACGGCCGGCTCGCCCCCGACGGTCGCGCCCTCGTCGACCTGCACGTCCTTGACGTACTGCGTGAAGTCGAGCTGCTCGATCCCGGTCGGCTGGCCGGGGGGCATCGGGAGGCTCTGCCAGCGGCCCGCCGTCTTCATCCAGGCCTTCGCACCGCGCATGACGACGGTGACCTCTGGGAACTCCGGGACGTCCGGAGCGCGCATGGTCGCGAACGAGGAGCCGCCCTTGGCCGTGTTCCCGCCGCCGGTCATGATGAACGTGAAGTCGCCGACGGGCGTCTCCATCCACATGCGGCCCGAGAACTGGATCGACTTGACCTGGGCGAGCGCCTGGTCCGACTGGGCAAGGAGCTCCTGCGCCTTCTGTCCTTCGGCGCCCGCGCACCCGGCCGGCGCCAGGGCCAGCACGAGGAGGAGACAGAGCGCCGCTCTCCGCATGCAGCAAGAATCGGCGCCGAGCCGCCCCCTGCCAAGACCTAGAACGGGGAGCGGGCCACCCTCAAGTACTTGGGAGGGCTACGCGGCGAACTGGGTGCGGATGGCGCGCAGGCGGTCCTCGCGGTCGACGAACGCCTTTACGACCGCGGGATCGAACTGGGCTCGCGACTCGCCGACGATCTCCCGGCCGGCCTCGGCCCATGTCTGCGCGGGGCGGTACGGGCGATCGCTCGTCATGGCGTCGAGAGCGTCGGCGACGGCGAAGATGCGCGCCGCGAACGGGATGTCGGTGCCCTCGATCCCGTCCGGGTAGCCCTCGCCGTCCCACCGCTCGTGGTGGGAGCGCACGATGCGGAGGCCCTCCCCGCCCAGAAACGCCACGCCGCCGAGCATCTGCTCGCCGAGCAGCGTGTGCGTCCGCATGAGCCGCGTCTCGCCCTCGTTCAGCGGGCCGGGCTTCTGCAGGATGCGGTCGGGGATCCCGATCTTGCCGACGTCGTGAAGGAGGAAGCCGTACTCGGCACTGGGGTCCTCGACGAGCTCGGGGTTGACGGAGCGCGCCAGCTCGAGCGCGTAGCGCTGCACCCGCTGCGAGTGGGCCCGGGTGCCCGTGTCCTTGGACTCGAGCGCGCTCGCGAGCGCCGCGACGGTCTCCTTGTAGGCGTTCTGGAGGAGGACGCGCTGGCCGCGCTCGATCTCGAGCAGATGGCGCAGGTCACGGGCGTAGAGGAGAAGCTGCTCATCGTCTCGACGGCCCTCGCCCCGCGGCGGCGGCGGCACGGCGTCGAGCCCCCCGGTCAGCCGCTCGACCATGTCGAGCAGCTCCAGCGGGCTGAAGGGCTTGTGCATCAAGACGTCGGCGCCCGAGTCGTCCACGACCGCCGTCTCGTCCGCCGAGCCGGAGAGGAGCACGATGGCGACGTCCGCCGTGGCCTCCTCCGCCTTGAGCCGGCGGCAGAGCTCGAGGCCGCTCATGCCCGGAAGGCGGAGGTCGAGCACGATCGCGTCCGGCCGCCGAAGCCCTACGGCTTCGAGCGCGGCCTCGGCGCTCCCGGCTTCCTCCACCTCGACGTCCACGACCTCGAACGTCGTCCGGAGGAGCGCGCGGAACGCGGCGTCGTCGTCAACTAGTAGCAGTCGCACTGGCGGCTCTCGCTTATTCGGCGTACGACCCCGTTCGGTTTCCCGAACGAGCTATTGACTAAAGGTAATCGTAAAACCCCCCGCCTGTCTTCCTCCCGAGGCGGCCGGCCGCCACGAGCTCGCGCAGCAGGGGGCACGGCTCGTACTTCGAGTCCCCCAGCCCGTCCTGCAGCACCTCCATGATCGAGACGCAGGTGTCGAGCCCGATCAGGTCGGCCAGGGCCAGCGGGCCCATCGGGTGGTTGAAGCCGAGCCTGGCGATCGTGTCGATCGCCTCCGCCTCGGCGACCCCGTCCTGGAGCGCGTAGGCGGCCTCGTTGATCAGCGGCATCAGAATCCGGTTGGAGACGAAGCCGGGGAAGTCGTTCACCTCCGCCGGGGTCTTGCCAAGCTCCCTGGACAGCTCGACGATCTCGCTCACCGTCTCGTCCGAGGTGCCCGGCGCGCGGACGACCTCCACCAGCGTCATCACCGGCACCGGGTTGAAGAAGTGCATGCCGATCACGCGCTCCGGC
Source organism: uncultured Actinomycetes bacterium (assembly GCA_963794055.1). Taxonomy (GTDB): domain Bacteria; phylum Actinomycetota; class Thermoleophilia; order Gaiellales; family Gaiellaceae; genus JAIBJN01. The sequence continues at coordinate 125,276 of CAWCCL010000017.1, forward strand.
CTGCTCGTCATCTCGGCGAGCGAGGCGATCGGAATCGAGGAGGTGTTGGAGGCGAGCACCGCGTCGGGGCCGAGCGCGAGGTCGGCCCTGCGGAAGATGGCCTGCTTCACGCCCGCGTCCTCGACGACCGCCTCGACCATCAGGTCGGCGTCGACGAGCTCGTCCACGGCCTCGACCCGTGCGAGCACCTCGGCGGGGTCGTGCGGCGCTCCCTTCGCGGCGAGCTTCTCCAGGCTCTTCGCCATCGCGGCGAGCCCCTTGTCGACCGCGCCGGCGGCTTCGTCGTGCAGGAGCACGCGGCGGCCGGAAGCGGCCATCACCTGGGCGATCCCGGCGCCCATCTGCCCCGCCCCGACGACGAGCACCCGCTCGAACCTCACGGTCGAGGACACTACTGGAACCCCCGCCGGTTCGATGGTGTACTGCTTGTAGATGCCACGCAGAGCCCTCCTCGCAACGGCCATCGTCGTCGCGCTCGCCGGCTGCGGCGGCGGGGACGGCGACACCGCCGCGCCGACGACGGCTCCGACGACGACCACGGCTGCCGTCCATGCGGAGCCGGTGCTGGCCAGCTTCAGCGGCAACGCGGGCAGCGAGGTCTTCTGGGCGGACGGGCTCACCCTCGAGCCGGTCGACGGCCGCGCCGTCGACGTTCCCTTCTTCTACTCGGTCGCCGAGCTCTCACCCGACGGGACGCAGCTCGCGCTGGGCGGCAACGAGCGGAGCATGATCCAGATCGTCGACCTCGAGGAGATGCGCGAGGTGCGGACGATCGACGCCGGCCTCGGCGAGTGGGTCGAGCATCTCCAGTGGGTCGCACCGGACCTGCTGCTCGCGTCCTTCAGCGGGCTTCCGACCAAGGCGGCGGCGATTGACCCCGTGAGCGGCAAAGTCCTGCACGCGGAGGAGCTCGACGGCGCCGTTCTCGGGTCCGAGCCGGCCGGCGGCGCGATCGCCTTCCTGCTCGCCCCGGAGCGCTCGATCGGGCCCGCCGCCGTGGCCCTCTTCGACGGCCGGAGCCTCCGATCGGTCAAGCTGAAGGAGATCGCCGCAGGCTGGGAGGAAGAGGGGGAGTCGGAGGAGGACTACCGCGCCCGCCAGTCCATCCCCGGCTTGGCGGTCGACCCGTCCGGCCAGCGCGCGCTCGTCGTCCCGGCCGGGAACCGCGTGGCGGAGGTCGACCTCGCGACGATGGAGGCCGGCTACCACGATCTCGCCCACCCCGTCTCCCTTCTGGGACGCCTGCGCAACTGGCTCGAGCCCGCGGCCGAAGCGAAGATGATCGACGGCCCGTCCCGCGCCGCCGTATGGCTTCCGAGCGGACTGGTCGCGGTCAGCGGCGTCGACTACTCAACCGACGGCGACAACGTCGACCTCGACTTCGCGGGGCTCTCCCTGATCGACCCGGCAAGCTGGAGCGTGAACCGGGTCAGCGACGAGCCCGGCTGGGTCACTTACCGCGACGGCGCCCTGCTCGGCTCCGCGTGGAAGGAAGGCAGCGACCACCAGGCCGTGCACGTCTTCGGCGCCGACGGCGCCCTGCGCTTCAGCCTCGAGCGGGAGGGGGCCGACCTCTCTCAGGTCAGCGGCGGGTATCTCTACGCGACGAGCTACGACGGCACGCGCTTCGAGATCATCGACCTCGCCACCGGCGAGACGGTCGCCCAGGCCGAGCCGAGGCGGGAGACCGGGCTCGTGTTCCTCGGCTGAGCGCTAGTCGGTGGTGCAGCCCGGCACGGAGTCCGGCCTGGGCACGATCTCGAGCGGCGCCGTCTCGTCCACGAGGAGCCCGAGCGAGCCCGACGCGTCGCCTCCGCGTCCATCCGAGGCGTGAAAGTACGCGGAGACGTCCAGCTCGTAGGCGCCCGGCTCGAGGTCGACTCTCCACCGCGTCGCCTCGCCGGGCACGAGGGTGATCCTGGCGACCTCTCGCCTCTCGCAGCCGAGCGGTAGGACGTGGGCGATCCCCGCACAGTCCTGCCGCTCGGTGTCCGAGAAGCACCCCTCGGCGCGCTCGAAGCTCGCATCGACGAGGAAGATCGCGACCTCCTCGCCGGGGCGGACCGTGCTCAGCCGTGCGGCCTCCATCGGCCCGGCGAAGGAACACCCGGTCACGCTCCCTCCCGGCGACTCGGACTCGTCGGTGACGCTCACGCAGGAGGCACCCGCCACAGCCTCCTGGGCGCCCGCCTCGCTCCGCAGCATGATCACCGGGGGCGTGGTGTTCAACGCGTCGTCGCCCGGCGGCTGAGGAGGGCCGCTGTCAGTCGACCCCTCGGTGCTTGCTGGCCCGCCTCCGCTCCGCTCCTCGTAGGTCCCACAGCCGGCCACGACGATCAGCGAGAGGACGAGGAGCAAGGGCAACACCCTCATACTCGTGAGACGAACCCTGGGCCCTGAAGTTCCTAGACCTCGAGGAGCAGCGCGTCGCCCTGGCCGCCGCCGGAGCAGATCGCCGCGAGGCCGAGCCCGCCGCCGTTGCGGCGCAGCTCGTAGATCATCGTCCCGAGGATGCGCGCGCCCGAGGCGCCGACCGGGTGGCCGAGCGCGACGGCGCCGCCGTTGACGTTCACCTTCTCGGGATCCGCGCCGAGCATCTTCACGGAGTTGACCGTGACCGACGCGAAGGCCTCGTTGATCTCGACGCGGTCGACGTCGTCGATCGTCTTCCCCGCCTTTTCGAGCGCCCGTGCGGCCGCCTTGGCCGGCGTGCGCGCGAGATAGGCGTACTCGTCGGCGATGTACGCCGAGGAGACGATCGTCGCCAGGATCTCGAGCCCGCGCTCCCGCGCGAACTCCTCGCTCACGACCACGAGGGCGCCGGCGCCGTCGTTCACGCCCGGCGCGTTGCCCGCCGTAGTCGTCCCCTCGGGGTCGAAGACGGGCTTCAGGCTCGCCAGTTTCTCGAGGGTCGAATCCCGGCGCGGCGCCTCGTCGACCTCGACGCCGTTCACGGAGACGAGCTCCTCGGCGAAGCGACCCTCGTCGATCGCGGCCACGGCGCGCTGGTGCGAGCGGAGCGCCCACGCGTCCTGCTCCTCCCGGGTGATGCCGAGCTCGCGCGAGACGAACGACGCCTGCTCGACCATGTGCTTGCCGTCGAAGCTCGAGACGAGCCCGTCGTGCAGCATCAGGTCGATGACGGCGCCGTGACCGAGCCGGTAGCCGAAGCGGGCCTGCTTGAGGATGTACGGCGCGTTCGACATCGACTCCATGCCGCCGGCGACGATCACGTCGTGGTCGCCGGCGCGGATCATCTGGTCGGCGATCTCGACCGCGCGGACGCTCGACGCGCACACCTTGTTGATCGTGTCGCTCGGGACCTCCTTCGGAAGCCCCGCGCCCACGGCGGCCTGGCGGGCGGGCGCCTGGCCGGCTCCGCCCTGCAGCACGTGGCCCATGATCACGTACTCGACCTCGTCGTCGCGGACGTCCACGCGGTCGAGGGCGGCGCGCATAGCGAGGGCCCCGAGAGCGGGCGCCTCGTAGTCCTTGAGGACGCCGCCGAGCTTCCCGAACGGGGTGCGAACGGCGGAAACGATGACCGAGCGGGCCACGCGGCCAGCGTACCAACCGGCCGGCAGCTTCCCGAGCGGGCTACTCGTTGCGCTCGCGCCAAGCGTGGGCCATCGCGATCCGCTTCGCCATCGAGGGGTGCGTGTCGAAGAGGAGGTACGACCAGGTGGGTGGGCTCGGGTCGGCAAGCGCCTCCTGCGCGAAGCTCTCCCAGAGGCTGGCGCCGGCGTCGGGGTCCCCGGTCGTCTCGAGCGCCACCCAGTCCGCCTCGGCCTCCAGGTTGCGGATGAAGGCGTTGTCCACCGGCAGGGCGAGCGCCTGAAGCACCACGAGGACGAGCAACGCGAGCGGTACCGCCGTCGGCTCCCGCATCCCACCCCGGCGCCTCGTCGCCCACGCGATCAGGAACGCGCCGGGGATGGCCAGGAGCGCGTACCAGGCGATGCCCTTCCAGAGGTGGTTGCTCGAGTGGTGGCCGAGCTCGTGGCCGAGGACGACGCGAACCTCGTCCTCGTCAAAGCTGTCGACCAGCGTGTTCCAGAGGATGACCCGGCGCGTCGGGCCGAGTCCCGTCGCCGCCGCGTTCGGGCTCTCCCACGCGTCCACCTCCTGCACCCGGATGGGGATGGGCGGCAGGCCCTGTTTCTCGGCCAGCGCGTCGGCCTCCTCCACGAGCGCGGGCGGCGCGTCGACCTGCGCCGGGATCAGGTACGGCGAGACGAAGGTAAGGAGCGTCGCGAGCGCGACGAAGACCGCGGCACCGGGGATCCACCACCAGTTCCCGAGCGGCCCCGCGAGACCCATGACGATCAGGAGTGCCAGGCAGACGAAGAGGAACTCGGCGCCGAGCGCCCACCAGTTCAGGAAGACCCAGTCGAGATATCCGAGCTCGGAGACGTCGTGACGGCGCTGCCACCAGAGGTCGACGAGCCCGAAGGGAACCCGGACGAGCCAGACGATGGCGAGCCCGAGCATCCCCAGGAGCATCCCGGTGCCGATGCGGCCGGCGGCCGACTCGCGCACGAACCGCGCTCCGTAGCGCGCGTAGACCGCGAAGACGCCGATCAGCACGATCGCCGACGCGAGGTAGCTCCAGCGGAGGAAGCGCTCGAACTCCCGCGCCTCCTCGAGCTGCCCCGGGGGCAGCACGTCCGAGGCGGGGACCTCGGGCAGCCGGAGACCGTCCGGGATCTGCGTCTGCCACAGCCACCAGGCCGCGAGCGCCCAGACGGCCGCGAGGCCGGCTAGGACGAGAACGAGGGCGAAAGCGGCAGGGCGGGCCATGCGGCGACGGGTTCCTCGGGCTCCACGTACTCGGTCGGCCCGCTGTAGGGATAGCTGTCAGTGAGCAGGAGGACATAGGCGTACGTCTGGGCCGAGTAGCGCAGGCAGTACGCGCCGAGGTTCCGAAGACCCTCGGGCATCCGGCCCAGGATGAGCCCAACGAACCAGCCGAACAGCGCCACGAGCGCGAGCGGGCCTCCGAGAAACGCGGCCAGCATGTGTGCGGGAAGCACCAGGAACAGCCTGAAGAGCGTCTTCCAGCGGCTCTGTCTCGCGCGCGGGGCGATCTCGAGGTCGACCGGGTAGCTCCCGGGGACCCCCGCAAACCCCGGGAACGGGTTGGCGACGAGGTACAGAAACGCGAAGAGGTGGGTGGAGTAGCGGACGTACGCGCCGAGGAAGCGGTGCAGGAACTCAGGAAGCCTCCCGGTGGCGAGCGTGGCCAACCAGCCGAGTAGGACGGCGACGCTGACGACCGCGGTCCAGAGGAGGAACCAGACGACGTGCGGGAGCACGAGGAGCAGCCGGAAGAAGACCGTCAGGCGGGAGCGGCGGAGGTCGTCGCCGACGGTCAGCTTGACGGGCTTCTCAGGCGTGGGCTGGGTCGCGGCCGGGTCGTTCGGGTCGGCGTCCGGGTAGCGGTCGGTGAGGAGGAAAAGGTAGCCCCAGGTCTGCGCCGCGTATCGCAGGGCGTAGGCGAGGAGATCACGAAAGCCCGTCGGCATCCTTCCCCGAACCAGGCAGACGAACCAGGCGAGGAAGCTGGTCACGACAGCGACGCCCCCGAGGATGGCGATGTAGTAGACCTCGCCGGTGGTTTCGTCGTACACAGGGATGGCGCTCAGAAACACCAGGAGTGAGTTGGAGAGAAGCAGGGCCGGATAGACCAGGATCAGCCGGATCAGCGTCTTCCAGCGGCTCTGCCTCTCCGGCGTCGCGATCTCGAGGTCGATCGGATACCTTCCGGCCCGCCCCGTGAAGCCGGGGAAGGGGTTCCCGGCCAGGAAGATGAAGGCGTAGACGTGAGTCGCGTAGCGGACGAGCGAGCAGAAGTAGCGCCAGAGCGGTTCAGGCAACCGGCCCAGGGCGAGCGTGATGATCCACGCGATCGGCGCGATCAGGTAGAACGTCACGCCAAACCAGATCCAGAGCCAGAGCAGGTGCGGGATCGCGAGGAGGATCCGGAAGAAGACCGTCAGCCGCGAGCGCCGCAGGTCGTCCTCGACGACGAGTCGAATCGGGTGGGGCCCCATCCGCAGGGATTATCGGCACGATCCCGGACACCTGCAGTCAGCAGCTTGACGCGCCGTGGAGGGGTCGCCTACGCTCCCAGCAGATGACGACTCCCGTCCGCACCTGGTGGGCCTGGCGCCGCGAGCGGAGCGGGAGCGTCGCCTGCTAGCCCAGAGGCAACCTTTGAGCCCGCTCCGCTCGTAGACCCCACCAGGAGGGTCGTTTCGGAGTGCCATGACAGAAGCGTCCGACATCCACGCAGACCTGATCACCCCGCTCGGGGCGTACCTGCGGCTCCGCGCGGGGACGCGCGCCGGGTTCCTGCTCGAGTCCGTCGAGAAGGGCCGTCTCGGCCGGCACAGCCTCGTGGGCACCGGCGAGCGCCTCGTCACCTTCGACGAGGCCGAGCGCGAGGTCTCGGCCGGGCAATCGGTCGTCGGCTACCTCGGCTACGACCACGTGGCCGTCCTCGAGCCGAGCGTGCCGCTCCCGGAGCCGGGCCCCGGCCTGCCGGAGAGCCGCTTCGTGGTCGCCGAGACGCTCGTTCGCTTCGACCACGCCGCCAGCGTCGCCGAGGTGCTCGCCGGCGACCCGGCGGACGTCTCCGCCCGGCTCGGCGCCGACGCGGCGAGCGAGCAGCCGGGCCCTGTCCAGGCCGGCCCGACCGAGCGCTTTCCCTCACGGGAGGCCTACGAGGCCGGAGTCCGGCGGGCGAAGGAGCACATCCGCGCCGGGGACGCGTTCCAGATCGTCCTCTCCCAGCGCGCCGAGCGGCGGACGGGCGTCTCCGCGCTCGCGCTCTACCGCTCGCTCCGGCGCATCAACCCGTCGCCGTACCACTTCCTGCTGGACCTGGACGGCGTCTCGCTCGTCGGCTCCTCGCCGGAGACCCTGGTCAAGCTGGAGGGGAGGCGCGCCTCGCTGAACCCGATCGCCGGGACGACGACGCCCCGGCGCGGGCGACGCCGAGCGCCTGCTCGCGTCCGAGAAGGACAAGGCGGAGCACATCATGCTCGTCGACCTCGGGCGCAACGACCTCTCACGCGTCTGCGAGCCGGGCACCGTGCGCGTCGTCCGCTTCCTCGAGGCCGAGCGCTACTCCCACGTCACGCACCTCGTCTCCGAGGTCGCCGGCGAGCTCTCGCCGCGCCGCACCGCCTTCGACCTGCTGCGCGCGTGCTTCCCGGCCGGCACCGTCTCCGGCGCGCCCAAGGTGCGCGCGATGCAGATCATCTCGGAGCTGGAGGGCTATCGCCGCGGGCCGTACGCAGGCGCCGTCGGCTACGCGCTCCCGGACGGGTCGATGGACACCTGCATCGCCATCCGCACGGTGATCCTGGCCGACGGCCTCGCGCGCCTCCAGGCCGGTGCCGGCCTCGTCGCCGACTCCGACCCGGCAGCGGAGCACGAGGAGTGCCTGCGCAAGCTCGCCGCGCTCGAAGCGGCGCTCGCCGACGCGGAGCAGAATGGGAGGACGCAGCAGCCGTGATCCTCCTCGTCGACAACTACGACAGCTTCACCTACAACCTCGCCCACCTCTTCCAGGAGCTTGGCGCCGAGGTAACGGTGCTGCGAAACGACGCGATCGACGCGGACGGAGCCGAGCGCCTCGCGCCGAGCCACCTCGTCATCTCGCCCGGCCCCGGCCGCCCCGAGGACGCGGGCGCGTCGGTCGAGATCGTCCGCCGTCTGAGCCCGCGCGTGCCGACGCTCGGCGTCTGCCTCGGCCACCAGGCGATCGTGGAGGCCTTCGGCGGCGAGATCGGGCAGGCCCACAAGCTCCTGCACGGGAAGGCGAGTCCGGTCTCCCACGACGGCCGCGGCATCTTCGACGGCCTCCCCGACCCGCTCGAGGGCGGGCGCTACCACTCGCTCGCGGCGACCACCGTCCCGGACGAGCTCGAGGTCTGCGCCACCGCCGACGACGGCGAGGTGATGGCCGTGCGCCACCGCGAGTTCCCGGTAGTCGGCATCCAGTTCCACCCGGAGTCCGTGCTCACGCCGGACGGGCCCGCGCTCGGCCGAAACTTCCTGGAGGGCAGGCGGTGACGATCCAGGAGGCGCTGGCGCAGCTGCTCGAAGGGCACGACCTGACCCGCGGACGAGGCGCGCGAGGTGATGAACCAGATCATGAGCGGCGAGGCGACGCCGGCGCAGATGGGCGGCTTCCTCGTCGCGCTGCGGCTGAAGGGCGAGCGAGCGGACGAGATCGCCGGCTGCGCCGAGGCGATGCGCGAGCACGTCCTGTCGGTGCGGCCGCAGCGCGAGGACCTCGTCGACACGGCCGGAACCGGCGGCGACGGGGCGCGGACGTTCAACATCTCCACGGCGGCCGCGCTCGTCGCGGCGGCAGCAGGCGCGGGCGTCGCGAAGCACGGGAACCGCGCGGTCTCGTCGGCTTCCGGCTCGGCGGACGTGCTCGAGGCGCTCGGCTTCCGGCTCGACCTGGCCCCGCCGCAGATCGAGCGCTCGATCGACGAGCTCGGCTTCGGCTTCCTCTTCGCGCAGGCGCACCACCCGGCCATGCGCCACGCCGCGCCCGTGCGGCGCGAGCTCGCGACGCGCACGGTCTTCAACGTCCTCGGGCCGCTCACGAACCCGGCAGGCGCGCGGGCGCAGGTCGTCGGCGTCTACGCTCCCGAGCTCGTGGAGACGATCGCCTCGGTGCTGGCCACGCTCGGCGCGCGAGCGCGCGTTCGTCGTCCACGGCGCGGGCGGCATCGACGAGCTCTCGCCGGCGGGCCCGAACCTCGTCTGCGAGGTGGCCGACGGTGGCGTGACGCGCCGCGAGATCGACCCGCTGGACTTCGGCGTCCCCCGCTGCTCCTCGGCTGACCTCGCGGGCGGGACACCCGAGGAGAACGCGGTGGTCGTCCGCGAGATCCTCGCCGGCGCGCCCGGCCCGAAGCGCGACGCCGTCCTCCTGAACGCGGCGGGCGCGATCGCGGCGGGCGGCCACGCCGACGACCTGGAGGAGGGCTACGCGCCTCGCCGCGGAGGCGGTCGACTCCGGCGCGGCCGCCGAGCGCCTGGAGGCGCTCGTCGCCTTCTCGCAGCGGGAGGCCGTGTCCCCGTGAGCCGTGGCCGCTCGGGCCAGGAGCGCGGCTGATGGGGCGCTTCAAGGACGCGCTCGCCGAGGGCGGGCTGCGCGCGGTCGCCGAGGTCAAGCGGCGCTCGCCGTCGGCCGGCGACCTGCGGCCCGACGCCGACCCGGCCGCGCTCGCGAAGGCCTTCGGGGAGAACGGCGCGGCCGCGGTCTCGATCCTCGTGGACGAGCGCTTCGGCGGCACCTTCGACGACCTCGCCGCCGCCCGCGCGGCGACGAACGTCCCGCTCCTCGCCAAGGGCTTCTTCGACGACCAGGGCGACCTGCTGCAGGCGCGCATCGCCGGCGCCGACGCCGCGCTCCTCCTCCTGCGCGACCTGAGCGACGAGCAGGCGCGACTCATGCTCGGCGGCGCCCACGAGCTCGGCCTCGACCTCCTCGTCGAGGCCCACGACGCCGAGGAGCTCGAGCGCGCGATCGCGCTCGACGCCGCGATCATCGGCATCAACGCGCGCGACCTCGGCACCTTCGAGATCGACCGCGCGCGCGCAGCTCGAGCTCGTCGCGCGCGCTCCCCGCGACCGCGTGATCGTCGCCGAGAGCGCGATCGGAAACCGCGCTCAGGGCGCCGAGGCCGAGCTCGCCGGCGCCGACGCGATCCTCGTCGGCTCGGCGCTCATGCGCGCGACGGACCCGGGCCGAAGCTCGCCGAGCTCCTCGCCGCCCGCTCGTCAAGGTGTGCGGCCTGACCCGCGAGGAGGACGTCGCCGCTGCGGCCGAGGCCGGCGCGGACCTGGCCGGCTTCGTCCTCGCCGAGAGCCCGCGCCGCGCCGAGGCATCCCTCCCCGTCCCGGAGACGATGCTCTCGGTCGCCGTCTGCGTCGGCGAGCCCGTGGACGCGGGCACCGACCTCGTCCAGCTCTACCCGGAGGAGGACGGCCACCGCGCGCGCAACGGCGTGCTGCTGCGCGAGGGCGAGGCCGTCGCCACCGTGCTCGACCTGCCCTGGCTCGGCGGCGACGAGCGCCACTGGGAGGACGCGGCCGCCGTGTCCGGGCGCGTCCTCCTCGCGGGCGGCCTCGGCCCGGAGAACGTCCGCGCCGCGATCGAGGCCGTCCGCCCCTGGGGCGTCGACGCAAGCCGCAGCCTCGAGCCGCGCCCGGGGTCAAGGACCACGCCCGCGTGCGCGCCTTCGTCGAGGCGGCGCGCTCCTCGGAAGGAGTACGCGCATGAGCGTCACCGAGTACGGCGCCTACGGCGGCCAGTACGTCCCCGAGACGCTCGTCCCGGCGCTCGACGAGCTCGAGCGCGGCTGGACGGCGATCCAGGACGACCCCGCCTTCCACGCCGAGCTCGCCGAGCTGCACCGGACGTACGTCGGCCGCCCGACGCCGCTCTACCTCGCCGAGCGCATCGGCGACGGGCAGGCGCATCTACCTCAAGCGCGAGGACCTCTGCCACACCGGCGCGCACAAGATCAACAACGCGGTCGGGCAGGCGCTGATCGCGCGGCGGCTCGAGAAGCAGCGCATCGTGGCCGAGACGGGCGCCGGCCAGCACGGCGTCGCCGCCGCCACGGTCTGCGCGCGCTTCGGCCTCGAGTGCGTCGTCTACATGGGCGCCGAGGACATGGAGCGCCAGAAGCCCAACGTCGAGCGCATGGGCCTGCTCGGCGCCGAGGTGCGCGCCGGTCGAGTTCGGCACGCGGACGCTGAAGGAGGCGACGAGCGAGGCGATCCGCGACTGGATCACGAACGTGGAGACGACGCACTACCTGATCGGCTCCTGCGTCGGCCCGCACCCGTACCCCGAGATCGTGCGCGAGCTCCAGGCCGTGATCGGCGACGAGGCGCGCGAGCAGATCCTGGAGGCCGAGGAGCGCCTTCCGGACGCGGTCGTCGCCTGCGTCGGAGGCGGCTCGAACGCGATCGGCATCTTCGCCGGCTTCCTCGCCGACGAGGGCGTGCGGCTCGATCGGCGTGGAGGCGGCGGGCGCCGCGAGCCTCGGGACCGGGCGGCCCGGGCGTCCTCCACGGCGCCCGCTCCTCGATCCTCGCCGACGAGGACGGCCAGATCGCCGACGCGCACTCGATCTCGGCCGGCCTCGACTACCCGGGCGTCGGGCCGGAGCACGCGTACCTGCGCGACACGGGCCGCGCCGAGTACGTGCGGCCACGGACGAGGAGGCGCTCGCGGCCTTCCACCTGCTCGCCGAGCGCGAGGGGATCATCGCCGCGCTCGAGCCGTCGCACGCGCTCGCGCGCGCGCTCGAGCTCGACGCCGAGCTGATCGTCGTCTGCCTCTCGGGCCGCGGCGACAAGGACCTCGCCGTCGTCCTCTCGCACGGGACATGAGCAAGCGCCTCTCCGTCTACCTGATGGCCTTCCCGGAGACGCCCGAGCTGCGCCGAGGCCGCGGTCGAGGGCGGCGCCGACCTGCTCGAGCTCGGCTTCCCGTTCTCCGACCCGCTCGCGGACGGCCCGGTGATCCGCCTCGCCGGCGAGCGGGCGCTCGCGCGCGGCATGCGCACGCAGCGGTGCCTGGAGTGCCTGGCCGAGACCCGGCGCCGCGTCGGGCCCGACGTGCCGCTCGTCCCGATGACGTACGCCTCGATCCTCGAGGCGTACGGGTACGAGCGCTTCTGGGCGGACGCGCGGGCGGCGGGCGCGACGAGCCTCATCGTCGCCGACCTGCCGGTCGAGGCGGCGCCCGAGATCCCGCGCGTCCAGCTCGTCGCGCCGACGTCGCACGAGCGAGCGCATCGCGCTCGCGGCCGAGCGGACCGACGGCTGGCTCTACCTCGTCTCGCTGACCGGGACGACCGGCGCGCGCGAGAGCGTCTCCGTCGCAGCTCGCGGGCCTGGTCGAGCGCGCCGCGCGCCGTCACCGACGTGCCGCTCCTCGCCGGCTTCGGCATCTCGACGCCCGAGCAGGCGGCCGCCGCGGCCGCGCTCGCGGACGGGATCGTCGTCGGCAGCCGCGCCGTCCAGATCGCCGACGAGTCGGGCCCGCAGGCGCTCCGCGACTACGTCGCCTCGCTCCGCGCCGCGCTCGACGCGACGGCCGTCCCCGCGGCCTGACCGCCGCCCGCCGCGCTTCCTTAGTTACTCCGGGGCACCCCATCCCACCACCCGCTTCGAGCCTAACGCCGAGAAAGCGCACGCGTGTGTGACGCACCGTGCGCGAGTTTCGTGCCGCGTTGCCGACAGAGCCGAGGGGACGGGGCCCGATCGGGCTCGGGCCCCGCCCTCGTGTCAGGCACGCCCCTCGCTACGAGGCGAGAGTGCGGACGCGCTCGCAGTTCACCGCCGTGTCACCGGGCCGAAGCACGGCGCGATCGCGGTCGTCCGCGTGCTCGCCGCAGTCGAGCGTGTCCACCGCCCCGTCGTCGGCAGCTGCGAAGAGACGGTCGTTCCCTTCCCCGCCGAACAGCTGGTCGGCGCCCCAGCCGCCCCAGAGCCAGTCCGGCCCGCTGCCTCCGTTGAGGAGGTCGTCCTCGGAGCCACCCCAAAGCCTGTCGGCGCCGTCGTCGCCGTTGAGCGTGTCGTTCCCCTTCTGGCCGAAGAGGAAGTCGGAGCGCGCCGAGCCCCGAGACCGTGTCGTTCCCGGCCCGCGCGAGGATGAAGTCGCGCTTCTCGGTGCCGGTCAGCGTGTCGTCGCCGCGCGTCCCGTGCTGGAAGATCGACGCGCGAGCGGCGCGCCGGCGACGGTCCGCACGCGCTCGCAGTCGACCGCGACGTCGCCGGCGCGGATGAGCGCGCGGTCGCGGCCGTCGCCGCAGTCGACGACGTCGGGCAGCGCCGTCGTCCTCGCCCGAGCGGAGGATGTCGTTCCCGTCCCCGCCCTCGAGCGTGTCGAGGCCCCAGCCGCCGTAGAGCGACGTCAGGGCCGCCGCCGCCCTCAAGCGAGTCGTTCCCCGGCCCGCCCCAGAGGAAGTCCCGGCCGGCGTCGCCGGTCGCGGTGTCGTCGCCGCGCTCACCGAAGAGGAAGTCGGAGCCGCCGTTGCCCGGCCATCGTGTCGTTTCCGGCGCGGCCGTGGATGAAGTCCCGGTCGGTCGGTGCCGACGAGCGTGTCGTCGCCCGGACGTGCCGACGATGATCTTCGCCGACGCGGCCGGGGCGAGCTGCGAGCACCGCGAGCGCGGCGGCCGCGACGAGCAGAAGAGTGCGCTTCACGAGCGTTCCTTTCCACTGGAGGTGGATCGTGCGAACGCACTGAACCACCGCGCTGTGATGGAACGCATGCGGGTTGTGTTAAGCCGCGGTAAGTCTTGCGTAGTTGGCGATCAGGATGACGACTTCGCAGCTGACGTCGACGATGTCCTCGTTCCGCGACGCGACGGCGCGGTCGCGTTCGCCGGGCGCCGCAGTAGAGCACGTCCTGCATGGCCGTCGATGTCGATCGAGATCAGCTCGTCGTCGCCGGCGTCGCCCCAGAGCCGTCCGCGCCCCAGCCGGCCCAAATCCGATCGTTGGCCGATCTCAGCCTACGAGCTCGTCGCTGCCGGGCCGCCGAGGAGCAGGTCGAGGCCATGGTCGCCTGGAGGGTCGTCGCTGCCGTCGTTCCCCCAGAGCATGTCGGGGCCGCGTTGGCCGTTGAGCATGTCGTCGCCGCTCGAGCCCGACGAGGATAGTCGCGGAACCGACCCTCCAGGTCGCTCCAGATGGTCGTCGCCGTTGCTGCCGATCCACACCCGGCCGGGCACGTCGCCGCCGTGGGCGCGGATCACGCGCTCGCAGTTGAAGACGCGGTCGCTGCGGTTGACGACGACGATGTCAGTGCCGTCGCCGCAGTCGATCGAGTCCATGAGGCCGTCGTTCTCGTCCGCGAGATCACGTCGTTCCCCAGGCCGGCCTCGACGACGTCGGTGCCCCAGCCGGCCCAGATCCGGTCGGCGCCGGGGCCGCCGTCGAGCGTGTCGTCGCGGCCTTCGCCACCAGGCGAGTCGTTGCCCGGCTCGCCGAGGAGGATGTCGTCGCCCCCCTCGCCGTAGAGCCGGTCGAGCCCGCCGCGGCCGACGATGACGTCATTGCCGCCGCGGCCGAAGATGTCGTCACGAACCGGGGTGCCGATGAGCATGTTGGCGTTCGTGTTCCCGACGATGCGCTTGCGCCGAGGCGGCCGGCGCGAGGACGCAGCGTCAGGACCACGGCGAACACATAGCAAGCCGACCAACGAGTGTCCGTGTCCCTAGCACCATCGGAATCACAAAGGTAGTGACGGCACGCGGCGATTTCCAGGCCCGGAACCGCGATCACGTCTCCTCCCGCACGCGTAGGCTATCCCCATGGGTAGCCACGACCCCCGCCGTTCGTAGTGGCCGTCCTCGACTCGCGGGCGGACCGCGCCGCCGAGGAATACGCGGCCAACCGGGGCGCATGGAGGCGCTCGTCGCCGAGCTGCGGGAGCGGACCGATGCAAGTCGCCACGGAGCGCCCGCCGCAGTCCGTCGAGCGGCACGCGCGCGCGCGGCAAGCTCCTTGCCCGCGAGCGCGTCGAGCGGCTCCTCGACCCGGGCTCGGCGTTCCTCGAGCTGAACGCACTCGCCGCATGGGAGCAGTACGGTGGAGACGCGCCGGGGCCGGGCATGATCGCCGGCATCGGCGTGGTCGAGGGCGTCGAGTGCGTCATCGTCGCCAACGACGCGACCGTAAAGGGCGGGACGTACTACCCGCTCACGGTGAAGAAGCACCTGCGCGCGCAGGAGGTCGCCGAGCAGAACCACCTGCCCTGCATCTACCTCGTCGACTCCGGCGGCGCCTTTCTGCCCACTGCAGGACGAGGTCTTCCCCGACCGCGAGCACTTCGGCCGCATCTTCTTCAACCAGGCGCAGATGTCGGCGAAGGGCATCCCGCAGATCGCCGTCGTCATGGGCTCGTGCACGGCCGGCGGCGCCTACGTGCCGGCGATGAGCGACGAGACGGTGATCGTCCGCGGGACGGGGACGATCTTCCTCGGCGGACCGCCGCTCGTGAAGGCCGCGACCGGCGAGGAGGTGAGCGCGGAGGAGCTCGGCGGCGCCGACGTCCACTCGCGCGTCTCCGGCGTCACCGACCACTACGCCGTCAGCGACGAGCACGCCCTCGCGCTCGCGCGCCAGATCGTCCGCAACCTCCACCGGCGCAAGCCGGAGCCGCCATGGGACGTCCTCCCGCCCGAGGAGCCCCTCTACGACCCGGAGGAGCTGTACGGGATCGTCCCTACCGACTTCGCCAAGGGCTACGACGTGCGCGAGCTGATCGCTCGCCTCGTGGACGGGAGCCGCCTGCACGAGTTCAAGGCGCTCTACGGCGAGACGCTCGTCTGCGGCTTCGCGCGCATCGAGGGCTACCCGGTGGCGATCCTGGCGACAACGGCGTCCTCTTCTCCGAGTCGGCGCTGAAGGGCGCACACTTCGTGGAGCTGGCCTGCAAGCGGCGCGTGCCGCTCCTCTTCCTCCAGAACATCACAGGCTTCATGGTCGGGAAGGAGTACGAGGCGGGCGGAATCGCCAAGGACGGCGCGAAGCTCGTGACCGCGGTGGCCTGCGCCGAGGTGCCCAAGTTCACGGTGATCGTGGGCGGCTCGTTCGGCGCGGGGAACTACGGCATGTGCGGGCGCGCGTACGCGCCGCGGCAGCTCTGGATGTGGCCGAACGCGCGCATCTCCGTGATGGGCGGCGAGCAGGCGGCCAACGTGCTGTCGACGGTCGGGAGCGCCGACCCTGACGAGATCCGCGCCAAGTACGAGCGCGAGGGCAACCCGTACTACTCGACCGCGCGCCTGTGGGACGACGGGATCATCGACCCGCTCGACACGCGCAAGGTGATCGCGCTCGGGATCTCCGCGGCGCTCAACGCGCCGATCCCCGAGACGACCTTCGGCGTCTTCCGAATGTAGCCCCGCACGGGCCGCGTAGACTCGGGCCGTGCCGTGGTCGCCGACGACCCGCCCCAGGACCGGGAGCCGGACTTCTAGGGCGACCGCTACCGGCCCAGCCAGCTGGGCACGAGGGCGTCGAGCCGATCGCGCTCCTCGCGCGTGAGGCCGCGGAGCGGGGCCCGCACGTCCTCCTTCACAGGGACGCCGCGCAGCGCGAGGATGCGCTTCAGCGCTGCATGGCGCGGGAACGCATCGAGGCCGTCGCGAAGCTCGCCGAGCTGCGCGCTCCGCTCCGGGCTCGGGTCGCGCGACGGCGCCGGCGACGAGCTCGGGGAAGGCGGTGGCGAGCGCCGAGACCGAGCCCTTCGCGCCGCGCCGCATGCCGGCGCCGATCAGGCTCTCGGCGCCGACGAAGATGTCGAGCCCGTCGACGAGGTACGGCTCGACCCGCTCGAAGGGCGCATCGGAGACCTTCATGCCGGCCAGGTTCGGCGCGATCTCCCGCAGCTGCTCGACGACTCGGATCGGGACGGCGTAGCCGCTCACCTTCGCGAACTCGTAGACGTAGAACGGCGTCGGCGCGCCGCGGCGGCCGCGGCGGCGAAGTGGGCCAGGAGCGACGCGTCGTCGAGCTGGAAGTACGGCGGGCCGATGACGGCGACGGCGGCGGCTCCGGCGCCGCGCTGCGTGTTCGACGAGCGCGACCGTGTCGCCGGTCGTCTGCGCGCCGCAGTGGACGGCGACGTCGAGGCGCCCGGAGCACGCGGCGAGGAAGAGGTCGGTGACCCGCTTGCGCTCGTCCAGCGAGAGGAGGATGCCCTCGCCGGTCGATCCCATGGCGAGGATCCCGTCGAGCCCGCCCGCGGCGAGGAAGTCGGCCAGAGGCTCGAACGCGTCCCTCGTCGAGCCTCCGCTCCGCCTTCGCGGAGTGGAGTCACTGCGGCTGCGAGCGCGCCCTTGATCACGGGCGAACCTTATGCTCCAGATCGATGAGCGCGCTGCGAATTCGAGGAGGAGGGCGACGTCCTGCGCGTCACGATCGCCAAGCCGGAGCGGCGAAATGCCTTCGACGCCGCGCTGATCGCGGAGCTGACCGAGGCGTTCGCCGGCATCGGCGACGCGCGCGCCGTCGTCCTCGCCGGCGACGGGCCGAGCTTCTGTGCGGGAGCCGACGTGGAGTGGCAGCGCTCCTCAATCGACCTCACGTATGACGAGAACGTCGCGGACGCAATGCGCCTCTACGGGATGCTCGACGCGATCGACTCCTGCCCCGCGCCGGTCGTTGCCCGGGTGCAGGGCTTCGCTCTCGGCGGGGGAGCGGGCGTCGTGGCCTGCGCCGACGTCGTCGTGGCCGGCCGAGACGCGGTCTTCGGCTTCACCGAGGTGCGGCTTGGGATCATCCCGGCGGTCATCTCGCCGTTCGTGCTCCCCCGAATCGGCACCGGCGCAGCGCGCCGCTACTTCCTCACCGGCGAGCGCTTCGACGCCGAGGCCGCCCTCCGGATCGGGCTGGTGCACGAGATCGCCGAGGATCTGGACGGCGCGGTCGGCCGTGTCGTCGACCACCTCCTCGCGGCGGGCCCGGAGGCGGTCCGCGCGGCGAAGCGCCTGATCCGCGAGCGCCCGCTCGGGGAGGCGACCGCCCACATCGCGGCCGCGCTCCGGACGGGCCCTGAGGGCCAGGAGGGTCTCGCGCGCCTTCCTGGAGAAGCGAGCGGCAACGCTTCCGGGGGGCGCCGCCTGGGGCGTGTACTCCGGAAGCCGGGAAGCCGGGTAGTCACCTGGTCCCTCAGAGCTGAATGCTTCTACCCGACGCCGCTTCCCCCGGTGCTCACGCCCCAGGTGAACAGAACCACCAAGACGATGAGCGCGGCGATGGCGAGCAGGGCCACGATCAGTACGCGAAAGACGGTCTGCCTAGTTGCCATGAGCGAATCCCCACGATCCTCCGGGGTACCCGGTCAGGCGGACCCAAGGCGTCTTGGTGTTGAAGCAGAAGAGAAACCGCTACTATTTCCAAACTCGCTCCATGAGGGAGCGACGAGGAAGGAGTACGGATGAAGAAGACGGAGCGAGTCGTCGGAGTCGGACGCGTCTCCCGCGTGGGCGAGCGCGACACGGCGACGCTTGAGCATCAGGAGGAGCGCGTCCGCGAGGGAGCGGAAGCGCGAGGGAGGCGAAGCTCGTCGCGTTCTTCCCGGAGGAGAACGTCAGCGGGGGAGCGCCGCTTGAGAAGCGGACTGGACTCCTGGCCGCGGTTCAGATGATCGAGGACGGGGACGCGGAGATCCTCTCCGTCGCCTACTTCGATCGCCTCTGCCGCTCGATCCGCGTCAAGGATGAAGTCGTGACGCGCGTCGAGGACGCGGGAGGACGCGTCGTCGCGCTCGATCACGGGACGATCACGAACGGGTGCGCCGCTCTCTGGCTCTCCTCGACGCAGACCGCCGCCGTCGCGGAGTATTTCCGCCGCAACGTGAGCGAGCGGACGGCGGACTCGCAGCGTGACGCGATCGCGGAAGGACGTCCGATCATCCCCCGCGTCCCTCCCGGCCTCGTGAGGACGACGATCGAGACGGCGAAGGGGAAGCGCAACGGTCCGCTCGCGCTCGATCCGGAGACGGGACCGATCATGCAGGAGGCGTTCCGTCGTCGCGCGGACGGAGCGACGCTGGAAGACGTCTACCGCTTCATACGGGAGAACGGGATCGAGCGCTCGCTCGGCGCGCTCTCCGCGCTTCTCCGCAACCGCCTCTACATCGGGGAAGTCAGCTATCGCGAGTGGTCGAACCCGAACGCTCACCCGGCCCTGATCGATCGCGCGACGTTCGAGCGCGTCCAGCGTCTCAGCGTTCCCCGCGGACGGAAGTCGAAGTCGGAGCGTCTCCTCGCACGCCTGGGGATCCTTCGTTGCGAATCCTGCGGCGCCCGGATGAGCGCGGCGACGACGGTCCCGCGGGGAGAAGGAGTACGCCTACTACTACTGCCGCCGCCAGGATCGCGCCTGCACCGCTCCCGCGAGGATCCGCGCGGAGGACGCGGAGCGGGAGATCATGGAGGCCGCGATCGCTCACGCGACGGAGGAGCAGCTCCGGCACGGACAGGCCTCCGTGGACTCTCAGATCGAGGACGTGGAAGCGGAGCGGGAGCGCGTCGCGCGCGAACTGGACGGGATGATCCTCGCCTTCTCCGGCATCGGGGACGTGGCCTCCGTTCAGGAGCGGCTCGCGGAGAAGAAGACGGAGCTGGACGCGCTGGACGATCGGATCGCGGAACTCCGTCGCGCATCACGCGTCGGATCCCGCGTCTCCCCCGCCGCGCTTCTCGATCCGGACGTGACGACGGGCGATCGGCGGAAGCTTCCTCCGCGCCGTCGTCTCGCGCGCTCTCTGCACTCCGGACGGCGCGCTCGCGATCGAGTTCTTCTAAGAGCCGCCGGCGCGCGATCCGATCGAGGACGGCCTCAGCCTCCCTCCGCTTCTCCGGGGGAGGCTCAAGCGTCTCCGCCCTCCGCCAGTCGCTCGCGGAGACGGCGGATGAGCATCTCCGCGCCGGCCTGCGTCAGCTCGCGCCAGGAGACTCCGGCCTCCTCGCGGCAGTACGCCTGCCAGTCCGTCTCCGGATCGCGCTCCTGGAGCGCGCGGATGATCTCCATGATGGTGGCCTTCTGCTCGTCCGTCACGGCGACGGGATCCGCCGGGGATGACGTCGGCGCCGGCGCCGATCTCGGCTCCGCGGAGACGACCTCGACGTCGGGCGTCGTCATCTCCTCGACCGCCGTCGCCTCGAAACCGGCGAGCGCGGCGATCGCCGCAAGCGGGGCTCTCAGCGCGCGCGACATCGCCCTCGTCTGCGCCATGCTCCTGAGCGTGAACGGATCCCGGCTCTTCCAGGTCTGCTCGACGCGCGAGCATTCCGCCTCGGCGGCGCCGACGAGTTCGCCGCGGAGTGTTCTCGCCTCCGCGCGCGCGACGTAGCCGTCCCCCGTCTCGTTCGGCCGCGTCCAGGCGATCGAGGCGAAGACGCCGACGAGCCCTCCGAGGCACTGCCACGCCTCGACGTTCAGATACTCGCGTCCCCGAATCTGCGTCGCGAGCTTCTTCTGACGGACGACGTCCACGAGCGCGTCCGCGAGTTCAGCCATGCGGACGAGCGCGCGATGCGGATCCGTCGTCCCGAAGAGGCTCGGCATCCCGGCAGGCTCGTCCTGCTCGACGGGAACGGGGAGACGCTCGACAATCTCAGGCTGCATCGTCGACCTCCTCCTCGACGTCCTCGATCGTCAACTGTCCCGGGAGGACGACGGGCTTCCGTCCCGGGAGCGTGCTGACGGGAGGCGTGTAGTCGGGATCCAGCGGTCCCGGCTCTCGTCTTCAGCGCCCGGAGCGCCGAACCGAGGCCGGGCTTCCCGCCGTCTTCTCAGGCATCACGATCCTCCTTCCTGCCGTCCTTCGACGGCGTCCAGGTGATGACAACCGCAGGCCAGATAGACGAGGCCCACGGCTCGCTTTTTCGATCCGGTGAGGGCCGGGATGAAGCTCGCATTCGGCCGTCTGGGGGGTCGGATCAGCTCTTGAGTCATGCTCGTGAGCCGACCCCCCTGGATTTGGCTCAACCATGCGGCTGGGGGGATCGGCTCACGACGTGTGCGTTAAGGGCTGAGCCGACCCCCTCCGGGAGCATCCAGAATGTCGCCCTCCCGGTCGGCGTCGAGCGCTGCTCGACCTCGACGCCAAGCTCCTGGGCGGCGCGCTTTATCGTGGCCTGCGAGATCCCGCGGCGGGCACCAGCCGCCTTCACGTCCGACGACGGGCGCGGTCCGAGTGCCAGCTCGGCGACGATCAGTGTCTCCGCCTCCGCGCGCTTCTCGACGCCGACGGGCTGGGCGAGAACGTCGTCGCGGCTGACGCCCTCCGCGATCTCCGCGAACTCCAGGATCGCCGTCGAGATGCCGCCGTCGAGCGTCACCGGGCGGACCCGCCAGCGCTCGACGGGGGCGAGCGCTGTCCAGTTCGCCTTGTGCTGGGCGAGCAGCCGCAGCGTGTCGGGATCCTCCGGATCCGGCGTCAACGTCCAGAGGGCGCGCGCCGCGTTGTACGTGGCGATGCTCCCGGAGACGCGCAAGTACGCGTCCGTGGACGCGACCTTGTTCAAGTGCGTGATCCCCACGGCCGCGAGCGAGCACCGCTCGGCAAGGGAGGCGAGTCCGGCGATCACCACGCGGACGTCGCGGTCCTTGTGCGAGTCGAGCTTCAGGTCGAGCGCGGCCGTAAGCGGATCGGTGACGAGAAGCCGGGCGTCCGTCTCGCGCGCCTGGCGCTCGATCTCGTCTAGATCGCGGGGATAGGAGATCAGCCCCTCGGACGGATCGATGGTGAGTTCGTGGACGCGATCGAGATCGGCTCCCAGCGCTTCCAGGCGCGGACGTAAGACGTATTCGGCCGTATCCTCGAAGCTGATCCAGAGAACGTCGCCTCCGGCGCGCGAGACTTCCGCAGTCCACGCGAGCGCGACGGAGGTCTTGCCCAGCCCGCCGATCCCCACGACGGCGCCGAACGCGCCCAGAGGGAGCTTCTCGATCAAAAGCTCGATGCGCCGCGCCGTGACGGTCGAGAGCGCTCGACGGCGGATCTCGCGCGCAGCGCTTTTCCGTACGCGGCGCCGGCGGCTCCTGGCGGCGTATCCGTTCAGGATCGCGACCGCACGCGCCTCGATCTTTTGCTGCTCGCGATCCGGCTCATAACGACGAGCAACGTCGGCCGCGAGACGGAGAAGTTCGTCGTCGGGAAGCGGTGGACGACAGCGACTCTCGTTCACGGCCGAGAGGGAGACTGCGATCTCCTCCGCCGTCAATCCGCGCCGGCGGAGAGTTCCCGGCGATGCTCACGAGCGCGCGATGGCGTCCTCCCTCCGGGATCTCCTCCGTGACCGCCTCGATCTTCCGGCGCTCGTCGGCGGCGAAGAACTCGACTAAGGAATCCGGAAGCGCCGCGAGCTCGACGTCCCACGGCGCGAGTTCCCACGCGTAGCGACAGCCCGAGTCCGGATGCGTGCTCGGCGGCAGGATGCACTGATGCGGACCGGCAGCGGAGTTCGTATCCGTCCTGCGCGCGCTTCTCGATCCCGCTGCCGGGATCGCGGTAGAAGATGACGAGCCGTCCGCGGCCGGTGCGGACGGTAGGCGTCCTCGGAAGCTCGCCGAGAAGCTCGAGGACGGCGTCGTCGGCATCGTCACGATCGACGTCCAGCGCGACGAGCGCGCTCGGACCGAGGACGACTCCGATATTCCACTTCCCGCCCCACTTACTCCACTTCCCGGCGCTGAGTTCGGGATGCTCCGGCTTCGTCTTCTGCCAGTCGCGGCCGATCGGCTTCTTGCCGTTCGCGCGGATGAGCGCCCAGCCGAACCGCGAGTAGCGGCGCGCGAACTCGGAGAACTCGCGCGCCGCTACGTTGCTGTCCGCGACGGGTCCCGGCCTAGAACGGGATGTCGTCATCGCCCTCCGGCGCATTCGATCCCGGGAGCGGATCCGAGCACGGCTCCGTCCTCACCGAGTAGCGGAACTTCGTCCGAAGCTCGCCCTCGCGATTCGTACTCCTTGTCTTCGCCGCGGACGATCGCGATCTCGTCCCCGATCTCGGGCGACGCCTCCGCGAGTTCGGAGACGAGCGCGGCGTGCGGCCAGGCGAAGCGGGGGTCACCGTCCTCGTCCCAAAGGGCGACAACCTCGACGGCGTCGCGCTCCTTCGTCGTCAGCGTGGCGCTGCCGCGATAGCGGCCGTGGAAGAAGTCCCCGACCTCCAACGTGACAACCTCGCCAAGCTCGTCCGTGTCCGTCTCCTCGATCTCCCGGAGGCGTTCCTTCGCCTTCTGGACGAGATCGCTCATGCCGATTCACTCCCGTCCGAAATTCCGTCCGGAAAGCCGCCGAGGATCACGTCCAGCGCCAGATACGCGAGCGCGATTTTCGCCGCGGCCGGAGTCCAGGCGATCTCCTTCTCCAACCGGGCGACTGTCGGCCGGCTCACACCCGCGAGCCGCGCGGCGTCCGTCCGAGAGATTCCGAGTTCGCGCCTTGCGGCCGCGAGTCCCGTCAGCGTCTCGACCGGGCGAAGCGATACGATGGTCATGCGATTTGCCTCCTTGGTACGTGCGGCCCGGAACCCGGTCAGGCTCCGGGCCGCGTTTCCATTCACCACCTCCTTGTCGGGTGGCTCGCAGGGCAGGATCCGCCCGGCCAAGACCTGCGAACTAGTTTTCGCTGGGCTACATGGGCGCGAGGGCGCCTAGCGGAAACGGAACGAGCCGGATCTTCGTTCGTGATTACCGGAAGTTCTCGCCGCTGCAGGATCTTGCGGATGCGCTTGACCGCGTACTCGGTGATCTCCGCCCTCATCCGAGATCTCCACCAAGGTGCATGGGCTTCTTCGCCTCGCCTTAATGCGGGAGGGCTGCTCCTTCAGGCGCTTCTCGGCGCTCGCGAGTAGCCGCGCAGCGGATACGTCGAGTGCCCGGATGCCGCCCCAACCCGCTCCTGCGCGCGTCCTCTGGGGCTGCGAGCTGCTTCTCGAGCCAGCGCTCCCTCAGGTCCTGAACGCGAACGCCCTGCTTCTCGCGCCTCTCGTGCTCGACCCCGGCCGCGGCCTCCGCCTCGGCCTCCTCGAACTCGCGCACAACCTCGTCGTGTATGGCTTCACGATCGACGGTCAGGTCAATGCGCGCCAGCGCAGCCACTGGAAGCGCCGCTCGGCTCTCGAGCCTCGACGGCCTCCTCGAAGGACGGCGTGCGTGCCGCCACTACGAGCGACGGCTTCGGCACTCCATACTGCGGTCCCCATGATGACGAAGGGCGCCCAGAGGCGCCCCGCGTCAGCAGATGAGCGTACGTGCGTTAGCTTAACAGGCAACGATGCCGCTCACGGGCGAGCAGCGACGTCTGGCTCCGGCGACTCCTGGACGAGCAGGCTCGCCTACGCCTTCTCGAAGCGAGCGAAGGATGGCATCGCTGCGCCGGCTGCGGCGGACGTCTCTCGGAGCGCCGGGAAGGTTGCGCGACCTGCGCGAACAGGCACAAGGCGCGGCCGCGCTAGGGCTCGTGAACGCTGGCGCTCGGCTCGCGCCCGCCACCGGGCACGCGTGGGGCGGCTGGAACCGCTGGAACGGCTCCTAGACCGCGCACAACGAGCGCTCGAGCAATTCGGGTGCGTCGTCCGAATTGACAACACGCTCGCGGCCGACGCTGTACGCTGTTCCCGATGAGCATGGCAACAACGAGTACAGCCGACCAGAGAGGCGGCCAAGTTACTCGAGCGAGCCGACCAGCTCGAGCAGGACACAGACCAGGCGGCCGACCGAATCCGTAGCGAGTGGCGAGGCGAGCAGGAACGGCTACAGCGCGATAACAACCTCACGCGCGAGGCCGTCGCACGGCTGGCCCGCGAGAAGTACGAGCCGCTGCAGGAGAAGATGCTGGCGCTGCGCGAGAACTACAACAGCAGCCGCGCCGCGCTCGCCCGCGACGCTCGCGTCGCCTGCTTCGGGGCCGCTCCCGGCAGCGGCGACAAGCTACTTGCCTACCGCGACGCACGTGACCGCGCCGCCGCGATAACGGATAAGCAGGTAGGCGACCAGCAGGTACGCCGGGCGCTCGATGCAGGCGACGAGCTGCTGGCGAAGGCGATCGCCGAGCATGCCCATGACATGCACTGGGACGGGGTCGCCACCCGCGCCGTACCCCTCGAGCTGCTACGGGCACTCGCCGAGCTGGAGCGCCCGCGGAATGCTCGCCACGAGCGGACGCGCGAGATGTTCCGCTGGCACTTGCCGTCGAGCTCGCCGCCGCATGTGACCTGAGCCCGGCGCCTGGCCGGAGTCGCTCATCGGCCAAGCCGCTCGCGGCGCCTACGCGCCGCCAGTTCGTCAACCTCAGCGAAGAGGCCATCGATCTCACTCGTGGTCGAGGGAACCGGCGGAACGTCGCGCACTCGGAGACGCTCAGGTCCCCAGCGCTCCGGGTAGCGCCGCTCCAGGAGCAAGGCTGCAGCTCTCCAGTTCTTCGACGCCGCCGCCGCAACTTGGAGCGACGAGCCGCTCCTCGCGGGTCGCCTGGACGAGGATCCGCTCGATCTCGGTCTGCTCGGCGGGAGGGATGACCGCGGCGTGAGGGCGCGAGCCTCGACGCCGCTCGTAGGCCGACTGGCGGCAGGCTGGCGAGCAGTAGCGGCGATCGGGTCGGGACGTCCGTGCGAGGAGTGCGCGGCACGTCCCGCAACGCCGGCCGGTGTCCGTCATGACAACAGCGTACTCGCGACTAGGGACGTTTCCGCACCGGACTCGCTGGTTGGCGGAGGGATGGCGACCGCAATTCGACGCGGCACGATCTCTAGACTCAGCACAAAACGAAGGGAGCGAGCGGTGTCCGCGACCGAAGCGGCACTAGTAGGCGGTTTCATCGGAGGTGCGTTGGGCGTTGCCAGCACGCTCGTCGCGTCCTACTTCGGCCCGCGCTGGCTTGAGGAGTGGCGCTGGAAGCGTGAAGAACGGCGCACACTACGACGGACCGAGGAAGCAACTTCTCAAACAGATGCTGTCCGAGCCGTTCCCAGAGATACGGGAGCTTCTGGCGGCTGAAACTCGCCACCGGGGACCACGGACGAGGAGTGCAAACGCCTTCTAATGGAAATCGGCGCGCGCGGCGTCCTAATGAAACGTGAAAGGTCACCGCGAGGGGGAAGCTGTCGGAAGATCGGCACGGCTGGGCGCTGATCGAGCGGTACCCGTTCACGCCAACCGTCTGAGGTCGACGAGGACGCGGACACGACTGACGCTCGACTAGCTTGATTGCTGGACAAAGCCGTCAGCGGCGAAAACGACTTGCACTTTTTCTCCCGGCGACAGTCCCCTCCGGGGTTTTAGCGAAGGGGACGGGGCGCAGCCACAAGGTCCGCCTACCGCGCGAGAGCCGATGCCTCCGTCTTGCGCGAGGTGTGTGGCGCTGATGGCAGTGGAGGCAGGGCGATGGGCGGCTCGCGCGCTGGCGGCAGACGCCGCAGGCGCGGGGCTCACGTCAGTGCCTCAGCTGGGTCTGGCGAGCCTAACGTCATTCTGGGGCAGCGCGTTTCTGTAAGCCTGCTTGTGGCCGTGCGAAATAAGACTCCGCAGCTTGCATCGTTCGTCGTCACTCAGGTGTCGCCGTGTCTTCCGAGCACCTCCCGGACGCCTTTACGGTGCTGAGGTCTGGCGCCTTGGAGTCGACCTCCGTACGACCTGACGTCTGGATCAGTTCTTGAGCATGAGGGATTAGGGCCTTCGGAAAACGGACGGTAAGTGGGCCGCCACTACACCGCCGTGAGCGAGTAAGCCTGCAAGGGGAGCGTCAGACCTTGTTTCTCGCCTCCGCGCCTGCATAGCACCGGGCTTCGTAGCTGGCTGGGGATTCCTTGCGCTGTTCGGTCGGTCATCCGACTACCGTGGTTCGTTCTCGAAGAGGGCAACCGCGCTCCAGCGGCTTGGGGGGGCCGCGCTGGCCGCGTTGGTGGCGCGTGCTAAGGGTTTGACTGGCGAGTGGCGGGACGGGGCCGGCCGAGCGTGTTAGCCGGATCAGTCGGGATGTTCTCCGGGGGTCGGCTGACTCGGCAACCTCGGTTGGCCGCGTAGGTGATCGACTCAGAGATGTGGCGGCATTGCCCGTCACACCTCGGATGACTTGAGCACAGCCTGGTTGACGGCAGCCGCAGTTCATTTACGTGAGTCGCTTGCCTGGTTCGTCGTGGCGAATACCAAACGGTGTAGCCGCTCTTCTCTTCCAACTCCACGGCCTCGTTCCATCGGCCTTCCGAAACGAAGCGCACACGCAGCTTCAGCTTCGCACCATCCGGATACGCAATGCGAAGGAGTTTTGCGTCCGCAGGCCTCAGGCAGGAGGTGGCCGCCTTCGTATCGATTGCGAAGACACCCTTGCCACTCCAGACGATGAAGTCCGGATCAACGTGCTGGTGGTCCGGGCTAATGAGCGGGATGCCGAATCCTGTCGAGGGACATTGCGCGCCAGGGCACGCAGCCTGGTAAGCGACCTCGCGAAGGTCGCTTCGAGCGTATTGAGACCGTCGTAGCTCCCATGGACGGCGTTCTTGAACTTCGCAGCTGCGTCCGGTCGCATCAGCAGTGGCCCGACTGGGAAGGGGTTGTGCTTCCGTTGTACGAGGAAGACGTTCGCGAGATAAGCATCGACGACGCGCTCGGCGGTGCTGACGATGTGTGCGTGCGCCTTGCTCCCGAGTCCGATGACCGCATCGAACTTTGAATCCGATGTCGCCGCGACACCAAGCGCACCTTGATGTCGACGGCGAACCTCGCGGTCGAACAGCCATCGTGCGCGAACCACGTTGGACTGCTCAAACGTCTCCCATATGACCTCCTCGTCGCCAGTTGCTCCGACGAGCCTCTTTACGATGGTCCTGGCACCCTCGCTACGAGTGTTGATCCCGTCGTCGCCGCGGTAGTCCGCCAACTCGTCGATGATCTTCTGAACAGGATCAACCGCCTCGTCGCTCTTGATTGCAACGCTCGGGATGTTGTGGCTCGTCGATTGGCTCGACCGATGACTGGCGGCTGCTTGCCTGGAGCAGCCTTGATGACCTGACTTGGGGGGCCTCCGATTGCAGCTTCTCGCCCACCGATTCGAGGACATCTGAAAACGTCTCACTTCTGTCGACGCGGATGTAGAAGTGCGCCGTGTTGAGCGCGCTCCGATGGATAGTGGCGCGCGCCGGCTGCCGGAGCGCGCGCCCGATGACTTGCTCGACCTGAGCTGTCGACTCCATGCTCTTGTCGATGTACGCGAAGTAGCACGAGCGGGTCGTCCCAGCCTTCCTGCAGGCTAAGGTTGAAGATGACGTGCTGGAAGTCCCCGTCGAGAACTCGGTCGTAGTCCTTGTCGCCGCCCTTGAACAGCTGGAAGTCCTCCGGCAGCGGGAAGTCCTTGTCGAACTTGAGCGAGCAGTAGACGGCGATCTCCGCGGGCTCGACGCCGCAGTGCTCCACGAGGTACCGCCAGATCAGGATCGGTGGCGACCGTCGCTGCACGAAACGGCTGCTTCGGATCGTCCGTTTGGCAGGCTGTTCGCCCTCGACGATGTTCGTCTTGCAGACGTAGATCGCCTTGGGCCGCCTCGAAGGCCGTACGCGTGCGGCCTCCTTCTCAGCGTCCTGCAGGTCTGCGATGAGCGAGTCGATCGCCTCCTCCATCGGCGCCTCATACCCGCCGAGCTGAATGCGTGCTCTTGACGAGGCCAGAGTCGACGACAGCCTTGGCATCGACCGTCGGTGACGAGCTCGTCATCGGTCCAGCCCTTCGCTCCTTGAGGAGCTTCGACCTCGTGCGCCGAGCTGCGTCGGGAGCCGCATGGTCGCGCTGGCGGCGATCAGGAACGCATCCGGCTCAAGCTCCAGGAGAAGGTCCGTCTGCTGATCGCGTGAGGTTGTGACCCTCGTCGTAGACGATGACGAGCGGCCGGCGGACTCGCCCGTCGCGACTCAGCCGTCGCTTGCAGGGCGTCCCACGTCGACTGTCTTCGGCGGTGTCGATCTCGCTCTTGTAAGATCGAGACGGTTGCCCTCCTCCTTGTCCTTCTGGTTGAAGGTGCCGACGGTCGCGAAGAAGACGAGCGGCTTCGTCGCATCGCGCACCTCCATCGGCGTCGTACTCGGCGAGAGTAGCTGAACGTCGCAGTCTCCGAGCAGGTGGTGATACTTGCCGCCCGGAAGCGAGGTTCGCGTACGTCTGGTCGACAACGACTTTCCCCTTCGAGAGCCAGAGCACGACCGGCGCGAACCGGCAGCAGTCGTGGCGATCGTCTGACACGGCATCGGCGAGGATCACCGTCTTCCCGGACGCCGTGATCGACGCAAGCGCCTGGTAGAACGGCACGAAGCGCTGGTTCTTGCCGTACGTGCCACGCATGGGCGGCTCGTCGTAGTACTCGCGAAACCGCTCCGCGATCTGTGTCCGACGCCTGCCTTCTGAAACTCCTTGAGCTCGATCACTCAGTCGGCGTCGTGATACGGCTCGCTTCGGAGATCAAGCCCGAAGTCCAGCAGGATCCGATCAGGGATCTGGTAGAAGACGACGTTGTCCGTCTGGAAGAGGTAGAGCCGCGCGTAGACGTGGTACGCGGCGTAGACCGGCTCGCCTTTGCTTCCTTGGCGCAGCGCTTCGTAGACATCCTCCGTGAAGTCGGTGTTCCTTTCGGGCCCGTCCCAGACGAGAAAGAAGCCTTCGTCCGTCGTTCGTCGCGACGAGATACCTGTAGCTTGCGTCGTCGAACACTGACGAGAGTTCGCGCCGCGTCGACCGTCGGCGTCGAAGTGCGACGCGATGACGGTGTCGACCATCTCGTCGCGCTCCATCGCTGAGGAGCGTCATCGGCGTCAACCTTCTTGTCGAGGGGCGACGAACCTGATAGCCGCCGCCAAGAGCCATCTTGCTGCCGAGATGCCCAGTCCCCGGAAACGGCCCGTTGCAGTCGATCCGCGAGTGAGCGTACGGGCGTAAGAGTCGCCGCTCTCCGGCCGCCCCTGCTCGATGAGAATGAACCGGCGATCGGCATCCTGAAGTTCGTTAAGGGCTAGGACAGCGTGCCCCGTCGTTCCGGACCCAGCGAAGGGGTCCAGCACGCAGTCCATTCGGCGGGACACCAGATCTGAATGATCTTCGAGAACAGCTTGAGCGGCTTGACGGTGTCGAAGCCGTGCCCCTTGCCAACAATGGCCGTTAGCTCGTCAACGCCGATCGCTACTCGGCCCGACTTGATCGAAGTCCCACGAAGTGGATCCCAGCTCGAGCGGCTCGTGAGAAGTCCTCGTCCGCCCAATACGTCACGGGCACCTTGCCCTTTCTGGATCCGCTCGAGATAGCGTCTTAACTCTTGGACGCCCCTGCCCGTCCTTGCCGAACCAGACGAACGGCCAAGGCCCCTTCTCCAAGACGCGCCTTGGCGGACTTGCTGCGCTTCAGGTGTCACTCGACCGGGCGTGCGGCATCCTTGATGACTAGCGCCTTGGAGCGGCCGCCCGTCGTCGAGCTCGTCGCTCTTCATACTCGAACCCCCCACTTCTCCAGAGCCAGCTCCAGATGTTTCGCTTGGGATGGCGCCAGCGCGCCGTTCCCAGCCGGATAGTGAAGTTCACCCGTAAAGGGTGACTGGATCCCGTAATCGTCCTTTAGCTCGAGTAGGTGCGAGCCGTAAGGTTTCCCTCTCGCCAGTCGCCCTCTGGATCATTATCCGGGTTGCCGTAGCGTGTGTTGTCGGCCTCACTGCCGCGGTAGCGCACTGGTCTTCGCTGTCTCCTTGTCCTTCGCGTAGACGAGGATGTACTCGGTCGACGTCGAGACGTGCTTGTTGTCCGGCCGAGGCGCGGAGGCCTTCTCCCAGTTGATGATGGCGATGCGGTTCTCCTTGCCGAAAGAGCTCGTCCATCATCTGGCCGAGCCGGAAGAGCTCACGGTAGTCGATGCAGACGGCCAACGACGCCACCAGGCTTAAGCATCGCACTTCATCATCTGGAGGCGCGGCCACATGAACCTCATCCACTTTGTGTGGCGGGCGCCGGTCGTCGACCGCGACGAGGTCGCCCAGGCCAGGGTCGTTCGGGTCGTCCTCCCACTTGTCGTTGTAACGGAAGTCCTTGCCCGTGTTGTACGGCGGGTCCGCAAGGATGAGGTCGACCTGTCCTCGCTCGCGGTAAAGCGTCGCGAGCGCCTGGAGGTTATCGCCCTCGATGACGCAGGTTGAGCGCCTGCTCCTCGGTCGGACCCGCGCGAGTACTTCTTGAGCGGCCGGGTTACCCGTGGCCGGACGCTTCCGTGCAAGCCTTCGTGCGTTCGCCTTTCCCGCGAACGTGATCCTGATGCCGCTTTCGCCTTGCGCTTCGAGGAGCTCGATCAGTTCCTCGCGCGATAAGTGCTCAAGGGCGTGAGCAACGGCGCGCTCGCCACTCTCGAGTTTCGAAGCTGTCCAACACCACTTCCATGCCTCCCTCCGACCGGACCGGGCCAATCGAGAACAGTAGCGCTGCGGGCGGCCCGCGGGACGATCCGTCCCGTCCCAGCGCGGGTGCTCGCAGATGGCACGCGTTAGCCTTCGCGACCCGCGAGTGCGGGCTTCAAAGTAGGTCATGGTGGAGGCGGGACTGATCGCACCGAAAGGGACCTCAGTCCGCGTCAGGTGAGAACACGCTCGCCCAGGCTTGGTTGCTTCTATCCATCTGTTGGAGCACACTCACTCGCGTGGAGCCATCGGAGGAAATCCGGCGTGTCATTGACCGATGGACAAGGGCGATAGCGGAAGGGGACGATGAGAGTCTCGAGCGACTGTCGGAACACGCCGGCACTCTCATCGTCGGAACCGATCCTGCCGAGTGGTGGCGTGGTCGCGAGACACGGGCGGTCTGGGGCCGTCAGATCGAGGAGCTTCGAGGTGTCTTCTCGGTCCGAGCGGACGAGATCGACGCCTGGGAAGAAGGGAGCGTCGGCTGGGCGGCCCTGAAAGAGACGATCAGCGTTGAAGGGAGAACCCTCGAAGCCCGGGCGACCTACGTCCTCCGGCTCGAGCGTGGCGAGTGGAGGGTCGTGCAGGCGCACTGGTCACTCCCGCAGACGAAGGTCGAGGCCTTCGGAAGATCGTTGACGGTAACGATCGACGAGCTAGAGAAGATCGTCCAGCGCGAGCAACCGGACCTCTCGGGGACGCTCGACTCCGAAGGGACGGTGACGATCGTCTTCACCGACATCGTCGAATCGACGGTCCTGCTCGGCCGCCTCGGTGACCGTGCATGGCTCGACCTCCTCCAACGCCACAACGCCATGATCGAACACGCAACGGCGGCGCACGGCGGCACCGTCGTCGAGACTCAAGGCGACGGATCGATGCTCGCGTTCCCGAGTGCACGAAGAGCCGTTGCATGTGCCCAAGCGATCCAGCTCGCGGTCGGCGGCGCATTCGCTGACGTCTCGCCTCCGATCGCTATCAGGATCGGAGTTCACACCGGCGACACGCTCCACGAAGACGACCAATACTTCGGCACGACGGTCCACTACGCGGCACGCGTCGCCAGCCAGGCCCTCGGCGGCGAGGTTCTGGTGTCAAACGTCGTCCACGAACTCGTCGCCGGTCCCGGCATCGACTTCCACGAGAGTCGTGAGGTGGAGCTGAAAGGCCTCAACGGCCTGCACCGCCTCTACGCGGTCGATCTCACGCAGATGGACCAGCCGCCGTCAATGGCCGAGGAAGTAGGCCCGCACGCCTGACCGTGCCGCCCTGCTGACATTCCCGCACACTGGCGCACGTCAGGGCGCTACCGCCTGAGGAGGTGGTACAGGCCCGAGGCCCAGACATCGACTGTTTGGATAAGGACGCATTCCTCAACTGAAAGCACTGCTGGAACTTGCCTTGCGCCCGAACCCGGTACTGACTCTTATTGGCTCCACCGTCGATGTCGAGCCCGGTGTGGCCCTTGAAGTCCCACCCTGAGAACTGCAAACAGCATTCGACAGCGCGCCAGTACGTGGGTGACCAAGGGTTGCTCGTCTTGACGATCAACGAGCCCCCGGATTGCCAACACCAGCGGATGGTCAGGATGTATTTCCAGTAGAAGTATCCAAACAGCGGATGCTTGAGCCCGTGCCACCCGTTGATTTTTTTGCACTTGATGGTCGTACCGGTCACTGTGGTGACAGCATCCGCCGTCAGTTGTGAAACCTCAGACACGGTTTCGCCGTTCTCCAACACGACCGACTCCTCGGTGGTGATGGTCTCCGCCGAGGCGACGGTCGCCGCCGCGAAGAACGCGCCGACTACAACGAACATCAATCCGATGCCCTTCATGGCACCTCGCTGGAGTACGCCCAGTCGGTGGGTGACGCAGAAATAGCGGACGGGTTGCAGCGGACAGAGTCCACGCTTCCCGCGAAAGCCGGCCCACAATGCAGCCGCTTTCCAGATCGCCGAGATGAACGACGTATGCACGCTGACCTCCCCCTTCGGGAACTGAGCCGAGGCCGCGGGCTGCGCCGCTCGAGTTCGATTTCACTCCAGGATAGAACAGGGTTGCCGCTCACGACAACGGCTCTTCAGGCCACGTCCGAAACAGCCGAGAACTAAGCTGCTCACGGTCCGAGAGCGCATGACTCCATGGAAATCCGCAAGCTCCTGGTAGCGAACCGCGGCGAGATCGCCGTCCGTGTCTTCGGCTCCTGCCGCCGGCTCGGCATTGGCACGATCGCCGTGTTCGCGCCCGACGACGAGGACGCGTTTCACACCCGGCAGGCGGACGCGACGATCCCGATCGGCAGCTACCTCGACCCCGCCGAGCTGATCCGCGCAGCCCGCGAGGCCGGCGCCGACGCGATCCACCCCGGCTACGGCTTCCTCGCCGAGAACGGGGACTTCGCGGAGGCGGTGGGGGCCGCAGGGATCGTCTTCGTCGGCCCCTCGCCGAACGCGATCCGGGCGTCCGGGGACAAGCTCGAGGCGAAGCGGCTCGCCCGCGAGGCCGGCGTACCCGTGCTCGAGTCCGGGGACCCCTCGGAGATCGGGTACCCGCTAATCGTCAAGGCAGCCGCCGGCGGAGGCGGGCGCGGAATGCGCGTAGTGCGCTCGCCCGAGGAGCTGGAGGAGGCCCTCGAGTCAGCTTCACGCGAGGCCGAGGCCGGGTTCGGGGACGGCCGCGTCTTCGCCGAGCGCTACGTCGAGCGGCCGCGGCACGTCGAGATCCAGCTCCTGGCCGACCGGCACGGGACGGCGATCCACCTCGGCGAGCGCGAGTGCTCGATCCAGCGCCGCCATCAGAAGGTGCTGGAGGAGAGCCCCTCCCCCGCCCTCGACCCCGAGCTCCGCGCCGCGCTGGGCGACGCGGCAGTCGCATTCGCGCGCGCCGTCGGCTACGAGAACGCCGGCACCGCCGAGTTCATGCTGGAGGGCGACCGCTTTACCTTTCTGGAGCTGAACGCCCGGCTGCAGGTGGAGCATCCCGTGACAGAACTCGTGACCGGGGTGGACCTGGTTGAGCAGCAGCTGCGGATCGCAGCCGGTGAGCCGCTCAGCGTGGAGTCGCGGGACCCGGAGGGCCACGCGGTCGAGGTCCGGCTCTACGCGGAGCACCCGCTCACGTTCCTGCCGCAGGCCGGCCGCCTGGAGCGCCTCGAGCTGCCGGACACGGTCCGCGTGGACGCGGGCGTGGAGGCCGGAGACGAAATCCCCGTCGCCTACGACCCGCTGATCGCCAAGCTCAGCGCGCACGCGGCGACTCGGGAGGACGCCTTCGACGACCTCTCGCGCGCCCTACGCGCCACGCGGGTCTCGGGCGCGACGACCAACCTCGGCTTCCTCCGCTGGCTCGTCGACCACCCCGCGGTACGCGCCGGCGAGACCACGACCGCGTTCCTCGGCGGAGAATCCGCCGCTCTCCCTGCCGGTGCGGGCCTCCGGCTCCTGGTCCGGGTACTGGCGCCTGAACCGCGACCGGGGGGCGCATCCGCCCGGAGCACGCCCGGCGCCGACTGTCGAGAGCGCCGCGCACGCGTCCGACGGTGCGCACGAGACCAGCGCGCTCGTGGCGCCGATGCCGGGCGTCGTCGTCCGCGTGCTCGCGGGCGAGGGCGACCGCGTCGAGCCGCGCCAGCCGCTTCTCGTGCTCGAGGCGATGAAGATGGAGACGCCGCTCGTCTCGCCCTACGAGGCGGTCGTGAAGCGCGTGCACGTGGCCGAGGGCGACCGGGTCTCCGGCGGCGCCCTCCTGGTGGAGCTGGAGGACTGATGGACGCCGCGGACCTCCTCCCCGACCCGCTCGCGCAGTTCGCCCGCTGGCTCGACGAGGCGCGCGCCGGGGGCCTCGATCTGCCCGAGGCGATGACGCTCGCCACCGCGGATGCCCAGGGGCGCCCGTCCGCCCGCAGCGTCCTCCTCAAGGGCGTGGACGCCGACGGGTTCCGCTTCTTCACGAACACGGAGAGCCGCAAGGGCCGCGAGCTGGCCGAGAACCCGAGCGCCGCGCTCGTCTTCTACTGGCCGCTGGAGCCGCGGCGCCAGGTGACGGTGGCGGGCACCGTGGCGCCACTTTCCCGCGAGGAGACGGAGGCGTACTACAGGACGCGCCCGCTGGGGAGCCGCCTGGGCGCCTGGGCCTCGCGCCAGAGCACCGTCGTGCCCGACCGGGACTCGCTCGACCGCGCCTTCGCGGAGGCCGAGGCGACGCACGGCGACGACCCGCCGCTCCCATCCTGGTGGGGCGGCTATCTGCTCACCCCGACCCGCCTCGAATTCTGGCAGAACCGCCCGAACCGCCTGCACGACCGCTTCCGCTACACGCGCGGGCCGGGCGGCGGCTGGGTGCTGGAGCGGCTGGCTCCCTAGGAGGATTGGCGGAAATGTCGCGTCATTTCGCCAAACCCTCCTAGCCCAGGAGATCTTTGAGGCGCATCGCCAGGCCCGCGTCGCCCTCGACTTGGATCTTCCCCATGAGGAAGGCACCCATCGGGCTCTGCTCGCCTCGGACGATGCGTAGGAAGAGGTCCTCTGGCACCGTAATGACGCAGTCGGCGGCGCCGTCGCTCTCACCTACCGTGACGGCGCCGTCGTCGACGTCAACGCGCCAGCTGCCGGCGCCGGTCACGTTGAAGCGGTAGCTCGCGGTCAGGCCTCGGGTGCGCTCGGAGCCGCCGGCCGACTTGGCCGCCAGCTCCTCGAAGAACTCCCGTGCGGTCTCTGCCATCAGTAGGTGGGCGTCGCGACCGCTGCCGGCTCCGCCGTGCGCACCGTGCGCGGGGCCGGGAGCAGCAGCGTGAGGACGATACAGGCCGCGGGACCGAACGCGGTGACGAGCACGGCGGTCTCGAGGTTCACGGCATCGGCGATGGCGCCCAGGGCGACCGCCGCGATGCCGCCGAGCCCGATCGCGAGCCCGATGGAGAGGCCGGAGGCCATCCCGACGCGGCCGGGCATGTACTCCTGGCTCATGACGAGGCTGACGCTGAACGTCCCGATCACGGCCATCCCGGCCAGGAAGAGCGCGATCACGCCGATCGGCCCGCCCACGAGCACGTAGGTCAGGATCAGCGGCGGCGAGACGATGAAGCTCCCGAGCAGCACGCGGCGGCGCCCGACGCGATCGGCGAGCGGCCCGCCGAGGAGCGTGCCGAGGGCGCCCGCGAAGAGGAAGAGGGCGAGCAGCCGCGTCCCGTACGCGGTGCTGTTCCCGCGCGAGATCTCGTAGAGCGGGATGAAGGTGAAGAGGCCCATGTGCGCGAGGCTCCGCAGGCCGACGATGGCGAGCAGGAGCAGCGTCCCGTGCCAGTCGTTCCCCGCGGCCGAGCGGCGCGCCTGCGCGACGTCGTCCGGCGCGAACCGCGCGAGATGGGGCAGCGCGACGAGGAGCCCGCCCGCGACGATGAGGCCGGGCAAGGCGATGAAGATGCCGCCGTCGAGCCCGAGCCCGAGCGTGATGACGAAGAACGACGCGAGCAGAGGGCCGATCGCGAAGCCGATGTTGCCGCCGACGGAGAAGAGCGACATGCCGCTCGCGCGCCGCTTCCCGCTCACGTAGCTGGCGAACTTCGAGCCCTCCGGATGGTAGGCGGCGACGCCGAGCCCCGAGGCGAGCACGCCCAGCATCACCAGCGCGTAGCTCGGCGCGATCGAGGCGAACGCGATGCCGATTCCCGCGAGCGCCACCCCGGCCGGCAGGAGCCAGAGCGCGCCGCGCGCGTCCGACCAGAAGCCGAACGCCGGCTGGATGATCGACGAGCTGATCGTGGCCGCGAGGACGAGCGCGCCGACCATCGTGTAGGAGAGGTCGAAGCGGATCGTCAGAAACGGCAGGAGCGCCGGCAGCGAGCCCTGGGCGAGATCCGTGGCCAGATGGCCCGAGGAGAGGGCCGTCATGCCCCTGGAATCGACGCCTGAGCGCATCGGCCGAACGTTACCCTCGACGAAGAAGCCCTCCGAAAGGGAGGGCTTCTTTTGGGGAGAGGCATTCGCCCGCGAAGGGGGAGGGGTGCGGGCTGGTGGGAGAGGGTGGAGCTGCGCTCTCGCGCACTCCCTGTATCGGCTCTCCAGAGGGCCGCCCAATCCCTCGAACGGGGCAGCCGCCGGAGCCCTCCTATACCATCCCGCCTCGCTCATGCAGATTGACGTCGTCGAGGCGCCGCCCGGGGGGGTCGAGGCCGACGTCCTCGTCTTCGCCGTTCGCGATCCCGTGGCGCTGTCCGCTGCCGCGGAGGGCATCGACCGGCTGGTCGAGGGCCGGCTCACCCGCCTGATCGAGACCGGCGAGCTCAGGGGAGACGAGGGCCGCGTGACCCTCCTGCACGCCGACGGCCGGCTGGCCGCCGAGCGGGTCGGCGCCGTGGGTCTCGGCGACCGCGCGCTCGACGCCGACCGCCTGCGCACGGCGGCCGCGAAGGTCGCCGCGCGCACGCTGGACGTCGGCGGGAAGTCGGTCGCGTGGCTGGTCGAGGACAACGGCCTCTCTCCCGCCGAGCAGGGGCAGGCGATCGTGGATGGCACCGTCCTCGGCCCGTACGAGAACGCACGCTGGAAGACGAACGACGAACGGCGCGGGGAGATCGAGAGGCTCGTGCTCTGCGGCCTCGGCGCCGGGGAGGCCGCCGAGGCAGCGGGGCGCGCGAACGTCGCCGCCGCCTGGGCAAACCGCTGCCGCGACGTCGTCAACTCCCCCGCGAACGAGCTGACGCCCGAGAGCCTGGCCACCTGGGCCGAGGAGATCGCCGGGGGCAGCGAGCACCTCCGCTTCGAGGCGCTCGGGCCCGAGGAGATCCGCGCCGCCGGTATGGGCGCGTTCTCCGCAGTCAGCCAGGGGAGCCACAACCCGCCGCGGCTGATCATCCTGGCCTACGAGCCGCCGGAGCCCGCGCGGGCGGACCTGCGCGTCGGCCTGGTCGGAAAGGCGATCACCTTCGACGCCGGCGGCCTCTCGCTGAAGCCCGCCTACCGCATGGACGAGATGAAGTCGGACATGGGCGGCGGCGGCGCCGTGCTGGCGGGGATGGGCGCGATCGCCGAGCTCGGCCTGCCCGTCCGCATCCTCGGCGTCGTCCCGTCCTGCGAGAACCTCCCGAGCGGCCACGCCTTCCGTCCCGGCGACATCGTCACGGCGCTGAGCGGGAAGACGATCGAGATCTCCAACACCGACGCCGAGGGCCGGCTTATCCTCGCGGACGCGCTCTGGTACGCGCGGGAGTCCGGCGCGACTCACGTCCTCGACCTGGCGACGCTCACCGGCGGCGATCGTCGTCGCCATGGGCGACCTCTACGCCGGCCTCTTCGGAAACGACGAGGAGTGGAGCGCGCGAGATCGCGGCGGCGGCCGCTGCGAGCGGCGACCATGCCTGGCGCTTCCCGCTCCACGAGCGCTACCACCGCTACAACGACTCGGCCTTCGCCGACCTGAAGAACTCGTCCGACTACCGGCAGGCCTCGCCGATCCTGGCCGCCGCGTTTCTGGAGACGTTCGCGGGCGAGGGGCCGTGGGCGCACCTCGACATCGCCGGCACCGCCTACCTCGAGCGCGGCCGGGGCGACTACTACTCCCGTCTGGGCGCGACCGGCTACGGCGTCCGCCTGCTCGCCGAGCTCGCCCGCCGTCTTTCCGGGTAGCCGTGGATCTGGACCTCACCGCTGAGCACGAGCTCCTGCGGGACACCGTGCGCGCGTTCGCGGAGGAGCGGATCGCGCCGGTGGCCGAGGAGCTCGACCGCGAGCACCGCTTCCCCTACGAGATCGTCGCCGAGCTGGCCGAGCTCGGGCTCATGGGCATCCCGATCCCCGAGGAGTACGGCGGCGCCGGGGGCGACACGCTCTCGTACGCGATCGCGGTCGAGGAGCTGACGCGCATCGACTCCTCCGTGGCGATCACCGTCGCCGCCCACACGTCGCTCGGGACGATGCCGTTCCTGCTCTTCGGCTCGGAGGAGCAGAAGCGGGAGTGGATCCCGGACTCGGCCTCGGGCCGCCGCCTCGCCGCGTTCGGCCTGACCGAGCCGGGCGCCGGCTCGGACGCGGGCGCGACCCGCACGCGCGCGGAGCTCCGCGACGGCGAGTGGGTGGTCAACGGCTCCAAGATCTTCATCACGAACGCCGGCACCGACATCAGCGCCTGCGTCACGATCACGGCGCGTACCGGCGACGACGAGATCTCGAACATCGTCGTCCCGAACGGCACGCCCGGGTACGAGATCTCGGCGCCGATGCGGAAGATGGGCTGGCGCGCCTCAGACACGCGCGAGCTCTCCTTCGAGGACTGCCGCGGTGCCGGAGGGGAACCTGCTCGGGCCGCGCGGCGCCGGCTTCAAGCAGTTCCTGGAGATCCTGGACGGCGGGCGCATCTCGATCGCCGCGATGGGCCTCGGCCTCGCGCAGGGCGCCTACGACCTGGCGAGCGGGCTACGCGCGGGAGCGGGAGCAGTTCGGGAAGCCGATCGCGCGCTTCCAGGCGGTGCAGTTCGCCCTGGCCGACATGGCGACGGAGATCGAGGCCGGCCGCGGGCTCGTCTACAAGGCGGCCTGGCTCAAGGATCAGGGCCGGGAGTTCGCCAAGGAGGCGGCGATCGCCAAGCTCTACACCGGCGAGCTCTCGAAGCGGGTCGCCGACAAGTCGCTCCAGATCCACGGCGGCTACGGCTTCATGGACGAGTACGCGATCTCGCGCCTCTACCGCGACCAGAAGGTCCTGGAGATCGGCGAGGGCACGAACGAGGTCCAGCGGATGGTGATCGCGCGGCACCTCGGGTTCTAAGAACTCGTTTCGAGATGACGCCTCGCCGCCGGGGTGCGCTGGGCGAGTGCGAGGCAAGGACGCAGGGCGCGTTCGTAGCCGGAGGCTACGGGCGCAACCGAGGACGCAGAATCGCGCCGACCAGCGCGGCCCGGTGGCTCAGGGCTTCGTCTTGACACGGGTTCTCTCCGCGCGGGAGCTCAACCGGGCGCTGCTCGAGCGGCAGTTGCTCCTCAGGCGGGAGTCGCGCCCGGCCGCCGAGGTGATCGAGCGCCTGGTCGGCCTGCAGGCGCAGGAGCCGCGTGACCCCTACGTCGCCCTCTGGTCGCGCATCGACGGGTTCCGGCCCGAGGAGCTGGAGGACCTGATCGCCGGGCGCGAGGCGGTGCGGATGACGCTGATGCGCGGCACCATCCACCTCTTCACCGCCCGGGACGCGCTGGCGCTGCGACCGCCGCTGGCGGGCGTCCCGGAGCGCGTGTTCAGAAGCGGGAGCCCGTTCGGGCGCCGGCTCGGGGACGCCGACGTGGAGGAGATCGTCGCGGCGGGAAGGGCGCTGCTCGAGCAGGAGCCGCGGACGCGCGCGGAGCTCCGGCAGCTCCTCGGCGAGCGCTGGCCCGACCGCGACGCCGAAGCGATGGCCCACGCGGTCGCCTATCTCCTCCCGCTCGTCCAGATCCCGCCCCGCGGGCTCTGGAGCCACAGCGGGCGGGCGACGTTGACGACCCTGGAGACATGGCTCGGGCGGCCGCTCGACGGCGACACCGCCCCGGACCGGGTCGTGCTCCGCTACCTGGCGGCGTTCGGGCCGGCGAGCACGAAGGACGTGGCCGCCTGGTCCGGCCTGACCCGCGTCCGCGAGATCATGGAACGCCTTCGCGGCGGGCTCCGCACCTTCCGCGACGAGAACGGCGTCGAGTTGTTCGATCTGCCGGAGGCGCCGCTCCCGGACCCCGGCACGCCAGCACCGGTGCGCTTCCTGCCCGAATACGACAACGTCTTCCTCGCACACGCCGACCGCTCGCGCATCGGCGACCCGGAGGACCGGCCCAGGCTTGGCTTCGGCGACGGCCGCTTCTTCTCGCCCGTGCTGATCGGCGGCTTCATCCGGGCGGTGTGGCGGCTGGAGGACAGTGACCTGCAGGTGAAGCCGGCCAGGCCGCTCTCCAAGCGCGACGTGGCGGCGGTCGCGGCGGAGGGGCGGCGGCTGCTCGCCTTCCTGGGCGGCCGCGACGTGCGCATACTCCCTGCGTGACCGTCGCTCGCCTCCGGCTCACTCCCGCGGGGGAAACCATGTTTCCCCCGCGTGCCCCTTCTTCGATCCTGTGAGGGAACCTCCCGGTTCCCTCACACACCCTCCCCGCGCTCGCAGGCCGGTCGGCCTGTGACCGGCCGGCTCTACGCGGGCGCCTCCGGCTTCTCCTACCCGTCCTGGCGTGGGGGCTTCTACGCCGCGGACGCGAAGCCCGACACCTTTCTGCGGCGATACGCGGAGCGCCTGAACGCGGTCGAGCTCAACAACACGTTCTACCGCGTTCCGGAGGAGGATCAGTTCGACCGCTGGGCCGCGCAGACGCCCGAGGGCTTCCGCTTCGCGGTGACGATGAGCCGGCGGCTGACCGGGTTCGGGCGCGTCGAGGGCGTAGACGGGTTCTGCAGGATGGCCCGCCGCCTCGGCGACCGGCTCGGGCCGCTCCGGGTGAAGATCCCGCAGGCGCGAGACGACGGCTTCCTCCGGCTCCTGCTCGACGCTCTCGACCCCGAGGTCCCGGTGGCGCTCGACTTCCGCCACGAGTCCTGGGACGACCCGGAGGTGACGGCGCGGCTGGACGAGCGCGGCGTCGCGCGCGCGGACGCCCTGGAGGGCGGCGCCGCCTTCCGCTACCTGCGCCTGCGCGAGCCGCCGTACGACGAGGCGGCGCTGCGGGCGCTCGAACGCAAGATCCGACCCCAGGTCGTGGACGGTGTGGACGTGTACGCCTTCTTCCGCCACGAGGACGAGCCCACCGCCCCGCTCTACGCCGAGCGGCTGCTCGAACTGGTCGGGGAGTAGCCGTCCGCCCGGCCGGGCTCGCTCGGATGGAAGAACCCGGCCTCCCCGACCGTCCGGTGAACATGTCTCACCATCCTTATACCCAGCTCGCAATCGCACGGACACGGCAGGACGATCTCCTCCGCGACGCGGAGCGGCACCGCCTGGCCGCTGTAGCGCGCCGGAGACGCCCGGGCTCCGGGATCGCGTCACGGCGCTCCTGCGCCGGGGCGAGGCCTCGCGCCGGGAATCGCCACGGGTGGCTCCGGCCGCCAAGTAGCCGCGGCTAACGCAGCCGCTCGACCGCGTAGCCCTGCTCGTCCAGCCGGGCGAGGAGCTCCTCGCAGTGCTCCTCGTCCCGCATGACGAGGGTGAGCTCGATCCCGGTGCCGGTCACCGGCAGGTCCATCCCCTCCCGGCGGTGGGCTACGCCGAGGACGTTCGCGCGCTCTTCGGCGACGAGGGCGAGGAGGTCGGCGAGGTTACCGGGCCGGTCGTCGACGCGCGTGCGGACGACGAGGTAGCGGCCGGCGCGCGTGAGGCCGTGGCGCAGCACTTCGATCAGCATGCTCGCGTCGATGTTGCCGCCGGAGAGCAGCGCGCAGGCGGCGCCGTCGCCCTCGACCTTCCCGGCGAGGAGCGCGGCGACCGAGGCGGCGCCGGCGCCCTCGACGGTCAGCTTGCAGCGCTCGCTGACGAGCAGGATCGCGCCGGCGATCTCCGCGTCGGTCACCGTCACGACGCCGTCGAGGCGTCCGGCGAGGAGGCGCTGGGTCAGCTCCCCGGCTGCTTGACGGCGATGCCGTCCGCGATCGTGCTTCCGGTCGGAGCCATGCCCGGCGAACGGCGCGCAGGCGGCCGGCTGGACGCCGACGATGCCGAGCTCGGGTCGCAGCTCCTTCGAGCGCGAGCGCGATGCCCGGCGGCGAGCCCGCCGCCGCCGATGGGGACGACCACCGTCTCCACCTCGGGGCGAGCTGCTCCGCCAATTCCAGGCCGAGCGTCCCCTGGCCGGCGACCACGAGCGGGTCCTCGAAGGCGTGGACGTACGTCTCCCCCGCCTCGACCCGCCCCTGCGCCGCCGCAGCCGCGTCGTCGAAGCCGCGCCCGGCGAGCACGACCTCGGCGCCGTAGCTCCTGGTCGCCTCGACCTTCGCCGTCGGCGCGTCCTCCGGCATGAAGACGGTGGCGCGCACCCGGGCCTCGCGCGCGGCCCAGGCGACCGCCTGGCCGTGGTTGCCCGCGCTCGCCGTGACGACGCCCGCGGCGCGCTCGGCGTCCGGTGAGGGTGGAGATCCGGTTGTAGGCGCCGCGGATCTTGAAGGAGCCCGTGCGCTGGAGATTCTCGGCCTTCAGCCAGACCGGGCGGCCGGAGAGGCGGCCGAGCGTCTCCGAGGAGAGGACCGGGGTCTCGCGCGCGACGCCCTGCGAGGCGCTTGCGCGCATCCTGGATCTCAGCGAGCGTCGGGCCCGTCATCCGCGCATCCTTGAACACCCGCTCCATGATCTCACGGACCGCGGTCAGCGGATCGAGCTCGCGGCGCTGCACCTCGCCGAGCAGCCGGCGGAGCTCCTCGTCCTCGGCCACGGCCTCCTCGAGGCGCGACTTCGCGCGGGCGCTCGCCACCGCGAAGACCTCGCCCGCGAGGTTGGCGGCGCGGCGCTCGGCCAGCGTCCCGCTCTCCTCCAGGTAGCGCCGGTGCTCGGCGATCTTCTCCCAGAGCTCGGGGATCGCCCTCGCCCCGAACGGCCTCGGTGAGGACGATGGGCGGCTTCCACTCGCGCTCCGTGTCGAGGGCGAGGATGGAGCGCACCTCGTTCAGCATCGTCTTCGCGGCCGGGTGGTCGCGCTTGTTGACGGCGATCACGTCGGGGATCTCCATGATCCCCGCCTTGAGCGCCTGGATCGAGTCGCCGGAGCCGGGCATGAGCACGAGCAGGACGGTGTCGGCGATCGTGATCACCTCGACCTCGCTCTGGCCGGCGCCCACGGTCTCCAGGAAGAGCAGCTCCTTGCCGGCGGCGTCGAGGACGAGCGCCGCCTGGAGGGTCGCCTCGGCGAGCCCGCCCAGGTGGCCGCGCGTCCCCATCGAGCGGATGAAGACGTCGGGGTCGAGGAAGTGGTCGGCCAGGCGGATGCGGTCGCCGAGGAGCGCGCCCTTCGTGAACGGGCTCGACGGGTCGACGGAGATGACCCCGACGCTCGTGCCCTCCTCGCGCACGAGGCGGACGAGCGCGCTGATCAGGCTCGACTTGCCGACGCCGGGCGGGCCGGTGACCCCGATCGCGTACGCGCGCCCGGTCTCCGGGTAGAGCTCCCGGATCAGCTCGTAGGCGAGCGGGTCGCCGTTCTCGACGAGCGTGATCGCACGCGCGAGCGCGCGGCGGTCGCCGGCGCGGACGCCCTCAAGGAGCTCTGCCAGCGTCCAGGTTCGTAGGCACAGCGTCTGGACGCGCCCGAACGCCTGCGCGAAGAGCTCGTTCTCCTCCTGCGTGCCCACCGTGACCCGGATCGCGCCCGGGGCGCCGAACGGCCCGAGCGGCCGGACGATGACGCCCTCGCGCAGGAGCGCGTCGAACACAGGGCGCGCGTCCTCGCCCACCTCGGCGTAGACGAAGTTCGCCACGGGGCGCGGGGCCAGCGTCAGCTCGAGGCCGGCGCAGAGCTCCACCAGCTGCGCCCGCGACTCGGCGTTGAAGGCGCGCCGGCGGCCGAGCTCCGCCGCGTCGCCGAGGCTGGCCAGCGCGGCGTCCTGGGCGGCCTGGGTGACGTCGAACGCGTTCCGCACCTTCTTGATCGAGTCGACGACCTCCTTCGGGCCGACCCCGTAGCCGACGCGCAGGCCGGCGAGGCCGTAGATCTTGGAGAAGGTGCGCAGGACGAGCACGTCGCGCCCGGCCTTCACGTGCTCCTCGATCCCGTCCGGGTAGTCGGGCTCGTCGATGTACTCGAAGTACGCCTCGTCGAGGACGGTGAGCACGTGGGCGGGAACGCGCTCGAAGTACGCGTCCACCTCGTCGCGCGAGATCATCGTCCCGGTCGGGTTGTTCGGGTTGCAGAGGTAGACGATCTTCGTCCGCTCGGTGATCGCGCCGAGGATCCGCTCGACGTCGTAACGGTGGTCGGTGAGCGGGACGCGGACGGGCGTGGCGCCCATCTTGATCGCGGCGAGCGGGTAGCTGGCGAAGGACGGCCAGCCGAAG
Source organism: uncultured Actinomycetes bacterium (assembly GCA_963794055.1). Taxonomy (GTDB): domain Bacteria; phylum Actinomycetota; class Thermoleophilia; order Gaiellales; family Gaiellaceae; genus JAIBJN01. Next base: position 170,242 of record CAWCCL010000017.1, read on the forward strand.
ACGACCTCGTCGCCGGGATCGAGCGTCGCGAGGCAGAGGTAGGCGATGATCGCGTCGGCGCCGGCCGCGACGGCCACGCTCGACCGGTCGACGCCGTGCTTCTCGGCGAGCCCGCTCGACGAGGCGCCAGGCGCCGCCGTCCGGGTAGCGGTTCAGCCCGGGGAGCCCGCGCTCGAGCGCCTCGAGCGCGGCCGGGAAGGGCCCGAACTGGCCCTCGTTGGAGGCGAGCTTGACCACGCGCTCGAGCCCCAGCTCGCGCTGAACCTCCTCGACGGGCTTCCCCGGCTCGTAGGGGACGAGCTCCGAGAGCGCAGGCCTGGTGAGGTCGCGAGCCACGCGGAAACCTTAACCTGTCGGCCTGTGGACGAGATCGGCCTCTTCCCGCTCAACCTCGTGCTCGTGCCTGGCGAGCAGGCGCCGCTGCACATCTTCGAGCCGCGCTACCGCGAGCTGATCGCCGAGTGCCTCGACTTCGGCGCCGACTTCGGCCTCGTGCTCGAGGACGACGAGGGCATGCGCGACGTCGGCGTGCGCTGCGCGGTCGTCGAGGTGATCGACCGCTTCCCGGACGGCCGCCTGAACGTCGTCGTCGAGGCCCGCGAGCGCTTCCAGCTCGTCGGGCTGACGGAGGGCCGCTCCTTCCGCACCGGCGAGGTCGAGGACGTTCCGGACGAGACGGACAAGCCCACCGAGGACGAGATGGAGGAGTGCCTCGCCGCCTACGCGCGGGTCGTCGCGGCCGCGGAGGCCGAGCTGGACGACCTCGACCTGGACGCCGACTCGATCGCGTACCAGATCGCCTCGCGCATCGACTTCGGCACGGAGGTCAAGCAGGGCCTCCTCGAGATCCGCTCCGAGCGCGAGCGCGTCGTCCGACCTCGCGCCGATGCTCAACCAGGCGGCCGAGGCCGTCGAGCGCGAGGCGGAGATCCGCCGCCGCGCGGGCGGCAACGGCCGCGTCGAGCCGATCTGACCCAGGCGACGCTTCAGGCCGGGCGGCGGACGCCGTGGACCGGGCGGCCCGAGGCCTCCCAGGCGTAGTAGGACGCGCTCGGGCCGAACGACCGCTCGTACGGGACGATGCGCGGGTTGCGGCCGACTTCCTTCGCCCGCTGGGCGTGCCAGAGGAGGTTCGGTGTCGTCGCGCTCGGCCCAGACGAGGATCAGGTGGACGGCGGTCATGAAGTCGGCAACGTAGGTGCAGCCCGCCGCCGGGCAGGGGAACGGGTCGGTGCGGACGCAGAACCAGCCTGAGTGGTCCTCGCCGGAGTCGTCGGTCCAGAGCTCTTCCTCCTCCTCGAGCTGCTCCTCCTCGAAGAGGACGGAGCCCGGCTGCGGGTCGAGCGGCTCGGTCATCGGATCACCTTGGCCATCAGGATGGCGTCAACGTAGCCGTCGCTGCGCCGGAAGTGGTCGCGGCGGTAGCCCTCGCGCTCGTAGCCCAGGTCCTCGTAGAGGGCGATCGCGGCCTCGTTGTACGGGAAGACGTGCAGCTCGAGCTTGTGGACGCCGACCTCGCGCGCCCACGCCTCGGCGGCCTCCATCAGCGCGCGCCCGACGCCCCGGCGCCGGTGGGTGCCGGCGACCATGAGGCCGAGGTCGGCGACGTGCTCGCTGGCGGGATGGACCTCGCGCGCGAGCGAGATACGGCCGACGATCCCGTCCGCGGTCTCGGCGACGAAGACCGCCGCGTGGGTGTGGCGGCGCACCGCCCGGAGGTAGCGCCGCTCCTCCGACGGCGTCCTCCATTCGCCGTTCGTGACCAGCCAGCCCTCGGGCTCGGCGCCGACGGCGCGGGCGAGGTCGACGAGCGCGGCCGCGTCGCCCGGCGCGGCCCGGCGGACGAGAACCCTCACGCAGCCACCACCACGCCCGCGCCGCCGCGACGCGGGTCGCCGGCGGCTTCGAGCCCCCGTCCTCGCGCACGGCGACCGCCGAGGCGCCGCCGAAGTAGAGGTTGCGGTCGCTCCAGCGCGCGCCGGGGTAGCCGAGCGCCTCCAGCCGGTCCGCTGTCGCGGAGTCGATCCCGCCCTCGAGCTGGAGCACGTCCTCCTCGAGGTGGACGCGCGGCGCCTCGATCGCGTCCTGGGCCGTGAGGCCGTGGTCGACGACGTTGACGACGATCTGGAGGATGGCGGCGCGCAGGCGAATGGACCCGGCGCTCCCGACCACCAGCCGCGGCCGGCCGCGCTCGAGCACGACCGACGGCGCCATCATGCTCGTCAGGCGCGTCCCGGGCCGCGGTCGCCCGGCCGGGCGGGTTGAGGTCGGGCTCGCCCAGCATGTTGTTCATCTGTACGCCGGTGCCGGGGACGATGAACCCCGAGCCGCAGCCGGTCGACGCCGAGAGGGATGCGGCGCCCCCGTTCGCGTCGACGACGCTGATGTGGGTCGTCGAGGGAACACCCGCAGGCTCGGGCACCGGTTGGCGCAGGCCCGCGCGAGCGGCCTCGACCGCCTCGCCCACCCGCGCATCCGCCAGGAGGCGGCGGGCCGCCCCGCCCCGGTACAGCTCTCCGACGAACCCGGGCCCGCGCAGACGAGCCGCCTCGCGCATGGCCTCGGCTATGAGCGCGACCCCCTCGGGGCTCCCCGCGGGGGACGGTGGCCCCAGGCCGTCGAGAACGCGGAGCGCGAACGCGATCAGGAGCCCCCCGGACGACGGGGGCGGGTTGGAGACGAACTCCGTGCCGCGGAAGGCCGCGCGCACGGGCCGGCGCTGGATGACGCGGTAGGCAGTGAGGTCGGCGTCCGTGAGCGAGCCCCCACGCTCCCGGACCGCTGCGCTCATGCGCCGGCCGAGCTCGCCGCCGTAGAAGATCTGGGCGCCTTCGGCGGCCAGCCACTCCAGCGTCCCCGCCAGGTCGTCCATGACCACGCGCTCCCCCTCCCCGAGGGGGCGGTCCGCGCCGTAGATATGCCGGCCCTCGGGCTCGGCGCGGAGAATGGCGTCGAGGATCTCGTGGAGGAACGCCTGCGGCGAGTTGAGGGCCACGCCCGCGCGGGCTAGCTCCACCGCCGGAGCGAGCAGCTCGGCCCAGGGGAGTCGGGCGAAGCGCCGGTGCGCGGCCGCGAGGCCGGCCGGCATCCCCGGGACGGCGATCGCGGCCTGGCCGATCAGGAAGACCTGGGTCGTCCGCTCGTCGAAGGGGACCTCGACCGAGACCATCTCGGCGCGGCTGCCGGGCGGCGCTCCCTCCCCGGGGACGGCCACGAAGAAGTCGAGCAGCCGGTCGGCGCCGTCGCGCCCGCCGTGGACGAGCATGAAGCCGCCCCCGCCGGGGCCGGTCAACGGGCTCTCGGCCACCCACGAGACGAACGCGGCGGCGATGCACGCGTCGACGGCGTTCCCGCCCTCGGCGAGGATCCGCGCTCCCGCCTCCGCTGTCAGCGGGTGACCGGCGGCCACGGCGCCCTTCATGGGGAGAGGGTAGCGCCGGGCGTGGGCCTAGAACCCGAAGCAGAATGAAGCCTTGAGCCGTCGCGACGCCCTGGGCGGCGCGCTGCGGCGTCCTCGGTTGCCCGAATAGCGCTGCTATTCAGGCGCCCTGCGTCCTTGCATCGCACTCACCCAGGTCGCCGCGCCGGCGAAGCGTCATTCCGATTCGAGTTCTTAGAGATCGCTCAGGAAGCTGGGCGGCTCGAGCGGATCCGGCTCGGACGGGCGGGAGGAGGCGCGCGGGATCGGCTTCCCGATCCCGGTAGCGATCACGGTCACCCACACCTGCCCGGCGAGCCGCTCGTCGATCGTGGCGCCGAAGATGATGTTCGTCTCCTCGGTCGAGCCACGGCGAATCACCTCGGCTGCCTCGTTCACCTCGAGCAGCGTCAGGTCCTCGCCGCCGGCGATCGAGAGCAGGATGCCCTTCGCGCCGACGAGCTCGGTGTCGATGAGAGGCGAGCGCAGCGCCCGCTCGGCGGCCTCGTTCGCCCGGTTCTCGCCGGTGGCGAAGCCGATCCCCATCAACGCCGAGCCAGCGTTGGACATGACCGTGCGCACGTCCGCGAAGTCGAGGTTGATGAGGCCGGGCATCGTGATCAGGTCGCAGATGCCCTGGACGCCCTGGCGCAGCACGTCGTCGGCGATGCGGAACGCGTCGAGCATCGACGTCGAGCGGTCGAGCACCTCCAGCAGACGGTCGTTCGGGATGAGGATGACGGTGTCGCAGACCTCGCGGAGCATGTCGGCGCCCGCGTCGGCCTGGGCGCGCCGGCGGGTGCCCTCGAAGCGGAACGGCATCGTGACGATGCCGACCGTGAGCGCGCCGACGTCCTTGGCCAGCTTCGCGACGATCGGCGCTGCCCCGGAGCCGGTGCCCCCACCCTCGCCTGCGGTGACGAAGACCATGTCGGAGCCGCGGAGGACGTGCTTGATCTGATCCTCGGCCTCCTCGGCGGCGCGACGTCCAATGTCGGGGTCGGCGCCTGAGCCGAGGCCCTGCGTCAGGTCGCGGCCGATGTGGAGCTTGATCGGCGCCTCGCACTGCTTCAGCTGCTGGATGTCCGTGTTGACGGCGATGAACTCGACCTGCGAGATACCGGCCTCGATCATCCGGTTGACGGCGTTCAGGCCGGCGCCGCCGACGCCGACGACCCGGATGACCGCCAGGTAGGCGGCGGAGTCCGGGCGGGGCGTCGTGCGCATGCGCGGCGCGGGCTCGATCAGCCGGCGCACGGGCTGGGTCGCGCGGCGGTCGCCCGCAGGATCGGCGTAGGGCCGCTCGGGCTGGTCGGGCTGGGAGACGGGCCCGCGCTCGGGGGCGGCGGGCGGCGCGGGCGCAGCCGAGGCCGGGGGCTGTGCGAGGGTGGTCTCCGCGGGCGCCGGCGTCTCAGGTTGGGTGCCCGGCGCGTCGGCGTCGAACGGCGCGGCCGACTCGACGGTCGCGTCCTGGTCCGGCGGCTCCGGGGCGGAGCCCTTTTGCCCGGCTTCGCCCTCCTTCTCGGACTGGCGCTGCGCCGCCTCGGTCGCCTTGAAGAGCTCGGCGAGCGGGCCTTCACGCATGCTGGCGCGGCGTCGCGCCATCGAGCACCTCCTTGGCCAGGTCGCGGTACGCCTCGGCGGCCGATCCCGTCGGGTCGTACTTGAGCACGGAGCTGCCCTGCACGGGCGCCTCCGCGTAGCGCACGGTCTTGCGAATCCAGGTCTCGAAGACGAGCTCGCCGAAGTTCTCCTTCAGCATCTCGACAGCTTCCTTGGAGTGGAGCGTCCGGCCGTCGTACATCGTCGGCAGGATCCCGCGAATCTCGACCGTCGGGTTGAGGTTTTCCCGGATCATCGAGAGGGTGTTCTCGAGCTGAACGAGGCCGCGGAGCGAGAGGTACTCGCACTGCACGGGGACGATGACGCTGTCCGAGGCCGTGAGCGCGTTGATCGTCAGCAGGCCGAGCGAGGGCGGCGTGTCGATGAGGATGTAGTCGTAGCGGCTCCGCACCGGGAGCAGCGCCTTCTGGAGCGCGCGCTCGCGGCCGATCATGCTCGACAGGGCGAGCTCGGCGCCGGCGAGGTCGATCGACGAGACGGCAAGGTCGATCTCGGTACGGTGGATGACCTCGTCGATCGGCAGGCTGTGGACGAGGACGTCGAACATCGAGCGCTCGACGGAGTCCGGGTCCATGCCCTGGCTCATCGTCAGGTTGCCCTGCGGGTCGAGGTCGATCCCGAGGACCTTGAAGCCCTGCTCCTTGAAGGCGACGGCGAGGTTGAGCGTCGTCGTCGTCTTCGCCACGCCACCCTTCTGGTTGGCGAGCGCGATGACCTGACCCAGCGTGACTCCCTGTGAAGTAGGCGTCCGCTTCCGCGGACGCGCGAGGATTCCGGAAAGGCCCATTGAGGGCTCCTGTTTCGTGCCAGGGTAGCACAATCCTTCTCGATTCCTGAACCCGCAATCCGGCTTGGGGAGCGGCTCTGCGGCGAATCTCGACGTCGCTTCGGGGATCCGCCCGCCGGCCGGCTCACCGCCGGAGCGCGACGAGCGAGAGCATCTCGAAGCACGCGTTCGCGGCGACGAGCGCGGTCACGCCGGCCGGGTCGAACGGCGGCGAGACCTCGACGCAGTCGAAGCCGCGGAAGTCCAGGCCGGCGAGCGAGCGGACGTACGTCAGCGCCTCGCGGCTCGACGGCCCTCCGACCTCGGGCGTCCCCGTGCCGGGCGCGAACGCCGGGTCGACGAAATCGATGTCGAAGGACAGGAAGCACGGCGCCGACGCCGACCCGGTTGCGCACACGCTCCGAGAAGCGGCCGGGCCCGAGCGCGGCCAGCTCCTCGTAGGTGAGCGCGTCGATCCCCAGCTCGCCGGCATGCCGACGTCCTCCGCGCCGTTCGAGCGATCCGCGCAGCCCGGCCTGGATCGACCGCGCCGGGATCGATCAGCCCCTCCTCGACGGCACGCCGGACGACGCTCCCGTGGAAGAGCTTCTGCCCGAAGTACTCGTCCCAGAGGTCGTGGTGCGAGTCGAACTGGATCGAGCGCGAGCGGCCCGTGGACCGCGGCGAGCGCGCGGAGCTCCGCGAGCAGCACGGTGTGGTCGCCGCCGAGGCACGACCGTCGTCACGCCGGCCCGCGCGATCTCCTCGAGCGCGGCGGCCGAGCGCTCGAGCGAGTCCTCGGTCGAGCCCGGGACCGTGGGCACGTCGCCGTAGTCGACGAGCGACAGCTTCTCGACGACGTCGACGCCCAGCAGCGGGTTGTAGTTGCGCAGCGTCACGGAGACGCTGCGGATCCCCTCCGGCCCGAAGCGCGCGCCCGACCGGTAGACGACCGCGCCGTCGGTCGGGATGCCGACGATCGCGACGTCGACGCCCTCGAGGTCGCGCACGTGCGGGAGCCGCATGAACGTCCGCGGGCCCGAGAAGCGCGGCGTCTCGAACGCGTTCGGCGGCCCGTAGCGCGGCATCGGGCCGCGATTATAGGGGTGCGTGCTCGGCCGGCTCGGCGCCACCTCCTCCCCTTCTGCGAGCGTCGCCAGGCAGCCGCGAAGCGCTGCAGCCGCCCCGGCAGTCGCCGCGCCCTCTCCGGGCGGCCCTGCGCCGTTCTCCGGCGCGCCCCGTCGTGCTCCGCCGCGATCCACGCCTCGCCCTCCGAGAGCAGCTGGCGCACCTCGCCGAGCAGCTCCTCGGCGGGGGCCTTCGCGCTCTGCAGGGCCTCGATCCGCTCGAGGCGCCGGATGACCTTGCGTGCTTCGTCCACGTCCCCGAGGCTACGCCTCGGGACCGCGCGAGTGTGTGTCGCTCTGTGCCGACTTCTGCTACGGAAGTGCCGGCACATTCGCGCCGATAGACGAGGAGCAGCACGGCAACGCCGCCAAGCCCGGCGCGCGAGCGTGATCCAGCTCCACTGGAAGATCGGCAGGAGCACGCCGAGCACCATGCCGACCACGAGCAGCCGGCAGCGGCGGCGGCGTATGAGCTCCGCCCGGCTCGGCAGCATCAGCTGGCTGCGAGCACGCGGGACGAGGAGCTGACCTGGGGCCGCGGCCGAAGCCCGAGCAGGGCCTCGTCGAGGACGGCAATCGAGCTGCTCGCGGGAGCCTACGAGCAGCGTCTCGACGAGCGCGCGCCGGACGGCGTCCTCGGCCCGTGCGCCGGGGCCGTCTCCGTCGAGCAAGGCCCGCAGCGCGATCGAGGAGATCCTCGCGCTCGCGCGCGGTCTCGCCCAGGAGCACGGCGGCGCGCATGGCCGCCGCCCAGGGTCCCTCGTCGCAGCCGAGCGAACGCCTCGAGCGCCTCGCGAAGCTCGTCGGAACGGTGCGCGCCTCCGTGGAAGAGCGCGAGCTCCCAGCGGTCGAGCGCCTCGAGGAGGTCGCTCGGGCGCCTCCGCCAGCCGCGTCTGCAGCTCGACCACGAGGGGCGCGCGGAAGACGTCCAGGCGAGTCGCCTGGCCGGGCGGCACCTGCGCCGCCGTCGCCGGCATCGGCCGCACGCCGTATGGCCGGAAGTCGAGCCGCTCGAAGACGACCGGCCCGGCGGCGATCGCGCCCGGGCGTCGCCAGGCGCAGCGCGCTTACCGCGCGCCCGAACTCGCCGGGGGCGTCGGGGACGCGGCAGGCCTGCGAGTCGAGCTCCGCCTCGAGCTCGAGCACGAGCGTGCGGTCGACCTCGCGACCCCAGTCGCGGGGAAGCAGACGGCCGGCGTCGGGCCAGGACGCGGTGAGCTCGTTCGCGGCGGCGGGGCGGACCCGGACGCCGCGGCCGAGCTCGGGTCGTCCCCCGGCGGTCAGGCCGACGAGCGGCGCGAGCGCGGTATACGAGCGGCGGTCGCCGTAGAAGCGAGCGCTCGAGCTCGATGTAGGCGCGTTCGAACGCGGCGTCGTCCCAGTCGAAGCCGCCGCAGGCCTCCGCGGTCGCTGACGAGCAGCGGGATGAGGACGGTGCGGCGCAGGGCCTCGTCCTCGCCGACGCGCTCGTCGGCGTGCGCGCTCGCGAAGATTCCGGCGGCCGGCTCGTCCTTCAGGCGCGGAGAGCGCCTCGCGGGCGTCCTCGCGCAGCGCGAGCCGGCCCGCACGCTGCTCGATGAAGGAGCCGACGAGCGGGCGATACTCGTATAGGGTCGGCCGGTTCGGGCCGGCGTGCTCCTCGAGGGCGATCGGGAGGTCGGCGCCTCCCTCGAGCTCGAGCCCGAGGTCGAAGAACGCGCCGAGGCAGAAGCCGCGCAGCGCGGTGAACAGCTGCGGCGAGCGCGGCGCCTTGCCCGCGCCCCCGGTGGAGGGGCGGTGGTGTGAAGCCCGGTCGGACACGCGGAACGGTTACGCCCCCGCGGGGCTCGTTCCTGCCTGGCACCCCGGACACCAGTACGCCGTCCGGGCGTCGTCGCCCTGCGGATAGGAGCGGATTCGGGCCCCGCAGCGACCGCATGGACGGCCTGCCCGGCGGTACGCGCCGGCGACGCACCCGGCCCGAGTGCATCAGGCGCGCGGCCGCCTCGCAGGGCTCCGCGCAGCTCGTCGTCCTCGAGCTCGGAGAGCGCGCGCCAGGGCGAGATCTCCGCGGCGAACAGCGCCTCCGCCTTCCACATGTTCCCGATCCCGGCGACGAGACGCTGGTCGAGGAGCGCCTCGCCGACCTCCCGCGACTGCCGGGCCGCGCGGAAGCGCGCGAGCATGCCGTCGATATCGGGTGGATCGGCCATGACGTCTGGCCCGAGCCGTGCGACCGCGGCGATCGGCCCCGCGTCAGCTCGAGCACCGGGCCGTTCCAGAGGACCGCCTGCCGCTCGCGTCCACGCAGGACGAGCCACGGCTTCCCGAACGGCTCGGCTCCCGCCGCCTCGACGCGCCAGCGGCCGTGCATGCGCAGGTGGCTGCGAAGGACGAGGCCGCCTTCGAAGTCGAGCAGGAGGTTCTTGCCGACCGCCTCGACGCGCTCGAGACGGCAGGCCGTCGAGCCGCTCGGCCAGCCGCAGGACAGCCGCGCGCGGGTGCGGCGTCTCGACGGCGACGACCTCGCCCTCGAGAACGCGCAGGCGCTCGGCCGCGCGGTGGAGCGCGTCGCCCTCGGGCATCGGCTACGCGCAGGACGGCTCGCCGCGGCCCGGCGAGGAAGCCGGCCTCGACGAGCAGCGGCATAGCGTCCGTCTCGGCGACCGGCTCGCCGTCGAAGCGCTCGACCGCGAGACGCTTGAGGCCGGTCGCGGCGCGCATGCTCGACGAGCGCGGCGAGCGCGGCGCGCAGCCAGTCCTCCTCCGGGTCGCGCAGCGGGACGAGCGAGCGGCCGCCGCGCTCGACGAAGAGCGCCGCCTCGCCGCCGAGCAGGACGACGTGGGCGCCGGCCACGCGGGCCGCGCGGGCGCCCGAGCGCTTCGGCCACGGCATCGCCGCGCCGTACGGCTGGGCGGGATCGGCCGCGGCGAGGACGAGCGCTCGGCTCTTCCTCGCGGACGCTCGCGCAGCCGCTCGACCGCTCCCGGGAGCGCGAACTGGGCTCCGCCGAGACCCTCGACGAAGTAGCCGCGGCGGCAGACCCCAGCGTCTCGAGCTTGCGGAGCTCCCGGTAGACGGGCGCGTAGCCGCCCGGGATGCCCTCGGCGCGGACGCCGTCGCGGGTGACGATGCCCTGGCGCTCGAGCAGGAGCTCGGCGAGCGCGCGCGGATCGGGCGTCGCCGGCGAAGAGCCGCTCGGTCGAGCGACCAGCGGCCCTGCGTCGCGGTGATCGCGTCCGCCCGCGGTGCGCGAGAAGCGGCGCGGCCGCGCTTCTCCGGCCGGGGCGCCTGGAAGCGGCGGCCGCCCGCAGCGGCTGCCACGCGTCGTTCGTCACCTCGCCGGCCCAGACGAGATCCCAGAGCGCCGGGCAGAGCCGCCTCGCCGTCGAGCCCGGTCGCGCCGAGCAGGTCGAACCAGAAGAGCGCGCCCGCGCCGAGCGCGGCGCGGATCGCCTCGTGCGCCTCGCCTTCGGGCGGCGGCAGCGCGCCCGGGCGGCCGAGCGCCGGCGCGTCCTCGCGGAAGTAGAGCGGCAACCCGCTCGAGGCCCGCGCCGACCCAGACGACCTCGCCGGAGGCGGTGAGCTGGTCGAGCTAGGCCGGCTGGTAGCCGGGCACGCGGCGCGGCAGCACGTCGCTCTCCCAGAGCGCGACCGGGAGCGAGAGGCCCTGCAGCGGCACGAGCGCCTCGCGCAGGCTCGCGCGCCGGTCGACCCCCTGCCAGCCCGGCAGGAAGCGGCCGAGCGCGGCCTGCTCGACCGGCTCGACCTCCTTGCGGAGGCGGGCGAGACGGCGCGCGCCGCAGCCGCCGGAGGACGTCGGGGTCGCACCACTCGCGCTCGGTGCCGCCGGGCCGGAGCTCGCCGCGACGAGCCAGGTCGACGCCGCTCGAGCGCTCGCCTCCACGCGCTCCGGGCTCGAGCCCGAAGCGGCGAGCCGCTTCGTCGGTCGTGAACGGCCCGCGGCCGCGCGCGAAGCGGCGGAGGATCCAGCCGAGCGGATCCTCGCCCGCCTCGAGGTACGCGTCGGGGAGGCCGGACGGCGGCATCGCGCCGAGCGCGTCGCGGTAGCGGCCCGGCGTCCTCGGCGGCGATCAGCCGCTCGTCGCCGCCGACGCGAACGCGGACGGCGCGGCGCTCGGCCTCGAGCGGGCCTGCCAGCGCCTCGTCGAACTCGCCGGGCGCAGAGGTCGCCGCGACGGAGAAGGAGATCGTGGAGCCCGTCGGCGGTCTTCGGCGAGCCGCGCAGCTCGGCCTCCACCTGCTCGAGCGGCGGCGGGGTCGATGAGGTCGCGAAGCTCCTCCTGGCCCGAGCAGCTCCTTGAGGAGGTCGCGGTCGAGCGCGAGCGCCTGCGCGCGCCGCTCGGCGAGCGGCGTGTCGTCCTCGTACATGTACGTCGCGACGTAGTCGAAGAGGAGCGAGGAGGCGAAGGGCGACGCGCTCGGCGTCTCGACCTCGACGAGGTCGATGCGGCGCTGCCGGAGCGCGCCGAGGAGCGCGCCGGAGCGCAGGGCAGGTCGAAGACGTCCTGGAGCACCTCGCGGTAGGTCTCGAGCACGACCGGGAAGTCCGGATAGCGGCGGGCGACCTGCAGGAGCGCCCTGCGCCTTGAGCCGCTGCTGCCAGAGCGGCGTCCGCTGGCCCGGCCGGCGCCGCGGGATGAGGAGCGCGCGCGCGGCGTTCTCCCGGAAGCGCGCGCCGAAGAGCGCCGTCCCGCCGAGCTCGGCGACGACGAGGTCCTCGAGCTCGTCCGGGCCGACCAGCAGCTCGTCGAGCGGCGGCGGCGCATCGGCGTCCGGCAGGTGGAGCGCGATGCCGTCGTCCGACCAGATGAAGTTGACCTCGAGCCCGAGCGACTCGCGCAGGCGCGCGGCGAGCGCGAGCGCCCAGCGGCGCGTGGACGCGGGCGCCGAAGGGCGTGAGGATGCAGAGGCGCCAGTCGCCGATCTCGTCGCGGAAGCGCTCGACGACGACCGCGCGGTCGGAAGGGAGGCGCCCGGTCGCCTGCTCCTGCTCGCGGAGGAACGTGAGCAGGTTCCGGCCGCGCGCTCGTCGAGCGCGTGCTCGTCGACGAGCCGCTCGCGGGGCCGCGTCGTCGTCGAGGGCGACGAGCTCCCGCGCGGCGCGGCCGATCGCCTCGCCGAGCTCGTACGGCCGGCCGACGCCCTCGCCCTTCCAGAACGGCACGAGGCCGGGGACGCCCGGCGCCGGCGAGACGAGCACGCGGTCGCGCGTGATCTCCTCGATCCGCCACGTCGAGGCGCCGAGGAGGAACGTCTGGCCGGCGCGCGCCTCGTAGACCATCTCCTCGTCGAGCTCGCCGACGCGGCCGCCGCCGTCGACGAGGTGGACGCCGAAGAGCCCGCGGTCGGGGATCGTGCCGGCGTTCGTCACCGCGAGGCGGCGCGCGCCTTCGCGGCCGCGCAGGAGGCCCGCCACCCGGTCCCAGGTGATGCGCGGCCGCAGCTCGGCGAACTCCTCGGACGGGTATCGCCCGGCGAGCATGTCGAGCACGTTCTCGAGCTGCTGGCGCGAGAGGTCGCGGAAGGGCCAGGCGCGCCGGACGAGGTCGTGCAGCTCGTCGACGGCGATCTCTTCCTGGGCGCAGATCGCGACGATCTGCTGCGCGAGCACGTCGAGCGGGTTCCGCGGCACGCGCGTCTCCTCGATCAGCCCCTCCTTCATGCGCCGGACGACGACGGCCGACTCGAGCAGGTCGGCGCGGAACTTCGGGAAGATGCGGCCTTTGGAGGCCTCGTCGAGCCGGTGCCCCGCGCGGCCGACCCGCTGAAGCCCGCGCGCAACCGACTTCGGCGACTCGACCTGCACGACGAGGTCGACTGCGCCCATGTCGATCCCCAGCTCGAGCGAGGAGGTGGCGACGAGGCACGGGATCTCGCCCTTCTTCAGGAGCTCCTCGACCTCGACCCGCTGCTCACGCGCGAGGGAGCCGTGGTGGGCGCGGGCGATCTCCTGCTCGGCCAGCTCGTTGAGGCGGAGCGCCAGGCGTTCGGCGAGGCGGCGGTTGTTGACGAAGACGATCGTGGAGCGGTGCTCCTGCACGAGCTCGAGGAGCGCCGGGTAGATCGAGGGCCAGATCGAGTTGCCCTCGCCGGGCTCGCGCATGTCCTCGAGCGGGACGACCACACGCAGGTCGAGCTCCTTGCGCGTGCCGGCGTCGACGAGCTGGATCGGGCGGCCGCCCGGAGACGAAGCGGCCGATCTCCTCGAGCGGGCGCTGCGTGGCCGAGAGGCCGACGCGCTGGACCGGGTCGCCGGCGAGGCGTTCGAGCCGCTCCAGGCTGAGCGCCAGGTGCGCCCCGCGCTTCGACCCCGCGACGGCGTGCACCTCGTCGACGATCACCACCCGGACGCCGCGCAGCGTCTCGTGTGCGCGGGAGGTCAGCATCAGAAAGAGCGATTCCGGCGTCGTGATGAGGATGTCGGGCGGGCTCTTGAGCATCGCCGCGCGCTCTTTCGGCGGCGTGTCGCCGGTCCGGACTGCGACGGAGAGCTCAGAGCCGATCCCGGCCAGCGGGCCGCGCAGGTTCCGCTCGACGTCGTAGTTGAGCGCCTTCAGCGGGCTGACGTAGAGCACCTGTGTGCCCTCGCCGGGCCGCGCCCGGTCGAGCGCCCAGAGGAACGCGGCGAGCGTCTTCCCGGAGCCCGTCGGCGCCTGGATGAGGACATGCTCGCCGGAGGCGATCGCCGGCCAGCCCAGCGCCTGGGCGGGGGTCGGGGCGGCGAACGTCCGCTCGAACCAGCCGCGGACGCCGGGGCTGAAGGGCGCGAGCGCGCTCATCCGCCCAGCGTACCCCTTCGCGCCCGGGGCGCCGCCCAGGCAGCTTGCCACCCAGGCGCGCGCGTCGCAGAATCGCGCCATGGGCGAGGTCAGCGTCAGGGACGCGTCGCCGGAGGACGCACACTGGGTGGAGGAACTGCTCGTCGAGAACTGGGGCGCGCCCGAGGCGGTCAGCCGCGGCGTCCTGCACCGGCCGGCCGAGCTCCCCGGGCTCGTCGCCGAGCGCGACGGCGCGCGACGCGGCCTCCTGACCTACCGGCGGGAGGGCGACGCGTGCGAGATCGTGACCCTGGACGCCCTCGATCGGCGCGCCGGCATCGGCACGGCGCTCATCGACGCGCTCGTCGCGCGACTGCACGCTCTCGGCGTGAAGCGCCTGTGGCTGATCACGACGAACGACAACCTGGAGGCGCTGCGCTTCTACCAGCGCCGGGGCTTCGTGCTCGCCGCGCTGCATCCGGGTGCGATCGAGGCCTCGCGGCGCCTGAAGCCGGTCATCCCCGTCGTCGGGCACGACGGCATCCCGATCCGGGACGAGCTGGAGCTCGAGCGACTCCTTGTGACCCGCGGCGCGCGGACGCCGGCGCCGCGATTTCCCCGGTCGTCGACGCAGGCTCGTTCGACAACCTGCAGCTGTTGGTGGGTCGCGCCCGGGGGGCCGCCGCTGCCTCCGACCTCTCCTTAACTCCTACGGGGCACCCCATCCCACCACCCGCCTTCGAGGCTACCGTCGAAAAGCGCACGCGTGGTGCGCGAATCGTGCCGAAATCGTCACGAGGTGTGCCGAAACGGCGTCGGCCGGGGAAACGCGGGGGCTAGAATCCGGCCATGGCCACCACCCGTCCGTCGCACCTCCACTTCACCGGCGACGACGAGGCCGACCGCTTCCTTGCCGAGGAGCCGCTCGCCTTGCTCGTCGGGTTCGTGCTCGACCAGCAGGTCACCGTGCAGAAGGCCTTCTCGGGCCCACTCGAGCTACGCCGACGCCTTGGCAGCTTCGACGCCGCGACGATCGCCGGCACGGATCCGGGCGAGCTCGAGGAGATCTTCCGGCACAAGCCGGCCATCCACCGTTTCCCCGGCAACATGGCCAAGCGCGTGCAGGAGCTCTGCGCCGCGGTCGCGGAGGACTACGACGGCCGCGCCGAGCGCGTCTGGCTCGATGCCGAGACCGGAGAAGACCTCCGGCGACGCCTGCTCGACCTGCCTGGAATCGGCCCGATGAAGGCGACGTCCCTGCTCGCGATCCTCGGCAAGCGCTTCGGCGTCCGCCCGCCCGGGTGGGAGGACGTCGCGCCCACGCACCCCACGCTCGGCGACGTCGATTCCTACGAGGCGCTCGAGGCCTACCAGGAGAAGAAGCGCGCCTACAAGGCGTCGCTCAGGGCCGCAGGCTCGAGCAGCTAGCCGACCCCGGCAAGGAGCGAGGAGCGCGCCTCGCGAACCATCTCGCGCGCGATCACGATCCGCTGGATCTCCTGCGTGCCCTCGTAGATCTGCGTGATCTTCGCGTCGCGCATCATGCGCTCGACCGGGTACTCCTTCATGTAGCCGTACCCGCCCAGGATCTGGACGGCCTCGGTCGTGACCTCCATCGCCGTGTCGCCGCAGAAGAGCTTCGTCATCGCGGAGAGCTTGGTCAGCGGCTCGACTCCCTCGTCGATCGCCATGCCGACCTTGTAGAGGAGCCCGCGCGCGGCCTCGCACTTGGTCTCCATCTCGGCGAGCTTGGCGGCGATGAGCTGGTGCGCCGCGATCGGCTTCCCCATGGTCTCGCGGGTCTTCGCGTAGGAGAGCGCGTAGTCGGTGGCACCCTGCGCGATCCCGAGGGCCTGCGCGGCGATCCCGGGGCGGGAGCGGTCGAGCACTCTCATGGCCACTCTGAAGCCCTCGCCCTCTGCGCCGATGAGGTTCGAGGCCGGCACGCGGCAGCTCGTGAGGAAGACCTCGCCGGTGGTGGAGCCCTTGATCCCCATCTTCGGCTCGATTCGCCCGACCTCGAAGCCCGGCGCGTCGGCCTCGACGATGAATGCGGAGATGCCGGAGTGCCCCGCGCTTGGATCGGTCTTGGCAAAGACAACGTAGACGCCGGCGACTCCAGCGTTCGTGATGAAGCGCTTGGAGCCGTTGAGGACGTACTCGTCCCCCTCGCGCCTGGCCTCGGAGCGCATCGCTGCCGCGTCGGAGCCCGAGCCCGCCTCCGTCAGCGCGTACGCGGGGAGCCACTCTCCGCTCGCCAGCCGCGGCAGGTAGCGCTCCTTCTGCTCCTCGGTCCCGTCGTTCTTGATCGCGAGCGCGCCGAGCTCCTGCAGCGCGAGAATCAGCCCGGTCGTCGCGCAGACCTTGGAGATCTCCTCGATCGCGACGAGAACCATGAGCGCTCCCGTGCCTGTGCCGCCGAAGCGCTCCTCGAACGGGAGGCCGAGGATCTCGTGCTCGCGGAAGAGCTCGACCATGTCCCAGGGGAACTCAGCGGATTCGTCGATCTCGGCCGCCCGCGGCGCGATGCGCTCGCGCGCCAGCGTCCGGACGAGGTCGCGGATCTCGCGCTGCTCGTCGGAGAGCGGCTCGTACCCCACGCTGGGAATTCTAGTGACCGCCCCGCCCGGAGCAGCCGCCCGGCCGCGGTCTTTCGCTTCCGATCCGCCACGCTTCCGGCACGGTCCGCGCGCCATGGGTGCGCTTTTCAGAATTAGGCTAGAAGCGGGTGGTGGGATGGGGTGCCCCGTAGTAACTAAGGGCGAGCGGATGAAGTCTCATTTCCCCAGTCGAGATCGCGGACAGCGAGCGGAACGCGGATCACCGGCGCATTCGGCGGCTCCGAGGCGAAGACGTAGACGCTGTGCCCGGTCGCGAGCGCCGTCCAGCGCTCGTCCGGAGACCAGGCGACCGCCGTCGGGCTCCGCACGGCGGCCGGGAACGCGAGTGGGTCCGCGTTACGGTCGAACAGGTGGACGCCGTCAGGGCCGAACAAGGCGAAATAGCCTCCGCGCGGGCTCGGCCGGAGGGACCGCGCCTCCCGGACCACCCACCGGGGCTGGACGAGAATCGCTCGTTCCCCTTCCAGGAGCGCGAGGACCCGCTCCCTCGGGTCGTACGTCGAGTCGGCCAGCACGACCGTCCGCTCGCCGAGCGAGACCGCCTGCACCGCCCGGAAGCCGTAGTTCTCCTCGGTTCCCGGAGGGCCGAGCCAGCGAGAGATCTCGCGCCCGAGCTCCTCCTCGGAGAGCACGACCTGGGCGGCTCCGTATCCGAGACCGGCCCAGACGACATCGCCGTCGACCGCCCCGAAGCCGCCCGAGGCGACCGCGGGGCGGCACATCTCGTACGACGGCGCCCGCACCGGCCGGAGCTCCGGCAGCGAGACCGCGTGGAGCACGCAGTCCGCGTCGGCGTACGTGAGAACCCCGCTCACACCGGCTTCGCGGAGCTGCCGCACCGCCAGCTCCGGCTGGCGAGCGAGCCCTGGGACGATCGCCCTCTCCTGCACGATCGGGGTGACCCGCACCTCGTCTCCGCGCATCGCGTCGACCGTCGCTACGAGGCCGAGCACGGCGAGCGCCGCGACGACCGACCACGTGAGCAGGTGGCGCACGGGCTACCGCCAGACCAGGTCGCGGGCAACGATTGGGATGTGGACGAACTGCGGACTGAGCTCGCCTGCGCGGAAGATGTAGATGCCGTCCGCGGTCGCCTCGGCGAGCCACTCCTCGTCGGGCGACCACGCGACGGCGTCGCCATGCCGCATGGCAAGCCTGACCGATTTGCCGTCGCGGTCGACAGTGACGATGCCGCCGGGATTCAGGATCCGCGCCGATACGAGGCTGCCCGACGGGCTCGGACGGATGCCGCTCAGGTCGTTGTAGGCGGAGGCGGGGTCGGCTACGAGGCGTCGCTTCTCGAAGATCGCGAGGAGGTCGGCTCCGCCGCCCACGGACCGAGCCTGAACGATCGCCGCGAAGCGGCTGTCATCGAGCCAGTGGAGCTCCTCGACCCTGAAATCGAAGTCGGTCCAGCCCACCCGCCGGAGCTCGCGGGTGAGATCGGCACGGGCGAGCATCGTCTGACTGCAGCGGATCGGATACGTGCCGGCCTCGGCCTCGGAGCAGGGGATGAATTGCCGGACCGCTCCGTTTCGGAGGAAGGTCGGTGTGCCGTCGGGCCGCCAGGCGATGTCGCAACCGCGAGCGCGCGCGTGGAGCGCGCCGTTGGGCATCCGCAGCTCGAGCCACCCGCGACGGCAGCGTGAGGTCAAGCCGCCGTACGGCGCAGGCGGGGATCCCCCGAAGGCGAACTCGTTCCCTACGCTCGAGCGGAACTGGCAGGCGAGACCTTCCGCGCCCGGGTGAGGACCGAGGTCGGGCAGTGTCACGGTGTGGAGGCGGCACTGCGCGTCCGCATACGTAAGGACGCCCGCCGGAACGCCCGCTGCGCGCAGGTCCGCTCGGGCTTCGCCGAGCGTGCGCTCGCCAGGGTCGGCCGACGGTGCCGCCGCGCGAGGCTGAGCCTCGGCGGCCGCTTCGTCGGGGTCCGGCTCGCCCCGGAGCGCGTCGACGGCCGCGGCGACGCAGAGGGCAGCGACGGCCCCGAACAGGAGCCAGGTGGAGATTCTGCGCACTCGCGGTCTCAGCGAGTGGTACCACGGATCCGAACGTGCAGGTGGTTGTCGTGGTTCCACAGCACGTGCACGACGCCGGGCGGACCCGTGAAGCCGGTGTTCGGCCCGACGTAGACGAGCTCGACCCCGGCGGACACGAAGCGGTCGACGAGATCCTGCGCGAGGCGGCGATCGATCTGCGAGACGCGCAGGGGAGGCCGCTCCCGTCGGTCGAGGCGCGGGTAGTAGACGTCCGCGTCGAGCCCGTTCTGATGCGTCGCATGCACCGGGCCGAAGGGGCCGCCCCGCCGCCGGCTGAGATCGCCGACCCCGACCCGCGCCGCCTCGGGGTGGGCCGCCGCGAATCCGCGCACGACCCTGATAACGACGCGCACGAGAGAGTCCGTGCCCCAGCGGCGCGCGGTGCGGTTCGGTCTGCGGTGGTGGACCGGATCCCACGTAAAGAAGTTCTCGCCCTCGGGCGGAAGCTGCACGCCGCGGACCAACCGCCCAGACGAAGGCGCCCCGACGGCGACGGAGTCGTTCCAGAGGATGGCCGGTTCCGGCGGCGGGGCAACAAGCTCGCCGGTACCCGCGTCCACGTAGGCGGCAGCGGGGACAGCGACGGCAAGCGCAAGGATGAGCGTGGCGAGGGCGATTCGCACGTGCACGAGGACTACGGCGAGAGATCCAGGACGGGTCCCGGACTCGCGGGCGAACTCGTACCGTATCGATCATCGTGACCGCCGCCTGGCTCAGCGCGGCCTTCCTAGCCGCCTTCTCTCCGGCCCAGACGGCCCAGGAGTGGCACGGCGTTCTCGGCTACTCCGAGCGGGGCCGGCCGATCCGCGTCCACCGCTTCGGCGACTTCTCGAGCCCGCTGAAGATGCTCGTGGTCGGATGCATCCACGGCGACGAGTGCGAGGGGATCGACGTCACGAGACGCCTCGCCCGGGGCGCGCTTCCGGCCGGGCTCGACCTGTGGGTCGTGCACAACCTGAACCCGGACGGGACGCGGCTCGGCGTGCGCCTGAACGCGCGCGGCGTCGACCTCAACCGCAACTTCGGCTCCGAGTGGAGACGGATCGGTCGCCGCTGGGACCCGCAGTACTCCGGCCCCCGCCCCTGGTCGGAACGGGAAACGCGGCTGGCCCGCCGGCTCGTCCTGCGCGCCCGGCCGGATGTGACCATCTGGTACCACCAGCCGCAGGCGGTCGTGCGCGCCTGGGGTGGAAGCATGGCGGCGGCGCGACGCTACGCCCGCCTGGCGGGGGAGCCCTACCGCAGCATCCGCTGGCCGAACGGGACCGCGCCGAACTGGCAGAACCACAGGCTCCCGAGAACGGCGTCCTTCGTCGTCGAGCTCCCGGCCGGTCCGCTCGCACCCGCGGCGGCGGCGCGTCACGCGCGGGCCGCTAGGCTCCTCTAGCCCGCCGTCGGCTGCTCGGGCACCTGGGCCGACTCGGCCAGGAAGCGGGCCAGCCGCCCCGCCTCGTCGTCGGTGAGCGAGACGGCCGCCTCCGCGCGCGGCGTGGCGCCTCGCCCGCCCCAGACGCTGAAGCGGACGTGGCGAACGTCCTCGCTCTCACCGAGGTAGCGGGAGACGCGGAGCGCTTTGACCGGATCGTCCTCGACGAGCGGATGCGCGGCGAAGAGCTCGACGATCTTCGACCGCTGCGCGGCGCCGCACCAGGGACAGAAGCGGAACCGCTCCTCGACCTCCTCGCGACAGCCTGCGCACGCGCGCATGGTGGACGAAGGGTACGACGCCGCCCGGACCTCCGCAAGGCCCGCGCCCGTATCCACCGGCGATGGACCGGATCGTGGCGCCCCCTCGTATAGTCGGCACGCGATGGCGAGCGCGGGCCGCGACGAGCGCGCCTGGGTGCGTGGCGCCCAGGCTGGGTCAGCCTCCGATTTCGAGGCTCTTTTCCGCGCTCACTGGCCCCGCGCCTACCGCGCCGCCTACCTCGTCGTCCACGATGCCGCGGGGGCCGAGGACGTCGCACAGGAGGCGTTCCTCTCCGCCGCGCGCGCACTCGACCGCTTCGACAGCAGCCGGCCGTTCGGGCCGTGGCTGCACCGGATCGTGGTCAACCGGGCGATCGACTGGGCGAGGGCGAGAGCCCTGCGGCGCGAGGTGGGCGCCGGCGAGACGATCGAGGACGTGCCCGCCGAGGAACGCGGAGATCCCGCCGCCCCGCTCCCGGAGGACGTCCTGACGGCGCTCGCCTCGCTCTCGCCCGACCACCGCGCCGTGATCGTCCTCCGCTTCGTCCTCGAGTACACGCCCGGGGAGATCGCGCGCATCCTCGAGCTCCCGCGTGGAACCGTGAACTCGCGGCTGCGGCGTGGGCTGGACGCGCTCCAGGGCGTCGTGGGCGAGGAGGAGGAGCGGTGAGCAAGCGGGATGTCCGCGCTGCGCTCCTCGCCGTTCCGGTTCCGGACGAGCTGGAGGCGCAGCGCCGCACCTGGGCGATCGTCCGCGAGGCATACGCGGAGCGCGAGCCCGTGCCGAGGCACGGCCGGCGTCTCCGGCTGCTGGCCGTCGTCGCTGTGATCGCTTGCCTCGCCGCGGCCGCGCTCTCCCCACCCGGCCGCGCGGTCGGAGGCTGGATCCGCGATCGCGTCGCGGGAGAGGAGAAGGCCGAGCCGGCGCTCTTCAGCCTGCCCGCGGCAGGCCGGCTGCTGGTCGTCTCCGAGCAGGGCCCGTGGATCGTCCGGCCCGACGGGTCGAAGCGGCTGCTCGGCGACTACGAGGACGCGTCTTTCTCGCCCAACGCGCGCTTCGTCGTGGTCACGGACGGCCTGCGGGTGCTCGCCCTCGAAGAGCTTGACGGAGACCCACGCTGGAGCCTGTCCCGGCCCACGCCGGTGGCCGACGCCCGCTGGGCGCCGAACCCCGGCTTCCGGGTCGCCTACCGCGAGGGCGAGACGGTGCGGGTCGTCGTCGGCGACGGCACCCGCGACCGCCTGCTCGCCGAGGACGTCGCCCCGGTCGCGCCCGCCTGGCTGCCCCTGGACGGGCGGACGGTCCTCGCGTACGCCGGCACCGACGGGCGCGTCCACGTGGTCGAGGCGGACTCCGGCGAGGAGCTCTGGTCGGCCGACCCCGGCGCGCCGCCGGAGCAGCTCGTGTGGTCGCCGGACGGCGCGCTCCTCCTGGTCGTCACCTCCGGCGAGCGCCACCCGCTCTATCGGGCGGGTGGGAGACCTGCGCGGACGCTCGAGACCCCTCCGGGCCGCGACGTCCTCGACGCCGACTTCGCCCCCGGAACGCGCGATGTCGCGTACTCCGCCTTCGACCCGGCCGAGGGCCGGAGCGTCGTCGTCCTCGGCGACGAGCTCCTCCAGGCCGTCGAAGGCCGCCTCGAGGACATCGTCTTCTCCCCGAACGGCCGCTGGCTCCTCACCGGCTGGCCGGAGGCGAACCAGCTGCTGTTCCTCAGGCTGCCGGGCGTCAGCCGCATCGACGCCGTCAGCGATGTGCGCCGCGAGTTCGACCCGGGATTCGTCGGCGCGACGTCGTTCCCCCGCGTCGTCGACTGGTGCTGCGAGCCGCGGCGCTAGGAGGGCTTGGCGGAACGTCGCTCGTCGCCGGGGTGCGATGGTCGTTCCGAGGCAAGGACGCAGGGAGTGCTCGTAGCCGGAGGCTACGGGCGCGACTGAGGACGCCGCCTCGGGGCGAGCAGCGCGGCCCGGCGCACAGGCTGCGTTTCGTCAAACCCTCCTAATAGCCGTAGCCCGAGTCCTCCTCGGTCGTCGTCTCGCCCGTCGTCGTATCGCCGCCCCCCGAGCCGCCGACCGCGATCGTCGCCTCCATGCCCCGGTCGCGGTGGTCGCCGACAGGACAGTAGAGCTCGTACTCGCCGCTTTCCGAGAGGTCGACGGCCAGGTCGGCCGACTCGCCGGGCCCCAGCTCGGGCGTCTCCACCTCGCCGGTCGGCCCCTCCACCTCGAGCGCGTGCAAGGCCGCGCCCTCGTTGGTCACGTGGAAGGTGTACGTCCCCGGGTCGAGCACGCCCGAGCCGGCGTCGATCGCGAAGTCGCTGAGTGCGACGTCGACGACGGCGCCGCCGCTCGAAGCCGTCTCGCGAGGCGTAGCCTCCTCGCCGCCGCACGCCGGGAGGAGCACTGCGGCGAACGCGGCGGCAAGGAGAAGACGCATCGGAAGTCCATACGCAGAGCCGTTTCGAGCGGTTTGTGCACCAGGTACCTGTTGGGCACCAAACCGCTGGGGGCCGGGCTGCGAATCACCTAGAACTCGAATCAGAATGACGCTTCGCCGGCACGGCGACCTGGGTGAGTGCGATGCAAGGACACAGGGCGCCCGAATAGCAGCGCTATTCGGGCAACCGAGGACGCCGCAGCGCGCCGCCCAGGGCGTCGCGACGGCTCAAGGCTTCATTCTGCTTCGGGTTCTTATAGCCCGGTGACGAGCCAGCGCGGCTCCGCCCGACGCCCCCGGTGGCCTCCCTGCCGTCACCGGGGGCGTCGGCGCTTCGAGCTCCTTCTGTTAGGAGCTCCTACTATCCTCGCTGCGTGATCCTCGAAAACGGCGTCGTCCGCACGCTGGATACGTCCCTCCCGAAAGCGGCAGCACTGGCCATCGCCGGGGAGCGGATCGCGGGAGGCGTGGGCACGCACGAGACCGCGCTCGCGAGCCCCGACCGGGTCGACCTCCGCGGGCTCTGCGTCCTCCCCGGGTTCACCGACTCGCACGTCCACTTCCCCACCTGGGCGCTCGCGCAGCGCCAGGTCCGGCTGGAGGGGACGAGCTCGCTGGACGAAGCGCTGGCGCGCGTCGCGTCCGCGATCGGGGACGTGCCGCACGGGCGCTGGCTGCGGGGGCTCGGCTGGCGGAGCGGCGAGTGGTCGCCCTCCGTGGAGCCGACGAAGCAGGCCCTCGACGCGGTCACCGGGGACGTCCCGGTCGCGCTGATGGCGAAGGACTACCACTCGCTCTGGGTCAACTCGGCGGCCCTCGCGCGGGCGGACGTGGAGCTGCAGGTACCGGGCGGCGTCGTGGAGCGCGACGAGAGCGGCGAGCCGACCGGCGTCCTCCGCGAGGAGTGTGCGTGGCACTTCCGCGACACCTACGTGCGCCCGACCGAGGACGAGATGGTGGACGCGTGCCGCGCGGCGATCCCCCTCGCCAGCTCGCGCGGCGTGACTGCGGTGCACGACAAGGACGGCTGGCTCGGCGCGCTGCGCGTCTTCCAGCGCCTGCGCGACGAGGGGGCGCTCACGCTCCGAGTCTGGCAGTCGCTCCCCTGGGACCACCTCGACGCGCTGGAGCAGATCGGCGTCGCCTCGGGCCTCGGCGACGGCCTGGTGCGGGTCGGCTACATCAAGGCGTTCCTCGACGGGACGCTCGGCTCGCGCACGGCGCTGATGCTCGACGGCTCCGGCGTGGAGATCGTCGGCTACGAGGCGTTCGTGGAGGTCGTCAGGCGCAGCGCGCGCGCCGGCTTCCCGGTCGCGGTGCACGCGATCGGCGACCTCGCGAACCGCAGGGCGCTCGACGCGTTCGAGGCGACGCGGCGCGACTGGCGTCCGCGCGGGCTGCGCCAGCGGATCGAGCACGCGCAGCTGCTCGCGCCGGAGGACCTCGGCCGCTTCGCCGAGCTGGGGGTCGCGGCCTCCGTGCAGTTCAGCCACGCGGCTTCCGACCGCGACCTGGCCGACCGCTTCTGGGCCGGCAAGACGGAGGGCGCCTATGCGTTCCGCTCGCTCGTCAACTCCGGCGCGCTCGTCGCCAACGGCTCGGACGCCCCGATCGAGGAGCTCGACCCGCTCTTCGGGATCAGCGCCGGCGTCACCCGCACGCTCGACGACCGCGAGGCCTGGCATCCCGAGCAGTCCGTGACCGTCGAGCAGGCCCTGCACGCGACCTGCGTCGCGCCGGCCTGGCTGACGGGCGACGAACGCCGCCGCGGGAAGCTCCTGCCGGGCTACCTCGCCGACCTCGTCGTGCTCGACCGCGACCCGCTCGACTGCCCGCCCGACGAGCTCGGGGAGATCGAGGTCGTCGCCACGATGCTCGGCGGCCGCTGGGTGCACAACCCGCCTCCCTGGGACTGACTCCTCGCCGGGTTACAATGGGCGCATGCGCACGATGCGACCCGTCCACGACGAAGAGTGCTCGGTTGCCTGCACTGCGGAGATCATCGGCTCGAAGTGGACGGCGATCATCGTCCACGACCTCTCCGAAGGCCCGCGCCGCTTCTCCGAGCTCGAGCGCTCCTGCCCGGGCATCAGCCCGCGGACTCTCTCCGAGCGCCTGCGCGTCCTCGAGCACGACGGCATCGTCGAGAAGCATGCCGCGGCGCGGCGCGCGGAGTACGAGCTGACCGAGAAGGGCACCGCCCTCCTGCCGGTCATCGAGGAGATGCGCCGCTTCGGCCACTCCTGGCTGGTCGCCGACGAGGCGCATACGCACGCCCACGGCGGCAAGACCGTCGCGCCGGCCGCGTAACTCCGAGGAAGCTAGCGCCGCACCACGTTCCGGACGACGAAGAGCAGGTTTGCCGGCCGCTCGGCCAGGCGGCGCGTGAAGAACGCGAACCACTCGGGCCCGAACGGCGTCGCGACGAGCACCTTGTAGCCGCGCGACGCGAGGTCGAGCTGGAGCTGTGGGCGCACGCCGAAGAGCATCTGGAGCTCGAAGCGGTCGCGGCCGACCCCCTCTCGCTCGGCGAAGGCGAGGGCGTGCTCGATCATCCGCTCATCGTGGGTGGCGACGGCCGTGTAGCCGCCGCCCTGCAGCGACCGCTCGACGAGCCTGAGGTACGCGGCGTCGACGTCCGGCTTCTTCGGGTAGGCGACCGACTCGGGCTCGAGGTACGCGCCCTTGACGAGCCTGAGGTTCGGCTCGAGCGGCAGCAGGCTCTCGAGATCCTCGGGAGTGCGGTAGAGGTACGACTGCAGGACGGTGCCGACGTTGTCCAGGCCGGCCTCCCGCAGCCGCCGGTAGGTGCGAAGCGTCGCGTCCACGAGGCCCGAGTACTCCATGTCGATGCGGACGAAGTTGTCGAGCTCGGCGGCCCGCTCGACCACGCGCTTGACGTTCTCGAACGCGAGCTCCTCGTCGATGTCGAGGCCGAGGTGCGTCAGCTTGAGCGCCACGTTGGCACGCAGCTCCTCCTCGTGCAGGCGCGCGAGGATGGCCAGGTACTCGTCGACGACCGCGCGGGCCTCGCCCTCGTCGAGGACGTCCTCGCCGAGTAGCGTGGTGTTCGCGTAGAGGCCCTGGTCGTTCAGCCGGCGGAGGACGACGACGCAGGTGTCAAGGTCCTCGCCGGCGACGAAGCGCGAGGCGCCGAGGCGCAGCCCGAGCTTGTCCGCGAAGCGGCGCATGGGCGGGCTAGACGACGACGCCAGGATCGTCTTGCGAAGCGCGCCGTTGACGGCGTCCCCGACCGCCACCGTCAGTGGAGGTCGGCGAGCGCGACCAGCGTCTCGCGGGCAGCCTCGACGCCGAGCGGGACATAGCGCGCGAGCAGGCGCTCGTTCGGCGAGTGGACGTTGGCGCCGGGGAGCGCGAAGCCGGACAGGATCGTCGGGATGCCGCGGTCGGCGAGGGCCGGCACGAGCGGGATGGTGCCGCCGGTGCGCAGCAGTAGCGGCCGCCACCCGAGGACGCGCTCGAAGGCGTCCTGCGCAAGGCGCACGGCGGGCGCGTCGGGGTGGATGATCCCGGCCGGCGACGACGAGCGCCGCTCGATCTCCAGCTCGGCGCCGGGAGGCGTCGCCTCGCGCAGGAGGCGCTCGAAGGCGGCGGCGATCCCCTCGATGTCCTGGCCGGGGGCCAGCCGGATGGAGACGTTCGCCTCGGCGACGACGGGCAGCACGGTCTTCTGCAGGACCGCCTCGCCGCCCTGGAGGCCGTTCACGTCCACGGCCGGGCCGGCGAGCGTGCGAGCGTAGAACTCGGCGGCGGCGCCCGCGTCCATGGGCAGCGCGCCGGCGCCGGCGAGGACCTCCGCGCCCGGGTCGAGCTCCTGCCATGAGCGGAGCTCCTCCTCCGTGGGTGGGATGATGCCCGCGCGCAGCTCGTCCGGCAACGCGACGACCGCGTCGAGCGTCCGCATGAGCGCGTGGACGGCGTTCAGCGCGGCGCCGCCGAACATGCCGGAGTGCAGGTCGCGCTCGCCGGTCCGCAGGCGGACATGGAAGTAGACGAGCCCCCGCACGCCCAGGTCGAACGCCGGCGTGTCCACACGCGGCATGCCGCTGTCGAAGATGAGGCAGGCGTCGGCGCCGCGCTCGTCCGCGGCGAGGAAGTCGACGATGGAGTGCCCGCCGATCTCCTCCTCGCCGTCGAACGCAACACGGACGTTCACGGGCAGCGTGCCCTCCTCGGCGAGCAGGCGCGCGGCCTTGAGCAGGAGGTAGGCGTTGCCCTTGTCGTCGACCGCGCCGCGGCCGTACAGCCAGCCGTCCCGGATCTCCGGCTCGAACGGGTCGGACTCCCAGAGCTCGAGCGGCGCCGGCGGCTGGACGTCGAAATGGCCGTAGAGGAGGACGGTGGGCGCATCGGCGGCGCCGGCCGAGGCCCGGATCTCTCCGACCGCGAGCGGGTGCGACTCCGTCTCGACGAGCCCGGCCTCGCCCCCTGCCCCGCGCACGAACTCGCAGACCCATTCGCCCGAGCGCCGCACGTCCTCTACATGCGCCGGGTCGGCGGAGACGCTCGGAATGCGGAGCCACTCCGAGAGCTCCGCGAGCCAGGCGGGGTCGAGCCGGTCCGTCACCGCGCGGAGTCTACGGCCGGCTGCACCCCGACGATGCGAGTAGCCTCGCGGCGTGGAGAGCGGCAGCTGGCACGTCGACGTCCGAGTGGGCGCGCGGCTCTGCTGTCTGGAGCGCCGCGGTCCGGGGCCGGCCGTTGTGCTCGTGCACGGGCTCGCCGGCTACGCCGAGGAATGGGCCGGGACGGCGTCGTGGCTCTCGGAGCACTTCAGCGTGGCGGCGGTCGAGCAGCGCGGCCACGGGCGAAGCGAGCGCTCGCCGGCTGACGTGACCCCCGATGCCTTCGTCGCCGACGCGGCGATGTGGATCGAGCGACTCGGCCTGGCTCCCGCCGTCGTCGTGGGCCAGTCGTTCGGCGGGCTGGTCGCCCTTCTTCTCGCCGCTTGGCGGCCGGAGCTCGTCCGCGGCCTCGTGGTGGCGGAAGCGAGCCCCGCCGCGGACCCGGACGCGCCGGAGACCGTAGGCCGCTGGCTCGCGTCCTGGCCCGTGCCGTTCGCAACCCGGGAGGACGCTCTCTCCTACTTCGGCGGAAACACGGACTGGTCACGGGCGTGGGCCGGGGGCCTCGAGGAGCGCGGCGACGGACTCTGGCCGGCCTTCGAGCCTGAGGTCCTGCTCGCCGCGCTCGCGGCGGCGAGCGAGCGATTCTGGTGGGACGACTGGGCGCGGATCCGCTGCCCGGCGCTCGTCGCCTACGGGGAGCAGGGAGGGTTCCGGGACGAGACGCGACGCATGGTGGAGGAGCTGGCCGGGGCGCGGGCCGTCGAGATCGCCGACGCCGGCCACGACTTGCATCTCGAGCAGCCGCTCCTCTGGCGCGAGGCGCTCGAGGAGTTCCTGGACGCGCTCGACCCCTGAGAACGCCGAGGGCGGCCGTCTACGCGACGTCGCGGAGCTTCTGCGTCTCCGCCAGCGCCTGCAGCTTCTTCAGGCACTGGTTCTCGATCTGGCGAACGCGCTCGCGCGTGACGTTGAACGTGCGGCCGACCTCGTCGAGCGTGCGCGGGTGCTGGCCGTCGAGGCCGTAGCGCATCTCGAGGACGCGCCGCTCGCGGAGCGAAAGCGTCTGCAGCACGCGGGTGAGCGTCTCCTTGCGCAGAGCCGTCTCGGCGGCCTCGTCCGGGGCCGGCGCCTTCTCGTCGGCGAGGAAGTGGCCGAACTCGGACTCCTCCTCGTCGCCGACGGGCTTCTCCAGCGAGATCGGCGCCTGCGCGCTGCGCTTGATGTGCTCGACCTCGTCAGGGTCGAGCTCGAGCTCGTTGGCGATCTCGTCGACGTCGGCTCGCGGCCGACCTCGCTGAGGAGCTTGCGCTCGATGCGGCCGATCTTGTTCAGCTTCTCGACGACGTGCACCGGCATGCGGATCGTCCGCGCCTTGTCGGCGAGCGCGCGCGCGACGGCCTGGCGGATCCACCAGGTCGCGTACGTGGAGAACTTGAAGCCCTTGCGGTAGTCGAACTTCTCGGCGGCGCGCACGAGCCCGATCGTGCCCTCCTGGATCAGGTCGAGGAACGGGAGCCCCTGGTTGCGGTAGTTCTTGGCGATCGAGACGACGAGCCGGAGGTTCGACTCGACCATCTTCTGCTTGGCCGAGTGGTCGCCGCGCTCGATGCGCTTGGCGAGCTCGACCTCCTGAGCCGCCGTGAGGAGCGGGACCTTGCCGATGTCCTTGAGGAAGAGCTGGAGCGCGTCGGTCGAGACCTCGCGCGCCTCCGGCTCGAGGTCGAGCGCGGCTGCCTCCTCGGCGTCGTCGACGACCTCGATGTGGAGCTCCTCGAGCGCCGAGTAGAACTCGTCCAGCTGCAGAGGCTCGAAGTCGTCGCCAAGCGCGAGCGCGATCTCCTCGTGCGTGAGGAAGCCGGCCTCCTGGCCCTGGCGCACGAGCGCCCTGGCGTCCTCATGGTCGAGCATGACGCCCACCTCGCTCCCCTTCCTCTCCTCGAACTCCCCTATCCCGCTCTCTCCTCAACGTAGCCGGGACCGGCGACTTGTCAACGGCCGCTCTGCCGCAACTCTCCTCCACGAGCGCCGCGACTCTTGCACGGCGGCCGGACGTCCGGCATGCCCCTTTTGGGGGACATGTCGCGTCAGCGGATCCGACCGTCCCTCCAAGACGGCTCCGAGAGAGCGCGTGCTCGTCGCTTCCCGTCCCGTGAGAAGCGCTCCGTCCGGAGTCGGCCTCGCGTCGCGCGCAGCCGGAGCTGGCGCTTGGCCTCCTCGACCTGGCCGATCCAGGAGAGCGCGAGGCCGAGGTGGTAGCGGACGACGCCGTTCTCGTCGGCGTCGGCGAGCGGGCCGAGGCGGGAGAACGCCTGCGACGGGTCGTCCTTGTCGAAGCGCCCGAGCGCCGCGGCGACCTTCGCCGGCAGGCTCGCGGGGTCGGCCTCGGCCGCGCTCGCGAAGGCCTCGCCGGCCGAGACGGGCCGGCCGACGCGCTGGAGCGCGATGCCGTAGACGAGCCGCTCGTCGACGCCTCCCGCCTCGGCAGGCGCTCGCAGCTCGGCGAGCTGCTCCTCCGGGCGAGAGCCCTCCGAGACCGGGCGGCGCCTCGAGCGGCGCGACGAACGGCGGCCGCCCGGGCGCGAACTGCGGGTTGAGGAGGTCCTCGGCGCGAAGCGCCGCCGGCGAGTCCGGATCGACGCCGCTCGGCCTCGCGCCCAGGCGGCGCCGCGCGCCCTCCGTCGTCGCCGCGCGCCAGAGGAGCGCAAGCCCGAGGTGGAGCCGGACGACGCCGCTCTCGGGCTGCGCGGCGGCGAGCGCCTCGAGGCGCTCGACGGTGCCGTCGGGCCAGGCGGCGATCGCAGCGCCCGACCGCGGCTTCCACCGAGTCCGGGTTCTCCGCGAGGAGCTCCTCGAAGCGCGCGCGGCCGCCGGCCCGGTCGCCCTCGTCGACCAGGGTCTCGGCCTCGCGGAGCGCGTCGGCCTCGGCGTCGTCCGCACGGTGAGGCCCGAGCTCGAGCGGGGGCGGCCGGGCGCTCGGCGTCCGTCGTCGCGGCGCGGCGCGCTCTCGTCCCCGCCCTGGAGGACGGTCACGCCGACGACCAGCGCGGCGGCGCCGGCCGCCGCCAGGCCGACGAGGGCGCGGGCACGGCGTGGAGACACGCGGCGAGCGTAGCTCCCGGGACTTGCCGGACGCCGCAGGCAGGTAGCTATACTTCCTGAAGCAATGCCGAGCTATCGCGAGCTCCTGCAGCAGGTCAAGAGCGAGATCGACGAGATCGACGCGCCGGATGCCGCCGAGCTGCGCGAGTCCGAGCCGGCCGTCTTCGTCGACGTGCGCGACCGCAACGAGTGGGACGAGGGCCACATCCCGGGCGCGGTGCACGTGCCGCGCGGGAACCTCGAGTCCCGCATCGAGAGCGCCGTCCCCGACCGCGGACGCGCAGCTCGTCGTCTACTGCGCCTCCGGCGCGCGCTCCGCCTTCGCGGCCAAGGCGCTCGAGGAGCTGGGCTACGAGAACGTCTCCTCCCTGGCCGGCGGCTTCAACGAGTGGAAGCGCAACGGCTTCGGCTTCGACCTCCCGCGCGCGCTCGACGAGCCCAAGCGCCGCCGCTACTCCCGCCACCTCCTCATCCCCGAGGTCGGCGAGGAGGGCCAGCTCAAGCTGCTCGACTCGCGCATCCTCCTGATCGGCGCCGGCGGGCTCGGCTCGCCCGCGTCGCTCTACCTCGCCGCCGCGGGCGTCGGCACGCTCGGGATCGTCGACGACGACGTCGTGGACGACTCGAACCTCCAGCGCCAGATCGTCCACTCGACCGAGCGGCTCGGCGACTCCAAGGCCGAGTCCGCGAAGCGGACGATCGAGGCGCTGAACCCGGACGTCACCGTCAAGGTCTTCCAGGAGCGCCTCACGTCCGAGAACGTCGACCGGATCCTCGGCGAGGGCTGGGACGTCATCGTCGACGGCGCCGACAACTTCCCCACGCGCTACCTCCTGAACGACGCCTCCGTGTGGCACGGGATCCCCGTCGTCCACGGGTCGATCTTCCGCTTCGAGGGCCAGACCACGGTCTTCAAGCCGAAGGAGGGGCCGTGCTACCGCTGCCTCTTCCCGCAGCCGCCGCCGCCCGAGCTCGCGCCGAGCTGCGCCGAGGGCGGCGTGCTCGGCGTCCTCCCGGGCATCGTCGGCTCGCTGCAGGCGAACGAGGCGCTGAAGCTCGCGCTCGGGATCGGCGAGCCGCTCGTCGGCCGCCTGCTCCTCTTCGACGCGCTCGAGACGCAGTTCACCGAGATCAGCCTGCGCCGCGACCCGGAGTGCCCGGTCTGCGGCGACAACCCGACGATCACGGACTACATCGACTACGTGCGAGTTCTGTGCCGGGCCCGCGCGCGCAGGTGGCGTCGTGATCAGGGTTCGCATCCCGCCCACGCTCCGCTCCGAGGTCGGCGGCGCGCGCGAGGTCGAAGCCATCGGCTCGACCATGCGCGAGGTGCTCGCCGACCTCGCGGAGCGCTTTCCCGGCCTCGGCCGGCAGGTGCTGGAGGACGGTGACGGCATCGCGCCGTTCGTCAACGTCTACCTCGACAGCGAGGACGTCCGGACGCTCGAAGGGCTCGACACGCAGGTGCGCGAGGGCTCGACCGTGATCCTCCTCCCCGCCATGGCCGGCGGCGAGCGGACTCTGACGCCGTCGCTCCTGGAGACGATCGGCGCGACGCCGCTCGTCGAGCTGCCGCGGCTGGCGCCCGCATGCCGGCGTCCGCCTCTACGCGAAGCTCGAGGGCCAGAACCCGACCGGCTCCATCAAGGACCGCGTGGCCAAGGCGATGATCGAGGCCGCCGAGGCCTCGGGCGAGCTCGAGCCCGGCCGCGAGCTGCTCGAGCCGACCAGCGGCAACACGGGGATCTCCCTCGCCATGGTGGCGAAGCTCAAGGGCTACCCGCTGACCTGCGTCATCCCCGAGAACGCGACCTCCGAGCGCGTCAAGCTGCTCGAGCTCTACGGCGCGCGGCTCGTCTTCTCCCCGGCCTCGGAAGGCTCGAACGGCGCCGTGCGGCTCGCTCTGCGGACTGGCGGAGCGCGACCCGCGCTTGTTCATGCCCTTCCAGTACGGCAACGAGGCCAATCCCCGGGCCCACTACGAGGGAACGGGCGCCGAGATCGCGGATGCCCTCCCCCATGTCGACGCCCTCGTCGCCGGCCTCGGAACCGGCGGCACCCTCATGGGCGCCGGGGACCGCCTGCGGGAGTCGTTCCCGGACCTCATCGTCGCCGCGGCCGAGCCGCTCCAGGGCGACCTGGTCTACGGCCTGCGCTCGCTCGCGGACGGCTACGTCCCGCCGATCCTCGACGTCTCCAAGCTCGACCGGAAGGTGCTCGTCACCAACGAGGAGTCGGTCGACGGGCCTGCGGGCCCTGCTCGAGCGCGAGGCGATCTTCGCCGGCGTCTCGTCCGGCGCCGTCATCCACGTCGCGCGCCGCCTCGCCGAGGAGCTGGACGAGGGCGTCGTCGTCGCCGTCCTCGCCGACGGCGGGTGGAAGTACCTCTCGGCCGACTTCTGGACGCGCCCCGTGGACGAGGTGGGCGCTGCCATGGAAGACCGCCTCTGGTGGTGATCCCGGCCGAGGTGCGCTCGGCGCTCGTCGAGCACGCCGAGGCGGAGCGTCCCAACGAGGCCTGCGGGCTGATCGCGCTGCGCGACGGAGTCGCGGAGCGCTTCTACCCTGGCACGAACCGGGCAGCGAGCCCCTACCGCTTCGAGCTGGAGATCGATCCCGAGGTGTGGTTTCTCGAGGACGACGGCTACGAGCTCGCCGTCTTCCACTCGCACCCGTCCAGCCCGCCCCGCCCCTCCCGCACCGACGTCGAGTCGATCGGTCTCTGGGAGGGCAAGCCGTACGTGATCCTCTCGCTCCGCACCGGCGAGCTGGCCGCCTGGACGATCGCGGACGACGGCGTGCGCAGCCTGCCCCTGCCCTAGTGTCCGGGAACCTTCCCGGCGCGTCGCCGGTCAGAGAGGCATGAAGACCTTCGCCCTCATCGCAACCCTGCTGGCCGCGGCCGCGCTTGCCGGCTGCGGCGGAGACGACTCGCCCGACGACACAGCGGGCGGAGGCACCAGCGTCCCGCAGACGTCCGGCATCGCGGCCGGGCCCGGCATCTCCATCGACGACGCGCTCGCCTCCGACTCGGACGAGCCGCAGCTCGTGAACGGGAACCTCCTCGTCCAGGACGGCCAGGCGCGGCTCTGCTACGCGCTCGCCGAGTCGTTCCCGCCCCAGTGCGGCGGCTCCTCGCTGGTCGTCACGGGCCTCAAGATCGCCGAGGTCGACGGGTTGATGGTCGAGGGCGACGTCATGTGGACGGACCGGCCGATGCAGCTCCTCGGCGTCGTCTCGGACGGAATCATCACGCTGAGCGAGAATGTCCAGCAGTGACCACCGAGTACCCGGAAGGCTGGAACGAGGTGCGCGGCGCGCTGCAGCGCGGCTACCGCTTCAAGGACTTCGCCGAGGCGATGGCCTTCGTGAACCGCCTGGCCGAGGCGGCCGAGGCGGCGAACCACCATCCGGACATCACGATCAGCTGGAACGCGGTTACAGTCCGCTGGTGGACGCACGTGAAGCGCGCGATCACCGAGCGCGACGTCGAGCTGGCGCGCCGCACCGACGAGCTGGCCTCGTCCTTCTCGCAGCACTGATCGCGCTCCTCGCGATCGGCTGCGGCTCCGACTCCGGCTCCGGCGACGACGACGGCTCGGCCGGCGGCGGCGAGTCCACCGGGGCGCGGCCGGGGCCCGCGACCGAGGTGACGGTCACCTTCTGGCCCGAGGGACCGGACGGCGAGTCGCAGGAGGCCACCCTCACCTGCGAGCCGGCCACCGGCACGCATCCCGACCCGGAGACGGCCTGCGCGGCGCTGGCAGCCGACTCGGCGGCGCTCGATCCGGTGCCGGCGGACTCGGCCTGCACGATGATCTTCGGCGGGCCCGAGCAGGCGACCGTCGTGGGCGTCGTGAACGGCGAGCAGGTCGACGCTGCCTTCGAGCGTTCCAACGGCTGTGAGCTCGACCGCTGGGACCGGATGGCCGCGCTCTTCCAACTCGGGGATTGACGCCCGCCCCGCGCGGGCACACAACGAGACGATGAGGCTTGTTCTCACCGCGGCGCTCGCCGCAGCGGTGCTCGCTCCCGCCGTGGGCGCCTCCCCGCTGCCCGAAGCGCCGGCTTGCCCGGTCTTCCCGGCCTCCAGCGTCTGGAACAAGCCGGTCCACCGGCTCCCGCTCCAGAAGAACTCGACGGCGATCGTGAGGACGATCGGCGCAGGCCTGAACGTGCACGCGGACTTCGGCTCGGGCCTCTGGGACGGCGGGCCGATCGGGATCCCCGTGACCGTCGTGGACAGCTCACAGCCCAAGTCCTCGGTCGACTTCCACTACGACGAGGAGAGCGACCCAGGGCCGTACCCGATCCCGCCCGACGTGAGGATCGAGGGCGGGCCGGACGCGGACGGCGACCGGCACGCGATCATCGTCGACCGCGACTCCTGCACGCTCTACGAGCTCTTCGACCTCTGGCCCGCGTGGGATGCCGGCTCGGGAGCGATCTGGAACATGCGTTCGAATGCGCTCCGCCCGCGCGGCTGGACGTCCGCGGACGCCGCAGGCCTGCCCATCCTCGCCGGGCTCGCCCGCTACGACGAGGTGGCAAGCGGCGTCATCGACCACGCGCTCCGGTTCACGGTGAAGCGCACGCGGCGGGCCTATATCTACCCGGCCCGCCACTTCGCCAGCAGCTACACCAGCCCAAACCTCCCGCCCATGGGCCTCCGCTTCCGCCTGCGCGCCAATTTCCCCGTGATGAGCTTCCCGCCGCAGGCGCGCGTCGTCCTCCGCGCCCTGAAGCGCTACGGGATGATCGTCGCCGACAACGGCTCCAGCTGGTACATCTCGGGCGTCCCCGATCCGCGCTGGGACAACGACCAGCTGCACACGCTCCACCGCGTGAAGGGCTCGGACTTCCGGGTCGTGAACACCTCGAAGCTGAGGCCCTAGAAACTAGCCGAGCGCGGCGAGCTCGAAGTCGCGAGAGCTCGAGCTCGCGCCGCGGCGACGTTCACCTCGAGGTGGGCGACCGAGGCCGTCCCGGGGATCGGGACGACGACCGGCGACCGCGCCAGGAGCCAGGCGAGCGCGACCTGCGCGGGCGTCGCGCCGCGGGCGCTCGCGATGCGGCCGACGCTGCCGCCCGGCTGGGCGAGGTCGCCCGCCGCGAGCGGGTACCACGGGAGGAACGCGATGCCCTGCCGCTCGCACTCGTCCAGCACGTCCTCGGAGGAGCGGTCGGCGAGGCTGTAGCGGTTCTGGACGGAGACGACGGGGACGAGCTCCTGCGCCCGGTGCAGCTGCTCGACGCTGACGTTGGAGAGCCCGACGTGGCGGATCTGCCCTTCCTCCCGTAGGCGCGCGAGCTCGCCGACGGAGGCCTCGAACGGAACCTTCGGGTCGGGGGCGTGGAGCTGGTAGAGGTCGATGCGGTCGAGCCGCAGCCGGCGGAGGCTTCCCTCGCAGGCCTCGCGCAGGTGCTCCGGGCGCGCCGTCGCTCGGCCAGCTCCCGAGGCGTCGCGCAGGAGCCCGCCCTTGGTCGCGATCACGAGCCCGTCCGGATACGGATGCAGCGCCTCCGCGATCAGGAGCTCGCTCACCTCCGGGCCGTAGGAGTCGGCGGTGTCGATCAGGTTCACGCCGAGCTCGACGGCACGGCGGAGGACGCGCAGTGCGTTTCGCGGTCGTCGGGCCACCGAGGATCGACGGCCCGCGATAGCCGCATGGCGCCGAAGTCCGAGCCGGCGAACCTCGAGGTCGCTCGCCGATGCCGGAAACGTCTCAGGCGCAGAGCTCACGGGCGACCGCCGTATAGATCTCGGCACAGCGCTCGGCGCTCGCCAGGTCGACCCACTCCTCGACGGCATGCGCGCCCTCGCCCGCCGGGCCGAAGACGACGGTAGGGATGCCGGCGGACGAGAGGAGCGCCGAGTCGGCCCAGAAGGGGACGCCGACGACCTCCGGGCCGCCCGCGTGGCGCGCGACCAGCGCGGCGATCGGCGCGTCCGCCGGCGTCTCGAACGGCCGGCGGGCGACGACGACGCGGATCTCGCCGTCGACGTCGCCGAGCAGCTCGCGCAGCTCGGCCTCGACGTGCGCCGCGCGTCTCCCCAGGGATCGTGCGCCGCTCGCCCTTCAGCAGGCAGCGCTCCGGGTAGCTGGAGAACTCCTGGCCGCCCTCGATCACGGAGGCGTGGAGCGACCCGCTCCCGAGCAGCGGATGCGTCGGGTCGGCGCGCAGGCGCCGGTCGAGCTCCTCGATGCCCACGAGCACGGGGCCCATGTTGCGCGATCGCGTCGACGCCCAGGTCGGGCCGCGAGCCGTGCGCCGCGCGGCCCTTCGTCTCGATCTCGAAGCCGACGAAGCCCTTGTGCGCGAGCGCGAGCCGCATCTCGGTCGGCTCGGAGACGATGGCCGCGTCCGCGCGGTAGCGCTCGGCCACGCGCGCCGTGCCGATGCTCGCCACCTCCTCGTCGCAGACTGCGGTGACGATCACGTCGCCGCGAAGCCCGGCCCGCGCCGCCTCTGCGCCCGCGAGCATGATCGCGGCGAGGCCCGCCTTCATGTCGTAGGAGCCGCGGCCGTGCAGGCGCCCGTTCTCGACGGCCGGCTCGAAGGGGCGCTCCATGCCGGCGACGCCGACCGTGTCCATGTGCGCGTTCAGGAGCAGCGTCCTCCCCCCGCCCGAGCCGCGCGCCGATCCCCACCGTGTTGAAGCGCCCGGGCGCGACCTCCTCGACCTCGACCTCGAGCCCGGCGTCCTCGAGCCAGGCTCGGCGACGAAGCGGGCGATCTCGGCCTCCCCCGCGGCGCCCTCGATCAGATCGGGGTTGATCGAGTCGATGCGGACGAGGTCGGCGAGGAGCCCGGCGAGCACACCCCGATCCTACTGAGCGACTTCGGCGGCGTCCTCGAGCTCGCGTTCGAGGAACTCCACCTCGAGGCGCTCGATCCGCTGGCCGTCTACCTCGACGACCTCGAAGCGCAGGCCGTCGTGGACGACCTCGTCGCCCTTCGTCGGCGCCCGGCCGAGCTCGCCGAAGACGAAGCCCGCGATCGTGTGGTAGTCCTCCTGCGGCAGGTCGGTGCCGAACTGCTCGTTGAAGTCGTCGATCGTGAACGTCCCGTGGATGAGGATGTGGCGGTCGTCGATCCGCTCCACCGACTCGTCCGGCAGGTCGTACTCGTCCTCGATCTCGCCGACGATCTCCTCCAGCAGGTCCTCGAGGGTGACGATCCCCTGCACGGCGCCGTACTCATCGACGACGAGCGCCAGGTGCTGGTTCTGGCGGCGGAACTCGGCCAGGAGCGACGCGAGGTCCTTGGTCTCCGGGACGACGTAGGCGGGGCGGACGATGTCCTCGATGACGACGTTCTCGATCCCGCGGTCGTAGAGCGCGTGGAAGAGGTCGCGGACGTGGAGGATGCCGATGACGTCGTCGAGCGACCCGCGGTAGACCGGGTAGCGCGTGTACGGCGAGTCGATCACGGCGGCCAGCGCTTCCTGCGGGCGGAAGCTCGACGGAGAGCGCGACCACCTCGGGCCGCGGGACCATCACGTCGTGCGCCTCCTTGTCGGCGAAGTCGAAGACCTTGTAGAGCATCTCCTCCTCCGCCTCCTCGATCTCCTCGGTCTGGGCGACGATCAGGCGAATGTCCTCCTCCGTGTGCATCGTCATCCCGGCCGGGCGCGGGCTTGACGCCGAAGAGGCGCGCGATGCGCGTTCGCCGAGCGCTGGAGGACCCAGACGAGCGGGTAGGTGATCCGGCCGAGCCAGTCGAGCGGGACGGCGAGCCACACGGCCAGGCGCTCGGCACGCTGGAGCGCGATCGACTTCGGCACGAGCTCGCCGAGGACGACGCTCAGGTAGGTCAGGATCAGGAACGAGAGGAGGAACGCGACGCCGCGCGAGACCCAGTCGTCGAAGTAGCGCGAGAGGAACGGCTCACCCACGGCGCCCAGGAGGATGCTGAAGACCGTGATCCCGACCTGCACGGTGGAGATGAAGCGCACGGGCTCGTCGAGCAGCCCGAGCGCCGTCTTGGCCCGGCGGTTGCCGCGCTTGGCCAGCTCCTCCAGCCGCGTGCGCCGCGCCGTGACGAGCGAGTACTCGGCCGCGACGAAGACCGCGTTCCCGAGCACGAGCACGAAGATGACGAAGAGGCGAAGGGGATCGCTCATGGGCTCACTGCGTCAAGGAATGCCGCTTGTAGGAGAACCGTGGTTTCCCTACGGAAGCGAGCCTGAGATGAGTGACGGTCACGCCCCGCTCTCCGGGGCGTGGGGTCTAGGTGGTATCTCGTCCAAAGTTGCGGTCTGAGGATAGCGGAGCGATCAGAGGGGTTCGCCCCCGACGATCGTGCGGAGCGGCTCGAGGTCTGGCGTGAGCACCGCGAGGTCGGCGCGATGGCCGACGGCGAGCCGGCCGCGGTCCGGGAGCCCCAGCACCTGCGCGGGTACGAGGCTTGCCATCCTCGCGGCCTCCGCGAGCCCGAAGCGCGCCATCCTCGCGACGAGCGCCGCGCCGCTCCGGTCCCCGCCGAGCAGCGACCCGTCCCGGCGCTGCCACGGCGCGGGGACGACGTCGCTCGTGAGCGCGATCCGGCCGGGCCCAGCCGCGCGCACCGCCAGCTCCTCCACGAGCGGGTGCAGGTGCCGTCCGTCCGGGATCAGGCCGATGGTCGACGCGCTCGTCGAGCAGCAGGGTCAGCACCGGCCCCGGCGACCGCGCCCTCGGCGGCTTCATCGCGTTCCAGAGGTGGGTGGCGAAGCGTGCGCCCGCGTCCACCGCCGCCCGCGTCGTCAGGTCGTTGGCGAGCGTGTGGCCCACCGCAGCGACGATGCCCGCCGCGGCCAGCCGCTCGACGGCGGCGAGGCCCAGCGGGAGCTCGGGCGCGAGCGTGACGAGGCGGACGAGGCCGCTGCCTGCCCACTCGTCGACGGCGCCGAGATCCACCGGGGTGAGCTCCTCGACGGGAATCGCGCCTGCCGCGGCCGGGTTCAGGAAGGGCCCTTCCAGGTGGAGGCCGAGGCACAGCGGGTCGTCGACCTCCTGCGACCGTGCGCGTGGCGAGCAGGTAGCCGGTGACCCCGGCCGCAGCCGTCGCGGAAGGGTCGTAAACCTGCAGGTCGATGAACCCGGGGAAGACGAGCGGCTCCTCCGCTCCGTCCTTCCGCCGCTCGACCTCGGCGATGAGCCCGTCCTCCAGAACGAGCACTCCGGGGAAGGAGCCCCCGATTGGGTCAATCAGAAGTCCCTCTAAAGTGTGACGGCTTCCCACCCGATCTATCATCGTGCCTGGGGAGCGAGCCGCACCATGTCTGACGAAATCACCTGCCTGATCGCCGATGACCACGAGGTCGTGAGGGAAGGCCTGCGCCTCTCCCTCTCGCGCGCGCCGCAGATCCGCGTCGTGGGCGAGGCCTCGGACGGCGCCAGCGCCGTGGCCGTCGCCGAGCGGCGCCGGCCGAACGTGGTGATCATGGACGTGCGCATGCCGGGCATGGACGGGCTCGAAGCGACGAAGATCCTGGCGGAACGCCTGCCGCAGACGGCCGTGCTCATCTTCACGGCATACGGGGAGCGCAGCCTCCTCGGCCGAGGTCTCGAGGCGGGAGCCAAGGGCTACATCCTGAAGGAAGCGCCTCACCAGACGCTGCTCCGGGCGATCGAGAAGGTGGCGAGCGGCGAGGGCTACGTCGATCCCGCCCTCATGCCGGCGCTCCTCACGCGCGAGCGCGAGGAGATGCTGACGGTTCGCGAGCGCGAAATCCTGCAGCTGCTCGCCGATGGCATGTCGAACGCGGACGTCGCGGCGAGGCTCTTCATCAGCCAGGAGACTGTGAAGAGCCACGTCCGGCACATCCTCGCCAAGCTCGAGGCGGACACGCGCACCCATGCGGTCGCTATCGCGCTGCGGGAATCGATCATCGACTGATCGCCGCGCTCGGGTGTGAGCATGCGCGGCCGGATCTCTAGAAACGCGCGCGGAATCCTCGTCGCCTGCACCGTGGGCGCCGCACTCGTGGGCGCGCTCGGGCTGGCGTTCGGCGAGCCCGCGGTCGCCGCGGGAGGTCTCGTCGCTTCGACCGCCTTCTTCGGCGGCTTCGCCCTCTTCCTGATCATCTCGGAGCGCCGCCGCCACGAGTCCGTGGAGGACGAGCTGCAGGCGCAGGCGACGTTCCTCGAGTCGCTCGTGGACTCGATCGGCGCGGTCTCCTCGACGCTCGACGCCGCCGAGATCCTCGACCGCACCTGCGACGAGGCCAAGCGCCTCTTCGACGCGCGCAGCGCCCGCATCCTCCCGGCCGAGCCGGGTAGGGAGCGACGAGGCCCGGCCCGGGCGGCGAGCGCATGATCGTCCCGCTCGCCGTCCACGGCGAGCGTCTCGGCGACCTCGAGCTG
This sequence comes from uncultured Actinomycetes bacterium, assembly GCA_963794055.1. Classification (GTDB taxonomy): domain Bacteria; phylum Actinomycetota; class Thermoleophilia; order Gaiellales; family Gaiellaceae; genus JAIBJN01. The sequence goes on from CAWCCL010000017.1 coordinate 210,764, forward strand.
ACGCGCCCGGAGCCGTTCCACCGCTGGGATCACATGCGCGCAACCGTGCTCGCCGACTTCGCCGCCCGCGCCGTCGAGAACTCACGCCTCCTCGAGGAGGCGCGCGACCGGGAGGCCGAGCGCGAGCGTCTGACCGAGCGCCTGATCACCGCCGAGCAGGACGAGCGCCGCCGGCTCTCGCTCTTCCTCCACGACGGCCCGCTCCAGTCCATGTCCGGCATCGCGCTCATGCATGACGCGGCGATCGCGGCCATCGAGGACGGGCGCCCCGAGGATGCCGAGAAGGTGATGCGAAACTCCCTCGAGAAGGAGCGCGACACGATCCGCGTGCTCCGCGACCTCTCGTTCGCGATCGAGCCGCTCGTGCTGCGCGACGCCGGGTTCTTCGCGGCCGTGCGGGCGCTCGGCGACCAGATCGAGGGAACGCATCGGATCACGGTCCTCACCGACGTCGAGGCCGGCGAGCGCCTCGGGGAGAAGTCCCAGGTGGCGCTGTACCAGATCATCCGCGAGTCGCTGAACCAGGCGGTGCGGCGGCGGCCGCTGAAGATCGAGGTCGCCGTCCGCCAGCGCGAGGACGGCGGCTTCGAGATCGAGATCGTCGACGATGGGGTCGAGGAGCGGAGGCGCGCGTCCATCGAGGCGATCGACGAGCGCGTGAAGATCCTGAACGGCCGGCTGTCGATCGACAGCGGCGAGCACGGCGGAACGCTCGTGCGGGTCGTGGTGCCCCCGTACGTGGCGGCCGCGCGCGGAAGCTAGCGCACTCCTAAGTGCCCCGCCACTAAAGTGCCCCGCCAGGCAATACACGCCGCACTTCTGCCCCGCGATCACGCGGCGCCAGAGCCCACCCTCGCCCTCACCAAGGCTTCCTCAGCCTTGGCTTCGGTCGAGTGTGAACTCTGGCTTGGTGCTCGCGACGCAGAAGCACAGCAGCATCACCTGGCGGGGCACTAGACTCCGCGCCGATGAACGCCCAGGGGAAGTACCTCCTCTTCGTCTCCAAGCCCTCCGGCTACGAGCTCGTCGAGCGCGACGGCGACCTGCCGGTGCCCGGAGCCGAGATCGAGCTCGAGGAAGGCGCGCGCTTCACCGTCTCCAAGATCGGCCCCTCGCCGCTCCCGGACGACGAGCGCCCGTGCGTCTACCTGCACGCGGCCTAGCACCAGGTGCCCCAGTGTTACTCGAGGGCGTCCTCGGCGGCGATCCGGCCGAGGACGAGGGCTGCCGCGAGCGCGCTCGACCAGCCGCCGGTCGAGATGCCGCCCGCGTCGGCCCCCGCGGCCCAGAGGCCGTCGGCGGCGCGGGCCCGCTCGTCGACCCGGATGCCGCCCAGCGTGGTGGTGATGGCGGCGACGACCTCGACACGGGTGGAGCCGTGGCGGCGCTCGACCGGGGCTCCGGCCCGCCGGGCCGCCTCGATCACTTCGCCGACGGTGCGCTCCTGCACGGGCTCCGACAACGCCTCGTCGGAGACGACGTACCAGGCGCGTGCCCCAGGCTGGCGGGCCGTCCACTGGACGACGTCGAGGTCGGCCCAGTGGTGGGCCTCGAAGCGCTCTCCGCGGACGTTCTCCACCGTCGCGTCGCGCGCGTAGACCTGCGCGAGCGGGACGAAGTCCTCGGGCTCGATCCGGGGCGCTGCGGCGAGGTTCCGCCCGTAGAACTCGTCGAGCCCCGGTGAAAGCTGTCGCGCCGCGGGTCAGCGCGAGGCGCAGGCCGTCACCGGAGCTCCAGGGGTTCGCCCGCAGGACGAGGCTCTCGGGCGTGACATACCGGCGGACGAGCTCTGGATCGCCCTGGAAGCCGCCGGTGGCGAGGATCGCCGGAACGCCCTCGGGCAGCCCGAGCAGCGGCTCGCCGAGCCGAACCTCACCTGCGCGACCCGCGAGCGTCTCCGTCAGCCCCAGGGGGTCGAAACGGACGCCGGTCGTGCGCGGGTTCCCCGTCTCCCGCGCGACAACCGGAACTCCCAGCGACTCGAGCCAGGCGAGGGCGTCGTCGAGCCCCTCCCAGACCGCCCGCTGGAGATCGGGATCACCGCCCGGGCACTCGGCGCGGAAGGTCTCCCAGTCCCGGTAGCGCCAGACGACGCAGCTGGAGAGGAGCATGGAGCCGCCGGGCCGATCGCCCTTCTCGTGCACGACCACGTCGGCCCCCAGCTCACGCGCGCGGGTGGCCGCCGCGAGCCCGGCCATCCCGGCCCCCGCGACGACGAGGTCAGGCATTAGTGCTCCTGCAGGTACTGCTGCCTCGCTTCTGGGTCGCGAGCACCAAGCCAGAGTCCGCACTCGTGCGAAGCCGAGGCAGGAGGCCTTGGTGAGCGCGAGGGTGGGCTCTGGCGCCGCGTGATCGCGGGCCAGAAGCCGGCGTGTAGTGCCTGTAGGAGCACTGGCTAGGTGAGGGAGAACGTCGGCTTGTGCTCGACGTACTCGAGCTTGATGCGGTCCGGGCCCCAGACGAAGAGCGCGTACGTGTTCGGGGCGTCGACGACGTCGGCGATCTCGAGGCCGCGGCGCTCCGCCTCCTCGATGTGGTCGTCGGCCGACTCGACGCGGAGCCCGACGTGGTTGAGCAGCGGGCGGTCGGTCTCCCCCGGGTCGCCCTGCTCGAGGAGGATCCCCGCATCGCCCGCGCGCAGGCGCCCGTCCTCGACGTCGAAGCCGAGCTCGGCAAGCTGCGCGAAGGTCGCGTCGGGGTCGGGGACGCGGAAGGCGACGTGGTCGAGGTCGTAGGCGACACCTTCGTCCACCTCGACGAACGCCAGCCGGAGCCCCTCGCCGGCCTCGAACTCGGCGGTGCCTTCGCCGCGCTCGACCGGAAGGTCGGGCGGCAACGCCGCCAGCGCCTCCTCCAGGTCGAAGACACGGAGGCCGACCCGGGAGAGCACGCCGGGATCACGCGGGCCCGTCTCCGCGAAGAGCGTCAGCTTGCCCCGACGGGCGTCCGAGCCCACGAGCGTGAACTTCTCGGTCCGGTCGACGACATGTACACCGGCATGCGCGACGAGGAAGTCCGCGAGCCTGTCGCGGTCACCCACCCAGAGGGCCACGTGATCGAGGGTCTCGATCTGCATCGGCAGGAGCGTACCCATCTCCTGTTCGTGTCGAACGCCGCAGCTTTCTTACGCATTCCTGCGACCCGCGCCGCGCGGCGTAGAATCGCTTCCGTCCCCAGTCTGAGGAGGTCCAGCCAGATGCTCACCTTCGGCGTCACCGTTCTCCCCGATCCGCCGCACACACGCTTCCTCGAGCTGATGCAGCTCGCCGAGGCGAACCACTTCGACCAAGGCTGGACCTACGACTCCCACATCCTCTGGCACGACGCGTACCCGCTCCTCACCCTGCTGGCGACCCAGACGGAGAAGCTGAAGTTCGGGCATTGCGTCACGAACCCGGGGACCCGGGAGCCGACGGTGACCGCGAGCTCGTACGCCACGCTGCATGCGATGTCCGGTGGGCGCGCCGTCCTGGGGATCGGCCGCGGAGACTCGGCCCGGCGCGTGATCGGGCAGCAGCCCGTGAAGATGGCCGAGTTCGAGGCGTCCTGCGCGATGATCAAGGATCTGATGAACGGCCGGGCCGTCGAGTGGAACGGGAAGGAGCTCGAGCTCACCTGGGCCAAGGGCCGCGAGCGCATCCCGATGTACATCGCCGCCTACGGCCCCCGGGCGCTGGGGGTCGCCGGTCGCATCGGCGACGGGGTAATCATCCAGCTCGCCGACCCCGTGATCATCCAGTGGATCATGGAGCAGGCGCGCGCGGCGGCCGTGGAGGCGGGGCGCGACCCCGACGAGCTGGAGTGCATCGTCTGCGCCCCAAGCATCGTCACCGACGACCTGCAGGAGGCGCGCGACGCCGTCCGCTGGTTCCCGGCGATGGTCTCGAACCACGTCATGGACCTGATCGAGCGCTACGGCGAGGACTCGGAGATCCCGAAGGAGCTGACCGACTACGTCAAGGCGCGCAAGTTCTACGACTACAAGGATCACAGCCGCGAGGGCGCCGCGCACGGCGAGTTCGTCACCGACGAGATCGCCGACCGCTTCAGCGTCATCGGGAACGTCGACGCCATCAAGGAGAAGCTGAGGGAGCTCGAGTCGATCGGCGTCGACCACTTCAACATCTACCTCATGACCCACGGCCAGGAGGAGATCCTGCAGCACTACGGCGACGCGATCATCCCGGAGCTGAAGCAAGCCGCCGTCTGATGGGCGCGGTCCACGAGCATCTCTTCGACGTCGAGGGCGCGAAACGGCGGCTGCAGGACGGGAGCGGCGGCTACGAGATCGTCCACTCCTCACCCGGGCTCGAGGTCGGCGTGTACGTCCTCGTCGCGCCGGAGCCCGACCACCAACAGCCCCACGAGGACGACGAGGTCTACATCGTCCTCGAGGGCCGCGGCACGCTCCGGGTCGAGGGCGAGGAGGTCGACCTCGAGGAAGGGCAGGCGATGTTCGTCGCCGCGCATGCAGTGCACCGCTTCACGGCGTACGAGCAGCTCAGCCTGCTGGTGATCTTCACGCGCGACGGTCGAAGCAGTTGACCCCGCTCGTCGCGGCCACCGGCGAAGGTGTCGCCAGCTTCGAGCTCGGCGAGAGCTCGTGGCGGGTCGAGCTGCCAGTCGTTGGCAGCGGCATCTCGTGCCTGGCGCGCGACCCGCGCGATCCGGATGTCCTCGTCGGCGGCTCCCGGGGGCAGGGCGTCTGGCGGAGCCTGGACGCCGGCGGGAGCTGGGAGCGGCTCGACTTCCCGGAGCCCGACGTCTTCTCCGTAGCAGTGAGCCCGGCGGACGGAGCGGTGTATGCGGGCTGCGAGCCGAGCAAGCTGTTCGTCAGCCGCGACCGAGGCGAGGCCTGGGAGGAGCTCGAGAGCCTGCGTGCGATCCCTTCGGCCCCCACCTGGAGCTTCCCGCCCCGCCCGTGGACCTCGCATGTCCGCTGGATCGCGCCGAGCCCCCACGACGCCGAGCTCCTGCTCGTCGGGATCGAGCTGGGAGGCGTCATGCGGAGCACGGACGGCGGTGCGAGCTGGAGTGATCATCGCCCGGGCGCGCAACTGGACTGCCACTCCCTCGCCTGGCACCCGAGCGTGCCCGGCCGGGCATACGAGGCGGGCGGCGGGGGCGCGGCGTGGAGCTTCGACGGCGGGGCGACGTGGGACGCCGCCGACGCCGGGCGCGACCGCCACTACACCTGGGCGGTCGCCGTCGATCCTCAGGATCCCGACCGCTGGTACGTGTCGGCGAGCACCGGGCCGTATGCAGCACACGGCCGTGGCTCCGCGGACGCGGTCATCTACCGCTGGCACGAGGCCGGCCCGTGGGAGCCCCTGGGCGGCGGCCTGCCCAGGCCGCTGGACGACATGCCGTACGCGCTCGCCCACGCCGACGGCCTCCTGGCCGCCGGGCTCGCCGGCGGGACGATCTACGCGACCCGGGACGGCGGGGACTCCTGGGAGCCGGTCCGGCTCGAAGGCGACCTGCCGCAGCGGATCCTGGCCTTCGCTTAGCGCCCGTGCAGCTCGTCGACGTCTACCCCGTGATCGTGACCGAGAGGATTCGCGAATGCCGCGACTTCTACTCTCGGTGGTTTGGCTTCGAGGTGGGCTTCGAAGCCGACTGGTTCGTCTTGCTGAGAAGCGCCGGCGAATCACCGTTCTCGCTGACGTTCATGCACACCGAGCATCCCTCCGCGCCCCCGTCGCCGGCGGCATATCGCGGCGACGGCATGTTCCTGACGCTTCAGGTCGCAGACGCGCGGGCCGAGTACGAGCGGCTCCACGCGGGCGGCCTGGATCTCGATCTGGCGTTGACCGACGAGCCGTGGGGGCAACGCCGCTTCGGCGTCGTCGATCCGGCCGGGATGTGGGTCGACGTGGTGGAGCAGATCGAGCCCGCCGCCGGCTGGTGGGACACCTACCTGGTCGCCGGCCCGTAGTCCTGCGGGCTCCTCCGCCTAGGAGGGATTGGCGGAATGTCGCTCGTCGACGGGGTGCGATGGTCGTTCCGAGGCAAGGACGCAGGGAGTGCTCGTAGCCAAAGCTACGGGCGCGACTGAGGACACCGCCTCGGGGCGAGCAGCGCGGCCCGGCGGCACAGCCGTCATTTCGCCAGACCCTCCTAGCGGGCCGCCGCCCTCAGGGCGAGCGTGACCGCGCGCGCCAGGGGCTCGGGCACCTTGACGCCGGGGGCGGTGAAGTGGTTCCAGGCCCGTTCCGGCTTGTTCGATCCTCCGCGCAGGCCGGTGACGCCCTCGAAGTCCGGCTCGAGCACGATCGTCCGGTCGCGGCCGGCGAGCGTGGCGATGAGCCTGTTCAGCGCGACCTCGGCGGGAATCGGCTGCTCTCCCGGCCCCGCGTCCCGGTCGTGGAGGACGACGAAGGGGATGCGGCACGCCTTGCAGATCCGCTCGAACACGGGGATGTTCGACTTGCCGCCGCACTCGACGATCGAGATCTGCGCCCTGTCGGCATCGTGGCCGAGGGCGGCGAAGATGGATGGGAGGACGAGCTTCTCCGTCCGGCCTTCGACGAGGATTGCGGAGCGCGCGAGGAAGAGCTCGCTCCTCTCGGCGTCGAACTCGCTCACGACCCTGAACGCCTCGTCCGCGTCGAGCGGCTCCGGCTGGACGATATGCGTGCCGCGCCTGGCCGTGTAGCGGACGAGCACAAGCTCCTCCAGCCGCGCGACGTTCAGGAACGCCGGCGCGTGCGTGGAGTAGATCACCTGGTTCCCGTCGGCGGCCAGCCCGCGCAGCCGGCGGTAGAGATAGCGCTGCGTGTGCGGGCGCAGGAAGAGCTCGGGCTCCTCGATCAGGATGACCATGCCCTTGACCTCGGCCTCCCGGCAGGCGTCGATCCCGGCGACGAGCGCCGAGGCCCCGGCCGAGTCGGACCTGTGCTCGGGGGGGTCGCGAAGCACCTCCCGGAAGTGGCGGACGGCCTTCTCGGCGGTCTCGGGGAACCCGGCGAGGGAGAGCAGCTCCTCCGAGCGCCTCGCCGCCGGGATGAAGAGGACGGGAGGCGCGCCGTGCCGCGCCGCGCGCGGCTCCTGCGGCGGCTCCGCGGTCAACGCGATCTTCCGGCCGTCGGTGAGGCGGGCCTCGAGCGTGATCGTGCTCGCGCGCCCTCGCAGATCCTCGCGCCGCGGCGGCGCGTCCGGGTCGAGCAGGGTGCGCACCGCCCGCAGGAGGTTCGACTTCCCCGAGCGTGCCTCGCCGACCAGCGCCGTCACCGGGCCAAGCTGGAGCTCGACATCCCGCGCGGAGCGGTACGCGCGGACGCGAACGCTCTTCAGGAAGGTCACACGGCGACGATACTGCGGCGGAGGGCCGGGCCTCGTCGCTCACTTCGCCGTCCGCGCCGGCGCGCGGGTCGGGAAGCGGCGTCAGCACGTGCTCCAGCCGCTCGCGGAGCGGCTCGTACGCGGGCGGCAAGGCGAGCCCCTCGCCGAGGGCCTCGAGCGGCTCGTCGGCGGTGAAGCCGGGCCCGAGCGTCGCGATCTCGAAGAGGACGTCGCTGGGCTCGCGGAAGTAGATCGACTGGAAGTAGAAGCGGTCGATCACCGGGGTCGGGCGCGCGCCTGCCTGGGCGACTCGCTCGCGCCAGGCCTCGTGCTCCTCGGTCGGCGACGACCAGGCGACGTGGTGCACCGTGCCCGCGCCGGAGAGGCCGCGCTCGGCCGGCGACTCGTCGTAGGCGTAGAGCGACCCGCGTTCGCTCGCCTCGAACCTCCCAGCGCGGCGTCCCCGTCGGCCTCGAACGCGAGCGCATCCTCGAGGAAGGCGCGGCTCGCCTCAGGCTCGGTCGCGTACGCCCGCACGCCGTCGAAGCCCTGCAGGGCCAGCTCGGGGGGAATGCTCGGGGTGGTCGGCGATCAGCGGCTCGTCGTCCGTCGCGACGACGGCGCAGCTCGAGCCCCATGCCCTCGGGGTCGGCGAAGCGCAGCCGGTCGCCGTCGCCGCTCGGAGTCGATTCCCTCGGCGGCCAGCCGCTCTGCCCAGAACGCGAGCGCCTCGTCGGACGCGACGCGCCAGGCGACGGTGTGCACCATGCCGGCACCCGCCCGCCCGCGCGGGAGGCCGGGGTACTCGAAGAACGTCAGGTCGGAGCCGGGGCTTCCCTTCTCGTCCGCGTAGAAGAGGTGGTAGACGGTCGGGTCGTCCTGGTTGACGGTCTTCTTGACGAGCCGCAGGCCGAGCACGCCGGTGTAGAAGGCGACGTTCCCGCGGCGCGTCGGCGGTGATCGCGGTGACATGGTGGATGCCTTCGAGCTTCATCGTGGATTCCTTGCTTGACGTCGCTTCGCTTCCGTTACCCCATATTCCCTGAAATGATGCCTGTCGGCCGCTCGCGCGCGTCGTAGTGCCGGAAGGCGGGGAGCAGGAGCGCCGCGGCCGCGACTCCCACGATGCAGAGGACGCCGCCGGACACGATCGACGCGCGGATCCCGGCGAAGCTCGCGACCACGCCCGACTCGAGGTTGCCGAGGAGCGGGCCGGCACGAGTAGCTCACCTGCTCGATCCCGGCGAGGCGCCCGCGCAGGTGGTCGGGGATAGTCGTGTTCCAGATCGTCCCGCGGAAGATGCCGCTGATCATGTCCGCCCCTCCCGCGAAGGCCAGCGCGACGAGCGCGAGCGCGAGGTTCGGGGCGAAACCGAGCGCGGTGATCGCCACGCCCCACGCCGACGCCGCCCAGATCACTGCCAGGCCGTGCCGGTGCACGCGCCCGGTCCAGCCGCTGGTCGCGGTCGCCGCCAGCGACCCTACCGACGGCGCTGCGTAGAGGAGGCCGAGCGCGCCCGCGCCGCCGAACTCCTCCGCGAACGCCGGGAAGAGCGCCATCGGCATCCCGAAGAACATGGCGATCATGTCCACGCTGTAGGTGCCGACGAGCTCCGGGCGGCTCTTCGCATAGCGGAAGCCCTCGACGATCCCGCGCAGGCTCGGCCGTTCGGCCCCGAACGGCGGCGGCACGGCCCGCATGAGCGCGAGGGCGATCAGCGAGATGCCGAAAGTGGCCACGTCGATCGTGTAGGTCAGCGGGAGCCCGAGCACCGCGATGAGGACGCCCGCGAGGGCGGGTCCGGCGACGCGGCCGATGTTCGACCGCAGCGCGTCGAGCGCGCTCGCCGCGATCAGCTCGTGCCTGTCGACGAGCCGGGGGATCAGCGCGTCGAGCGGCGGCCGCTGGATCCCGTCGAGGGCGGCCATCGCCGCACCCACGACGAAGAGCACCCACAGCTTGGGCGCCGAGAGCGTGGAGTTGAGGACGAGCGCGCCGGCACAGAGGGCGAGCCCGAGCTCGGCGATCTGGACGAGCCGGCGGCGGTCGAACGCGTCCGCGAGGGCGCCGCCGACGAAGGCCGTGACCAGCAGCGGCCCGAGCTCGGCGAGGCTCAGGAGCCCGACGACGAGCGACGAGCCCGAGAGCTGGTAGGCCTGGTACGGCAGCGCGACATACGTGATCATCGACCCGAAGGACGAGACGCCCTGGCCCACGAAGAGCAGGCGGAAATCGCGGTGGCGCCTCAGCGGGCCGGTGTCGACCGTGGCAAGCCGGAGGAGCGAGCGGACACGCCCGGCCTCAGAGACGGGCGGCGCCGGGCTGAGGCGCTCGGCCTCGCGCAGGTCGTCGCCGCTCATGCTCGCCTAGGCGGACACGGCGGTCATCCTACGAGGCGGCCGCCCGGAAGCGGAAGCACGAGACCACGTGGTCGTCCACGAGCCCCGCGGCCTGCATGAAGGCGTAGCAGACCGTCGGGCCGACGAAGCGGAAGCCGCGCCGCTTCAGCTCCTTGCTCATGGCCTTCGAGATGGGCGTCTCGGCGGGGATCTCCGCGAGCTCACGCCAGCCGCCGACGAGCGGCTCGCCGCCGACGAAGCCCCAGAGGAGGTCGGAGAAGCTGTCCAGCTCCTCCTGCACCTCGAGCACCCGCCGGGCGTTCTCGACGGCCGACGTCACCTTGAGGCGGTTGCGGACAATGCCGGCGTCTCCGAGCAGCCCCTCGACGCGGGCCTGGTCGAACGCGGCCACGATGGCGGGGTCGAACCCCTCGAAGGCCCGCCGGTAGCCCTCGCGCTTGTGCAGGATCGTCGACCAGGAGAGGCCCGCCTGCGCTCCCTCGAGGGTCAGCAGCTCGTAGAGCGCGCGGTCGTCGCGGACGGGCACTCCCCACTCCTCGTCGTGGTAGGCGACGTAGAGGTCGTCGGACTCCGGCACCCAGGCGCAGCGCTCCACGCACGGTAGCCTAGAGCGCGTCGCACCCCGTTGAAGCGCTGAGAGGAGCTCCGCATGGCGACGAACGCAGTCGACGATCCGAGGCGCTGGAAGGCCCTGGCCGTCCTGGGCGTGGCCTATCTGATGGTCGTCCTCGACGTCTCGATCGTGAACGTCGCCCTCCCCTCGATCCAGACCGACCTCGACTTCAGCACGGAGAGCCTGCAGTGGGTCGTGAGCGGCTACGCCCTCACCTTCGGCGGATTCCTGCTGCTCGGCGGCCGCATGGGGGACATCCTGGGGCGGCGGAGCCTCTTCATGGTCGGGCTCGCGCTCTTCGCGGTCTCCTCGCTCCTGTGCGGCCTTTCCGTCTCCTCCGAAATGCTGATCGTGACGCGGCTCGTGCAGGGCGCCGCCGGCGCGATCCTCTCCCCGTCCGTCTTCTCCATCACCCTGGTCACGTTCCGGGAAGGCGCTGAGCGAAACAAGGCGCTGGGAATCCTCGGCGGCATCGCCGGGTCCGGCGCCGCAATCGGAGTGCTCCTCGGCGGCATCCTCACCGAGTACGTCGGCTGGGAGTGGATCTTCTTCGTCAACGTCCCGATCGGCCTCCTCGCCCTCGCTCTCGTGCCGCGCTACGTCCGCGAGAGCAAGGCCGACGACCTCGCCCGCCACTTCGACGCGGCCGGGGCGGTCACGGTCACGGGCAGTCTCATGCTCTTCGTGTACGGGCTCACGCAGACCACGAACGTCGGCTGGACGTCGTGGGAGACGCTGGCCAGCTTCTTCGGCTCCGCCGTCCTGATGATCGCGTTCCTGATCATCGAGTCGCGATCCCAGTCGCCGCTGGTGCCGCTCGGGTTCTTCAAGCGGCGGACGCTGGCCGGCGCGAACCTGATCGGCTTCGGTCTGGGCACGACGATCTTCGGGATGTTCTTCCTCCTGTCCCTGTACATGCAGATCGTGCTTGGCTTCTCGGCGCTGGAGACGGGCGTCGGCTACCTGGCTGTCGCGCTCACCGCGGTGGTGGCCTCGGGCATCGCCCAGGCACTCGTCACGAGACTCGGTGTCAAGCCCGTGCTGGCCACCGGCCTGTTGCTGCTCGCCGTCGGCCTCGTCCTCTTCACGCAGGTCTCCGTGGACGGCAGCTACGTCACCGACCTGCTGCCCGGCTTCATCCTCGTCGGTGTCGGGCTCGGCTTCTCCTTCGTGCCCGTCTCCATCGCGGCACTCGCCGGCGTTGCCGGCAAGGAGGCGGGGCTGGCGTCAGGGCTGATCAATACGAGCCAGCAGATCGGCGGCGCGCTGGGGCTGGCGATCCTCACGACGGTCGCGACGACGCGAACGGACAACCTGACCCCAGCCGGCGCCACGCCGTCGCTGGAGGCGCTCACGGCCGGATACAGCATCGCGTTCTGGGTCGCGGCCGGCTTCGCGGTCGCCTCGCTCGTGACGACGCTGCTCATCCTCAAGCGTGAGGATCTGGTGGCCGCGCCCGAGCCGGCGGAGGCTCCCGCCTCCTAAGCCTCTTTACGGCGCCTAGCTAAAGGTCACGAGCGGCTCGTCGATCTCGCCAGCGCCCTGGACGCATGCCCGGCGCGAGCCGGCGTCTGGAATCGCCTCGCAGCCGAACTGCTCGAACTCGCCATTCGTGAGCACTGCGAGCACCTTCCCGAGCCAGCGGTAGCAGGCGAGCCCCGTCTCCCTCGGGAAGCCGTCGCACCGGCGGATCAGGGCGACGAGATCCTCCGGCGGGCTCGTGATCAGGTTCTGCACCTTCGCCCCTCGGATGCAGCTCACGGCCTCCTCGCCCTCGAGCTCGGCGCAGTAGGAGAGCTGGACGGTCGGATCCGGCGGGCCCACGACCGAGGCGGCCGTGATGCAGGCCTGCCGCTGGAGGCCGTCGAGGCCCTCGCAGAGGGCGAGGATCGCCGCGGCGGAGTCGACCGGCTCGTCGGGCCTGTCGTCCACGAACGCTCGGTACCAGCAGGGCCGCACGAACTCCTCCGCCTGGGCGCCGCAGAGCTCGCGGGGATCGTCGATCAGGGTCTCCGGCGGCTCGGTGTCGTCGGCGCCGATCGCGGCAAACCAGTAGTCGTGGAAGGCGCCTTGCGAGCAGTCGGGCGCGTCGGCGCGGAGCGCGCTGCAGAGCTTCAGCGCCTCCGTCAGATCCTCCCGGACGAGCCGCATGAAGGCGTGGCCGAAGCCGTGGATGCAGCTGTAGCGCTGGTAGCGGGTGTCCGTGTCCTCGCAGACAGCGGCCGACGACTCGGGGTCGCCGAGGTCGATCTCGGGAGCGACGCCGGTGACGAGGCCGTGGGCGAAGCCCGCCGAGCACCCCGGCTCGTTCGTCTGCGGCAGGTACGTCATCAGGGTCTCGAGGGTCACGCCGTGGTCGGCTGCGAACTCGCGCCCGACCGTGTGCATGAGCCCGTGGCAGTCGCCGAGGAGCCGCCCGCTCGGGTCCGTGTACGCGGCGACTGCGATGTCCCCGAGGGCGGCAGTGGGGTCGTCCGCGTCGCGCATCAGCGCCGAGAGGGCCTCTGCGTAGCAGTCGCGGGCCTCGTCGGCGTCGGCGGCCGCGGCGCAGTCCTCGAGACTGGCGGCCTCCGTATGGGCGGTCTCGGCCGCAGTGGAGGTCGAGGTCGCCGGCCCCGCCGCCTCGTCGTCGCCGGAGCACGCTGGGGCAGCGACCGCGAGGGCCGCGAGCGCCGCAGCCAGGATGAGCCGGCGCCGTGTCACGGTCCGGGTACGACGGGTCGGATACGACCCATCGTAGTCCGGGGCACCGGTTCCCAGAGCTCGTCTCGACCAGACGCCTCGCCGCGGGGTGCGCTGTCCGAAAGCGACTAGCCCCGGGGTCAGGTCTTGCAAACGAGCACTTCTCGCCTCCGTGCTGGAATGCAAGACCTGACCCCGGGCCGTGTCACCCCAAGCCGGGTGGTTTTCCGACGGGGTTCCTCAGGCCGGAGGCGCGGTGAGGAGCAGGTTGATCCCCGACGGGTCGCGGACGAGCACGCCGCCCGAGTGGGCTTCGGGCTCCTGGCCTGTGTCCGCGATCCGCCCGGCCACGCGGTCGCGCTCCGCCGCGTCCGGGAGGACGATCGTCGCATGGCGGAGCGCGGCGGACCCTGGAGGCGGCGGCGAGGCGCCCCGGCTGTGCCACGTGTTCGCCCCCACGTGGTGGTGGTAGCCGCCGGCGCCGAAGAACGCCGCAGTTCCGAAGAGCTCGGCCATCACTTCGAAGCCGAGCACGTCGCGGTAGAAGGACACGGCGTCCGGGACGTCGGCGACCTGCAGGTGGACGTGCCCCATGTCGGTTCCGGCCGGGAGCCCGTCGAAGGGAGCGGCCGCCGGGTTGTCGAGCTCGGCCAGCAGTCCGGCGACGTCGAGCGGGTCAGTCGTCATCCGGCTCATCACCTGGCCCTCCCAGAGCTCCCGCGGCCGGTCGTGGTAGATCTCGATCCCGTGCCCGTCCGGGTCGGTGAGGTAGATCGCCTCGCTGACGAAGTGGTCGGACATGCCGACGAGCGGGACGTGGTCTCGCGCCGCGTGGGCGAGCCAGCGAGCGAGCTCGACGCGCTCGGGTACCCGGAGCGCGAAGTGGAAGAGGCCCGTATGGCGCCCGGCAGGGCGCGCCCCCGGCTCCTCCACCAGGCCGAGCAGCTCCGTCTCCCCCGCGCCCAGCGAGGCGCGGCCGGCGCCCTGGTCGAGGACGTCCAGGCCGATCTCCTTCCGGTAGTAGCCGAGGGACCGCTCGAGCCCGGAGACCGTCAGGTGGACGGCTCCCATGCGCGTGGTTGCAGGGATGGAGGCGGTCGCGGTCGACATCTCCCGCCACCTTAGCGAGCGGGTCTAGGAGCCCGAAGAGACCGATTCGGCGGCCGGGGCGGGAGGCGGCGGCGTCCCGCTCGAGCGGAGCCGGGCCACCTTCCCGAGCAGGTCGAACCAAAACGGCGCGCCGAGCGAGACCGCGGCCGCCGTGAAGAGGATCCCGAGCAGCTTTCCGAACCAGCCCCAGCCGCTCGGAACGTCCTGGGAGCCGCCCTCGTCGATGGTCCACCCGAGCGGGATCGCCAGGTCCTCCACGTTCTGCGCGGCCTGCGGGTCGTCCTCCCGGACCGCCTGCTCGGCCTGCGCGACAACCGCAGCGCGCACCGCGTCGTCCGTCCACAGCGTCCGCCCGATGTTGAGCGCGTCGACGTTGAGAAGGACGGTGACGGCGATGGCGACCAGCCAGAGGACGAGCTGCACGCGCCTCCGGTACCAGCCGGAGACGCGCTCCATGGTGTCGTCGTACCAGTTCTCCGCCGAGGCGCGGAAGATCTCGATCTTCTTCGCGACGTCATCGGTGCGCCCGTCCGCCTCGGCCAGAAGGGCTGTGAGAGCCTCGCGCACGCGGTCGACGGGGATGTCTTTCACGGCCTTCTCCATCCGCTCGAGCGTCTGGTCTACGGTCGCCGCCGTCTCCCTGGTCCGGGCCTCGACGTCCAGGCTGAGGAGCGCCGAGACGACGGTCCTCGACGGGAGGTAGGACGGGTAGCGCTCCCGGCGCGACCAGCCGACGACGCGCCTGAGCCCCGGCACCTTGTTCAGCCTCGGCGAGACATCGCGCGAGGAGCGGATGAGCGGATCCACGAGCGGATGCTTGAAGACCCGCTCCATCACCTTGTCGTCCAGGAGGCTGCGGAGGCCCTTCCTCAGGTAGTCGGCCCGCCACGCGAAGACGCTCGACAGCGTCTCCATGATGGCCGAGCAGACCAGGCTCAGGATCAAGAAGACGAAGATGAGCCCGAGGGCGACGTCGAAGGCCGGAAAGTCGAACAGGAGGACGACGCTAGCACCGGCTCCGGATGCTCCCGCGCCGGTCCTTTGCGAAAGGCTCACACCGCCCCTCTGGGTGCCGCGAGTTCCTCCCCATGAGGGATCGTCGCCGCCGCCCTCGTTGCCGATCAGCTCCCAGGAGCCGCCCCGCCGCATGCGTTTCCTCCGCCGTCGCCATCTTCCGCTGCTGTTCCTCGCCGCCCTGCTCGCGCTGCCCGCCACCGGGAGGGCGAACGACCTCCCGAACGGGTCGTTCGAGGACGGACTCGGCACCTGGAGCCCGGCCAACGCGAGGCTCTCCGTGCGGGCTGGAGGGCCGCACGGGTCGAAGTTCGTCCGGGCGCTGCGGCGGACGAGGGGCGAATTCGGGGTCTTCACGCGCCGCGGCGGGGATCTCCAGGCCGGCCAGAGCGTCTCGGCGCGGGCCTCGTTCCGGGCGCCGCGCGGCCTGCAGGTCTGCGTGCGCATCCGCGAGCGGCGGGCTAACGGCCTGCTGGTCGCCGGCGCGACGCGCTGTGTCCGCGCCACCGGCTCCTGGCAGCGGCCGTCGGCGCTCGGGTTCACGACCCGCCGCTCGGACACGCGGGTCACGCTCAGTCTCTTCGCCCACGGGGGCGGCACGGGGCGGGTCGACGTTGACAACGCGGTGCTGACCGTCGCCCCATTGACGACGCCCCCTCCGGGCACCGTCGTCACGACCACGAGCCCCTGGCAGTGCTCGGGCTCCCTTGCCGCCTTCGGGGCGCTTCCGGTCAAGGTCGTCTCCACGATCTCCAACCCCGGAAACGACAACGCCATCAACCTCCGCGGCTGCTACGGCGACGGCGACCCGGCGACGATCGACCTCATCCTCGACGTGCGAGGCAACGGCGGCAGCATCGGCACCGCCTACGACGTCGTGCGCATCGGCCAAAACGCACATGACCTGGTCGTGACCGGGAACGTCGAGTGCGGCGCTCGCCACACGAACCCGAGCATCCACCAGGACATCGTCCAGGCCCTCAGCGGCAGCCGGATCACGTTCGTGGACTTCACCTCCGGCGACCCGTTCACGGGCCGCTGGACCTGCTGGGGCGCGGGCGGCGGCTGGTACGTCACCTGGGCGAACGGGAGCATCCCGACCGACCTGCTCTGCCTCCGGTGCGTCCTCGCCACCTACAACCAGAACCTGCGGATCGACGAGTCGGTCCGGTCGGGCGCGCGTGACTCCGTGTTCGGGTACTCGCGCTCCTACGGAATCTTCATCGGGCCGGACGCCCGACCCGGTGAACGCGAACAACCGAGTCATCCGCTACTAGAGCGCGCCACCAGGAGGGCTGGCCGAGCGTGCGGGCCGGCCCTCCTCCCTGCGAGTCTCGCGAGCCCGTCGTTACCGTTCGAGCAGAGCGCGGGCGTTCTCGGCGGACACGACGTTGCCCTTGGCCTCGTAGAGGCGGAGGCTCCCTCGCAGCGGCGCTCGCCTCCTGGGGCGGCCGCCAGCGAGACACGAAGAGAGCAGCACGCCGGCTCCCCTTCGCGCTAGCGCCTCACGGGCCCGCCGTGAACCAGGCGGCAGTGTCCTGCTCGAGCCCGCGCCCGGCGAGGGGCGTGCTCGCCAGGAGCACGCGCCCCTCCTCGGGCAGGGCAAACGGCTCGGCCGCGAAGTTCACCGCGCAGCGCAGGCCGGCGCCGCGCTCGAAACAGAGCACCTCGCCGGGGGGGTCGAGCCAGCGGAAGCCGTCGCCGGCGAAGCCGGGCTGGTCGCGGCGCGTCCGCAGCGCCCCGCGATACAGCGCGAGCATCGAGCCCAGGTCGTCCGCCTCCGCCTCCGCTGTGAACGCCTTCCAGTCGGCGGGCTGAGGAAGCCACGGGGTCGAGCCCGGCGGGCCGAACCCGAACGGCGGCTCCCGGCCGGACCACGGGATGGGTACGCGGCAGCCGTCGCGGCCGCGGACGGCGCCCCCCGAACGCGTCCAAGCGGGGTCCTGAAGAGCGTCATCCGGGAGGTTCTCGACCTGCGGGAGCCCGAGCTCCTCGCCCTGGTAGAGGCAGGCGCCGCCCGGAAGAGCCAGCATGAGGAGCAGGGCCGCCCTCGCCCGCCGCTCGCCGAGCTCGAGGTCGACCGGCTGCACACGCTCCTGTGCGAGGCCCTGGACGCGCGTGTCGGCCCGGCCGTAGCGCGTGAGGTGGCGCGTCTCGTCGTGACTGGAGAGCAGCCAGGTCGCGGGAGCCTCGACCGCGCCGAGCGCTCCGAGGGTGTCGTCGATCACCGAGCGGAGCGTGGCGGCCTCCCACGGCGCGTGCATGAACGGGAAGTTGAACGCCGTGTGGAGGGTGTCGCGGCGGACGTACGGCGCGAGCCGGTCGGGCGTGCCGACGATGGCCTCGGCGACGAACATCCGCCCGTCATAGCCGTCCCCGATCTTGCGCCAGTCACGGTAGATGTCGTGCACGGCCTCGACGTCCCAGTGCGGATGGTCGTCGCGATCCCAGGGCCTGAGCGTCGCCCCACCGTTTTCCGCGTCGGAGTAGCCGAGGTCCGGGAGGGTCGGAGACTTGGCCAGGGCGTTGGCGACGTCGATGCGGAAGCCGTCCACGCCCAGGTCGAACCAGAAGCGCAGGATCGACTCGAACTCGGCATGCACCTCGGGGTTCGTCCAGTCGAGGTCGGGCTGCTCCGGCGCGAACAGGTGGAGGTACCACTGGCCGGGGCTGCCGTCCGGCTCGGTGACGCGGGTCCACGCGGGCCCGCCGAACGCGCTCCGCCAGTCGTTGGGCGGGGCGGAGCCTCCGGCCAGCCCGTCGCGGAAGAGATAGCGGCTCCGCGCCGGCGAGCCCGGCTCGGCTGCGAGGGCCTCGACGAACCACGCGTGCCGGTCCGAGGTGTGGTTGGGGACGATGTCGGCGATGACGCGAAGCCCGAGCCCGTGCGCCTCGTCGAGCAGGGCCTTCGCGTCGGCCAGCGTCCCGAAGCTTGGATGGATGTCGCGGTAGTCGGCCACGTCGTAGCCCCCGTCGACCAGCGGAGACGGATACCACGGGGTGATCCAGATCGCGTCGACGCCGAGGGCCTCGAGGTAGGAGAGGCGCGAGCGGATGCCGCTGATGTCGCCGACGCCGTCGCCGTCGCCGTCCGCGAAGCTGCGGATGTAGACCTGGTAGACGACTGCGTCGCGCCACCACTCCCGGCCGTGTGCCGTCATCGCTGTTTCTACGGGATCGTCAAGCTGAGCTTGCCCCGCGTATGGGTGGTGGGCAGCGCCTGAAGCGCCTCGGCGGCCTGATCGAGCCGGTAGCTGCGCTGGAGCGAAACGCGCAACGTGCCGGAGTCGAGGAGCGATGCCAAGCGCTGCAGGTTCGCCGGCGTCGGCTCGGCCATGATGTTGAACCGCCCAGGGCCTTCGCCGGCGGCGCCGAGCGGCGAGACGACCCGGCCGCCGTCGGCGAGGAGCGAGGTGTCGGGCGCCGAGACGACGTCGAGGATCGCGTCGACGCCGCCGGGGTGCGCTGCCCGTACCGCTTCGGCGACCTCGGCGTTTCGGTCGACGACCTCGCCGACCCCGAGTCCGCGCAGATAGTCGTGGTCCTCGGGAAGCGCAGGAGCGATGACGTTCGCGCCTGCGGCCGCGGCGAGCTGGACGAAGAAGCTGCCGACGCCGCCGGTGGCTCCGACGACGAGCACGGTCTCGCCTTCGGCGGGGGCGAGCGCGTCGAGGGCGGCGATCGCGGTGATCGCCGCGAGCGGCGCGGCCCCTGCGTGGGCGAAGTCCAGGCTGGACGGCTTCGCGGCGAGATTATCCTCCGGGACGGCGATCTGCTCCGCCCAGCTCCCGTCGTGCAGGGTCGGGTTGGCGTGGAGGACAAAGCCGAAGACCTCGTCGCCGGCGCGGTGGCGGCTGACGCCGGAGCCGACCTGCTCGACGACGCCGGCGAAGTCGCGGCCGAGCGTGACGGGGAATTCGTGCTCGACCATCTCCTTCAGCGCGCCCGCTGCGATGAACACGTCGACGGGATTGACGGAGGAGGCGTGGACGCGCACGACCAGCTCGTTGTCGCCGGCTTGCGGCTCTCGGGCTGTCGTCTCGCAGGACGGGCTGGGCGCCGAACGCGTCGAGGGTGAACGCTCTCATCGGTGTCTCCTTCCTCGCAGTGCGGGCGTTCGTCCCCCGACGGTATTGCATCGGCCGAGAATGCATTAGCCTGTGCCGCCGCGGCGTCCTCTCCAGACAAGGCGACGTCTTCCCCAAGGGAGGAGGAGTGATGGCTCTGCAGATTGGCGATACGGCACCGGATTTCGAGGCGGAGACGACAGAAGGTCCCATCCGCTTCCACGACTGGATCGGCGACTCGTGGGCTGTGCTGTTCTCGCACCCCAAGGACTTCACCCCGGTCTGCACGACCGAGCTCGGGTACATGGCCAAGATCAAGCCCGAGTTCGACCGCAGGAACGTCAAGATCATCGGCCTGTCCGTCGATCCGGTCGGCAACCACGCGAAGTGGGCCAGCGACATCGAGGAGACGCAGGGGCAGGCGCCGAACTATCCGCTGATCGGCGACGCCGACTTCAGCGTGTCCAAGCTCTACGGCATGCTTCCGACGGACACCTCGGGCGACCCGCTCGAGCGCACGCCGGCCGACAACCAAACGGTGCGCAACGTCTTCGTGGTCGGCCCGGACAAGAAGGTCAAGCTCGTCCTCGTCTACCCGATGACGACGGGCCGCAACTTCGACGAGGTGCTGCGCGTGATCGACTCGCTGCAGCTGACCGCCAAGCACAAGGTTGCGACGCCGGTCAACTGGCAGCAGGGCGAGGACGTGATCATCGCCGGCTCGGTCTCCGACGACGAGGCCAGAGAGACCTATCCGGACGGCTGGAAGGCACCGCGGCCCTACATCAGGATCGTGTCGCAGCCGCGCTGATCCCTACGCCGGTGGATGAGCGGCGCCTCCGTGGCGCACTGGTCGCATTACGGAGAACTTTGCGCAGGCGAGGTCGCCGTTTCGTCCCAGCTCGTCCAGACGCAGCTCGATACGGCGGGGCAGCAGAGGCGCGCCCCCACCCAGCGTCACCGGCGCAATCATCACGAGGACCTCGTCCAGCAGCCCCGCGTCGGCGAACTGACCGGCCAGGTCTCCCCCGCCGACGATCCAGACATTCCGGTCACCGGCGGCACCGACCATCTTCTTGTGCACGGTTGCGATGTCCGCGCTGGTGAACTCGATTCCCGAGTCGGGGACGACCGGCAGCCGCCGGTGCGTGAAGACCCAGCACGGGAGGTCGTACGGCCACTTCCACTCCGCCGGATCCTTGTCCGCGAACTCGTGGTCGAGGATCCATTCGTACGTCGTCGACCCCATCGCCATCGCACCCACGCCGGCGATGAACTCGCCGTAGTTCAAGGGCCCGTCGTCCTCGCGTTTGCGGGTAAACAGCCAGTCCAGCGAGTTGTCGGGGTCGGCGATGAAGCCGTCGAGGGTGGTCGCCGTGTAGTACTGAGTGAGGCTCACGATGCACTTCCTACCACGATCGCCCATGGCAAGTCCGGCTCACCCGGGGTGCAGGGCGCTACGGTAGGCGCACGATGAGGGTCTGCATCGTCGGGGCCTCCGGGAAGCTCGGGCGGTACATGGTGCAGCACGCGCTGGACCGGGGCTACGAGGTGGTTGGCGTGTGCCGGGAGCAAAGCGTGGGGAAGCTCGACGCGTTCAAGGGGCGCATCACGGTCCTCCCGGGAGCGACCGACGACCGCAAGGTCATCGAGCGCGCGGTCGCGGGGTGCGACGGGGTGCTCGTCGTGCTCGTTCCTCGGGGCGTCCACCAGTACTCGACGGGAACCGCCCAGGCGGTGCTCGACTACGCGCCTCCGGGGGCGCGCCTCGTGTTCTCGTGCGGGTGGCACATCACGCGCGACGGCCAGGACGTGTACTCGTGGAAGCTCAAAGCGCTCGTGAAGGTCGCCGGCCCGCTCGCGCGCCTCGCTCGCTTCGCCGACCTCGACGACCAGGTGGAGGCGTGCCGGCGGGTATTCGCGAGCGACACGCGGTGGACCGTCGTCCGCGGGAGCGACCTCGAGGAGGGCGAGAGCCAGGGCCTGCCCGTGTGGAGCCGGCACGTGGGCGACCCGATCCTCGAAAGCAACCGAACCCGCCGCGTGGACTTCGCCCTGTTCATGGTCGCGGCGCTCGAGAACGACGAGCTCGTCCACGAGGCCCCGGCGATTGTCGGCCGCCAGACCCCCTCGGCGCTCGCGCACGCCGCCACCGAATAAGATCTTCAGTGGCCGATCTGCCGCAGACTCGCCGCAGACGCTCTCGGCATAGATCACCGGCCGCTCATTCGAGAGGAACCAGGAGCCGGTGAGGTGCCGCGAGCCCGAGCGCAGCTAAGGCGGGAACGGCGTCCGACGATAGGTGCATCGCCTGCCCCGGTGTTCGGGAATGTCCCTCGCAGGGCATGGGACGCGCAGTTGATGAGTCCGGGCGCGTACACGGTCGGGACGAACGACCCCGGAAAGAGTCAGGCCGTCTGCAGCGCGTCGATCGTCGCCGTGGGGACGATCCCTTCGACCCGGCGCGCCCGTTCCGCGTCCCTTGGTTACGAACGCGTCTGCCTGCAGCTGAGTGAGTGCAACGTACTCGGCGTCGTACGTCTCGGCCCACCCCAGCTGCTCGGCGAGGTCCAGGACCGACGCCGCAGCACGGCGTCGCCGCGGAGACGGATAGGCATAGCCCAGATGCGGGTGAGCTGGTCGAGGGCAACCTCCGGCTGGATTTCGCCCCCGTGTACGGCCTCGTGCAGGGCCGACAGCGTCTGGGAGCGCAAGAGTGTCGGCGCAAGCAGCTCGTTTCGGCCTGGATGACGCTGTGGGTCATCCGGCGGTGAGCTACCGCAGCTACTCGACGTTGTCGAGGAAGCTAAGCACGCGTTGCTTGAGCACCTTCGCGGCAGCTTCGTCGTAGTCGGGCAGGCTGTTGTCAGCGAACAGATGCCGATCGCCGGGATACAGGAACAGCTCCGCGCGCTCGATCGTCTCAACGAGCTCGCGCGCGGCGGGGAGGTCCTCCTCGCCCACTCGTCGGCCTCCATCATGTGGATCTGGAGCGGAACTCCCGGCGGCCACGAGCCGCCGAACTCCGAGGCCGGGAAAGCGGCGTAAACAGCAAGGCTCCTTTCGCCCCGGGACGCGTCTGGGCCAGCATCTGCGCTGCCATCACCCCGAGCGAGAAGCCGCCATAGACGAGCTCGTTCGGCAAGCTCTCGGCGGCGAGTCGACCGCGCTCGAGGATCGTGTCGAATCCGACCTGCTTGGCGTAGCCAACGCCCTCGTCGAGCGTAGCGAAGGTCTTGCCCTCGTAGAGATCCGGGGCGTGGACGACGTGTCTGGCAGCGCGGAGCTCGTCGGCGAACGCAACGAAGCCCGCTGTCTGTCCCTGTGCGTGGTGAAACAGCAGTATCTCGGCCATCACGGCATTCATGACACACCCAAAAGATCTGGAATAACGAGGGTGTCGCCCACGGTCAAGCCACGGCGGAGGATCCGGCCACAGGCTCAAGCACGGCCCGCCAATGGCCGAGCGCCTAGCGAGCGCGTTCGCCTCGGGAACCACGCTGCCCGCCGACTTCTCGCTTGGCGAACGGTCGGGCTCTCAGAGTCTTCGCACGGCCAGCTCTAGTCACGCAGGCTGAAGTACAACGCGCCCCCGGCGAAGCCAGCTCTCGTTCCGACGAGAGGACGACGGCGTGGGCGAGCGTTCAGGAATGTCGCCTGAAGAGATCGCCGGACCGCGCGCTACTTCAGTCTGCGCAGGTCACCGATCAGGCCGTAGTCCTCAGTCTTCATGAGGTCACTGGCGTCCTTCGGCGCTGCATCACCGCTCCGGCCATGATCGCGCCCAGGCCCAGCGCCGTCCACACCAGAAGCACCGCGAGCTGGCCGCCACTGCTAGCGCCGTCGAAGAACGCCGTGTCGCGGAGGAGGTTGCCGCCCGCGCCCGGCGGCAGCAGCTGGCCGATGAAGCCGGCCGCCTTCGGGAGCAGCTCCGGTGCGGAGGCGATCCCCGACCAGGGGTTCCCGACGAAAACGATCAGCAGGGCTCCGAGCGCGATCCCGGGAGGGCCGATCAGTGCGTTCAGCCCGGCGACCACCGAGGCGATGGCGAGCACAGCCAGGGCGACCACGCCGGCGTTCAGCAGCCACGGGCCCTCGATGATGCCAAGCCACCCCTGCACCATCACGATCGTCACCAGCCCGCAGGCGGTGGCGGTGGCCACGAGGATGCCGACTTGCTTAAGGCCGGGACGCCCTAGCAGGGAGACAATCACGCCTCCGATGATTCCGGCGAGCACGAGCGGCAAGATCATGGAAGTGAATGCAGCGCCCCGTGGATCGTCGGGATCCGCCGGCACGACGTCCAGCACCGTTACCCGGGGGCGGCGAGGTTCTCCCTCAGCGACGCGGCCACGGTCGGGCTCGCGGCAGAGGCGATGAGCAGGGTCAGGCCGTCCGGCGGGGCCACCACCGCTCCATAGACCTCACGGTCTTCGATCGCTTCCGTCGCGGCGACCGCGTCGGCGTAGCGGTGCACGTCGAACGCGCCGTTCCGCTCGGAGAGCATCGCCTCGACCGGCCGTACGCCTCGGGCCGGCCCGGCCACGCCTAGCGGCAGGTCGCGGGGCTCCAGGTTCGCCGCGACCACGCCGAACGTGGACAGGCGATCGCCACGATGACCGGAACGGCAAGCACGGCGATCCACGGAGACGGACGGTGCCCAGTTCCGACGCCATCGGACGCGACCCACCTCGCGCTGGCGCTGCCCGCGTCACGGGCCCGAGGGCAACGCGCGTCCAACCGGCAGCCCCGGAAGATGCCCGGGCCTGGGCCAGCGTGCGGGAATGTTCTCTGGACGCTTTCCGCCTTTAGTACCTACCTGCACAGCCCAAGAGGGCAGAACGGGCCTGGAAATGCGCTCTGAGTTCGCTCGGCCTCCTAAACAGCGCGATCGCGAGGAAGAAGAGGAGTACGGCCTCGTTGACGATCCAGAAGTTCGCACTCATCCACTCCCGGAATCCTGGGGAGCACGCGAGGCGAGCCTTCTTCGTCGTCACAACCGGGCCTGCAGATCGACGATCGGAGCCGGTGACCACAACCAAGCCCTGGACCCTAGGCGGAGCGAGTTCAGTGTCGCCTGAGCCAGCGTTCAAAAATATCGCCCGAGAGCTACGGCGATAGTCGTGGCGCTCTACGGAGACTTGTTGCTGAGCCCCAACCGGCAGGGGTAGTCTCAGGCCCAAGTCCCCGAGGTCATCCGGAACCGCACCTACCAACCACGGAGGTCGTGATGAGCACCACCGCCCAGACCGCCACCGACATCCGTCCCTTCCACGTCGACACTCCCGAAGAGAAGCTCGCCGAGCTGCGCCGCCGGATCGCCGCGACGCGCCTGCCCTCCGGG
Organism: uncultured Actinomycetes bacterium; assembly: GCA_963794055.1. GTDB lineage: Bacteria > Actinomycetota > Thermoleophilia > Gaiellales > Gaiellaceae > JAIBJN01. Next base: position 235,239 of record CAWCCL010000017.1, read on the forward strand.
GAGCTGGTCGCAGATCGGTCGCAGGGCGTGCAGTTGGCGACGATTCAGGAGCTCGCGCGCTACTGGGAGACCGACTACGACTGGCGCAAGGCCGAGGTGAAGCTCAACGCCTTGCCTCAGTTCACGACCGAGATCGACGGCGTGGACATCCACTTCATCCACGTCAAGTCGTCGTACGAGAACGCGCTACCGCTGATCATGACCCACGGCTGGCCCGGCTCCGTCGTGGAGATGATCGACTCCGTCGGCCCGCTGACGGACCCGACCGCGCACGGCGGCATCGCCGAGGATGCCTTCCACCTCGTGCTGCCCTCCCTGCCCGGGTACGGCTTCTCGGGCGAGCCAGTCGAGGTCGGCTGGGACCTGGGCCGGACCGCACGGGCCTGGGCCGAGCTCATGCGCCGCCTCGGCTACACGCGCTACGTGGCCCAGGGTGGCGACGTGGGCGCCGGCGTCACCGACACGATGGGCCGCCAGGCACCCGAGGGGTTGATCGGCATCCACACGAATCTGCTCGTGCCGGCGCTGAGCGGCACCATGCCGACGGACACCGACGAGGAACGCGCCGCGGCCGCGCAGATCGCCACCTTCGGGCAGTCCGGAAACGGCTACTACATCGAGATGGCCACCCGCCCGCAGACGATCGGCTACGCCCTGCTCGACTCCCCCGTCGCCCTGGCCGCCTGGATGATCGACCACGACACGGACAGCTACTACAAGATCTCCCATGCCTTCATCGACGGGGAGCCTGCGGGCAATCTCACCCGCGACAACATCGTCGACAACATCACGCTGTACTGGCTGACGGGCACCGGCGCCTCGGCGGCCCGGTCGTACTGGGAGGCCTACGGGCCGGACGCGCCGGCCGCGGGCCGCCAGCCGCTGCCGCCGCCGCCGATCCCGGTCGGCTTCACCACCTTCCCCGGCGAGATCTGGCGAACCCCGCGCAGCTGGGTCGAGAAGTCGTACCCCAACGTCGTCTACTTCAACGAGGTCGAGAGGGGCGGCCACTTCGCCGCGTGGGAAGAGCCGGAGCTCTTCGCAACCGAGGTGCGGGCGGCTTTCAGGTCATTGCGTTGATCGGCGCGTGCGAGCGGCGCGCACGAAAAGGTGCGCGCCTCTCGCGGCCTGTTTGCGGAGCGTCTTTACGCTCTCTCGCCAACCGCTGCTTGCGGGCCGTCTACACCGCAACCGCTCGACTGGGCCAGTGTTCGGGAATGTCCTCCCGAGACCTGGGTGCGTGTCAGAGCGGCGACACTTGCTTTTGCTTATCCAGTCCGACAGGCGTAGTCTCGCGCCGAGTCCCCGCCCAAGGAGGTCCTCATGCCCACGACGAGTCTGCTCCCTGACGTCGGGATCGAGCTTCGGGAGGGCAACGCCCAGGTCGGCGATGTGAGTTTGCATTACGTCGAGGCCGGCGATGGTGATGCCCCGCTGATCGTTCTGCTGCACGGCTTCCCGGAGTTCTGGTTCGGCTGGCGGCTCCAGATCGCCCCGCTCGCCGCGGCGGGTTTTCGGGTCGTCGCGCCCGACACGCGTGGCTACAACCTGTCATCGAAGCCCGAGGACTTCGAGGCCTACGGCGTCGACCTGCTCGCCGCCGACATCCGCGCTCTCATAGGAGAACTCGGAGCCGAGTCCGCGCAGTTGGTCGGTCACGACTGGGGCGGAACCATCGCCTGGACCACTGCGATGAACCACCCCGAGGTAGTCGACCGACTCGCCATCCTCAACGCCGCTCATCCGCGGCAGCTCTCGCAGGGACTGCACCACCCCAACCAGCTCCGGAAGTCCTGGTACTTCTTCTTCTTTGCGCTCCCGGGCCTACCCGAGGAAGTGGTGCACCTAAGAGACTGGCACTTCTATCGACACTTCCTGGAAGACGCGAACCCGCCTTACACCGACCAGGAAATCGAACGCTACGTCGAGGCGTGGTCGCAGCCAGGGGCATCGGCCGCGATGATCAACTACTACCGCGCCTCGGTAAGACAATCCCAGAAGGAAGCCGCGGCAAAGCTTCGCCCGATCTCGGCGCCGACACTGGTGATCTGGGGGGAGCGCGATTCCTACCTCGGCTCCGACCTCGCCGAGCCCGAAAGCGACGATGTGCCCAACCTCGACCGCGTGGAGCGGCTGCCCGACGCGTCGCACTGGGTGCACCACGACGAGGCCGAACGCGTGAACCAGCTGCTTATCGACTTCTTCGCTCCCGCGGCATAAGCGCCCAAGCGAGCTGAGACGACATGGTCGAGTTCCGTGGCTGGTGGATCGTCCTAGACACTGTTTGTTGGATCTTCATCCTGATCGTCTTCGGGATGGGCGTGTTCGGTGCGTGGCCCCCGTCGCCTTGGGGCGTGATCTTTATTGCCGACTCGTGCTCGCATGTCTCATCGAACTCTGGGCTTGGAGGAGCATCGGACCAAGAGAGGCTCGCCTAATGCAGACGCGAGCTAACTGAAGCCGCTGGAGGCGGCGGGAATCGAACCCGCGCAAGATTTCAATCAGATGTACGAGGCGCCGGCCAGAGCACGGTCGCGTGCGCGAGTGTTCCGCAATGACGCCCGACGGAAGGAGCCTTCTCCACTGCGGTGACCGAGGTCGGATTTCTTGTCGGGCGCACGGTCGTTGAGGTCGAAGAGCTACCCGACGGAAGCGCACGGAACGCCGAGTGGACCGCGCCGCGCTGGAGCGCGCACTCTCGGGTGCCCTTGCTAGCCACGATCTAGCGTGCGTGACAAGTCGGCGGCTTCTTTGAGCTTCACGGTCGCTGTCGCACGTAGCGGCACTCCATTCTGGGCGAACGTCAGGTAGCGAACCGAGACCGCTTCGACGACTCCGTCGAACGTCGGCATCGCGCCCGCCGCGTTCCCCCAAGCGACCTTTACCCTCGGCGGATGATGAAGGGTCTCGTCCACGCTGCTGAGTCGGTGGAGCCTGTCGAGTCGTGGCTGCACCGACTTGGATTGCTCGACGCCGTCGAGCAGCAGCTCGAAGCTCATCCGCGCCGGCTCGGCTCCCAGAAACTGCAGAGGAGCGGGGCCCGGGTGCTGCCAGGGAATCGTGCGGTCGACCTCGATCTCCTTCGGATTGAACTGCGCCTCGAGCACCTCCCCTTGATGCTCACCCTCCAGCGCCGTGATCCGAAGCTTGGCCACGAGCGCCCATCATAGGACTACGCGCGCTCGAAGTTCGGGGCCGACGGCTGGGCGACTGTTCGGGGAATGTCCCCTGAGCCGACCCTGTCTACGATCCCGCTCGTGAGCACTCGACACGCCGCGTGTAGTTGTGAGCAGCTCCGACTCACCGTCGAGGGAGAGCCTGTGCGCCTCCCCTCGATCTGCCACTGTCTCGCCTGCCAGCGTCGAACCGGAAGCGTCTTTGGTGTTGAAGTGCGATTCGACGCAGAACAGGTAACGACCGAGGGCGCCTCTCGGCAGTACATCCGTCTCTCAGACGATGGAGGGAAGGCCGCCTTCCACTTCTGTCCGGACTGTGGCGCTACCGTGTTCTACACCACGGAGACCTCGCCTGGAGTTGTGGCCGTCCCGGTGGGCGCGTTTGCGGATCTTTTTTTTCCTGCGCCGACGAAGTCGGTCTGGGAGGAGCGGCGACACTCGTTGCTGCGGCTTCCAGACGACATCGAACACCTGAGCTAAGCGGAGGAGAAGTGACGCGCCTGGGCCAGCGTTGCTAAATGACGCCCGGTATCGAACGTCAGTGATCGCCGTGAAAGACAGCTTCTACGTTGTTCCCATCGGGGTCGAGGACGAATGCGGCGTAGTACCCCGAGTGATAGTGAGGTCGCAGCCCGGGCCGTCCGTTGTCGACCCCTCCCGCCTCGACGGCTGCGGCGTGGAACGCATCAACCGTTTCGCGGTCTGGCGCGGCGAACGCAATGTGCACCGAACCGGCCGCCATTTCCTGTTCCATGATCCAGAGGTCTCCGCGATCGTCGATCGCGAAGCCGGGCCCCTGCGAGCTTTGGACGACCCTGACACCGAAGGGCTGCAGCGCCCGCTCGTAGAACGCGCGACTCCGTGCGATGTCGCGTACTGGCAGCCTCACATGATCAAACAGGCACGGTGGCCGACCTGGCACGGGTCAAGTATCCCGCACTAGGCGAAGGCTCTCGCTCCTCATGCGCGAGTGTTCGGGAATGTCGCTTGAGAGCGCCACCCAGTCTCAGTCGTTACTGCCACCTCCGAGACGGGTGGCGAGGCCGATGGATCTATCCGGGGGGACTTTGCGGGATGGCGCCAAGCTGCTGCATCATCGCCAGCGCGTCGAAGACACCCCAGTGCTCGTGGGCAAGGCCATCGTCACCGAACCGGGTGATGTCGATCAGCTGGACGTCGACGCTCTTGCCGGTGGCGGGCATGCCCAGGAACTCGCCTTGGTGCGTTCCGGTCGCTCGAACGCGCGCGACCGCCTTGTCACCGCTCACGAGGACGTCCTGCACCTCCATGCGCAGATCGGGAAACGCCGCCCTGTACATGTGGAAGAGCTGCTTGACCCCTTCCTTGCTCGGCTCGAGCCCCGGCATTTCCTCGTGCTCACGAAGTCCTCCGCGAGGAGCTCGCCAAACCCGTCGATATCTCCAGCGTTGATCAGGTCGTACAGGCGCCTCATCGCGGCCGCATGATCCATCGGGTCCTCTTCGCATTCAGGGTGACGTGTGCGGACGCTTCGAACGTCGCCGACTTCCGCGCGCTGCCGAGCAGGCGCGGGTCGGTCAGGCCTCGACGAGGATCACGAGCGTCTCCGGGACGACTCCGTCGTGCGCCATCGCCTCGGCGGCCGCCTCCGTCTCCATCGCAGCCATGACGGCGTCCATATCCGGGACGTCCATCAGCAAGCCGACTCTCGTGGGGTTCTGCGGATCGACGAACGTCCGGATGTCCGTCACGCCGAGAGGCCCGAAGAACTCCTCACGCTTGGGCGAGGCGAGCCAGTGGTCCTTGTCCTTGACGTCGTGGTAGCCAATAACGGTGGCATTGCCCTCCTTCCGATCAGATGGCTGCACATCTGCGCACGGGCTTCAGACAGCCTATGCCCCCGCGACTCGAGGTGCCCTACGAACGGGAGGACGGCCGCCTGGGCGAGCGTTGGGGAATGACGCCTGAACGCGTGTCGGGCATCAGCCGATTTCCTCGGCCAGCCCGATGAGAATGCCCTCGGGGCCTCGGACGAAGGAGTTGCCGATACACGTCTTCGTACTGGACCACTTCGTCGACGAGCTGCGCGCCGTGTCTGCGGAGCCGGGCGAGCGTATCGTCGAGGTCGTCCACGGCGAACATCACACGCAGGTAGCCCAGAGCGTTCACCGGGGCGTTCCGGTGATCGGCAACCACAGGCGGCGCGAGAAATCGCGCAGCAGTTCGATCCGGCCGTGGCCGTCCGGCATGCGCATCATCGCGATCTCGACGCGCTGGTCGCGCAGTCCAGTGACGCGCCCTGACCAGTCTCCTTCGATCATGGCTCGACCTTCGAGTTCGAGGCCCAGCTCGGCGAAAAACGAACAGAGCGGCATCAAGCGATTCCACCACGATGCCGACGTTGTCCATCCGTCGAAGCGCCACGCGGCCATTCTTGCGGTTCGCAAAGATCACCGGTGTCCGCGAGGCGCACGGGATCAGGTGTCCGTACCTCTGGTTGGGCCAGCGTTCGGAAGTGTCACCCGAGCGTGGGAGGACTGGATCCTCGCTTCGCGTTACCGTGAGTGGATGATCAGGATGG
>CAWCCL010000018.1:0-10710 GCA_963794055.1 uncultured Actinomycetes bacterium
GGTCGTTCCAGGCGGCTAGCACTCCACGTCGTCGGCTAGCTGCGCCGCCTGGGAGTGCCGCTCGCATCGTGCCCAACCACTCGCGCTGCGTGCTGTCTGGCACAATTAGCCGCCGCTCACGAGCACCACATGGGAACCCGAGCTCAATTCCCGCTCCTCGTCGCGACCGCTGCGATCGCTCTCGCGGCGGGCTGCTCCGGTGGAGCCGACGAGGCCGAGCCATCGGTCGCATCGACGCCGTCAACGTCGACCACCGAGTCCGCGACCGCTCCCGTCGACACCGGGATGGTCGAGGCGGGAGCCACGTGCGACGAGGCGGTGGCCGCTGTCGCTCGCGAGGGCTCGGGCAGCCCCGAGGTGCTCGACGCATTCGGCTTCGCTGCGCCGGACGCCTGCGCCTCCGTCGACGAGCTCAGCGAGGCGGTCGCGGCGCACGACCTCGTCGGCCTCGACGACTTCGTCATCAGCTCGTGTGTCGCCGGCGACGCGTGGGCGCTGCTCGGCCAGCCGAGCGTCACGGCCGACACCGAGCTGTGCCGGGAGGCACGATCCCGCTTCACGTTGACCGGCGGCCGCCGACTCGCCCCGGCTCGCCCGGTGCACTCGGAGGACTTCTCCTCCGGCTGCGGCGACTGGCACAGCCCCGGCAGCCTCGGGGTTCGCTTCTCCTGCGAGGAGCAGGACTATTCGTTCCTCGTCACGAGGGCTGGGACGCCATGGCACAGCCTGGTCGAGATCGAACGGCCCTTCGCTGAGCTGAGCATCGAGGCGGACGCGGCGTTGGTGGCGCCCGAAACTGCCGTCAATGCGTACTACGGTGTCAGCTGCTGGGCGTCGGAGGACCTTGGCTATGTCTTCGCGCTGGATCCGGTCGGCCGGTTCGTCATCGCGAGAGTGGACAAGACGGGCGCCGCCACCGGGTTCCTCGCGCGAGGTGAGACGCTTCGCGCGATTACCGGACTCGGGCTTCGTAATCGCATCCGAGGCGAGTGCGCGGCGAGCGCCTTCATGACGCGCTTGGCGCTGTTCGTCAACGGCGAGCGGGTCGCAGCCGCCCGTGACCGCCGCGACGCGAAGTCGTTCGAAACGGTCGGCCTCTACGTCGTCACGGACGCGCCCGGAACCGACGTACGTTTCGACAACGTGCTCGTCCGCGTTCCCGGCCGCTGATCCACTGCCGCCAGAGTCGGCCGGGGTCAGCGGGGACTAGCCGGGTGCGAGGATCGCCTTGATGGCCTGGCTCGAATCCTCGTCCGGCGACTCGGAGATGACCGTGGTGGGGCGGTCGAAACGAGCCAGCGCGTCTCGCAGGGGCTCGGCGCGGAGCGTGCCCTCGCCGTAGGGGAGGTGCTTCGTCTCGTTCCGGTTCGCGTAGGCGATGTCCGAGAAGTGGACGTGAAACGGGGCGCCCGGCTCCAGCACTGCGTCTGTGCGCGCGAGCGACGTCCGCGAACGCCTCGGCCTCCGTGAACCCGCCGTCGGTGACCGCGTGCAGGTGGGCGAAGTCGATCACCGGCCGTACCCAGTCGAGCCGCTGGGCGAGCCAGATGACGTCGTCCAGGTCCCGATCTCCCGCACGCGGCCCATCACCTCGACGCCGAACGGGACGGCGCGGCCCTTGCCCTCCAGCCGCTCGCGCAGCGAGCCGAGCTGATCGGCGACCGCTTCGAGCGCCGCCTCGCGCTCGCGCCCGAGCAGGAAGCCGGGATGGAAGACGACGAGCTCGGCTCCGCAGGCGACGGCGACGCCGGCGGAGTGGTCGAGCATCCCGGTGGCCATGTTGTACTTCTTGTCCAGCTCGAGATGTCCCATGAAGCCGGCGATGGGCGCGTGCACGGACAGGGCGATGCCCGCCTCGCGGGCGAGCTCGCCGAAGCGCTCGGCCCACGGGTAGTCCATCCAGAACTTGCCCTCGAAGTCGATCTCGCAGGCCGTGTAGCCGCGCTCCTGGAGGAGCTTCACGGCCGCCTCCGGGCTCTCGCGTGAGGGCACGCGGGCAGGGCCTATGCGGGTCACGGCCACGTCGACCAGCCTAATGCTCCGTCCGATCCGCTGGGTACCTTCAGCCAATGGCCAAGCGACCTTCCCGGATCGAGCTGCTCGAGCTGGATATCGACCTGCGGCTCGCCGACCTCTGGGGCGAGGCGTGCGGCGTGGGCGAGTGGAACCTCGAAGTGGCCGCCGCGTTCCTGCGCGCGGCCTACGGGAAGGGGTACTGCGACGCGCTCACCGAGGACGCCCCCGGGAGCCTCTGCCGCGACCACGGCTACCGCATCCCGGACCGGCGGCCGATGTCTACGACCGAGTAGCCCTCTAGGTCCTCCCGGTAAACTCGGAGCCGTGGCAAAGCGGCGCAATCCGGTGCGCCTCGTCGTCGCGCTTTCGGTCGCGGCGGTGCTTGCGGTGTTCCTCATCTGGACGAGCCTGGCCGGAGGCACGCCCTCGCTGCAGCCCAGCGAGCTCGAGGGGACGACCGGCGAGGTCGGCCTCGCCGGGATCGTCGTCGGGCCGGTCGAGGGCGACGCCCACGGCTCGGGCCTCGAGTTCACGCTCCGCGACCTCGACGGGGAGGCGACCGTCCCGGTCGTCTACACGGGCTCCGTGCCCGACCTCTTCAAGGTGGGCCGCGAGGTCTACGTGAAGGGCGGGCTCGCCGACGGCACGTTCGTGGCCACCAAGGACTCCCTCGTCACGAAGTGCCCGTCGAAGTACGCGCCTGAAAGCGAGTGATGGCATGCCCGAGTCTGGGCCGTGCCGCGCTCGTTGCCGCTTTCGGCCTGATTCTGTACGCCGTTTTCGTCGGCGGATATGCGGCCTACCGCGGGAGGCGCAGGCTGCTGGACTCGGCGACGAACGCGCTTTACGCTGCCTTCGCCGCAGTCGGGATCGCCTCGCTCGTCCTCGTCGCCGCGCTCGTCGGCCGCGACTTCTCCTTCGACTACGTCGCCCGCTCGACGAGCCGTGAGCTCCCGCTCGGGTACACGTTCGCCGCGTTCTGGAGCGGCCAGGAGGGCTCGCTCCTCCTCTGGCTGCTCGTCCTGACAGGCGCCGCCTCGGCCGCCGTCGCCCTGAACCGCCGGCTCGTGCGAGAGGTGCTCCCCTGGACGGTGCCGATCGCCGGCGCCGTGGCGCTCTTCTTCGCGTTCCTCCTCGTCTTCATCGCGAGCCCGTTCGCGACGCAGGCGGCTCCGGCCGACGGCGCGGGGATGAATCCGAGCCTGCAGAACCCGTACATGGTCGCCCACCCGCCGATGCTCTACCTCGGCTACGTGGGGCTGACGATCCCGTTCGCGTTCGCCATGGCTGCGCTTGCCTCGCGCCGGGTGGACGAGCGCTGGATCGTCGTCACGCGCCGCTGGACGCTCGCCGCGTGGACGTTCCTCGGCTTCGGCGATCCTCCTCGGCGCGAAGTGGGCCTACGAGGAGGTCGGCTGGGGCGGCTGGTACGCGTGGGACCCGGTCGAGAACGCCGCGCTCATGCCCTGGCTCGTCGCCACGGCGTTCCTGCACTCGGTGATGGTGCAGGAGAAGAAGAACATGCTCCGCGTCTGGAACGTCGTGCTCGTGGCGGGGGCGTTCCTGCTCTCGCTCTTCGGGACGTTCCTGACGCGAAGCGGCGTCATCAGCTCGATTCACAGCTTCACGCAGTCGTCGATCGGGCCCTTCTTCCTCGGCTTCATCGCCGTCGTGGCCGCGTTCTCGATCGCGCTGATCCTGTCGCGGCTCCCGCTCCTGCGCTCGAAGACGCGGCTCGAGTCGCTCGTCTCCCGCGAGGCGGCCTTCCTCTACAACAACCTCTTCCTCGTCGCGCTGGCGCTGACGGTCCTCTGGGGAGTCGTCTACCCGCTCGTCTCGGAGGCCGTGCGCGGCGTCGCCGTCTCCGTCGGGGCGCCGTACTACGACTTCTTCGCCGTCGTCTTCGGGCTGCCGCTCGTCCTGCTGATGGGCATCGGGCCGGTCGTCGCGTGGCGGCGCGCGTCGCTGCGCGCGCTCGCCTCGCAGCTCGCGTGGCCGGCCGGCGTCGCGCTCGCGACGGGCATCCTGCTCTTGCTCGGCGGCGCGGGCTCGAGCCCCGCCGGCCTCGTCGGCTACACCTTCGCCGCGTTCGTGCTGACGACGATCGTGCTCGAGTTCGTGCGCGGCACACGCGCGCGCAAGGCGCTCGGGACGGGCGGGCTGGTGGCCGGCGTTCTCGGGCCTGTCGGCGCGGAACCGCCGCCGTTACGGCGGCTACATCGTCCACGCGGCGATCGTGCTGCTGCTCGTCGGCGCCGTCGGGATCGGCGGCTTCTCGACGACGCGGGAGGCGCGGCTCGCGCCCGGCGAGTCGATGACCGGTCGGCGACTACCGGCTTGTCTACACCGGCAGCGAGCGAGCAGCGGGGCGCGAACGCGCAGGAGATGCGGGCGCAGCTCGACGTCTACCGCGGCGAGCGAGCAGGTCGGGACGATGGAGGCCGGCAAGAACCGCTACTTCGCCGAGGAGCAGACCTCGAACGAGGTCGGCATCCGCACCGACTGGCTGCGCGGGCGAGGACCTCTTCGTGATCGCCGACCAGTTCAACGCGGACGGCTCGGTCGTCCTGAAGGTGATCGTGAACCCGCTCGTCAACTTCATCTGGCTCGCCGGTCTCGATCTTCGTCCTCGGCTCGGTCGTGGCCATGTGGCCGGACGCGCGGGAGCAGCGACGGCTCGCCGCCGGTTCGCGGGCGAGGGAGCCGCAGTCGCGCGGGCCTAGCGTGGAGGTCTCGCCCTCGCGCTCGGCGCGCTCCTGGCCGTCGCGTGCGTCGTCTTCGTCGCCAGGCCGCTCCTGCGTCGCCGCGCCGGCCGGGGAGGACGACCTCGGGGCGCCCGACCCGGAGCGAGCAGGCGCGCCTGCGTCTCTTCGAGGAGCGCGACCGCGCCCTCGCCGCGCTGAAGGAGCTCGAGTTCGACCATCGGACCGGCAAGATCTCCGACGAGGACTACCGTGCGCTCGTCGGCCCGCTTCGCCGGCGAGGCCGGCGAGGCGCTCAGGGCGCTCGAGCATGAAGATGAGTCGCGAAGGAGCGAGAAGAATCGATGTCAGCGCGACTGAGTGCCCCACCTGCAGCGCGAACGTCCCGCCGAGAGCCGCTTCTGCCCCGAGTGCGGGGCTCCCGCGATTGGCCCGGACGGGGTGGAGACGCGCCTGCGCACGTACTGGTCGCGCCCGACGCGGGCCTGCTCGCCGGCATCGCGCTGGCCGGCGTGGGGGTCCTGCTCGTCGGCATCCAGGTCTGGCTCTGGGGCATCCTCGTGCTCGTGCTCGCCGCGGCGCGTGCTTCGTCCTCCGCTCCGAGGCCGGTCGCCGCGGGACCGGCGTCGCGCTCGGCGCCGCCTCAGCGCGGCTAACCGCCCACCGCCGGGTCGTGGGGCCCGCTCGCGCGGGCAGATGGAGCTCTTTCGCCTCCGCCGCGAGCTCGCCGAGCTCCAGTCGGAGCGCAGCCGCGGCTACCACGAGCTCGGCCGCGGCGACCCACGCGGGTGACGAGGCGGCGGCGGACGCGGCGACGGCGCAGCTCGACGACGTCGGCCTGAAGATCGTCGCGAAGGAGTCCGAGATCGGCACGCTCGTCGGGGAGATGGAGGAGCGCATCAGGCGGGCGCAGGCCGAGATGACGCCCGACGGAGCGCGCTCCCGGAGCCGCCCGCGTCCGCCGAGTCCGCGCCGGACGACCCGAGCCCCCGAGCGCCGAGCCTCCGCCCGACGGCGCCGGAAACGGCAGCGCCGCGCAGCGCCGTCGAGCGCATCGAACGCCTGATCGGTTCGGACCGCCGGCGGCCGGTCGCCGTGCTACAACGAAGCCGTTCGAGACCGAAAACCCCCGGTGAGGGCCGCGCAGGGACGCACGTGCTCTCGCCGAAATCGTTCCGGTGGTTGACGCTCGCCGCACCTGTCTGTCGTCGCGCTCCTCGGGGCGCTCCTCGCGCTGGCCGTCCCCGCCGCGCTGGGGCAGTCCGGCGACGACCGGAAGGCGTAGGTCGACCGCAAGATCTCCGGTCTCCGCGAGGACATCGAGGCCGCGAAGCGCAAGGAGGGGACGCTGACCTCCGAGATCCAGGCCGCGAACGCAGCGCATCGCCGCACTCGATGGCGACATCGGCTCGCTGTCCGCGCTGATCTCCGAGCTCGAGACCGAGCTCGCCGTGTCGCGCAACCGGCTGGCGCGCCTGCGGGACAAGATCGCGATCCAGACGCGCGAGATCGAGCACCTCAAGGAGCAGCACGCGATCGCGGAGCGTCACCTCGAGGAGCGTCTGGTCGAGCTCTACGAGAGCGACGACACCGACGCGTTCGGAATCCTCCTCCAGGTCCAGAGCCTCGGCGACCTCGTCGACCAGCTCGAGTACTTCGACACGATCGGGCGGCAGGACCAGGCCCTCACCGCCCAGCTCGCCGGCTTCCGGGACGACATGCGGGTCGCCCGCGAGGAGACGCGGCTGACAAGGGCGAGGTCGCGGAGGAAACCGCCGTGCTCGCGGCGCAAGACGGCCGAGCAGCGTCGCCGCCCGCGACGGAGCTCGTGGCGCAGCAGAACGCGCTCGCGGCCGCGCGCGCGAACCGAGAGCGTGCTCGCCAGCGTCCGCATGAGCGGCGCACACGCGCAGGAGAATCTCGAAGACCTCGAGGCCGAGAGCGCCGCGCTCGCCGCGCAGATCCGCAACTCGAGCGGCGGCTCGAGCGGCGACGGCTCGTCGTCGAGCGGCTTCATCTGGCCGGTGAACGGCGTCGTGACGAGCGGCTTCGGCTGGCGCTGGGGCCGGATGCACGAGGGCGTCGACATCGCCGCGCCGACCGGGACGCCCATCCGCGCAGCCGCCGGCGGCACGGTCATCTACGCCGGCTAGATGGGCGGCTACGGGAACCTCGTCATCGTCGACCACGGGAACGGCCTGTCCACGGCTACGCCCACAGTCGGCGATCTAGGTGTCCAGCGGCTCTGTCTCCCAGGGACGGTCATCGGCGCGGGTGGGCTCGACCGGCAACTCGACCGGCCCGCACCTTCACTTCGAAGTGCGCGTCAACGGGCCGGCGGTCGACCCGATGGGCTACCTCTAGCCGCCTGGCGTCCGCGCTAGGCGTAGGCCAAGGGCGACGAGCACGGTTCCGGTCATCGGCTTCGAGCGCCCGCCGGACGCCCGGTCTGGCGCAGGAATACTTCCTGCGCGCGCGACGGCGATCGCGTAGGCGGTCAGCCAGATGAAGGTCATGTGCGCAGAAGAGCAGGCCCTAGCCCGAGGAGCGAGGAGGAAGGCCGGCTCGCCGGCGGGGGCGAACTGCGGCAGAAGGCTCGGGAAGAACGCCGCCATCTTCGGGTTCCCCAGGTTGCTGACGAGGCCCTGGCGAAGGCCGCGAGCCGCGGCCAGAGCCCGCGGTTCTCTCGGCGCCCGCGCCGGCGTACGGCGAGCGCGACGGCTCGCCACGCGGCGAGGAGCGTCTGGACGCCGAGGTAGACAAGGTAGGCGGCGCCGGGCGAGACGGACCGCCAATGAACGCGGGCTCGGAAGCGAGGAGGATGGGCGACGACACCAAGGCTCGTAGCGAGCGCCCAGACCGCCTGGCCGCCGACCACGCCGGCGGCGGTCGCGATCCCGCCACGCCCGGCCGCCGAGCAGGAGTATTGCGGATCGTCAGGGCGGTGTCCGGCCCCGGCGTGACGATCACGAGGATCGGCGACCCCGAGGAAGCCGATCAGCTCAGCCTGGCATGTTCCTGAGCTTAGTGTAGGAGGGCTTGACGAAACGCATACCGCGCCGCCGGGCGACGAGCGGCGTTTGGCCAAGCCCTCTTAGAACCCGAATCATAATGAAGCCTTGAGCCGTCGCGACGCTCCTTTCGTCGCGCTTTGTCGTCCTCGTTTTCCCGAATATCGCTTTTATTCATTCGTTTTTCGTTCTTGCATCGCACTCATCTATTTCGTTGCGTTGTTGAATCGTTATTTCGATTCGAGTTCTTAGTCCGCGGCGGCGTGCAGGTCCGGGCAGGCCCCGGTAGCGCTCGTGCAGGTCGAAGCCGTAGCCGAGGAAGAACTGGTCGGGGATCGTGAACCCGACGTAGCGCATCGGGAGATCGTCGACCAGGCGCCGGTAGGGGCGGTCGAAGAGCGTGCAGATCGCAATGTCGGCCGGGTCTCGGAGCGTCAGCGTCTTGACGACGTAGTTCAGGGTCAGCCCGGTGTCGACGACGTTTTCCACGAGCAGCACGTTTCGGCCCGTGATCGGGAGCTCCAGGTCCTTCAGCAGCCTGATGCGGGTGCGCCCGCCCTTCTTCGCCGCCGTAGCCGGCGAGGACGAGGAAGTCCATGGCGTGCGGGATGGCAACGGCCCGCGCCAGGTCGGACGCGAACATAAACGCGCCCTTGAGCACGGTGACGAGGAGAGGTCGCGGTCCGCGTAGTCCCGCGCGATCTCGGCTCCGAGCTCGCCGACGCGAGCCGCGATCTCGTCTCGGGAGAGATAGACCTCGCCCGGACGAGGCTCTACGTAACGAGGTTCAGGCCGTATTTCTGACCCAGCCGCTCGAAGTCGCGCCGCGTGAACAGCTTGACCTTGATGTCGGGATACCGCTCGCGGAACTTCCGGATCTTGCGGTTCTTGCGAGTGACGAGGGACTGCTTCATCACGGTGACCTCGAGGTAGAGCTCCAGCTCGGGTAGGAAGAAGTCGGGCGTGAACGCCTCGACGATGCGTCCCTCCTCGTCGGTCTCGAGCGGGAACGAGTGGGGCTCGTACTCCCACGGGATGCCGTAGTAGTCCAGGAGGCGCGCGCACTCGACCTCGGCCTCGTTGGCAAATACGGTCCCGCGAATACTCCTGGAAATCGCCGCTTTCTGGGCGCATCCTCCAGAAAAGGTAGCACCGAGCCCGGACGACCCTCCGTAGAATTCACATACGCCGAACTTCCGAAGGGGACACCCGCTGTTCAGCATCGCCCATTTCTCGGACCTCCACTGCGGCTCGCCGTACTTCGTGCCCAACCTGGGCGAGCGGGCGATCATGGAGATCAACGAGCTCCAGCCCGACATCGTCGTCTGCTCCGGCGACCTGACGACGTTCGGGTTCCAGCAGGAGTACGCGGAGGCCAAGAGCTACCTCGAGCGCCTCGAGTGCGAGAACGTCGTCGTCGTCCCGGGGAACCACGACTCCCGGAACGTGGGCTACATCCATTTCGAGGAGCTGTTCGGCGAGCGCCGGCGAACGGTGCACGTCGGGGGCGTCAGCGTCGTCGCCGTGGACTCGTCCGAGCCGGACCTCGACCACGGTGTCATCGGCCGCGGCCGCTACCAGTGGATCGAGGAGCAGTTCACCGAGCCTGCCGATTTCCGCATCTTCGTCCTCCACCACCACCTGCTCCCCGTGCCGGGCACCGGGCGTGAGCGAAACGTCGTCTACGACGCCGGAGACGCGCTCGAGGTGCTCCAGCAGGTCGGCGTCAACCTCGTCCTTTCCGGCCACAAGCACGTGCCCTACGCCTGGCGGCTCGAGAACCTCTTCGTCGTGAACGCCGGCACCGTTTCCTCGCTGCGGCTGAGGGGCAAGACGAGGCCGTGCTACAACCTGATCGAGATCGAGGACAAGCACGTCGACGTCTGGCGCAAGTACCCCTACCACGGTCAGGAGCGGATCATCCAGTTCTCGATCGAGACGCTCGAGTACGAGAAGTACACGGCCCGGATCGAGACGGAGCTGCCGCCGGCCATGAGAGCCCTGGCCCTCATCGACGGAGAGCACTACCCCGACGTCGTCGTCGAGACGCTCTGCGTCGCTCCGCTACGAGGTCGTGGGGGCGGTCTTCCTGGGCGGGACCGAGAAGCTCGGAGGAGGAGTGCCGGATTACGGCGTGCCGCTCTGGAACGAGCTCGCTGATGCGCTGCTCGAAGTGGACGCGGACGTCGTCATCGACCTTTCCGACGAGCCGGTCGTCGGCCCGAGGCGCCGCTTCCGGCTCGCCTCGCGCGCACTCGCGCACGGGCTCCCGTACGTGGGCGCCGACTTCCGGCTCGACCCGGTGCGCTTCGCCCGTTCTCGCAGCCGGCGCTGGCGGTGATCGGGACCGGCAAGCGCGTGGGGAAGACGGCGGTGTCGGGCCACGTCGCCCGGCTGCTCGCGCGCACGCGCGAGGTGGTCGTCGTCGCCATGGGCCGCGGCGGCCCGGCCGAGCCCGCGGTCACGGAAGCGTCGCCGACTGCGAGGACCTGCTCGCGCTCTCGCGCTCGGGCATGCATGCCGCGTCGGACTACCTCGAGGACGCGGCGCTCGCCGGCGTCGTCACGGTCGGGGCGCGCCGGTGCGGCAGCGGGCTGGCCGGCGAGCCGTTCGCCTCCAACGTCGAGGAGGCCGCTCGGGCCGCAGCCGCGCTCGACCCCGACCTGATCGTGCTTGGAAGGGAGCGGAACGACGATCCCGCCGGTCGAGGCGGGGCGGCGCATCATCGTCGCCGGGGCCCACCAGCATCCGGATGCGGTCACCGGGTACCTCGGCGCCTACCGCCTCTTCCTCAGCGACCTCGTCGTGCTGACCATGTGCGAGCCGCCGCTCGCGACGCCCGGGCAGGTCGACGAGCTGCGCGCGGCGGTCGCCGGCGTCGACCCGGAGCTTCAGGTGATTGCGGCGCTGCTGCGTCCCCGCCCCGCCGAGCCGATCGCCGGCCGCCGGGTGGCCTTCTTCTCCACTGCGCCGGCGGCGAT
>CAWCCL010000019.1:0-268589 GCA_963794055.1 uncultured Actinomycetes bacterium
TGTCCGAGAAGTGGACGTGAAACGGGGCGCCCGGCTCCAGCACTGCATCTGTGCGCGCGAGGACGTCCGCGAACGCCTCAGCCTCCGTGAACCCGCCGTCGGTGACCGCGTGCAGGTGGGCGAAGTCGATCACCGGCCGTACCCAGTCGAGCCGCTGGGCGAGCCAGATGACGTCGTCCAGGCTCCCGATCTCCCGCACGCGTCCCATCACCTCGACGCCGAACGGGACGGCGCGGCCCTTGCCTTCCAGCCGCCCGCGCAGCGAGCCGAGCTGATCGGCGACCGCTTCGAGCGCCGCCTCACGCTCGCGCCCGAGCAGGAAGCCGGGATGGAAGACGACGAGCTCGGCTCCGCAGGCGACGGCGACGCCGGCGGAGTGGTCGAGCATCCCGGTGGCCATGTTGTACTTCTTGTCCAGCTCGAGATGTCCCATGAAGCCGGCGATGGGCGCGTGCACGGACAGGGCGATGCCCGCCTCGCGGGCGAGCTCGCCGAAGCGCTCCGCCCACGGGTAGTCCATCCAGAACTTGCCCTCGAAGTCGATCTCGCAGGCCGTGTAGCCGCGCTCCTGGAGGAGCTTCACGGCCGCCTCCGGGCTCTCGCGTGAGGGCACGCGGGCAGGGCCTATGCGGGTCACGGCCACGTCGACCAGCCTAATGCTCCGTCCGATCCGCTGGGTACCTTCAGCCAATGGCCAAGCGACCTTCCCGGATCGAGCTGCTCGAGCTGGATATCGACCTGCGGCTCGCCGACCTCTGGGGCGAGGCGTGCGGCGTGGGCGAGTGGAACCTCGAAGTGGCCGCCGCGTTCCTGCGCGCGGCCTACGGGAAGGGGTACTGCGACGCGCTCACCGAGGACGCCCCCGGGAGCCTCTGCCGCGACCACGGCTACCGCATCCCGGACCGGCGGCCGATGTCTACGACCGAGTAGCCCTCTTAGTCCTCCCCGGTAAACTCGGAGCCGTGGCAAAGCGGCGCAATCCGGTGCGCCTCGTCGTCGCGCTTTCGGTCGCGGCGGTGCTTGCGGTGTTCCTCATCTGGACGAGCCTGGCCGGAGGCACGCCCTCGCTGCAGCCCAGCGAGCTCGAGGGGACGACCGGCGAGGTCGGCCTCGCCGGGATCGTCGTCGGGCCGGTCGAGGGCGACGCCCACGGCTCGGGCCTCGAGTTCACGCTCCGCGACCTCGACGGGGAGGCGACCGTCCCGGTCGTCTACACGGGCTCCGTGCCCGACCTCTTCAAGGTGGGCCGCGAGGTCTACGTGAAGGGCGGGCTCGCCGACGGCACGTTCGTGGCCACCAAGGACTCCCTCGTCACGAAGTGCCCGTCGAAGTACGCGCCTGAAAGCGAGTGATGGCATGCCCGAGTTGGGCCGTGCCGCGCTCGTTGCCGCTTTCGGCCTGATTCTGTACGCCGTTTTCGTCGGCGGATATGCGGCCTACCGCGGGAGGCGCAGGCTGCTGGACTCGGCGACGAACGCGCTTTACGCTGCCTTCGCCGCAGTCGGGATCGCCTCGCTCGTCCTCGTCGCCGCGCTCGTCGGCCGCGACTTCTCCTTCGACTACGTCGCCCGCTCGACGAGCCGTGAGCTCCCGCTCGGGTACACGTTCGCCGCGTTCTGGAGCGGCCAGGAGGGCTCGCTCCTCCTCTGGCTGCTCGTCCTCACCGGCGCCGCCTCGGCCGCCGTCGCCCTGAACCGCCGGCTCGTGCGAGAGGTGCTCCCCTGGACGGTGCCGATCGCCGGCGCCGTGGCGCTCTTCTTCGCGTTCCTCCTCGTCTTCATCGCGAGCCCGTTCGCGACGCAGGCGGCTCCGGCCGACGGCGCGGGGATGAATCCGAGCCTGCAGAACCCGTACATGGTCGCCCACCCGCCGATGCTCTACCTCGGCTACGTGGGGTTGACGATCCCGTTCGCGTTCGCCATGGCTGCGCTTGCCTCGCGCCGGGTGGACGAGCGCTGGATCGTCGTCACGCGCCGCTGGACGCTCGCCGCGTGGACGTTCCTCGGCTTCGGCGTCCTCCTCGGCGCGAAGTGGGCCTACGAAGAGGTCGGCTGGGGGGGCTGGTACGCGTGGGACCCGGTCGAGAACGCCGCGCTCATGCCCTGGCTCGTCGCCACGGCGTTCCTGCACTCGGTGATGGTGCAGGAGAAGAAGAACATGCTCCGCGTCTGGAACGTCGTCCTCGTGGCCGGGGCGTTCCTGCTTTCGCTCTTCGGGACGTTCCTGACGCGAAGCGGCGTCATCAGCTCGATTCACAGCTTCACCCAGTCGTCGATCGGGCCCTTCTTCCTCGGCTTCATCGCCGTCGTGGCCGCGTTCTCGATCGCGCTGATCCTGTCGCGCCTCCCGCTCCTGCGCTCGAAGACGCGGCTCGAGTCGCTCGTCTCCCGCGAGGCGGCCTTCCTCTACAACAACCTCTTCCTCATCGCGCTGGCGCTGACGATCCTCTGGGGAGTCATCTACCCGCTCGTCTCGGAGGCCGTGCGCGGCGTCACCGTCTCGGTTGGGGCGCCGTACTACGACTTCTTCGCCATCGTCTTCGGGCTGCCGCTCGTCCTGCTGATGGGCATCGGGCCAGTCGTCGCGTGGCGGCGCGCGTCGCTGCGCGCCCTAGCCTCGCAGCTCGCCTGGCCGGCCGGCGTCGCGCTCCTGACAGGCCTCCTGCTTTTGCTCGGCGGAGCGGGCTCGAGCCCCGCCGGCCTCGTCGGCTACACGTTCGCCGCGTTCGTGCTGACGACGATCGTGCTCGAGTTCGTGCGCGGCACACGCGCCCGCAAGTCGCTCGGGACGGGCGGGTGGTGGCCGGCGTTCTCGGGCCTGATCGCGAGGAACCGGCGCCGTTACGGCGGCTACATCGTCCACGCGGCCATCATCCTCCTGCTCGTCGGCGCGGTCGGGATCGGCGGCTTCTCGACGACGCGGGAGGCGCGGCTCGCCCCGGGCGAGTCGGCGACCGGTCGGCGACTACCGGCTTGTCTACACCGGCAGCGAGGAGCAGCGGGGCGCGAATGCGCAGGAGGTGCGCGCGCAGCTCGACGTCTACCGCGGCGACCGGCAGGTCGGGACGATGGAGGCCGGCAAGAACCACTACTTCGCCGAGGAGCAGACCTCGAACGAGGTAGGCATCCGCACGGACTGGCTGCGCGGGCGAGGACCTCTTCGTGATCGCCGACCAGTTCAACGAGGACGGCTCGGTCGTCCTGAAGGTGATCGTGAACCCGCTCGTCAACTTCATCTGGCTCTCCGGGCTGGTCTTCGTACTCGGCTCCGTCGTCGCCATGTGGCCGGACGCGCGGGAGCAGCGCCGGCTCGCCTCCAGGTTCGCGGGCGAGGGAGCCGCAGTCGCGCGGGCCTAGCGCGTGCAGGTAGTCGCCCTCGCCCTCGGCGCCCTTCTGGCCGTCGCGTGCGTCGTCTTCGTCGCAGTGCCGCTCCTGCGTCCCGCGCCGGCCGGGGAGGACGATCTCGGGGCGCCCGGCCCGGAGGAGCAGGCGCGCCTGCGGCTCCTGAGGAGCGCGACCGCGCCCTCGCCGCGCTGAAGGAGCTCGAGTTCGACCATCGCACAGGCAAGATCTCGGACGAGGACTACCGCGCGCTCGTCGGCCCGCTTCGCCGGGAGGCCGGCGAGGCGCTCAGGGCGCTCGAGCATGAAGATGAGTCTCAGAAGGAACGAGAAGAGGTCGATGTCAGCGGATAGCTGCCCCACGTGCGGCGCGAACGTGCCCGCCGAGAGCCGCTTCTGCCCCGAGTGCGGGGCTCCCGCGATTGGCCCGGACGGGGTGGAGACGCGCCTGCGCAAGTACTGGTCGGCGCCCGACGCGGGCCTGCTCGCCGGCATCGCGCTCGCCGGAGTGGGGATCCTGCTCGTCGGCATCCAGGTCTGGCTCTGGGGCATCCTCGTGCTCGTGCTCGCCGCGGCGGTGCTTGTCCTCCGCTCCAAGGCCGGTCGCCGCGGGACCGGCGTCGCGCTCGGGGCCGCCTCCGCGCGGCTAACCGCCCACCGCCGGGTCGTGGGCGCCCGCTCGCACGGGCAGCTGGAGCTCTTTCGCCTCCGGCGCGAGCTCGCCGAGCTCCAGTCGGAGCGCAGCCGCGGCTACCACGAGCTCGGCCGCGCGACCCACGCGGGTGATGAGGCGGAAGCGGACGCGGCGAAGGCGCAGCTCGACGACGTCGGCCTGCGGATCGTCGCGAAGGAGGCCGAGATCGGCGCGCTCGTCGGGCAGATGGAGGAGCGCGTCAGGCGGGCGCAGGCCGAGGTGACGCCCACGGAGCCGCTCCCGGAGCCGGTCCCCGAGTCCGCGCCGGACGACCCGGCCCCCGATCCCGAGCCTCCGCCGGAGCCGGAAACAGAGCCCCGCAGCCCGTCGAGCGCATCGAACGCCTGATCGGCTCGGACCGCCAGGCGGCCGGTCGCCGTGCTACAACAGAAGCCGTTCGAGACCGAAAACCCCCGGTGAGGGCCGCGCAGGGACGCACGTGCTCTCGCCGAAATCGTTCCGGTGGTTGACGCTCGCCGCACCTGTCTAGTCGTCGCGCTCCTCGGGGCGCTCCTCGCGCTTGCCGTCCCCGCCGCGCTCGGGCAGTCCGACGGCGACAGGAAGGCGTACCTCGACCGCAAGATCTCCGGTCTCCGCGAGGACATCGAGGCCGCGAAGCACAAGGAGGGGACGCTGACCTCCGAGATCGAGGCGGCGAACCAGCGCATCGCAGCACTCGATGGAGACATCGGCTCGCTGTCCGCGCTGATCTCCGAGCTCGAGACCGACCTCGCCGTGTCGCGCAACCGGCTGGCGCGCCTGCGGGACAAGATCGCGATCCAGACGCGGGAGATCGAGCACCTGAAGGAGCAGCACGCGATCGCGGAGCGCCACCTGGAGGAGCGCCTGGTCGAGCTCTACGAGGGCGACGACACCGACTCGTTCGCAGTCCTGCTCCAGATCCAGAGCCTCGGCGACCTCGTCGACCAGCTCGAGTACTTCGACTCGATCGGCCGGCAGGACCAGGCCCTCACCGCCCAGCTCGCCGGCTCAGGGTCGAGATAAAGGTCGCCCGCGAGGAGACCCGGGTGACGAAGGAGCAGGTCGCGGAGGAAACCGCCGTGCTCGCGCGCAAGACGGCCGTGCAGCTCGCCGCGCGCGCGGAGCTCGTGGCGCAGCAGAAGCACTGGCCGCGGCCAGGGCGAACCGGAGCAGCGTCCTCGCCGGCGTGCGCGAGAGCCGCCACGAGGCGCAGGAGGATCGTCGAGGCTCCAGGCGGAGAGCGCCGCGCTCGCGGGCCCGGCTCCGCGGCCCGAGCGGCGGCTCCAGCGGGGACGGCTCGTCGTCGAGCGGCTTCATCTGGCCGGTGAACGGCGTCATCACGAGCGGCTTCGGCTGGCGCTGGGGCCGGATGCACGAGGGCATCGACATCGGCGCGTCGAGCGGGACGCCGATCCGCGCAGCGGCCGCCGGCACGGTCATCTTCGCCGGCTGGATGGGCGGCTACGGGAACCTCACGATCATCGACCACGGGAAGGCCTCGCAACGGCGTACGGCCACCAGTCTGCGATCTACGTCGGCGGCGGCTCGTCTCCCAGGGCACCGTATCGGCGCGGTGGGCTCGACCGGCAACTCGACGGGCCGCACTCCATTTCGAGGTGCGGGTCAACGGGACGGCGGTCGACCCGATGGGTTACCTCTAGCCCTCCTAACGCTCGGCCGCCAGTCGCAGGCCCAAGCGCGACGAGACGGTGCCGGTGATCACCTCGAGCGCTCGCCTGACGCCCGACCTGCGTAGGAAGCCGCCCGGCGCGCGGAACGACGATCGCATAGGCGTCAGCCAGACGAGGTCAGCGTGCAGAAGAGCAGCCCGAGCCCGAGGAGCGGGAGGAAGGCCGGCTCGCCGGCGGGGGCGAACTGCGGCAGCAGGCTGGGGAAGAACGCCGCCATCTTCGGGTTCCCCAGGTTGCTGAGGAGTCCCTGGCGGGCGGCGAGCCGCGCGTGAGCGCCGCGGGCTCCTCGGCGCCCGCGCGGCTACGGCGGGCCGCCGGCCGCCACGCGGCGAGAGCGTCTGGACTCCGAGGAAGACGAGGTAGGCGGCGCCCGCGAGCCGGACCGCCGTGAACGCAGGCTCGGAAGCGAGGAGGAGGGCGACGACGCCAAGGCTCGTAGCGAGCGCCCAGACCGCCTGGCCGCCGACCACGCCGGCGCGGTCGCGATCCCGCCGCCCGGCCGCCCAGCAGCGTGTTCCGGATCGTCAGGGCCGTGTCCGGCCCAGGCGTGACGATGACGAGGACGGCGACCCCGAGGAAGCCGAGGAGCTAGCACCGGGCATGTCCGGGAGGCTACTCCTCGGCGGTGGAGGTCCGGGCAGGCCTCGGTAGCGCTCGTGCAGGTCGAAGCCGTAGCCCAGGAAGAACTGGTCGGGGATCGTGAAGCCGACGTAGCGCATCGGCAGATCGTCGACGAGCCGGCGATACGGGCGGTCGAAGAGCGTGCAGATGGAGATGTCCGCCGGGTCGCGGAGCGTCAGCGTCTTCACGACGTAGTTCAGCGTCAGCCCGGTGTCGACGACGTTCTCGACCAGCAGGACGTCGCGGCCCGCGATCGGGAGCTCCAGGTCCTTCGAGCAGCCGGATGCGGCTGCGCCCGCCGTTCTCGCCGCCGTAGCCGGCCAGGACGAGGAAGTCCATCGCGTGTGGGATCGGGACGGCCCGTGCCAGGTCCGACGCGAACATGAACGCGCCCTTGAGCACCGTGACGAGGAGGGGTCGCGCTCGGCATAGTCGCGCGCGATCTGGGCGCCGAGCTCGCCGACGCGTGCCGCAATCTCGTCTCGGGAGAGATAGACCTCGCCCGGGCGAGGCACTACGTAATGAGGTTCAGGCCGTATTTCTGACCCAGCCGCTCGAAGTCGCGCCGCGTGAACAGCTTGACCTTGATATCGGGATACCGCTCCCGGAACTTCCGGATCTTGCGGTTCTTGCGGGTGATGAGGGATTGCTTCATCACAGTGACCTCGAGATAGAGCTCCTGCTCGGGGAGGAAGAAGTCGGGCGTGAACGCCTCGACGACGCGCCCTTCCTCGTCCGTCTCGAGCGGGAAGGAACGGGGCTCGTACTCCCACTGGATGCCGTAGTAGTCGAGGAGGCGCGCGCACTCCAACTCGGCCTCGTTGGCAAACACAGTCCCCGAATAATCCTGGAAATCGCCGCTTTCTGGGCGCATCCTTCTGAAAAGGTAGCAACGAGCCCGGACGGCCCTCCCTAGAATTCGGCTACTGCCGTCTTCGAAGGGGCACTCACTGTTCCGGATCGCCCATTTTTCCGACCTCCACTGCGGCTCGCCGTACTTCGTCCCCAATCTCGCCGAACGCGCGATCATCGAGATCAACGAGCTCGAGCCCGAGATCGTCATCTGCTCCGGTGACCTGACGACGTTCGGCTTCCAGCAGGAGTACGCGGAGGCCAAGAGCTACCTCGACCGGCTCGAGTGCGAGAATGTCGTCGTCGTTCCCGGGAACCACGATTCCCGCAACGTCGGCTATATCCACTTCGAGGAGCTGTTCGGCGAGCGCCGGCGCGTCCTGCGCGTCGAGGGCGTCACGCGTCGTCGCGGTGGACTCCTCGGAGCCCGACCTCGACCACGGCGTCATCGGCCGCGGCCGCTACCAGTGGATCGAGGAGCAGTTCGCCGAGCCGGCCGATTTCCGCATCTTCGTCCTCCACCACCACCTGCTGCCCGTGCCGGGTACCGGGCGTGAGCGGAACGTCGTCTACGACGCGGGAGACGCGCTCGAGGTCCTCCAGCAGGTCGGCGTCAACCTCGTCCTCTCCGGGCACAAGCACGTGCCCTACGCGTGGCGGCTCGAGAACCTCTTCGTCGTCAACGCCGGCACCGTTTCCTCTCTGCGCCTGAGGGGCAAGACGAGGCCGTGCTACAACCTGATCGAGATCGAGGGCAGGCACGTCGACGTCTGGCGCAAGTACCCTACCACGGTATGGAGCGGATCATCCAGTTCTCGATCGACACGCTCGAGTACGAGAAGTACACGGCCCGCATCGAGGACGGAGCTGACGCGGCGGCAATGAGAGCGCTGGTCCTCATCGACGGGGAGCACTACCCCGACGTCGTAGTCGAGACGCTCGCGTCGCTCCGCTACGAGGTCGTCGGGGCGGTCATGCTCGGCGGGACCGAGAAGCTCCGCGGCGGGGTGCCGGACTACGGCGTGCCGCTCTGGAACAAGCTCGCCGATGCGCTGGTCGAAGTGGACGTGGACGTCGTGATCGACCTCTCCGACGAGCCGGTCGTCGGGCCGAGGCGCCGGTTCCGGCTCGCCTCGCGCGCGCTCGCGAACGGGCTGCCGTACGTGGGCGCGGACTTTCGGCTCGACCCGGTGCGCTTCGTGCCCTTCTCACAGCCGGCGCTGGCGGTGATCGGCACCGGCAAGCGCGTGGGGAAGACGGCGGTGGCGGGCCACGTCGCCCGGCTGCTCGCGCGCTCGCGCGACGTCGTTGTCGTCGCCATGGGCCGCGGCGGCCCGGCCGAGCCGGCGTGACGGAAGCGTCGCCGACGCTGCGGACCTGCTCGCGCTCTCGCGCTCGGGCATCACGCGGCGTCGGACTACCTGGAGGACGCGGCGTTCGCCGGCGTCGTCACCGTCGGGGCGCGCCGCTGCGGCGGCGGGCTGGCCGGCGAGCCGTTCGCCTCCAACGTCGAGGAGGCGCGCTCGGGCCGCCGCCGCGCTCGAGCCCGACCTGATCGTGCTGGAGGCAAGCGGAACGGCGATCCCGCCCGTCGAGGCGGGGCGGCGGATCATCGTCGCCGGCGCACACCAGGATCCGGCTGCGCGTCGCCGGGTACCTCGGCGCCTACCGTCTCTTCCTCAGCGACCTCGTCGTGCTGACGATGTGCGAGGAGCCGCTGGCCACGCCCGGGCGGATCGACGAGCTGCGCCTCGCGATCGCCGGCGTCGACCCGGAGCTTCAGGTGATCGCGTCCGTCCTGCGCCCGCGCCCGGCCGAGCCGATCGCGGGCCGCCGGGTGGCCTTCTTCTCGACTGCGCCCGCAGCGATCCACGACCGCCTGCGCGCACACCTCGAGCGCGAGCATGGGGCCGAGGTCGTCCTGGTCTCCGGCAGCCTGGCCAACCGCGTCGCGCTCCTGGCCGAGCTCGACTCGCCGGCCGCCGCCGAGGCCGAGCTCTTCCTCACCGAGATCAAGGCGGCCGCGATCGACGTGGTCGCCGAGGCGGCCGAGTCACGCGGGCTCCCTGTGGTGTTTGCGGACAACGAGGTGCTGCCGCTCCCGGGCGAGCCCGACCTGGACGACGCCGTGACCGCGCCTCGCGGACGCGGTCGTCGCCGAGAGATCGGTCGCATACGATGAACACCGACAGGCGCGCCGCCGGAGGCGCTCGTCTCCTCGGACGTCAGGCTCCCGTACTCCAAGGGGCTGATGGCGAAGACCCTCATGGGGACGGGCATCCGGCCCGAGCGCGCGTACGAGCTCGCCCGGCTGATCGAGGGCGAGCTGGTGCGGGGCCGCGAGGACGAGGCGGTCGGCGCCGAGCGCCTCTACGACGTCGCCGCGACGCGTGCTCGCCGACCACGAGGGCGAGGACGCCGTCCTGCTGCTCCGCCGGCTGCAGGCGCTGCGCGAGCTCGACCTGCCGATCGTCCTCCTCGTCGGCGGCGCGACCGGTACGGGGAAGTCGACGCTGGCGACGGAGATCGCGCACCGCCTCGGGATCACGCGCGTCACGTCGACGGACACGGTGCGCCAGACGATGCGCGCGTTCTTCTCGCAGAAGTTCATGCCGTCGATCCACTACTCGAGCTTCGAGGCGGGGCCTGCCGTGCGCATCCACGAGGGCGAGGAGGCCGACGCCGCGCTGCTCGGCTTCAAGGAACAGACCCGCAACGTGCTCGTCGGCGTCAAGGCGGTCATCGCCCGGGCGCTGGAGGAGAGCTACTCGCTCGCCGTCGAGGGCGTCCACCTCGTCCCGGGCGCGCTCCCGCGCGCCTACGACGGGGCCGTCGTCGTCCAGTGCATGCTGGCCATCGCAGACGAGGACGAGCACGCGCGCCACTTCTGGATCCGCGACGCCGGCTCGCAGGGCATGCGCCCGATGCAGAAGTACCTGCGGAGCCTCCCTGAGATCCGCCGCATCCAGGACTACCTCGTCGAGCGCGCCGAGAAGGCAGGAGTGCCGGTGATCGAGAACACGCGCATGGAGTCCGCGGTGAACGGGGTCATCCACCTGGTGCTCGCCGAGGTCCAGCGAGCCCGGGACCAGGCCCGGCCGTGAACGACGCCCCGGAACTTCGCTGCAACTGCGAGGCCTACGCCGCCGTCACCGAGCGGGCCGCGCTCGCGAGCGCGCCGCTGGCTCGGGCGCGGAGACGTCAAGGGCGCGGAGGAGGCGGCCGCCACCGCGATGCGGGAAGGCCTCGACACGATCGGCATCACCGGCCGCGTGGTCGTCGGCGGCGACGAGGAGGCGGATGCGCTCGCCATCGGCGCGACCGTGGGAAGCGGCGGCGACGAGGTCGACCTTGCCGTCGACCCGCTGGAGGGCCGGGCGGTCGTCGCTCGCGGCGACTACGGCGCCATGTCCATGATCGCCGTCGGCGAGCCCGGCTCGCTCCCGCGCCTTCCGCAGATGTACATGCGCAAGATGGCCGTCGGGCCCGTGGCCCGGGGGAAGATCGACCTGGGCAAGTCCGTCGGCGAGAACGTCGTCGCGATCGCGGAGGCGTACGGCCGCCGTCCCGGGGACATCACGGCGATCGTCCTCGACCGGCCGCGCCACCACGACCTGATCGAGGAGATCCGCGCCGCGGGCGCCCGCATCAAGCTGATCCAGGACGGCGACGTCACCGCCTCGATCACGGCCGCGGTGCGCGGGACGAACGACCACATCGCCGTTGGCATCGGCGGCGCACGCCAGGCGGTGCTCGCGGCGGCGGCGCTCCGCTGCCTCGGCGGCGAGCTTCAGGCCCAGTTCTGGCCCACGTCGCGCGCCGACATCGAGCAGGCGCAGGAGTACGGGATCGACGACCTCTACAAGGTCTTCGAGACCGACGAGCTCGCGCCGGGCGAGGTGATCGTCGCCGCGACCGGCGTCACGAACGGCGACCTCCTGCGGGGCGTCCGCTTCCTCACCGACAGCGCCCGCTCGCACTCCCTCGTCATGTGCACCCGCCACAACTGGGTGCGCTTCGTGGACGGCATCCACTTCTTCGCGCGCGACCGGCGCGAAGAGGTGCGCCTGCTCGGGTAGCCTTCAGGCATGCCGACGCGTGAAGAGATCTTCGAGGCGCTGCGGGTCGTCGAGGACCCGGAGCTCGGGATGGACATCGTCGAGCTCGGCCTCCTGTACGACGCCGAGGTCGAGGGGCCGAAGGTCCACGTCACCTACAGCCTCACCTCGATGGGCTGCCCCGTCGGCCCGATGATCGAGCAGCAGATCCGCGAGGTCGTCGAGAGCCTCGAGGGCATCGAGGACGTCGAGACGGAGCTGACGTGGGAGCCGCCGTGGAGCCCGGAGCGCATGTCCGACGACGCCAAGTTCATCCTCGGCTTCGGCTAGCGCCAGCTCGTACAGATCGTCCGAACGAACTCGACTTTCGACCGGGAGCGGACAGGCCCTTCGGCGGTACTTCGCGGGCGATTCCGGCGCACACTCTTAGTCATGGGCGAGCAGGCTGCGGCCAAGCGGACTGGCCTCCCGGAGGAGGCGAGGGTCCGGCGCTGGCGGCGGTCTCAGTTCATCGCTCTCGGATTCTCGCCCGGCGACGCCTCGACGCTGACGAAGGCGCCGGTCGACCTCGGCGAGGTGCGTAGGCTCGTCGGGGCCGGGTGTCCGCACGACGTCGTGCGCCGGATCGTTCTCTAGAACCTGTCTAGCCGATCTTCAGGACGACCTTGCCGAGCTGGCGGCCGGCTTCGAGGTGCTCGTGCGCCGCTGCGGCCTCCTCCAGCGGGAAGACCTTGTCGACGACGGGCTTTGCGCGGCCGCTTGCGACGAGCTCGTAGACCGCGCGGAAGTCCTGCTGGGTGCCCATCGTCGAGCCCAGAACGGTGAGCTGCTTCCACCAGATGCGGTGGAGGTTGGCCGGGGGGTTCGGGCCGCTCGTGGCGCCGCAGACGGCGACGCGCCCTCCGGCGGCAGCGACCTGGAGCGACGTCTTCCATGTCGCCTCGCCGACGTGCTCGACGACCACGTCGGCGCCGTGCCCGCCCGTGACCTCACGCACCGTCCCGGCGACGTCGCCCTCGGCGTGGTTGACCGCCGCGTCGGCGCCGAGCTCGAGCGCCCGCTCGAGCTTCTCGTCGCTCGAAGAGGTCACGATCACCCTCGCCCCGAGCGCCTTTGCGATCTGCGAGCGCGGCCGTCGCCACGCCGCTCCCGATCCCCCAGACGAACACCCACTCGCCCTCTCGGAGGCCGGCGCGCGTGACGAGCATGCGGTAGGCGGTCTCGAAGACGAGAGGGAACGCGGCCGCCTCCTCGAACGAAAGGCCTGCCGCCAGCAGATAGACGTAGTCAGCAGGGAGGGCGATGAGCTCGGCATGGGTCCCGTCCATGTGCTCACCGACGATCCGGGCCCCTTCGTCGAGGCCGGGGTTGAGCACGACCGCGTCGCCCTCGGCGAGGCTGTCGACGCCCTCGCCGAGCGCGACGACGACGCCGGAACCGTCCGCGCCGAGGATCCGCGGCTTCGGCGCGGAGGGAAGCCCGCGGCGCAGCCAGATGTCCAGGTGGTTCAGCGATGCAGCCCTGAGGCCGATCAGCACCTCGCCCGGGCCGGGGGTCGGGATCCGGCGCATCCTCGTACCGGAGGACCTCGGGCCCGCCGTCCTCGTGGATCCGGATCGCCTTCACGGCGCGATCGTATCGCGGCGAACGGTGCTACCTTGGTGGCGAGATGACGAGCGCCGAGCTCTCCCGACTGGGGGAGCAGCTCGGGCTCGACGTCGTCGGGGCAGCGGCAGCCCAGCCGTACGCCGAGACCGAGCGTGTGATCAGGGAGCGCCGCGACCGCGGCCTCTTCGCCGACATGCGCTTCACGATGGCCCAGCCGGAGGTCTCCTGCCACCCGGAGACGCTCGCTCGAGGGCGCCCGCACGGTCGTCTCCGCCGCGCTCTGCTACTACGCGCCCGGCCCGGAGCCGGAAGCGGGCGAGGGGCGGCTCCCGCGCTACACCTGGGCCGACCACTACGCGCGACCTGCGCGAGAAGCTCGAGGCGCTCGGCGAGCGGCTCGGCGGCCGGTACCGCGTGCTCGTCGACGCGAACCAGCACGTCGACCGCGAGGGCGCGGTGCGCGGCGGCATCGGCTTCTACGGCAAGAACACGATGCTGATCACGCGCACGCACGGATCCTGGGTCGTGCTCGGGACGCTCGTCACCGACGTCGAGATCGAGCCGAGCGCGCCGCTCGAGCTCGACTGCGGCTCCTGCACGCTCTGCATCGACGCCTGCCCGACGCACGCGCTGGACGAGCCGGGCGTGGTCGACGCGACGAGGTGCCTCTCCTACTGGACGCAGGCGCCCGGCGCGATCCCCGAAGGCGTACCGCGAGGAGCTGGGGCGCAGGTGTACGGCTGCGACATCTGCCAGGACGTCTGCCCCTGGAACCGCGGGATCGAGAAGCGGCGGGCCGGGGAGGGGCGCGCCTGAGGGCGCCGAGCCGGTCGTCTCGCTCGCTCGACTGGCTGCGGATGCCGGGCGAGGAGCTCGGCGCGCGCTACGGCCGCCTCTACTTCCCGCGAAACGACCCCCGGTACCTGCGGCGAAATGCCCTTGTCGCCGCGGGCAACTCGGCCGATAGAAGTCTCGTGGATGCCGTCCGCCCGTATGCCGAGGGCGACGGATCAGCTGCTCCGCGAGCACGCCGAGTGGGCACTCGCCCGACTCGAGGGAGACGCGGATAGGCCGGGGGCATGAACGCTGAGCTCGAGCGCCTCCGGCACACGGAGATCTGGATCGCGTGGGTGCGGGTCTTCGCCGTGCCTTTCGCCGCGTTCGAGGTGGCGGTCGTCGGCGACCGGCATCCGCCGGGCTACGAGCGCTGGGGCTGGGCGACCGCGGTCGCGCTGACGCTGGGCGCGGTCGCCTTCTTCTGGCTCGCTCGCCGCGACCTCGACCGCAAGGCCCTCGGCCGGATCGGGTTCCTCGCGCTGGCCTTCGACACCGCGATCGTCTACGCGTTCGTCTTCGTCTACACCTTCGAGCCGAGCACGCCGGCCTGGGGGATCCTCTACATCCCGGTGATCGAGGGCGCGCTCCGCTACGGGAAGAAGGGCGGCGTGCTCGTCCCGATCGTCGTCCTCCCGCTCGTCTTCTTGGCCGAGTGGTGGCGCGCGCAGGAGTTCGGTCCGCCGCCGTTCGACCTCGACCACGTCACGCTCCCGTTCGGGCTGCAGATCGTCATCGGCCTCGTGGTCGGCTGGCTCGTCGACCGCCTTCGGGCCGAGACGGCCGTTGCCGAGGCCCGCGCGGCCGAGGCCGAGGACCTGCGCGACCGGCTCGGCCACCGAGCCGACGTGCTGGAGGCCGTCAACCGAGCCGCCCGCGCGCTCGCCTCGTCGCTGGACCAGCGCGAGGCCTTCGCCGCGTTCCGGCGCGAGCTCCGGCAGCTTGATCGCCTTCGACCGGCTCGAGATCGAGCTGGCGGGCGAGTCCGATTCGGTGTTCGCGACGGCCGGCGGGTTCCTCGGCGGAGAGGGAGGGGAGGAGGTCATCGCGCCGCTCGCGCTCACCGACCGCGCTCTCGGGACGCTCACGGTCGCCCGCGACGGCGGGCCCGCGTTCACCTCGGCGGAGGTCGAGATGGTGACGCTCCTCGCGACGCCAGGTAGCGGCAGCCGTCGAGAACATCCGCGTCTACGAGGCGGAGCGGAGCGCCTCCGAGGAGCTGCGCCGGCTCTCGTCGCTCCGCGCCGACTTCGTCTCCATGGTCTCCCACGAGCTGCGCACCCCGATGGCCTCGGTGATCGGCTGCGCCCAGACGCTGAACCGCCGCTGGCGCGAGCTCACGCAGGAGCAGCGCGAGTCCTTCCTCGGCCTGATCGAGAGCGAGACGTCGCGCCTCTCCGACCTCGTGGGCGACGTCCTGGACACGTCGCGGATCGAGGCCGGCACCTTCCCGTACTCCTTCGCTGCCGTGGACCTGGAGGAGCTCGTCCGCGAGACGACGGCCGTCGTCTCGCTGGGCCAGGACGAGGTGCGGGTGACGACGGTCGTGGCGCCCACGCTCCCGCACGTCCAGGGCGACCGCGAGCGGCTGCGCCAGCTCTTCTGGAACCTGCTCGCAAACGCCGTGAAGTACACGGTCACCGGCGACGAGATCGAGGTGGCGGCGGCGAAGGAGAACGACGTCGTCGCCGTGAGCGTGCGCGACCACGGCCCGGGCATCCCTCCGGAGGCCCACCGCCTCATCTTCGAGAAGTTCGGCCGCGTGAGCCACGGCGGCAGCTCCAAGCCGGGAGCCGGCCTCGGGCTCTACATCGCGCGCTCGATCGCCGAGGCCCACGGCGGCACCCTGGACGTCGAGTCGGAGACAGGCTCCGGCGCGACGTTCACCGTGCGGCTGCCGCTGGCGCTCGCGTGACCTTCGCCTGGCAGGCGACCAAGAACGGCCGCGTGCGGCTCTCCTGGCAGGGCCGGGTGGTGACGATGCTGACCGGCGCCTCGGCGGCGCGGTTCCTCCGCGAGGTCGAGGCGGCCGACGAGGAGGCCGCGCAGCTCCTCATGGCCCGCGCCACGGGCAACTTCAAGCGCGGCAACGAGCGGCGCTAGCCGGAGCAGCTAGACGGTCCGCACGATCTTCGTGAACCCGGCGACGAAGATGGTGGTGAGGAATCCAGCCGAGCACGATGACGGCCCAAACGGCCCACTGGAGGCTGCCGGTGGCCACCCACTTGTCGGCCTCGCCGAGGTCGACGATCGGCAGGAACGTGTCGACCGCATACACGACAGGTTGGGGCGAGCCGTCGACCCCCGGCTCCGTCGAGACGAAGGTGCCTTTCGACGCGCGCGCGACCGCCAGCGCAAGCGGCAGCACGATCGCCATCGCCCACAGGAGCGCCAGCGACGGCCGGTAGCCGTGACCGATCGTGACGCGGAGGATCCAGCGCCCCAGCCAGCGATGGGGTGCCAGGTTCGCCCGCTCGAGCCGGTCGTTCTGCATGGCGATCGCCGTTCGGCGCGCCTCGTCGTCCTGGCCGTGGGCGCGGTACACCTCGAGCAACCGCTGCCACGATCCGGGATCGAAGTTCGTTGTCTGCCGGAGCCAGGAGAAGCGCGCGTCTGTGTCCCAGGCGAGTGCGTCGCCGCCGAAGCGGTCATACGTGAAGCCCGCGAGCACAAGGGGGGCGCCCCCGGCCCAGCTTCCCAATCCGCTCTGAGGCCCGATGTCGTCGTAGAGCGTTGCGCACCGCAGCTTGAAGAGGTTGAGGCCCCCGGCGAGGTTGACGGACGAAATCATAAATGCCCTGCCCACATCCGCGCCCTCGGCGTCGAGCGCCCAGCCGTCCTCGTTGGCGAGCGTCGCCCCTGCGCACTCGAGGTTGACCCCCACCTTCGCTCCGAACAGACGCACTCCGCCGGTCGCGCTGAACCCGTTGCGCAGGAGCACGCCCCCGCCGATCTCGGCGCCCTCGGCAACGAGCGCCCAGCCGCCTTCGTTTCTGAGCGTCGCCCCGTCGCATTCGAGGTTGCGGCCCACCTTCGCTCCGAGCAGGAGCACCCCGCCTGTCGCGCTGAACCCGTTGCGCAGGAGCACGCCGCCGCCGATCTCGGCGATCTCCCCAACGAGCGCCCAGCCGTTCTCGTTGGTGAGGGTCGCCCCGTCGCACACGAGGCTGCCGTCAACCTTCGCGCCGAGCAGGAACACGCCGCCTGTCGCGCTGAACCCGTCTCGCAGGAGCACGTCGCCTCGAACCTCGGCGCCTGCGGCGTCGAGGGCCCAGCCGCTCTCGTTGGTGAGCGTCGCCCCGACGCACTCGAGGCTGACGGCCACCTTCGCTCCGAACAGTCGCACGCCGCCTGTCGCGCTGAACCCGTTGCGCAGGAGCGCGCCGCCGCCGATCTCGACGACCTCGGCATCGAGCGCCCAGCCGCTCTCGTTGGTGAGCGTCGCCCCGTCGCACTCGAGGTTGCGGCCCACCTTCGCCGCGAACAGTCGCACCCCGCCCGTCGCCCTGAACCCGTAGCGCAGGTAGGCGCCGCCGCCGATCTCGGCGACCTCGGCATCGAGCGCCCAGCCGCTTTCGTTGGCGAGCGTCGCCCCGTCGCACATGAGGCTGCCGCCGACCTTCGCTCCGAACAGTCGCACCCCGCCTGTCGCGTTGAACGCGTCGCCCAGGAGCGCGTGGCCCCGAATCTCGGCGCCTGCGGCGTCGAGGGCCCAGCCGCTCTCGTTGGTGAGCGTCGCCCCGACGCACTCGAGGTTGACGGCCACCTTCGCT
Organism: uncultured Actinomycetes bacterium; assembly: GCA_963794055.1. Classification (GTDB taxonomy): domain Bacteria; phylum Actinomycetota; class Thermoleophilia; order Gaiellales; family Gaiellaceae; genus JAIBJN01. Next base: position 17,454 of record CAWCCL010000019.1, read on the forward strand.
CCGAACAGTCGCACGCCGCCGGTCGCGTTGAACCCGTTGCGAAGGAGCGCGCCGCCGCCGATCTCGGCGACCTCGGCATCGAGCGCCCAGCCGCTCTCGTTGGTGAGCGTCGCCCCGTCGCACATGAGGCTGCCGCCCACCTTCGCTCCGAGCAGGAGCACGCCGCCCGTCGCGTCGAACCCGTTGCGCAGGAGCCCGTCCCCGCCGATCTGGGCGCCTGCGAGGTCGAGCGCCGAGCCGCCCTCGTTGGCGAGCGTCGCCCCGTCGCAGATCAGTCGACCGACGATCCGGGCTCCGGACAGCACGATCGCACCCGTGGCCTCGACCCCGCGGAGGTCGAGGTCGAACTCGACGCGGAGCTCGTCGGCCTCGAGGCCCGGCAGGCGGCAGTCTCGAAGCGCGAGATCGGGGATCGAGCAGTTGTCGAAGCACGGTGGCTCCGAGAAGGTGGCTTCGTGGAGCTCCAGCGGACGCTCGAGCGTGCAGAACGCCAGGTCGAGCCGCCCCTGGATCGACGCCCCCTTGATGCGAAGGCCGCGAGGATCCGCCTCTCCCGTCTCCAGGCAGAGGCGCCGGAGCAGCTCCGCGCCAACGGCTCGCTCCTCCTCGGGCAGCTCGCTGAGGTCTACGAGCTCTCCGGAGGCTGCCTGCTCGAGAACGCGGCTCTCTCCGTGCGTCGTTGCAGTCGGCACGACTCTCCTAGGGATGTTTCTCTCTCCCGGCGCGAGGGTCAAGGGCGCCCGAGATGAGACAGAGGCCGGCTATCCGCGAGCCCGCGCGGGCCGCTTGGCGAACGCGGCCCTGAGCTTCTTCGCCCGCGCGGCTACCTCGGTGCGCAAGTCCTCCGGCTCCAGCACCTCGGCGAAGCCTCGGTGGGACAGGATCTCGCCGACGAACCAGTCGGTGCCGCCGACGCCGACCTCCTCCAGCGCGTAGCCCTTGGCGAGCGGAAGCGCTCCGCGCTCGGTCCGCCAGCGCGCGACCTCCGGGTCGAAGAGCACCTTGGCCACGCGGACGTCGCGCAGCTTGCGCGGCTCCAGGCCGGGGCGCGGATCGAAGCTCTCCTTCAGGAGCGTGGCCCGGCGCATGCGGTCGAGGCGGAAGCTCCGCTGCGCGTCGCGCGTGCGATCCCACGAATGGACGTACCACCAGGGCAGCTCGCGCTCGAGGGCGTGCGGCTCGATCACGCGGACGCTTGTCTCCTCGCCGACGGCGACGTACTCGATCTCGACGAGCCGCTGCCCGCGGATCGCCTGAGAGAGCGTCCGGATGAGCTGCTCCTCCTCGGAGCCGGCCTCCGGCTCCGACGCCTCCGGCATCGCGAACTCGCCGAAGGTCTCCTCGAGCTTCAGGCGGACCCGCTCGAGCGGCGTCTGCGCCTCGGCGGCGATCATCGGCCCGACGAACTCGAGCGCCAGGCGGATAGCGCGCGCCTCGAGCGGCGTCAGGCGCGGCGGGCGGCGGAACGCGTCGCCGAAGAGCTCCTTGTCCACGCGCACCTCGTCACCGTCGAGCGACGCGTAGACGGCGTAGCACCCGCCGCCGAAGTTGACGAGGTTCAGGAGCTGCAAGTGGTCGTCGAGCTGGTCGTATGGGATGTGGAAGCGGTCGACGAGCTCCTGCGCGGGGATCGTCGCACGCGTCTCGTCGCCGCAGCGCGCGAGCAGGTGGGCGAGCAGCGCCTGGAGGACGCCGAAGCGCTCGGGCGCGAGCGGGCCGGCGGGGCGCTCCAGCGGCTCCGTCTCCGGCTGGGCCTTCGACCTCGGCGGCTTGGTCGGGAGGCCCATGTGGCGCTCGAGCACGCGGTCGAGCCCCGCGAGCACCTCGTCGACGAGCCCACGCGGCGAGAGCGGCCGCGCGCGGCCCTCCTGCCGCAGGACCCAGCCGGCGAGCAGGTCGAGGCGCGTGTAGGGCGTCGTGAAGAGTCCGTCGACGACCTCGCCGCGCTCGACCATGCGCTCGACCCACCAGGCAGTATCGTGGTCGAGCTCGATCTCGGCCTCGCCCTGCGCCTCTCCGTACTGCCACGGCTGGCGTCCGCGGAAGCCGGACGGGTCGTACTCCGGCATGCGAAAGTCGCGCTCACGGCGCGTGGCGAAGCGGATGTCGCCGACGATGCGCGAGACGCGGAACGTGCGCTCGTCGTCCTCGTCGAGGTCGCGCCCGATCAGGTACCACGACCCGGCTTCGGGCAGGAGCGCGTACGGGTTGACGTTGCGCTCGCGGGTGCGGTCGCGCGAGATCGACCAGTACGTGAACCGGACGGTGCGCTGCTTGGAGATGGCGCCCTCGAGCTTCGTCAGGCGCCCCGACATCTCGTCGGAGTAGTCGGGGTCGCGGACCTCGACGCGCAGCGCGCTCTCGGTGGCTGCCTCGAGCTGCGTCGGCCGGCCGAGCGCGAGGTTCTGGAGCGCCAGGCGCAGCGGCTCCGCATAGGCGAACTGGCCGTCGAGGAGATGCAGGGCGATCTGGAGCGCGGCCAGCTCCTCGTCGTCGAGGTCGAGCTTCGGCAGGAAGTACTGCTCGGCGCGGAGCGTGTAGAGCTCCTCGCCGGTGAACTCGTCCCGCTGCGAGTGCAGCGGCACCCCGAGCGCGACCAGCTCGCTCCGGTCCGAGTAGAAGCGGCGCGCAAACGCCTCGTCGGACATCTCCGAGTAGCCCTCGACGACCGACTTGATCTCGCGCGCGGTCAGGGGCCGCCGCTCCGCCATGAGGAAGGCGACGAGGGAGAGCTGCCTGATCAGCTTGTCGGTGTCGTGCGACACGGTTCCTATTCTTTCAACCTCGCCATGATCGTTGCGCATCTCGACCTGGACGCCTTCTTCGCAGCCGTGGAGGAGCTCGAGAAACCCGAGCTGGCGTCACAGCCGCTGGTCGTGGGGGGTGACCCCCGCGGCCGGGGCGTCGTGGCTACCGCTAACTACGTCGCCCGAGAGTACGGTATCCGTTCGGCGATGAGCTGCGCCGAGGCGCTCCGCCGCTGCCCGCATGCAGTCTTCGTCACGCCCCGCCACCGCACCTACTCGGAGTACTCGCGCACCGTGTGGGCGGCGATCCGGGAGGTGGTCCCGACGGTCGAGCGGACGGGCCTGGACGAGGGCTATCTCGACGTCGGCGAGGTGGCCCCCGACTACCGTCGCGCACGGGTCGTGGCCGAGGCCGTGCAGGCAGCCGTGCGCGGCGCGACAAGTCTCTCCTGCTCGCTCGGCGTCGCGAGCTGCAAGGTGGTCGCGAAGGTGGCGAGCGACCGCAAGAAGCCGGGCGGGATCACGGTCGTCCGAGCCGGCCGCGAGGCGGCGTTCCTGGCCCCGTTCCACGTTCGCCTCCTTCCGGGCGTCGGCCCGCGGGCCGAGGAGCGGCTTGCCTCGGCAGGCGTCCAGCTGATCGGCGGGCTCGCCGGGCTCTCCGACGTGGAGCTGGCGCGCCTGCTCCCGGGGAAGATCGGCCGCCTGCTCCGCGACCGCGCGCAGGGCATCGACCCGCGCCCGCTCGCGGAGCCGGTGGCGAGCGTCTCGATCGGGCACGAGGAGACGTTCCCGCGCGACGTCTCCGACCGCGAGCAGCTGCACGACGAGCTTCGTCGCATGGCCCTGCGCCTCGCGGCCTACCTGGCGGAGTCGGGCCAGGTCGCGCGCACGGTGACGACCAAGCTGCGTTACCCGGACTTCTCCATCCGCAGCCGCTCCACGACCCTCGCGGCCGGCCTGGCGGACGGCGAGCGGATCGGCCAGCTCGCCTGCGATCTCCTGGACCGCGCGCTCGCCGAGCGCCCGGGCGCGCTGCGCCTCGTCGGCGTCACGGTCTCGAAGATCGAGGACTTCGAGCAGCTGGCGCTGGCTTGACCGCCAGAGCAGCCGGGGACGCTAGCCGAGGAGCGAGTCCAGCCCCCGGGTGAGGCCCACGCGGCCTTCCACCGAGCGGATCGCGAGCAGCGTGCCCGCGATGTACGGCGCCGGGCTCTCGCCGGGGTCATGGCGTAGCGTCAGACGCTCGCCTTCCGCACCGAAGACGATCTCCGTCGAGACAACGAAGCTGGGCAGACGCACCGAGTGGATCTGCGTGCCCGCGACCGTGGTGCCGCGAGCCTCGACCGGCCCCAGCAGGCTGTTCAGCGGCCGCGCGAGCGCCGCTCCGCCGGTTTCGCCGAGTCGCTCGGCTAGCTCCCGCGAGGTCCCGCTGGGGACGTCCGGCTTCGTGGCGCTCGCATAGTCGACGATCTCCCAGGCGGGGACGTGGCGCGCGATCCCGGCCGCCGAGCGGACGAGGAGGGCGGCGAGAAGAGAGAAGTTGCCCGCTGCGATCACGCCGACACCCGCGTGGCGCGCGCGCCGGTCGATCTCGGCGTAGTCGTCGGCGGTGAGCCCGCTGGAGCCGACGACGGCTCCGGCGTCCCCGGTGAGGGCCGCCAAGACGTTCTCCTTGACCGCCGCCGCGTCGGTGAAGTCGACGACGACGTCGACCTCGGCGCTCCCCACCGCCTCGGCGACCGACCCGAGCACCGGGACGCCGAGTTCCTCGTGGGTCGTTCCCGCGCTGTCACGGGAGACGCCGGAAACGAGCTCCAGGTCGCCGGCCGCGGCGATCGCCTCGGCGATCGGGCCGCCGGTCCAGCCGGTGATGCCGGCGACGCAGACGCGGGTCATCCGCGAGAGCCTAGCGCGCCGGTTCGGCTACGCGGCTGCGGGGCGCGCTTCGAGGTGCTGGTGCGACGGGCAGTACTCGCGCTCGGGGAGCGGCGTGCGCTGGCACGGCTTGCCCTTGCGTGTCGTCGCGCGGCAGCGGGCGACGCCTCCGTCGAACGCGCCGGCCTCGATCTGGGCCTCGATGTACTCGACCGCGGCGCCGATTCCCTCGGTCACCGCCCAGGCGACCTGCGCCTGGTACGTGATCGGGAAGTAGCGGCGGATGTCCTGGAAGAGGGTGCGGTCGGGATGCGCGAAGTAGCGAGGATCCTTGGCGAGGCGCTCGACGCACTCCTCGCAAGCGGCCAGGACGTCCCGCCGGTACTCGAGCTGCTTCTCGGGCTCCGCCCACGGGTCGATCAGATCCTTGATCGAGCGGTAGATCGCCCTGGAGTACTGATACATGCGGGTGCGAATCCTCTCTCGTGCCTGTTCGCTCACACGTTATCCCTTGACGGCGTGAAATACCTGCAAAACCTCGTTAACATCGGATTAAGAGCGCCCCCGGACCGCTCTGGCGCGAGGAGCATAACACGGTCCGACCGCGTGTTACAAAGTCTGCGCCTGAGACGGGGGCTAGTCGGAGACTTCGCGGACGTAGGCCGTCGGGAAGCCCTTGCTGCGCGCGTTCGGCAGCGCGTTCTCGGCCTGGGCCTCGGTGTCGTAGATCCCGGTGAACGTGACGTAGTAGCCGGGGTTCAGGCTGGAGTACTGCGACGGAGTTGAGGACGCCGACCTGGCGGAGCCCGGCGTTGATGGCCTGCTGGGCCGCCGACTCGGCCGGCCCGCGGCCCTCGCTGGTCGGCGTCGACTTGAGGACGATCGTGTAGCCGTCGGTTCCCGACGGCCAGGCGATGATCGAGCTCGACGGGGTCGTCGTCGTCGCCTGCGTGCTGGTCGTCGGCTGCGTCGAGGTCGTGGGGGACGTCGTCGTCGGCAGGGTCAGTGTGTGGGGGATCGTCAATGTGTCGATCGTGACGGTGGGCAGCGTGGGCACGATCACGGACGTCGTCGGCCCGCTCGAGACGCCGCCGGCGCCCTTCTCCTCGTCGGTCGCCGCCAGCGCCACAATCGCGCCCGGCCGCGAGCGCCACGAGCAGCAGCGCCCCGAGCGCGATCCAGAGCCAGACCGGCGACTCCCGCGACCAGACGATCGTGCGCGAGTAGCGCTCGCGCGGAAGGCTCGACGAGGCGCAGCCCGCACTCGAGGCAGTACTCCTGCAGCGGATCGTGCGGCGCTCCGCAGCGCGGGCAGTGCTGCTCGCCGGAGTACGGCTCCGCGCCCCCTGCGGCCTGGTGCTCGCCCGGAGGGGGCGGCTCGGGCGGGGGCGTGCTCATAGCCGTCCGTGGGTCTCGTCGTCGGCCGGCGACGGCCGCACCATCGTCTCGTCGATCGGGGCGGGCGCGTACTCGTCGGCGTTGGCCGGGTTGCCGCAGAACGAGCAGAAGTTCACGTCGGCGGGGAGCGGCTGGCCGCAGTGCGCGCAGGTCAGGACGGGAGGCGTCGTCGGCGCCGGGCGCCCGCAGTGTCCGCAGAAGTGGACGCCGGGGACGAGCGGCGCGCCGCACTTGCAGTAGGCCACGTTCGGGAAGTTCCGGGCGGTCGCCTCGGCGGCGAGCAGCGAGTCGAGCTCGTGCATGCGCTGCTCGAGGGCGAGCACCTCGCGGGCGCGGGAGACCAGGAGGTCGGGCTTCCAGCGGTCGCGCCGCACCATCTCGACGGCGAGGCCGCCGACGTCGCGCAGCTCGATCTCGCGCCGCTCCGTCAGCTCCCGACGCTCGCGCTTGAGCCGGACGGGGTCGGGCTCGGCGGGGGGCGCGGGCGTCTCGACGACCTCGACGACCTCGACGATCTCCCCGCCGGGGCTCGGGAGGTCCGCCTCGGCGGACGAAGAAGTCGTTCTTGGCGTCCGGGCATCGCAGCCAGCCGTCGAGTCTAACGGACGACCTGGACCGCTCCTGCGGCCGGGCCGCTCAACGAGCGATCACGACGAGCCGCTCCTCGGTCATCTCGCGCACCGAGTAGTGCGGCCCCTCCTTCGTGTTTCCCGACGCCTTCACGCCGCCGTAGGGCATCTGGTCGGCGCGGAACGTCGGCGCCTCGTTCACCAGCACGCCGCCGAACTCGAGCGCGGACCCGGCCGCGAGCGCCGTCTTGACGTCGCGCGTGAAGATCCCGGCCTGGAGGCCGTACTCCGTCCGTTCGCGAGCTCGAAGGCCTCGTCCACCGAGTCGTAGGGCGTCGACCGTGCAGACCGGGCCGAAGACCTCGAGGCAGGAGACCTTCATCTCGGGCGTCACGTCGGCGAGCACCGTCGGGCGGATGAGCCCGTCCTCCGTGAGTTCACCGCCGGCGAGCACCGTGGCTCCCTGCGCCTTCGCCTCGTCGATCCACTCGAGGATCCGCTCCTTGCGCGTCCTCGTCGATGACGGGGCCGACGTCGGTCTCGTCGTCGGCCGGGATCGCCGACCTTGAGCGCCTCCACCCTGGGGAGGAACCCGGCGAGGAAGTCGTCGTAGGCGGCCCGCGCGACGTAGACGCGCTGGATCGAGATGCAGCTCTGGCCGGCGAAGGAGAAGGCGTTCGCCGCCGACTTGGCGGCAGCGTCGTCGACGTCCGCGTCCGCCTCGACGATCACCGGCGTCGCGTTCCCGAGCTCGAGCAGGACCTTCTTGCGCGCCGCGCGCTCGCGGAGCTTCCAGCCCACCTCGGCCGAGCCCGTGAAGCTGAGCAGGCGGACGCGCTCGTCCTCGACCAGCACGTCGCCGATCTCGGACGCGCGGCCGACGAGGACGTTGAGCCAGCCCGGAGGGAGGCCGGCCTCCGCCTCCAGCTCGGCGAGAAGGAGAGCGGAGAGCGGCGTCTGCGCTCGCCGGCTTGAGCACGACGGCGCAGCCGGACGCCAGCGCGGGGGCGACCTTGTGGGCGACGAGGTTGAAGGGGAAGTTGAACGGCGAGATCGCGCCGACGACGCCGATCGGCAGGCGCTGAGTGTAGGCGACCTTGCCGACGCCGGCCGGAGATGCGTCCATCGGGACGACCTCGCCGGCGAGCGTGCGGGCCTCGGCTGCTGCCGCGCGGAAGGTGGAGACGCCGCGCTCGGCCTCGACGCGGGCGGTCTTGATCGGCTTGCCGGCCTCGTCGCAGATCGTGCGTGCGATCTCCTCCCGGCGCTGGGCGATCAGGTCGGCAGTGCGGTCGAGGATCTCGGCTCGTGCGTGCGCGGGAAGCGGCTCCGACATGACCCGCGCTGCGGCGTCGACCGCGCGCTGCGTCTCGGCCGCGCCTGCGCGAGCGACGCGCCCGACGACCTCGCCGGAGTACGGGGAGCGCACCTCGTGCCACTCGCCGGTCTCGACCCACTCGCCGTCCAGAAGGAGCTTCCGCTCACGAGCAGTGACCGCCATGTCGCTATTCAAGCACGACCCGCCCGGCGCCGCCTTGCGGCAATCTGTAGGAGCCGTGAGCCGCGCCATCCCCGTCCTCACGCTCCTGCTGTTGCTCGGAGCCTGCGGCGGTGAGTCGAAGGAGGTGCCGGCGGACGTCCGCGAGACGCAGCCCGACCTCATCGATCCCGAGGCGATCACCGAGTCCGACAGCGGCGGAACCTTCACGCTCGCCGCGGGGACCGAAACGAGCCTGCGGCTCTCCAGCGAGTACGTCTGGGACGACCCGGTCGCGGACGGGGACGCCGTCGAGCTCGGCCGAGTCGACTACCTCCAGGATCCGGGGTTCTCGGAGTGGCTCGTCCAGGCCGTGCGGCCGGGTTCGGCCACGATCTCGGCGCTCGGCGAGCCCGCGTGCGCCGGGGACGACGGCTGTCCCGACGCGCCGCTCCGCTTCCAGGTCACAATCACCGTCGCAGAATGAGCGGAGCCGACGTGCGCAGGGTGGGAGTGGTCGGTCTCGGCACCATGGGTGCCGGGATCGCCCAGGTCTGCGTGCAGGCGGGGATCGAGACGGTCGGCCGCGAGGTGAGCGAGGAGCTCTGCGGGCGCGCCCGCGACCGGATCGCCCACTACCTCGGCCGCGGCGTCGAGAAAGGCCGGCTGACGGCCGAGGAGCGGGACGCCGCGCTCGCGCGCCTGACGACGACCACCGAGCTCGCCGACCTCGCCGAATGCGACCTCGTCATCGAGGCGATCGTCGAGGAGCTCGACGCCAAGCAGGAGCTCTTCCGCGCGCTCGAGGCCGTCGTCGGGGAGGACGCGGTGCTCGCCACGAACACCTCGGCGCTCTCGGTAACCGACGTGGCGAGGGGGACCGGGCGGCCGCAGCGGGTCGTCGGCATGCACTTCTTCAACCCGGCCCCGGTGCTCCCGCTGGTGGAGGTCGTCCGCACGGAGCTCGCCGTCGCCCGAGGCTGTCGACACCGCGTTCGAGCTCGCCGAGCGGCTCGGCAAGGAGCCGATCCGCTGCAACGACACCCCCGGCTTCGTCGTCAACCGCATCCTGATCCCGCTCCTGAACGACTGCGTGCGCGTCCTCGACGAGGCCGGCGTCTCGCCCGAGGATCTCGACAAGGCCATGACCCGCGGCGTCAACTGGCCGATCGGGCCGTGCGCGCTCATCGACCTGATCGGCGTCGACGTGCACGTGCACGCCTCAGAGGCGCTCTACTCGGCGCTCGGGGAGGAGCGCATGGCGCCACCCGAGCGGCTCGTGCTCATGCGAAACGAGGGCCGTCTCGGCCGCAAGAGCGGCGAGGGGTTCTTCGTCTACGACGCCTGACCGGCAAGCTCGGCCTCGAGGCGGACCGCCTCGGCCTTCACGGCCTCGGCTTCGTCGGCCGAGAACGTGCGCTCCGTGAATTCGGCGTCGAGGACGAGCACGGTGTCGTGCCCGCCGGCGAGCGGGACCGCGACCTCGGAGCGCACGCGCTCGTCGGTGGCCATGTAGTCGGGGTCGCGCCGGACGTCCTCGACGAGCTGCGCCTCGCGGGTCTCGACGGCGCGCCAGCAGATGCCGCCCTGCGTCGCGGCGAACCTCGTAGATCAGCCGAAGCCCGCCCTCCGACGCGAGCACGCGCAACGACGTCGCCGACGCGCAGGTGGCAGTAGACCTGGGCGCCGGGCAGCCTGGCGGCCAGGCGCTCGACGGCCTGGCGGCAGAGCTCGGTGACGCTCTCGTCTCGCTCGACCGGCACGTAGGCAACCGGCCCCGGGTCGGGGAAACCCTGGCCCCTGGGCATTGCACCGCCAGTATGACCGAGGAGAACGGTCGTTGGAGACGCCCGCGTCGTCCGGTCTCCTCCCTACGATCGCGGGGCAGATGACGCTCTGCGCGCTCTGCCGCCGGAACCTCCTCGCCGGAGAGCGCTTCCGCTACTGGCAAAACGCGGAGGAGCGGCAGGTCGCGCGCGTCGTCTGTCACCTGTGCGAGCCGACCGCGACGCGCGACGGCTGGTCGCGGACGGAGCGCCACGAGCGCGAGAACGCGGTCGGGCTGCGCGGCACCGTGCGGCTGGTCGCGTAGCTGCCTGGGAGGGCGGCTAGGCCGCGAGGAGCCCGGGGCCGGTGCGGCACCAGGCCGCGTCGGGATGCCGCCGCGCGACGCCCGCCCAGACGGCGTCGGCCTCGTCGCGCGGAGATCAGCGCGAGTGCGACGGCGTGGCGGGTCGCGGCCGCCGCCGCGAAGATCTCGACGCTCGAACCGCCGCTCCCCGCGCGGGGCCCGCTCGCAGGCACGCGCCGAGGGCCTCCAGACGCGCCTCGAGGAGGCGAAGCGTACGGTCATGTCGCGCGCGTTCGTCCATCGGAGCTGGGCGCCGATGGTACGGACCGCCGCGGACGCCCCCGACCGCCCGCGACGAGTTGCGGCGGGTCGCTCACACTTTCCTTACAATCCCGTAATCGAAGCGTCACGGCATGAGAAGATAGTTCTTGACGAATGCGGCGAATTCTGGTCTTGGTCACGTTCGCGACCTTCGCGTTGGGTGCCGCCGAGCCTGCGTTCGCCGAGGTGCCGATCCTGCTGCGCACGCCGGGCTCCGAGTTGGTCGAGCTCGAGACGCGGAAACGGCCGCGCGGTGATCGCCAGGCGCGGGTCGGTGGTCGTCACCCTCCGCGGCGCGGGCCGGCTGCGGATCGTCGACCTCCCCGGCACCGGGAGGCCGCGCTCGGAGCTGCGGCGACAGGCGGGAGACGCGCGTCAGCCCGACTACGGTGCAGTTCCGCGGGCCGAACCTCAGCTGCATCGTCTGGAGCGGCTCCGGCGGAGGCCCGTGGCAGGTCGTCATCCGCGGCCAGGGGATCTTCGCGTCCGGGCGGGTGCGCGGCTCACTGACCCTCGACGCCCCGAACGAGGGCCCGACCGGCAGGTATCGGATCGGGAACGGCTCGTGGCAGCGCTGGCCCCGGGTGGCCCACACGTATGTCCTCCGCCGGAACTAGGCGCGGAGCCGCCGGTGCGAGGCCGCCGGACGGTGTGTCACCATACGAGGTCGTGGTCGGGGCGAAACAGTCGATCCTCGTCGTCGAGGACGAGTCGAGCATCGCGTCCTTCGTCGGCATGTACCTCAAGCGAGCCGGCTTCACCGTGCGCGTCGCGGGCACGGGCGGCGACGCGATCGAGAAGGCCAGCGCGGACCCGCCGGCGCTGATCATCCTCGACCTCATGCTCCCCGACCTGGACGGGATCGACGTCTGCCGCCGCATCCGCCAGCGCTCCGACGTCCCGATCCTGATGCTGAGCGCCCGGGACGAGGACATCGACAAGATCATCGGCCTCGAGGTCGGCGCGGACGACTATCTGACGAAGCCGTTCAACCCGGGCGAGCTCGTCGCGCGGGTGAAGTCCATCCTCCGCCGCTCGGGCCCGGAGCGGCGGGAGTTCGTGAGCTCCGTGCTCGAGCACGGCGACCTGCGGGTGGACTCCGGGCGCCGTGAGGTGCACCGTCGCGGGCGAGGAGGTGCAGCTTGCGCCGAAGGAGTTCGACCTGCTCTGGGATCTGCTCGACCACCGCGGGCTCGTGCTCACGCGGGACCAGCTGCTCGAGCGGGTCTGGGGCTACACGTTCGCCGGCGACACGCGCACGGTCGACGTCCACGTCCGGCAGCTGCGGCGCAAGCTGGGCGACGCCTGCCCGATCGTGACCGTCTGGGGCGTGGGCTACAAGGTCTCCACGGAGCCCAAGGCCGCCCGCGCCTCGTAGGCTTTACGCTGCCGGGATGCCTGCGCTCGCTGCGCTTCCGGCTCCCGGCGATCTTCCTCGCTCGGCATGCTCGTCGCGGCGCTCGTCACCGCCGCGATCCCGTCCGCTTCTTCCAGGATCGACACGCGCGACCGCGACGTTCGCGAGCTCCGGCGGCAGGCGCGGCGGGCTCGCCGAGCTCTACACCGCAGCAGGCGACGACGCAGCATCGAGCGAGAGCCGGCGAGCGCCGCGCTTCGCGCCGCCGCTGCTCGAGGAGGCGACCGGACTCCCGGCTCTACTACTCCGGGCGTCGAGATCTTCCCGGGCCAGACCTCGGGCCTGGAGAAGCTGCCGATGAGCCTGCTCGACGAGCAGGCGCTCGATGCGGGCCAGCGTGCAGACGTTCGAGTTCCAGCCGCCCGGGCATGGAGCGCGACCTACCTCGCGGCGGCCTACCCGATCAAGCTCGGCGACGAGACCTTCGGCGCGCTCGTCGTCGCGAAGCCGCGCGCGGAGCTGCAGGAGCGCTGGGTCGAGCTGATGGAGCGGCTGGGGCTCGCGTTCCTCGCCGGGCTCGGGCGTCGCGCTCGGCCTCGTCTGGTACCTGTCGCGCCGGCTGACGGAGCCTGTGCTGGCGCTCTCGCGCGCCGCCGACGAGGTCGCGGAGCGGCCGCTACGGCGCCGAGCTGCCCGAGTCGCGGTCGAGCGACGAGATCGCGCAGCTCACCGAGCGCTTCCGCGAGATGACCGAGCGGCTCGCGGAGGCGGAGGCGCACGAGCGCAACTTCCTCGTCCGCGTCTCGCACGAGCTGCGCACTCCGCTGACCGCCATCCGCGGCCACGTCGACGCGCTGCGCGAGGGCGCTCGCCGACGACCCGCGAGGCGCGGGAGGCGTCGCTCGAGGTGATCCGGGCAGCCACCGACCGGCTCGCGCGGCTCGTCGGCGACCTGCGTCGACCTCGCGAAGCTGGAGGCGCACCGCTTCACGCTCGAGGAGGAGGAGGTCGAGCTTACGCGGCTCGCTCGAGCAGGGCTACCAGGCGTTCGCGGAGGAGGCGCGCCGGCGGGACATCGACTACGAGCTCGCGCGTCGGGCGCCGACCCGGTGGTGCACACCGACGGCGACCGCGTCCTGCAGATCGTCTCGAACCTGCTCTCAACGCGTTCTCGTGGACGCCGGACGGCGGCACCATCTCGCTCGCGCTCTCCAGACGGACAACGGCGCGGTCTCCGTCGCCGTGACCGACATCGGGCCCGGGCATCGCGCCGGTGGACCGCGAGCGGGTCTTCCGGCCGTTCGTGAGCGACGAACGGCGCAGGGAACCGGCCTCGGCCTCGCGATCTCGCGCGAGCTCGCGCACGCGCTCGGCGGCGACCTGAAGCTCGACTCGGTGCTGGGCCGCGGCTCGCGCTTCGAGCTCCGCCTGCCCGCTCGCTGACGGGCCGCGCTCTACTGGGCCTGGCGGCCGTCGATGCGGTAGAGGGCGGCGCCGGGCCGCTCCTCGAGCGCGCGCTCGATGCGGTCGAGGATGCGCTCCGGCCGGTCGAGGCGCCGCTCGACGCCGCGCCAGCCGGAGCCGATCAGCTCGACGAGGAGCGCGAGGTCCTCGAGCGCGCTCGCGCCGCTCGGCGGCGATCTCGCGCCTGGAGGCCCTCGAGCCGCCGCACGACCTGGCCGGTGAGCCCGCGCACCTCGGCGATCTGCCGCGCGACGGGCAGCACCTCGGCCCGCATGCCCTCCTCGATCGCGGCTCCGAGCCGATCCGGCACGGCGGACTCCAGCTCGGCCGCGGTCTGGGCCAGCGCGTCGAGCGCCGTCTCGGCCCGCTCCAGCGCAGCCTCGAGGTCGCGCCGGTTCGGGCCGCGCTCGCGCGGCCTCGGCGATCGGCGCCTGCGCCCGCTCGAGCGCGTCGCGATCCATGGGCGCGGAATCTACTCTTGGCGTCGGACCGCATGCGAACCGACGAGCTCGACTACGACCTGCCGCCCGAGCTGATCGCGCAGCGGCCGCTCGACGCCGCGACGAGTCGCCGGCTGCTCGTCTACGACCGCGCGACCGGCGATGATGCAGCCACCGGCGCTTCCGCGACCTGCCCGCGGAGCTGCCGGACGGCGCGCTCGTCGTCGTCAACGACACGCGCGTCGTCCCGGCGCGGCTCCGGGTGCGGCGGCCGAGCGGGGGCGAGGCCGAGGTCCTCCTGCTGGAGCCCGTCGGAGACGGACTGTGGGAGGCGCTCGCGCGGCCGACGAGGCGGCTCGGCCCGGGATGCGGCTCGGCCCGGTCGAGCTCGTCGAGCACCTCGGCGAGGGGCGCTGGCTCGTCCGGCTCGAGGGCGCGCCGGCCGGCGAGGCGCCGCTGCCGCCGTACATCGTCGAGCCGCTCGCCGATCCCGAGCGCTACCAGACGGTCTACGCGGACGAGGCCGGCTCGGCGGCGGCGCCCGACCGCCGGGCTCCACTTCACGCCGGAGCTCCTGGCCGGCCTCGACGTCGAGCGCGTGACGCTCCACGTCGGGCTCGACACCTTCCGGCCGGTGTCGGCCGACGACGCTGGACGAGCACGAGCTCCACAGCGAGCGCTACGCGGTGGAGGCAGCGGCGCGTGGGAGCGGATCCGCCGCCGCCGACGCGTCGTCGCCGTCGGGACGACGACCGTGCGCGTCCTCGAGTCGCTCGCCCGCGGCGCGCCGCTGGCGGGGCGGACGAGCCTGTTCGTGACGCCGGGCTTCGAGTTCCGTCGCGTGGACGCGCTCGTGACGAACTTCCACCTGCCGCGCTCGACGCTCCTCGCGCTGGTGATGGCGTTCGCCGGCGTGGAGGAGACGCGGCGCCTCTACCGGAGGCGATCGAGGAGCGGTACCGCTTCTACTCGTTCGGCGACGCGATGCTGATCCTGTCGACCCCCTCGCGTGTAGTGGTCCGGGGCACCCCATCCCACCACCCGCCTCGAGGCGTACCGCGAAAAGACGCGCGGGTGGCGCGCGGATCGTGCCGAAATTCGAGACGGGAGCGCGCCGTGAGCTTCACGGTGACCGCGACGGACGGGCGAGGCGCGCGCGGGCGTCCTCCGCACGGCGCACGGCGACGTGCCCGACGCCTGCGTTCATGCCGGTGGGCACGAAGGCGACCGTGAAGGGCCTCGACCCGGAGCGCCTGCGCGAGCTCGGGACGACGATCCTGCTCGGCAACACGTACCACCTGCACTTCCGCCCCGGCGAGGACGTCGGTCGCCGAGCTCGGGCGGCCTGCACCGGCTTCATGGGCTGGGACGGCCCGATCCTCACGGACTCGGGCGGCTTCCAGGTCTTCTCGCTGCGGGACACGATCGTCCGCGGCCGACGACGAGGGCGTCACGTTCCGCTCCGTCTACGACGGGCGAGGAGGCTCGCTTCACGCCCGAGCTCGCGGCCGCGATCCAGCGGCGGCTCGGCTCGGACGTCGCCATGTGCCTCGACATCTGCCTGCCGGCCGACGCCTCGCGCGACGAGCTCGCGCTCGCGGCCGAGCGGACGACGCGCTGGGCGCGAGCGCCAGCTCGCGGCCCCCCGCGCCGAGGGGCAGCTCCTCTTCGGGATCTCGCAGGGAGGCACCGATCCCGAGCTCCGCCGGCGCTCGATCGAGGAGATCGCGGCGCTCGGCTTCGACGGGCACGCGCTCGGCGGCCTGAGCGTGGGGGAGGACCGCGGGGCCATGCTCGACACGGTCGCGCTGGGCCGCGCCGCTCCTGCCGGCCGACAGGCCGCGCTACTTCATGGGGATCGGCGACCCGGCGGGCATCCTCGAGGTGGTCGAGCGCGGGGTGGACATGTTCGACTGCGTGCTGCCGACGCGGCTCGGCCGGACCGGGACGGCGCTGACCTGGGAGGGACGCCTCAACCTCCGCAACGCCCGCTTCGCCCGCGACCCCGCGCCGCTCGACGAGGGCTGCCCGTGCCGGCGCCTGCACCGGCTTCTCGCGCGCGTACCTGCGCCACCTCGTGAACCAGCAGGAGCTGCTCGGGCTCGTCCTCCTCTCCGAGCACAACGTCCGCTTCCTGCTCGACCTGACCGCCGGCGCGCGCGCGGCGATCGAGCGCGGCGAGCTCGCCGCCTTCAAGGCGGAGGCGCTGGAGCGCCTCGCCGTCCTCCGCCGGACGGCTGGAACGCCTGACCGCTGCCGTCCGCCTGATACCTTTGTGCCGCACGATGTGCGATTCCGTCTACCTCGCGGACGCTTCGGAGGAGCGGCTCGAGGCGGTCGAGGCAGCCTGCTAGGAGGCTCTAAGTGGATCCGATCTTCATCTTCTTCCTCGTGATGCTCGTGTTCCTGTACCTGCTGCTGATCCGTCCGCAGCGGCAGCAGGCCAAGCGCCACCAGGAGATGCTCCAGAGCCTGTCCGTCGGGGACGAGGTGATCACGGCAGGTGGCATCTACGGTGAGGTCACCGAGATCGACGACGAGCGCGTCCAGCTCGAGATCGACGCCGACGTCCGGATCGCCGTCTCGCGTCGCGCGATCGCTAGCAAGGTGCCGCCCGAGGAGGCCGCCCAGATGGCCGAGGAGCCGGAGGAGGCGCCCGAGCCGGAGGAGGCCCCGGAGGCCGGACGACGTCCGAGGAGCCCGAGCCCGTCGCCGAGGAGCAGGCCAGCCGCTAAGGCGTCGCCCGAGCACCGTGCGTCGCTACCTCCTCATCCTCCTCGTCCTCTTCGGCGCGATCGCCGGCGTCGCTCGCGCTCGGCTACTTCCGCGAGCCGACGCTCGGCCTCGACCTCCAGGGCGGCCTGGAGGTCGTGCTCGAGGCGCGGCCGGAGGCGGGCCAGGAGCTGACCGAGGCGGACCTCGACCGCTCGGTCGAGATCATCCGCGAGCGCGTCGACAAGCTCGGCGTCTCCGAGCCGGAGATCCGCAAGCAGGAGCCGAACCAGATCGTCGTCGACCTCGCCGGCGTGTTCGACGCGCCGCGCGCGGCCGCGCTGATCGGCCAGACCGCCCAGCTCGAGTTCTACGACCTCCAGGGCGACGTCGACCCGCTCTCGCAGGACGCGAACGGCAACCCCGTCGCCGAGCGCGACGCTCCTCCCGCTGCTCACCGCGCGAGGACGACCTCCCCGAGGGCGCCGAGGCCCGCGAGTGGTACCTGTATCGGGGACAAGAAGGAGCGGCTGGCCGGGCCGGCCGCCGACGAAGCAGGAGCTGCTCCAGCAGGTCGAGGGCGGCGAGGCGCCGGAGGGCTCCGAGTTCTACGTCGGTCCCGAGGACACGATCGGTCCTCACGTGCGGGAGCACGCCGCGCCGGCGAGGAGCCGCTCGAGCCAGCCCTGCCCGGCGGCGTCGGCGCGACCCAGCCCTGGTACTACCTCTACAACTACCGGCCGAACGACGCCGAGAACCCGGTCCCCGAGCTGACCGGCGACGATCTCAACGCCGACGGCGACGCGCCAGGACTTCGGCGCAGGACGGCGAGCCGATCGTCCTCCTCGACTTCACGGACGAGGGCGGCGACAAGTTCCACGACATCACGCGCGAGCTGTCGCAGCGCGGCGCCCAGCAGGCCGACCTCGCCGGAGCGCACGGGCCTCGACGAGGAGCGGCAGCTTCGCCCAGAGCTTCGCCATCGTCCTCGACGACGAGATCCGCTCGTTCCCGATCATCGACTTCACCGACCCGCAGCTCGCGGACGGGATCGCGGGCGGCAAGCGCGCAGATCACCGGCCTCGACTGGCTCCAGGAGGCGAAGGACCTCGCGCTCGTCCTCCAGACGGGCGCCCTGCCCGTCGAGTTCGTGCAGGTCGACTCGACGCAGGTCTCGGCGACCCTCGGCGAGGACTCGCTCCGCCAGGCGCTGATCGCCGGCATCGGCGGCCTCATCGCGGTCGCGCTCTTCCTGCTCCTCGTCTACCGCTTCCTCGGCGTCGTCGCCATCATCGGCCTGCCGTCTACGGCGTCTTCCTCTACGGCGCGATCCTCGCCTTCAACGTGACGATGACGCTGCCGGGCATCGCGGGGATCATCCTCACGATCGGGGTCGCGGCCGACGCGAACATCGTCATCTTCGAGCGCATCAAGGAAGAGGTGCGCGCCGGGAAGTCCGTGCGCGCGGCCATCGCGACCGGCTACCGCAAGGGCTTCGCCACGATCGTCGACGCGAACGTCGTGACGATGATCACGGCGGCCGTCCTCTTCGCGGTCGCCACGGGCGGCGTGCGCGGGTTCGCGCTCATGCTGCTGCTCGGGACGCTGATCTCGATGTTCACGGCGGTGCTCGCGACGCGCGCCCTGCTCGGCGTCCTCGGCCGCTTCCGCTGGTTCGACAACCCGAGCGTTCATGGGCGCGAGCGCCCAGAAGATCCCCGAGTGGCAGAAGATCGACTTCGTCGGCAAGCGGCGGATCTGGTTCTCGATCGCCACGGCGCTGCTCGTCATCTCGGTCGCGGCGATCATCTTCAAGGGCCTCAACCTCGGCATCGACTTCGAGGGCGGGAGCCAGGTCGTCGTTCCGAGACGGCCGAGCCCGCGTCTGTCGAGGAGGTCCGCGAGCGAGGTGGCCGCCATCGGTCGCGCCGACGCGGTCATCCAGGGCCGCGGCGACGAGACGAACGGCGAGTACACGCAGTTCCAGATCAAGACCGAGTCGCTGACGACGGGGGAGCAGAACGAGCTCACGCGCGCGCTCCAGAACGACCTCGGCGCCGAGTCGATCGGCATCCGCAACGTCTCGGGGAGCTTCAGCGAGCAGATCCTCCGCAGCGCGATCTACGCGATCGTCGCCTCGCTCATCCTGATCGTCATCTACGTGACGATCCGCTTCGAGTTCATCTTCGCGCTCCCGATCTTCAGGGCGCTGTTCTACGACGTGACGGTCGCGATGGGCGTGTACGCGCTCTTCGGCTGGGAGGTGACGGCCGCGACCGTGGCCGCCCTGCTCACCATCCTCGGGTACTCGATGTACGACACCATCATCATCTTCGACCGCGTGCGCGAGAACATCCCGCTGATGCGCAAGTCGAGCTTCGCGGCCATCGCCAACCAGTCGCTCTGGGAGACGGTCCGCCGCTCGCTCGCCACGAGCTTCATCACGCTGCTGCCGATCCTGTCGCTGATCCTCTTCGGCGGCGACACGCTCAAGGAGTTCGCGTTCGCGCTCTTCATCGGCATCGCCTCCGGCGCGTTCTCCACGATCTTCATCGCGACGCCCTTCCTCGCCGTCCTGAAGGAGCGCGAGCCGGAGTACGCGCGCCGCAAGGACGCGGGGCTCCAGGAGAAGCTCGACACTGTCGGCGAGCAGTCCGATCGGGCAGAG
Organism: uncultured Actinomycetes bacterium; assembly: GCA_963794055.1. Classification (GTDB taxonomy): domain Bacteria; phylum Actinomycetota; class Thermoleophilia; order Gaiellales; family Gaiellaceae; genus JAIBJN01. The sequence goes on from CAWCCL010000019.1 coordinate 36,553, forward strand.
GACGCCGACGAGGCCGAAGCCGAGCCCGAGCCCGTGCCCGTGCCGGTGGCGGTGGCGGAGCAGGAAGCGGCTGCCGTCTCCGAGGAGAACGGCGAGCCGACCGCCGACGAGGGCGCCGACGGCCGCCGCGGCCCGGCGGGAGGCGCGGCGCAAGCGGCGACGAGCGAGACCGCATGGCCGAGCCCGGTAACGACTCCGACCGCTCGCTGCGCGCGACCGCGGAGGAGCTCTTCCTCGCGGGCGTCGGCGTCGTCGCTCTGACGAAGGAGCGGACGGAGGAGCTCGTCGACGAGCTCGCCGGCCGCGGCAAGGTGAGCCGCGAGGACGCGCGGACGATCGTCGACGACGTCGTCGGGCGCTGGCGCGGCGAGGCGCTACGGGTGGGCGAGCGCGCGGGCGCGACGTTCTCGGGCATCTTCCGCGAGCTGGGCCTGGTCACCCGGCGCGAGTACGAGGAGCTCGAGCTCCGCCTCGCGCAGCTCGAGCACCGCCTGCGACTCGTCGAGGGCGAGCCGCGCTCCGAGCCGCCGGCTTCGTAGGAGGGCTTGGCGGAATGTCGCTCGTCGCCGGGGTGCGATGGTCGTTCCGAGGCAAGGACGCAGGGAGTGCTCGTAGCCAAGGCTACGGGCGCGACTGAGGACGCAGCATCGGGGCGAGCAGCGCGGCCCGGCGGCACAGCCTGCGTTTCGCCGAGTCCTCCTGAGGCTCACCGTAGACTGCCGGGCATGAGCTCCCGGCCCGCCGTGCGACGGCTCGGGCGGATGTCCGAGATCGCGCAGGTCGCCGCCAAGCACGGATTCGGCTACCTGTTCGAGACGCGCGGGCCGTCCGCCGTGCGCTCGCGCCTGGGCCGCGAGGTCGACGTCGACGGTGGGGGATCGCCGCGCGGCGTCCGCCTGCGCGAGATGCTCGACGAGCTGGGCCCGACCTTCGTCAAGTTCGGCCAGCTCCTCTCCACCCGCCCCGACATCGTCCCGCCGGACATCGTCTTCGAGCTGAGGGCGCTCCAGGACTCCGTAACGCCGTTCCCGTTCGACCAGGCCCGCGCGGTCATCGAGGACGAGCTGGGCCTCACGGTGGAGCAGCTCTATCTCGAGTTCGACGAGACGCCGATCGCCGCCGCCTCCATCGGGCAGGTTCACGCCGCCGTGCTTCCGAACGGCCGCAACGTCGTCGTCAAGGTTCAGCGCCCGAACGCCCCGCGCCAGATCGAGGCCGACCTCGGGCTGATGTACCAGCTGGCCCGCTTCGCGCGCGAGCGCGTGCACGCGCTGGAGTTCATCGACACGGTGGCCGTCGTGGACGAGTTCGCGCGCTCGATCAGGCAGGAGCTCGACTACCGCATCGAGGCGAGAAACGCCGAGCAGTTCCACAGGAACTTCGCCGGCTACCCGCACGTCCGCGTGCCCCGCGTCTACTGGAGCTATTCGCGCTCGCGCGTGCTCACGCTCGAGTTGCTCGAGGGCGTCCAGCTGCGCGACGTCGACGCTGAGAAGTACACGATGTCCGAGCGGCGACAGCTCGCGTACCGGGTCGCCGAGACGTGGATGGCGATGATCTTCCGCCACGGCTTCTTCCACGCCGACCCGCATCCGGCCAACATCCTCGTGCTCGAGCAGAGCGACCAGATCGGGCTCGTCGACTTCGGCACGGCCGGCCAGCTCGCGCCCGACGACTCCTCGAAGCTGACCGGCCTCTTCATCGAGGTCGTGAACCAGAACGTCGAGGCGATCCCGCGCCGCCTGGGCTCGCTCGGCGTTCGCTATCCGAAGGAGCGGGAGGAGGAGTTCGTCGCCGAGCTGCGCGCCATCTTCGACCGCTACTACGGCGCCAGCCTCTCCGAGATCGACCCGATCCAGGTCATCCGCGAGGCCTTCGCGCTCATCTACCGGATGCAGCTCACGCTGCCGACGCGCTTCATCCTGCTCGACCGCGCCATCGCGACGCTGGGCGCGGTCGGGATCGAGCTGTACCCGGACTTCAACGTCTTCGAGGTGGCGAAGCCGTACGCGCGCGAGCTGATGATCGAGCGCTTCACGCCGCAGCGCGTCGCCGCGCGCGTGCAGCAGGAGGCGCGCAGCTACGCGGGCATGATGCTGGAGCTTCCGTACCAGGTGCACGACGTCCTCCAGGAGGTGCGGGACGGCCAGATCGAGGTCGGCTTCCGCCACCAGGGCCTCGACGACTTGATCAAGCGCATGGACATCGTCTTCAACCGCCTCGGCATCGCCATGGTCGCCGTGGGCGGAGCGGTCACGTCCGGGATCCTGGCGGCGACGATCGAGGGCGGTATAACGATCCTCGGAGTTCCTCTCGTGGCCGCGATCGGGCTCTTCCTCTCGACGCTCCTCAGCATCTGGCTCGTGTGGGGCGTGCTGCGCTCGGGCCGGTTGTAGGGAGGAGCAGGCGCGGGAGGCGCGAAGGGGAGGGCATGCACGTCCTCCTCTGGTGGCGCCGCCGCAGGATCCTCCGAGCCTGGCGCCGCGGCACGATCGACTACGCCCAGGCCCGCTGGCGCTACGAGCGCCTCGCCCGCGGGCTGTAGGAACGTTCCGTCGACCGGCGCCGGGTTCAGGACCGCCGGCTGCGGCCACGAGAGCCTTGCGGCCTCGATGGTTGAGAATGTGACGCTTTCGTAGGAAAGGACATCTACCCGCGTTCGGGAGCCGTTGCTAGCGTCGGCTGCCATGGGCGAAGCGGTGTTGCTGGTCGAGGAGGAGGCCCCGAGGCGGGAGCACCTCTCGCGCCAGCTCGCCGACGACGGCTTCGACGTGGTCGCCGCCGACCGGGCTGCCGAGGCGCTCGCGCTCGTCGAGTCCGAGCGGCCCGACCTCGTCCTCCTCGATGCCGTTCTGCCCGACGGCTCGGGCTTCGAGGTGTGCGGCCGCCTCCGCGCGGGCGAGCCGGGGCGGGCGTGGAACCGCGACGTCGCGGTGATCATGGTCACGACCCGCGGCGACTCGTCGGACCGCGTCCGCGGCTTCGCCCGCGGCGCCGACGACTACGTCGTGCGGCCCTTCGTCTACGAGGAGCTTCTCGCGCGCATGCGGGCGGTCCTGCGGCGGACGGGCCCGCCGGCAGCACCCGCGCCTCGCCGTCCAGGACCTCGTCATCGACCTGTTGTCGCGCGTGGTCCGCGTCGGCAACGTCACGGTGCAGCTCTCGGCCAAGGAGTTCGACCTGCTCGTCGCCCTGGCGGAGGACCCCGAGCGCGTGTTCCACAAGGAGGAGCTCCTGCGCGACGTCTGGGGCTTCAGGTCCCTCCGGCCGCACCAGGACGCTGGACTCCCACGCGAGCCGCCTGCGCCGCAAACTCAACCCGAACGGCGAGTCGGCCTACATCGTCAACGTGTGGGGCGTCGGGTACCGGCTGGTCCCAGCGGCGTAGCGGCGCCCTCAGAGGAATTTCGCCCGCTTGCTAGTAAGTGGCGGAGTCAGGTGCCTCTTCACAGGAGGCCCGGGGTGCGGCATCCTTGCTTCCGCAGATGATGGCGAGCGGCCCTCCCACCGGTGCGATCCGCGTTCTCCTCGCCGACGGCGACCACCTACTCGCGCGGCAGCTGATGCGGACGCTCAGCGCCGAGGAGCGCTTTGACATCGTCGGTTGTGCACGCGACGGCAGGGAAGCGGTCGAGCTCGCGACCTCGCTCCTGCCCGACGTCGTCTTGATGGGTTTGGAGATGCCTGCACTCGACGCGGTGGAGGCGACTCGCCGCATTCGTGCGCGGGTTCCGTCGGCGCGCGTTCTCATTATGGGTTCCCCCGATGAGCCAGACGATGTGGATGTTGCGCTCGCCGCAGGGGCGGCTGGATTCGTTCGACGAAGTTGCGCTTCGGCAGAACTGATAGCGACGATCTTCGGGCTTGCCCTGGTGTTCGCGTTCGGCCCGACCGCCGTAGCTCGGGGTAGGGGAGAGCGGCCGGTTTGTGCTCGTTCTTTCGATCTAGGCTCACGCTAAGGCTCAGCTTTATGGTTGGCCATTGCCTTCCTCCGCGAGCAGGCCTTGCTCGTAGGCCCAGCGGGCTGCCGCGGTCCGGTTCGACACGCCGAGCTTCCGGTAGATGTTTCCAAGGTGGAACTTGACGGTCTGTTCGGTTACCCACAGCTTCCTCGCCATATCGGCGGTTGACAGTCCTTCAGCGACGAGCTGGAGGATCTCGGTCTGGCGAGGGGAGAGCGGCGTCTGTCTCTGTGGGTTGGTGATCCGGTCTCCGGCGAGGTGGATGGAGTGCTCGAAGAGCTGCCGAATCGCCATGGCGAGGTCGTCGGGGTGCGTCTTCTTGTGGACGTAGGCCAGGGCGCCCGCAGAGAAGGCGGCCAGGATCTGTTCTCGATCGTCTGAGCTGGAGAACACGATCGTCTTGAGGCCGGGAACGCGTGCTCTCGCTTGGCGCAGGCAGGCGATTCCGTCGATCTCGGAATCGCCTGTCTCGATTTCGGCGATCAGCAGATCGGGTTTGCGCTCGGCAATGAGCGCGAGCGCACGCTCCGGCGAGCTGGCCTTGCCAACGACGTTGATGTGGAGCCGCTCGAGAACCTGCTCGACCGCTTGCGACCAGATCGGGTCCCGATCGAGCACGACCGTCGTCAGCGGTCGGGGGCGGGGTGCCTTCGTGGGATCTGGCGTGCGCCTGGTGGCGAGGCCCGCCGACCCATTCTTGGGCTCCCCTCCAATGCTTTGTTGACTCCGATTGCTGGACATCAGCGCATTCCTCCTTGTTCGGCATCTCGGAAAAGCGCCGCGGGACGCAAGGGCCCGCCGCGCCTCAAGTCGCCCGGGGAAGCGCTAATCAGGCCGTTCGAGGCCGCCGACGAGCGTGGGTGCCCGCACAGGAGTAAGGGACAGGCTCAGAACCCGCCCCAACCCAGGGGCTACCAGAATGAGACACCCGACAAGGGCGGCGAAGAGACCACCGGAGAAACCGCCGCCGGAACCGCCTGAGACTCCCGCGCTCGCAGGCGCTGGCGCTTGAGGCCCAGTCGGAAGCCGCTGCGGATCGAGAACTGAAGGCGAGGCACGCTTGCCCCGGCCGGAATCCGAGCGGGGGGCTGACGGCTCGCCGCCGATCACGGCTCCCGCAGATGAGTCCGACGAGGGCACGGAGAAAGCCGCATCGATGCCCGGTGTGGTCGAAGCGGAGTTGATCACGACGATCGAGTCGCCACTTCCTGGCGCCGCGGGCGCCGCGGGGGGCTCGCTCACGGGGTCCGTCACCTCTGCGGGCGGTTCGGCGGGCGCCGCGGGGGGCTCGCTCACGGGGTCCGTCACCTCTGCGGGCGGTTCGGCGGGCGCCGCGGGGGGCTCGCTCACGGGGTCCGTCACCTCTGCGGGCGGTTCGGCGGGCGCCGCGGGGGGCTCGCTCACGGGGTCCGTCACCTCTGCGGGCGGTTCGGCGGGCGCCGCGGGGGGCTCGCTCACGGGGTCCGTCACCTCTGCGGGCGGTTCGGCGGGCGCCGCGGGGGGCTCGCTCACGGGGTCCGTCACCTCTGCGGGCGGTTCCGCGGGCGCCGCGGGAGCCTCGCTCACCGGCTCGGCACCCACATGGGCAGGCGCAACACCCGCGCATGCCAAGCAGACGAGGGCAATCGCGAGCGCCACGCCGAGGTGCGGCGTCTTCGGGGGTCGCGTCATCGCCCTCATTCCCCGTTCGCCCGGGCGCCCAGCAGTCTCGGTCGGGGAGAAACTCCCATCGGACTGGCCACACGTGACACGCACCCTGGTCATGACTGGAAGGGTCAGATTACCCCCATTCCGAAACAGGTGCAGCCGACCCGCGCCAGTCAGATTTCTTCCACGCTGTGCAGTTCTCGCGAAGCAACCGTGAGGTCTGTCGATGCGCTCTGCGCAGGAGTTCGATGATCCGTCACGGGTTGCGGTAGGTTTGTCGGCTTGCTCGGACGAACGCGCACCCTCGACTCCCACGCCAGCCGGCTGCGGCGCAAGCTCAACGCGAACGGAGAGGCCGCCTACGTGGTCAACGTGTGGGGCGTGGGCTATCGCCTGGTCGCAGCGGCGTAGACGCCGTCGAAAGCGAGGGGGCGGCCGGGGCCGCCCCCTCTGACTCGCGTCGTCAGGCGCGAGATCTCGGTCAGTCGCGGTCCTTGAAGGAGAACTCCTGCGTTTGCGGGTTCATGTGCTTGAGGTTCCTCGCGCCCTGCTGCTGGAACAGCGGCTTGAAGATGTTCAGGCCCTCCCCGATGTTCGACTCGTAGATCTCGCGGTTGTACCAGTACCCTGACCAGGCGCCGGTGACGTCGCAGCAGAACGGCGTCCCCGGCGGCACGGGCTTCGGCGGCGGGTCGCTCCAGGCGACCGTGAACGCAGCCGACGGGTCCGTGAAGTCGACGACCCAGATGCCGGCCTGGTAGTTGCCGCTCACGAGCAGGTTCTTTTTCTTCATCGGGATGGTGTTGTAGTTGTGGAGCGTGCAGTTCTCGGTGGCCCCTTGTGTGCGCGGGAGCGTCCAGGTTCCGAGCAGCACGCCCGTATCTGCGTCATAGAAGAAGAAGCTCCTGTCCAGCGGCGGATCCGTCGCCTCGCAGGCCGCCGCGACGCCGCCGCCCGGCTCGTGCCCGAAGATGATGATCTCGCCGTCCCAGGACCAGGCGGCGGAGTGACCGATCGTTACCGTCGGGACGACCACGTGCCGGATGTGCATCGGGTCGTCGAGCGAGCCGCCCATCGGTCCGCCCAGGCTGAACTGGTCGTACCCGTCTCCGCCCGCGCAGGCGGCCTGCATCTCGTCGCCGAGGATGACGCCCATGTCATGGCACGGGTGCTCCAGAGGCTCCGAGCCAATCCAGCTGGCGCTGCCCGGGTCGTCGAGCGGGACCTCGATGATGTCGATGAAGTTGCAGCCGCTCGAGACGTTCGAGTAGACGACCACGCGGCCGTTCTTTTTATCTGGGACGAGCGTCGCGGTGTGGGACCCGCACTCCGTCTCGACCGAGGCGACGAGCTCGGGATCGAGCTTGTTCGAGATGTCGAAGACGTGCACGCCTTCCCAGCCCGCCGGCACCGCCTGGCCGTCGCAGGTCAGGCCGGCTCCGAACGGCCCCGGACTTCCGGCCGGCGTGTTCCACGATCGGACGAGGATGTTCTTCCAGACGACGACGTCACCCTGGTTCCCGTCGCAGAACGTGCGCGACACGGTCCACGGATTGTTCGGGTCGCGAATGTTCCGGATGCTGAAGCCGTCCCAGTTCCCCTGGTAGGCGAACTGGCCCCAGAACGCGATGTCCGTCTGGATGTCCGGGTTGGCACCGCCGAAGCCGCCCAGTACCGCGGGCTCCTCGATGTGGCCTAGGGGCGCAAGGTTGAAGCTCGGGTCTGTCGCGTGGCCGGCGCCCGCGGCGAGCGGAAAGGCCAGTAAACCGCAGACGAAGACCACCAGAGCCGAGACACGCCAAGGTCGTAGCAAAGTGACCACCTCCTGTAGAACGACAGGCTGCAGCCGGCACGGCCCGTACCTGGAGCGCGGCTCAGTGCATGGAAAAAATGACGCATCGGCTCCCCACTGCCTGCTGCGCGCCGATTCTCCCTCCGGAGCTACGTGACGTCAAGCTCGAGGGCGGCCGCCTCGTGGCGGCCGCCCTCGCTCAGCGTTTCGTCCCGAATCGCTAATCGATTGTAAAAAGCTGCGACTGCGGGTTGGAGAACGGCGTCCGGTAGTACGCCGTGACGTGCGGATCGTTGATCCGCCACGTAAGCAGGCCCCAAACGAGGTCCGATTCGTAGATGTGGCCGTTGTACCAGTAGGTCGACCAGTCGCCGCCCTCGAAGCCGTCGGGGAACGCCGGCGGGTCGGCGTAGGCGATCTCCTCGGCGTTCGCCGGGTCGGTGAAGTCGACGACGCTGATGCCGGACATGTAGTTCCCGGAGACGAGCACGTAGCGCTGCTCGCCGCCCCGCTTCCTGAGCGGGATGACGTTGTAGTTGTGGATCGTGCACGCCTCATCGGCCCCCTGGTCGCGCGGCAGCACGAACTTCCCGAGCAGCTCGCCGGTTTCGACGGAGAAGAAGAAGTAGGACTTCATGTCGTCCGTCTGGACCGCGGAGCCGGCGATCGGCGGGCTGAGCACGCTGCCCGTCGCTTGACAGGCTGGGCGGACGCCGCCGCCCGGCTCCCAGCCGAAGACGACGACCTTGCCGTCGTACGTGAACGCCGCCGAGTGGCCGGAGGAGGGGATGCCCGGGAGGATGTGGTGCATCATCAGCGGGTCGTCCAGGGAGCCGCCGTCGTCCCCGCCGAGGCTGTAGATGCCGAGGCTGTTGCCGCCGGCGCAGGCGAGCTTCATCGCCTAGCCGAGGATGACGCCGATGTCGTGGCAGGGGTGCTCCTCGGTCGGGACCTGCTTGATCAGGTGCGCACCGGCCGGATTCGAGAGCGGGATCTCGACGATGTCGAAGTTCTGGCACACCGCGCTCGAGCTCCCGACGTAGACGATCAGCCGGTTGTTCGCGAGGTCGGGGATCATCGTCTGCGTGTGCGAGCCGCACGGCGAGGTCGACCGAGGCGATCAGGTCGGGGTCTTGCTTGTTCGAGATGTCGAAGATGTGCAGCCCCTCGAACCCGGGCGGCACGAACTCGCCGTCGCAGGACGCGCCGGCCGGCCCGGTGTTCGAGTTCCACGAGCGGCTGAGGATGTTCCCGTAGATGGCGATGTCGCCCTGGTTCCCGGGGACGGCGCCGGTCGGGTTCTTCGGCGCGCACTCCTCATAGTCGATGATCTCCTCCGGCTTCTTCGGTTGCGAGACGTCGACGAGCCGGAACCCGTTGTAGTGACCCTGGACGACCATGTCTCCCCAGAAGGCGAGATCCGAGTTGATGAAGTTCGACTCGGGCCCGCTCGTCGGGACGCTGCGCTCCGAGAACGAGAGCGCGGTCAAGTTCGGCGTGATCGCCCAGTCCTGGACGAGAGGGATCCTGGGCGGCGACGCGCTCGAGGGAGCGGCGACGAGCCCGATGGCCAGTGCTGAAAGCACCAGCAGCAGTCGGAGCTTCACGAGCTACCACCTCCATTGCTTGCGGGAAGCCCGCTGCGGCCGGCTCCCCTCTGCCTGCCTGACAGCGGCAGTCTCGTGCCCTTTAGTGCCACTGTCAAGAACGAGGGCGGCCGCCTCGTGGCGGCCGCCCTCTTCGTTCGCGCGATGACCGCAGCGCGCTACTTCTGATCGATCGTGAACTCCTGCGTCTGCGGGTTGAGGTGACCAAGCTTCCTGGCGCCTGCGACCGCGTTGTCGCTGAGGTTCCAGATGATGAGCCCGCGCGTGATGTCGGACTCGTAGATGCGGCCGTTGTACCAGTAGGTGGACCAGTCGCCGCCGAGCTCGAGGCCCACCGGCGGATTCGGGTCGACGAGGGTCGCCGGATCCGCGTACGCGATCTCGTGCGCGCTGGTCGGATCTGTGAAGTCGACGACCGAGATCCCGACTGGTAGTTGCCGGCGACGAGGACGTAGCGCTTGTCCGTCGGTACGACGTTGAGGTTGTGCCACGTGCAGTTCTCGAGGTTCGTCTGCGGCCGTGGGTGAAGGATCGTGCCGGCGACCTCGCCTGTCTCCACCTCGACGAAGAAGAGCGTCCGGTTGACGACGCTGCTCGTCGCCTGGCACTGCGCCTGGCCACCACCACCGGGCTCGTGCCCGAAGATGGCGTACTTGCCGTCCCAGGTGAAGGACGCCGTGTGGCCGATCGTCACGCCCGCGAACTCTGTGTGGTGCATGAACATCGGCTCCTCGATCGAGCCGCCCTCAGCGGGGTCGGTGGTCCAGATGGTGAGGCTGTTGCCGCCCGAGCAGGCGACCTTCATGGCATCGCCGAGGATCACGGCGCTGTCATGACAGGCATGGTGTTCCTCCACCGGCGTAGCCGGGTCGCCCGAGGGCAGGAAGTTCAGGTACGACGCCGCTGCCGGGTTGTCCAGCGGCACCTCGATGATGTCGATGCCGCGGCAGTTGAGAGGCTCTTCGCCGGGCGCCGGCGACCCGAAGGTCGTGTTTGCCGAGGCGTTGCTGTAGACGAGCAACCGGTTGTTGGCGAGATCGGGCACGACCGTTTCGGTGTGCGATCCGCACGGGATGTCGACGAACCCGATCACGTCAGGGTTGGCCGGGTCGCTGATGTCGATGATGTGCACGCCCTCCTGGCCTCGCTCGGGGAGCGGCGGAGCCGCCGGTTCGCGGAACATGGGCCAGTCACCGCAGAACGCGCCCGGTGTCGTGTACCGCGCCGGGTCGGTGACGGGGATGTTCACGCCGCCCACCTGGGGTGCGGGTGTCGGCGAGTTCCAGGAGCGGATGACGAGGTCGCCCCAAACGATGACGTCGCCCTGGTTGCCCACGGTGCTCGTCGGGCTGGTGCACTCCGTCCAGTCGACGATCTCCACCGGGTTGTCCGGCTCCTAAACGTTGACGAGCCGGAAGCCGGAGTACGTGCCCTGCACGGCCGTGTTCCCCCAGAAGGCGAGGTCGGAGTTGAACACACCCTGCCCCGGCACGGTGTTGTCCAGGGGCACCGGGTTCGGCGAGAAGCCGAGCGGATGCATGTTCTTCGTGTACTCGAACGTGGCCGTCGCCAAAGCCGCGCCCGGCGGTACGGCCGACGCGGTCAAGGGGACCGTGATCCCGATGACCACAGCTGCACATGCGATCAAGAGTCGCAATCTCTGCACGAAAGCTCCTTTCACCACGCATACCTCCTGTTCGCAGGGAGCAGCCGACGGCCGGCCGTTCGGCCGGCGTGCAGACGCGGATGTTCGGCCAGCTCCCCCAAGTGCTTGCCTGACCGGGGAAGTCTTTTCGCTTTCTAGCCCCTTGTCAAGGGGGAGGCCGCCAGGTGGCGGCCTCCCTCGGCCAACGGGACAGAGAGACTCAGCTAGTCCTTGTCCTTGTCGCGCTTCTTGCGGTCCTTGCCGAGCGAGAACTCGATCGTCTGCGGATTCAGATGGCGCAGCTTCTTGGCGTTGCCGATGTTCTTCTTCGAATCCCAGATGAGCAGGCCGCGGGTGATGTCCGACTCGTAGACGAGCCCGTTGTACCAGTACGTAGACCAGTCGCCGCCGAGCTGTGTCGGCACGAGCGGCGCCGGGTCGGCGTACGCGATCTCCTTCGCGTTCGCCGGGTTCGAGAAGCCTGACCACGCTGATCCCGGCCTGGTAGTTGCCGCCGACGAGGTAGTAGCCCTTCTTCGTTGGCACGGTGTTGTAGTTGTGGATCGTGCAGTTCTCGGTTGCGGTCTGCGGCCGCGGGAGGACGAACTGCCCGACCTTCGCGCCGTGCCTCGAGTCGTAGAAGAACCAGCTCTTCTTGACATCGGGATCGGTCGCCTCGCATTCAGGCTGCGATCCGCCGCCGGGCTCCCAGCCGAGGATGATGACCTTGCCGTCCCACGTGAACCCCGCGGAGTGCCAGTTCCCGTTGCACGGACGTTGCGGGTCGGTACCCGTTGGGGTCGGGGATGTTGCAGACGCCCTCCTCCTGGATCGTGTAGAGGAACTCGGGGTCCTCGAGCGAGCCGCCCCGCTTGCCGCCCAGGCTGTACACGTTCGCATGGTCATGGCTCGCGCAGGCCAGCATCTTCACCTTGCCGAGGATGACGCCGGAGTCGTGACAAGCGTCGGCCTCCGTGAGCGGCTCGTCTCGGAGCCACCGTGCGTCCGCCGGATCGTCGAGCGGCACCTCGATGATCGAGATGAAGCGGGCAGGGGCCCGCCGGACGTCTGGTTGTAGATCAGGACCCGGTCGTTCTTCTTGTCCGGGACGAGCGTCGCCGTGTGCGAGCCGCACCCGATGGCGCCGTTCTGGGACTCCCTGTCGGCCATCAGCCTCGCACTGAGCTCCACCTCGCCGATGAGCTCAGGGTTCTTCTTGTCGCTGATGTCGAAGACGTGCAGGCCCTCCCAGCCCAACGGCACCGCCTGGCCGTCACAGGTCAGCTGTGAGGAGCCGGTGCCCGTCGCCGGCGAGTTCCATGAGCGGACGAGGATGTCCTTCCAGACGACGATGTCGCCCTGGTTTCCGAAGCAGTCGGTGAATGAGATCTCCTTCGGCTTCTTCCGATTCGAGATATCCACGATCCGGAACCCCGTGTAGTGCCCCTGGAACGCGAGCTTGCCCCAGAAGGCCAAGTCCGAGTTCGCGGTAAACGTCAGCCCGGGAAGGTTCGGGGTGTTCGGGAAGAACGAGTGGCCTATGGCCTTCAGGTTCTTCGTTTCGAACGTGCTGGCCGCAGGGACGGGCGGTGTCGCCGACGCCGTCGCGAGGGTCAGCAGACTGACCGCGACGGCTGCGACGACGCCGAGAGATCGGAATCGCATAGCCACCTCCTAAGTGCTGGGCGGGAGCGCGCGCGAGGCCGCCGAGCTCGAACGTCGACCCGAGTCGGCTGACCGACTAGGAATGCTCGGCGCGATTCCCCCTTTTCTGCCTGGCGCCTGGGCAGTCTTCCGGCACTCGCCCAAGGTGTCAAGTGGCGCTACCCGAACGCGCGCACGCAGGCCGTCGCGCCGCCGCGGCCACGACGACGACGAGGAGCGGCGCCCGGAGGAGGATCGCGACGACCGCCGCGCCGAGGCCGACGAGGCGGGCGTCGAGCACGATCTCCTCGTCTCCGCCGACGACCTGCGTGACGACGAGCGCGGCCAGGAGCGCGGGGGCGAGGAGCTCGACGACGCCGGTCAGGTGCTCGGGTAGCGGCTTGCCTCCGAGGAGCACGGGCCCGACCGACTTGAGCGCGATCGTGGCCGCGCCGACGACGGCGATGACGATCCAGGTCTCGCTCACGGCCTCCTCCAGCCGAGCAGGCAGGCGGCGGCGGCGGCGACGATGGGGACGCCTGCGGGGGTGACGGGGAGGAGCACGAGAGCGATCGTCCCGCCGAGAACCGCCGCGGCCAGCGCCCGCCGCGAGCGCACCTGCGGCACGAGCAGGGCGAGGAAGAGCGCGGGGAAAGCGGCGTCCAGGCCGAGGTCGGCCGGGTCGCCGAGGGCCTCGCCGGCGAGCGCCCCGACGACGGTGCCCGCCGACCCAGCAGACGTAGAGGACGAGCCCGGCGCCGACGAGGAGGCGGCGGTCGTAGCGGCCGTCCGGCGCGGCGCGACATCGCCCAGGACTCGTCCACGATCAGCTGCGACTCGAGGAGCCGCCGCAGCCGGCCGCCGACGAAGATCGGCGCGATCGAGACGCTGATCGGCGCGTAGCGGGCGTTCAGGAGCGTCGCGGCGACGATGGCGGAGGCGATTCCTCCGCCGACCCCGAGGATGGAGGCGACCGCGAACTGCGCCGAGCCGGCGAAGGTCGTCGCGGACATGACGATCGCCTCCAGCGCGTCGATCCCGGACGCTCGCGCGAGCACCCCGAAGGAGAGGGAGAAGGCGAAGGCGGCGACGGCGATCGGGGCGATCTTCCTCGCCCCGTCGCGGTAGCGGGCTCGGGGTCACGCGTCCGGAACCCAGTCGCGCGTGAGGACGAGCCAGAACGCGAGGCCCGCGTAGGGGCCGTAGCGGCGGAAGCGGCGCTCGATGGTCGCGTCCTTCACGGGCCTGCCACCGTTCAGGCCGGCGTACTTGGGCCGCGTCCACGAGTCGAGGACGAGCCGCGAGTAGCGTCCGAGCAGCATCATGATGTGCGCCGCCGCGTACGGGCCGACGCCCGGGAGGGCAAGGAGAAGCGCCGCCAGGTCGTCGTCGGGGAGCTCGTCGCGGGACGCCCGGCCGAGCGCCTCGAGGTCGAGCGCGCCGGAGGCCTCGTCGGCGGAGAGCGAGCGCAGGTAGGCGCCGCGGTAGCCGGCGCGCACGACGTCCCGGTAGAAGGCCTCGTCGGCGGCGGCCATGGCCTCCGGGCGTCGGGAAGGCGCGGCCGTACGGCCCGTCCGCGCGCGCCCGCGGCCGGCTCGCCGAGGTGCTCGACGAGCGCGCCGACCATCCGCTCCGTCGCCGACCAGGCGCAGTTCGTCGTGCAGATCGTCTTCACGACCTCCTCGAAGACGGTCGGGCTGCGGACGAGCCGGCCGGCTCCGGCGGCGGCCCAGGCGAGCTCGGGATCGTCCGCCGCGGCCGCATAGAAGGGGGAGAGGTCCTCGTCCAGCCGGAGGACGTGCGCGGCTGCGGCGAGGACGTCGGCCGCCAGCGCGACCTCCGGGCGCACGCCCGGCCACGGCGATCTCCGCGTGCCCCGGCCGGCCCTCGGCGATCCTGCACGGTCCGCGGCCTCGCCGACGGGAGGGGCACCGTGATCTCGAGCGCGCGCGCGTCCTCGTCGATTCGCATGGGGGGCAGGTCGACGAGCCCGTGCGACTGGATCGACCGCCAGAGGTCGACCGGCTCGCCGCCGGCGCCGACGAGGGGAAGCTCTGCGCTCCAGGCGGCGCTAGCTGCCATCGACGTACTCCTGCTCCCACGACGGGGTGACGATCTCGGACACGTGGGCCACGCTGTAGGGCGCGTCGGGCATGGATGCCTCCTGGTCGCCCGGTAACCGGTGATCTATCATAGATGGTTATGAGAGATGTCAGCACCCGGCGACCTCGAGCTCGTGCGTCTCTTCGTCAACACGCTCGACGTCGAGAGCGGCGCCGACGAGCTCGCAGATCCGGAGGCCTTGCTGGCCTGGCTCGGCGAGCGCGGGCTGGCACCCGGGGGGCGGGCAAGCGGGGCCGACCTCCACGACGCGCGCCGGCTCCGCGAGGCGATGCGCGGCCTCCTGCTCGAGAACAACGGCGTCAGCGTTCGCAAGGAGGCGGCGCTCACCCTCGGCCAGGCGGCGGACCGTGCTCGTCTCGCGCTCCGCTTCGACCCCGCCGGCAGCGCCCGGCTCGAGCCTGCGGCGGGAGGCGTCGACGCGGCGCTTGGCCGCCTGGTCGCGATCGTCGCGGCCGCGATGGCGGACGGGACCTGGAGCCGGCTGAAGGCCTGCCGGGCGGATCGCTGCGGCTGGGCCTTCTACGACCGCGCCCGCAACCGCTCGCGCCAGTGGTGCTCGATGGCCGTGTGCGGAAACCGCACGAAGGCCCGCTCGTACCGGCGCCGCCACGCCGCGTGCAGCCCCGGCGTCGGGCCGCCGTGGTAGACGTGCCGCGTGGCGATCCTCGGGATCGACGTCGGAGGCACCTTCACGGACGCCGTGCTCCTCGCCGACGGCGAGCTCCGCACGGCGAAGGTGCCGACCGTTCGCGCGCAGGAGCATTCGGTCGTCAAGGCGGCCACGGAGGTCGGGGCCGCCGACGTCCCGCTCGAGCGCTTCACGCACGGGACGACGATCGCGACGAACGCGCTCCTCGAGCGCAAGGGCGCCCGGACCGCCTTCGTCGGCACGGCCGGCTTCGAGCACGTCCTGCACCTGCGCCGTCAGACGCGGGCGCACCTCTACCGGCTCTGCGACAGGCACCCGGAGCCGCTCGTCCCGCTCGAGCGCTGCTTCGGCGTCCACGAGCGCGTCGGCCCCGCAGGGCGTCGTCGAGCCGCTCGACCTCGACTCGCTGCCCGAGATCGACGCGGAGGCGGTCGCGATCTGCCTCCTCTTCTCCTTCCGCGACTCGACGCACGAGCGGCTCGTGGCCGACGAGGTCCGCCGCCGGCTCCCCGACGCGCACGTCGTCGCCTCGCACGAGGTCGCGCCCGAGTTCCGGGAGTACGAGCGCGCCTCGACGACGGCGGTCGACGCCTACCTCGGCCCGGTGCTCGCGGACTACCTCTGGTCGCTCGCGGACCGCTGCCGCGAGGCCGGGCTGGTCGAGCCGCTCGTCATGCGCTCCTCGGGCGGCGTCTGCACGCTCGACGAGGCCGCGCGCCATCCGTCGCTCGTCCTCGTCTCCGGGCCGGCGGCGGGGGTCGTCGGGGCGGCGCGGATCGCGGCGCTCGCCGGCGTCGAGAACGCGATCTCGCTCGACATGGGCGGGACCTCGACCGACGTCTGCCTGATCGCCGGCGGCCGGGTCGGGCGGGCGGCCGAGCGCGAGCTGGGCGGCTTCCCGATCCGCCTTCCGACGGTCGACCTGCAGACGGTGGGGGCGGGCGGCGGCTCGATCGTCTGGCGCGACGCCGGCGGGGCGCTCCGCGTCGGGCCGCAGAGCGCGGGCGCCGATCCCGGGCCGGCCTGCTACGGCCGCGGCGGGCTGGAGCCGACCGTCACCGACGCGAACCTCGTCCTGGGGCGCCTCCCGGCCACGCTGGCCGGCGGGCTCGAGCTCGACCGCACGGCGGCGGAGCTCGCGCTCGGCGACTTCGACGCCCAGGCGGTCGTCGACGTCGTCAACGCCGAGATGCTCCGCGCGCTCCGCCTCGTCTCCGTCGAGCGCGGTCACGACCCGCGCGACTTCGCGCTCGTCGCCTTCGGCGGCGCCGGCCCGCTCCACGCCTGCGAGCTGGCGGAGGAGCTCGGCATCCGCAAGGTGCTCGTCCCCGCGGCGGCGGGCGTCCTCTCCGCGCTCGGGCTGGTGGCGAGCGAGGAGCGGCGCGACCGTGTGCGCTCCTACGTGATCCCGTTCGACGAGGCGGGCCTCCTTCCGCGAGCATGGCGAGGTCGACCTTCGCTACAAGGGCCAGTCCTTCGAGCTGACGGTGTCGCTCGAGGGCGACCCCGTCGAGGCGTTCCACCGCGCGCACGAGGAGCGCTACGGCTACTGCCGACCGCGGGCGGCCCGATCGAGCTCGTCGCGGTTCGCAGCGCGGAGGTGACCCCGGGCCCCGAGCTCCGGCTGCACGGCGGCGACCCGCGCAACCGTCCGCGGCCCCGCAGTGGTGGAGCTCGACGGCGCCACCTGCTGGCTTCCCCCCGGGTGGGAGGGGGCTAGGGATGGGAATAGCACATTGATCCTGACGAGAGCGTGACGGGATCGTGAATATCGAGCTCCAAGTTCTCGGCAGCGCGCTTCGGGCGGTCGCCGAGGAGATGGGCGCGGTCCTCGTCCGCTCCGCGTTCTCGGCCAACATCAAGGAGCGCCGCGACTGCTCGACCGCGCTCTTCGCCCCCGACGGCCGCATGATCGCGCAGGCCGAGCACATCCCCGTCCACCTCGGCGCAATGCCGGAGGCGGTGGCCGCCGTGCGCGAGCGCGGGCCGGAGCCCGGGCGACGTGTTCGTCGTCAACGACCCCTTCACGGGCGGGACGCACCTCCCCGACATCACGCTCGTCTCCCGCACCGGCGTCGGCTTTGCGGTGTCGCGCGCCCACTACGCGGACGTCGGCGGCTCGGAGCCCGCGAGCCTCCCCGCGGGCTCGACCGACCTCTACCAGGAGGGGCTCGTCGTCCCGCCGGTCCGCCTGACCGACGAGGTCGTGACGATCCTGCTCGCGAACATGCGCAACCCGGACGAGCGGCGCGGCGACCTTCGCGCGCAGCTCGCCGCGCACCGGCTGGCGGAGCGCCGCCTCGCGGGAGCTCTGCGAACGCCGCGGGCACGACCGCGTGATCGCGGCGATGGACGAGCTGTACGCGTATTCGGAGCGGCGCGTGCGCGCGGCCATCGCGGGCTTGCCGGACGGTCGCTACGAGGCCTCGGATGTGCTCGAGGCTCCCGAGGGCGAGCTCGTCGTCCGCGCCGCCGTCACGATCGCGGGGGAGACGATCGCGATCGACTTCGCCGGGACGGATCCGCAGCATCCGGGCAATCTCAACTGCCCGATCGCGGTCACGCGGTCGGCCGCGTACTTCGTCGTGCGCTGTCTCACCGATCCGGACGTCCCTGCCTCCGGCGGCGCCTTCGCGCCCGTGACGGTGACCGCGCCCGAGGGCTCGCTCGTCAACGCCCGTTCTCCGGCCGCGGTGGTCGCGGGCAACGTCGAGACATCGAGCCGAATCGCCGACGTGGTCTTCCGCGCGTTCGGACAGGCCGTCCCGGTGCCTGCTCAGGGCCAGGGAACGATGAACAACCTCACGTTCGGCAACGCGCGCTTCACCTACTACGAGACGATCGCCGGCGGCCAGGGTGGGTGCCCGACCGCCGACGGGCCCTCGGCCGTCCACGTCGCCATGTCGAACACCCTCAACACCCCGGTCGAGGCGCTCGAGCTCGCCTACCCGCTCCGGGTCGAGCGCTACGCGCTTCGGCTCGGATCGGGCGGGAAGGGCCGCTTCTGGGGAGGCGACGGCGTCATCCGCGAGATCACGGCGCTCGAGCCGTGCCGCGTCTCGATTGTCAGCGAGCGGCGCGCGCGTGGGCCCGGCGGGACGCGCGGCGGCGAGTCAGGCTCGCCCGGGCGCAACCTCGTCGACGGGGACGAGGTAGCGGCCAAGGTCACGCGCTCGCTGGACGCGGGCGAGTCGGTCACGATCGAGACCCCCGGCGGCGGGGGCTTCGGGGCGGCCGCCTAGCGCGGGCGTAGGGCCTGAGCCCGTCCGCGACCCACGAGCCCACGGCGCCCGCTTCCTGGGGTTCCGGCCGCCGCCCGCGCTAGGCTCGGCGCGTGCGGATCCTCGGCAGGCGCGCGAGGCTCAGGCCGCTCGACGAGCGGGAGTGCTACGCCCGCTTGCACGGCGCCCGGACGGGCAAGGTCGCCGTCGTGCACGCGCCGCTCCCGGCCTCGCCGCCGCACTCCGTCGAGCCGGACGGCCCGACGGAGGCCTCGCCGGCGCTCCACCTGCTGATCGCCTACCCGCGAAACGCGGGGCATCTCACCGGCGAGCAGCTGCGTCTCGAGCTGCTTCGCCGCATGCGCGCACGCACCGGCGAAGCGGCCTAGGTTCCCCGGGAGGAGCGCGCCCTCGAGGCCGAGCAGCGCCTGCTTGCGCTCGAGCCCGCCCGCGTAGCCGGTGAGGCTGCCGCTCGCGCCCACGATCGCGGTGGCACGGGACGACGATCGGGATCGGGTTGCGGTTGAGCGCCCCGCCGACCGCCCGCGCCGCGCGCGGCTTTCCGATCTTCCGGGCGAGGCCTCCGTACGTGTCGACGTGCCCGTAGGGGACGCGGATCAGCTCCACGAGCACGTCCCGCTGGAAGTCGGGGAGCGGAGTGAGGTCGACCGGCAGGTCGAACTCCCTGCGCCCGCCCTCGAAGTATTCGTCGAGCTCGCGGCGGACGGGGTCGATCGGTCGCGGCGGAGCGCAGGACGCGCGCGCCGAAGGCCCGGGAGAGCCAGTCGAGCTCCCGCTCGGGCTCCGGGTCGAACGGAGATCCGGCAGAGCCCGCGCTCGCTCGTGGCGACGAGGAGCTTGCCGACGGGGGAGTCGGTGTAGTCGTAGGCGACGTCGAGGAGCCCGGCCGTGGCCGCGGCCTCCCGGAAGCGGCGATCGATCCTGTCGGGGACGGTGGTCATGCGTTCTCCTTTCTTCGCAGGCGCCGAACGCCGGACGAGGCGGCGGCGCGGGCGGCCTCCGCGCTCGAGCCGAGCGCGGCGCCGATGTCGTCGTAGGAGAGGTCGTAGCCGTAGCGCAGCACGACGGCCGCCCGCTCGGTCGGCGGGAGCTCTCCTGCGAGGTGCTCCAGCTCGGCGTAGACCGGGCCGCTCGTCGTGAACGGGAACATCGGGCGCCTCGGTGACCGGCGTGGCCCTGCGCCGCTGGTCGACGGCGACCCGCGTCGCGATCGTGAACGCCCAGGCCCGCAGGTGGCGGCCGTGCTCGAGCTTCCCGTAGCCGCGCAGCGCCCGCAGGAACGTCTCCTGGAACGCGTCCTCGGCGGCCTCGCGCCCAGCAGGCGCGCGAGGTAGCCGAAGATCTCGTCCTTGCGCTCCTCGTAGAAGCGCTCGAAGGGAGGGATCGCGGCCACGGCTTCCATCATCCGTTGAAACGCGTGACGGCGCCGAGATGTGAGACTGCCCGCGATGCGCGCCGCGGTCGTCGGACACGTCGAGTGGGTCGAGTTCGCGCGCGTCGACCGTGTGCCCGCGGCCGGGGAGATCATCCAGGCGAGCGAGTGGTGGTCGGAGGCGGCCGGAGGAGGAGGCGTCGGCCTCGGTGCAGCTCGCCCGCCTGGCCGGCTCGTGCACGCTCTTCACCGCGCTCGGGCGGGACGAGCTCGGGCGAGGCCGCGCGTGCCCAGCTCACCGGGCTCGGCGTCCGCGTCGAGGCGTCGCGGCACCCGGAGCCGCAGCGCCGCGGCTTCACCTTCGTGGACGGACGGGGCGAGCGGACGATCACGATCCTCGGCGAGAAGCACGTGCCACGGGGCGACGACCCGCTGCCGTGGGAGGAGCTGGCGGACGCGGACGCCGTCTACTTCGTCAGCGGCGACGCCGGCGCGGCGAGGGCGGCCCGGCGCGCGCGCGGTTGCTCGTGGCCACGGCGCGCTCGCTCCCCGTCCTGGCGGAGGCCGGCGTCGAGCTCGACGCGCTCGTCCGGAGCGCGCACGACCCGAGCGAGCGCTACGGACGCGGCGACCTCGAGCCGCAGCCGAAGCTCGTCGTGGCGACGTCCGGGCGCGCGAGGGAGGAACGTGGGGCACGGCGGACTGCCGCTCCGGCGCCTTCGAGCCCGTGCCTCTGCCCGGGCCGATCGCGGACGCCTACGGCGCCGGCGACAGCTTCGCGGCCGGCCTTACTTTCGCGCTCGCGCGCGGGGACGACGTCGAGGCGGCGATCGCCTTCGCGGCCGAGCGCGGCGCCGAGGCGCTGACCCGCCGCGGCGCGCACGGTCTCGCGGACCCTCCTAGCCGGTCGGCCCCTCGAGGCGGCGCAGGATGTAGTCGGCGTACCAGCCGGGCCAGTCCTCGTCCCGGCTCCCGAGCTCCTTCTCGTAGGCGGCGTGCGCCTGCTCGGCCTCGCGCAGGAGCCTCGCGAGCTCCTCCCTGGTCAGTTGCGCCTGCACCGATCTCCCTCCTCCGTCGCGGCTGCCGGCCTCGCCATTATCCCCCGCTCGGCGAGTGGGCCCGAAGGGTTGCGTCGTGGGGGATTGTGGTCTACAGTGGGGCGAAGTGGAGACAACGGAAGGCTTCGGCCGATGCTTCTCGGTGAGTACGAGCACACGATCGACGACAAGAACCGACTTACGCTTCCCGCTCGGTTTCGCCAGTCCTTCGCGGACGGCGTCGTCATCACGCGCGGCATCGAGCCGTGTCTCGCCGTGTACACGCGCGAAGGCTGGGAGGACTTCGTGAGCGTGCGCCTCGCGGGGCTCGACCGGTTCAGCCGCGAGGCGCGCGACATGCGCCGCTACCTCTTTTCCGCCACCGTGGAGGCGGAGCTCGACAAGCAGGGGCGCGTCACGCTCCCGGCCGGCCTCATGGCGAAGGCGGACCTCGGCCGCGAGGTGATCGTGGCCGGCGCCGGGGACTACCTCGAGGTCTGGGACCGCGACGCCTGGCGCGTCCAGCTCGAAGATGTCGAAAGGAGGGCGGAAGTTGTTGCGGAACGCCTTGCGGCACGAGAGAGCTGATCACGTCCCCGTCCTCGCCGACGAGGTGCGCGAGCTCCTCGCCGTCCAGCCCGGGCGAGACGGTCGTCGACGGCACGTTCGGCGCCGGCGGTCACGCGGAGCTGCTCGCGGCCGACCTGGCCGGGCAGGGCCGCTTCATCGCGATCGACCGCGACGCGAGCGTGCGCCCGTACTTCGAGCGCTTCCAGCGCCACGCGAACGTCCAGGCGCGCTTCCTGCGCGGAGACTTCGCCGTCGTCCTGGGCCAGCTCGCCGACAACGACGTCCAGGCCGACGCGATCCTGCTCGACCTCGGCGTCTCGAGCATGCAGATCGACCGCCCCGAGCGCGGCTTCTCGTACGCCGCCGATGCCCCGCTCGACATGCGCATGGACGCCTCGGCGCCGCGCACGGCCGCGGACGTCGTCAACGAGCTCGGCGAGCGCGAGCTCTCCGAGGTCTTCCGCAGGTACGGGGAGGAGCGCTTCTCCCGGCAGATCGCACGCGCCATCGTGCGCCGTCGCGCCGAGCGGCCCTTCGAGCGTACGACCGATCTCGTCGAGGTCGTCCGCGCCGCGATCCCCGCACCGCGCCGCTTCGGCGACGGCCATCCGGCAAAGCGCGTATTCCAGGCGCTCCGGATCGTCGTCAACGAGGAGCTCGAGTCCGTCGAGCAGGCGCTTCCCGTCGCGCTCAGGCTCCTGCGCCCCGGCGGCCGTCTGGCCGTGATCAGCTTCCATTCGCTCGAAGACCGCATCGTCAAGCGCTTCTTCGCGGCGCAGGCGCGCGGCTGCACCTGCCCGCCCGACCTGCCCGTGTGCGTCTGCGGGAAGGAGCCCACGCTCCGCCTCGTCACGCGCAAGGCGGTTCGCCCCTCGCCCGCCGAGACTGCGGAGAACCCGCGCGCCTCGTCGGCCCGGCTGCGGGTGGCGGTGAAGGTCTGATGGCGACTGGCGCGACGGCACGTGCCGAGCCACGTCGAGCGCCGCGTCCGAGCACTCGGCCGCGTACCCGGCCGCGTCCCGCTCCCCGGCGCCGGACGGCAACGCGGCCGCGCGTCACGGGCAACGTCGTCTGGATCATCGTCGTCGCAACCCTCCTCGCCGGCATCGTCGCGCTGAACGTGGCCGTGCTCCGGCTCAACATGCAGGCCGAGGAGCTCGAGACCGAGCGGAACGAGCTCGCGGCGCGCCGGGACAACCTCGAAGCCGATCTCTCCCGCGCAGCGGCGGCCGGCAGGGTCGAGGCGATCGCCGTTCACAGGATCGGGCTCGTCGAGCCCGCCGAGACCACCTACGTCCGGCTCGCGCACGTCAAGGAGTAGCGGCCCGTGCGCCAGGCGAACAGGCGCCTCCGGCTCCTCGTCGCGGTCTTCGCGGTCGTCTTCTTCGCGGCGTTCGCACGCGTCGCCTGGCTCCAGGCGGTCAAGGCGCAGACGCTCGACCGCCTCGCGACGAGCCAGCACCGGGAGCACCTCGACGTCCCGGCGAGCCGCGGCACGATCTTCGACCGACAGGGTGTTCAGCTCGCCTTCGGCGAGCGTGCGACGACCGTCTACGCGAACCCAAAGCAGATCGCGGATCCGCGCGAGACCGCCATCGCCGTCGGCGAAGCGCTGGACCTCGATCCGGGAAAGCTCTACCCGCTGCTCGCCGACCGCTCGCGCGGGTTCGTCTACCTCGCGCGGAAGGCAGACCCGGAGAAGGCCGACGCGCTGAAGGCCGAGAAGCTGACGGGGATCGGCTTCAACGCGGAGGAACGCCGCGTGTACCCGCAGCGTACGGTCGCGTCTGAGGTCGTCGGCTACGCCGGGACGGAGAACCGCGGCCTCTCGGGCCTCGAGCTGCAGCTGGACAAGGAGCTGGCCGGCAAGGCCGGCTCGAAGACGATCGTCCGCGACCCGTTCGGGCGCACCATCGACGTGGTCGAGTCGACCCAGGTCGAGAACGGCCGCGACGTCATCCTGACCGTCGACCACACCATCCAGGGCCAGGTCGAGCGCGTGCTCCGGCGCACGGTGGCGCGATGGGGCGCGGAGTCGGCGTCCGCGGTCGTCCTCGATCCGAGGACCGGTGCCGTGCTCGCGCTCGCCGTGGAGCCGGGCTTCGACGCGAACCTGTATTCGACGATCGCGAAGTCGAGAGAGGATCGCCTGCGAAATCGTGCGATCACCGACACCTACGAGCCCGGCTCGACGTTCAAGGTAGTAACCGTCGGCGGCATTCTCGAGTCGAACCTGGTCTCGCCCTCGACGAAGTTCAGGCTCCCGTACAAGCTGCCGGTCGCCGACCGCGTCATCCACGACGCGCTGCCGCGCGGGACGCAGACCATGTCCGTGTTCGAGATCCTGTCGCGCTCCTCGAACGTCGGCGTCGTCACGCTCGCGCTCCAGCTCCAGCGTGCCAGGCTCGCCGAGTGGATCAAGCGCTTCGGGTTCGGTCGCAAGACGGGGATCGACTACCCCGGCGAGTCGCCAGGAATCGTCCTGCGGCCCGAGGAGTGGTCCGGCTCGACCATCGGCAACGTCCCCATCGGGCAGGGGATCGCCGTCACGCCGATGCAGATGGCCGCGGCATACGGCGCGATCGCAAACGGGGGCGTGTGGCAGCAGCCGCACCTCGTCGACCACGTCGAGGGCCGGGACCGGGCGGAGCCCAGGCGCCGGCGCGTTCTGTCGGAGAGGACGGCCGACCAGCTCACGAAGATGCTCCGGGGCGTCGTCGAGGAGGGCTCCGGCACGACCGCGCAGATCCCCGGGTACCGCGTCGCTGGCAAGACGGGCACGGCCGCGAAGCCCGAGCCGACCGGGGGCTACTCCGACACACGCTATGTTGCGTCGTTCGTCGGCTTTGCGCCCGCCAGTCGCCCGCGCCTCGTCGTGCTGGTCACAGTGGACGAGCCGCGAGGCGCGATCTGGGGCGGCGTCGTCGCCGCGCCTCCGTTCGCGGAGATCGCCCAGTTCGCGCTCCAGTACCTCGAGATCCCGCCGGACGCGCACCTCGCAGGGCGCGACTAGTCAGACGCGCGCGCGCGTTTAGCGAGGGAATCTGCGCGCGTGTGTGACGGACCGCGCCAGAATGCACGCAGGATCGAGGAAGAACAGCGCCACCGGCGCAGAACAGAGCCTGACTCCGTGCCCGAGACGCCCCCAATCCCGCTCGAGACGATCGCCGACGCCGTCGGGCCCGTCGAAGTCCGCGACCCGGCGCCCGTGCTCGTGGCCGATCTCGTGTACGACGCCCACCGCGTCACGCCGGGCAGCCTCTTCGTCTGTGTCCCCGGCCGGCGCGTCGACGGTCACGACTTCGCTCCGGACGCGGTCGCGCGCGGGGCAACGGCGCTCCTCGTCGAGCGGCCGCTCGCCCTGCCGGTTCCCCAGCTCGTCGTCCCGGACGCCAGGCTCGCCATGGCGCTCGCCGCCGACGCCTTCTTCGGCCGGCCCACCCGCGAGCTCGAGGTGGCCGGCGTGACGGGGACGAACGGGAAGACGACCACCGCGTTCGTCCTCTACTCGGTCCTCGCCGCGGCAGGCCGCCGCCCCGGGCTGCTCGGCACCGTCGAGATGCGCATCGGGGGCGAGCGGCGCGCCGTCATCCGCACGAC
The DNA here is from genome assembly GCA_963794055.1 of uncultured Actinomycetes bacterium. Lineage (GTDB taxonomy): Bacteria > Actinomycetota > Thermoleophilia > Gaiellales > Gaiellaceae > JAIBJN01. The sequence goes on from CAWCCL010000019.1 coordinate 61,444, forward strand.
TCCCGAGGCGATCGACCTCCAACGCGCCTTCCGCGAGCTCCTCGACGCCGGGGACCGAAGCTGCGCGATGGAGGCCTCGTCGCACGCGGTCCGAGCTGAAGCGCCTGGTCGGGACGCGCTTCCGGGCGCTCGTCTTCACGAACCTCTCCCAGGACCACCTCGACTTCCACGCCACCCTCGAGGCGTACTACGACGCCAAGCGGCGGCTCTTCACGGAGCCCGACGTGGACGGCCACCGGCCTCCCGCCGCGGTCAACGTCGGCGACGCGCACGGCCGGCGGCTCGCGGAGGAGCTCCGAGGGCTCGGGAGCGAGCTGCTCACCTTCGGTCTCGCCGACGACGCCGACGTGCAGGCCCGAGGAGCTCGAGCTGACGCCGTCGGCGACGAGCTTTCGCGCGGCCGGCCTGGCCGTGCGCCCGCGGCTCCGCGGCCGCTTCAACGTCGAGAACGTCCTCGGTGCGATCGCCGCCGGACGCCTGCTCGGCATCGAGGACGACGCCATCGTGCGCGGCGTCGAGCACGTCCCGGGCGTACCCGGCCGCTTCGAGCCCGTGGACGAGGGGCAGCCGTTCGCCGTCCTCGTCGACTACGCGCACACGCCGGAGGCGCTCGAGAACGTCCTTTCGGAGGCCCGCCGCCTCACGTCCGGCCGCCTGATCTGCGTGTTCGGCTGCGGGGGCGACCGCGACCGCGCCAAGCGCCCGCTGATGGGCGAGGTCGTCAATCGGCTCGCCGACCGTGCGATCGTCACCTCCGACAATCCCCGCGGCGAGGAGCCCGGGGCGATCATCGAGGAGATCCTGGCGGGCATGGACGGTGGGGAGGAGGTCGAGCCCGACCGCGCCGCGGCCATCGCGCACGCGATCGAGGCAGCCGGCGAGGGGGACGTGGTCGTCATCGCCGGCAAGGGCCACGAGCAGGGCCAGGAGCTGGCCGACCGCACGATCCCGTTCGACGACCGCGAGGTCGCCCGCGACGCCCTCCGGCGCCTGGGAGCAACGGCATGATCCCGCTCGGGCTCGACGACGTCGAAGCGCTCGCGCCCGGCCGCCTCCAGCGTGCCGCGGGCGCCGAGCGGGCGACCGGCGTCACGATCGACTCCCGGCGCACCGGGCCGGGCGACCTGTTCGTCGCGGTCGGCGGCGGGGTCGACTTCGTCGCCGACGCCCTCGCGGCAGGAGCCGCCGCGGCACTCGTCCCCGAGGACGCCTTCGGCGCGCTCGGGGCGCTCGGGCAGGCGGTACGCGAGCGGTCGAGCGCCAAGGTCGTGGCGGTCACCGGCTCCACCGCGAAGACTTCGACGAAGGACATCCTCGGCGCCCTCTGCCTCCCGCACGCGCGCACGATCGTGGCCGAGGGCAGCCAGAACAACGAGATCGGCCTCCCGCTGACGCTCTGCCGGCTCGAGGAGGACACCGAGATCGCCATCGTCGAGATGGGGATGCGCGGCCTCGGGCAGATCGCGGAGCTCTGCGAGATCGCGCAGCCCGACGTCGGCATCGTGACGAGCGTCGGGCCCGTGCACCTCGAGCTCCTCGGCACGGTCGAGCGCGTCGCGCAGGCGAAGGCGGAGCTGGTCGAGAGCCTGCCGCCGGGCGGCACCGCCGTCGTCCCCGCCGGCGAGGCCTACCTCGAGCCGTATCTCCACAGGGACGACATCACCGTCTACCGCTTCGGCGACGGCGGCGACGTGACCCTGAGCTACTTCGCAGGGCGCGAGCGCAGCGCGCGGATCCGCGTCGAGGCCTTCGGGCGCCCGCTCACGCTCGAGTTCAGCTTCTCGTCGCGCTACAACGCGACGAACGCGCTGGCCGCGCTCGCCGCCTACCACGCCCTTGGCCTCCCGCTCGGGAAGGCGCAGAAGGGCGCGCGGCACGTGGAGCTGTCGCGCCTGCGCGGCGAGGAGCTGCCCCTCCCGGACGGCGGCGTCCTCCTGAACGACTGCTACAACGCGAACCCGCTCTCGATGGCGGCGGCGCTCGAGCACCTGCGCGACCGCGCGGGCGAGCGCCGCAAGGTCGCCGTGCTGGGCGACATGGCCGAGCTCGGCCCCGGCGCTCCCGCCTTCCACCGTGAGGTCGGAGCGGCCGCTGCCCGCGTGGGCGTCGAGGTGCTCGTCGCGGTCGGGCCGCTCGCACGGAGCTACGTCCAGGGCGCGCGCGGCGTTCCGACCACACGCTGGGCCCCGACCGTCGAGCAGGGGCTCGCCGCGCTCCGCTCCGTCCTCCGACCCGGCGACTGCGTGCTCGTGAAGGGCTCGCGCGCGATGGGCCTCGAGGTGATAGCCGAGGCCGTCGCCGTCGTCCCGGCGCCGCCCTAGGCTTAGGCCCAGCTATGGTCGAAGTCTTGCTCGCGGGCGTTCTGGCGATGGTGATCTCCATCCTCTCCGGCCCCAAGTTCATCGACTTCCTCCGCAAGAACGAGTTCGGCCAGCAGATCCGCGAGGAAGGGCCGAAGGGCCACGTGGTCAAGCAGGGGACGCCCGCCATGGGCGGCCTCCTGATCATGGTCGCCATGGCCGTGCCGTTTCTGATCTTCTCGCACCGCACGGTGCCGGCCGTGACGGCGTTCTTCGTCGCGCTGGGCTGCGCCGCGATCGGCTTCGTGGACGACTGGACGAAGGTGTCGCGGCGACGGTCGCTGGGGCTCTCGGGCCGCTGGAAGCTCCTCTGGCTCGGCGCGATCACGATCGTCGTCGGCTTCGTCGCCGCGCGCGGCCTCGACGAGCCGCTGACGACGGACGTCTACCTGCCCCTGCTCGACGTCGACCTGCCGCTCGGATGGGGCTGGTACGTGCTCCTGTACTTCATAATCGCCGGCTTCGCGAACGGCGTGAACCTGACGGACGGGATCGACGGGCTCGCCGCCGGGACGACCACGATCTCCCTTCTCACCTACACGGCGATGAGCCTGGTCGCCGCGCTCGCGTCCATCCGCGCGGTCGGCGCCGCCGACCAGGTTGACCTCGACCTCGCCATCCTCGGCGCCAGCCTGATCGGCGCTTCGATCGGGTTCCTCTGGTACAACGCCTTTCCCGCGCAGGTCTTCATGGGGGACACCGGCTCGATGGGCCTGGGCGGAGCGATCGCAGCGTTCGCGATCATGACCAAGACGGAGTCCCTGCTCATCCTCATCGGCGGCATCTTCGTCATCGAGGCGCTCTCCGTGATCGTCCAGGTCGTCAGCTTCAAGTGGTTCGGGAGGCGCGTCCTCCTGATGGCGCCGCTCCACCACCACTTCGAGATGAAGGCGTGGTCGGAGACGCGGATCACGGTCCGCTTCTGGATCATCACCGCGCTCCTCTGCGCGTGCGGGTTCGTCCTCTACTACCGGTACGCGTCCGAGTTTGCTTCCTGAGAAGGCCCTCGTCCTCGGTCTGGCCCGCTCGGGTGAGGCCGCCGCGGTCGCCCTCGCACGCCGCGGGGTGCGGGTCGTCGGCGTCGACCGGAACGAGGAGCTCGACGCCGGGAGGCTTCGGGAGAACGGTGTCGAAGTCGTCTTGGGCGCGGAGGACCCCGCGCTCGTCGACGACGTGGACCTGCTCATCAAGAGCCCCGGCATTCCGAGCGAGGCGCCCCTCGTGGCCGCCGCACGCGCACGTGGCGTCACCGTGTGGAGCGAGATCGAGCTCGGGTCGCGCCTCCTGGCGAACCCGCTGCTCGGGGTCACCGGCACGAACGGGAAGACGACGACGAGCGAGCTCCTGGGAGAGATCTTCCGTGCCGCCGGGCGGCCCGTCGCGGTCGCCGGCAACGTCGGCCGCCCGCTGACCGGCCTCGACGGCGCCGTCGCGGGCGACGCCTGGATCGTCTGCGAGCTCTCCAGCTTCCAGCTCGAGGACATCGACGAGCTCAGGCCGCGCGTCGCGGTGCTGCTGAACGTCACGCCGGACCATCTCGACCGCCACGGCGACCTCGACGCCTACCGCGCTGCCAAGCTCCGCATCTTCGAGAACCAGGGCCCCGACGACGTCGCGGTTGTCCCGCGCGGCTTCCCGCAGGTGCCGGGAGAGGGCCGCCGCGTCGAGTTCGCAGCGGACGACCCGCTCCCGGCCGAGCCGCGCATCCCCGGCGAGCACAACCGCGAGAACGCGGCCGCCGCCGCCGCAGCGGCCCGCGCCGCCGGGATTCCGGACGAGGCGATCGCGGCCGCCCTTGAAAGCTTCGCCGGCGTCCCGCACCGGCTCGAGCTCGTCCGAGAGCTCGACGGCGTCCGCTGGGTCAACGACTCGAAGGCGACCAACCCGGACGCCGCCGAGCGCGCGCTGGGCGCGTACCCGCCCGGGCTCCGCGTCATTCTCGGGGGCAGCCGCAAGGGCACGCCGTTCGGCGGGCTCGCCGCGCGCGCGCGCGAGGCGGGGGTCTCCTGCGCGTACCTGATCGGGGAGTCGGCCGACGAGATCGCCGAGGCGCTCGCGCGACAGGGCGTCCGCTTCCGCCATTCGATCGACCTGGAGCACGCGGTGGCGGACGCGCATGCCGACGCCGAGACCGGCGAGGTCGTGCTCCTCTCGCCGGCGTGCGCCAGCTATGACCAGTTCGAGAGCTTCGAGGAGCGGGGAGCGCGGTTCCGGCAGCTCGTGGAGGCCCTGTGAAGCGGCCCGCCGGGGGCGGTTTCGAGTACCACCTGCTCGTCGTCGTGACGCTCGGCCTCGTCGCGTTCGGCCTGGTCATGGTCTACAGCGCGAGCTCAGCGCGGGCGGCGCTCGCCGCGGACGACCCCGCCTACTACCTCAAGCGCCAGGCGGCCTACGCGCTCTTCGGGATCGTCGCGCTCGTCGTTCTCTCGCGCACGGACTACCGGCGCCTGCGCTATCTCGTCCCGCCGCTCCTGCTCGCGAGCTTCGCGCTTCTCGTCGCCGTGCTCGTCCTCGGCGACCCGGTAAACGGAGCCAAGCGCTGGATCACCTTCGGGCCGGCGACGCTGCAGCCGTCCGAGCTGGCCAAGCTCGCGCTCGTGCTGTGGGTGGCCGCGTATCTCTCGCGCTCCAAGGCGCCCCAGTCGCTCGGCGAGCTGCTGCGGCCGATCGGAGTCGTCTTCGGGGCGGCCATGGGACTCGTGCTGATGGAGCCGGACCTCGGCACCGCGATCTCCGTTGCCGTGATGCTCTCGGCGGTCCTCGTCGTCGCCGGGACGCGCCTCTCGACGCTGGCCGGCGCGGCCGCCATCGGGGTCTCCCTGATCGCCGTCGCCATCTGGATCGAGCCGTACCGGCGCGAGCGCATCCTCAGCTTTCTCGACCCGTGGGGAGACCCGCAGAACGCGGGGTTCCAGAGCGTGCAGGCGATGCTCGCGCTCGGCTCCGGCGGCTTCTTCGGCGTAGGGCTCGGCGAGAGCGTCCAGAAGGTCTACTACCTCCCCGAGGCGTCGACCGACATGATCTTCGCCATCATCGGAGAGGAGCTCGGTCTCTTCGGCGCATTCGCCGTGCTCGGTGCGTTCGTCGTCTTCGGCTACGCGGGCTTCAACGTCGCGCTCGCCTGCCGCGATCCCTTCGGGAAGTTCCTCGCGGCGGGGATCACCGCGCTGATCTGCGGCCAGGCCGCCGTCAACGTGAGCGCCGTCATGGGCCTCGCGCCGCTCACGGGTATCCCGCTGCCGTTCGTCTCGTACGGAGGCTCGAGCCTCATCGTGTTCCTCGCCTCCGTGGGCATCCTCCTTAACATCGCGGTCAACCATGCCGCCGAGTCCAGCTCCCAGCTTCCTGATCGCGGCCGGCGGGACCGCAGGGCACGTCCTGCCGGCGCTCGCGGTCGCCGAGTCGCTGCAGAGCCGCGGCGCGCGCGTCACGCTCGCCGGTCGGCCTGAGTCCGTCGAGGAGCGGCTCGCGCGCTCGGCGGGCCTCGACTTCGATGCGTTTCGGGTGGAGGGCCTGCCGCGGGGCGTCGGCCTTCGGCTTGCCGGAGCGCTCGCGCGCGACGCCGTGGCGCCGGCCGCCTGCGTCCGCATCCTCAGGCAGCGGCGTCCGGCCGCCGTTCTCGGGGCGGGTGGGTACGTCGGCGGGCCGATGGTGCTGGCCTCGTCGCTCCTGCGCATCCCGGCGGCGCTCACGGAGGCAGACGCCCACTTCGGGCTCGCGAACAGGCTGGCCGCGCCGTTCGCGAAGCGCGTCTTCCTCGCCTTTCCGCTCGACGGCCTCGAAGAGCCCAAGTACCGCGTCGTCGGGCGGCCGATCCCCGCGCGCTCCCGGCCGCCGGCAGGTGCGGAGGCGCGGGCGACGTTCGGCCTGCCCGAGGACGGGCCGGTGCTCCTCGTCTTCGGAGGCAGCCAGGGAGCGCGGCGTCTGAACGAGGCGGCCTACGAGGCTTTTGCCGAGGACGGGCCTGCCGTCCTCCACCTCGCCGGCGAGCGGGACTTCCCCGAGCTTGAGCGGCGTCCGCGCAGGGACGGGCTACCGGCTGCTCCCATTCACCGACGAGTTCGGAGCCGCGCTGACGGCGGCAGACCTCGTCGTCGCACGCGCGGGCGGGTCCCTCTGGGAGGTCGCCGCGGCGGGCAGGCCCGCGCTGCTCGTCCCGTATCCGCACGCGACGGCGGACCACCAGGCGAAGAATGCGCGCTACTTCGAGCGCGGCGGGGGCGCGGTCGTCGTCCCCGAGGACCAGCTCGACCTCCGGCGCCAGGTCGGCGGCCTCCTCGCGGATCCCGGCCGGCTCGCTGCGATGGGGAAGGCGATGCTCGACCTCGCGAAGCCCGACGCCGCCGACGTCGTCGCAGAGGAGCTGATGGCCCTTGCCCGAGCTTGAGGGGCGTCGCATCTGGTTTGCCGGGATCGGCGGCGCCGGGCTGTCCGGGTACGCGATCGTGGCGCGCGCGTGGGGCGCCGACGTCTCGGGCTGGGACCCCAACGAGACTCCCTACCTGGCTCATGTGCGCGAGGCCGGGATCCCGGTCGCGGTCTCGGCCGAGCCCCCCGATCCGCCGGCCGGCGCCGAAGCGGTCGTCTCCACCGCGTACGCGGGGCGCGTCGAAGGGCGCAGCCGCGCGGGCTTCCTTGCCGAGCTCATCGCGCTCCGGCGCTCGATCGTCGTGTCGGGCGCTCACGGGAAGACGACGACCTCGGCGATGATCGCCTACTGCCTCGACGCACTCGGCGACGACCCGTCCTTCCTCATCGGCGGCGAGGTAGGGCAACTGGGCGGCAACGCGCGCGCGGGGGCCGGGTGGCTGGTCGTCGAGGGAGACGAGTCCGACGGCACCGTCTTCGAGCTGCCCGCGGACATCGCGGTCGTAACCAACGTGGAGCTGGACCATCACGCGACCTTCGCCTCCGCGGCCGAGCTCGAGCAACGCTTCGAGCGCTGGGCGGCCGGGCTGGGGAAGGGCCGGGTCGTCTGGGGGCGAGAGGTGGAACCGGTCGACTTCGAGCTCGGTGTCCCGGGTGAGCACAACCGGGTCAACGCGGCCTGTGCGCTCGCCGCGCTGGAGCTGGCCGGCTTCGAGCGCGCGCGGGCGGCGAAGGCCCTGGCCGGCTTCCGTGGGGCGGGGCGGCGCCTGGAGGAGCAGGGCCGGGCCGGTGGCGTCAGGCTCCTCGACGACTATGCGCACCATCCGGCCGAGATCACGGCGACGATCGCCGCGGCGCGCACGCTTGCCGGCGACGCGCGGGTCGTCGTCCTCTTCCAGCCGCACCTCTACTCGCGCACGCTGCACCTGGGCCGCGAGCTGGGGGAGGCGCTGGCGACCGCCGACGCCGCGGTCGTCACGGAGATCTACCCGGCGCGCGAGGAGCCGCTCGCCGGCGTCAGCGGCAAGCTCGTGGCCGACCGGCTCGCCGAGGTCCGGCCGGGGATGCCGATCGGCTGGGCGCCGGCGCTTCCGGACGCCGCCCGCCTCGCCGCGTCCCTCGCGCGCTCGGGCGGCCTCCTGCTCACGGTCGGCGCGGGAAACGTCGACAGCGCGCTCCCGCTGATCAGGGAGGAGCTCGGCGGATGAAGGAGCAGATCCCGCTCGGGCGCTACACGACGCTGGGCACGGGCGGTCCGGCGCGCTGGCTCGACCTGCCGGAGACGACCGACGAGCTCGTCGCGCGACTCGCATGGGCCGAGGAGCAGGGCCTCCCGGTCGCCGTGGTCGGTCTCGGGTCGAACCTCCTCGTCGCGGACGAGGGGTTCCCCGGGGTCGTGCTGAAGCTCGCGGGCCCCCTGTCTGCGGCCGAGGCCGCCGAAGGGACCCTCGTCGCGGGCGGGGGAGCCCCGCTCGCGGTCTGCCTCCACCGCGCCCGGGCCGCCGGGCTCGGGGGCATCGAGTTCGTCTGCGCCATTCCCGGGACGGTCGGCGGCGGTGTCTGGATGAACGCCGGCGCGTATGGCGGCGACGTCGCCGCCGTCTTGCGGCGCGCGCTCGTCGCCGATGCGACAGGGACGCGCTGGCTGACGCCGGAGGAGCTCGGGCTTCGCTACCGCGCGTCCGGCCTCCGGCACGGGCAGGTCGTGGCGTCTGCCGAGTTCAACGTCGTGCCGAGGCCCCTCGAGCAGATCAAGGAGACGGTGGCGGCGATGCAGGCCCGGCGGAAGGCGGCCCAGCCGACGAACAAGCGGACGTTCGGAAGCGTCTTCAAGAATCCCGAGCACGAGCTGACGGCCGGCCGCATGCTCGAGGCGTGCGGCCTGCGCGGGTTCCGCATCGGCGGCGCGCAGATCTCGCCGAAGCACGCCAACTTCATCGAGAACGCCGGGGAGGCATGCTCCGAGGACGCGATTGCGCTGATCGCCGAGGCCCGCCGCCGGGCGCTGGAGGCATTCGGTGTCGTGCTCCGTCCCGAGGTGCAGCTGCTCGGGGCGATCGAGATCCCGCACCTCGGTTCCTAGCCTGCAGCGCCGTCGGGGTAGGACGGTGCCGCCCGGCGGCGAACTCGGTCCCGTGGTCTCCCGACCGCATCTTGCACTCGTGCCCGCGAACAGGCTGCGCGCGCGCCTGCGCGCGCCGTCGGCCCGTGTACTGGTCGTCGTCGCGGCGGTGCTGGCCGCGGTCGGTCTCCTCTACGCGGCCGCTCACTTCACGTCGCTCTTCGCGCTCACCGAGGTCGAGGTCACCGGCGGGCCCGCCGCGGTCCGCGAGTCGGTGCGCGCGACCGCGGAGCCCTTCCTGGGGGAAAGCCTCGTGTCCCTCGACCAGGACGAGCTGCGCCGGCGGCTCGAAGCCCTTCCGACGGTTCGTTCGCTCAGAGTCGACCGAGCATTCCCACACACGCTCCAGATCAGCGTCGTGCCCGAGCGGCCGCTCGCGGTCGTGCGCATGGGCGGGGCGGCCTGGCTGGTTTCGGAGCGCGGCCGCGTCATCCGCAGGTTCGCGGGCGAGGGTACGGGGAGGCGTGCGACCATCTGGACGGCGTCGGAGCCATACCTCGCGCCCGGGGCCTCCGTCCAGGGCGAGGGCGTTCGCGCCGCCCTCAAGGCTCTCCGCCAGCTCCCGGACCGGTTTCCCGAGCGCGTTCAGTCGGCGCGCGCGCAGGACGGCTCGGTGACCATGGTGCTGGCGGGAGGGACGGAGTTGCGGCTTGGCGAGGTGGGCGCGCTGCCACTCAAGCTGGCCGTGGCGACGCGCGTCCTCCTCACCATGACCGCTTCGGAGCGCGCGGCGCTCGCCTACCTCGACGTCTCCGTCCCCGAGCGCCCCGTGAGTGGGTCAACTCTAGACTCTCAACTCGAGGGTTAGGGTTTGACGGCAATATCGCTGCAAATACGGAGTTGACAACCCGAGGCGGCGGACGTACCCTCACCCGGACGCTCAAGCTGAGCTTCAAGCTCGGCGTGTCACGGAGAGGATCACAGTGAGAGAACAATCGGGCAATTACCTGGCCGTCATCAAGGTCGTCGGCACCGGCGGCGGCGGCTCGAACGCAGTCAACCGCATGGTCGAGGCCGGCCTCCGCGGCTGCGAGTTCATCGCCGTGAACACGGACGCGCAGGCGCTCCTCATGGTCGAGGCCGATCAGAAGATTCACATCGGGGCGGCCGCGACACGCGGGCTCGGCGCGGGCGCGGATCCCCAGAAGGGCTATGAGGCCGCGATGGAGACGCGGGACGAGCTGAAGGAGGCGCTCAAGGGCGCCGACATGGTGTTCGTCACCGCGGGCGAGGGAGGCGGCACCGGTACCGGCTCGGCGCCCGTCATCGCCGAGATCGCGCGGGAGGTGGGTGCGCTGACCGTCGGCGTCGTCACGCGCCCGTTCGGCTTCGAGGGCGGGCGGCGTGCCGAGCAGGCCCAGACCGGCATCGGCAGGCTGCGCGAGCATGTCGACACGCTGATCATCATCCCCAACGACCGGCTGCTCCAGGTCGTCGAGAAGCAGACCTCCGTCGTCGACGCGTTCCGGATGGCCGACGAGATCCTCCGGCAGGGCGTCCAGGGGATCACCGACCTGATCACGATCCCCGGCCTGGTCAACCTGGACTTCGCCGACGTGCGGACGATCATGGCCGACGCCGGCTCGGCTCTCATGGGCATCGGCGAGGCCGAGGGCGAGAACCGCGCCGCCGAGGCGGCGCGGTCGGCCGTCTCGTCGCCTCTGCTCGAGGCCTCGGTCGCGGGCGCAACCGGCGTTCTCCTCAACATCACCGGCGGGCCCGACCTGGGCCTGTTCGAGGTGAACGAGGCGGCCGAGGTGGTCACGGGCGCGTCCGATCTGAACGCGAACGTCATCTTCGGCGCAGTCATCGACGAGGCGACGGGCGGCCGCGTGCGCGTCACGGTGATCGCCACTGGGTTCGACAAGGCGTACCGGCGCGAGCCGCGCGAGCGCGACGAGCCGCTCGGCGAGCGCGAACCCGGGAGCGAGGGCTTCGACGTGCCGTCCGGCGTGCTCGAAGTGCCGTCGTTCCTTCGGCGGCCCTAGGAGGGCTTGACGAAACGCAGCCTGTGCCGCCGAGCCGCGCTGCTCGCCCCGAGGCTGTGTCCTCGGTCGCGCCCGTAGCCTTGGCTACGAGCGCTCCCTGCGTCCTTGCCTCGGAACGACCATCGCACCCCGGCGACGAGCTCGTTCCGCCAGATTCTCCGAGCCACCCCTCCGGCAGCCCAGGTCGTGTAAAGAGGGCCCACGCGTGCCCCGCGCGAGCCATCCGGATCGAGATGGTCAAGCCCACCGTTCGACCACGCTCGCGTGCTAGCGCTACCTCCCGGCGCCGTTCGGGGGGTCGAGATCGGGTCTCCATGGCCGGCCGCGACCCCGCGACCGGCGAGAACCGCCACCCCCCGTTCGAGCTGATGCGCCTGGCCGTGCCCCGCCGTGTGTACACCTCGCGGCAGCTCGAGCACGCAGCGGACGCGGCTGCGGACGTGCTCGCCGCCGCCGAAACAAGTCCGCGGCGTCCGCATCACGTACGAGGCGCCGATGCTACGCCACTTTACGGCGCGCTTCGAGCGCGTCTGATCCTCGGCACGCTCTCGGCACGATCCGGCGCACCACCCGTGCGCATTTCCGCGCTAACGTCTAGAGCGGGGGGCCCCCCGCAGCCGCCGCCGGGAGAGGGCCCGATGCGGATAGGATTCCCGCCCGGTGCAGACGCTCCGGCGCACGCCACTCTACGAGCGACATGCCGCTCTCGGCGCGCGCCTCGTCCCCTTCGCGGGCTGGGAGATGCCCGTCCAGTATTCGAGCATCGGCGACGAGCACCGCGCCGTCCGCACGCGCGCGGGCGTGTTCGACGTCTCGCACATGGGCGAGCTGCGGATCTCGGGCAGCGGCGCTCGCGACTACCTACAGGCGCGCCTGTCCAACGACCTCGACCGAATCGGGGACGGCCAGGCGCAGTACACGCTCCTGACCAACGACCGGGGCGGCGTCGTCGACGACCTCATCGCCTATCGGCGCGGGTCGGACGACTACCTCCTGGTCGTCAACGCGGCCAACGTCGAAGGCGACCACGCGGCCCTCGCGGAGACCGAAGACGTGTCCTCCGACTGGGCGCTGCTCGCCGTGCAGGGACCAGAGGCTCTCAAGTGTCTCGGCATCGAGGTCGAGCCGTTCACCTTCCGTGAAGGCGTCGACGTCCTCGGCGTGCGCTGCCTCGTCGCCGGCACCGGCTACACGGGCGAGCGCGGGTGCGAGCTCGGATGCGCGCCCGACGACGCGGGCGCGCTCTGGGACTCGATCGTCGAGCGCGGTATCGAGCCTTGCGGGCTCGGCGCGCGCGACACGCTCCGCCTCGAGGTCTGCTACCCGCTCCACGGCAACGACATCTCGCCCGAGCGAACGCCGCTGGAGGCCGGCCTCGGCTGGGCCTGCGCGCTCGACAAGGACTTCACCGGTGTCGCGACGCTCCGTCGCCAGAAGGAGCAGGGGCCCGCGGAGAAGCTCGTCGCTTTCATCATGGAGGACCCGGGGATCCCGCGGGCGGGCATGCAGATCGCCGAGGGCGGGGATGTCACCTCGGGAACGCTCTCCCCGACCCTCGATGTCGGCATCGGCCTGGCGTACGTCCGGGCGCCGGTCGCGGAGCCCGGCACGGAGATCACGATCGACCTGCGCGGACGTCCTCGCCGCGCGCGTATCGTCAAGAAGCCGTTCTACAAGCGAGAGGAGTCCTAGTGGCCGCGGAAGAGAGCTACCCCGACGAGCTTCGCTACCACCCCGAGCACGACTGGGCGCGCATCGAGGGCGACACCGCGACGCTCGGGATCACGTGGTACGCCCAAGACTCGCTCGGCGAGCTCGTCCACTACGAGCCACCGGAGGAAGGCTCGTCGATCGCGAAGGACGAGAGCTACGGCGAGGTCGAGTCCGTCAAGGCGGTCAGCGAAGTCGTTTCGCCGCTGTCGGGCGAGGTGCTCGCCGTGAACGTCAAGGTCGTCGGCGAGCCCGAGACCGTCAACGACGACCCTTATGGCGAGGGCTGGCTCGTCCGCATCCGCCTCTCCGACCCGGCCGAGACCGGTGAGCTCCTCGATGCCGAAGCCTACCGCCGGCTGCTGGCCGACCTGTGAGCCACCTCTCGCTCACCGACGCGGACCGCGAGGCGATGCTCGCCGCCGTCGGGGTGTCCTCGGTGGACGAGCTCTTTCGCGACATCCCCGAGGGCGTCCGCTTCGGGCGCCCGCTCGACCTCGAGCCGTCGCTCTCGGAGCCCGAGATCGTCGCGCACCTCACCGAGCTGGCCGAGCGGAACGTCGACACCGGGAAGGAGCTGTCCTTCCTCGGCGCGGGCGTCTACGACCATTACGTGCCGGCGGTGGTCGACGCCGTCCTCGCGCGCGGCGAGTTCTTGACCGCGTACACGCCGTACCAGCCGGAGATGAGCCAGGGCGTGCTGCAGGCGATCTTCGAGTACCAGACCGTCATCTGCGAGCTGACCGGCATGGACGTCTCCAACGCCTCGGGGTACGACGGGATGACCGTCGCCGCCGACGCTTGCTTCGTCGCCAAGCACGTCACCGGGCGCGACAAGCTCGTCCTCTGCGAGACGCTGAACCCGCAGGTGCGCCAGGTCGTCAAGACGTACGCACCCGGCTTCGGCCTCGAGGTGGTCGAGGTCGGCCACCGCGGCGGCGTCACCGATCCGGACGAGCTCCGGCAAGCCGCGGCCGGCGCCGCCGGCGTGATCTTCCAGCAGCCGAACTTCTTCGGGTGCCTGGAGGCCGCGCCGGATCTGGCCGCCGCCGCGAACGAAGCAGGCGCACTTCCGATCGCGCATGTCGACCCCGTCTCGCTCGGCGTGCTCGAGGCGCCTGGCTCCTACGGCTGCGCGCTCGCGATCGGGGAAGGCCAGAGCGCGGGTAACTACCAGTCGTACGGCGGCCCGCACTACGGATTCATCGCCGCGCGCTCGGACTTCATCCGTCGCATGCCGGGCCGGATCGTCGGGGAAACCACCGATCTCAGCGGCGAGCGCGGCTATGTCCTGACCCTGCAGACCCGCGAGCAGCACATCCGGCGCGAGAAGGCCACGTCCAACATCACGACGAACCAGACGCTCCTGGCGCTCGCCGGCCTCGTGCACCTGTCCTGGCTCGGCCCGCAAGGGTTACGAGAGCTGGGGGAGACCTGCATGAGCCTCGGCGAATACGCCAAGGAACGGCTTGGGCTTCCGCTGGTGTTCCCAGAGCAGGCAACGTTCAAGGAGTTTGCCGTCCGGGTCGGACGGAGCTCGAAGGAGGTCATCCGCGCAGCGCGGGCGCAGGGTGTCCACCCCGGCTACGCGCTCGGCCGCGACTACTCGGGGCTCGACGACGCGCTCCTCGTGGCGGTGACCGAGACGCGCACGCCGGCCGACATCGACCGGCTGGCCCAGGTTCTCGGAGAGGTCGCGGGATGAAGCTCATCTTCGAGAAGTCCAGGCCAGGCCGGCGCGCGGGCTCCCTGCCGCGCTACGACCTTCCAAAGGCGGAGGTTCCCGAGGAGCTCGCGCGCCGCACGGCGCCGCGGCTGCCCGAGATCTCCGAGCCCGAGCTGGTTCGCCACTTCACGGCTCTCGCCGACCGAAACTTCGGCGTGGACACCGGCTTCTACCCGCTCGGCTCCTGCACGATGAAGCACAACCCGCGCGTGAACGAGCGCGTGGTGAACCTCCCCGGCTTCCGCGACCTGCATCCGTACCAGGAGGAGGAGGCCTCACAGGGCGCCCTCGAGCTGATGTGGCGCCTGCAGGAGATCCTCGCCGAGGTCTGCGGCCTGCAGGCGGTCTCGCTCCAGCCCGCTGCCGGCTCGCAGGGCGAGCTCACCGGGCTCATGCTCATGCGCGCCTACTTCGCCGACCGGGGCGAAGCGGAGCAGCGCCGGGTCGTCATCACGGCGGACACGGCGCACGGCACGAACCCGGCGAGCGTTGCCATGGCGGGCTTCGAGCTCCAGAAGGTGGAGACGGACGAGCGCGGCAACCTCGATCTCGACGACCTCCGCGCGAAGGTCGACGGGCGCACCGCCGGCCTCATGCTGACGAACCCCTCGACACTCGGTCTCTTCGACGAGCACATCGAGGAGGTCTCGGCGATCTTCCACGACGCCGGGGCGCTCCTCTACTACGACGGCGCGAACCTGAACGCGGTCTGCGGGATCTCCCGGCCGGGCGACATGGGGTTCGACATCGTCCACATCAACCTGCACAAGACCTTCTCGCAGCCGCACGGCGGCGGCGGCCCCGGCGGCGGGCCGATCGCCGTGCGCGACATCCTCGAGCCGTTCCTGCCCGTTCCGGCGGTGGTGCGTGAGGGCGACGAGTTCCGGCTCGACTACGACCGGCCGAAGTCGATCGGGAAGGTGCGCGGCTTCTGCGGGCCGTTCGGCGTCTTCGTGCGCTCGTACGCGTACATCCGCGCCTACGGGCCGGCTCTGCGCGAGATGTCGGAGGTCGCCGTGCTCAACGCCAATTACCTCCTCGCGCGGCTGAAGGACGTCTATGACCTTCCGTTCGACCGGCTCTGCATGCATGAGTTCGTGCTCTCCGCGCGGAACCTGAAGCGCGAGCACGGGATCACTGCGCTCGACGTCGCCAAGCGCCTGATGGATCACGGGTTCCACCCGCCGACGATCTACTTCCCGCTCGTCGTCCCCGAGGCCCTCATGATCGAGCCGACCGAGACTGAGGCAAAGGAGACGCTCGACGAGTTCGCGGACGCGATGCGCGCGATCGCCGACGAGGCGGCGTCGGATCCGCAGGCGCTGAAGGACGCACCCCACCGGAGACCGGTTCGCCGGCTCGACGAGGTGAAGGCCGCCAAGCGCGCGATCGTCAAGTACGGCTTCGAGGAGCACCCCAATCTCGCTCCGGCGTCCTCCGAGGGCGCGGCCGTCCAGGCACAAAAGGGCGCGTGAGGGCGACCAAGGAGCAGATCGGAGCCCGCGTCGACGCACTGGCCCAGGCGCACGAGGGGGACGAGTTCGTGACCGCCGTTCGGCGCCTGGCGGACGAGCTCGGGCCGGAGGGGCAGCCCGTGCTCCAGGAGGTGCTGCTCGATCGCGCAGCCGAGGAAGAGCACTTCAAGAAGGCGCTCCGCCAGCGCAACAAGGGCTGGACGCGCCGGACGCTGGCCAAGCTCGAGGGCCTGTGGCGGGACGACCGGGCGGATGCCGTCGCCGAGGCGGTCGAGGCCGGCTCGGACGGCGAGGACGTGCTGGCGGCCGAGCTGGACCTGCTCCGGAAGGATCGGGGGCGCGCGGCCGTCGTCTTCGACGCGCTGTCCCGTCACCGAAGCCGCCGGGTGCGGGCCTGGGTCCCGGGAGCGGCCGCAGACGTCCTGGGCGTCGGAGGCGATCGGCTCATCCTCTCCATGACTCGTAGCCGCGACCGTGAGGTCCGCGACGCCGCGGTGACCGCCCTGATCGGGCTCGGCCCGGAGACGGGGCGGGTGCTCGTCCCCGACCTGAGGCGCAGGCTGCACTCCTCGGATGTCGACGAGCGCATCGCTGCGATGTGGGCGCTGGCCGAGCTCGGCGACAGCTCCTCGCTCGAGGTGATCGACGGGCAGGCGGACGCTGCCGAGCTCCCGGAGGAGCGCAGCGCGGCGAGGGCGGCGGCGCTGGTGGTCCGGGGCGACGAGGCCGCGGTCATCGCCGGCCTCCGGGGCGACGACGACCACGATCTCGCCGCGCTGGCTGCTGCCGCCCGGATCCTCGGCACCGAGGCGACGCTGGACGCACTCGAGCGGGCCGCGACCGACGCCTGATGGAGGTCCGAAACCGCGACCAGGCCGAGGCCTTCACGACGCTCGACGGCTCGACGATCCGCGTCCTGCTCGACGCGCAGCTCGGCGGGGCGTTCGAGCAGAGCCTTGCGGAGGCAACGCTCAGGCAGGGCACCGGCACAACCCGCCATTACCACGCGCGCACGGAGGAGATCTACGTCGTGCTGGAGGGGTCGGGCCAGATGGAGGTCGACGGGGAGGAGCGCCGAGTCGGGCCCGGCGACGCGATCCTCATCCCGCCGCGCGCGTGGCACGAGCTTCGCGCCGAGGAGGGTGCCGACCTTCGCTTCCTCTGCTGCTGCGCGCCGCAGTACTCGGACGAGGACACGTTCTTTGAGTGAGATCCTCGCAGCCGTCTATCGCGGCGACCAGCCGCGCGTGGACGAGCTCCTCGCGGAAGGGACCGAGCTGGACGTCTTCGAGGCGGCCGCCGTCGGGCGCACGGGCCGTGTGGAGGAGCTGCTCGACGCCGAGCCGGGGCTCGTGAGCGCCTGGGCCGACGACGGCTTCACGCCGCTCCACCTGGCTGCCTTCTTCCGGCATCCGGCTACGGCGCGCCTCCTCGTCGACCGCGGCGCGCTGGTCGACGTCGTCGCCCGAAACGAGCAGCTGCAGGTGACGCCGCTGCAGAGCGCGGCGGCGGCCCGCCAGGAGGAGACGGCCGCGCTGCTCCTCGAGCGGGGCGCCGACCCGAACGTCCAGCAGCGGGGAGGGTTCACTGCGCTCCACGCCGCCGCTCAGCACGGAGACGAGCCCCTGGCGGAGCTCCTCCTCTCCCACGGAGCCGACCCGGCGCTGGCCGCCGACGACGGCCGCACCGCCGCCGACTTCGCCCGGGACGGCGGGCACACGGAGCTCGCGGCCCGCCTCGCGACCGGCTAGCGCTAGCCCGGCCCGCCGCGCGGCCTCGGCCTTCCGCCGTCCGGGGCCACCCCAGGCCACCACCCGCTTTCTAGCCTAAGAACCCGAAGCAGAATGAAGCCTTGAGCCGTCGCGACGCCCTGGGCGGCGCGCTGCGGCGTCCTCGGTTGCCCGAATAGCGCTGCTATTCAGGCGCCCTGCGTCCTTGCATCGCACTCACCCAGGTCGCCGCGCCGGCGAAGCGTCATTCTGATTCGAGTTCTAATGCCGAAAGGCGCGCGTGTCTGTGACGCTCCGTGCCGAGAGATGCGCGAGGTGTGACGAAGGTGTGGGCGCCCGACGGGTCAGGGTCATCGCGTCGCGGCGAGCTGGCCGCAGGCCGCCTGGATGTCCCGCCCGCGCGTCAGGCGTACGGTTGCGTGGACACCGCCGACGCGCAGCGCTTCTCGAAAGGCTGCGATCGCCTCGCGCGACGAGCCGTCGAAGAGACCTGTCGGGTTGTACGGGATCAGGTTCACCTTGAACGAGTTCCGCCCAAGGAGGCGCGCGAGCGCGCGGGCCTGGCCGACCGTGTCGTTGACGCCCGCGAGCATCACGTACTCGACGAAGACCTTCCGCCGTCGCAGCTCGACGTAGCGTCGGCACTCCGCCAGGACGTCCTCCAGCGGGTAGCGCTCGTTGACGGGCATGAGCTCGGACCGTAGGGCGCCCTCCGCCGCGTGCAGCGAGAGCGCGAGGCGGATCGGCTCCTCCACCTCGTCCACGAACCGGCTCAGGCCGGGCAGCCAGCCGACCGTGGAGATGGTCGTCCGCCGGTGGGTGATACCGAGGCCGGGGAGGCGCCGGGCCGCCGCAAGGACGGCGTCCAGGTTGAGCATCGGCTCGCCCATGCCCATGAAGACGGCGTGGTTGACATGCTCCAGGCGGCGGAAGTGGAGCGCCTGGTCGAGGATCTCCCACGGCGTCAGGTTTCGGCCGAAGCGCATGGTCCCGGTGGCGCAGAACGTGCAGGTGAGAGGGCAGCCCGACTGGGAGGAGAGGCAGAGCGAGCGCCGGCCGTCGCGGTAGCGCATCAGGACCGCCTCGACGGGATGGCCGTCGGCCGTGCGGAAGAGGGCCTTCACCGTGCCGTCACGCGACTCGGCCTGCTCTTCGAGCGTCAGCGTCGAGTACGGCACCGCGGCGGCGAGCTCGCCGCGGAGACCCGCCGGGAGGTTGGTCATCTCGTCGTAGCCGGACGCGCCGCGCGCGGCCCACTCCCACGCCTGGCCGGCGCGGTAGGCGGGCTCGCCCCTTGCGGCGAGCGTGGTCTCGAGGAGCCCGTAGTCCATGACCGCCTCACGGTAGCCGCCCGAACGGGGGATGCGAGGGCCGGTGGGTCGTCGGTAGAATCATTAATGATGTTAACTACTTCCGATCCGGTCGCCGTCGCGAACGGGCTCCGGCCGACGCTACTCCACCTGAGCCGCCGCCTCCGCAAGGAGCTCGGTCCGCTCGGCATCACCGGCGGCCAGGCGTCGCTCCTCTGGGCGATCCGCTCGAACCCTGGCATCGGCGTGCGCGAGCTGGCGGAGATCGAAGGCGTGTCGCCGCCCGCGATGACCGCCTACGTCGACCGCCTCGAGGCTGCGGGCCTGGTTGCCCGGCGCCGCTCCGAGAGCGACCGGCGGCGCGTCGTGCTGGCGCTGACAGACGAGGGCGCCCGCGTCCTCCGCTCCGCGCGCACCCGCCGCACCGCCTGGCTGGCGGCCCGGTTGCAGCGGCTCGAGCCGGACGAGCTAGCCGCCGTCGAGGAAGCTCTGCCGGCGCTCCGGCGGCTGCTCGAGGTGGACGCGTGACGGCCGCGTTCCTGCGGGCCAACCGCCGCACCTGGTCGAGTCTTCGCAAGCACCGCAACTACAGGATCTTCTTCTCGGGCCAGGTCGTCTCGGTCACCGGGACCTGGATGCAGAACATTGCGGCCGCGTGGCTGATCCTCCAGCTGACGCACTCGCCGGTCGCCGTCGGCTTCCTGATGCTGTGCCAGTTCCTGCCCGCGACCGCGCTCGGGCTCTTCAGCGGCGTGCTCGTCGACCGGCTCGACGTCCGCAGGACGGTGATCGCCACCCAGGCGGCGTCCATGGTCTTCGCGGTCGCGCTCGCCGCGGTGACGCTCGCCGGGGTGGTCGAGCCATGGATGGTCTTCCTGCTCGCCGGCCTGCGGGGCATCTCGCTCGTCGTCGACCATCCGGCGCGGCAGGCCTTTACCTTCCAGCTGGTCGGGCGCGACGAGCTGCCGAACGCAGTAGCGCTCAACTCCGGGCTCTTCAACGGGGCACGCGTGATCGGCCCCGCGCTCGGCGGCGCGGTGATCGCGGCGGCCGGGCCCGGCGCGTGCTTCCTCCTGAACGCCGTCAGCTTCGTGGCCGTGCTCGCAAGCCTCCTGCTGATCAGGCCCCGTGAGCTGACTCCGCTCGACAGGGACGGCGAGCGGCCGACGTTCGTACGCGGGAGCCGCGAGGCCTTCGCGTTCGTCCGCAGCGTCCCGCTCGCCGGCGTCGTGCTGGGGACAGTTCTGCTCGTCACCACGCTGTCGTTCAACTTCAACGTGCTCCTGCCGGTGTTCGCCAAGCAGACGCTGCACGAGGGGCCCGAGATCTTCGGGATCGTCACTGCGTGCTTCGGTGCCGGCGCGTTGCTGGGCGCGCTCGCCTCCGCGACGATCGGGAAGGCAAGCCCGCGGCTGCTGGTCGCGGGGACGGCCACCTTCGGCCTCGCGGAGCTGGCGCTGGCTCCCCAGTCGACCCTGGCGGCGGCCGCGCCGCTCCTCTTCGTCTCCGGGCTCGCGTTCACGCTGTGGACGTCGAACGCGAACGCGTCGCTCCAGCTCGCGACGCCCGACCGCCTGCGCGGTCGGATGATGGGCTTCTACTACTTCGCCTTCAACGGCGCCGGGCCGGCCGGAGGGCTGCTCGCCGGCTGGCTTGCCGCCTCGGGTGGAACCGCGCTCGCATTCACGGTGGCGGGGACCGCGGCGCTCGTCGTGTCGGGCCTCGCGTACCTCGTCCTCTCGCGCGCTCCAGGCCGCCTGCGGCCGGTTGTGCCGCCAGGTACGGTGCGCGCGTGATCGACCTCCGCACCGACACCATCACCCAGCCCACTGCGGCGATGCGCCGCGCGATCGCCGAGGCGGTCGTGGGCGACGAGCAGAAGCGGGAGGATCCGACGGTCATCGCCCTCGAGGAGCGGGGCGCCGCGCTGCTCGGCCACGAGGAGGCGGTCTTCGTCCCGACGGCGACGATGGCGAACCAGATCGCGCTTCGCACCTTGACCGAGCCCGGCGACGAGGTGATCGCCGAGGCCGAGGCGCACATCTTCCGCTACGAGCTCGGCGGGCCCGCGGTGCACTCCG
This sequence comes from uncultured Actinomycetes bacterium, assembly GCA_963794055.1. Lineage (GTDB taxonomy): Bacteria > Actinomycetota > Thermoleophilia > Gaiellales > Gaiellaceae > JAIBJN01. The sequence goes on from CAWCCL010000019.1 coordinate 82,314, forward strand.
GCCTCGTCATGAAGGCGCTCGTGACCGAGGACGGGCGCTTCACCGCCGAGCAGGTGCGCGAGGTCGTCAACCCGAGCGCCGACCTGCACATGGCGCCGACGCGCCTCGTCTGCATCGAGAACACCCACAACGGGGGCGGCGGCCGCGTCTGGCCGCTCGACCAGGTGCGCGAGGTGGCCGCCGAAGCGCGCGGCCACCGGCTCGGACTGCACCTCGACGGCGCGCGGCTCCTGAACGCGGCTGTCGCGAGCGGGACAGCGGCCGCCGAGTACGGCCGCGAGTTCGACACCGTCAGCCTCTGCCTCTCCAAGGGGCTCGGCTGCCCTCTGGGCGCGCTCGTCGCCGGCTCCCACGAGCGCATGGCGAAGGCGCGGCGGCTGAAGCACCTCTTCGGCGGCGCAATGCGGCAGGCCGGGATCGTCGCCGCGGCCGGGCTCTACGCGCTCGACAACCACGTCGACCGCCTGGCCGACGACCATGCCAACGCCCGCCGGCTCGTCGAGGGGCTCGCGGAGGCCGGCATGCCCGTCGACGCGGCGCAGGTGGAGACGAACTTCGTGCTCGTCGACGTCGGCGCTCTCGGCCTGGGCGCCGACGAGGCGGTCGCACGGCTGCGGGCGGAGGGCGTCCTGGTCTCGTTCGCCGCGCGCAAGGACGTGCTGCGCGCCGTTACGCACCTCGACGTCTCCGCCGAGGACGTCGAGCGGGCGATCGAGCGGATCCCGCGCGCGCTCACCGGGGCGCCGGCGAAGGTCGACCTCGCGGCCGAGGCGCCGACGCCGTACTAACGGGGCCCGCAGGGCCCGTCTCTATCATCGGGAGGTGGGGTACTCGCGGAAGGAGCTCGCCGCGCGGCGGCAGCGACGGCGCCGGCGCCGCCGTGCCCGGCTGCGAGGGGTGGCGCTCCTCGCCGCGATCTTCTTCGTGGGCGGGCTCGCCGCTGCCTGGGCGTTCCAGGGAGAGCCGGGGCAGGGGAGCACGACGGCCGACAGCCCGCAGGCTCAGGGGGAGCAGCCGACGACACCGGCTCCTACCGACAGCGCGCCCACCGAGACGACCCAGGCCCGTGAGGCGCCCGTCGGCGAGACCGTGACCATCGCCGCCGTCGGCGACATCGCGATGGGCCGGGACGGCTACCTGCCCGCGGGCGGCGCCGACAGCCTCTTCGTCCAGGTCAGCGATCTGCTGCGCGGCGACGTCGTCCTCGGCAACCTGGAGCAGGCGCTCACGGAGGCGGGCGAGTCGAAATGCGCGGAGGACAGCACCGACTGCTTTGCCTTTCGGACGCCGCCGTCGTACGCACAAGCGCTGAAGCGCGCCGGGTTCACCGTGCTGACGCTGGCCAACAACCACGCCTTCGACTACGGCCAGTCGGGCCAAGACGACACCGTCGCCTCGCTGACGAGCGCCGGGCTCGCACACACAGGGCTCGTCGACCAGGTCACCCGCGTGCAGAAGACGCCGGTGCGCGTCGCCGTCCTCGGCTTCGGCTTCCAGTCGACGAGCGAGAGCCTGCTCGACGTCGAGGGCGCGGCTGAGCTCGTCGAGCAGGCCGACCGGTGGGCGGACGTCGTCGTCGTCACCTTCCACGGGGGCGCGGAGGGGAGGGATGCGGCGCACGTCCCGCGCGGGATGGAGACCTACCTCGGCGAGCGGCGCGGCGACCTGCGGGCGTTCTCCCACGCGGTCGTCGATGCAGGCGCCGACCTCGTCGTCGGCCACGGCCCGCACGTCCTCCGCGGCATGGAGTGGTACAAGAAGCGGCTGATCGCCTACAGCATGGGCAACTTCGCCGGGAACCACACTTTCCGGGTCGACGGGCCGGGCGCCGTCAGCGGCGTGCTCGCGGTGACGCTGCGCGGCGACGGCTCCTGGGTCGAGGGCCGGCTCGCTCCCACGGCGCTGGTCGGCGACGGGGCCGCCGTGCCGGATCCCGCCGAGGCCGCACACGGCGTTGTCCGGGAGCTCTCGCGCCAGGACTTCGGCAGACGCGCCATCCAGGTCTCGCCGATCGGCGTGCTGTCTCCGAAGCCCTAGTAGAGCCGCCGCGCGCCGACCCAGCTCGACTGGTACCAGGAGTCCCAGATGCTGGAGATCTTGACCACGTCGCCCGTGTGCGGCGAGTGGACGAAGCGGCCCCCACCGATGTAGATGCCGTTGTGGCCGCTGAAGAAGACGATGTCGCCGGGCTTGAGCTGTGCGCGTGAGACCGCTCGCCCATAGCGGTACTGCCAAGAAACGTAGTGCGGAAGCGAGATGCCGATCCTCCCATAGACATACATGACGAAGCCCGAGCAGTCGAAGCCGGACGGGGAGGCGCCGCCCCAGCGGTACGGGACACCGAGGTAGCGGAGGGCGATGGGCACGACCTCCGGGTGGCCCGGGCCCGCTGGAGGCGGGGTGGGCGTGGGAGTGGGGCTCGGCGCAGGAGTCGGAGTCGGAGCGGGCGTCTCCTCCTCGGCCTGCGGGGCGTTGCGCGACGTCTGGCGTGCCGCGGCCTGCCGCTCGATTGCCGCCGCCTGGCGCCGGGCTTGCGCGGCGAGGCGTGCCTGGCGCTGACGCTCCTCCTCCTCGAGCACCGCGATCTCGTCGCGGACGGAGTCGTAGAGCGCCTGGCGCTCGGCAAGCCCCTGCTCGATCTCGGCGCGGCGCGCAGTCCGCTGCGCAACGATCTCCTTTTGCCGAGCGGTGGCGCGCTCGAGTGCCTTGCGCTGCCGTTCAACCTCGGCCTTGGAGCGACGCACGTCCTCGACGATCCGCGCATCGTCCTCCGCGACCCGGCTTGCAGTGTCGAGGCCGTCGAGCAGGTCGTCGAAGCTCGTCGCGCCGAGGACGACCTCGACCACGTCGACCTCACCTTCCTGATACAGGGTGACGAGACGCTCCTCCACGGTCGTCCGCGCGGTCGCGAGGCTCGCCTTGGCGACCTCGAGGCGCCGGCCGTTCACGACCAGCTCGTCCTCCAACTGCTTCAGGCGGACGTTGGCGCCGTTCCACTCCTCGATCGCGAGCTCGAGCTCCATGTCCATCTCATCGATCTGGTCGAGGACGTTTTCGGCCTGGGCGCGCTTCGCGTCGATCCTGTCAGGATCCGCCGCGACCGCCCCGGCAAGGGCGAGCGATGCGACCAGGGCGATGCTGAGGGCTGTTGCTAGGCGTGCGGCGGTGGGCATGAGGCTCTCCGTCGCGCGTCTCTGCGCGAGCGCGGGACCCTAGCAGACGTCTTCGGAGGACAAACCGCTTTCCCTCTGGTCGCGTAGACGCTGGTGGGGGCAGGGAAAGGAGGCAGGGAGACAGCGTCCGCGTGAAACCACCCACACCGCCTCGCTCGACAGCCATCAGTTAACCCTGGAGGGAACGCGATGAGAAAGCATCGAAAGGGCCGGCGGCTCGTCGCTGCTGGCCGTCCTCGGCGCGCTTGCTCTGCCCCAGGCGGCGCAGGCGCAGATGCCTGAGGTGCTCGATCCCAACCTGGACGTTCGGACCGCCGCGAGCGGGCTGAATCAGCCCGTGAGCATGGCCTTCCTCGGCCCGAACGACATGCTCGTGCTCGAGAAGGCCTCCGGTCGCGTGCAGCGGATCATGGGTGGCGCCTTCCACAGCACCGCGCTCGACCTCGCCGTGAACTCGGCATCCGAGCGCGGGCTCCTGGGCATCGCATTGGACGAGCGCTTCCGCGTCAACGGCTACGTCTACCTCTATTGGTCGGAGAGCTCGACCGGCGCCGACTCGCTCGCGTTGGCCGAGGTGCCTCTGCTTGGGAATCGCGTCGACCGCTTCGTCTGGAACGGCTCGACGCTGTCGTTCGACGGCAACCTGATCAAGCTCCGCGCCTTCCAGGCGGATGCCGGGCAGCCGCTCCGCGGCAACCACAACGGCGGCGTGCTGCGGGTGGGGAAGGACGGAAAGATCTACATTCTGATCGGCGACAATGGCCGGCGTGGGCAGACGCAGAACCTCCTGAACGGGCCGTTCGGGCCCGGCATCCCGGACGACCAGTTCGGGGGCCCGGAGCCGGACGACGCCCATCTGACGGGCGTGATCCTGCGCCTGAACGGCGACGGGACGACCCCGCGGACGAATCCGTTCTACGACTACGGCGCGACGGTCGGCGGCCAGGCGGGGACGAACATCCAGAAGATCTTCGCCTACGGTCTGCGGAACAGCTTCGGCATGGCCTTCGACCCCGTGAGCAAGCGGCTCTGGGAGCAGGAGAACGGCGACGACAGCTTCAGCGAGCTGAACCTCGCTGAGGAGGGCTTGAACTCCGGCTGGGTGCAGATCATGGGCCCAGCGTCGCGGGTCGCGCAGTTCAAGGCCATCGAAACCGATCCGACCGCCCCGCAGCCCTTCGCCGCGGGGGGCTACTTCGGACTGCAGCAGATCCGCTGGCTCCCGACGAACATCGCGGACACCCCGGCGGAGGCGCTCTCCCGCCTCGTCATGTTCCCGGGCGCGCACTTCAGCGACCCCGAGCTGGCGTGGAAGTTCGAGGTCGCGCCCGGCGGCATCGGCTTCCTGCGCGGGAAGGGCCTCGGAGACGAGTACAAGAACGACCTCTTCATGGCCGGCGCTCGGGACTTCCTCGAGGGCGGTCACCTCTTCCGGATCGAGCTCGCTGCGAACCGCAAGGCGATCAGGGTCAGCGACCCGCGACTCGCGGACCACGTGGCCGACAACCTCAACAAGTGGGAGCTCACGGAGAGCGAGAGCCTGCTCTTCGGCCGGAACTTCGGCGTCGGAACGGATGTCCAGACCGGCCCGAACGGGAATCTCTACATCGTCTCGCTGACGCACGGCGTGGTCTACGAGAATCTTCAAGAAGTAGACCTGGACAGCAGAGGGGCGCGGGTGAAGGCCCGCGCCCCTCGTTCCTTCGGTGCTACTCGTACTGGAGGGCCCGCAGGACGTTCAGCTTCGCGGCGCGGCGCGCCGGCATGATCGCCGCGACGATCCCGACGATCACGGCGATGATCGCGAAGACGACGAGCTGGCCCCACGGGATCGAGAAACGGACGTCGAACTCCTGCAGAGCCCGCGTCACGAGCGCGGCGAGAAAGATGCCGAGCGGCAGTCCGAGCGCCGTGCCGATCAGCGCCGTGATCACGCTCTCGTGCCGCACCATCCGGCGGGTCTGGCGGCGCGTCATCCCGACCGCCCGCAGCATGCCCAGCTCGCGCGTCCGCTCGAAGACCGACAGCACGAGCGTGTTGATCATCCCGAAGATGCTGACGATCACGACGAGCAGGAGCAGGATGTACAGCATCAGCAGGAACTGGTTGAAGTCCTCGTCCTGCTGGTCGATCCACGCCTCGCGCGTCTGCACCTTCGCGTCCGGGAAGCTGGCGGCCGCGGCCTCGAGCGACTTCGTCGTCGCGTCGGACGGGTCGCCGGAGACGTTCACGAACGTGAACTGGTTCCGGGGCCGCTCGTAGGTCGCGTCGAACGTCTCCTTGGACACCGACACGCCGCCCAGGAGCGGGTAGAAGGGCGGCGGCTCGTAGAGCCCCATGACCTGCTGCTCGAGCGTCTGACCCGAGGGCGTCAGCACGGAGATCGTGTCGCCCACCGCGATGTCGTTGTCCTCGGCGAACTTGGCGTCCACGATGGCGTCGTTCGGGCCGAGGCTTCCGACAATCGAGTCGTCCCCTTCCTTCCAGTCGAAGGTGTAGGTCTGGAGGATCGTCTCGGGCTCGATGCCGGTCACGTAGGTCGAGGAGTCGCCCACCTTGCCGAGGTCGGCGCGGACGTTCGACACGACCTCCGCGTCGGGGGAGGTCGCGATCGAGTCGCCGGCAGCTGCGACGAACGGCGTGAACCCGTCCTGGGCGGTGACGACGTAGTCGGCGCTGACCTGCTCCTCGATTGCGCCCCGGTTGGACTCCTTCATGCCGTTGGCGAGCACCGCGACGAACGTCACGAGGGCGATGCCGATCATGAGCGCCGCCGCCGTAATCGCCGTTCGTCCAGGGTTCCGCACGGAGTTCCCGCTGGCGAGCTTGCCGGCCGAGCCGCCCAGGGCACGCGCCGGCCAGCCGACGACCACGGCCAGCGGCTTGATCAGCCGCGACGAGATCATCGCCACGCCCACGAAGAGGAGCAGGATGCCGCCGGCGATCGAGAGCAGCCGGGCGGCCGTGTCGAGCTCGTCCCTGAGCATGGAATAGCCGAGCAGGAAGAGCGCGAGGCCGATGACGGCGAGCGCGATGTAGGGCACGAAGGGCGCCAGGCGCGACTTCGGGAGGGTGAAGCCTTCGCGCACCGCCGCGATCGGCGGAACGCGGGTCGCCCGGATCGCGGGGAAGACTCCCGCGACCAGCGTGATGCCGGTTCCCACGAGCAGCGAGACGACGACCGTCCGCGTGGCGAAGACGGTGTCCGCCGTGGGAAGCTCGAAGTCGAGAGCCTTGAAGAGCTCGTTCAGCCCGATCGCCAGCCCGAGGCCCGCGAACAGGCCGATCACGGAAGCGATGAATCCGATCACGAGCGCCTCGACGATCACCGACCACAGGATCTGCCGTCGCGACGCGCCGACCGTCCGCATGGTGGCGAACTCGCGCGTGCGCTGCGCGACGGTGATCGAGAGCGTGTTGAAGATGACGAAGGCGCCGACGAAGAGCGCAATGGCCGCGAACGCGAGCAGGAAGTACTGGATGAAGCTCAGGAACTCGTTGACCTCGTCCTTGTCCTCCTGCGCCTCCACCTGGGCGGAGCGGACCTGCGCGTCGGCAGGAAGGATCGGCTGAATCTCGTCGATCAGCTGCTCGGGCGTCGTCCCCTCCCTGCCCGCGACCGAGATAGTGTCCACCTGACCCTCGCGGTCGAGGAGTTGCTGCGCGGTGGGGAGGTCGAAGATGGCGAAGGTCGCGGTCCCGAGGGAGTCGACGTCGCCGAACTTGGCGATGCCGGTGAGCTCGAATGCCTGCTTGGGCCGGAGTGTCGAGATCTGGATCGTGTCGCCGACCTCGAAGCCCTCGCGGTCGGCCGTGCCGGCGTCGATGACCACCTGTCCGCCGCCCTCGGCCCACGTCCCTTCCACCAGGTTAAGCGGGTTGAAGCGGTCGACCTCGGCGCCGGTCTCGATGCCGAAGCCGAGGCTCGGCGCTCCCTGCGTGTTGATGGCCTTGCCGTCGGAGCCGATGATCTTCGTGTTCGTCTCGTCGGCGACGCTACCCGAGGCGGCGTCGACGTCAGGGAGGGCGCTCACCTCGCCGACGATCGACTCGTCGATCGGCGGCGTCTCCGACTGGAGGCCCTGGAAGCTGATGTCCGCTCCCTTGCCGGACACGACCACGTCGGTGCCGGCATAGGACTCGTCGAAGATCGTCGCGAAGGCCTTGTCGATTGTGTCCGTGAGGACGAAGGTACCGCTCATCATCGCGACACCGAGGATGATCGCGAAAGCGGTGAGGGTCGCCCTGAGCTTGCGGCCGAGAAGGCCTCTGAGGGCGACGCGAATCACAGCCGGCTCACCGCCTCCATCGTCTCCAGGACCTCGTGCGGAGTCGCCTTGCCGAGCTCCCTGACGATCAAGCCATCCGCGAGGAAGAGCGTCCGGTCGGCGATCGCGGTGGCTTGCGGGTCATGGGAGACCATGACGAAGGTCTGGCCGAGGGTCTCGACGGACTCGCGCAGCAGCTCCAGGATCTCGTGGCTGGTCGTCGAGTCCAGGTTCCCTGTCGGCTCGTCGGCGAAGACGACGGTGGGCTTCGAGATGAGGGCGCGTGCAATGGCCACACGCTGCTGCTGGCCGCCGGAGAGCTCCGACGGGCGGTGCTTGCGCCGGTCTGAGAGGCCGACTCGCTCGATGATCGAGTCGTTCCAGTCCTTGTCCATCTTGGCGCCGGCGAGCTCGAGCGGGAGGAGGATGTTCTCCTCGGCGGTGAGCATCGGGAGCAGGTTGAAGAACTGGAAGACGAAGCCGATGTGGCGCCGCCGGAGCTTCGTCAGCTCCGTGTCGCTGAGCTCGGCGATGCTCGTGCCGTCGATCGCCACTTCCCCGCCCGTGGGCTTGTCGAGCCCGGCGAGGATGTGCATGAGGGTGGACTTGCCTGAGCCCGAGGGGCCCATGACGCCGGTGAGCTTCTCGCGCTCGACGTCGAGCGAGACGCCGCAAAGCGCGTTGACCGCTGTGTCGCCCTCGCCGTAGACGCGGGTGACGTCGCGCGCCGTGACGACGGCGCCGTTCGAGCTTTTCTGAGTGTGCTGCGTTTCGGTAGCCATGGTCGCCACTCTAGGACCTCCTGAGGGCCGGTGGATGCCTCGGCATGCTTCCAACGCCGAAGCTGCCTCACAAGGTGGGGAGCGCGAGTCATGACGTGGGGTTAACCGAACCTGCGGCGAGAGCCCGGGCAGGGTCAATTTGACAGGTAACCATATGGTTACGTATTATCGCGGCCATGGACGCGGTGTTCAAGGCGCTTGCCGACCCGACGCGGCGGAGCCTCCTCGACGAGCTGTTCACGGAGGACGGGCAGACGCTGAGCGCGCTCGAGCGGCGCCTGCCGATGACGCGGATCGGCGTCATGAAGCACCTCCGGGTGCTCGAGGAGGCCGGTCTGGTGACCACCAGGCGACGCGGTCGCGAGAAGCTGCACTTCCTGAACGCCGTCCCGATCAGGCTCGTCCACGACCGCTGGGTGAGCAAATACGCCGAGCCCTGGGCCGCGTCGCTCAGCGGGCTCAAGAAGCGAATCAGGAGGAAACGATGGAGAAGGTGTTCGAGATCTACATCAAGACCACGCCGGAGCGCCTCTGGGAGGCGATCACCGACGGCGAGATGCGTCGGACGTACAACTTCGGCGTGGGGGTCGCCTCTGACTGGACGCCCGGCTCGCGCTACGAGATGAGCCATCCCGCCGCCGGGAGTCCTGGGCGAGGGCGAGAACCTCGAGGTCGACCCGCCGCGCCGGCTCGTCCAGAGCTTCAGGGCGCTATGGAGCGAGGACGTGAAGCGCGAGGGAACCTCGAGGGTCACCTACGAGATCGAACCGGTCGGTGACTCCTGCCGCCTGACCGTCACCCACGACCAGCTGCGCGAGAACGCGCACGACGAGGTCTACGGCGGCTGGCCGCAGATCCTCTCCGGCCTGAAGACGCTGCTGGAGACCGGGGAGTCGCTCACGACGCATGGCTCTCTGCTCTATTCGCAGGCCTCGCCGGCTGCTTGACCCCCTGACGGACTGATCGAGGCGCCGCTGCATCTCGGCGGCGCCTCGATCGAGCGCGCTAGCGGTCGCCGACGGCGTAGAAGCTGAACGCCACGCCGACGTACGCCGCGATCAGCACCGCTCCGCGCCAGCGAGTCGAGCGGCCGTTGAAGAGGAGGAGCGCTGCGAAGAGCACCGATCCGGCCATGGCGAGGATCTCGATCTCCCTGAACGAGAGGGCGAGCGGCTCGATCAACCAGGAGATCAGGGCGACGGCCGGGATGAGGAACACCGCCACCTGGGCGCTCGAGGCGAGCGCGATCTCGGCGGCGAGCTTGATGTTCCCGCGGTACGCGACCACGACGGCGCCGCCGTGCTCGGCCGCGTTCCCGACGATGGCGACGATGACCGCGGCGACGAAGAACTCCGTCAGCCCGACCTCCTCAGCGAAGGCATTGATCGTGTGGACGAGCGTCTCGGCGACGAACCCGGTCACGACGGTCGCGGCGCCAAGGACGGCGAGGGAGTGGCGCAGCGACCACGCGGCCATCCTGGCCGCCTCGTCTGAGACGTGCAGCGACCGGTGGCGCCGGAGCGAGTACCAGGTCACCCCGACGTACACGAGCAGGAGGACGATCGAGACCGGCACCGAGATCACGGCCAGCGAATGGCGGTCGGGATCGCCGCTCCAGCCCGGGATCGACGGGATCAGGAAGAGGAAGGTGGCGAAGAGGACCAGCGCGAAGGAGGTGAAGCTCGACTCGCGGTCGAGGCGCCCCGTTCCGCCGAACAGGAGCGAGAAGCCGAGCACGAGCAGGAGGTTGCCGATCACGCTGCCCGTCAGGGAGCCGCGCACGACCTCGGTGAGACCTGAGTTGACGGCGATCAGCGCGATGATCAGCTCGGGGGCGTTCCCGAACGTGGCATTCAGGAAGCCGCCCACACCCGGGCCCGTGTGGTGCGCGGCGTGCTCGGTCGCCTCGCCGATCAGCCACGCCAGCGGGATGAGCGCGAGGGCGGAGAGGACGAAGAGCGCAATGTCGCCGACGTCCGTGAACCTGTCGGCGAGAACGACGAGCGGCCCGAGCGCAAGCAGGGCGTAGAGGATGCGGCGAACCACTGCGGCGCCACCCTATCCTCTGGCGAATGCTCCGCGCCGTTCTCTTCGATTGGGGGGATACGCTCTTCCACTTCGCCTACGACGAGGAGCTTCTCGGGGCGGGCTGGGAGGCCGGGCTTGCCACGCTCGAGCGCGACGGGCTCCCCGGGCACGACGAAACCGCGGCCGTCTTTCGCGAGCACTATCTGCCGCTGCTCTTCGTTCCCGGATCGGTGGAGGAGGTCGAGTACCCGGAGCTGATCCGCGAGCTGCTGGGAGGCTTCGGCGTCGAGCTCTCGGACGACGAGCTCGACCGCTTCCTCGCCGCCGAGCACGCCGCGTGGGCGCCGGCGCGGATGCTGGGAGCTCACACGCACGCGCTCCTCGACTCGCTTCGCGAGCGCGGCCTCCTGACCGGGCTCGTCTCGAACGCCTTCGACCCGGGCTGGCTCCTCCATCAGGATCTCGCGGCCATGGGGCTCGCCGAACGCCTGGATGCGGCGGTCTTCTCGTCGGAGGTGGGCAAGCGGAAGCCGCACCCGGCCGTCTTCGAGGCGACCCTGTCGAAGCTCGGCGTCCCGGCGGAGGAGGCGGTCTTCGTCGGCGACCGCCGCTACGAGGATATGCGCGGCGCGAAGAGCTCTCGGCATGACCACCGTGCAGGCCTTCTGGTTCCGCGCCGACGACGACGAGCGCGGCCTCGACCCCGACTACGAGGCCTTCACCGCGATGGACGTCCTCAACGTCGTCAGGCGCCTCACCGGCGAGCTCTAAGGACGCCGAGCGGGCGCACGCCCTACACCTGCCGACCTGCCCTGTCAAGACTTGCGGGGGCGGCGGAGCGGGTTGACAATCCAGGGACGAGCCTGTGCGGCAAAAGATGTTCACCGGGACCGAGCTACCGCTCCGACCTCAGGAGGAGACCGAGTGTCGGCGCTGCGAGGTGCACTGCGACAAGGTCGTCTATCCCGCCGCCTGCGTCGAGCGCGCCTGCCCGTTCCTCTATGCCTACCAGGAGTGGGGGCGCACCTACGTCGGCTGCATGCAGAAGGTGTACGCGGTCGAGATCGACCTCGAGCTTCTCGACGAGGCGCGGGGCCGCAAGGGCGGGTTCGGGTCGATTCGGGCGATCCGCCAGCCGCTACCGATGTGCCGGGCCGAGGTGTCGAGCTGCTACGAGCACCGCGCCGACGAGCGCGGATGCGTCAACCCCGAGTTCTTCGAGCTCCCCCGCGGGAAGCCGTCCTTCCGGGTCGTCGAGCAGAGCGACCAGGCCGCGTAGCCGCCGTCGCGCGCGCGTGCAGGTCCTTGAGGCGCTGCACCTCGGCAGCGTCGGGCCCGTGGTTGTCGGGGCCGGGCGTCTCGAGGATCGCCGCGAGCCCCTGGACGCGCGGGTGGGCGAGGAAGGTGCCGAGCCCCTGGTCCATCAGCCCGCTGCCGACGTTCGCGTGGCGGTCGAGGTTCGACCCGAGCTTCGCGGCGGCGTCGTTGACGTGCAGGCAGCGCAGGCGCTCCAGGCCGATCCGCTCGTCGATCTCGGTGAGCGTCGCGTCGTAGGTCGCCGGGTCGGTCACGTCCACACCGGAGACCCAGAGGTGGCAGGAGTCGAGGCAGATCCCCAGCCGCGGGTGCGCCCCGAGCCGGTCGACCAGGGCGACGAGCTCGTCGACGGAGCGGCCGATGGTGCCGCCGGCGCCCGCCGAGTTCTCCAGCAGGATCCACGTAGGCCCCTCGCACGCTACGAGCGCCTCCTCGAGCGCCGGGGCCGCTCGCTCAATGCCGACGTCGAAGCCGTCACCGAGGTGTGAGCCGACATGGAGGACGACGCCGTCCGCCTCGATCGCGCAGGCCACGCCGACGGTCTGGAGGAGCGCCGTGCGCGACTTCTCCCGGACCTCGTCGTCGCTAGCGGCGAGGTTGATCAGGTAGAGCGCGTGGCAGACGACCACACCAATCCCGGCTTCGGTGCGAGCTTGCTTGAAGCGGTCGATGTTCTCCTGCGGGTGGTTCGTCGGCCGCCAAGCCCGCGGGCTCTGCGTGAAGATCTGCACCGACTCCGCGCCGATCGCCACGGCGCGCTCGATCGCGGTGTGGATCCCTCCGGAGGTGGAGACATGGGCCCCGGCCAGCACGGCACTACGATAACCGGCTCACGGGTAGGAGCGTTTCCAGCGTTCAAGCGAGAAAGTCCCACGAGCAGGGACTTCCTCTGGAGTCTATTCCGACGTGATGAAGGCAGCTCGCGGCAGACGGACCTTCAGTGCACGGTCGATGTCACTTCGGAAGCAGCCTTCTCGATGAGTTCAGCCACGGCTTCCGGCTGCGACACGTAAATCGCATGGCTGCCTCCGGCCTCGACAACGGTCGAACCCGCCCGCGCAGACATCTGGCGCTGGGCCGGCGGAGGGATCATCCGGTCTTCGGTCGTGAGGAGGTACCAGCTTGGCTTGCTCCGCCACGCAGCCTCGCTGATCGTGCCGCCAAGGGCGTCAACTCCCCACGGGACTTGCGAGTCGGCCATGAACGCTGCCTCTTCGTCGCTCACGTCACCCGCGAATGACGAATGGAACTTCTCCCGGTCGAGGAGGAGAAAGCCGTCCTGCGGCGGCAGAATCGGCGGCTGGGGCCCGTTGGTCGGGAAACCCCCAATGAGGGTGTTCACCGACTCGCCCGTGTCCGGCACGAAGCCCGCGATATAGACGAGCGCCGCAACGTTGGGATGGGTACCCGCCTCGGTGATGACAGCTCCGCCATAGGAATGACCGACGAGAATGACCGGTTCGCTCTGCGCGTCGATGACGCGCTTGGTCGCGGCGGCGTCGCCTTCGAGCGAAAGCGTCGGGTTTTGCACGACGGCGACGTTGTAGCCGTCCTTCTTCAACTGGTCGTAGACATCCCGCCAGCCGGAGCCGTCCACAAATCCGCCGTGTACGAGAACGACGGTTCCCGCTGCTAAGCCAGCTTCCATGATGATCTCCTTTCACGGATACGAGAGGCACCTTGATGCTACTCGACCCTGGACGGGGCGGACCGGTGTCGAGATTCGGCATAACTGGCCCATCCACTGGCCCACAGGACGGCAAAGCCCCCTTTCGAGCCGCATGGATACAGGGGCCGCGCCCGCTCCGCACCTGAGTACGATAACCGCATGCCTCCCGAGTCCGCTTTGCACCGAGCCCGACCGGCTTCCTCCACATCGGGGGCGTCCGCACGGCGCTCTTCAACTGGCTCTTCGCCCGCCACGAGGGCGGCGAGCTCCTGCTCCGGATCGAGAACACCGACACGAGCCGCGAGGTGGAGGAATCAGTCGAGCAGATCCAGCGGTCGCTCCAGTGGCTCGGCCTGGACTGGGACGGCGAGGTCGCGTTCCAGCTCGATTCGCGCCCGCGCCATGCCGAGGCCGCGCGGCAGCTGCTCGCCGAGGGCCATGCCTACGAGGACGACGGCGCCATCCGCTTCCGCATGCCCGAGGAGGGCTCGACGGTCTGGGAGGACGCGATCAAGGGGCGCATCGAGTACCCGAACGAGAAGCTCGAGGATCTCGTTCTGCTCCGTTCGGACGGACGGCCCACGTACAACCTCGCGGCCGCGCTCGACGACGCCGACTCGGGCATCACGCACGTGATCCGCGGCGAGGACCACGTCTCCAACACTCCCAAGCAGATCCGGATCCTGGAGGCGCTCGGGCGCGAGCTGCCGGTCTACGCGCACGTCCCCAACGTCTTCGGAACGGACGGGAAGAAGCTCTCGAAGCGCCACGGCGCCGTCTCCGTGGAGGAGTTCCGGGACAAGGGCTACCTCGCGCCGGCGCTCATGAACTACCTCGCGCTGCTCGGCTGGAGCTACGACGACAAGACGACGGTCATGTCCCGCGACGAGCTCGTCGAGCGCTTCTCGCTCGACCGCGTGGGCTCGAGCCCGGCGACCTTCGACTACGCGAAGCTCGACTGGCTGAACGGCGTCTACCTGCGGGAGCTGGCGCCGGACGAGTTCGCGGACACGCTCGTCGCCTACCTGCGCGAGCGCGGGTTCGAGGGCGACGAGGAGACGATCCGCGCCTCGGCGCCGCTCGTCCAGGAGAAGATCTCGCGCCTGGAGGAGTACCCGGAGTTCGCCGGCTTCTTCTTCCGCAGGGTGGAGCCGCCGGCCGGGCTGCTGGAAGACGCCGAGCCGGTGCTGGCCGAGGCGCGCGAGACGCTGGCCGGCGTCGAGCCGTTCACCGCCGAGCCGATCGAGGCCGCGCTCCGGGGCCTGGCGGAGAAGCTCGGCCTGAAGCCCCGTGACGCGTTCGGGCCGATCCGCGCGGCGGTGACCGGCTCGAAGGTCTCGCCCGGGCTCTTCGAGAGCCTGGAGCTGCTGGGCCGGGAGCGAGTCCCTGCGCCCGCTGCTCGAAGCCGTGTCGGAACCCCTGCACTCTGCGTCCTTGTCTCACTCGCCCAGCGCACCCCGGCGGCGAGGCGTCATCCGGAACGGGTTCGATAGAGGACGAAGCCGCCCGCGAAGAGGGCGAGCCCTGCGGCCCAGACCGGCCAGGCGGCGAGCACCACGCCGGCCGTGAAGAGGAAGGCGCCGGTGATCACGAGCCCCGTGGCCACGAGCGCCGACAGCGGCGGCCGCTCGCGGTGGCGGCGAGGCGCCTCCGGCTCGACGTTTCCGTCGGACCCCATGGGCAGCGCCGTGCGCTCCAGCGCGCGCAGCCGCGCGAGGCGGACCCGGAAGAGGGCGCCTCGCCACTCGGGGAGGAGCGGCTCGACGAGGTCGACGTCGCCGGCCTCGAGGGCGAACCCGACCTCGGCGGTAATGTCGCGCGCCTCGCCGAGGGCGGCGATGAGCTCCGCGTGCAGGGACTCGGCGCCGCGGGGCGGGTCGATCCCGACGGCGAGCTCGGCGCCCGCGTGCAGGCCGTACTGGAGCTGGGGCAACTCGTCGAGGAACCCGTCCGCGACGCCCTCGGCCGGCGACTCGGCGACGCGCTCCAGGCGCACGAGTGCAGCGCCTACGCGCTCCCAGAGATGCGAGACAGCATCTGCGTAGGCGCCCGGCTCGTTCCTTCGAACCGTCCGCTCCATCCGCCGAGGATCATACGCGGTCGCGATCGGCGGCGATGGGCGGCGGAGCCACGGTCACGTCGACCTTGCCGTCCTCGTCGTCCTTCCCGTCCGTCGGCGGCGAGCCTCTCATCTCGTCCTGGTCCCCGCGTACATGGTGGCGCCAGCGCAGCGTTCCCAGCATGAGCAGGATGGCGCCGAACCCCATCGCGACGTTCACGGTCGTGATCACGAGCTGCTGGCCGAAGCTGAAGGCGAGGATCGTCGAGCTTGCCGCGGCGCCGGCCAGCGCGAAGACGAGGATCGCCTGCTGGGTTCCTGCGCCACCTGGCGTGAAGGGGAGCAGGGTCGAGAGGCCGCCGATGACGAGCACGGCGATGGTGGTCTTCGCCGTCGCGTCCACGTGGAAGGCGCGCAAGAAGAAGAAGGTCGAGCCGACGCGCGCAACCCAGCTTCCGGCCTGCCAGGAGACGACCTCGCGCACGTAGACGTGCCAGTCGCTCAGGATGGCGAAGCCGAGAGCGAGCTTGTGCTTGAAGGCGGTGACGTGGCGCGAGGCCCAGGCGATCAGGACGATGAGCCCGCCGAGGGCGATGCACAAGACGAAGACGGCGACCCTTGGGTGTTCGACCACGAAGGTCCAGTCAAAGGCGCGCAGGCTGGGCAGGTCGGGAAGCCCCGGGAGCAGCCCCATCTTGATCGCGACGAGGAAGAGCACCGTGGCGACGACGAAGTCGAAGAGCGTCTCGACGACGAGGCTCGACGCCAGCGTCGGGTACGAGGAGTCGTCGATCCGGTGCCTGGCGATGTAGAGCTTGACGACGTCGCCGCCGCGCGCCGGCACGATCGCGTTCACCCCGACGCCGGCCACGTAGGCCCCGAACGTGGTCCAGTAGCGCACCTTCGTCTCCGGGTATGCAGCCTGAAGGATGTTCTGCCAGGCGCGAACCCGCATGAGCAGCCGCAGCAGGTGGAAGACGACGGCGAGGAGCAAGGCACCCCACGCGACCGCCGCAAACGCCTTGAAGAAGGCCTCGGAGGCGTCGAGGAAGGCGCGGACGTCGTCCATGCGGTTGACGATAGCGCCGGCCCCCGCGGTCAGCGCGCTACGTCGGCGATTCGGTCCGGTCGCGTTCGTCCAGCCTGTCGCTCAGGCGCTGGTAGAAGAAGCCGCTGAGCAGCAGGAGGACGCCGACGGCCAGGAACGAGAGCGGGCGCCCCATCGCGCTGGAGTACGTGAGGTCGTAGAGGAACAGCTTCGCGAGGCTGACGCCGTAGAGGGCGAAGCCGGCGAGGCGGAGCCCACGGGAGCGGCGGACGAGCCCCAGCGTGAGTAGGCAGAGGCCGATCACGCCCCACGCGGCGCTGACGACGGTGTGGCCGCGCTGGAAGTCCGTGTCGACATCGGAGCCCGAGACCAGCTCGGCGAGCTCGAGGATTCCCAGCGAGAGCGCGTAGAGCGCGAGAATCCCGGCGCCGACGAAGGAGACGAGGCGGTACGACGACTGCCAGTAGCCGATCGCCCGGACTAGCTCACGCAGGTCGATTTCCCCGCTCGGGGAGGAGACAGGCGGTGGGTCGGCGGGCACGTCGTGCCGCGCGCAGAGGCCGAAGACGATGGCCGCGAGCGCAACGAGGACCAGGCTCAAAGCGCCGGTCCCGGGATGCTCGGCGGCGACGACGAAGTCGCGCGGCGGCGCCTCGAAGACGAGGGTGTAGCCGAGCGCCGTGAGCAGGTAGAGGCCCGAAGGAAGCTGTAGGCGCGGCTCGGACACGGCGAGGGCGAGCGCCGACAGGAGCGCCGAAGCGACCGTGAGCGCCAGTACGAGCCAGACGTCGGCGAGGAGGAGGAAGAGGGCGGCGCCGGTGACAATCAGCGGAATCGCCCAGAGGAGCGTGGCGAGGTCGCGGAGCCCCGGCGTGCGGAAGACCGCTGCCGAGAGAAGGGCGTAGGGAAGCGCCAGCAGGATGAGGCTGCCGCCCAGGACGTCGATGCCGTACCAGGTCCCGTCGGCCAGCTCGACGACGGCGAGCGTTCCGAGGATCGCGCTGGCCGCGATCGCCCCGGAGGCTTCCAGCCTGAGCCAGCGCCAGCGCTTCCTGCCGAGGCGCTGATACTCGAAGCCGGAGAGGAGCGCACCGGCGCCGACGAGGAGGAACGCGACGGCCCAGCGGGTCGAGCTGAGCTCCGCGTCGTCGTAGACCGCGGTCTTGAGGACGGCCGTCCCGGTCAGCGCGAGCCCGCCGACTGAGAGGTCGAGCCGGCGCAGCCGCCCGCCCGTCTCGACGAGAGCCAGGGCGACGAGGGCCCAGAGCGCGCTCACGGCGACCTGACCCCACTCGAACGCGGCAGCGCGACTGGCGTCCGTGATCCAGACGAAGAGCTCCAGGATCCCCAGCGACGCGGCGTAGAGGGCCAGTGCCCCCGCCAGCCAGACGAACACGGCTCGGGCCGAGTGGAGCGCCGCCGCCGCGATGCTGAGGGCGGCGGCGGTCGGGCCCTCGTCCTTCGGCGGCTCGAACGGACGGCGCCAGAACCAGGCGAGGAGGAGGCTGGCGGCCGCGACTG
The DNA here is from genome assembly GCA_963794055.1 of uncultured Actinomycetes bacterium. GTDB lineage: Bacteria > Actinomycetota > Thermoleophilia > Gaiellales > Gaiellaceae > JAIBJN01. The sequence continues at coordinate 100,179 of CAWCCL010000019.1, forward strand.
CGAGCACGCTGACCACGCCGCCCGCGGGGTGACGGCTCAGCTCGAAGAGGTCGGTGGGGGGCGCGTCGTGCCCGAGGGTGTAGGCGAGCGCGAGCAGGAGGTACGCGGCCGAGGCGAGGCGGAAGCGCCGCTCGCGCGTGGCCTCGCCGAGCCAGGCGAGCACCACGGCCTCGCCGGCCCAGGCGACCGCGAGCCACGCGCCGCTCAGGAGCTCGGCGCCGGCGACGGCGGCCACGGTGAGCCCGACGGCCCAGAGGAGAGTGGAGAAGTCGCGCAGGCGGCGGAAGAAGGCGGCGCCAAGGCCGAGGTATCCGGTCGAGACGACGAGCAGCGCTAGGCCCTCCTGGCTCCAGCCTCCGACCGTGCCGTCGAAGAGCTGTGCCGAGGACGAGGCTGCGAGCGCGGCAGCGGCGAGGGTGAGGGTCGCCGCCAGCGGGTCGATCTTGACCTTCGAGGTCAGCTGCACGGCCGCGGCCACGGCCACGAAGAGGGCCCAGAACAGCGCCACGAGCGCTACGACCGCCCATTCGGTCGCGTAGCTCTGGACGACGAGCCCCGCAATCTGCACGAGGGAGGCGACGATGCCGGCGATCAGGAGGTTGCCCCAGCGCTCGTGCAGGGCGACGGCCGCCGTCGCCGCGAAGAAAATGGCGACGAAGCTCGTCCCGATCGGGGTGAACTCACCGTCCTCGACCACGGTCATCAGGGGGACGAGGAGCGCGCCAATGAGGCCCAGCCCGGCGACCAGCTCCGCCTTCCAGGCGATCGCGACCACGGTCGCGGCCGCGGCGATCCCGGCCGCTGCCACGAGCGCCAGGGCGTCGGGAACGAAGCCGTAGAGGGCGGTCGCCGCGAGGAGGGTGGCGTAGCCGCCCGCAATCCCGGCGCCGACCGCCGCGAGCGCCGCGTGCGTCGTCCCGTAGCGGTGCCGGAGCCAGAAGCCCGCGGCGAACACGCCCACGGAGGCGGTGGCGGCGAACACCACGCGCAGCTCGGCGTTGATCCACCCGTTGTTCACGGCGAGGACGAAGAAGAAGACGATCCCGAGCACGGTCACGACGCCGCCTGCCACTGCGAGCCCGAAGGCGCCGAAGAGCTTGGAGTAGTCGATCTCCCGCCGTGGCCGGGCCGGACGCGGGGGCAGCGGGGGCGGCGCTGTGGGGGCGGGCGTCGCCGTCGGCGCAGGCGAGGCGGGCCGCGGCTGCTCAGCTGCAGGCCGGGGCGGGGGAGCCGCGCCCGGCCGGGTGGGAGGAAGGGGCGTCGCCACCCGCGCGCGCTCCTCCAGGCCAACGGCGCCGGAGCCGCGCACCTGGAGGCGCAGGTCGGCCACCTCCCGCTCGAGGGCCGCGAGTCGCTGCTCGAGGACCTCGATGCTGGTCATCCCGCCTCCGTTCCTTCCGGCGGGGGACTCGGGCGGAGCTCGACCACGAGGTCGCAGTCGAGCGCGTGCGCGAGCTTGAGGAGGGTGTCGATGCGGGGCGGGCGACCGCCGGACTCGAGCCGGGCGATCGCAGACTGCGTCGTGCCGCACACGTGCGCGAGCTCGGCCTGCGAGAGCCCGAGCTCGCGGCGGCGCTGGGTGACCTGATCGGCGATCTGCGCGAAGAGCCAGCCGTCCTGCGCGCCGGCGAGGCGCTCCCGGAGCCGCTCGATCGCGCGCTCCGTGGCGTGACGGCGCTCCTCTGTCGTCAGTTTCACCATCGCACTCGTGCTATCTATATAGCATTACTGCGATCCCGTCAAGGGGTCGGCTGAAGTTCCCGCAGGACGGTGCGGTCCCCGGCGCCTTCGACGACGTAGAGCCGCACGCTGTTCTCGCCCGGCCGGTAGGCGTCCTCCGGGGTCACGGCGCTGACGAGCGTGTCCCCATCGTGCCCGAAGCTGCGGGTGACGGCGACGACGCGGCCGTTGACCGCGATCGCGATGTCCTGCCCGGGCGGGGCGCCGACGATCCGCCCGTGGACGCGCACGGGGGCGAACGGTGAGTCGGGGTCGTAGTCGCTTCGGCTTGAGCTCGTGAAGGTCGGCCCGCCGGTCGAGCCCGTGGCGAGCCCGTCCACGGGATCCCCGAGCAGGTCGGGCCGCGGGCCGATGCCGAAGAGGCCGGGCTCGTCGTCCCCGTCGCCGAACTGCTCGACCTGCCGGGCGAGGACGCGGTCGCGCCGCTCGACGAGCTCGTCGGCGTCGCCCGCGACGATCTCGCCCGAGGACTTGCCGACCACGATCTCGGCGTCGCCCGCGCCGGCCGCGAGCAGCGAGCGGCCGTCGGTCTCCCAGGGGACCTCGACGCCGAGGATGTCCGCGACCGTCGGGACGATGTCGATCGTGCGCGCGTGGCGGTCGTCGATCCCGCCCTCCGTCTGGCCCGGCGGCTTGACGAAGAGCGGGACGAAGGCGATCTCCTCCATGTTCCCCTCCTCGATGCGCCGGCGCTCGCCTTGCGGGCGGAAACTGACGCCGTGGTCGGCGGCGACGATCACGAGCGACTCGTCGTAGAGCCCCGTCTCCTCCAACCGGTCGAGGATGCGCCCGAGGGCGAGGTCGGTGTAGCCGACCTGAAGGAGGTGGCGCTGGTGCGCCTGGATCGCGAGCTCGGGATCGCCGACCCAGCCCTCGTTCTCGAGGCCGGGCTGGAAGCCGAGGTCGGACGCGTAGATCTTCCCGTTCGGCAGGTACTCCCAGGGGTGGTGCGGGAGGAGGACGTGGAGGAAGGAGAGCCTCGGACGGTCGGAGCGGCCGAGGCTCTCGACGAGCTTCTGCACCTCGGCGTCGCGTCCGGTGTAGGCCGCGGGGCGCCCTCCGGGCTGGGACGGCCCCTCCTGCAGCAGTGCCTCCGGCGAGTCGCCGTCGCCGAAGTCCCGCCACGCCGTCGAGATGGACGGCAGCTCGTCGGCGAGGTCCTCCGGCAGGACGAGGTGGCCGTAGACGACCGAGAGGTCGGAGAGGAGGGAGCCGACGCGTTGTGGGAGGGGCTCGCGGTCCGGATCGCAGAGCTCGGGCGGGCAGAGGTGGGTCTGCGACTCGAAGACGTCCAGGTCGTATGCGCCCCCGAGCAGGGTAAAGAGGTTGTCCGGGTGGTCGAGGAAGAGCGGGAGCCCTTCCGGGCGGCGGCCCGTGAGCATGGCGGGGACGGCGCCGGTCGTCCACTCGTGCACGGTCGTGGCGTTCCGGTACCAGGTCGCGTCCCCGGCGAGCCGGGCGAAGTTCGGGTAGCGCTCGGCGTCGATGTCCCCGTCCGCGCGCATGAGCGAGACGGTGGGGAGCTCGTCGAGGACGACCATGACCACGGGCGCCCCCGACGGCGCCTGCGCCAGCTCCGGCTCGGGCGGGCTCTCCAGCAGGCGGGAGGCGGGCGAAGAAGAGGAGGAAGAGGACGAGGAAGAGGAGTGGCGCGGCCCCCACGACCGACAGGAGCGTTCGCGCCGGCCGCACGCGGGTGTAGAGAAGGGCGCCCGCGGCGCCGGCGGCGGCCGCGACCCCAAGGAGAAGAACGGCGGCGAGGCCGAGCCCGTGCAGCGCCTGGAGGACGAGCAGCCCGAGGAGCAGCGCGAGGAAGGCGAGGTGCAGCACGGTCGCGGCCCTCCCGTGCGCCAGGCCGGCGAGCGCCTCCAGGGCGACGAGGAGAAGCGGCGGCAGGACGACGATGCCGACGGCGAAGAGCACGACGTCCCACCGCGTCGAGCCGCGCACGGCGAAGAACTCCACGTTTCGGGAGAGCAGGTCGAAGAGCGGCTGGGCGATCGCGAGCGCGGAGAGGCCCGCCAGATGCAGGGCGGCGATCCGAAACGACCCGGGAGGGTCAGGCGGACGGAGTCGCACGGTAGAGAACGCGGGTCCCGGAGGGCAGGGCCTCGCGGCGCTCGACGCGCCAGCGCTCGGCCAGCGCGCGCTCGAAAGCGTCGGTGTCGTAGTCGGGGTTCGCGCCGGGGCCCTTGCGGGCCAGGAGCCGCTGCACCATCGGGTCGTCGCGCGTCGGGAACTCGACGACGACCTCGGTCCCCAGCTCGGCGAGCCAGTCCAAGAACGCGCGCACGGGGACGTTGCTCGAGAGCGCGACGTGATGGACGAGGGCGAGGCAGAGCGTCAGGTCGGGCCGGCCGCGCTCCGCCAGCGGCCGGCGCTCCTCGCCGCGCCAGCCGAGGCCGGGGGAGGGGTCGGCGACGTTCCCGACCAGCGGGAGGATCGAAGTCGAGCCCTCGGCGCGCAGCGCGCGGTAGAGGGCCTCGACGACGGCAGCATCGGCGTCCACGGCGACCGTGTACTCCGCCTCCCGCGCGGCGATGCGGGTGTAGCGCCCGTCGTTGCAGCCGAGGTCCCAGAGGAGCCGGCGGCGGCGGAGGCCGGCCGTCTCGCGGACGAAGGTCTCCTTGGCGGCGGCGTCCGCCTCGTCGTAGGGGTTGGCGGTGCCGTAGTCGGACCACGCGGTCCGCCCCGGATCCCATTGGAGCCGGCCGACCAGCTTGCGCAGCTTGCGCGCGTTCGCGCGGATCAGCTCGCCGTGGAAGCCCGCCCTCTTCAAGTCGGTCTTCACCTCGCGCTCGGCGTAGCGGCCCTCCAGCCTCGCGTGGAGGACGACGTTCGTGAGCACCCCGCGCCTGAACCGGTCGCGGAAGCCCATGAGCGCGCGCATCTGTGCCGGCTCGATCCCCTCCAGCGAGCCGCGGAGCCAGGGCTGGAAGGGGACGCCCTTGTAGGCCTGGAGGAGGAGCGGATACAGGACCAGCGTGCAGAACTGACGGTAGCCGGCCCAGGGCTCGCCCTCGCGCAGCCGCTCGAAGGAGCCGACGTCCACGAAGACCGGCTTCGCTCCCCGCCACTGCACGTTGTAGGGCGACGCGTCCTTGAGCACGAGGCCCTCGTCCAGGGCGGCGATGAGCAGGTCGAGCTCGAGGCCCGCCGCGTCCTGCAGCATCCCGAACGGCCACTCGTAGGGGTAGGAGACGACCGGGATGCGCTCGTGCCGGAGGACGGCCGCGACCTCCGCGCCGGCGAGCTCGGCCGGCAGCCCGTTCGGCTCGGCCACGCGCTCGGTCGCGACCAGGGACCCGTCGGCGACCTTCTCCCGGAAGAGGTTGGTGGCGGCGAGCGCCTCCCAGTCGGCGAGCGCGCGCTCCGAGAGGGCGCGCAGGACGTCCTCCCCCGAGTAGAAGACGTGGCTGTCCGGGTCGCGGAACGAGCCTCGCTCGACCCGGGGCTCAGCGTCCGCTACGAGTCGTCCTTCTTCCGGATGCCGAGGAAGCCGAGGAACCGTCGCCAGTAGAACTTGCTCACGACGGCCACCGCGGCGACGCCGCCGACGATGGCCTGGAGGATCATCGAGCCGGAGCCCGGATCCAGATACGCGAGCACTCCACTCATGTGTCGAAGTGGAGAATACCCGCGCGCCCGGCGGCCGGGAGCGGGTGCCGCGGCCCCCGCTCCCGGCCTCCCAGGTAACAGACTGCTACCTGGTTACGACTCGACCGGGTTGAAGAGGCCGACCACGGCGCCCGTCGGGTCGGCGAAGACGGCGAGGCGCCCGACGGTGGGGACGTCCATGGGCTCCATGTAGACCGTCGTCGCTCCGAGGCTCTTGGCCTTGTCGAGGGTCGCGTCGACGTCGTCCGTGCCGAGGTACACCAACCAGCTCGGCGGCCCTGCCTGCTCGCCGTCGGGCTGGGTCCCGCAGCCTGCACGGTCGGCTCCGCCAGAGCTGAAGATTGTGTAGACGTAGTTGTTGCCCATGTCCATGTCGCGGCTCTCCCAGCCGACGACCTCGCCGTAGAAGCGCTTCGCGGCCTCGACGTCGGTGGTCATCAACTCGTCCCAGACGAAGACGCCTTCGGAGGGCTGCAACTCTCCGGCCGAGGTGTAGAGCGACACGACGGCCCCCTGCGGATCGGCGATGACGACCATGCGGCCGATCTCGGGGATGTCCATCGCCGGCGCGACGATGCGCCCACCGGCAGCTTCGACGCGGCCCGCGGCGTCGTCGACGTCGTCGACCAACACGTGGCCGAGCCAGTGCGCAGGCGCGCCGCCCTGGGCGGGCCCGAAGCCGCCGTGCGTCGTGTCGTTGACCTTGATCATCGGGTAGTCCCACTCGCCCGGCCTTCCAGACCTCGAAGTCCCACCCGAGCAGGTCCGCGTAGAAGCGGCGTGCAGCGTCCGAGTCACCCGACATGTGGTCGTGCCACACGAAGCGGCCGACAGCGGTTTCGACGGTGCTCATCTCCCAGTTCTCCTTCCGTTGCTTTCGCGGCCACGCTAGACGTCATACTTCGGAAAAGCAAGTGTCGAATTCTGATTACGAAGTGGTGAGCGAGAACCTGGCTCGAGAGGCCGACCGAAGCTACGGACAGTACTGCGGCCTGGCCCGCTCGCTCGACCTCGTCGGCGAGCGCTGGGCGCTGCTCGTCGTCAGGGAACTGCTGCTCGGCCCGAAGCGCTTCACCGACCTGCTCGAGGGCCTCCCCGGGGTGAGCACGAACGTGCTTGCGACCCGCCTCCGCCAGCTCGAGCGCGCCGGCGTCCTCGAGCGCAAGGTGCTGCCTCCGCCGGCCGCGTCGTCGGTCTACGAGCTGACGGCCTACGGTCGCGCGCTCGAGCCTGCCGTGGCGGCGCTGGGTCGCTGGGGCGCCGCGTCGCTCGACGAACGCGGGCCCGACCAGGTGCTCCGCTCGCACTGGCTCGCGCTCGCGCTCAAGGCGTTCTTCCACGCGGACGCGGCCGCCGGCGTCTCCCGCGTCTACGAGGCGCGGCTCCGGGAGGGCGCGTTTCGGCTCGCCGTGACGGACGGCACGCTCGAGGTCGGCCCCGCTACCGGCGACGAGCGCCGACCTCACGCTCGAGGCCGACGACGACGCTCTGGTGGGCGTGCTCGCCGGCCGGCTCGAGCCCAGCGCGGTCACCGTCGCGGAAGGAGACCCGGCCGAGCTCGCGCGCTTCGTCGAGCTGTTCCGGTTCGCGCTTTAGAACCCGAAGCAGAATGAAGCCTTGAGCCGTCGCGACGTCCTGGGCGGCGCGCTGCGGCGTCCTCGGTTGCCCGAATAGCGCTGCTATTCGGGCGCCCTGCGTCCTTGCATCGCACTCACCCAGGTCGCCGCGCCGGCGAAGCGTCATTCTGATTCGAGTTCTTAGGCCAGCCGCGCGCCGCGGGTTTCGCGCCCCAGCAAGACCAGCAATCCCCCGGCGACCATCACGAGCGCCACGAACGTCAGCGACCAGACCGTGTCCCCGGTCCAGTCGATCAGCGCGCCGAAGAGGTACGGCGCTCCGATCGCCGCGCCCTTGCCGATGCCCTCGGCCATCCCGAAGGCGCTCGAGCGCAGGCGCGTGGGGAACAGCTCGGCGGTGAAGGGATAGACCGCGCCCCAGGCGCCGAGGTTGAAGAAGCCGACGAAGAACAGCGAGGCGATGTAGACCGGCGTCGAGTCCGCCACCGCGAACGCGTAGGCCGACACGCCGCCGAGCACCAGGAAGGAGGCGAGCGTGGGCTTGCGGCCGATCCGCTCCACGAGCCAGAGCGCGGCCGCGTAGCCCGGGAACTGCGAGAGCGCCGAGAACGCGAGCAGGAGGTAGACGTTCACCGTGAAGCGCTCCTCGTCCTGGAGGACGAACGGCAGCCAGAGGAACAGGCCGTAGTAGGAGATGTTGAGCGCGATCCAGGCGACGAGGACGAGCGCGGTCGACGAGCGCAGGCGCCTGGAGACGAATTCGCGGAGCGACGCCCGAGGCTCGGCCGGCGCCTGGAGCTCGCCCGCCTCGACCTCCCGGCCGGTGATCTTCGAGAGCACCTCCGCCGCCTCCTTCGTCCGGCCGGAGCGCGCGAGGTAGTACGGGCTCTCGGGCAGCGTCAGGCGCCCGATGAAGGCCAGGAAGGCGGGAAAGGCGGCGGCCAGGAAGAGGTAGCGCCAGCCGTTCTCGCCGCCGATCTGGTCGAGGAAGACCCAGGAGAGGCCGGTGGCGAGCAGGAGCCCGACGGGCCAGAAGAGGTCGAGGAGCACCAGGAAACGCCCGCGGCGCTGCGGCGGGAGGTACTCGGTGAGGAGCGAGGGGTCGACGACCAGGATCCCGCCGAGGCCGATGCCGGCCAGGAAGCGGAAGGCCGAGAGCGACCCCGGGCCCCAGGCCAGCGCCGTCAAGGCGGTGAAGACCGCGTACCAGAGAATCGACGCCTGGAAGATCCTGCGCCGGCCGATCCGGTCGGAGAGCCGTCCGAGCACGACGGCTCCGAGCAGCGCGCCGCCGAGCGCGGACGCCGCGATCCAGCCGGCCATGCTGCCCGAGAGGCCCCAGATGGAGGTGAAGACGGGGACTGTGAACCCGACGATCAGGATCTCCATCGCCACGAACGTCCAGGCGGCGCCCGTGACGAGAACCGCTCGCCGGTGGAACGGCGTGAACCCGGTCGCGCGGAGGACGTCCTCGACGTCGTGGCGCGGGGGCGGTGGGGCCGCGATCTCCATGGGTGCTCGTCTCCCGAAGTAGTTTACGCCGCACAGGCGATAACCGCAGGCGAAGCCTAACGAATGCAGCCGGCGCGTGCCCGGGGAACCGTCAGCCGGAGGCCAGGCGGAAGACCGAGCCCGTCTGGGCGACGAGGTAGAGCTCGCCGTCTCCGTCCTCGCCGAAGGAGGTCAGCTGGGGCAGGCCGACCTGCTCGCGCCGGACGTCCGTCGCCTCGCCGTCCTCGACGCGGAGGCTCCAGATCGTGCCCGAGCAGTAGTCGGCGTAGAGGTAGCGGCCGTGGAGGCCGGGGAGGTCGGAGCCGCGGTACACGAAGCCGCCGGTGATGGAGCAGCCGGCGTCGTGGGCGTAGGCGGCGATCGGCCCCACGAGCTCGCCCTCGCGGGAAGGCTCCTCGTCCTCCACCTGCTCGTCGCCCTCGTAGACGTCCCACCCGAAGTTGAGAAGACCCTCGGTTCCGGCCGCGACGTAGTCAACCTCCTCCCAGCGGTCCTGGCCGACGTCGCCGATGTAGAGGTCGCCCGTCTCGCGGTCGAAGGAGAACCGCCAGGGGTTGCGCAGGCCGTAGGCGGCGATCTCCCACTCAGGCTCGTGCCGGTCGACGTCGAGGCGCAGGAGCTTGCCGAGCTTCGTGCCGAGATCCTGGGAGCGTCGTTCCGGGTCGAACGCGCCGCCGCCGTCTCCCAGGCCCAGGTAGAGGAGCCCGTCGGGGCCGAATGCGAGCTGTCCGCCGTTGTGGTTCGGGTAGGGCTGCTCGACGGCCAGCAGCTCGCGCACGCGCTCGGCGCCGGCCCCCGCGACCCGGTACTCGACGACGCGCGTGTCGCCGTCGAGGTTCGTGTAGTTGACGTAGAAGCGCGGGTCGCCCGGGAACCCGGGGTGGAACGCGAGCGCCAGCAAGCCCTGCTCGCCGCCGGCCTTCACCTCTCCGCCGATGTCGAGCAGCGTCTCGGAGTGGTCGGTCAGCTCCCGGATCGTCCCGGCCTGCTCGACGACGTAGAGCGTTCCGCTCCCCGGCGCGGCGACGACCTGCAGCGGCGAGGCGAAGCCCGAGGCGGCCTGGACGAGCCGCAGCGCCAGCGGCGAGGTCGGAAGGTCCGGCGTGGTCGCCGGCTCGTCCCCGGCGCAGCCCGCGACGAGGAGCAGCCCGAGCAGAATCCCGAGGCTTCGCACGCCGGCCCTAGCGGGAGGCCGTCGGCAGCGCCGACGGCTCCGGCGCGCGCGAGTACGGATGCTCGTCGCGGACGCGCTCCTCGTGGTAGGCGCTGTCGGCGTTCACCGACCAGATGTCGTGGGCGGCGCCGGTGACGAGGTTGTCGACCGCCCTGATCGCCGTCAGCATCGAGTGGTCGGAGTTGTTGTACCGGTGGAGGCCGTTCCGCCCGACCTGCTGGAGGTTCTCGACGCCGTCGAGCCACCCCCGGACCGCGGCCAGCCGCTCCGCGTAGTCGCCGTCGTAGACGGGGTAGGCCTTCGGCACACGTACGACGTAGCCGCGCTCGACCCGGGAGGCGTCGGCGAGGCCCAGCAGCTCGAGCTCGGCCGCGCCGAGCGCGACCAGGCGCTCGTCGCTCGTCTCCCACAGCTCGTCGCCGGCGAAGCAGAAGTACTCGAGCCCTATGCAGGTCCTGTCCGGCTCCGGGACCATCCACGGGCTCCACGAGCGGTAGTTCTGGATGCGTCCCACCCGCACCGACGGGTCGTGGACGTAGACCCAGTTGTCGGGGAACAGGTCGTCGCCCGGGAGCACGAGCGCCACCGTGAGGAAGTCGCGGTAGCCGAGGCCGCTGGCGGCGGCGAGTGCCTCCGGCGGCGGCGCTGGCCGGACCATCCGCGTGAGCGCCCGGAGCGGGAGGGAGGAGATGACATGGTCGCAGGGGACCATCTCGCCGGCCGCCTCGACGCCGACCACGAGGCTCCCGTCCACGTGGATGCGCTCCACCGGCGTGCCGGTCCGCACCTCTCCGCCGAGGTCCTCGATGCGCCTTGCCATCGTCTCCCACATCTGGCCGGGGCCGTAGCGCGGGTAGTGGAACTCGCGGATGAGGCTCCTTACGCCGCTCCCCCCACCCGAGAGGGCGTCCTTGACCGCTGTCCCGAGCGAGAGCCCCTTGATCCGCTGGGCGGCCCACTCGGCGCGGATCTCCGAGCCCGGCACGCCCCAGACCTTCTCCGTGTACGTGCGGAAGAAGAGGTCGTAGAGCCGGCGCCCGAAGCGGTTCGAGACCCACTGCTCGAGGCTCTGCTCGTCGCCCTTCCCGCGGGGCAGTGCCGCGAGGTAGGAGCCCAGGACCCGCGTGAGCTCGACCAGCCCCAGCTTGCGCACCACGTCCCGCGGCGACAGCGGGTAGTCCAGGAACTTGCCGTTCCAGTAGATACGGGAGAGCCGCGGCCGCAGGAGCAGCTCCTCGCCGAGCACCTCGAGCCAGAGCGACTCCACCTCCGGGCTCCTCGTGAAGAAGCGGTGCCCCCCCAGGTCGAAGCGGTAGCCGTCGCGGACAACGGTCTTCGCGAGCCCGCCGATCTGCTCCTCGGCCTCGAGGACGAGCACCGGCAGGCCGAGCTTGGCCAGCAGGTAGCCGGCCGTCACGCCCGCCGGGCCGCCTCCGAGGACGAGGACGGGCTGCTCGTCTCTAGCGGCCACGGGAGCTCGTCACCGCCGACTTCGAGTAGAGGGTCAGCCGGATGCTCGTCCTGGTGGTCGGCGCGCCCGGCTCGGCGCTCCGAAGCGCGTGGAAGCGGCCGTCGGCGGCGAGAGCCGTCTCCCACTCCTGCGACCGCCTGACAACCAGCTCCGTCCACGGCGCCCGCCAGCGGTCCGCGTCGCCGACGGCCGGGGCCACGAGCAGGATGCGCGCTCCGGGCGGCAACGAGTCGAGGAGCGGTGCCAACGTGCGCTCGGTGCGCGTCCGTCGCAGGCGGGGGAGCGCGTCGCGCCAGTCCATCACTGCGGGGTCGGCGACGGGTCCGAGCGGGGTCGCGTAGCGGAGGCCGGCCGGCATGTAGTGGGCGAGGACCGGCACCTGCTCTGGCTGTGTCGAGACGACGAGGTCGCCGGGCTCGAGGCGCGCGGCAACGGCCGCGGAGGCGCCTGCGACGTTGCTCTTCTCGTGCGGCGCCAGGTCGAGCGCCCAGGCACAGGAGACCGCGGCTGCGGCGACGACGCCGAGCGGCCCGACGCGCGCGAGCGCCGCGCCGGCGAGCAGCAGCAGCGGCCCGACGAGGACCGCCAGGTACCGGCCGGCCCAGCCGGGCTCGATGTGCGCGCTCGCCCAGCCGGCCGCCAGGGTCACGGCGGCGACCAGCGCCAGGGCCTGGAGCGCGCGGCGCTCGTCTTCACCAGGGGCGAGCCGGGGGACGAGCACGGCCGCGGCGACCAGCGCCAGGGCTCCCGCCAGCGCCCCGACGGGAGGCGGGTTCGACCAGGGGGCGCCGGTGTGCTCGAGCTGGAAGGCGAGCGCCGGCAGCCAGGGGACGAAGGCGAGTGCGGGGAGCCCGAACGCGAGCGCGGCGTCGAGGAGGAGGCGGCGCCGCTCGCGGGCCGGCGAGGCGACGACGAGGGCTGCCAGCGCCGCCAGCCCGCCGAGGGCGAGGAAGAACGCCCAGTAGTGCGTGTAGAGGAGGAACGCAAGCAGGACGGCGAAAGCAGGCAGGTACCGCCGCCGGCGGTAGACGAACGCGTGCGCGAAGGCGGCCGTCGCCAGCACGGAGAGGAGCGCGACGAGGGAATACATGCGCGCCTCCTGCGCGTACGTGGTCAGGAACGGCGACACGGCCGCGAAGACCGCGCAGAGCCAGCCGGCCCGCCGCCCGAAGAGGCTCCAGCCGGCCCAGAGCGAGGCCGGGATCGCCAGCAGCGCGAACAGGAGGGAGGGCGTGCGCAGGAGCGCCTCGCTCGTGCCTGCCAGCTCCGTCCACGCGTGGAGGAGCAGGTAGTAGGCCGGCGGCGAGCCGTCCTGGCGAAGCAGGCCGGGAATCTCGACCGCCGGGTGCGAGGCGATTCCTACCGAGATCCCCTCGTCGATCCAGAGCGACGCGTCGAGCGCGCGCGTTCGCAGGAACAGGGACAGCCCGAGCAGGACGAGGAGCGGCGCGGCGACAACGACTAGGCGGCGCAGGCTGCGTGCACCTCCCAGGCGCCCGCGTGGGCGAGCAGCCGGAAGCCCTCGGGGACTGCCGGCGTCGTCGGATCCTCAGGCGTCAGCTTCGAGCGGAACACGACCCCGGTCTCGCGCGGCGCGAGGTCGAGGTCCGAGATGTGGGTGCGAAGGTGCCACGCGACCAGCGGGAAGCGATAGCGGCCGGCGTACAGAGGCCCGCACGAGCGCAGGCGCTCGGAACCGCCGGCCCGCTCGACGGCGGTCGCGAGGTCCGAGCGCAGGTCGGCGGCGTAGGCGAGCTCCTCTCCCAGACGGCGCGCCGACGGGATCGACGCTGCGACCGCGACCGCGAGCACCAGCGCGCCCGCCGGGGCGACGACGCGGGGTGCGCGCAGCGCCGCCGCGCCGTACGCGCGGCCGGCCCCGATCCCCGCGAGGATCGCGGCGCAGGCCGCGGCCACCAACAGGTACCGGTCCTCCCCCGAGTAGCCGGCCTCGCTCATCGCGGCGACGAGCGCGACCCAGCCTCCGGCGCCTGCGGCGAGAGCAAGCGGCACGCGCTCGCGCCGGACGAAGGCGACGCCGGTCATTGCCAGCGCGGCGAGCAGGACCGGGAGGGGAAGCATGGTCGCGAAGCCCTCGAGCACGTCCAGCGCCGGGCGCTCCGCCAGCGCGGGCTGCCCGGGGTTCGGCACTCGCGCGCGCTCCGACGAGCGCAGGAGGCTCCCGGAGCCCCAGAGCTCGGGCGCGAGCCAGAGCACGGGCACGAGCGGCAGGAGCAGCGCCACGGCGCGCCGAGACCGCGGCTCGCGGAGCCAGAGCCAGAGCGCGTACGCGGCGAGGAAGGGCCAGACCTCGGGGCGGAGGAGGGCGGCGGCGACGCCGAGCGCAAGCGCTTGGCTGCGCCGTCCCTCTAGGTGGCGGTCGAAGGCGAGGAGCAGGAGCGCGATCAGGAGGCCCTCCGAGCTCCCGCCGGCCACGCCGCGCAGGAACCCGACGGTCGCTAGGAGGCCGAGCACGGCGACCGCGCCTGCGAACCAGGGCCCCCGGCCGCCTGCGCTCCGCGCGGCCAGGCGGAAGGCGAGCACGACGGCGAGGAGCCCTCCCGCACGCGCGAGGACGAGCCAGAGAGCCGGGGCCGCCGCGCCGAGCGGCGCGAGCGCCGTCGTCGCCAGAACCGGCAGCGGCTTCCACGCCGGCCCGGCGGTCGTGTCCAGCCCGAGGCTGCTCACCTCGCGGCCCCAGACCAGCCACGCCCACGGGTCGTAGGTCGGCGTCCAGGGCGCGAGCAGGGAGAGCGCGGCAAGGGCAACGCACCCGGCGCCGACACCCCAGAGGGAGCGCGCCGTGAGCATGGGCTAGTGCGCCTTCAGGTAATGCCGCCCAGCCTCTGCGGCGCGAGCACCAAGCCGGAGTTCGCACTCGTGCGAAGCCAAGGCTAGAAGCCTGGTGAGTGCGAGGGTGGGCTCGGGCGCAGCGTGATCGCGAGGCAGGGGCGGGCATGTATTGCCTGGAGGCGCACTTATGAGGTCAGCCCGACGCTGTCCAGCAGCTCGAGCGTCGCCTCCAGCTCGGGGCCGAGGGCGCCGAGGGCGATGTCCGGGCCGTGCAGGTCGCTCAGCGGAGGCAGCTCGCTCTCCGACTCGACGCCGGCGGCGAGCGGGTACTCGTCGGTCTCGGTCGCGAAGTACGACTGACCCTCGGCGAGGAGGTAGTCGACGAGCCGCTGGGCCATCTCCGGTTGCTCGGTCGTCCTCAGGATCCCGGCGCCGGCGACGTTGACGAGCGCGCCGGCGTCGCCCGGCTCGAGGTAATGGTTGGCCACGGGCGCGTCGGGCTGCTCGTCGAGGAGGCCGTAGAGGTAGTAGTGGTTCACGAAGCCGGCGTCGATCTCCCCCGCGGCGATCGCCTCGAGCGTCTGCGTGTTGTTCTCGAGGATGCGCGGCTCGTTCGCCTCGATGGCCTCGAGCCACTCGCGCGTCCGCTCGTCGCCCTCCTGCAGGCGCATGGCGGTCACCATGGCCTGGAAGGAGGCGTTGGTCGGCGCGAGCCCGAGGCGTCCGCGCCACTCGGGGTCGGCGTAGTCCCAGATGGAGTCCGGCAGCTCGTCCTCGGAGAGCGCTTCCGTGTTGTATGCGACCACGCGCACGCGCCCCGAGGTCCCGACCCAGTGCGAGTCGGGGTCGCGGAAGCGCTCGTCCACCTGCTCCAGCGTCTCGGCCGGGAGCTCCGCGAGGAGCCCTTCCTGGCCGATGGAGCCGAGCGAGCCGGCGTCCTGGGCGAAGAAGACGTCGGCGGGCGTGTTCTCGCCTTCCTCGGCGATCGTCGCCGCCAGCTCGGCGCTGTCCCCGTAGCGGACGTCGAGCTTGATGCCGGTCTCCTCCTCGAACTGCTCGAAGAGACCCTCGACGAGATCCTCGGCGCGCCCCGAGTAGACGGTGATGTCGCCGTCCCCTCCGCCGCAGCCGGCGAGTGAGAGGAGGACGAGCAGGATCGCGGCAGCGCCGAGTCGTCGCACCGATTTCTCCTTCGTGTAAGGCACTCCTTACAAGACTCGGGGGCAGACCTTACTAGAAGGCGGGCGATGCAGCCCGGGGAAGCGCGCCGGGCGACGAACGGCCCAAGCTAGGACTGTGGCGTGTCGTCTTCGGTTGAGAACGCGACACCGGAGCTGGGCTTGACTCGCTCGGCGGCGGGTTAGAGACTCCCGCCACACAACGAGAGGAAGGAGATCATGCTGCGGCGTCTGATCATCTTGCTTGCCGTCGTTGCGTTCGGCCTGATTGCGGCCACGTCAGCTTCGGCCAGAGCGACCACCGAGAAAATCCCATTCGACGTCGTCCTTGCCCCCGAAGAGGCGTGCGGCGAGGCGATCCATCTGAGCGGCACGCTCCTCGCCCAGTTCCGCTTCACTGAGAGCTCGGGCGGCAACGTCGCCGTCGGATTCCACTTCAACCCCCAAGGGATCACCGGCGTGGGGCTGACGAGTGGTGCGACCTACCACGCCACAGGTGAGACGCAAGGGACGACGACGATCAAGGCGAAGGGCGGCATCTCGGACACGTTCGTGAACAACTTCAAGATCATCGGGGAAGGGAGCGCGCAGAACTACCTCCAGACGGACATCGTTCACCTGACCGTGAACGCGAACGGCGATGTGACCGCGACCGTCGAGAAATCGACGATCCGCTGCGTCTAGCGCCCACCTTGCATCGAGGGGCGGCTGCGGGTGCGCAGCCGCCCCTCGGAGCGCCAGGCTGTCATAGCTCCATTCTTGCTTCCGCAGGTCCTTCGGTGTGTCGTGCTTTGCCAGGAAAGCGACACGGCGGCGCTTCCGCGCGGTCCGCCTGACAGGTGTCCCGAACGGCCATCTAGACGGTCAGGCTGTCGCCGCATAGCCTGACCTCGCTGGGGCGCGGGAGGGTGATCCTGGGGAGTCCTTGCGGCTCACGTCCCGGCGCTCTGGAATGCGGGACGAGGCCGGACTGCAACTCCGCGAGCTGCGCGAGCCTAGGATTGGGGTGTGCCTACAATCCACCAAGGCACGAATCGCACTCGCCGAAGGGGGGTCGAGGCTTGAGTCGGCCCCGACGCGTTCCTGCGGAGATCCGCAGTATCACCTTCCCAGTCTCGGTTCGCGGCTACGACCGCCTGGCGGTCGATGCCTACGTCACTCGCGTTAATCGCGTGATCGCGGAGCTCGAGGCAACACAGTCACCGCAGAGCGCGGTCCAACGCGCGCTCGAGCGCACTGAGGAGGAGAGGAGCGGCATCCTCGATCAGGCCCGCGAGACGGCGGAGGAGATCACGGAGACAGCGCAGCACGAAGCGGAAGAGATGACCGCCAAGGCAAGGGCCGAAGCCGTGGATATCGTCGTCAACGCCAGTGACGAGGCGGATCGCACGAAAGCCGAGGCCGACGAGTACTCAGCAAAGGCAGTAACCGAGGGGGAGGGGATTCTCGCCAACTCGCGCACCGTGGCCGCAGACCGGCTCCGGCGCGCAGAGGAAGAGATCGCAAGCCTGCGCAAAGAGGCGGAGACATGGATGCGTGCGCTCCGCATCGACACGAATGCCATCTGGGGCGAGCGCCGTGACCTGCTCGACGATCTCCGCGACATCGCGGCGCGACTTCAGGAGGCCGCCTCACACCCTGGTCCCCGCGCGGGCTCCCGCGGCGGTTCCTCTGTTTGATCAGTTAAGCCGCCGCCCCCAGCTGCCCCGACAGTCTCGCTGATTTCGGGTCATACTCGGGCCGTGGTCAGTGGCGAGCCCCCTGAGCCAGCCCAGACTGATAGCGGAGGACCGCCCGCCTCGCCGGAGGAGGGCGGTGACTCGACCGAACGCCGAAGCATTCCGAGCGAGATCGGCGACGTCTCCTTCCCCGTTTCGGTTCGCGGTTACGATCGCGGGGCCGTCGATGCCTATGTGAGCCGGGTCCAGAACCTGGTCGCGGAGCTCGAGGTGACCCGCTCGCCCGAGGCAGCGGTCAGGCAGGCGCTCGAACAGGTTGGCGAACAGACGAAAGGCATCCTCGAGCGGGTGGGGGAGACGGCCGAACAGATCACCGTCGCCGCACGCCAGAAAGCGGAAGAGAGTACCGCCCGCGCGAAGCACGAGGCAGAGGACACCGTTGACAAGGCGAAGGCGGAGGCGGCCGAAAGCATCGCCAGCTCAAAGGCCGAGGCAGAGGCAACAGTCGCGCAAGCGCGGAGGGAGGCTGCGGAGCACCTTCAGCGCGTACAGGAAGAGGTCGCTGCCCTGCGCGAAGAGGCGGAGGCACGGATGCGCGAGCTCCGCGGCGACACCGAGACCATCCAGCTTGAGCGCAGTCAGCTACTGGACGACATCCGTGAGGTGGCAACACGGGTCGAAGGGGTAGCCAGCGCAGCGGATGCACGGTTCCCGCCCCCGGAGGCGGCCGAGCGGACGGAGGAAGGGAACCTGCAATCCGAGACGGCAGGCGAAGCTGAACCGACCCTCAGCTCGCCCACCGAGCCAGAGCCTCGCTAGCCCTTGCCGGCCGACGAACCCGGCCAGCGCGTCCGCCGCGGAAGGCTGGCAAGGGCCCATTTCGGAACGCGCTCCTCGCCTGACCACCCCCCGTATCGAGCAGCCGTTCTGTCATGCAGCCGGACGCGGCCGACGGGCGTCCAGCCAGCGGTTCCGAAGGCCGATCGTTCTCAGATCGACTTTTCGTAGAAGACGCTGGCCACGAGTTGCCTAATCTCATCGGTTGCGACCGATACCGGCGCGTCATATCTACGCCCTATCAATTTGGTACCCAAATGTGACAAGCTGGCCTAGGTGGCGGGTATCCGAAGCGAACGTGGCCGCAACGTTTTCTTTTGGTACCGCGCCACCTAAGTCGCGCTCGCAGAGATCAAGGTTTAGCGGGCGCGGCGGCGGGAAAGAAGCAACGCTTCGGGGTCCGTGGAGGTGCTGCTCTGCCCTGCCAGGCGCAATTGGGCCCAGAGAACCGGGCGCCGGTAATGCGCTGCAATGCGGCAGCGGCGGCAGCGGCGCCCGGTTCCCTCTTTGTGCCCTACGCCGGAGCGAGGTTGCGAGCGGGGCGCGTGCACAACGCCGAACCGTCAAGAGCGGCCGGGGCAGGACGACGAGTCACTCCCTTTAGCGTGCCTATCCGGGCCGCCTCCCGCAGCGGAAAGACGTGGGTGTTGATCGGCGTCGGATCGTGCGGTGAGAAGGAGGCGATTCCAGCGGCGGTGCAGGCGCGCTTGATCGCGGTCCGGAAGCGGTCGGATCCGAAGCCTCCGAAGACGGGCCGATCAGGGCCGCGATCGTCCCGCGGGCAGAGCGCGACGACTGCGGCGAAGACGTTCGGGGGAGGAGTCACCCGGCGGGCGGCGCCCCTGGCCGTTGAGGGCGGGCGGGACTAAGTGGCCCGCCCGCCCAGCTTTTCTTCAGCTCAGCGCAGGCACCACGACTTCGCAGAAGTCGTCCGTGCGGCCTGTCGATTCCTTGACGAGCTCGAAGGAGATCTCCGTGTCGTCGGAGGGATCGCTCGGCGTGCCGCCGTGATCGACCAGCAACTCGAAGCGAACCTGCCCCGGATTCCTGCCTATCGCCTTCCCGTCCGAGTTGTAGACCACGGCGTTGCCGGTCGAGAGGATAAGGATCGAGAGCGTGCCGTCGCCGTTGTCCGTCACGCGCAGATCCTTGTCGATGAAGTTGGCCGTACTCACGACGAACTTGTCGTTGTCCACGTTCGTGAACGTTTCCGTGACCGAGAGTCGGTTGGCGAAGTAGATGAGCCCATCACGCCCGCGCGGCATGATCGTGGTGGTCCCGTCCACGACGAAGTGGCTCTCTACCACCATGTCCGTCTCACAGAAGGCTTCGATCTCGTTGAAGAACTCCTCGTGGAAGGTTTCCTTGACCACGCGGCCAGGCTCGGCCAGCGCGGGCACGGCAAGTACGAACGCCGCCAACAAAGCTGCTGCCAACAGAAGTCGCCGCATCTCTCCTACCTCCTCCCCCGCAACGGTTACAAAAAAAGGCCGCCCTTCATCGCGGGGGATCGGCCACCAGGCAAGAAGATTCTGTCATCCCTCGATCCGTAGTTCAAGCGCGGGCTCTACGAAAGGGAGGGGAGAGGCGCATACGGGATTCGAACCCGTGCTACCGCCGTGAGAGGGCGGCGTCCTAGGCCACTAGACGAATGCGCCGTGCCGGGGAACAGCGTAGCCGATCCCCTGCGGCGCTCGCCTGGCGAAAAGGGACAGAGGCTGGGCCGCCGACCTCTGTCTGCGCTCGCTGTCCGACTGACGGTCGGAAGCCTTCGTGCGCACCAGGGATTGTGCGGACTCGCGCATGAAATCTCACGGCCACCCGCCCGCCCGGAGGGAGGCAAGAGGAGGCCCGGCGTTCTGCGGCCCGAACGCCGAGCCTCCCTTCGTGCCCGAGTCCCTCCCGCCGTGCTCCCCAAAACGCGGCGCATCCCCGAAGGCTCTCGGGAACGCCTCGCTTATCTCACACCCCCGCCGCGCCGATCAACGCACTGAGGTCGAGGTTTACCTAGCCCAAAGTTCGGGGTGGGAGTCGAGGGGAGCGCCGGGGAGAGCGCCGCCCCTCTGCGAGGCCGCGACGATGCCTCCCGGTGCTGCCTGCCTTCAGTCGGGACCGCCTGGCGGGGTCCCGACTCGTCTCAGGATCGCCCGGCCGCGGGGGCCGTCGTGCTCCCGACGGGGGACTCGCAGCCGGTTGACGCAGGCCGCCCTGAGGCGGAGACTTGGCTCTGACCCGCGGGGAGCGCCACCTTTTCGCGGCCGACTTGGAAGGCCGCACAGTGCTCCGGCGCGGGTCTCCTTTTGGCGCCGCGACGGCTAGTCGAGCGCCGAGATCGCGAACGCGACGGCGAACCCCAGCGTCGTCGCCAGGCCGGCCGCCTTGCCACCGCGGAGGTAGGCCTCGGGGATCATCGTCACCGCCAGCATCGTCAGGATCGAGCCGCCGGCGAACGCGAGGACGAAGGCGACGACGTCCGGCGAGGCAGTGCCGAAGAGGCCGTAGCCCGCGAGCGCGGCCAGCGCCGAGGCAAGCGCGACGACCGCCCAGAGGCCGAGGATGCGGCTCGGCCTCCAGCCGGCGAGGGAAAGGCCGCTCGTGGCACCGATCGACTCGGGCAGGTTGGAGAGGAAGACGGCCACGAGCACCGGGGCGCTGACGCTCCCGCCCTCGAGCAGGGTCAGCCCGATGACGAGCGACTCGGGGATCCCGTCGAGGACGATGCCCAGCACGATTGCAAGGGCGGTTCCTTCCTCCTGCTCGCCGCCCATGCTCTTGCGGTCTCCACCACCCTTGCGGTCGATCAGCACGTCTCCCCCGAAGAACGTCAGCGCGCCGGCGAAGAGGCCCGCCGCGACCCAGCCCCCTCCTTTCGAGGTCGAGAAGGCCTCCTCGACGAGCTCGTAGGCGACGGCGCTGATGAGGACGCCGGCGCCGAAGCCGAGAATGAGGCCGAGCACGCGGCCGCTGACCTGGAACCGGAGCGCGATCAGCCCGCCGAGGAGCAGGGAGGAGGCCGCGAGGGCGCCCCAGCCGAATGCGGCGATCATCGCGGCTAGGCAGGCGCCGCCTGGCGCACGACGCAGCGGAAGCCGATGTGGGCAGTCGACGTATCGACCGCCTCGGCCTGGCGCGCAGCGGGGCGGTAGCGCAGGCAGTAGTTCGGCGCGCACAGGTGGGAGCCGCCCTTGATCACGCGCCGCGGGATGAGCTCGCCCGGCTGGCCCTGCCCGACGCTTGCGTCCGGTGTCGTGACCCGCGGGTTGCGCGGGACGCAGCAGGGCTTCTCGTCCACGTCCGTGGGTCGCGCCGTGAAGAAGTCGTCAGTCCACTCCCAGACGTTCCCGGTCATGTCGTAGAGGCCGTAGCCGTTCGGCTCGAAGCTGCCGGCCGGGGAGGTCCCCTCGTAGCCGTCCGTCTTCAAGTTCTGCCAGGGAAACTCGCCCTGCCAGGTGTTCGCCTGCGGCCGTCCGCCCGGGAACTGCTCGTCGCCCCAGGCGAATGCGGCGCCCTCGAGCCCGCCCCGCGCGGCGTGCTCCCACTCGGCCTCGGTAGGGAGCTGCTTGCCGGCCCAGGCCGCATAGGCGGCGGCGTCCTCGTAGGCGACGTGAACCACGGGATGGTGGTCGCGCCCGTTGATCGTCGTCCCGGGCCCGCCGGGGCGCCTCCACGACGCCCCCGGGACGTAGGCCCACCAGTTGCGGAAGTCGTCGAGCGACACCGGCCCGCGGGTCTTCGAGAAGACGAGCGAGCCCGGGACCAGCAGCTCCGGGTCGGCGTCGGGGTAGTCCCCGGCGTCGAGCGGGCGCTCGGCGAGCGTGACGTACGACGTCGCCCGCACGAAGCGGCGGAACTCCGCCGCGGTAACGGGCCGCTCGTCCATCCAGAAGCCGTCCACGGCCACCCGTCGCACCGGGCGCTCCTCGGGGTAGAAGTCCTCGGAGCCCATGAGGAACTCGCCGCCGGGCACCCAGGCCATGCTCTTCCTGGTCTCCGTCTCGGCGCTCACTCGAACGCCTCTCCGTACACCGTGACGGCCCAGAGGACGAGCCCGTTCGCGACGAGGGCGAGGATCGACCAGATCGGGTAGGCGCCGATGGAGAGGAAGTTCACGAAGAGGCCTGCGAGCGCGATCCCGATGGCGAGGACCCTGCCTACCACCCTACGTGCGAGCACGAGGCCCCCGGCGCTGAGCTGGACGGCGGCCACGGCGACCGAGAGCCAGCCCCAAGTGGTGAGCGTCGACCAGGCCAGGCCGTCCTCGAGCAGCACGTCCCGGTCGGTAAGCGCGGCCGCGCCCCAGATCCCGTTCATCGCGCCCGCCACGAGCAGGTAGACGCCGGCGAACGCGATCCAGCCGGTTCGTGTTCGCGGGCTCGAGAGCGGCCCCACGTCCACGGCTTCAGCCCTCCCTTCCCGTCGGCGTCGTGTGCGCCGCGAGTGTG
The DNA here is from genome assembly GCA_963794055.1 of uncultured Actinomycetes bacterium. Lineage (GTDB taxonomy): Bacteria > Actinomycetota > Thermoleophilia > Gaiellales > Gaiellaceae > JAIBJN01. The sequence continues at coordinate 122,200 of CAWCCL010000019.1, forward strand.
CCAAGTTCCCGGGAGTGGTGCCAGGTCGCTGCCGCGAAGGAAGACGACATGCGACCGGGCGGCGCGCAAGTCTTCGACACGTTCCGAGTCACTGAGGAAGCTGACGGCGGACGGGTACGCCCCGACGCCCCTCCTCTGAGACAAAAAACCCCCGCGCTTGCGGGGGTTTCTTCTGAGGCTGCGGGGCTAGGATTCGAACCTAGACTACCCGGTCCAGAGCCGGGCGTCCTACCGTTAGACGACCCCGCAACGGCCCGGGCATTGTAGCCGCCTGCGCTCAGAGCTCCAGCGTGTAGAGCGGGATGAGGCTCTTCTCGGCCTCGGTGTCGATGTGGGCCACGACCTCGACATACGGCTCGAGGCCCGAGCCGCGGAGCTTCGCCTTCAGCAGCTCGTCCACCTGGTAGATGCCGGAGGAGTTGTTCATGGTGATCTCGATCAGGACGGGCGCCGACTCCCCGTCCTTGATCTCGACGCTCTCGATTGCGGCCGCGGAGAGCGAGTGGATGGAGACGCGCCCGTGCTGGAACGGGATTCGCGAGCGGCCCTCCGCCATGTCGAGCGCATCTGCGACGCGGATGATCCCCGCCTCGAGGGTGAGAGGCTTGCCGTCCTGACGGTGACTCGTGATCGCCTGGAGCACCTCGGAGGCGATCACGGTCTTGTCGGGCTCCTCGTAGAGCCCGTCGAGCAGCTCGCGCAGCTTCGGCTCCGCGAGGAAGAGGCTCCAGTCCTCGTGCCTGTCGCGGTGCACGGCCATCCCAACGCAGTGGAGGAAGGCGCCCAGGGCGACGACGACCTCGGCGTCGTCCTGGCTCATGCCGTAGTCGCGCACGACGCCCGGCTCGACGCCGTTCTTCGCGAGCTGGCGTAGGAGCTTGAGCGCGATGTTCGCGACGATCTGGATGTGCACCCACGAGTGGTCGTTGATCTCGAGCCGCTTGACCGCGTTCACGTTCGCGACGTGCCACCAGCCCTTCAGCTGCGCGTCCGCGTTCACCCGCTCGACCAGGACGCGGAGCTTCTTGTTCGCGCGCGGCGGCACCTTGATCCGCATGCGCTCGATCGCCTGGGCCGGCGTCAGGAGCGCCTCGCGTTCCGCCTCCTCCGCGACCGGGTCGTCGATGCGGGCCTCGGTGGTCGGGTCGAGCTCGGTCATCCCGCCCGGAGCCTACACCGGTCGTGCGCCCGGGCCCTGACAGGCCGCTACAAGATCTCGCCGGTCATCGCGGGCGGAGGCGGAGGTGTAGGTGCACCGGTGCCCGTGCGGTCGCGAATATCTTTGAGCGTCTCGTACATGCGGAAGAAGACGATCACGATCTCGCAGTAGACGCGCGCGAGCAACGGTCCGATCAGGAGGTAGAGAAAGCCCACCGTGCGCTCACCTCCGGTGTTGCCGCCGAGGAGGAGCGCCAGCCCCCCGATCACCGAGATCGCAACGAAGAGCCAGAAGATCACCTGGATGAAAACAGGTGTGATCATCCGCCGAAACGACAAGAAATCGTTCATGTGTGCCCTCCACCGTCGTTTGCGAGCGGGAACGTAACGCGGTCGCCGGACGTTCAGGCAGCCGCCGCCCAGTCGCCGTAGAGCGAGTGATAGCGGCCGTCGAGGGCGACGAGCTCCTCGTGGGTGCCCTGCTCCACGATTTGGCCGTGCTCGAGGACGACGATCAGGTCGGCGCGGCGGATCGTCGAGAGGCGGTGGGCGATGATGAACGCCGTCCGGCCGGCCAGCAGGCGGCGGAGCCCGAGCTCGATGCGCCGCTCCGTCCCGATGTCGACGCTCGACGTGGCCTCGTCGAGGATCAGGATGCGAGGATCGGCGAGCAGCGCGCGCGCGAACGCGACGAGCTGCCGCTGGCCGAGCGAGAGGCGGCTGCCGCGCTCGGCGACCTCGGTGTCGTAGCCGTCCTCGAGCTCGAGAATGAAGCCCGCGGCGCCCACGGCGCGCGCAGCCGCGGCGACGTCCTCGTCGCTTGCGTCCGGGCGCCCGAAGGCGATGTTCTCGCGCACAGTCCCGGCGAAGAGGAAACCCTCCTGGGGGACGATTCCGAGCTGGCGGCGGAGACTCTCCTGAGTGACGTCGCGCAGGTCGTGGCCGTCGATCGTGATGCGGCCGTCGCGCGGGTCGTAGAAGCGTGCCAGGAGCTTCGCGATCGTCGACTTGCCGGCGCCGGTGTGGCCGACGAGCGCGACCGTCGTCCCCGCTGGAACATCGAGCTCGATGCCGTGGAGGATCTCGGGCCCGGAGCCGTAGCCAAACCGCACCTGGTCGAAGCGCACGTTGCCGTCGATGGCTGGGAGCGGCTCCGCGCCGGGTACGTCGGCGATCTCCGGCTCCTCGTCCAGCACGTCCATGATCTTGTCGAGCGCGGCGACCGCCGAGAGGAACGTGTTGTAGAGCTGCGAGAGCTGCTGGACGGGGTCGAAGAAGTTCGAGAGGTAGAGCAGGAACGCGAACAGCGTCCCGACCGTCACCTCGCCCTCGAGCGCGAGCCAGCCGCCGAAGCCGAGCACGGTCGCGGTCGCGACAGCCGCCAGGAAGTCGACGAAGGGGAAGTAGAGGCCGTTCAGGACGACCGTCTCCTGGTTGGAGTCGCGGTAGCGGGTGTTCACCGCCCGAAACTGGCGCTGGTTCGCCTGCTCGCGGGTGAACGACTGCACGACGCGCATGCCGGCGATGTCCTCGGCGAGTGTCGCGGTGACGAGGCCCAGCCGCTCCCGGACGGCGCGGTACGCACGGGTCGAGCGGCGCCGGAACAGGCTTGTCGCGATCGCCATCAGCGGGAACACCGCGAGCGCCGCGAGGGCGAGCCGCCAGTCGAGCACGAAGAGGATGATGGCCGTGCCGACGAGCAGGAGCGTGTTCTGGAAGAGGCTCGTGACACCGTCGGTCACGAGCTGGTCGAGCGCCTCGACGTCGTTGGTGAGCCGGCTGATGACGACGCCCGCGCGGTTGCGCTCGAAGTAGCCGAGGCTGAGCCGCTGCAGGTGGCGGAAGAGCTTGTTCCGAAGGTCGGCGAGGATGCGCTCGCCCGTCCAGCCGGTGAAGTACGTCTGGAGCATGCTCGCCCCGAGGTTGGCCAGCCCCGCGAGGACGAAGAGCGCGACGATGACCGTGAGTGCCTCGATGTCGCCCGTGCTGATGCCGTCGTCGATCGCGAGCTTCGCCAGGAACGGCGGCACGAGGGCGGTAAGGGTCGCCGCGACGAGCGAGACGATCGCGAGGATTGTGCGGGTCCGGTACGGCGCCGTCAGCCGCGCGAGGGTCGAAACCCTGCGCGCTGTCTGCCCCCACGACCAGTCCTTGACCTCGTCGCCGCGCTGCATGGTCAGGTGCGATCCGGCCTGCCAGACCCTCATGGCCGCCCTCCCCACGAGCCCGGCCGGTCCCCGTCGGTTTCACGCGCGCCCGAGTAAAGGGAGACCCACCTCCCCGACCCGATGGCCTCGAGCCTAACGCGAGAATCCGCGCGTGTGGGAGACCGGTCCGTGCCGAAACCGTGCCGATGCGAGCCGCCGTGGTCGGCGACGACTTGCTCCCGCACGACGGCTGTGCGGAGCCCGGTCACGCCCCCGCCGCCTCCACTCGCTCGGCGAACTCGCGCTCGAGCAGCCCGTGCTCGTAGATCTCGCGGAAGACCGGGCTTCCCTCGAGCAGCTCCTCCTGCGTGCCGCGCGCGGCGATACGGCCACGGTCGAGGACTACGAGTTCGTCGGCGAGCGCGATCGTCGACAGGCGGTGGGCGACGATGAGCGTCGTCCGGCCCTTCATCGCCTCCCGGAGCCCGAGCCGGATTCGCGCCTCGGTCGTCGCGTCCACCGAGGCGGTCGCGTCGTCGAGGATGAGGATGCGCGGGTCGAGGATGAGCGCGCGCGCGATGGCGACCCGCTGGCGCTGGCCGCCGGAGAGCGTTATCCCGCGCTCGCCGATCACCGTGTCGTAGCCGTCCGGGAGCTCGTCGATGAAGTCGTGGGCCTGGGCGAGCCGTGCCGCGTGCACGACGTCCTCGCCGGTCGCCTCCGGCGCGCCGAATGCGATGTTCTCTCGCACGGACGCGGAGAAGAGAAACGGGTCCTGGGCGACGATGCCGATCGCGCGGCGCAGTGACGCGAGCTTGACGTCGCGGACGTCGGCGCCGTCGATCGTGACGCGGCCCTCGGTCACGTCGTAGAACCGCGGCACGAGCGAAGCCAGGGTTGTCTTGCCCGAGCCGGTGTGGCCGATCAGCGCGATCGTCCGGCCGGGCGCAATCTCGAGGTCGATGTCCTCCAAGACGGCGCGCCCGGGCGCGTAGGCGAACCCGGCGGCCTCGAAGACGACCCGCCCTTCGCCGGGCGGGAGCTCGCGCGCCCCCGGTGCGTCCCTGACGTCCTCGTCCTCGTCGATCACCTCGAAGATGCGCTCGCCGGAAGCGGTGGCGCGCTGCGCCTGCCCGATCCACATGCCGAGCATCCGCAGCGGCAGCACCATCATGAGCACGAGCACGTTGAAGGCGAAGAAGGAGTTGAGCGCGAGCTCGCCGCTCGCGACCATGCGGCCGCCGTAGAGGAGCACCGTCGCCTGCGCGAGCAGGGGGAAAAACGAGAGGAGCGGGACGTAGACCGCCCGCTGGCGGTTCGCGTCGATGGATCGCCGGAAGACGCCCTCGGTCCTCTTGTCGAATTTCGCCGCCTCGTTCTCCTCCTGGGCGAAGGACTTGACGACGTGTACGCCGACGATGTTCTCCTCCGCGACCGTCGCGACGTCGGCCATCTTCTGCTGCACGTCGCGCAGGACGGGGTGAGACACGCGCGAGTAGCGGTACGCGAGGACGACGAGCACCGGGGTGAACGCCGTCGCCGCGAGCGCCAGCTTCCACTCGACGAAGAAGAGCACGATCGTGACCCCGACGATCGTCAGCACGTGCTGGAAGAAGAAGATCAGGCCGTAGCCGAGGAAGAAGCGCACCGACTGCAGGTCGACTGTCGCCCGCGACATGAGCTGGCCGGTCTGGTGCCGGTCGTAGAAGCCGAACGAGAGCCGAAGGAGCTTCGCGTAGATCGCGTCCCGCATGTCGTATTCGACGCCGAGAGCCTGGCGTCCCGAGATCAGGCGGCGGCCGGCCATGAAGACGGCGCGCAGCGCTCCGACCAGGAGGATCGCGAGCGCGATCGTCCACAGCCGGCTGCTGTCTTGCGAGTCGACGGTGCTCTGGAGCGCGTCGCCGGTGAGGAAGGCGATCGCGACGGCCGCAGCCTGGGAGCCGACCGCGAGCACGATCGACACGGCCAGCGACCAGCGATAGGGCCGCAGGAAGCCGAGCAGGCGCACGAACGTGCGCAGCTGAGGGTGCGATTCAGCCACCAGAGAACTCAACGTCGAGTGTAGTCCCGGCAATTCCGAGCTCCGCGGCCGCGCTGCGAACTACGATGCGCGCCTAATGGCCGACGACCCTCTGCGGACCGAGCCCCAGGCCTCGAGCTGACCATGGCGCTCCCGCTCGAGTCCGTCCCGAACATGTCCGAGGGCCGTGACGAGGCGACTCTGGGGGCGCTAAGTGACGCGTTCGGGTCGCCGGCGCGCCTTCTCGACGTCCACGCGGACTGGGACCACCATCGCTCGGTCTTCACGCTGGTCGGGAGCGGGGAGGAGCTCGTCGAGACGCTGCTCGCGGGGATCGCGGCGGCCGCCGAGCGGATCGACCTACGCGAGCACGAGGGCGCGCATCCGCGCATCGGGGCCGCGGACGTCGTGCCGCTCGTCCCTCTGGACCCGGGGGCCGAACCTGCCGCGCGCGACGCGGCGCTCGCGCTTGCCGAGCGCGTCGGCGGCGAGCTGGGGCTCCCGGTCTTCTTCTACGGACGGCTGACCGAGGACGGGCGGGAGCCGGCCTTCTTCCGCCGGGGCGGGCCCGACGAGCTGCAGCGCCGGATGACTGCGGGAGAGCTGCGACCCGACCGAGGCCCGGACCGGCTCCACCCGACCGCGGGCGGCGTCCTCGTCGGCGTCCGCCGTCCGCTCGTGGCGTTCAACGTCAACCTCCGCTCCGGCGACGCCGACGCGGCACGAGCCATCGCTCGGCTCGTCCGCGAGCGCGACGGCGGCTTTCCCGGAGTACGTGCGCTCGGGCTCGACCTGCCGAAGGCCGGGCTCGTCCAGGTCAGCATGAACGTCACCGACTGGCAGGCCGCGGCGCTGCACGAGATCGTCGGCCGGATCGCCGCGGAGGCCGAGGCCCGTGGGATCGAGGTCGCCGGCTCGGAGCTCGTCGGCCTGATGCCTGCCGGCCCTGCGGTCGAGGCGGCCGGCGCGCTGCTCAGGATCGAAGGCTTCGACCCGTCGCGAGTGCTGGAGCTCCGGCTCCTCGAGTCAGCCCCAGCGGACACCGGGCTACAGTAAGCAGCCCCATGGGCGTCATTCCTGAGAGCGCGCGCGCGGTCCTCGAGTCGGACGGGCTCGCTCACCTGGTCACGATCAACAAGGACGGCAGCCCGCAGGTCTCGATCGTCTGGGTCGGTCTCGAGGGCGACGACATCATCTGCGCGCACCTGCACGAGCAGCAGAAGCTCCGCAACGTCCGCCGTGACCCGCGCGTCTTGCTCTCGATCGAGACGCAGGGCACCAACGCGATCGGTCTGCGGGAGTACGTGGTCGTCCACGGGCGCGCGACCGTGGAGGAAGGCGGCGCGCCGGAGCTGCTCCAGCGCCTCGCCCACACATACCTGGGCCCAGAGGTGGCGTTCCCGCCGATGCCCGACCCGCCGGAGGGCTTCCGTCTTCGAATCGCCGTCGAGCGCGTCGGTGGAATTGGCCCTTGGACGGAGTCGAGCTGCAGGCTGAGACGATCTCCCTCCAGGGGTCTTCGGGACGGCTACGAGGAGGAGTAGATGCGCGTGCTGCGGTCGCGGTGGATGGTTGTCGCGCTCGTCCCTGCCTTCTTCCTGGCCGGGTTCGGGATCGTCTCCGCACTTGCGGACGGCTCCGGCGACCCGGAGCTGGGGTTGGCGCCGGCGTCCACGACCGAAGGGACCGGCACCGAAATCGTGACGATCCAGGGCGGGACCGACCCGGACGGGCCTACCGAGACCGGGGCCGTCACGCCGACGACGACCGACGGCGGTGGAGGCGGTGGCGGCGGCGGCGGCGGCGCGCCTCCGGCGCCTCCTCCAGGTGTGATCGACGTCGACTACGGGCAGTGGGACGGCATGTTCGAGCTCCAGAACCCCGCGATCCAGCCGGACTTCGGGCAGGCCACCGTCGTCGGCGGGCTTCGCTACTTCGGCGGCCTCGACTGCCCGGTCGGGACGGTACGCGTGAGGGTGTGGTTCTACAGCGGGAGCGGCAGGCGGGTCGGGAGCGGGACGTGGGACAGCGGCGTGTCGACCGGCGACGGCGGCGAAGTGACGGGACGGGAGCCACTTCCGTTCGAGGCCTACGCGACTATCAGCGAGGGGCCGGAGTCCGCGGCGATTCGCTTCACGGCCGCGGAGTGTCTCTAGAGGCCGGTGCGCCGCTTGCGATCCCCGTGGGCGATCCTCGCCCTCGTGCCCGTCTTCTTCCTGGCGGGCTTCGGGGTCGTCTCGGCGCTCGCGAGAGGCTCGGAGGCGACCGAACCGACGGCGGCGCAGGCGCCAACGACCCCGCCGGGGTCGACCTCCACCTCCGCTCCGCAAACGACGGACGGCTCGCCGGTGGTCGCCGACGAGACCACGATCGAAGGCGCGACGACCTCCGAGCAGACGACCACCGGACGCGCGCCGGCAACGACCGGAGGCGACCAGGATGTCGACGACGACGGCGGGTCGTCTGCGCCGGCGCCCGGGACCGTTGCGGTCGACTACGGCCGGTGGAGGGGTGTCTTTCGCATCGCCGGAGCCAAGATCGTGAGGTCGTTCGGAGCGAGCACGGTGACAGGTGAGTTCCGGTACCACGGTGGCGCCGGCTGCCCGGTCAAGCGCGTCAGGGTCGACGGGCGCTTCTACGACCTCGAGGGGCTCCCGGTCGGGCGAGCCCTCTGGGAGACGAGCTGGGCGACCGGCGCCGCCCGGATCGAGCCCGGAGCGAGGCTCCTGCTCGAGGCGTACGGCATGGTGCTGGGCCGGGCCGCGTCCGCGCGGATGAGCATCGCGGCCGTCGTCTGTGCCTAACGGGCGGCACGCCGCTCACTACACTTGCCCCGCATGTCGCTGACGACCGCCGTGCCGCTGACCGGGGACGACCTGACGCTGGCGGACGTCTGGGCGGTCGCGGTGGACGGCACCGAGGCCGAGCTTGCCGAAGCAGGGAGGCAGAAGCTTCGCGCCGCGCGCGAGCTCGTCGAGCGGATCGCGGGGGCCAGCTCGGGCGAGCACACCTACGGGATCAACACCGGCTTCGGACGGTTCGTCTCGAAGACGATCCCTCCCGAGCTCGCCGCGGAGCTCCAGCTACGCCTTCTCAGGAGCCATGCCTGCGGGGTCGGCGAGCCGTATCCCGCCGAGATCGTGCGCGCGGCGATGCTCCTGCGGGCGAACACGCTTGCAAAGGGCTACTCGGGCGCGCGACCCGAGACCGTCGAGCTTCTCCTCGCCTGCCTGAACCGCGGCGTGACGCCGGTCGTCCCGAGCCGCGGCTCGGTCGGAGCCTCGGGCGACCTGGCGCCGCTCGCGCACCTCGCTCTTCCGCTGGTGGGCGAGGGGACGGCCACGGTCGACGGCGAGGTGCTCCCGGGCGCCGAAGCGCTCGCCCGCGTAGGCCTCCAGCCCGTCGAGCTGCAGGCGAAGGAGGGTCTCTCGCTCATCAACGGGACGCAGTTCATGGCGGCTGCCGGGGCGCTTGCCCTCGTCCGCGCGCGCCGGCTCGCGAAGACCGCGGACATCGCGTGCGCCCTGTCCCTCGAGGCGCTCCAGGGCTCGCGCACAAGCTTCCTCCCGCAGATCCACGAGCTGCGCCCGCTCGAAGGCCAGCGCGCGTCGGCAGCGAACGTCCTTCGCCTGCTCGAAGGCTCGGCGATCCTCGAGGCGCACCGCTGGTGCGACAAGGTCCAGGACGCGTACTCCCTCCGGTGCGCGCCGCAGGTGCACGGCGCGAGCCGCGACCTGCTCGCCTACGCGGAGGCGACCGTCGCCGTCGAGCTCAACGCCGCCACCGACAACCCGCTGGTCCTCGTCGAGCTCGACGAGCTCGTCTCCAACGGGAACTTCCACGGCCAACCGCTGGCGTTCGCGCTGGACGCCGCACGCGATGGCGCTCGCAGAGCTCGCGTCCATCTCGGAGCGGCGCGTCGAGCGGCTCACCAACCCCTCGCTCTCGGACGGCCTGCCGGCGTTCCTGACTCACGACGGGGGCCTCAACTCCGGCTTCATGATCCCGCAGTACGTCGCCGCCGCGCTCGTCAGCGAGAACAAGGTGCTGTGCCACCCCGCCGGCGTCGACTCCATCCCGACCAGCGCCGGACAGGAAGACCACGTCTCGATGGGAAACGTGTCCGCCCTCAAGTGTCTGCAGGTGCTCGCGAACGCCGAGCGGGCGCTGGCCATCGAGCTCCTCGCCGGCGCTCAGGCCATCGAGTTCCTCGCTCCGCTGGAGCCGGGTGTCGGAGCGCGCGCCGCACACGACTTCGTGCGGACCCTCTCGCCGACCGTGATCGAGGATCGCCCGCTCGCCGCCGACATCGAGGCGCTTGCGGACGCGATCCGGACCGGCGACCTCGCCGCGGCCATCGAGCGGGAGGCTGGAGCGCTCGCGTGAGCGGCGTTGCCACGATCCAGGGCCGCGTCGAAGGTCTCTGCGGCGACCTGAAGTCGGTTCGGGCGCCGCGCGGGGCCACGCTCAACGCGCGCTCCTGGCAGACGGAGGCACCGCTTCGGATGCTCCTCAACAACCTTGATCCGGAGGTCGCCGAGCACCCCGAGCGGCTCGTCGTCTACGGCGGCTCCGGAAAGGCGGCCCGGAATCACGACGCCCTCAAGGCGATCGTACGCTGCCTGCTCGAGCTCGGCGACGACGAGACGCTCCTCGTTCAGAGCGGGAAGCCGGTCGGCGTGTTCAGGACGCATCCCGGCGCGCCGCGCGTCCTGATCGCCAACTCGCTGCTCGTGCCACGCTGGGCCACCTGGGACGAGTTCAGGCGGCTCGAGGCCCTCGGCCTCACGATGTTCGGCCAGATGACGGCCGGAAGCTGGATCTACATCGGCACCCAGGGGATCCTGCAGGGCACCTATCAGACTTTCGCCGCCGCGGGCGAGCTCCACTTCGGCACGTCGGACCTACGCGGCCGGACGATCCTCACCGCCGGGCTTGGCGGCATGGGGGGCGCTCAGCCCCTGGCCGCGACGATGGCCGGGGCCGCAGTCCTGTGCATCGAGGTCGATCCGACCCGCCTCGAGCGCAGGCTCGCAAGCCGCTACCTCGACGAGGCCACGGCCTCACTCGACGATGCCGTGGCGCGCGTGCGTGCCGCGGCCGACGAGGGTCGTGCCCTCTCCGTCGGCCTGGTGGGAAACGCTGCCGAGATCGTCCCGGAGCTTGCGCGGAGGCGTGAGGCATTCGATCTCGTCACCGACCAGACGGCGGCCCACGACCCTCTGAACGGCTACGTGCCGATCGGGCTCTCCGTCGAGGATGCCGCCGCGCTTCGCGAGCGAGACCCGGCGGAGTACCTTCGTCGCGCATCCGAGTCGATTGCGTGCCACGTTCGAGGAATGCTCGAGTTCGTCCGGGCGGGGAGCTATGTTTTCGATTACGGCAACAATCTCAGAGGGGAGGCACAGCAGGCAGGGGTCGAGGACGCATTCACATATCCGGGATTCGTCCCGGCCTATATCCGGCCACTCTTCTGTCGGGGCATCGGCCCCTTCCGCTGGGCTGCGCTGTCGGGAGACCCGGGGGACATCGCGGCGATCGACGGGGCGCTGCGCGACCTCTTCCCGGATGACCTGTTGCTTCAGCGGTGGCTCGAACTGGCACCCGAGCGCGTTGCCTTCCAGGGCCTTCCCGCCCGGATCTGCTGGCTCGGCTACGGAGACCGCGCGAAGGCGGGGCTGGCGATCAACGAGCTCGTTCGCTCGGGCGCGGTCGCCGCTCCTGTCGTCATCGGGCGCGACCATCTCGACTCGGGCTCCGTCGCCTCGCCGTACCGGGAGACCGAGGCCATGCGAGACGGATCGGACGCGATCGCCGACTGGCCGATCCTGAACGCGCTGCTCAACACCGCTGCGGGTGCGACGTGGGTGAGCGTCCACCACGGCGGCGGCGTAGGCATCGGCAACTCGATCCATGCGGGCATGGTCGTCGTCGCCGACGGCACCAACGGAGCGGCTGAGCGTCTCGAGCGTGTGCTCACGACCGACCCTGGCACCGGCGTGCTCCGACACGCGGACGCGGGCTACAACGAGGCGATCGACGCCGCCCGCGAGCATGGGCTGACCCTGCCTGGGCGCGACGGCTGACACGGCAGTGGCGGCGCTGCTCGTCCGCGATCTCGCCCAGGTCGTTTCGCCGGCTCGCTCCTCCGGGCCTCTGCGAGGAACGGCGCTCGGCGACCTGCGGGTGACCAAGGACGCTTACGTCCTGTGTGACGGAGGGCGGGTCGTCGCAGCCGGGCCGATGGCCGAGCTCGAGGCCGGCGCCTTGCCGGCGACGCTCGTCGAGCTCGACGGAAGCGGGCAGGCTGCGTTGCCTGGGCTGGTCGACTGCCACACGCACGCGTGCTTCGCCGGCGACCGAGTCGGGGAGTTCGAGCTCCGCGCCCGCGGCGCGAGCTACGAGGAGCTGCATGCCGCCGGGGCGGGGATCCTGGCGACGGTGCACGCCACGCGCGCCGCGGGGGAGGAGGGGCTCGCCGCGGCCGTGGAGCGCCATCGCAGCTGGATGCTCGGCCACGGGACCACGACGTTCGAGGCGAAGTCGGGGTACGGCCTCGACCGCGACACGGAGCTGGCGCAGCTCCGTGCGATCGCCCGAGCGGGCGGTGTCCCTACGTGGCTCGGCGCACACGCTGTCCCTCCTGAGTTTCCGGACGGCGACGCCTACCTGGACTTCGCGCTGGCGGAGACCCTGCCGGAGGCGCAGGCTGTTGCCGAGGCGGCGGACGTGTTCCTTGAGCGCGGCGCGTTCGACGCTGCCCAGGCGCGCCGCTTCCTCGAGGCCTGCCGCGGCGCCGGGCTGGCGCTTCGCCTGCACGCGGATCAGTTCACCGAGGGGGGCGGAGTCCCGCTGGCCATCGAGTTGGGCGCCCGGAGCGTCGACCACCTAGAGGCAACGGGGCCCGACGGTGTCCGCGTGCTCGCCGCAAGCGACGTTGCAGCGGTTCTTCTACCTGTCGCCGCCCTGTACCTCGGGCGGCCGATGCCGCCGGCCCGCGCGCTGGTCGACTCCGGCGCGATCGTCGCGCTCGCCACCGACTTCAACCCGGGAAGCGCGTTCTGCGAAAGCCTTCCCGTCGTCATGAGCCTGGCCTGCACCCAGCTCGGCCTGTCGCCGGCCGAGGCGCTCGCGGCCTGCACCGTCAACGCTGCGCACGTCCTCGGCCGGGCCGATCGGATCGGCCGGCTCGAGCCGGGCTTCGACGCGGACATCGTGCTGCTCGACGCCTCCGACTGGCGCTACCTCCCTTACCATCTGGGGGGAGAGCACGTGGCTCTCGTGATCAAGGAGGGAGAGGTCGTATGGGAGCGCTGAGCCGGTGAGCTGGTGGGTGCCGCTTGCCTTTCTCGCCGCCGGTCTGGCCGGCGTCGGGATCGCGTTGAGCCTGACGGCAGGACGGCCGCGCCCCGATCCGGCGGCGGAGCCCGCCGACGGTCACGGCCACGGTCGGCCGCTCAAGTCGCGCTATCGCCAGGACAACGACCTGGTCTGGAATCCCGGCGCGTTCGTCGCGGCGGGGCTGCTCGTCGGCGTCGTCGTCCTCGTCGGCGTGCTCATGGAGGTGCTGTAAGCGTGGCGAGCAAGAAGCAGCGCCGCAAGCGCGAAAAGCTCCAGCGGCACGAGTACGAGTACGTCCTCGAGACCGAGGAGGGCGAGGAGGTCATCGAGAGTCCGCGCGAGGTGGAGGCCTCGACACCGCGGAACGGCAAGCCCACGAAGGAGCCGGCTGGCCCGGTGGACCGCCACGGACAGCCCATCGCGAAGCCTTCGATCCGGCGCGTCCTGCGGCGGACCGCGATCTTCGGCCCCGTCATCGCGCTCTTCATCTACTTCACGGCGAAGGATCTCACACCCGCCGGCCTGATCCTGAACGTGGCACTCCTGCTCGCGTTCTTCATGCCGTTCAGTTACGTCGTCGACCTCTTCGTCTACCGCATGCTCTGGCGCCGGTACGAGAAAGCCGCGCCGCGCGCCGCGCCCGCTAGGAGGGTCGGGCGAGACGCAGCCGGTGCCGCCGGGCCGCGACGTTCCGCGAGCCCCTCCTTAGAACCCGAAGCAGAATGAAGCCTTGAGCGTCGCGACGCCCTGGGCGCCTGCGCCGGCGAAGCGTCATTCTGATTCGAGTTCTTAGAGGCCGACGGCCTGAGACTTCTCCTGGCCCCGGTAGTGGCCCGGGCCGGGCCAGGGGGCGAAGAGGAGCAGGAGCTTCGCGCCGCCCTCGGTGTGCACGGAGTGGCGCTCGTCGGGCTCGAAGCGGACAAGCGTCCCCGCGGGCGCCTTGACCTCCTCGCCGCCGGCGCGGAAGGTTGCAGAGCCGTCCACGACCACGATCCACGCGTTCTCCTTGACCTGGTGGTCGCCGAGCTCCTGCCCCGGCTCGAGCCCGAGGAGAACGGCGCGCGCCTCGTCCTCGCTGCGGAGCACGACCGGCGACCGGGTCCCGCCCGGCGTGTCGATCTCCGCGAGCCTCCAGGTCTCCATCAGGAGGTCAGTCTAGTGGCCCTTCGGGGCGGCGTGACCTGCCCAGGCGGGCGGGGAGAGGCCAGTAGACTCACCCTCCGATGGCCCTGGAGGTCGCACAGCTCGCGCTGGGCGCGTATCAGTCGAACTGCTACGTCGTCCACCGTCCAAACGCAGCCGAGGCGGTCGTCGTCGACCCCGGCTGGCCCGGCGAGACGGGCCGCATCCAGGACGCTCTCGCGGGCGCCCGGTGCGCCGCGATCCTCGTCACCCACGGGGACATCGACCACATCGCCGGCGTGGCCGAGCTCTCCGAGGCGACCGGCGCGCCCGTGTACATGCCGGCCGCCGAGCGCGAGAGCCTCGAGCATCCGGACGACGCGCTTCCTCCCGGGATCGATGTCGCGATTCAGGCGCATGCGCCGGAGGTGCTCCTGGACGGAGACGAGCGCCTCGAGCTCGCCGGGATCGTGCTCCGGACGCTGCGCGTCCCGGGGCACACCGCCGGCCACCTGGCCTTCGTCGGGGACGGAGCGCTCTTCTCGGGGGACGTGCTGTTCGCCGGCTCCGTCGGTAGGTACGACCGGCCGGGCGCGAGCTGGGACGCGTTGCTCGCGTCGATTCGCATGCTCATGGAGACCCTGCCGCCCGAGACGATCGTCTACCCCGGTCACGGCCCAGCGACCACGCTCGAGCGCGAGCTCGACACGAACCCCTTCCTGGCCGAGCTCCGGGCCACCGCCTCGTGAGGATCCAGGCCCCGCGCGGGACCCTCGACGTCCTGCCCGCGGACCAGCCACGGCGCCTGGCCGTCCTCGACTCGACCAGGTCGACGGCCGTGGACTACGGCTACGGCCTCATCGTCACCCCGACCTTCGAGGACACCGAGCTCTTCGCCCGCACGTCGGGCCAGGGCTCGGACGTCGTCCACAAGGAGATGTACACGTTCGAGGATCGGAGCGGCCGTTCGCTCACCTTGCGCCCCGAGGGGACGGCGCCCGTCGCGCGCGCGTACCTCGAGCACGGCCTCCAGCGGCAACCGCAGCCTGACAAGACGTACTACGTCGGACCGATGTTCCGGTATGCCGCTCCCCAGAAGGGCCGCTACCGCGAGTTCTGGCAGATCGGGTTCGAGGCGATGGGCTCCGACGACCCGGCGGTCGACGCCGAGCTGATCCAGCTCTTCACCGAGATCGAGCGGCGTGCCGGCGTCCGGCACACGCGCCTCGAGCTGAACTCCATCGGCGACCGCGAGTGCCGCCCCGCCTACGTCGAGCGGCTGCACGCGTTCCTCGCCGAGCACCGGGACGACCTCGACGAGGAAACGCTGCGCCGCGCGGAGGTGAGCCCTCTGCGCGTCTTCGACACGAGGAACGACGCCGTGCGCCGCGTCTTGGCCGCTGCGCCGACGATCGGGGACTCGCTCTGCGCCGCCTGCAGCGAGCACTTCGCGGAGGTGCGCGGGTTCCTGGACGGCTACGGCGTCGAGTACGAGCTCGTGCCGACGCTCGTCCGCGGGCTCGACTACTACACGCGGACGGTGTTCGAGTTCGTCGAACGAGGACCTCGACGCTGCGCAGGCCTCGATCTGCGCGGGCGGCCGTTACGACTACCTCATCGAGGAGATCGGCGGTGCGCACACCCCCGGCGTCGGCTGGGCCGCGGGAGTCGAGCGCATGACCATGTCGAGCTCGGCCGAGCCGGACCCCTACGCGGCCGACCTGTTCGTCGCGTTCGCCGACCCGCGCCGCCGCCCCGAGATCCTGCCCTGGCTCGCGAAGCTCCGCGCCGGGGGGCTCCGCGCGGACACCGACTACGCCCGCCGCTCCTTGAAGGGCCAGCTCACGCAGGCAGGGCGCCTCGGCGCCCGCGCGACGCTCGTGGTCGAGGCCGACGGCCAGGTGCTGCGCCGGCCGGGCCGGGAGGACGTCCAGGTCGGCTCCCTTGCCGAGCTCGAGGAGCTGCTGGCATGATCTGGCGCGATCTCATGTGCGGCGAGGTCGGGCCGGAGCACGTCGGCCGGCGGCTGATGCTCGCAGGCTGGGTCGACACGCGGCGCGACCACGGCGGCCTCGTCTTCGTCGACCTCCGCGACGCGAGCGGGCTCTGTCAGCTCGTCGTCAACCCGGAGCGTGCGCCGGAGGCGTCCGAGGCGGCGCACCAGATTCGAAACGAGTTCGTCCTGCGCGCAGAGGGCGAGGTCGTCAGGCGCGCGCCGGAGAACGTGAACCCCGACCTGCCGACGGGCGAGGTCGAGCTCCAGGTCGACAAGCTCGAGCTCCTCTCGCGCAGCACGCCGCTCCCGTTCCAGCTGGACGAGGAGGGCGTCGACGAGACGTTGCGCCTGCGCTATCGCTGGCTCGACCTGCGCCGTCCCAGGATGCAGCGCAACATTCGCCTGCGCGCGCGCACGGTCTCGACCATCCGGCGCGTGATGGAGGCCGACGGCTTCCTCGACATCCAGACGCCGATCCTCTTCAAGCCGACGCCGGAGGGCGCGCGCGACTTCATCGTCCCCAGCCGCCTGCAGAAGGGCCGCTTCTTCGCCCTCCCGCAGTCGCCGCAGATCCTCAAGCAGCTGCTCGTGATCGGCGGTTTCGACCGCTACTACCAGATCGCCGTCTGCTTCCGGGACGAAGACCTCCGCGCGGATCGGGTGCAGGAGATCACGCAGCTCGACGTCGAGATGGCCTTCCCCGACCAGGAGCTCCTCTTCGCGCTGATGGAACGCATGTGCGCCGACATCTGGCGCGACGGCGCCGGCGACGAGCTCGAGCTGCCGTTCCCGCGCATGACGCACGCCGAGGCGCAGGCCCGCTACGGGAGCGACAAGCCCGACCTGCGGCTCGGGCTCGAGATCGAGGACGCGACCAAAGCCACGCGCGGGTCGGAGTTCGGCGTCTTCGCCGGCGCAGCGTCGGTGCGGTTCATCCGCGTCCCGCAGGCCTTCTCCCGTGCCGAGCTGGAACGGCTCGAAGCGTTCGCCGGGGAGTGGGGGGCGAAGGGGCTCGCGTACCTGGTGTTCGCCGAGGACGGCGAGGTGCGTTCGCCGATCGCGAAGTTCCTGTCGGAGGACGAGCTGGCGCTCTTCCGCTCGGAGCCCGGCTCGACCGCGCTCTTCGCCGCGGACGAGCCCGCGGTGGCCGCTCGCGTCCTCGGCGCGCTCCGCCTCCACCTGGGCCGCGAGCTGGAGCTGATCGACGAGGAGGCGTGGCGCTTCGTCTGGATCACCGACTTCCCGATGTTCGAATGGGACGACGAGGCCGAGCGCTGGAAGGCCGTGCACCATCCGTTCACGCGTCCGGCGCCCGGCTCCGAGGAGCTCGTCGCGTCCGACCCCGGCGCCGCGATCGCGCACGCCTACGACCTCGTCGTCAACGGCATCGAGATCGGCGGCGGCTCCTTCCGGATCCACGAGCAGGAGCTCCAGGCGCAGGTGTTCTCGGCGCTCCAGCTCTCCGACGAGGAGCAGCGGCGGAAGTTCGGGTTCCTCCTCGACGCGCTCGCGATGGGGGCGCCGCCGCACGGTGGGATCGCCTTCGGGATCGAGCGGATCCTGATGGCCCTCGGCCGCGAGCCGAATCTTCGCGACATGATCGCGTTTCCCAAGAACCAGGCTGGGGTCGATCCGATGAGCGGCGCGCCGTCCGAGGTCGAGGAGGAACTGCTGCAGGAGCTTGGAATTCAGCTGCGTGTGCAGCCGGATTGAGAAGTCCCTAAAGGAACCCTTGCGAACCAGCCGATGAGGAAGGGCATACTTCTGTCGAGCCGCGGTCAGAACGCGAAGGGGAGGCGTAGCGAACATGTCCACGCAAGAACCGGGTAGGGCCCAGCCGGGCCTCACGCCCCTGCCGAAGCTCGAGGATCTTCCAAGCTCGACGGACGGCTACGAGCGCGCAAAGGTACAGGAGGCCTTCGACGCCTTCCGGCGGCACGTCACGTCCCTGCAGGCGAACCTGCGCGTGCTCCAGGCCGCGCCGAAGAGTGCGATCACGGAGCCGTCGGGCCATGCCGTCCGCATGGACGCGCTCCATCTCGTGCGCGCCGCCGCCGAGTTCGCCGACACAATCGAACGCGACGCGCAGGACGCAGCCGCGAAGCAGGTCGGCCTTGCCGAGCAGGAGATCCGCGAGAAGCAGATGGAGCTCCAGCAGCAGGAGGCCGAGATCGCCAGGATCCGGCAGGAGACGGAGCGCCAGCGCACGGAGATCCTGAGCGCGTCGCGCAAGGAGTCCCGCGAGGTCCTCACCAAGGCGAACCGCGACGCCACCGCCGAGCTGCGCGAGGCCGAGGCCCGCGGCAACCGGCTGACGGAGCAGTCGCGCCACCAGGCCACCGAGCTCACGAACTCCGCGCGGGCCGAGGTCGAGCAGACGCTCGACTGGGCGCGCGCACAGGCGGAGCTGATCGTCCAGCGGGCCCGGATGGGCGCCGAGCAGCTTCTCTCCGCAGCCGGGCACGGCGATTCCGCGATCCACGAGGCGGTCGACGCGATCGTCAAGGCCGCAGAGGCCACCATCGACGCCCAGCGCCGGCCGGAGTCCTCCGGGCAGCTCCGGAGAGGCCCCGCGGCGCCCGTGGAGGCCGAGCCCGAGGCCGAGCCGGCCTTGCCGGAACCGCACGACGAGCCGGCGCCCGAGCCCGAGGCTGCCGTCGCGGACGACGTTCGCGAGGAGCCCGACGAGGGCCCGGAGCCGACCGAGGACGAGAGCCCGGCGCCGTCGTAGACGGAATGCCGGCGCCGGAGCGTGCCTGACAGGCGCTCGATCTTTCGCCTTCTCGCGCTCGCGGGCTTCCTCTTGACGGTCGCGCTCGCCCTGTGGCTGGCCGAGCTGCGGCCGCTGCTCGTCATCATCGTCATGGCCATTGCCCTGCTGGTGGCCTGGGCGATCGAGTGGCTCTCGTGGCGGCAGGACGTGACGCGCCTGAGCACGGAGGGCGCCGAGCTCGACGAGGACGGCGCGCTCGTCTCGGTGCCGCCGCTCGTGCCGCCTGCGCCCGAGCCGCCCGCGGAGGCCCAGCCGGAGCCGGGACCTCCTCCTCCTGCGCCGGTCGTCGAGGAGCCGGTGGCGGCCCTCGAGGCGCCCCCGCCGGCTCTTGCGCCGCCTCCGGCCGAGGTGCCCGTGGCGGCCTCGGCGGAGCCCGAGCCCGTCTCAGAGCCCGAGCCGGTGCCTGTACCTGCGATCCACGCGCCGGTGCGCGAGCCCGAGCCCGTTCCGGCGCCCGCCGCTGTCGAGCCGCCCGCTCCCGAGCCTGTGCGACCGGCGCCGAGGCCCGTGCCTTCGCCGCCGCCCGCTCCGGCGCCGGTGGAGCCCGTTGCGCCGCAGCCGATGCGCCCGGCAGCGGCTGCGCCAGATGTGATCGACCTGCGGATGAGGGTCACCGCGCAGCCCCGGCGGTGGAACCTGTGGGACCTCGAGCGGCGCGCCCGCGACGAGGCCCAGCACGATCCACGCCGGTACGAGGAGTGGTCCTATCTCTTCGTCCACCTGCGGCAGTTCGCGACTCCGGACGGGTCGCTCCCTACCGAGTTCGACGGCCTCGTCCGGGAGTCGTTCGGCGAGCTGCTCGAGCACGCGGGCGCATGAACGCTCGCCTCGCGCGGCGGCAGGCCGCCCTGGCCGGCGTCGCCCTCGTCGGCGCGCTTGGGGCGATCGCCCTCAGCCGCCTCGGCGACGACTCGGACGCGGCGCTCCCGACGACGGCCGCGGTGGAGTGGGAGACGGCCCAGGTCTCCGTCTTCGAGCCGACCGCGGAGACGACTGCCTGCGGCGTCACCTTGACCGCGGAGACGGTGGGAATCGCCCACCCGGTGCTCCCGTGCGGCGCGAAGATCCTCGTCGAGCACCAGGGCCGCCGCGCGCAGGCGGACGTCGTCGAGCGCGGTCCGGTCGAGGCCGGCCAGGCGTTCGACCTTTCGCCGGCGCTCGCGCAGCAACTCGGCGTCGCCGGCGAGGCCACCGTGCGCTGGCGCTTCGCCGAGTAGCCGCACGTCCCGGTGCGGATGGTGGCGTCAAGCTGCGCTAGAGTTGGGACCAGTGCTCGACTCCGTGCGTGGCGACGTGCGCTTATGTAGAACCAACAGCTACTGAGAGGGAGCCCGCGTCCGGCCTTTGGGTCGGCAGGGCACCCACCTGGCATGACCAGGTTCCTCACGCACGAGCTTCATCGGCGGAGTGGAGCACTACCTTTTTCATGGGCACGGCAGAGCTGATCGGAAACGCCGCGCGAGGCGACGACCTCGCGTGGATCGCGCTGACCGTCGAGCGGGGACGGATCGGCTCCGTGCGCGGGGAGGGTGCCGGCGCCGAGGAGCTCTGCGGCGCGGTCCGCGGGCTGACGCCACTCGAGGCCGCCGCGGTCCGGGGCGCCCCGCTCGCTCTCGACGCCCTGCACGAGGCCCTGGCGCAGGCCGTTCGCGCCAGCCCCGATCCGAACCGGGTAGCGGTCGCGATGAGCGGCGGCGTGGACAGCGCGGTCGCCCTGCTCGAGGCGCGCGACGCGGGCCAGGAGCCGGTCGGCGTGACCCTCCGTCTCTGGACGGACCCGGCCGGGCCCGATGGTGAGCGCGCGTGCTGCTCGCCGGCTGCCGTCGCCGCCGCCCGGGAGACCTGTCACGCGCTCGGCGTCCCGCACGTGACCCTCGACCTCCGCGAGCGCTTCCGGAGCGCCGTCGTCGCGCCCTTCGTGGCCGGGTACGAGAAGGGGGAGACGCCCAACCCGTGCGTCCGCTGCAACGGCAGCTTCCGCTTCGCCGCGCTCTTCGCGTTCGGCCGCCGGGTCGGCGCCGCCCGCCTGGCGACCGGCCACTACGCGCGCGTCCGCGAGCACCGTGGCCGGCTGCTCCTCGCCCGCGCGGCCGACCCCGCCAAGGATCAGTCCTACATGCTCGCCCGCCTCGACCCGCGCGTTCTCGACCGCCTCTGGTTCCCGCTCGGCGAGCGGACGAAGGAGGAGACGAGGGCGCGGGCCCGCGCTGCCGGGCTCGCCGTCGCCGGCCGGGCCGAAAGCCAGGAGGCGTGCTTCCTCGCGGGCGGCGACTACCGCGACTTCCTCGCCCGCCACGGCCTTGCGCCGGAGGAGGGGCCGATCGTGGCCGAGTCCGGCGAGGAGCTCGGACGGCACGACGGCTTCTGGCGCTTCACGCCGGGCCAGCGGCGCGGCCTCGGCCTCTCGACGGGCGAGCCCGTCTACGCCGTCTCGACGAGCGCTCAGACGAACACGGTCGTCGTCGGCCCGCGCGAGTCCCTTGCCCGCACGGCGGTCGCCGTGCGCGCGGGCCGCCTGTTCGTCCCGGTCGAGCGGGTGGAGGCGAAGCTGCGCTACCGCTCGCCCGCCGCGCCGGCCCGGGTGGAGCCCGCCGCACGCGGCTTTCGCCTCTCGCTCGACCGGCCCGTGTACGGCGTGGCGCCCGGCCAGGCGGCCGTGCTCTACGAGGACGACGCGGTCGTCGGCGCCGGCCTGATCGCGTCCACCGCGTAGGAACCGTCTGGGGTTCTAGACTGCCGATCTATGCCGCTGGCGTTCGAAGCGATCGACGGTCTCTGGATCGCGCTCAGCATCTTCTTCGTGCTGGTCGCGGTCGGGTTGACGTATGTGCTCGTGCGCCTGGGCGGAACCATCGGGCGACTGACGTCGTTCCTGAAAGGGCTCGAGCGGGAAGTGCTTCCCGTCATCAACGAGACCGCAGGGACGGTGCAGCGGGTGAACGCGCAGCTGGACAAGGCGGACCGCGTGACGGACAGCGCGGTCGACATCGCCGACAGCCTGGACACCGCCGTCCGGGCGGTGACGCTCGCCATCACCCGGCCGGTCCAGATGATTTCGGGCCTCGCCGAGGGCATCGCGCACGGGCTGTCTTCGCTTCGCTCCCGCAAGAGCCCTCGCCGCGCCTACGAGACTGGGCGGGACGCAGCGCAGCGGCGGGAGCAGGAGATTGCGGACGAGCTGCGCGGAGGTGGCGCGGACCCTGAGCGCTGACTCGATCAGGCTCTCGATCCCACACGCGAAGCCCTACCACGGCGTAGCGCGCCTCGTGGTCGGCGGCCTCGCCGCCCGCCTCGACCTCTCGTACGAGCACCTCGAGGACCTGCAGCTCGCCCTCGAGAGCGTCCTCGAGCGCGGCGGCTACGTCGCCGGGGACGAGGTCACCGTCCGCCTGCTCGTGGAGCCCGACTCGGTGGCGATGACCATCGGGCCGCTCGACCCGGTCGAGGTCCGCGCCGACCTCGAGGGCGGGCGCGGCGACGGAATCCCGTTGTCCCGGCTTCTTGCGACGCTCGTGGAGGAGGTGGCGCTCGAGGAGGCCGACGGCGGGCACCGGCTCCGCCTCGAGAAGCGCGTGCCGATGAGCAGGCCCGAGCCGCGAGCGCCCGTTTGACGGAGGCCGGGGGGACGACCGACCGCGAGCTCCTGCGCCGCTACCACCAAGGCGGCGACCTGGAGGCCAGAGAGCAGCTGATCGAGCAGTACCTGCCCCTGGTCCGCTCGCTCGCGCGCCGCTACGCCAACCGCGGCGAGCAGCTGGAGGATCTGGTGCAGGTCGGCGCCATCGGTCTGATCAAGGCGATCGACCGCTTCGACGTCGACCGCGGCGTCGAGCTGAGCACGTACGCGACGCCGAACATCATCGGCGAGATCAAGCGCCACTTCCGCG
The DNA here is from genome assembly GCA_963794055.1 of uncultured Actinomycetes bacterium. Lineage (GTDB taxonomy): Bacteria > Actinomycetota > Thermoleophilia > Gaiellales > Gaiellaceae > JAIBJN01. The sequence goes on from CAWCCL010000019.1 coordinate 144,647, forward strand.
ACAAGGGCTGGTCGATCCGCGTGCCGCGCGGGCTCCAGGAGTTGAACGTCCGCCTCTCGCACCTGCTCGAGCGGCTGACGGCCGAGCTGGAGCGCTCGCCGACGATCCCCGAGCTCGCCAAGGCCGCCGGGGTGACCGAGGAGGAGGTGCTGGAGGCGCTGGAGTCGGGCCAGGCGTACACGACCGTCTCGCTCTCGGCGCCCTCGGGCCAGGCCGAGGACGGCCAGGTCGACCCGCTCGAGTCCCTGGGCGAGCTGGAGCACGCCTACGAGGTGAGCGAGGACCGAGCCGTGCTCGCACCGGGCCTCGAGGCCCTCGACGAGCGAGAGCGGCGCATCCTCCACCTCCGCTTCTGGGAGGGCCTGACGCAATCGCAGATCGCGGCGCAGGTCGGGATCTCGCAGATGCACGTCTCGCGCCTGATCCGGCGCTCGCTCGAGAAGGTGCGGGACGAGATCGCCACGGGCCGCCCGTTCGAGTAGGCATCCTTGTAACGAACGTCACGCGGGCGTACGCTCAGCCAATGGGCGCGGCCCGCGTGCTCCTCTTAGTCATGGTCGGTCTCCTGGCGGCGGGCTGCGGCGGCGGCGACGAGCCGAGCAGCGACGACGTCGCGACGATCAAGGTGATGCTGCGCTCCGGCGCCGACGTCCAGCGCGTGGTGCAGCCGATCTTCCTCGGCCTGCCGGAGGAGCCGGAGTGCTACCGGCAAGTCGGGCCTGAGATCGTCGAGGTCGTCGAGCGGGAGCGCAAAGCGGTGGACGCCGCCCTCGCCGAGACCGACGACGCGTGTCTCAGGGAGGCCGTGAGCCTCTACGGGGACTCGCTCGAGAGGTACACCGAGGCCGGGCGCGCAGCGGTCGAGGGGGACACGGCCGCGGCGGACGCCGCGATCTCCAAGACGACCGCGCTGGAGATTGCCTACACGCAGAAGATCGGCGAGTGCGGCTTCGCGCAAGGCCCCACCGCCGAGCTGACGACCCGGATGCGCCTCGTCAGCGTCGAGTTCCTTCGCCTCAACGAGGAGATGTTCGCCTGCCCCGACGAGCCCTGTGTCCTGGACGTCGCAGCACGCCTGGAGACGAGCGCGGTCGAGGGCGGATCGATCCTCGACGAGATGGTCGCCAAGCTCGGCGAGGAGGACGTCCCACCGTGCCTGCCTCGTGTACTGCAAGACGTCCGGGAGGCCTACCGGGCCGTGGAGCTCGCGGCGCGTGCGCTCCAGGAACGGGACGCGGACACCGCCATTCGCGAAGGGACGCGCGCGGGCGAGCTCGATGCAGCGGCTCAGGAGGACATGGCCGCCTGCCTCAGCTCGGCCGGGCTCTAGGCCCGAGCCTAGGGAGGGGTTGGCGGAATGTCGCTCGTCGCCGGGGTGCGATGGTCGTTCCGAGGCAAGGACGCAGGGAGCGCTCGTAGCCAAGGCTACGGGCGCGACTGAGGACGCCGCCTCGGGGCGAGCAGCGCGGCCCGGCGGCGACAGTCGCTATTTCGCCAAACCCTCCTAGAATCGACGCATGCGCACGTCCGCCGAGCTTCGCGAGGGCTTCCTCTCCTACTTCGAGTCGAAAGGCCACCTCCGGCAGCCGTCGGCCTCGCTCGTGCCGGCGACCTACGACCCCACCGTCCTGCTGACGACCGCGGGGATGCAGCCGTTGAAGCCGTACTTCCTCGGGCAGGAGGAGCCGCCCGCGACGCTGCTCACGACCGTCCAGAAGTGCTTCCGGACGACGGACATCGACGAGGTGGGTCTCACCGCGCGCCACCTCACGTTCTTCGAGATGCTCGGCAACTTCTCTGTCGGCGAGTACTTCAAGGACGGCGCCGTCGAACTGGCCTGGGAGTTCGTGACCGGGCAGATGCAGCTCGACCGGGAGCGCCTGTGGGCGACGGTGTTTGCCGGCGACCCCGAGCTCGGCCTGGGCGAGGACGCGGTCGCGGTCGCCGCGTGGGAGCGGATCGGGGTGCCGCCCGAGCGGATCACGCGGCTCCCGCGCTCCGAGAACTTCTGGCAGGCGGGGCCGACGGGGCCGTGCGGCCCCTGCTCCGAGCTGTACTACGACCGCGGCCCCGAGCACGGCTGCGACCGGCCCGACTGCGCGCCCGGGTGCGAGTGCGATCGCTTCCTCGAGTTCTGGAACCTGGTCTTCATGGAGTTCGACCTCGCCGAAGACGGCACCCTGACGCCGCTCCCGAGCCAGAACATCGACACCGGCCTCGGCGTCGAGCGCGGCGCCGCGGTGCTGCAGGACGTCCACTCCGTCTACGAGACGGACGGCTTCCAGCACATCATGGGCTGGGTGGCGAAGGAGACCGGGACGCGCTACGGCGAGTCCGAGGTCGCCACCAAGGCGCATCGCGTGCTCGCCGACCACGGGCGCGCGATGACGTTCCTCGTCGCCGACGGCGTCACGCCGTCCAACGAAGGGCGCGGCTACGTCCTCCGCCGCGTGATCCGCCGCGCCGTGGTGCACGGCCGTGACATCGGGCTCGAGTCGTTCCTGCCGCGCCTCGCCGGCGAGGTGATCGAGCAGATGGGCGACGTCTATCCGGAGCTGGTCGAGCAGCGCGACGGCATCGCGCGCGTGCTCGCGGGCGAGGAGGAGAAGTTCGGCGAGACGCTTGCGCGCGGACTCAAGCTCTTCGAGGAGGCCGCCGCCAAGGGCGCGATCAGCGGCGAGGATGCCTTTGTCCTCCAGGCGACGTACGGCTTCCCGGTGGAGATGACCGTCGAGCTGGCGCGGGAGCGCGGCCTGGCGGTCGACCTGGACGAGTTCACGCGGCTCATGGCCGAGCACCGCGAGATCTCGCGGAGCGGCGCGGGGGGCGCCGGAGCCGAGCGCGCCGCCGAGTTCGCGCGCGCCGCCGGGTTCACTGCCGAGTTCGTCGGCTACGAGAAGCTCGACGTTCTCACCCAGATCGGCGCGCTCCAGGAGCTCGAAGGCGGGCTCTTCCTCGCCAAGCTGCGCGAGTCGCCGTTCTATCCTGAGGGCGGCGGCCAGGTCTCGGACCAGGGCTGGATCGAGAAGGACGGCCTGCGGGCGGAGCTCGTGCTCGCCCATCGCTTCGGCGACGACCAGGCCCTGCTCTTCGAGGGAGAAGGCTTCGCCGAGGGCGACCGCGTGCGCGCCGTCGTGCCCTGGAAGGTGCGCTTTCCGACGACGACCAACCACACCGCCACACACCTCCTGCACAAGGCGCTGCAGGACGTGCTGGGCGACCACGTGCGCCAGGCCGGCTCCGCGGTTCGGCCGGACAAGCTCCGCTTTGACTTCACGCATGCCCGTTCGATGTCGCCGGTGGAGCGGGAGCGCGTCGAGGAGATCGTCAACGAGGCCGTCTTCGAGAACCGGCCGGTCCGCGCATTCGTGACGCCGATCGACGAGGCGCGCAAGCTCGGCGCGATGATGCTCTTCGGAGAGAAGTACGGCGACGTCGTCCGCCTGGTCGAGGTGGACGGCTTCTCGCGGGAGCTCTGCGGCGGCACGCACGTCCGCTCGACCGCGGAGATCGGGCCGTTCGCGATCCTCTCGGAGGGCTCCGTCGGCTCCGGCGTCCGTCGCATCGAGGCGGTCACCTCGGGGGAGGCGTTTGCGCTCCTGCGCGGCCGCGCGCACGAGGCGGAGGAGCTCCGCGCCGAGCTGGAGCGCGTTCGCAAGGAGGCCAAGCAGAAGCCGGGCAAGGCGGCCGCAGGCCCCGAGGTGGTGGACGAGCGGCGCAGCAAGGCGGGCGGCGTCGAGGTGATCGTGATGGAAATCTCCGAGTCGACGCCGGATGCGCTGCTCGAACTCTCCGACAGCCTCCGGCAGAAGCACGCTCCGGCGGCGGTCGTGCTCGGAACCCGCGACGACGGGCGCGTCCACCTCGTGGTCAGCCTCGACAGCTCGCTGGAGGAGCGGGGGCTCGACGCCGTCCGGGTCGTCCGGCGGGCGGCCGCGCTCGTCGGCGGCGGCGGCGGCGGCCGGCCGACGATGGCGCGCGCTGGCGGCAAGGATCCGGAGAAGCTCGGCGAGGCGCTCGCGGAGGCCGAGAAGGCGCTCCTCGAGGGGCTCACCTGAGCATTGGCGACTCACCCCGCCACTACAATCGCTTCGCGTTGAAGGTGCTCGCACTCGACTACGGCTCGGCGCGGACCGGCGTCGCCGTGTCCGACCCGACGGGCACCGTCGCCCGCCCGCTCGAGGTCGTCCAGCGGGCCGCCTCGGACGCGGGCCTCGCGCGGATCCTCGAGCTCGCGCGGGCCGAGGAGGTCGAGCAGATCGTCGTCGGCCTCCCGGTGACGCTGCGCGGCGAGCGCGGCCTGCAGGCCGAGGAGACGGAGCGCTTCGTCGAGCGCCTGCGGGCGGCCACCGACCTGCCCGTCGAGAGCTTCGACGAGCGGTTCACCACGGCTCTCGCCCGCCAGGCCGGCCAGACGCGCGCAGCGGAGGACGCCGTGGCGGCTGCGCACCTGCTCACGAGCTACCTGCAGTGGAAGGCCAGCGCCCGCCTCGCGTGAGGGCCGACTACCGGCGGAAGCGCGGCGGCGGCAGGATCGCGGCGCTCCTCGGTGTCGCCGTCGGTTTCGGCCTCGCGGTCACGATCGCGTGGGCGGTCGTCGGCGTGGGCGTCGGGGGCGGCGACGCCGGCCCGGTCGAATCGTCCACGGGCTCGGGCGACACCGCGCCCGCCAAGCCGATCCTCCGCATCGTCTTCCCCGAGGGCTTCACCCGCAAGGAGATGGCGAGCCGCATCGGCGCCGTCAACGAGATCGCGCTGGAGGAGCGCGGCATCACGACGTCGCTGCAACCCAGGGCGTACCTCGCCGCGACCGAGCAGACGACGAGCCTCCCAGCGGGCTTCAAGACCTCCGACGCGCCGAACCTCGAGGGCTTCCTCTTCCCGGCGACCTACGACTTCACGGAGGACACGACCTCCGAGCAGCTCGTCGCCGCTCAGCTCGAGGCGTTCGGGCGCGCCTGGTCGGAGGTCGACATGGCGTACGCGCGGTCGAAGAACCTGACGCCCTACGACGTGCTCATCATCGCCTCGATGATCGAGAAGGAGGTCCAGGTCCCGCGCGAGCGCGCCCTCGTCTCCGCGGTCATCTACAACCGGCTCCGGATCGGCATGCCCCTCGGGATCGACGCGACGATCCGGTACGGCTACGACATCCCCCCGACGCAGGCGATCCTGCAGAGCCAGCTCGACGCCGATCACCCGTACAACTCGCGTAAGCGGGCCGGGCTGACGCCGACGCCGATCTCCAACCCGGGGCTCGCGTCCCTCCAGGCCGCGGCGCACCCGGCCAAGGTCGACTTCGTCTACTTCGTGCGCAAGCCGGACTGCAAGAGCCATTTCTTCACGGCCAGCAAGGCGAAGTTCGACGCCTACAGTCGCGCAGGGACGACGTGCTGAGCGGGACGACGACGCTCGTCGGCCTGCTCCGCCATCCGCTCAGGGACTCGCTTTCGCCCCGCATGCAAAACGCCGCCTTCGAGGCGGCGGGGCTCGACTGGGCCTACATGGCCCTCGGGGTCGAGCCCGCCCGGCTGGAGGAGGCGGTTGCGCGGCCTCGTCGCGCTCGGGTTCACCGGAGCCAACGTGACGATCCCGCACAAGACCGGCGTGCTCGCGTACTGCGACGAGCTCGACGCGGTCGCGGAGCGCGCGGGCTCGGTGAACACGCTGGTCATCCGCGACGGCCGCGTGCTCGGGTCGAGCACGGACGGACTGGCGGTCACGGACGCGGTCGAGGCCGAGGGCGCGCGAGTCCTCGTGCTGGGCGCCGGCGGCGCCGCGCAGGCGGTGGCGACGGCGCTGGCGGATGCCGGGTGCGCTTCGCTCCGGGTCGCTGCGCGCTCGCCCGAGAAGGCGCACGCGCTCGCCGTGCGGCTGCGCGGGCTCGTTCCGGACCGGCCCATGGAGGCGGACGAGTCGTGGCCGCCTGGGGCCGGCGAGGCAGACCTCGTCCTCAACGCGACGCCCGTGCGGGACGAGCTGCTCGTCGATCTGCACGGCGTGCGCCAGGTCGTGGACATGGCCTATCGGCCGGACGGAGCGGACACCGCACTCGTCGCGGCGGCCCGGGCGGCAAGGTGCGAGCGGGTGGTCGACGGGCTCGACGTCCTCGTCGGCCAGGGCGCCGCGTCCTTCGAGCGCTGGACCGGGATGCCGGCGCCGAAAGAGGTTATGAACGCGGCAGTTCGTAGTCTGTCGCCATGACGCTGACGCTCACCACCGCCGGCGAGTCCCACGGGCCTGCGCTCGTCGCGATCGTGACCGGGCTCCCCGCCGGGCTCCTGCTCGAGCGCGAGGCGATCGAGGCGGATCTGCGCCGCCGGCAGCAGGGCTACGGCCGCAGCCCCCGCCAGCAGATCGAGACGGACGAGGTCGAGGTGCTCGCCGGCCTCCGACATGGGCGCACGCTGGGAACGCCGCTCGCGCTCGTCGTCCGCAACCGCGACCACAAGAACTGGACCTGGGGGATGAGCCCCTGGCCGCCCGAGGACGAGCCGAGCGGCAAGGGCAGGGAGGCGGTCACCCTCCCGCGGCCCGGCCACGCCGACCTCGCCGGCGTCATGAAGTACGGGCTGGACGACGTGCGAAACGCGCTGGAGCGCGCCAGCGCACGGCACACGGCGGCGATCGTCGCGGCCGGCGGTGCGGCGAAGGCGCTGCTCCGGGAAATCGGGATCGCGGTCGGCGAGCGGCGTCGTGAGCCCGGATCTCGAGGCGCGCATTGACGAGGCGCGGGCCGAGCGGGACACGGTAGGCGGCGTCGTCGAGGTGCGCGCGCGCGGCGTCCCGCCCGGGCTCGGCTCGTACGCGACCAAGGAGGAGCGTCTCGACGCGCGCCTCGCCTGGACGCTCATGGGCACGCAAGCCGTGAAGGGCGTCGAGGTCGGCGACGGTTTCGCGCTGGCCGGCCTCCGCGGGTCCGAGGCACACGACGAGATCCTCCGCGACGAGGCCGGCTACCGCCGCGAGACGAATCGCGCGGGCGGGATCGAGGCAGGGATCTCGAACGGCGAGGAGATCGTCGTCCGCGCGGCCATGAAGCCGCTGCCGACCCTGATGAAGCCGCTGCGCTCGGCCGACCTCGAGACCGGCGAGCCGGCGCAGGCGCTCGTGGAGCGCTCCGACGTCGCCGCGGTCGAGGCGCTGGCCGTCGTCGCCGAGGCGTGCGTCGCCTTCGAGCTCGCGCGCGCCGCGACCGAGAAGTTCGGCGGCGACGCGCTCGAGGACTTCGTGGGGGCCTGGCGCGCGTATGTGGAGCGGATCCCCTGGTCGGCGCGCTAGGGCGGCACCTCGCTCTCGCCGGCTTCATGGGGGCCGGCAAGTCGACCGTCGGCGCCCGCGCTGCCGGGCTGACCGCGCGGCCGTTCGTGGATCTCGACCGGCTGATCGAGCGGCGCCACGGGCCCATCCCGGAGCTCTTCGAGCGCGGCGAGCCCGAGTTTCGGCGGATCGAGGAGGAGACGCTCGCCGAGGTGCTGGCCGGCCCGGACTCCGTCATCGCGCTCGGCGGCGGGGCCGTCCTCTCGCCCCTCAACCGCGAGCGGCTGCGCGCCCGGGCGTTCACCGTCTACATCGACGTCGGCGTCGAAACCGCCTGGAAGCGCGTGCGCGGCTCGAACCGGCCGTTGGCGCAGCGCGAGGACGACTTCCGCAAGCTCTACGAGTCGCGGCAGGCCCTCTACGCGGAAGCCGCCGACGCGGTGGCGACCGACGCCGAGGAGGTTCTGCTCGTCTCGCTCGGCATCCAGCTCCGCGGCCTGCCGGCTCCCCCCGGCGCGGTCGAGATCGTTGCGGACGAGCGGGTGCTCGAGCTGCATCCGGTGCCGCTGGAAGGCCCGGTGCACACGCTGGCGGCCGGGGAGGACGCGAAGTCTCTGGCGGTGGTCGAGCGACTCTGGAGCGAGCTCGCGCTCGGCCGCGGCGGGACGATCGTCGCCTTCGGCGGCGGCTCGACCACCGACGTGGCGGGCTTCGTCGCAGCAACGTACATGCGCGGCGTCCCCTGGGTGGCGGTGCCGACGACGCTGACCGGCCAGGTGGACGCGGCCATCGGGGGCAAGACCGGGATCAACACCGCCGACGGCAAGAACCTTGCGGGCGCCTTCCACTTCCCGGCGCAGGTGATCGTTGACCCCGACCTCCTCGCCACCCTTCCGGAGAAGGAGCGGCGGGCCGGGATGGCCGAGGTGGTCAAGACCGGGCTGCTCGCCGGCCGGGAGGTCTGGGCGCTGCCCGAGGAGGAGATGATCCGCGCCTGCGCCTCCTACAAGGCCGGGGTCGTCCTCTCCGACCCATACGAGACGGAGGGCCGGCGGGCCTGGCTCAACCTCGGGCACACGTTCGCCCACGCGCTGGAGGCCGGCTCCGGCTACCGCGTCTCGCACGGCGAGGCGGTGGCGCTCGGGCTCCTCGCGGCGCTGCGCCTGTCCGGGCAGCCGACCGATGCCGTGGAGGAGATCCTGCGCCCCGGGCCGGTCGAGGCCGACCTCGACGCCGCCTGGGCAGCGCTCAAGCGGGACAAGAAGGGCGAAGGCGTGTTCGTCCTCCTCGAGGCGCCGGGGAAGCCTGTGGTAACGACCGTCACCGACACCGACGCTCACGCTGCACTGGCGGCGCTCGTCCGGCAGTAGACTCGCCGTCGTGCAGGTGGCCGTCCTGAACGGCGTCAATCTCGACGTCCTCGAGGAGCGCGATCCCGAGCTCTACGGCGGCATGGGCCTCGGCGAGCTGGAGACGCGCATCTACAAGTGGGCGCGCGAGCTCGGCTGCAGCGCCCGGTGCTTCCAGACGAACCACGAGGGCCAGTACGTGGAGTGGTGCCACGACGCGCGCGGCTGGGCGGCGGGGCTGATCGTCAACCCGGGCGCCTGGTCGCACTACAGCTACGCGATCCGCGACGCGCTCGAGCTCTGCTCCGCGCCGGTCGTCGAGGTCCACCTCTCGAACATCGAGGAACGCGAGGAGTGGCGGCGGCATTCGGTCATCGCCGACGTCGCCACGCATCGAGTCATCGGCAAGGGGCCGGACGGATACCGCGAGGCGCTTGCCTACATCAAGGAGCACACGTGAGCGAGCGCATCGACCGACTGCGCGCCGAGCTGGAGAGGCTGGAGGCGTCGAGCTTCCTCGTCACGAGGCCCGTCAACATCCGCTATCTCACCGGCTTCGACAGCTCGAACGCGGCGCTCGTCGTCGGCCGCGACCGTCTCGTCGCCGCTACGGACGGCCGCTACCTCGAGGCGGCCAAGGCGCTGGAACGCGTCGAGGTCGTGCTGGCCGAGCGGGACCTGCTCGGTTGGATCGGCGCGCGTCTCGGGGAGCTCGCGGACGCTCCCGTGGCCTTCGAGGCCGACCACGTCACCGTGGCAAGCTTCGACTCGCTCTCGGAGGACGGCACCGAGCTCGTGCCCACCACCGGCGTCGTCGCGGGCCTGAGGGCGGTCAAGGACGAGGCCGAGCTTGCCGCGATCAGGCGCGCGGCCCGGATCACCGACAGGGCGTACGAGCGGCTGGCGCGGGAGGAGCTCATCGGTCGTCCCGAGGCCGAGGTCGCCTGGTGGATGGAGCGGGTGCTCCGGGAGGAGGGCGCCGAGGCGCTTGCGTTCCCCGTGATCGTGGGCGCCGGGCCGAACGCTGCGCTTCCGCACCACCATCCCGGCCGGCGGAAGATCGGGGCGGGGGAGACGGTGATCGTGGACGCGGGAGCCCAGGTCGGCGGGTACTGCGCCGACTGCACGAGGACGTTCGCCACGGGGGCGCTTCCGGACGCCCTGCGCCGTGCGTACGCCCTGTGCCGCTCGGCTCAGGAGAGCTCGCTCACTGCCGTGCGCGCCGGTGCGACCGGCGCCGAGCTCGACGCGATCGCGCGGACCGAGATCGAGGAGTCCGGGCTGGCCCCCGTGCTCCACGGGCTCGGCCACGGCGTCGGTCTCGAGGTGCACGAGCAGCCGGTCCTGCGGCCGACGTCCAAGGACACGCTCGTCGCCCGGAACGTGGTCACCGTCGAGCCCGGCGTCTACCTGGCCGGCGAGGGCGGCGTGCGGATCGAGGACCTCGTCGTCGTCGGCGAGAACAGGCCGGAGGTCCTCTCGAGCTTCACGAAGGACCTGCTGACGCTCAACTAGACTCCTCGCCGTGGCCGAGACGGTCTCCACGAACCAGTTCAAGAACGGCATGCACGTCGAGCTCGACGGGCAGGTGTGGCGTATCGTCGAGTTCCAGCACGTGAAGCCGGGCAAGGGCGGCGCCTTCGTGCGCACGAAGCTGAAGAGCATCGGGACGGGCGCGGTCGTCGACAAGACCTTCCGCGCCGGCGAGAAGATGCCGCGCATCCGCACGGAGACGAAGAACGTCCAGTACCTCTACGACGCCGGCGACGACGTCATCTTCATGGACGAGGAAACCTTCGAGCAGCTGACGCTCCCGCGCGTAGACGTGGCCGAGGAGCTCGACTTCCTGCAGCCGTCGTCGACCGTGCAGATTCTCGTCGTCGACGGGAGCCCAGCCGGGGTGCAGCTGCCGGCGTCGGTCGAGCTCGCCGTGACCGAGACCGAGCCCGGGATCCGCGGGGACACCGTCTCCAACGTGACGAAGCCTGCGACGCTCGAGACGGGCGCCGTCGTGCAGGTGCCGCTCTTCGTCAACATCGGCGACCGCATCAAGGTCGACACGCGCGAGCGCCGCTACATCTCGCGGGTCTAGTAGTGCCCCTCCAGGCAATACACGCTGGGCAGCATCACCTGAAGGGGCACTAGCCGTGCCGCAGCTCGTCGACACGACGATCCGGCTCCTGTCCCAGGAGCCGCTCGCCGACCGCGTCTCCGCGGCCGGGCTCTACGAGCTGGCGGCCGAGCTGGACAAGGCAGGGTTCGCCTGCCTCGAGATCTCCGGCGGCGGGTGCTTCGACAGCGCGGTGCGGCGCGGCGTCGAGAGCCCGTGGGAGCGGATCCGCTCGATCCGCGCGCGCTGCTCGACCCCGCTCGGAATGGCGCTGCGCGGCCGCTTCCTCGTCGGCTCGCGCCCGGTCTCGAGCGACCTCGTGCGGCGCTTCGTCGCCAGCGCGGCCGGGAGCGGAATCGACGTCTTCCGCCTCCATGACCCGCTCAACGACCTCACGAACCTGCGCGAGGCCGCCGACGCGATCTGCGGCGCGGGCAAGGAGCTCTCCGTGGGGCTCGTCCACAGCCCTGGCCCGACCGGTGAGACCGACGTGCTGCTGGAGCGCGCGCACCACCTCGCCGAGCTGGGAGCCACGAGGGTGCTCATCCACGACCCGGCGAGCTCGCTCGACCCCGCGAAGGCACGCGAGCTCGTGGAGCGCGTGGGCGAGGCGAGCGGCCTACCCGTGGGGCTCCACTGCCAGGGGGCAGGCGGCGTCGGGCTGGCCGCCGCCATCGAGGCCGTGCGGGCCGGCGCCGAGCGGATCGCCGTCGCGCTCTACCCGATCGCGCTCTCGCTCCACCGCGTCTCGGCCGAGGCGCTGACGAAGTCGCTCGCCGGCGTCGAGCACGACACCGGCGTGGATCTCGAACGGCTGTGGCGCAGCTCGGAGCTGGTGGACGTCGCGCTCGGCGACGAGCCGGTGCCGCCGCTCTCGCCCCGCGTCGCCGTTCGCGCCGCCGAGTACACGCTTCCCGCCGGCCTCGTCGCCGAACTGGACGCGCGGCTCAAAGAGCACGGGTCGGCCGACCGCCTGGACGAGGTCCTGGAGGAGCTGACGACGATCCGCCACGAGTGCGGCTGGCCCCCGCTCGCGTCGCCGATCGGGCAGGTGCTCGGCTCGCAGGCGCTCCTGCACGTCCTCGCGGCGCAGCGCTGGCGCTTCGTCGTCGACGAGCTCCGCGACCTGGTCGAGGGGCGGTACGGAACGCCGCCGGCCGAGATCGACCCGACCGTCAAGCGGGCAGTGGAGCTGCTCGGTGAGGGCGTCGAGCAGGTCGAGGAGCCGCCGGAAGCGCTCGAGGAGCTGCGCGAGGACGCCCGGGGCCTGGCGGCGAGCGAGGAGGAGCTGCTGCTCCTGGCGCTCTACGGCGAGGACGCCGAGCCGCTCCTGCGCTCCGTGCGAGCCCGCGGTCGCAGGGACGACTCCGAGACGGCCGGCCTCGCGCCGGGCGAAGCCGAGCGGCTGCGCGAAATCATCCGCGTCGTCCAGGAGTCAGGGATCGGCGAGGTGACGATCGAGGAGGGAGAGATGCGCGTCACCGTGCGGCGTGGCGACGAGCGCGGGGACGCGCCGGTCCTGCCGCTGTCGGTACCGACAGCGCCCGTCCACGAGGAGCCCTCCGGGGCGACCGAGCCGCCGCAGAACGACGTCATCCGCGTGGAGTCGCCGATGGTGGGGACGTTCTACCGCGCGCCGGAGCCGGACGCCGACCCCTTCGTCGAGGTGGGGGACACGGTCGAACGCGGGCAGACGCTCTGCATCCTCGAGGCGATGAAGCTCATGAACGAGGTGAAGGCGGAGTCCGAAGGCGTCGTGCGGAGCGTCTGCGTCGAGAACGCGGCCGCGGTGCAGTACGGCGATCTCCTCTTCGAGCTCGACCCGCCGAACGGCCGGCCCCTCGACGCGCTCTAACGTGCCGATTCGGCTCGCCCTTAATGACATTGGGGCACCCCGCCCTCCTCCCGCTTTCGAGCGTAACTCCGAAAACCGCACGCGTGGCGCGCGAAACGTGCCGAAAGGCGCGCGGACTGTGACGATTCACGCACGGATGCGCCGGTGTTCAAGCGCGTTCTGATCGCCAACCGCGGCGAGGTAGCCGTCCGCATCGTCCGGGCCTGCCACGAGCTCGGGATCGAGGCGGTCGCCGTCTACTCGACCGCTGACCGCGACTCGCTCCACGTGGGCCTCGCCGACGAGGCCGTCCACATCGGGCCGCCGCCGGCCGCGCAGAGCTACCTCAGCATCCCCTCCCTCGTCGCCGCGGCCACGACGACCGGCTGCGAAGCCGTGCACCCCGGCTGGGGCTTCCTCGCCGAGAACGCCGAGTTCGCGGCCGCGTGCGAGGACAACGACCTCGCGTTCGTGGGACCCCGCCCGGAGTCGATCGAGACGATGGGGGAGAAGATCCGCGCCAAGCGGGCCGCAGCGGCGGCCGGGCTGCCGCTCGTCCCGGGCTCCGACGGCGTCGCCACGCTCGAGCAGACGCGCTCGCTCGCGGACGAGGCCGGCTTCCCGCTCCTCCTCAAGGCCTCAGCGGGCGGCGGCGGCCGCGGGATGCGGCTGGTGGCCGACGCCGAGCAGCTCGAGTCCGCCTTCCAGGCGGCGGCCGCCGAGGCGGAGGCTGCCTTCTCCGACGGGTCCCTCTACGTCGAGCGTGCCATCGTCGGCGCCCGCCACGTCGAGATTCAGGTGCTCGGCGACGGCGAGGGCCAGGTGCTGACGCTCGGCGAGCGCGACTGCTCGATCCAGCGCCGCCACCAGAAGCTCGTCGAGGAGGGCCCTTCGCCGGCCGTCTCGCCGGAGCTCCGCACCGAGATGGAGGACGCCTCTCGGCGGGCGGCGGAGGCCCTTCGCTATCGCGGCGCAGGGACTATCGAGTTCTTGCTCGACGCGGACGGCGGCTTCTACTTCATCGAGATGAACACGCGGCTCCAGGTGGAGCATCCCGTCACCGAGCTGATCACGGGGATCGACCTCGCGCAGGCGCAGCTCCGGATCGCGGCAGGCGAAGGGCTGCCGCAAACGGGGCGCGCCGAGCTGCGCGGCCACGCGATCGAGCTCCGCATCAACGCCGAGGATCCCTCCCGTGATTTCCTGCCGGCGCCGGGAACGGTGACGCGGTTCCGCCCGCCGCTCGGCCCAGGCGTCCGCGTCGACACCCATGTCGTGGACGGCTACGTGATCCCGCCGTTCTACGACTCGCTCGTGGCGAAGGTGATCGTGTGGGCCGAGGACCGACCCGCGGCTCTCCGCCGCGCGCGCCGGGTGCTGACAGAATTCGAGCTCGAAGGAGTCCCGACCACGCGAGATCTGTGCATCGACATCCTGGAGAGCGAGCCGTTCGCCTGCGGCCGGTACACGACTGCATTCATCGCGGAGGCGGGGTCCTCGTTCCGCTCGCTCGCCGGAGAGGGGTCGTGACCAGCCGCCGAGCCGCCCGCCGTACCGCACTCGAGCTTCTCTACCAGTGGGATCTCACCGGCCAGCCGCTCGTCAGCTTGCACGCGGGAGACACCGACCCGTTCGCGCTGGAGCTGGCCGAGGGCGTCGCTGCGCACGCGGAGGAGTTGGACGCCCGCATCACCGCGGCCTCTGACGAGTGGCCGGCCGACCGGCTCGGCGTCGTCGAGCGGAATATCGTCCGCATCGGGCTCTTCGAGCTCGACCGCGGCGACGTGCCCGTCGCGGTGGCGATCGACGAGGCTGTCTCGCTCGCCAAGCGCTATGCCAGCGAGGACGCCGGGCGCCTCGTCAACGGGATCCTCGGGCGGGTCGCGCGGGAGGCGCAGCAGACGTGAGCGAGCCGGACGCCGTCGCCCGCCTCCAGGAGCTCCTCGAGAAGGTCGAGGCCGCGCGCGCCGAGCTCGAGGGAACCGACGACCCGGAGCGCGCCGTGCAGATCCTCCAGGAGCTCGCCGACCTGGCCAAGGAGGTGCAGGCGGAGGTGGAGCGCGCGCGCAGGGAGGCCGATGCATCGGCCTGACGACCTGCGCGAGCTCGCCGAGGACTTCCTCGCCGAGCTGCCGTTCGCGAACGAGCTGGGGCGCCTAGAGGAGGCGCTCCGCTACTCGCTCCTCGGCGGAGGAAAGCGGATCCGCCCGGTGCTCTGCCTCGCCACGGGCGAGGCGCTGGGGCTCAACTCGGCCCAGCTCTTGCCGGCCGGGTGCTCGCTCGAGCTCGTCCACACCTTCAGCCTGGTCCACGACGACCTGCCGGCGCTCGACGACGACGACCTGCGCCGCGGGCAGCCGAGCGCCCACGTCCGTTTCGGCGAGGACGTCGCCATCCTCGCGGGCGACGCGCTTCTCGCGGAGGCCTTCCGGCTCGCGCTCCGCTACCCGTCGCCCGACGTCGCGCGCGAGCTCGCCGACGCGACGCTCGGCATGATCGGCGGCCAGTACCTCGACGTGACCATCGACGGCGTGATCGACGGCGACGGGCTCAGGCGCCTGCACGCGCTCAAGACCGGGCGGCTGCTGCGCGCCGGGGTAACGACCGCCACCGCCGTCGCCGGCCTGCCGGAAGCAGAGCGCGCGACGTGGCGTTCGTTCGGGGACGAGCTCGGCGTCCTCTTCCAGATCGTCGACGACATCCTCGACGCCACCGGCACGGCCGAGCAGCTGGGGAAGACGCCCGGGAAGGACGAGGCCGCCGGCAAGGTCACGTACGTCTCCCTGCACGGGCTCGACCATGCGCGCGAGCTTGCGGACGACGCGAGGGCGCGCGTCAACGAGCGGCTCGCCGGCCTGCCGGCCGACACGTCAGTGCTGGCCGAGATCGTCGCAACGATCCGCGACCGCTCGAGCTGACGCGATGCTCCACCGACCCGTCCCAGCAGGAACGATCGCGATCGGCCAGCCTGCGCACGCCTGGGTGTCGGGACAGATTGCGCGCGCATGGGCGGAGCCGTTCGAGCCGCATGAAGAGGTCTGCCTCGCGGCCGACCAGCACGACATCGCGTGGATCGGCTGGGAGCGCTCGCCCGAGCGCGATTCGGAGACGGGCCTCCCGTACACGTTCTCCAGGCTCCCGCGCCTGCGCCGGCTGGAGCTCTGGTCGGGTGCGGCCTCGCTCCTGCTGCCACAGTCGCGCTACGCGGCCCTGCTGGTCTCGCTCCACGGGACGCTGCTCGTCGAGCGCTTCCCGCCGGAAGGCGACGAGGACGTCCAGCGAGCCCTCGCGGACTACCTGGAGCGCGAGCGCGACTTCCAGGCCCGCGTGCTCGACTCTCTTCGCGGCGACCCGCGCTACGGCGCGCACGCGACGCCGGAGGCCGTCGAGCGGAACCGCGAGCTCGTCTTCACCTGGGACGGGCTCTCGCTCGCGCTCCTCCAGGGCGTGACGAAGGAGCGGAACTCGGTCGGACACGCGCTCACCCCGGTGGACGGCGACCCGACGCGCGTGACCGTCTCGCCCTGGCCCTTCCGGGAGGATGCGGTCACGCTCGTCTGCGAAGGCCGGCTCCTCACCGAGACCTATGCGGACGAGCGGGAGATGCGGCGCGGGCTGGCCAAGGCGCCGTGGACGACGATCCAGACGAGGCTCACCCCTGCGTGAGGGGCTCGACGGCCGCGGGCGGCGCTCGTCCGCGTCCTCATTCGTGACACTTCGCCGGGCGAGTGACGGGGTACGCTCTCGCCATGAGCGCCAAGAAGCGCCTGGACGTGCTGCTCGTCGAGCGCGGGCTCGCAGAGACCCGCTCGCAGGCGCAGGCCCTCGTGCTCGCCGGCCGGGTCAAGGGGCACTCGAAGGCGGGCGAGCAGCTCGACGAGGGCGCACAGCTCGAGGTGGCCGAGGGCGCGCGTTTCGTCTCGCGGGGAGGAGAGAAGCTCGCCGGTGCGCTCGAGCACCTTGCCGTGGACGTGACCGGCGAGGATTGCCTCGACGTCGGCGCCTCCACCGGCGGCTTCACGGACTGCCTCCTCCAGGCGGGCGCGGCGCGCGTGATCGCGGTCGACGTCGGCTACGGGCAGCTGCATCCGAAGCTGCGCGACGACGCGCGCGTGACCGTGCTCGAGCGGACGAACGTGCGTGACCTTCGCTCCGACGAGCTGCCGTTCAGGCCTACCTTCCTCACCTGCGACGTCTCCTTCATCGGGCTCGCCAAGGCGCTTCCACCCGCGCTGGCCTGTGCCGCGTCCGGCTGGCGCGCGCTCGTCCTCGTCAAGCCGCAGTTCGAAGCAGGGCCGGCCGATGTCGGAAAAGGGGGCGTCGTTCGCGACCCCGAGGTGCACCGCCGCGTCGTCGACGAGGTGCTGGCGCGCGCGCCGGAGTGGGGAGCCCACCCGCTCGGCGTCGCGGAGTCGACGGTGCGCGGGCCGAAGGGGAACCGGGAGTTCTTCCTCCACCTCGTCGACGCGGCAGGGGAGCAGCCGTGACCGAAGCCGTCCGCAGGATCGGCGTGATGGTTACGCACGGCCGCCCGGACGTCGTCGCCGAGGCGCGGCGCCGCGTCGAGGAGGCGGCCGTGGCGGCCGGCGTCGAGGTCGGCTCCCTCGAGGAGGGCGGGCTCGACCTGCTCGTCGTGCTCGGCGGCGACGGGACGATGCTGCGAGCGCTGCGAGCGACGCTGGGCACCGGCACGCCCGCCTTCGGGATCAACTTCGGCAGCGTCGGGTTCCTCACGACCGCGGAGGCCGAGGAGCTGGACGACGGGATGGCGCGGGCGCTCGCCGGGGACGTCCGCGTCGTCGACCTCTGCACGCTCGAAGCGGCCTTCGACGGCGAGACGCACCCGGCCGTCAACGACGTGGTCGTGACCAGCGCGCGGCCGGGCAGGATGGTGGAGCTCGGCTGGGAGGTGGCCGGCGAGGACCTTGGCGACCAGCCCTGTGACGGGATGATCTGCTGCACGCCCTCGGGCTCGACGGCGTACAACCTCTCGAACGGCGGCCCTGTCCTCGTGTGGGGGCTGGAGGCGATGGCGATGACGTTCGTCGCGCCCCACTCGCTGCGCGCCCGGGCGCTGGTCGTGCCGCGCGGGCTCGACCTCCGCGTCGTGAACCGCTCCAAGGAGCTGCCGGTGACCGTGCTGGTGGACGGGAACGCGGTCGGCGAGCTGGAGCGGGGCGAGGAGCTCGCCGTCGTCGTCGGCCCCGAGCACTGCCGGCTGGCGGTGCTCCCGGAGGTCACCTTCTTCACCCGCTACCACCAGGTGTTCCCCTAGCCGGGCGCCGTGCTCCGCCGGCTCCGCATCGAGAGCTTCGTCCTCATCCGCGAGGCGGAGCTCGTCTTCGCGCCGGGGCTGAACGCGATCACGGGCGAGACCGGCGCCGGCAAGACCATCCTCGCGCAGGCGGTCGGCCTCCTGCTCGGCGCGCCCGGCGACGCCGCCTACCTCGGGCCCGGGGCGGAGGAGGCCTACGTCGAAGCCGAGCTGGATCTTCCGGAAGGCATCCTGGACGACCCCGGACTGGAGGCGATCGCCGAGCTGCGCCCGGCCGGGGAGGAGGGGCTCGTGGCCGCGCGGCGCGTCTTCGCCGACGGGCGCACCCGCGCGTATGCCTGGGGCCGCGCCGTGCCGCGGGAGGACCTCGCGACGCTGGTCGAGCGCCTGCTCGCCATGTCGGGCCAGTTCGAGCAACGCCGGCTCGCCAGGCCGTCGCACCAGCTCGACGTCCTCGACGCCTTCGTCGGGGAGGAGCAGCTACGCCGCCGGGGGGAGCTCCAGCGCGCCTGGCGGGAGCTGCTCGCCGCGCGCCGACGTCGCGACGAGCTGGCGAGCGCGACCGCGGACCGGGCGCAGCGGCTCGCGGAGCTCGCCGAGCTCGTCGCCCGCACGGACGGGATTGCAGCCGGCGACGAGGAGCGCCTCCGGTCCGAGCGCGAGCGCCTCCGGCACGTGACCGAGCTTGTCGAGGCCGCTGCGGCGGCTGCCGAGGCGCTCGACCCCGAGCAGGGCGAGTCGCCGGGTGCGGCCGAGCGCGTGGCGGAGGCCGTGCGCTCGCTCGAAGCCATGGCCGCTCTCGCGCCCGAGCTCGGCGAGGTCTCGGTCGACCTGAGTGACGCCGGGATCCGGATCCGCGAAGGCGCCTCGACCCTGCGCGGCTTCCTCGCCTCGCTGGAGGCCGAGCCCGGGCGGCTCGAGGCCGTCGAGGGCGAGCTCGAGCGGATCGCCGAGGCCCGCCGCCGCTTCGGCGCGGCGTCGACGGACGACCTCCTTGCGCACGCTGCGGACGCGCGCGCCGAGCTCGAGCAGGTCGAGGCCGGGGTCGACCCGCTGGAGGCCGCCGCGCGGGCGGTCGCCGAGGCCGAGGAACGCGCCGAGACGCTCGCGACCGCGCTTTCGGCCGCCCGGGCGGAAGCCGCCGGCACCTTCGCCGCTGCGGTCGAGGCCGAGCTCCAGGGCCTCGGGATGGGAGACGGCGAGTTCAGGGTCGAGCTCGCCGAGCGGGAGCTGGGGCCGGCCGGGCGCGACGGCGCCTCCTTCCTCGTCCGTCTGAACACAGGCCTGTCGTTCGCCCCCGCGGCCGAGACCGCCTCCGGCGGGGAGCTCTCCCGGATCGCGCTCGCGCTCCGCGCCGTCGCGCACGCCTCGGCGGGCGAGCCGACGATCGTCTTCGACGAGATCGACGCGGGCATCGGCGGTCAGACCGCCCACGCGGTCGCGGACGCCCTCGCGCGGCTCGCCTGCAGCGCGCAGCTCCTCACGATCACGCACCTCCCGCAGATCGCAAGCGCCGCCGACGCCCACTTCCGCGTCGAGAAGGTTCAGGGTGACCCGACGCACACCCTCATCGAGAGGCTGTCCGACTCCGAGCGGCGGGAGGAGCTGGAACGTATGCTGGGCGGCGCCGAGTTCCTCTCCACGGTACGTCGCAGTTGACCTTCGTCGAGTTCACCGGGACCGCCCGCCTGGACAAGCGCACGAAGCGCCTGGTCAAGCGCCTCGGGCCCGACGACATCGCCATCATCGACCACCCCAACCTCGACCGGATCTCGGCCGAGGAGCTGCTCGAGAGCGGTGTCCGAGTGGTCGTCAACGTCTCGTCCTCGTCGACCGGCGCCTACCCGAACGCAGGCCCGCTGGCGCTGGTGGAGGGCGGCGTCTGCCTGATCGACGCGCCCGGCGCAGAGCTCTTCGAGGAGGTGAGAGACGGGGAGGCGCTCGTCGTCCGCGGCTCCAGCCTCTTCCGCAACGGCTCGCGCCTAACCGCCGGGCGTGAGCGAGGCGCCGAGGAGCTCGCGCGCGACCTCGCCGACCAGCAGAGCCGGGTGAGCGAAGCGCTGGAGGCTTTTGCCGAGAACACCCTCCGCCACCTGCGGGAGGAGACGGCGCTCCTCGCCGGCGGCATCTCGATGCCGCAGCTGAAGACGCGCTTTCGCGACCGGCACGCCCTGGTCGTCGCGCGCAGCGCCGAGACCAAGCGCGACCTCTCGATCGTCGCCCCCTACATCGGCGACTTCAAGCCGGTGCTGATCGGGGTGGACGGCGGGGCCGACGCCCTCGCCTCGGCCGGCTACAAGCCCGACGTGATCGTCGGCGACATGGACTCCGTCTCGGACAAGACGCTCTTCTCCGGCGCCGAGCTGGTCGTCCACGCCTACCCCGACGGCCGCGCGCCCGGGCGGGACCGCCTCGACCGCCTCGGGCTCTCCTCGACCGTCCTGCCGACGGCGGGGATCTCGGAGGACGCCGCGATGCTCCTGGCTTACGAGAAGGGCGCGGAGCTGATCGTCGCGGTGGGCACGCGCTTCAACCTGATCGAGTTCCTCGAGCGGAACCGCGCCGGCATGTCGTCGACGTTCCTGACGCGCCTGAAGGTGGGGGAGAAGCTCGTAGACGCCCGCGGCGTGTCCCGCCTCTTCCGGCCCCGCGTCGGGCTGGGGATGGTGACGATATTCGTGCTCGCATCCCTCGCCGCGGTCACGGCGGTGCTGATCGCCTCACCCGAGCTCCGCGATCTCGTCACCACCCTCGTCGAGCGCCTGCGGTCGCTCGCGGGGATCGAATGAGCCTGATCGAGGAGACCGGCGAGCTCCTGTCGGACCGGCGCGACGTCTGGGCCCTGGTCTCCGAGCCGTACCACCTGCCGGACTGGTGGCCGGCCTACACCGGCGTGACGCCCGACCGGCGGGGCGTGGCCGAGAACGCCCGCTGGGAGGTGGTCCGCAACAAGGCGCCCGGCCTCCTCCGCCGCCCCGAGGGCGAGGGCCTGATCGTGCTCACGCGCGTCGTCGAGGGGTGGGAGCTGCGCTGGAGCGACCTGAAGCAGGGGCTCGAGTGCGGCGTGCGGCTCGACAATGCCGGCACGGGCCGCACGCGGGCTACGACGTTCGTCGAGGGGCCGTGGCACCGGTTGGTCCTCGAGGGCGGCCGCGGCCTGCCGGCGCAGGCGCTCACGCGGCTCCGCGACCTCTGCCAGACCGCCGCGACGCTCTGAGCATCTAGGCTCTCTGAGGATGTTCGGCCTCCGCTACCACGTCGCCTCGCTGGCGGCCGTCTTCGTCGCGCTCGCGCTCGGCATCCTCCTCGGCGTCGCGGTCTCCGGGAAGGTGACCGACGTGGGCCAGGACGCCGAGCTGCAGAACCTCCGCGACGCCAACGAGAGGCTCCAGCAGAGTCTGGAGGCCGTGCAGGCGTCGGCGGACGCCGCGACCGACCGGGGCGAGGGCTCCGAGGAGCTCTTCACGCGGTCCTATCCGACGTTGATGGAAGGCCGGCTCGAGGGAAAGAACGTCGCCGTCCTCTTCCTCGGGCCCGCGGACGGGAGCGTGCGGGCCGAGGTCGAGGGCGCGCTCGCGGACGCGGACGGCGGAGCCCCGGCCCGGGTCATCGCGCTCGACGTCCCTGTCGACGGCGCCGACCTGGCGGCGGCGCTCGAGGGCGACGAGCTCCTCGCGACCTACGCCGACGAGGAGGGCGACTTCTCCGACCTGGGCCGCGAGCTCGGCCGGCAACTCGCGGACGGTGACGACGCCGTGTGGGACGCGGTGCAGTCGCAGCTGATCGAGGAGCAGTCGGGCTCGACGTCGGTGCCCATCGACGCGGCGGTCGTGGTGACCACCTGGACGCCCGACCAAGCGGTAGCGGGCGCGGACGTCGACGCGGAGACCGCGGCCACGAGGTCGCTGATGGAGGGCCTCGTCAGCGGCCTCGACAGCTCCGGGATCCCGGTGGTCGGCGTGGCCGTGAGCGACGACCCGAGCGAGGTGCTCGAGGCCTACCGCGCGCAGGGGATCTCGAGCGTCGACGACATCGACGTCTCCGCGGGCCGACTCGCGCTCGCGCTGCTCCTGGCCGGTGGCGAGCCCGGTCACTACGGATTCCGCGACACCGCCACCGACGGCGTCATCCCGACGATCGAGCCGCTCCCGGTCGAGGGTGGGTAGCGCCCAGGGCCCCGAAGCGCTCACCATCCTCGTCCCTGCGCGGAATGAGGAGGAGCGGATCGGCGAAACGGTGGCCGCGCTTCGCCGGGACTTCCCGGACGCCGAGGTAATCGTCGTCGACGGACGCTCCCAGGACCGCACCGCAAAGCGCGCCGAGGAGGCGGGCGCGGCCGTGATCCGCGTGGAGCGGCTCGGGAAGGGCGAGGCGCTCTCGGCCGGCGAGCGCGCCGCGCCGCCGGGGCCGCTGCTCCTCGTGGACGCGGATCTGCGGGGCTCGCTGCGGCCGCTTGCGGAGAGCGACGCCGACCTTGCCGTCGCGGCCTTCAGCAGGCGCGTGGGCGGCGGCTTCGGGCTCGCCAAGCGGGTGGGGCGGGAGCTGATCCGGCTGCGAACCGGCGTGGCGCCGCTCGAGCCGCTCTCGGGGCAGCGCCTCGTCGGCACGCGGGCCAGGGACGCCTGCTTCCCGCTTGCCTCCGGCTTCGGCTGCGAGGTACGCATGACGATCGACGCGCTCCGCGCCGGCCTGACGCTCGACGAGGTCGAGCTCGACCTCGAGCACCGCGCCACCGGCCGCAACGCCGCCGGGCTTTCTCCACCGCGGCCGCCAGGTCGCTCGACGCCGCCCTCGCCACCGGCCCGCTCGGCGTCAACTATCGCGGGCTCCGGCTGCCGCTCGCCGGCTGGGTGACCTTCAACGAGAGCGACCCGGGAGTCACGATCGTCACGCTGTTCGGCTTCCTCGACGACGCGTTCAGCGGGCGAGAGCGCGGGTTCCGCGACCACCTGCGCGCGCCGGCGGACGACCGGCATCCTGAAGGCCGTCGGCATCCCGCTGGTCGGGCTCTGGCGGACCCGGAGCGTCAGCGGGGCGCTCCTGTTCGCCCTCTCGGCGAACCTCCTCAACCAGCTGGACACGCGCCCGGGCCGGTGCCTGAAGGCCTATCTTCTGGCAGCTGGGCCGCTGCGCGCACCGATCGGCCGGGCCGTCCTGCTCCTTCCCTACGATCTCGCGGAAAGGGCCATGCTGGGGGATGCAGGATCGAATGCGTTCGGAGCCATGCTAGGGTTGAAGTCCGTGGACCGCTTCCACGGATTTTCACGCTGGGCCGCGATCGGAACGCTCGCAGGCCTCAACCTCCTCGGAGAGCGCACATCGCTAGGCCGCCTGATCGAGCGGACTCCCGGCCTGCGTGAGCTCGACCGGCTGGGGCGGCTGCGATGAGAGAGCGCCCGACGAAGTACGTCTTCGTGACCGGCGGCGTCGTCTCGTCGCTCGGCAAGGGCATCAGCGCCGCCTCGCTCGGGCGTCTCCTCAAGGCGCGCGGCCTGCGCGTGCAGGTGCAGAAGTTCGATCCCTACATCAACGTCGACCCGGGGACGATGAGCCCGTTCCAGCACGGCGAGGTCTTCGTAACCGAGGACGGCGCCGAGACCGATCTCGACATCGGCCACTACGAGCGCTTCGTCGACGAGAACCTTGGGCGCAACGCCAATCACACCTCCGGCTCGATCTGGTACGCGGTCATCCGCAAGGAGCGGAAGGGCGAGTACCTCGGCTCGACGGTGCAGGTGATCCCGCACATCACGAACGAGATCAAGTCCCGCATCCGGCGCGTGGCGGACGTCAGCGACACCGACGTCGTCATCTCGGAGATCGGCGGCACGGTCGGCGACATCGAGTCGCTCCCGTTTCTCGAGGCGATCCGTCAGTTCCGCCGCGAGGTCGGGCCGGAGAACGTGCTCTACATGCACGTCACCTTCGTCCCGTTCATCGAGACGGCCGGCGAGCTGAAGACGAAGCCGACGCAGCACTCCGTCAACGAGCTGCGCCGTATCGGTATCCACCCAGACGTGGTCATCTGCCGTTCGAAGGACCGCCTCTCGCGCGAGATCCGCGAGAAGATCGCGCTCTTCGCCGACGTCGACCCCGGAGCGCGTGATCGCCAACGAGGACGTGAGCGATGTCTACCTCGTCCCGCAGGCGCTCCGCGAGGAGGGCCTCGACGCCCTCGTCGTTCGCAAGCTCGGCCTGCCCGACGTCGAGCCCGAGCTCGGCGAGTGGGACGAGCTCGCAGGCCTCATCGCAAAGCGGAGCGGCGAAGTCGAGATCGCCCTCGTCGGCAAATACGTCAAGCTCCATGACGCCTACCTCTCCGTCCACGAGGCGCTGAAGCATTCCGGCATCCAACATGGCGTGGGCGTCAACGTGCGCTGGTTCGACGCCGAGGGGATGAGCCTCGAGGAGGCCGCCGCCGAGCTCGAGGGGGTCGACGGCGTCCTCGTTCCGGGCGGCTTCGGCTCGCGCGGCTGGGAGGGGAAGATCACCGCGTGCCGCGTCGCACGTGAACGGGGCATCCCGTACCTCGGCATCTGCCTCGGGATGCAGGTGGCGGTCTCCGAGTTCGCACGGCACGTCTGCGGCCTCGAAGGCGCCAACTCGACCGAGATGGATCCGGAGACGCCGTACCCGGTCATCGACCTCCTGCCCGAGCAGAAGGAGATCGAGGACCTCGGCGGCACGATGCGGCTTGGCGCGGACGCAGTCGACCTCGTCGAAGGGACGAAGGCGCGCGAGGCCTACGGCGACGTCGTCATCCACGAGCGCCACCGGCACCGCTACGAGGTCAACAACCACTTCCGGCCCCGCCTCGTCGAGCACGGGCTGGTCGTCTCGGGGACGTTCCAGGCCGGACGGCTCGTCGAGGTCGTCGAGCTGCCCGACCATCCGTGGTTCGTCGCCAGCCAGTTCCACCCGGAGTTCAAGTCGCGCCCGACGCGCCCGGCGCCGCTCTTCCGGGACTTCGTCGGCGCCGCCCTCGCCCGCGCCCGCGAGCGCGGCCGGGTGGCCGCCGCGGCGGCTCGCTAGCCCCTTCCCTGTTGGGCCACCCCGGCCCACCACCCGCTTTCAGCGTAACGGCGAAACGCATACGCGTGGCGCGCAGGACTGTGACGAATTCGCACCGTCTCATCCACATGGCCCGCGCCTAGAATCGGCCTCGTGACCACCACGTGGGCCACCGATGTGCTGCCGCTCTTTCTCGAGCTCGCCGCCATACCGAGCCCATCCGGCGAGGAGGAAGTAGTCGCTGAGCGCGTGCGCGCCTACCTCCGCGACCTGGGCATCCAGGCCGAGGCCGACGCGGCCGGCAACCTGCTCGCGCGCCTGCCGGCGGCGGACGGTGAGGCCGGCGAGCCGATCTTCCTCTGCGCGCACCTCGACACGGTGCCGCCGTCGGGGCCGATCGAGCCGGTCGTCGAGGACGGCGTCGTGACGAACGGCGCCGGGACGATCCTGGGCGCCGACGACAAGGCGGCGGTCGCGGTGCTGCTCGAGGCCGCCCGGCTCATGCTCGCCGAAGGGCGGCCGCATGCGGGCGTCGAGCTCCTCTTCACGACCCGCGAGGAGACCGGCCTCGAGGGGGCGTTCGCGTTCGACGCGTCGCGGCTCGAGTCCCGCCTCGGCTTCGTCTACGACTACTCTGGCCCGGTCGGCGAGGTCGTCGTCGCGGCGCCCTCCGGGCGCGCGATCGACGTCGTCTTCACCGGGCGCCCCGCGCACGCCGGGATCAACCCCGAGGACGGCCGCTCCGCGATCGTGGCGGCAGCTCGGGCGATCTGGACCTGCGCCTGGGCCGGCTCGACGCGGAGACGACGGCGAACGTCGGCCTCATCGACGGTGGGAGCGCGTTGAACGTCGTCCCGGCCCGCTGCCGCGTCGCTGTCGAGGCGCGCTCGCGCGACGAGCGAAAGCTCGCCGAGCTGATCCGGGAGATGCTCGACTCGATCTCGTTCGCCGCCTCCGTCTCGGAGTGCGAGGTGGAGACGACCGTGGAGGACAAGTACCGCGGGTACCGCCTCGCGTCCGACGACCCCGCGCTCGTCCTGGCCCGCACGGCGCTCGAGCGGGCGGGCTTCACGCCTCGCGAGGTCGAGGTGGGCGGCGGCTCCGACGCGAACGTCTTCAACGAGCGCGGCCTCCACTGCGCGAACGTCGCCAACGGGATGGCGAACGTCCACACGGCCGACGAGTCGATCGCGGTCGCCGACCTCGAGTCCATGGTCGGCGTGACCCTCGAGCTCGTCGCAGCGGCCCGCGAGGCGTAGAGCGATGCCGGTCACGCTTCGCCGAGGCAGGGTGACGGCGATCGCGGAGCGGCACGACGGCCTCGTCAGGCTCGAGGTTGACAGGCGCCCGTGCGTCGCCTACCCGGAGCTCACCGGGCCGGTCGCGGTCGGCGACGAGGTGCTCGTCAACGTCCAGGCCGTCAAGCTCGGGCTCGGCACCGGCGGCTTCGACCTCCTCCATGCGAACCTGACGCGAGGGCTCGCCCTGCCGGCCGAGGCGGGCGCGCACGTCATGAAGCTCCCGTACACGTCGCTTCAGCACGCCGTCCGGCACGTGGAGGAGGACTGGAGCGAGGAGCCGGACGGCGGGCTCGGCGGCCTGCCGGTGGTCTGCTGCTCGCTGCACAGCCAGGTGGCGCCCGTCTGCGCGGGCCTCGGGCGGGAGCTCGACGTCGCCTACGTTCAGCTTCCGGGAGGCGCGCTGCCCGTGGCCCTCTCCGACACCGTCCGTCACCTGCGGGAAGAGGGCTATCTGGCGAGGACGGTTGCGGTCGGCCCCTGCATCGGCGGCGAGCTCGCGTGCGTGTCGGTCGCGTCGGCCCTGGTCGCCTGCGCGGCTGCAGGGATGGGCGCGGTAGTGTGCGGGATCGGCCCCGGCGTCGTCGGGACGGGGTCGCGTTTCGGGCACGGTGCGGTGGCCGCCGCCGACGCGGCGAACGCGGCGAACGCGCTCGGCGGGAGGCCGGTGCTGGCCCCGCGAGTCTCCAGCGGCGACGAGCGCGAGCGGCATCGCGGACTCTCGCACCACACCCTCGCCGTGCTCGAGCTGGTCCGAGGCGAGGTGAGGGTGGCGTGGCCGGACGGCCTCGAGCTCCCCGCCGAGATGGCTGCGGCTCAGCTCGTGGACGCCTCCGGCTGGAAGGACGCGTGCCACGGGCTCCGGCTTTCGCACATGGGCCGCGGCCCGGGCGAGGAGCCGTGGTTCTTCGCGGCGGCCTATGCCGCGGGCACGCTCGCGCGGGCGCTCGCTTCCTGACGTTCGACCGCGCGGCGAAGAACCCCGTGCAAATGCGGCCAGCTCGGCGCACGTGTTCGGCTATCGTTCGCGCGCCTGATGCGGATCGGTGTCGCCAAGGAGATCAAGCAGGACGAGTACCGGGTCGCTCTCACTCCTGCCGGAGCGGGCGAGCTGAGGCTGCGCGGACACGAGGTCGTCGTCGAGACGGGCGCCGGCGTCGGCAGCGCGTTTCCGGACTCCGACTATGAAGGCGTCGGCGCCCGCATCGCGAGCGTCGACGAGGTCTGGGCGAGCGCCGACATGGTCCTGAAGGTCAAGGAGCCGCTGCCGGAGGAGTACGGGCGCCTTCGCGAAGGGCTGATCCTCTTCACGTACCTCCACCTCGCCGCGGTCGAGGAGCTGACGCGCGCGCTCCTCGCGAGCGGTGCGACGTGCGTCGCGTACGAGACGGTAGAGACCGACGACGGGAAGCTGCCGCTGCTCGCGCCGATGAGCGAGGTCGCCGGACGTCTGGCGACTCAGATGGGGGCCTGGGCGCTCGAGAAGGCCCAGGGTGGGCGCGGCCTTCTGCTCGGGGGCGTGCCAGGCGTCCCGCCGGCGAAGGTCGTCGTGCTCGGCGGGGGGATCGTGGGCTACAACGCCGCGCTCATCGCCGTCGGGATGCAGGCCGACGTCTGGATCCTCGACAAGTCGGTCGAGCGGATGCGCGACCTGGAGATGATGCTCGACGGCCGGATCACGCTCGCGATGTCGAACCGCCTCGAGATCGAGCTCGCCGCGGCCGACGCCGACCTCATCATCGGCGCCGTGCTCATTCCTGGAGCGCGTGCGCCAAAGCTGATCACGCGTGACATGCTCGCCGGTCTGAAGCCGGGCGCCGTCCTGGTGGACGTGGCCATCGACCAGGGCGGGTGCTTCGAGACGTCGCGGCCGACCACGCACTCCGATCCCACCTATGTGGTCGACGGCATCGTCCACTACTGCGTCGCGAACATGCCCGGCGCCGTTCCCATCACGTCGACCTTCGCGCTGACGAACGTGACCCTGCCGTACGTCGAGGCGATCGCGAACCTCGGCTTCCGCGAGGCGGTCGCCCGCGACCGGGCGCTGGCGCGCGGCGTGAACGTCCTGGACGGCAAGCTCACCTACCAGGCTGTCGCCGACGCGCACGGCCTCGAGTACTCGCCGCTCGAGCAGGTCCTCCCGCTTGAGCCCGTCGTCTAAGAACTCGAATCGGAATGACGCTTCGCCGGCGCGGTGTCCTGGGTGAGTGCGATGCAAGGACGCAGGGCGCCTGAATAGCAGCGCTATTCGGGCAACCGAGGACGCCGCAGTGCGCCGCCCAGGGCGTTGCGACGGCTCAAGGCTTCATTCTGCTTCGGGTTCTAAGCCTGCGGCTCGGACTTCGGCTTCAGGTCCTCGTCTCCCGGGAAGACCTTGACGACGAGGAAGGTGATCCCGGCCGCGATCCCGATCGTCGCCGCGATCCAGAGCACCACGCCGAAGAGTCCGAGGGCTGTGTCCAAGACAACCGTAGAATAGCCTCATGCCGCGCGCCTGCGTGATTGT
Source organism: uncultured Actinomycetes bacterium (assembly GCA_963794055.1). GTDB lineage: Bacteria > Actinomycetota > Thermoleophilia > Gaiellales > Gaiellaceae > JAIBJN01. Next base: position 173,293 of record CAWCCL010000019.1, read on the forward strand.
GCTGGACGCGGTTGGTGCGGGCGAGCTGCCCGATGCGGCCGAGTACGGCGACGAGGGCTCCAACACCCTGGGCAACGTCGCCAAGGCCGTGGGCGGCCTCGACCTTCCCAACCTTGAGCACCTCGGCTTCGGGAACGTCGAGGATCTCGAGGGCTGCCCGCCCACGGACGGCGCCCCGGCGGTGGCCGGGCGCCTCTTCGAGCGCTCCAAGGGCAAGGACACCACGACCGGCCACTGGGAGCTGATGGGCATCGTCACGCCGGTCGCCATGCCGACCTACCCGCACGGCTTCCCGTTCGAGGTGATCGAGGGGTTCGCGCACCGGACCGGCCGGGGAGTGCTCGGCAACAAGGCGGCCTCGGGCACCGAGATCATCGACGAGCTGGGCGAGGAGCATCAGCGCACCGGCAAGTGGATCGTCTACACGTCCGCGGACTCCGTCTTCCAAATCGCCGCTCACGAGGAGACCATCCCCCTCGAGGAGTTGTACAAGGCGAGCGCGATCGCGCGGGAGATCCTCACCGGCAAGCACGCCGTCGGGCGCGTGATCGCCCGTCCCTTCACGGGCGAGCTCGGGAGCTATACCCGCACGCCGAACCGCCACGACTGGTCGCTGCGGCCGCGGCAGCCGAACTATCTGACACTCGTCCGCGAGGCCGGGAACGAGGTGCACGGGGTTGGCAAGATCCACGACATCTTCGCAGGCGTCGACATCGACCACTCGCACACGGCGAAGTCCAACGCCGACGGGATCAGGCAGACAGAAACGCTGCTCCGCGAGCTGGACGGCGGCTTTGTCTTCGTCAACCTCGTCGAGACGGACATGCTCTGGGGCCATCGCAACGACCCCGTGAACTTCCACCGCTGCCTCCAGGACTTCGACCGGCGCCTGCCGGACCTGCTGGACGCGTTGCGGCCGGGCGACCTCTTCATCCTCACGTCCGACCACGGCTGCGACCCGACGACGCCGTCGACCGACCACTCCCGCGAGCACGCGCTCTTCCTCGCCTACGTCGAGGGCCGCAGCGCCGCCGGGCAGCGCCACGACGGCGAGTTCGCCGATGTGGGCGCGACGGTGAACGCCTGGCTGGGCGGCAAGGCTCCCGGCCGGGGTATCCCGGGAGCGCCGGTCCTGCAGCCGTGACGCGGGCCGCGGAGTGCGCTACGTGATCCGCCCGGCCGAGCTGATCCAGCGCAAACGGGACGGTGCGGAGCTCTCCGAGGCGGAGATCTCGGAGCTGACGCTCGCTTATGCGCGGGACGAGGTGCCCGACTACCAGATGGCCGCGTTCTGCATGGCCGCGTACTTCCGTGGCCTGACGGCGGCCGAGACGCACGCGCTGACCAATGCGATGGTGGGGAGCGGCGAGACGATCGACCTCTCTGCGCTCGGCCGCAAGGTCGTCGACAAGCACTCGACCGGCGGGGTCGGCGACAAGGCGTCGATCGTCATCGGCCCGATGGTCGCCGCCTGCGGCGTCCCCTTCGCGAAGATGAGCGGCCGCGGCCTCGGCCACACGGGCGGGACGCTCGACAAGCTCGAGTCGATCCCGGGCTTCCGCATCGAGCTCGGCGGCGACGAGTTCATTCGCCAGGTGCGGGAGGTCGGGATGGCGATCGTCGGCCAGACCGGCGATCTCGTCCCCGCGGACAAGAAGCTCTATGCGCTCCGGGACGTCACCGCGACGGTCGACATCATCCCGCTGATCGCATCCTCGATCATGTCGAAGAAGATCGCCGGTGGCGCCGACGCGATCGTCCTCGACGTGAAGGTCGGTGACGGCGCTTTCATGAAGACCCTCGATGAGGCGCGCGAGCTGGCTCGGACCATGGTCGAGCTCGGCCGGCTGGCCGGCCGCGAGGTCGTCTGCGAGCTCACCGACATGGACCAGCCGCTCGGGCGCGCGGTCGGCAACGCGCTCGAGATCACCGAGGCGCTCGACACCCTCGAGGGCTCCGGCCCGCCCGACCTGACCGAGCTTGTGCTCGGCGCCTGCCGCGCACCTGCTGGCCCTCTCCGACCTCGGCGTCGACGTGGACGAGGGACGCCGTCTGGCGGAGGACGCCGTGGCGAGTGGCGCCGCGCGCGAGCTGTACGACCGCTGGGTACGGGCGCAGGACGGTGATCCCGCTCGGGAGGCCCTCCCGCGCGCACCGGTGGTCCGGCCCGTGCCGGCGCACGCCTCGGGTTTCGTCCAGGCGATCGCGACGACGGACGTCGGGCTCGCGGCGCTCCACCTCGGCGCAGGGCGCATGCGCAAGGAGGATGCGATCGACCATGCCGTCGGCGTCGTGTGCCTGGCCAAGCGCGGCGACCGGGTCGAGGCCGGCCGAGCCGCTGGCGGACGTCCATGCCCGCGACGAGGAGTCGGCGGCCGGGTGCCGTCGCAGAGATCGAGGCGTGCTACCGCATCGGGGACGGGGAGCCCGAGCGGAAGCCGATCGTCCTCGACGTGCTCTCCTGAGCCGGACGGACGGCTGAGCGCCCGTGCCCGAGCTGCCCGAGGTCGAGACGATCCGCTCCAGGCTCGCGCCGGGGTTGACGGGGAGGAGGCTCGAACGGGTCGAGATCCTCGATCCCCGGCTGACGAGGCCGGAGCCGCCCGAGCTCGTGGCGGCCGCGCTCGAGGGCGAGCGGGTAGCCGACGTGCGTCGGCGAGGCAAGTATTTGGTTGTCGTCTTCGAGAGCGGGCGGCACCTCCTCGTACACCTGCGGATGACCGGGAACGTCCTGCACCCGGCGCCTGAGGGGCGCAAGGACGATCCGCACGTCCGGGCTGTCGTCAGATTAGACGACGGCTCGGACGTCGTCTATCGCGACGTCCGCCGCTTCGGTACCTGGGACCTCCTGGAGCCCGGCGAGCTCGAGGGGTACTTCGCGGCGCGCCGGCTCGGAGTCGAGCCGCTCGGCCGTGCCTTCACGGCGGCGAGCCTCGGCCGATCGCTCGCGGGCAGGAAGGCGCCGGTGAAGGCCGCCCTCCTCGACCAGCGGGCCGCCGCCGGGATCGGGAACATCTACGCGGACGAGGCGCTGTGGTACGCGCGGATCCACCCGCTCAGGCCCGCAGGCGAGCTCGACGAGGAGCGAGGTGGCGGCGCTCCGCGCGGGGGTGCGCAAGGCGCTCCAGCTCGGCATCCGCCGCCAAGGGGCGACGCTCCGCGACTACCGCGGCGCCGACGGGAGCGAGGGCCGGATGCAGCACGAGTTCCGGGTCTACGGACGTGCGGGCGAGCCGTGCGAGCGCTGCGGGACGCCGATCGCAAAGACTCGCGTCGCCGGTCGCGGCACCTGGTACTGCCCGGCCTGCCAGCCGTCGAACCAGGAGGGTTTGACGAAATGACGGCTGTGCCGCCGGGCCGCGCTGCTCGCCCGGAGGCGGTGTCATCAGTCGCCCCCGTAGCCTCCGGCTACGAGCACTCCCTGCGTCCTTGCCTCGGAACGACCATCGCACCCCGGCGACGAGCGACGTTCCGCCAATCCCTCCTAGGATCGGTTGCATGAAGCCGTGGTCGTTCGAGCCGGCGGGCCGCTTCGAGGAGACGGTCTTCGAGAGCGAGTCGCTGCGCGGGAACCCGCTGGGCGATCCGCGCGAGCGGCCGCTCTGGGTCTACCTGCCGCCCGGCTACGACGACGAGCCGGAACGCCGCTACCCGTCCATTTACATGATCCAGGGCCTCACCGGCCAGCTCGACATGTGGCGGAACCGCTCGCCGTTTCGCCTGAACTTCCCCGAGCTGGCCGACGAGCTGTTCGCCGCCGGAGGCGCGCCGCCGGCGATCGTCGTGTGGGTGGACGCTGGACGTCGCTCGGGGGGAGCCAGTTCCTCGACTCGCCGGGAACCGGCAACTACCACACGTACCTCTGCGACGAGGTCGTCCCGTGGGTGGACGCGCGCTACCGGACGCTCGCCGCGCCCGAGCACCGCGGCATCGCCGGCAAGTCGAGCGGCGGGTACGGCGCGATGGTCACGCCGATGCTTCGCCCGGACCTGTTCGGCGGCCTGGCGACCCACGCGGGCGACGCGCTCTTCGAGATGTGCTACCTGCCCGAGTTCCGAGAGGTCGGTCCGCGCGCTCCGCGACGACTACGAGGGCTCGTACGACCGGTTCTGGGAGGACTTCCGGTCGCGTCCGGCCTTCTCGAAGGCGAGCGACGGCGCCCTCCTCAACAGCTGGTGCATGGCCGCCTGCTACTCGGCCGACCCCGACGGCACCGTCCGCCTCCCCTTCGACCCGGACACCGGGCAGCTCATCCCGGACGTCTGGGCGCGCTGGCTCGACTGGGACCCCGTGCGCATGGTTCCACAGCGCGCCGACGCGCTGCAGTCGCTCCGCGCGATCTACATCGACGCCGGCACGCGCGACGAGTACTTCCTCGACCTCGGCGCCGAGGCGTTCCGGCGGGCGCTCGAGGACGTCGGCGTCACCGACGTCCACTTCGAGCTGTTCGACGCGACGCACATGGCGATCGAGTACCGCTACCCGCTCAGCCTGCGCGTACCTGGCCGAGCGGCTGTCGCCCGACCCCTAGGGCGCGGCCGGGAGTCCCCCGAGGGAGCGACTAGAGTGGTGCGATGTCGTCGCGCACGCTCACGACCGAGTCGGTCGTGCTTCGCTCCATCCGCTTCTCCGAGGCGGATTGCGTCCTCCACCTCTACACGCTGGCGAAGGGGAGGGTCGGCGCGATCGCGAAGGGTGTCCGCAAGACGCGCTCGCGCTTCGGTGCGCGCCTGGAGCCGCTCTCGCACGTCGAGCTCCTGCTCCACGAGGGCCGCGGTGACCTCCACACCGTGCGCGGCGCAGAGCTCGTCCGCTCCCACGACCGTTCGCGCACCGATCCGTACCGGCTCGCGGTCGGGCACATCGGGCTGGAGGCGGTCTTGCGGCTCTTCGTCGAGGAGGAGGCGCAGCCGCCGGCGTTCCACGCGCTCACGCGCTTCCTCGACCTGTTGGACGACGTGGAGGCGGAGCTGCCCGCGCAGCCTGCGCTCGAGCCGCTCGTGCTCTCCTTCCAGCTCAAGCTCCTCTGGCTCTCCGGCTACCTGCCGCACCTGGCGAGCTGCGCCGCCTGCGGCGAGGCGAGCCCGCTTGTCGGCTTCTCCGCCCGGGCGGGCGGGGCCGTCTGCGGGGAGTGCTCCGCCGGCGCGGTGCCGATCTCGGAGGCGGGCTTCCTCGGGATCCGGGCGCTCCTCGAGCAGCCGCTCGCCGGCGCGAGCGGTGCGGGTCTCGGCGAAGACGCACTGCGCCAGTGCCTTCGGGTGATCGAGTCCTCGTACGAGGAGCACGGCGGCTTCCGCCTGCGGACGCTGTCCGCCTAGTAACCCCGCCCGGCCCGCGCGACGCCCTTGGGAGTCTGCGTGCCGGGGCCACCCCGGGCCACCACCCACTTCTGAGTCTAGTCCTGAAAAACGCGCATGTGGCGCGCGGACTGTGCCGAGTGTGTGCCAACGTCGGGAGCCGGGTCCCGCGTGGCAAGGTTTGCCGGTGATCAGGCGTCTTCCGAACGGGTTCGAGCTCGACGACGATCCCGCGCGGGTCGACCTCGACGCGGTCCACGCGTTCCTGTCGTACGAGTCCTACTGGGCCGAGGGCCGCACCAGGGAGACCGTCGAGCGGCTGGTGCGCGAGGCCCAGCGGGTCGTCGGCCTCTATCACGCCGGCCGCCAGGTGGGCTTCTGCCGCGCGGCCACCGACGGCGTCTCGTTCGTCTACCTCGCCGACGTGTACGTCCTTCCGGAGCACCGCGGCCGCGGGCTCGGCATCGAGCTCGTGCGGGAGATGATCGACAACGGCCCCTACACCGATCTGAAGTGGTTCCTGCACACGGCCGACGCGCACGAGCTCTACGAGCGCTTCGGGTTCGGCCGGCCCAACGAGAGAGTGATGGAGCGGCTGCCGTAGCATGTCCGCTTCCATGAGCGTGCCGAACTATCCAGGACATGATCGCCCGGCTCGAGCGCTACTGGGCGGACTACGGCTGCGTGCTCATGCAGCCGTACCACACCGAGGTCGGCGCGGGCACGTTCAATCCGGCCACCTTCCTCCGCTGCCTCGGCCCGGAGCCCTGGAAGACGGCCTACGTCGAGCCCGCATCCGCCCGACCGACGGCCGCTACGGCGAGAACCCCTTCCGCTTCCAGCACTACTTCCAGTACCAGGTCATCCTCAAGCCGGCGCCCGAGGACGTGCTCGACCGCTACTTCGGCTCGCTCGAGGCGGTCGGCATCGACCTCCACAAGCACGACGTGCGCCTGGTCGAGGACGACTGGGAGGGCCCGACGCTCGGCGCCTGGGGGCTCGGCTGGGAGGTGTGGGTCGACGGCATGGAGGTGACGCAGTTCACGTACTTCCAGCAGCTCGGCGGGCTCGAGCTCGACCTGATCCCGGCGGAGATCACCTACGGCCTCGAGCGCCTGGCGATGTTCCTCCAGGGCAAGCGGAGCGCGTTCGAGCTGGAGTGGGCGCCGGGCGTGACCTGGGGCGACGTCTACCGCGAGAACGAGCGCCAGTGGTCGATCTACAACTTCGAGGCGGCGCCGGTCGACGTCCTCACGCGCCGCTTCGGCGAGCACGAGGCCGAGTGCGCGGCAGCTCGTCGACGCTCGGGCTCCCGCTGCCCGCCTACGACCAGGTGCTCAAGTGCTCGCACGCCTTCAACCTGCTCGACGCGCGCGGCGCGATCTCGGTGACGGAGCGCGGCGCCTACATCGGCCGCGTCCGCAACCTGGCCCGCGGCGTGCGCGCGAGCTCTACGCTGGAGTCCCTTGCCGAGCCTGCTGTTTGAGATCGGCTGCGAGGAGCTCCCGCCGTCCGCCTGCCGCGAGGCCGAGGCGCAGCTCCGCGAGCGCTGGCTGCCCGGAGCTGGGGGAGGGCGAGCGTGTACGTCGGCCCCGGCGCCTGGCGCTCTCGTCCGCGAGCGTGCCCGAGCGCGAGCCCGACCGCTGGGTCCAGGGCGCCGCCCGAGCACGCTGCGCGAGAAGGCGGCCGCCGGCTTCGCGCGCAAGCAGGGCGTCTCGGTGGACGAGCTCGAGGTGCGCGACGGCTTCCTCGGGCGTGCGTCGTCGCCGGCCGAGCCGATCGCCGAGGCGCTCCCCGACGCGCTCGCTGCCATCGTCACCGGGCCTCGGCTTCGGCAAGTCGATGGTCTGGGAGAAGGACGGCCTGCGCTTCTCGCGGCCCGTGCGCTGGCTCTGCGCCAAGCTCGACAAGGAGACGATCGAGTTCGAGGTCGCGGGCATCGAGTCCGGGCGCGTCACCTTCGGTCACCGCTTCACGAGCGGCGAGGTCGAGCTGCCGAAGGCAGACGTGTACGTCGAGACGTCTGCGCGCCGCCGGGGTCGAGCCGGAGCAGGACGAGCGGCGCCGCCTGATCCTCGAAGGGCTGGACGCGATCGGCGGCTGGCGCGACCCGGCGGGCGTGATCGAGGAGGTCGTCTTCCTCGTCGAGAGCCCGATCGTCCTCCACGGACGCTTCGACGAGCGCTTCCTGGAGCTGCCGGCCCGCGTCGTCGAGACGGCCATGCAGTCGCACCAGCGCTACTTCCCGCTCGAGGGCGCGCGCTTCGCGTTCGTCGCCAACGGCGGCGACCCGGAGGTCGTGGTCGCCGGCAACGAGCGCGTGCTCGAGGGCCGGCTCGAGGACGCCCAGTTCACGTTCGAGCGGGACGTGGCGCAAGGGGATCGAGGCGCTGGCGGCCGAGCTCGGCTCGATCACGTTCGTCGCGGGCGCCGGGACGCTTCGCCGACAAGGCGGCGCGGCTGCGAGGAGCTCGTCGGCGACCTGGGCGGCGGCGAGGCCTCCCGTGAGGCCGCGCGACTGGCCAAGGCCGACCAGGCTGCGGAGCTCGTGCGAGAGTTTCCCGACCTCGAGGGTCACATCGGCGCCGAGTACGCGCGCCTCGCCGGCTTCCCCGAGGGGGTCTGCGCGGCGATCGAGGAGCACTACCTGCCCGACTCCGCCGACGGGCCGCTGCCGCACACCGAGCCCGGACGCGTGCTGGCCGTCGCGGAGAAGGTCGACAACCTCGCGGTCTGCGTTCGCGCTCGGCGAGCGGCCGACCGGGTCGCGCGACCCGTACGGACTGCGCCGCGCAGCGATCGGTCTCTGCCGCATCGCCGTCGAGGGCGGGCTGGCGATCGACGTCGGCGCGCTCGTTCAGCGGGACCTCGGAGCTCCTCGTCCAGCAGCAGGCCGAAGTCAAGGACGACCCGTCCGACGTCGCCGACTTCGTCTTCGAGCGGCTCGAGGGCGTCCTCGATGTTCCCGTCGAGTTCGTGCGCGCCGCCCGTGCAGGCGGCGTAACCGAGATCGGAGCCGTCGCCGAGCTGGCCGAGACGCTTGCCGCCGCGGTCTCCTCCGAGGAGTTCGGGCGTGCCTACGTCGCCTTCGATCGCTCCAACCGGCTCGCGGGCAAGGCGGACGGCGCGGCCGGAGCGCTCGACCCGTCGCTGGCGACGGACGAGGCCGAGGTGGCGCTGATCGAGGCGCTCGGCCAGGCCTCCCCGCGGATCGAGGCGGCCGTCTCGGAGCGGGACTTCGCGGCGGCGATCGCGGCGGCGGCCGAGCTCGGCTCCCCCGTCGACCGCTTCTTCGACGAGGTGCTCGTGATGGCAGAGGACCCGCTCGTCCGCGCCAACCGGCTGCGCCTCCTCCTCGATGTGCGCGATGCCGTCGGCGCGCTCGGCGACCTCTCGCAGATTCCGCGGTAGGACACTGAGAGATGGCCGACCTGGTCGAGCTCCACGTGGTCTCCGACTCGACGGGGGAGACCGCGGCGCGGGTCGTCGAGGCGGTGGAGGCGCAGTTCCCCGGGCAGGAGTTCGAGGTCGTGCGCCATCCGCGGATCGTGGTCGTCGAGGACATCCACCTCGCCGCGCAGCGTGCGCGCGGGCGGCGCGCGGTCGTTCTCTTCACGCTCGTCGAGCCCGAGATGCGCGAGGTGATGCGAGCCCTCTGCAAGCGCTACCGCCTGCACTACTGCGACCTGCTCGGGCACCCGATCGAGGCGGTTGCCCGGGTCTCCGGCTCACCGGCGATCAGCCGGGCCGGCGCGCCGCACCGTGCTCGACTCCAGCTACTTCAAGCGGATCGCCGCGATCGAGTTCGCCGTGCGCTACGACGACGGCGCCGGCGCCCGCGAGCTGCCGGAGGCGGACATCGTCCTCGTGGGCGTCTCGCGCAGCTCGAAGACGCCGCTCTCGATGTATCTCGCGTATCTCGGGTACAAGACCGCCAACGTGCCGATCGTGAAAGGCATCGAGCCGCCCGCGGAGCTCTGGAAGGTCGACCCGGCCAAGGTCGTCGGCCTGACCATCGACGCCGAGGCTCTGGCGGCGATCCGCGGCGAGCGCGTGCGCGGCATGGGCGGCGGCGGGCGCTACGCCGACCTCGCGGAGATCTACGACGAGCTCGAGTACGCCGAGTCCGTCCACAAGCGGCTCGGCTGCCCCGTGATCGAGGTCTCGAACCTGGCCATCGAGGAGACCGCGCGGCGCATCGTCCGCCTGGTCGAGGAACGGCGCCTGCGTGTGGAGGCCCCACGGTGAGGCCCAAGCCGCCGATTGCGTGGTACTGGTGGCCGGTCTGGATGGCGCTCCTCGCGGCCGGCCTCTTCGTCTTCTACGTCCTCCTGACGCCGGTCTGGGTGGGAATCCGGCTGATCGAGTGGTTCGCCCACCGGCGCGAGGTCGCGTCGGAGGGCGTCCTGAAGAGCAAGAGGCGGCCCGTGGTGCCACGACCGCCTCTTTCTCGGGCCGAGACGTAGGCTGCGGCGCCCCGCGTCTGCCTAGCCCGCTCTCTGAAGATGGGCGAGATGGGCAAACGGCGCTATTCCCCTGCCGGGGGATCCTGCGCGTGCATGGAAATCGGCAGGGTGGGAGAATTCGTGGCCAGGGCGATGGAAACGCAGTACGTCTACGACTTCTCCGAGGGGGGCGAGCTCGGCCGCGAGCTGCTCGGCGGCAAGGGAGTCGGGCCTGGCGGAGATGACCGCGATCGGGCTGCCGGTGCCGGCCGGCTTCACGGTGACGACGGAGGCGTGCCTCGAGTACATGCGCCTCGGCGGCGCAGCTGCCCGACGGGCTGACCGGCGAGATCGACGGACGCCCTCGCGCGCGCTCGAGGAGACGACGGGCAAGCGCTTCGGCGACCCGAGCGACCCGCTGCTCGTCTCCGTCCGCTCGGGCGCGGCGGTCTCGATGCCGGGGATGATGGACACGATCCTCAACCTCGGCCTGAACGACGACGCGGCCGAGGGGCTGGCGCGCGCGACCGGGAACGAGCGCTTCGCCTTCGACGCGTACCGGCGGCTGGTCCAGATGTTCGGGGACGTCGTGGCCGGCGTGGACGGGCACCTCTTCGAGCAGGAGCTCCGCGCGCTCAAGGACGAGCGCGAGGTCACGCAGGACGTCGAGCTCGACGCCGCCGACCTGCGCGAGCTCGTCGGCCGCTTCAAGGAGATCTACGCCGAGCACGCCGGCGGTACGGCTTCCCGCAGGACGCGCGCGAGCAGCTGGAGCGCGCCGTCCGCGCGGTCTTCGACTCGTGGGAGACGCCGCGCGCGCAGGTCTACCGGCGCGCGAACGGGATCCCCGACGACCTCGGCACCGCCGTGAACGTCGTCCAGATGGTCTTCGGCAACAAGGGCGACGACTCCGGCACGGGCGTCGCGCTTCACGCGCGAACCCGTCGACCGGCGAGGCCGGGCATCTGGGGCGAGTTCCTCGTCAACGCGCAGGGCGAGGACGTCGTCGCCGGGATCCGCACGCCCGAGCCGATCGCGGCGATGGAGGCAGCGCTTCCCGGCCGCCTACGAGCAGCTCGCGGACACGATGGCGCGGCTCGAGGAGCACTACCGCGAGATGCAGGACATCGAGTTCACGGTCGAGGAGGGCACGCTCTACCTGCTGCAGACCCGCGCGGGAAGCGGACGGCCGCGGCCGCGCTGCAGGATCGCCGTCGACATGGTCGCCGAGGAGCTGCTCACACGGGAGGAGGCCGTGGCGCGCGTCGACCCGGGCGCAGCTCGACCAGCTGCTCCACCCGATGATCGACCCGGGCGCCGACTACGAGGTCGCCGCGCAAGGGCCTCAACGCCTCGCCCGGCGCCGCGACCGGGCGGATCGTCCTCGACGCCGACACGGGCCGCAGGAGCAGGGGCGGGCGGGGGAGGCGGTCATCCTCGTCCGCACCGAGACGACGCCGGACGACATCCACGGCATCATCGAGGCGCACGGCGTCCTGACCGCGCACGGCGGCATGACCTCGCACGCGGCGGTCGTCGCGCGGGGGATGGGGAAGCCGTGCGTCGCCGGCTGCGAGGCGCTCACGATCGATCTCGCAGCGCGGCGCATCACGCCTCGGCGAGCACGAGCTCGCCGAGGGCGACGTGCTCACGATCGACGGCGGCACGGGTGACGTGATCGTCGGCGAGGTCGCCGCTCGTCCCGCCGCAGATCGACGAGAGCTTCGAGACGCTCCTCGGCTGGGCGGACGAGCGTCCGGCGCCTGCGGGTGCGCGCGAACGCCGACACGCCCGAGGACGCCGCGAAGGCGCGCGAGTTCGGCGCCGAGGGCATCGGCCTCTGCCGGACCGAGCACATGTTCATGGCCGAGGACCGCCTGCCCGCACGTGCGGGCGATGATCATGGCCTCGACGGAGGAGGAGCGGCGCGCAGGCGCTCGAGCGGCTCCTTCCGCTCCAGCAGGCCGACTTCGAGGGCATCTTCGAAGCGATGGCCGGGCTCCCGGTCACGATCCGCCTGCTCGACCCGCCGCTGCACGAGTTCCTGCCGCCGCTCGAGGAGGCGGAGTCGGAGGAGATGGCGCGCCGCATCCGCGCGCTCCGGGAGGCGAACCCGATGCTCGGGACGCGCGGGTGCCGGCTGGGGCTCCTCTATCCCGGAGATCTACGAGATGCAGGTGCGGGCGATCGTCCGCGCCGCGCTGGCCGTCGAGGAGCGCACCGGCGACGCGCCGCTCGTCGAGATCATGCACCCGCTCGTCGGCTTCGCCGAGGAGCTGCAGGCGCCTGCGCGAGCTCACGCTCGACACCGCCTCGGCCGAGATGGAGCAGGCCGCGCGCGAGCTCGACTACCTGGTCGGGACGATGATCGAGCTGCCGCGCGGCTGCGTGCGCGCGGACGAGATCGCGGACGCAGGCCGACTTCTTCAGCTTCGGCACGAACGACCTCACGCAGACGACGCTCGGGTTCTCCCGCGACGACGCCGAGGGCAAGTTCCTGCACGCGCTACCTCGACGGACGGCATCCTCGAGCGCGAACCCGTTCGAGACGCTCGACGCTCGGCGGCGTCGGCGACCTCATGCGGATCGCCATCGAGCGCGCGCGCGGCGTACAAGCCCGACATCAAGCTCGGCATCTGCGGCGAGCACGGCGGCGACGCCGCGCTCGGTCGCGTTCTGCCACGAGCTCGGGCTCGACTACGTCTCCTGCTCGCCGTACCGCGTGCCGCTGGCGCGCCTCGCGGCGGCGCAGGCGGCGCTCGCGGAGCGGGCGTCACGGCGGTTCAGGTCGGCGGCTAGCCGGATCCGTACGGCGGGCAGGCGGTCGTCTGCTCGACGAGCCAGCCGCCGGAGCCGTCGCTGACCACGTGAAAGACGGCGATCGTCGAATCGTCGCGCGTCAGGGCGATCGCCGGGCTCACGGCTTTCGGATAGCCGACCGGGGCCACGACGTCGTCGGGCTTGAGCTGGCTTGCCGCCTGCTTGCGAACGGCCTCGATCGGGCTCGGCTCGCCCTTGGCTCCCGGGACGTAGTCGAGGATTCCGTCGCTGACCACTTCGCAGTCCAGCGTTGCGGCGACGTACACGCCGTCCTCGTCGACGACGTCGATGGGGGAGTCCTGCTGCACGTCCGCCGCCGGGTCGGCGCAAGCGACCTCGACCGTCCCGGGAGTGAGGTCCGACACCATCGTCGAGGTCCCGACCGGCGCGCCCTGTCCCATGCCGCTGTCCTTGCCTTGCACCGAGAACGCGCGCTCGCTGCCGGCCTCGTTGACGATCTCGAAGTGGATCCCGTCGGCCTGGGGCTTTATCGCCGGCGTCTCGACGCGCGTCCCGGCGGGCTCACAAATCACACGGGCGACGTCGGGGAGGGCCGCGGGCTCCGGCTCACCGGTCGCGGCGACGGGCTCGGTGTCCTCCGCCGCGCCGCAGGCCGAAAGGCCGAGCGCGGCGACCAGTGCGAGCAGTAGAAGAGGTTTCATGTCAGCTTCGACGGAGTGACGGCCGGGAAAGTTCCCGCGTCACGCATAGCCGCGCACGCGGAGGTACGCGACGAGCACGCTCCCGGCGCCGATCCCGACGAGGGCCAGGATCGAGACCAGGTCGAGCCGGCCGTAGACGGGGTGTCTGCCCGCGGCGGACAGCGCGAGCATGGCGAGGATCCCGCCGATGAGGCCGCCCAGGTGGCCGCCGATCGAGATGTTGGCGACCGCGAAGCTGAACGCGATGTTGAGGACGACGATGAAGAGCGCGCCGCCGCCGAAGACGTAGATCTGCTTCCGCTCCAAGACGAGCCCCGCGCCGAGGATCCCGAAGACCGCGCCGGAGGCGCCGACGGTGTTCACGCTCGGGGCGCTGAGGAGCAGCGCGCCCGCCGAGCCCGCGAGGGCCGAAACGAGGTAGACGCCCAGGAAGCGCCCGCGGCCGAGCGCTGCTTCGAGCGCCTGGCCGAACCACCAGAGCATGAGCATGTTGAACGCCAGGTGGATGACGCTTGCGTGCAGGAACGCGCTGGTGATCAGGCGGTACCACTCGCCCGTCCGCTACCGCGGGGCCGTTGAGCGCCCAGCGGTCGATGAAGGACCGCGCCGGCTGGCAGGCCGTGCCCGGCCCTGCGCGACGAGATCAGGTAGACGGCGACGTTCATCGCGATGAGCGTCTTCGTGACGAGCGCGCCGACCCCGGCACCGGCGACCCGGCCTAGACGCTGGGTCGCGGCTCGCGGCGCCGGTGGGCTGGCCTGCGCACTCCGGGCATTTGATCCCGACAGCCGCGTAGACCATGCAGTCGGGGCAGATCGGGCGGCCGCAGTTCGAGCAGCTGACTGCGGTCTCGCGTCCAGGATGCCGGTAGCACGTCCGCGTCTGCGTCTGCTCCGGAGTGGCCATTCGGGCCATCGTAGCCACGCCGTGTAAGGTCACGAGCCGATGCGCGTGCACGTCGCCTTCACGCCCGGAGCGGCCGAGCGCGCGCCCACGGCGATCGTCGTCGACGTCCTCAGGGCGACCTCGACGATCGCCCAGGCGCTCGCGTCCGGCTATCGCCGGGTGCTCTGCTGCGCGGAGGTCGAGGAGGCGGTGGAGCTCCGGGACCGCCTCGGCGACGCGGTGCTGGCCGGGGAGCGGAACGCCGTCGCGATCCCCGGGTTCGATCTGGGTAACTCGCCGCGCGAGTTCACCGAGCCGCGCGGCGAGACGCTCATCCTCACGACTACCAACGGCACCCGGGCGATCCTGTCCGCGGCTGCGGGCGCCGAGACCGTGCTCGTGGGCAGCCTGCTCAACCTGGACGCGGTGGCGGCGGCGGCGCGCGGAGGCGGCGACATCGAGGTGATCTGCGCCGGCCTCCAGGGGAGCGTTCACGATCGACGACGCCTACTGCGCCGGCCGGATCGCGGAGCTGCTCGGCGGGGAGCGTTCGGACGCGGCCGAGGCCGCGGTGCGCCTCGCGCGGTCGTTCGCGAGCGCCGAGGCGGGGCTGAGCGCGTCCGAGAACCCGGAGCACGCCGGGCTCGGGGACGACATCGCGTGGTGCGCCCGCGAGAGCGTGCTCGACGTCGTCCCCCGGCTCGCGCGCATGGAGGGATCGGCGGCGGAGATCGTCGCCTAGCTCGTGTGGTTCACGGTAGGCGCCTTGCGGCCGAAGCCGAGCGCTGCGCAGTGGGCACAGATGCAGGCGTCGTCCGAGACGCGCTCCCAGCCCGGCGGAAGCTCGCCCGCGTGCCGCCCGACCTCGGAGACGGCGGCGCCGCAGGGGCACGAGTACACGACCGTGATCCGCGTGAACTGCGAGTCGGGGGAGCTGTAGGCGACTCCCATAGCCGGATTGTACGCAAGATAAAGCGCGCAGCCGTGTGAGACGATCAGCGCCTGTCGCAGCGACGAGAGGAGGCGGTGTGAACAGTCCTGGAGCCACACGCTACCGCTGGGAGGACATGCCGAAGGAGAAGCTGAAGCCGGACCTCTCACCGGCGGCTCATCACCGCCGAGCGCATGATGCTGGCGCACGTCTACCTCAAGAAGGGCTGCATCGTCCCGAAGCACTCGCACGAGAACGAGCAGCTGACCTACATCCTCGAGGGCGCCCTCCGCTTCTGGATCGGTGAGGACGGGTCCGAGGAGCTCGATCGTCCACGCCGGCGAGGTCCTGCACATCCCCTCGAACGTGCCGCACAAGGCCGAGGCGCTGAAGACACGCTCGACGTCGACATCTTCAGCCCGCCGCGGCAGGACTGGCTCGACGGGTCGGACGCCTACCTGCGGCGGTACGATGGACCTCGGGCTGGACGACAAGGTCGCCCTGGTCTGCGGCGCGAGCCGCGGCCTCGGCCGGGCGATCGCCGACGAGCTGGCGGCCGAGGGCGCGTCGCTCGCTGATCTGCGCGCGCGACGCGGAGCGGCTGAGCCGCCGCGGCCGCCGAGATCGGCGGCGGCACGGGCGGCGTGCTCGCCGTCCCCGCCGACCTCGCCGTCCCGGGCGAGCCGACGCGCGTGGTCGACGCGACGCCTCGAGCGCTTCGGCCGGGTCGACATCCTCGTCGACGAACACCGGCGGCCCGCCCGCCGGGCACGTTCGAGCACGCTGCGCTGGAGGAGTGGGACCGGCGCGACGGCGCTCCTGCTCGGGAGCGCCGTCGAGCTCGTCACGGCCGCGCTGCCGGGCATGAAGGAGCGCGCGGTGGGGGCGCATCCTCAACGTCACCTCGATCGCGGTGAAGCAGCCGGTCGACAACCTGATCCTCTCGAACAGCCTGCGCGCGGCGGTCACCGGCTTGCGCGGCCACGCTCGCGCGACGAGGTGGCGGCCCACGGGATCACGGTGAACAACGATCCTCCCCGGCTACACGGCGCACCGAGCGCGTGACGAGCTGAACCAGGCCAACGCGGAGCGCGAGGGCGTCGAGCCGGCGGAGATCCAGGCGCGCCTGGAGGCGTCGATCCCGATGGGGCGGCTCGGCGAGCCGGAGGAGTTCGCGGCGCTGGCCGCCTTCCTCGCATCCGAGCGGGCGAGCTACATCACGGGCGCAGTCGATCGCCGTCGACGGCGGCTGGGTGCGGGGGCTGCTCTGAGCGGCGTTCGGCTGGGTTCGCGAGCTTGAATCATCTGTAGCAAGGGCGTATAAGGTGCGCTCTATGCGTGGTGGCGCTCGACGTGCAGCTGCGGTCGTGACGGCTTTCGTCGCTCTCTTCATCGTGGCTCCGGCCATGGCCGCGTACCCCGGGGGCAACGGGAAGCTGGCTTTCGTGAGCGACCGGGACGACTTCTCGGGCATCTACGTGATGAATCCGGACGGATCAGGCGTTCACGACCTCGCCTTGGCCTTCCCGGATTACCTCGGGGAGCCGGTGTGGTCGCCGAACGGCAACACGATCGCGTTCATCAACGACTCCGAAGGCGTCATCCGCGTTATGAACGCGGACGGCAGCGGAAAGACGACTCTCGCCGTGGGCAGGTCCCCGACCTGGTCCCCGGACGGGGCGAGGATCGCGTATATCGGCTATGCGAGCGGCTGGGGCGTGTACGTCATGGACGCGGACGGCACCGATCAGACGAAGCTCTACGACGCCTCCCCGACGCTCAACCCGGAGGCGCTCGCGTGGTCGCCCGACGGCGCGGCGCTCGTCGTTTCCGGCACCGACGGGATCCGGCTTGCGAACGCCGACGGCAGCGGCGGAATCACCTTCCTCGGGCAGGGAGCGAACGCGAACTGGTCGCCCGACGGCATGCGCATCGTCTTTGCCAGCAGCGACGGGGGGGACAGCGAGATCCACGTGATGGACAGAGACGGAACCGACGTCGTGCCCATCACGAACAACGACGTGAGCGACAACTTCCCGGCCTGGTCTCCCGACGGCACGAAGATCGCGTTCGAAACGGAATCGGACGACGGCTACGACGTGATCGCCGCCGTCGACCTGGATGGGAGCGGGCTGAGAATCCTCACCCCGCACTTTTCCACGAACACGCAGCCCGACTGGCAGCCCCTCTGGGTGGTGATGCGCGCCTCGCGCTCGATCGTCGACTACGGGGGCTCCCTCACCATCACTGCCCATCTCGTCTGGTTCGAGACGACGACCAACGCCAACCTGTCCCTGTTCAAGATTCCGAGCGGGGGATCGAAGACGCTCATCGCCTCGAAGGTGGTGGACGGCGCCGGCGACTCCTCGTTCGGGGTGAAGCCGGAGAAGAGGACGACCTACGTGCTCGAGTGGGCGGGGGACGACACGCACGCGGCGACCTCGGTCACCGTGCTCATTCAGGTGCGGGCGAGGACGACCACGGGGATTTTCGGGTTCTACGCGCGGTCCGGCAGATATGCCCTCTATCGGCTCGGAAGCGCCGTCGTTCAGAGGGGAAAGGTCGCGCCGAATCACGCCGGCAAACGACTCGCGTTCATGGCGCAGAGACGCGTCGGGGGATCGTGGCGCGACGTCGCCGATGCCACCTTCAGGATCCGCGCCAACGGCTCGGTGACGGCTCGTCTGACGCCGGGCTCGCGTGGGACCTACCGTGTCCGCAATACATTCCTCGGGGACCACGATCACCTTCGGGACTCCTCTGCCTGGCGGTACTTCAAGGTGACGTAGAAGTCCGGCTCGCGCGCCTGCGTGATGCAATAGCGAGATGACCGATGTCCGCGCGCGCGCCGAGACGATCCTCAAGCGCGAGCTCGAGCGGTTCGAGCGGGAGCACCCCCGCTCGGGAGAGCTGGCGCGGCGCGCCTCCGCGTCGCTCTTGGCCGGCGTTCCCATGCACTGGATGGTCCGCTGGCCCGGCGCGTATCCGGTGTACGCAAGCGAGGCGAGCGGTGCCCGCTTTCGCGACGTCGACGGCATCGAGTACGCCGACTTCTGCCTAGGCGACACGGGCGCGATGACCGGGCACTCTCCCGAGCCGGTCGTCCGCGCGGTGGCGCGGCAGGCCGCGCGCGGGATCACCCTGATGCTTCCGAGCGAGGAGGCGATCTGGGTCGGCGAGGAGCTCACCCGGCGGTTCGGGCTGCCGCGGTGGCAGTTCGCGCTCACCGCCACTGACGCGAATCGCTTTGCGATCCGGCTGGCGCGTCACGTCACGGGCCGGCCGAAGGTGCTGGTGTTCAACTGGTGCTACCACGGCACGGTCGACGAGACGTTCGCCACGCTCCACGACGACCGCGTCGTCGAGCGCGAAGGGAATCTCGGCCCGCCCGTCCCGCTCGACGCGACGACGCGCGTGGTGGAGTGGAACGATCCCGAGGCGCTCCGGCGCGAGCTGGCGCACGGCGACGTCGCGTGCGTGCTCGCCGAGCCGGCGCTCACGAACATCGGGATCGTCCACCCGCGGCCGGGCTTTCACGCCGCCCTGCGCGAGCTGACGCGGGAAACCGGGACGCTGCTGATCATCGACGAGACGCACACTCTTTGCGCCGGCCCCGGCGGCTACACCCGCGCGCACGCGCTCGAGCCGGACCTGCTCACCGTCGGCAAGGCGATAGGAAGCGGCATCGCCTCGGCGGCGTACGGCTTCTCCGCCGAGGTCGCCGAGCGCATCGAGGCGGCGGTCGGCCGGGACGAGTCGGACGTCGGCGGCGTCGGCGGCACGCTCGCCGCGAACGTCCTGTCCCTGGCCGCCGTCCGCGCGACGCTCGAGCACGTTCTCACCGAGGAGGCGTTCGCCCGCATGATCGCGCTCGGCGAGCGGTTCGAGCGGGGTGTGCAGGGCGTGATTGACGAGAACGACCTCCCCTGGCACGTGACACGCCTCGGCTGCCGCGTGGAGTACCTCTTCCGCCGCGAGCGCCCGGTGACCGGAAGCGACGCCGCAGCCGGCGGCGACCACCTGCTCGACCGGCTGATCCACCTCTATGCGCTCAACCGCGGAGTGCTCCTGACGCCGTTCCACAACATGGCGCTCATGTCTCCGGCGACCATCGAAGCCGACGTGGACCTGCATACCGCGGTGTTCGGCGAGATCGCGCGGGAGCTCACCGGCCGATGAGTTCGCTGCCGCCGCGCGGTCTCTAAGGGCATGGAACAGGTGATCGTGCACGTGAGCATGTCGCTGGACGGGTTCGTCGCCGGGCCGAACGTCGGCGTCGAGCGGCCGATGGGCGAGGGCGGTGAGCGACTACATGACTGGCTCTTCGCCGACCCGCCCGACTCGCGGGACACGGAGGTCGCCGCCGAGATGGAGGCCGAGATCGGCGCCGTCGTGCTCGGGAACCGGACCTTCACCGTCGGCGAGGCGCAGTGGGGAGGCGCGACGCCGTTCCCGGTGCCGTGCTTCGTGCTCACGCACGTCGCGCGCGAGGAGCTGGTGAAGGGGCCGACGTCGTTCACGTTCGTGACGGACGGCGTCGAGAGCGCGCTCGGGCAGGCCCGAGCAGCCGCCGGCGACAAACAGGTGGCTCTGATGGGCGCCGACGTCACGCAGCAGTTCCTGCGCGCCGGGCTGCTCGACGAGCTTCAGATCAACCTCGTCCCGGTCCTGCTCGGTCGGGGCACCCGCCTGTTCGAGCACCCCGGCACGAACCACGTCGAGCTGGAGCGAACGAGGGTGATCGAATCGCCCCGGGTGACCCATCTGAGGTTCCGCGTCCTGAAGTAGCTGTCGGCGACCCGAGCCGCCCTGGGCTTCAGGCCACGGCCCTGCGGCGATCCTCAACCAGGTACGCCACGATCAGCGCGGCGGGGAAGAAGACCAGGCTGAAGAGGAAGTAGCCGAAGAAGCTGTGCCCCTTGCGGCCGGCAACGCGGGCCGGCCAGAAGGCGATGGCCACCCAGACGATGACGAACAGGATCGACCCAAGCCACCAGCCGGTTGAAGCAACGAGCATCTCGACCTCCCGATCTGTCGTGTCCGCGTTGGTGCGGAGGCTTCATGCAACCACGACACCGGTCCCGGCGCGTCGTGCGGTTGGGGTGAAAAGCGGTCGGCGGGCACGCAGTCTGACCGTTCCCGCTGAAGCCAGGACTAGGTCAGGAACCAATCGCGCCGGTGGTCACGACGTCAGGGCCGGCGACAGACTCGGCTACGACCTCGATACATCTACCTAGGAATCGATGGCCCGCTGCGGCGCGATCGCTCGGCCCATCACGGGATTGTGCGCGAAAATAACAGCCGGCGCGAGCGGGCCGTCAGCCGGCGGCGGCCTGCGCGCGGCGAGGGAGGACCCAGCCAGGCCGCGGGAAGTGGCACGTGTAGCCGTTGGGATACTTCTCGAGGTAGTCCTGATGCTCGGGCTCGGCCTCCCAGAACGGCCCCGCCGGCTCGACCTCGGTGACGACCTTCCCCGGCCACAGGCCGGAGGCCTCGACGTCGGCGATCGTGTCCTCCGCGACGCGGCGCTGCTCCTCGTCGAGATAGTAGATCGCCGAGCGATAGCTCGCCCCGACGTCGTTCCCCTGACGGTTAAGCGTCGTCGGGTCGTGAATCTGGAAGAAGAACTCGAGCAGGTCGCGGTACGACGTCTGCTCGGGGTCGAAGACGATCTCGATCGCCTCCGCGTGCGTGCCGTGGTTGCGGTAGGTGGCATTCGGGACGTCGCCGCCCGTGTAGCCGACCCTCGTCTCCAGGACGCCCGGCCGCTTCCGGATGAGGTCCTGCATCCCCCAGAAGCACCCGCCCGCGAGAATCGCCTTCTCGACCGAACCACTCATCACGCTACCTCCCTGACGATCACGACTCCGCAGTCAATGTACCTTCGGCGCGTCGGGTCGCGGTGCATCCTCAAGCGAAAGATGTTCGAGTATCTCTCTGACAGGAGAACGTGTGTTCGTGTAGAACAGACGTTCCCATGGTCGCCTGTCTCTCGATCCCCGGCTTCTCCCTCAGGGCTCCGCTGCTCGAGCGGCCCGAGCTCAGGGGGAAGCCCGTCGCGCTCGCGCCGGTGCCGGGGGCGCGGCCGCTCGTCGGCTCCTGCACCCGCGCCGCCCAGACGCGGGCGTGCGGCCGGGGATGCGCCTCTCCGAGGCGCTCGCCACCTGCCCGCAGCTGGAGCTGGTCGAGCAGGATCCGGCCGGGGTGGAGGAGGCCTGGGAGGCCGTGTTGCGGCGGCTCGAGGAGGCGGGCTTCGCGGTCGAGCCGGTCGAGCCGGGCTGCGCCTACTTCGAGACGCGGGGGGTGGAGCGGCTGGCCGGGGGGCTCGAGCAGGCGCTCCGGCGGGCGCTCGACGCGGTCGGGGAGGAGTGGGGGGCTCGTGTGGGGGCGGCCTCCCGGCGCTTCGCGGCGCTGGCGGCGGCGGCCGTGGCGCCGGCCGGCCGGGCGCTCGTCATCGACGACGGCGAGGCGCACCTCTTCCTCGAGCCGCTCCCGCTCGACCTGCTCCCGCTCTCGCCGGAGCGGCGGGAGGAGCTCTCGGAGCTCGGCGTCAAGCGACTCGGCGAGCTGGCCCGCCTGCCCGGGGCGGCGGTCGCGGACCGGCTCGGCGCGGACGGCGCGGAGGCATGGCAGCTCGCCCGGGGCGAGGGGGACGCCTCGGTCGAGCCGCGCCGGCCGCCTGCCGAGATCGCCGAGACGCTCTCCTTCCCGGAGCCGGTGGCGAACGAGCTCACGCTCGCGCGGGCGCTGGCGGCGCTCGTCGAGCGCCTGCTCGCCCGCCCGGAGCGGGCCGGCCGGGCCCCTCGGCAGCTCGCCCTCTCGGCGAAGCTCGTCGGGGGAGGCTCCTGGCGGCGCTCGCTGACGCTGCGCGAGCCGACGGCGGAGCCCGACCGCCTTCGGCTCGCGCTGGCGTCCAAGCTCGCGGAGCTGCCGGCGCCGACGGCGGAGCTGCGGCTCGAGCTGGGGGAGCTGACGGAGTCGGTCGGGACACAGGCCGAGCTGATCCGCCCGCGCGGCAGCCGCCTGCGGGAGCGCCTGCGCGTGGGCCTCCGGCAGGCGCGCGCGGCGGTGGGGGTGGACGCGGTCTGCACCGTCGTGGAGGTCGCGCCGTGGTCGCGCATCCCGGAGAGCCGGGCCATTCTCGTTCCGCGCGACGACTGAACGAGCCGCGCCCGGCGCTCGTCGCCTGCGAGGACGGGGTGCCGGCGGCGATCGACCGGATGCGCGTGGCCGCGCTGCGCGAGGAGTGGCGGGTGGTCGACCGCTGGTGGACGGAGGAGCCGGTGGAGCGGCGCTACTTCGAGGTCATGCTCGAGAGCGGGCGGAACGTCGTGGTCTTCCGGGACGAGTCGAGCGGCGAGTGGTTCAGGCAGAGCGCCTAGCTCGACGTCGGGAAGACGACGTCGTGGCGCGCGAGGACCTCGCCCATGACCCTCGGGTCGGGCGGGCCGTCCGCGGGCGTCGCGGCGGCCAGGTCTCGGATGTAGTCCTCCCAGCCTCCGGGCGTGTTGAGGTTGAGGAAGCGCACGGGCTCGGCGCTCCGGTTGGCGAACGTGTGGACGACGCCGGGCGGCACGCAGGCGTACGTCCCCGGAGGCGCGTCCACCTCGTCGTCGCCGACCCGGACGGTCAGCGTCCCCTCGAGGACGTAGAACGAGTCGAGCAGCTCGCGGTGGGAGTGGGGCGGAGGGCCGCTCGTCCCCGGCTGGATCGTGACCTCGGCGAGCGAGAAGAAGCCCGCGGTCGCCTCCCTCGTCGCCTTGAAGAGGGAGGTCGCTGTGCCCGACCTCGTAGGCCATGCCCTCGCCGGGGCCGAGGAACGGTGCCGCCGCCGGGCTCCTGCGGCCCGTCGACGTCGACGCTGTCGAACGAGGTCGGCGTCCTCGCCCCGGGTGCGGGCGCGGAGGTAGTCGGCGAAGCCGGAGTCGGGGGCGTGGACGTTGAGGAAGCGGACGCGGCCCCGGCCGGTGGGCGCGAAGGCGTGGACGACGCCGGGCGGCGCGACGACCGTCGTCCCGGCCGGGCCGAGACCGTGCTCGCGGCCCGAGCGTGAACTCGAGCTCGCCCTCGAGGACGAAGAAGGCGTCGGTGTGGCGCTCGTGGTAGTGGGGGCGCGTGCCCGTGTAGCTCGGGCCGGCGTCGTACTCGATAAGGCTGAGCTCGGGCCGCGCTGCCTTGACGAGGAACGTGCGGTCGTCGCCCCGAGCAGCTCGCCCTCACCCGGCCCGTTCACGATCGCCGTCGTCCATCCGCGTCAGCCCTCCTCGCCCGTTAACTCTAGGGGCACCCCTGTCCCACCACCCGCTTTCCAGCGTAACGAGGAAAGGCGCGCGTGTGGTGCGCGCACCGTGCCGGAAGCGTGACGGGGGAGTGACGGAAGAGCGTGCCGGAGTACGTCGAGCTCCACTGCCACTCCGCCTATTCGTTCCTCGACGGCGCCTCCCAGCCCGAGGAGCTGGCCGCGCGGGCGGTCGAGCTCGGCTACGAGGCGCTCGCGCTCACCGACCACGACGGCGTCTACGGCTCGCTCGAGTTCGCCTACGCGGCGAAGGCGCTCGGCCTGCGCTCGATCACCGGCGCCGAGGTGACGCTCGCCGACGGCTCGCACGTCACGCTCCTCGTCGAGACGCCGCGCGGCTACGCGAACCTCTGCCGCCTCCTCACCGCCGCGCACGCCCACGAGCGCCTGAACCCGCGGCTCGACCCGACGCTGCTCGCCGAGCGGAGCGAGGGCCTCGTCTGCCTCTCCGGCTGCGCGCGGCACGGGCTCGCCGTCCGCGACCCGAACGCCGCCGCCCGCCTTGCCCGCGCGCTTCGGCCGCGACCGCTTCTACGTCGAGCTCCAGCGTCCCTACGAGCGCGGGGACGCGCGCCGGAACGCCGCGCTGCGCGCGCTCGCGGAGACCCTCGGCGTCCGCACGGTCGCCACCGGGCGACGTCCACGCCCACCATCCGCGCCGCACGCACCTCCAGGACGTCCTCGTCGCGATCAAGAACCGCACGTCCCTCGAGGGCTGCGAGGCCGAGCGGCGCGGGAACGGCGAGAGCGTTCTGCTCGCCCCGCGCGAGGTCGCCGGCCGCTTCCCGGACGACCGCGACGCCGTCCGCGCGACCGTCGAGCTCGCCGAGCGGCTCACGTTCGACCTCACGCACGAGCTCGGCTACCGCTATCCGGACTTCTCCGACGGCGCGACGCCGGCCGACGTCCAGCTCGGCGGAGGTCTGCCGCCGCGCCTTCGAGGAGCGCTATCGCCACGCGCCGCACCTGCTTCGCACCCGCGCCGGACGAGCGCCTGCGCGAGGAGCTGGCGCTGATCGCCGAGCTCGGCCTCTCCGGCTTCTTCCTCCTCCACTGGGAGGTGCTCGAGCTCGCGCGCGACGTGGCCGCGGAGGTGCAGAGGCCCCGGCTCGCCGCGCCACCTGCTGCCCGCCCGGGCGCGGGCGGGGGAGCTCGGTCGGCTCGATCGTCTGCTACCTGACGGGGCTCTCGCACGTCGACCCGGTGGACGCCGGCCTCGCGCTCGGCCGCTTCCTGAACCGCGAGCTCTCGTCCGTGCCCGACATCGACCTCGACTTCCCGCGCGACATCCGCGAGAAGCTGATCGTCGCCGTGACCGAGCGCTACGGCCGCGAGCACTCGGCGCTCGTGGCGAGCTTCGCCACCTACCGCTCGCGCGGCGCGATCCGCGACGTCGGCAAGGCGCTCGGGCTCCCACAGGCCGAGCTGGAGCGCCTCTCGCGCGTCTCCGAGGGCTGGAACGCCCGCAAGGTGGGGGAGGAGATGGAGCACGTGCCCGGCGCGGAGGCGCGCCTCGCCTCGCCGCGCTGGCGGGCCTTCCGGGAGCTCTGCGGCGAGATCGCCGGGCTGCCCCGCCACCTGTCGCAGCACCCGGGCGGCATGGTCATCTCGTCGCGGCCGCTCGTCGAGCTCGTCCCGGTCGAGCCGGCGGCGATGGAGGGCCGCCAGAACTGCCAGTGGGACAAGGACTCGTGCGCCGACGCCGGCTTCCTCAAGATCGACCTGCTCGGGCTGGGGATGCTCTCCGCGGTCGAGGAGTGCGTCGAGCAGATCGCGCTCCTGCGCGGGAAGCCGATCGACCTCTCCCGCATCCCGCTCGACGACCCCGGCGTCTACCGGGAGATCCAGGACGCGGACACGGTGGGCCTCTTCCAGATCGAGAGTCGCGCGCAGATGCAGAGCCTCCTGCGCACGCGCCCCGAGAATCTCGACGACCTCACGATCCAGGTGGCGCTCGTGCGCCCGGGGCCGATCCAGGGTAAGGCCGTGCACCCCTACATCGAGCGGCGGCAGCGCAAGCGGGAGGACCCGGGCTACGAGCCGCCCTACGACCACCCGTCCCTCGCGGAGCCGCTGCGCGAGACGCTCGGCGCGATCATCTTCCAGGAGCAGGTGCTCGACGTGGCCATGGCCCTCGCCGGCTTCTCGGTGGGCGAGGCCGAGGGGCTGCGCCGCGCGATGAGCCGCAAGCGGAGCCAGGATGCGATCGAGGCGCACCGTCGGCGCTTCATCGAGGGCGCGCTCCGAAACGGCGCCGACCTCGAGACCGCGGAGCTCGTCTTCTCGAAGCTCACGGGCTTCGCGTCCTTCGGCTTCCCCAAGTCGCACGCTGCGGCCTTCGCGCTCCTCGCCTACCAGTCGGCCTGGCTCCGCCACCACTACCCGGACGAGTTCCTCTGCTCGCTCCTGAACGCCCAGCCGATGGGCTTCTACCCGCCTGCGAGCCTGGTTCGGGACGCCCAGCGGCGCGGCGTCGAGGTGCTGCCGCCCGACGTGAACCGAAGCGCTGCGAAGTGCCGGCTCCAGGCCGGCGCCGTGCGCGTGGGGCTGGGCTACGTCAAGGGCCTGGGGGAGGAGCCCGCTCTGGCGCTCGTGGAGGAGCGCGAGGCCGGTGGGCCGTTCGGGGGCGTCGCCGACCTCGCACGGCGGGCGCCGCTCGACCGGCCCGGGCTGGAGGCGCTGGTCGCGAGCGGCGCCTGCGACTCCTTCGGCTGGCCGCGCCGTCAGCTGCTGTGGCGCCTGGGGCTCGCACCTCGATCCGTCAGCGCGGGCGACGGCGGGACGAACAGGCAGCTGGCGCTTCCCCTGGAGCCGACGAGCGAGATCCCCGAGCTGGCCGAGCAGACGCCCTGGGAGCGGATGCTCGCCGACTACCGCCTGACGAGCATGTCCGTGGGGCTCCACCCGCTCGAGCTCCTGCGCCCGCACCTGCCGGGGGAGGTGCTGTCGAGCACGGAGCTCGAGGAGGCGCCGCACGGCGCCCGCGTCTCGGTGGCCGGCCTCGTCGTCGCGCGCCAGCGGCCGGCCACCGCCAAGGGCGTCGTCTTCATGCTCGTCGAGGACGAGCACGGCCAGATGAACCTGATCGTCCCGCCGAGGTCTACGACCGCCAGCGCGCGCTCGTGCGCGGGGAGCCGCTCCTGCTCGCGCGCGGCCGCTTCGAGCGGGTCGACCGGAACCGCAACGTGCTCGTCGCCGAGCTCGCCTCCCTCTCCCCGCTGGCACGCCGTGTGGCCAACGACGCCGAGGTGCGCGGGAGCCATGCCTGCCGCTCACCACTTCGGCGGTCGCTGAGCAGGCTTCCCGCAACAGTTGTCAAGCAGGCGGCCTCGAAGGCCGATGGAGTGAAGGGATGAGGACCGTCAGGACGCCCGCGTTGTCCACTGCGCGCCTGTCCGTGCTCTACGCAGGGCTCGGGCTCGTCGTGGTCGGGATCTACGTCACGCTCCCGTTCGACCTCAACAGCGCCGTCTTCTACGACGCCGTCGCGGGCTCCGCGGTCGTCGCCATCCTCGCCGGCGTCTGGATCCACCGCCCGGCGAAACCGCTTCCCTGGCTCCTTCTGGCCGCGGGCTTCGGGGCGTTCGTCGCGGGGGAGATCGCCTGGCACGTCTACTGGTTCCGGCTGGGCCAGGAGCCGTTCCCGTCCGTCGCCGACCTCTTCTATCTCGCCGGGTACCCGCTCATCGCCGCCGCGCTCCTGATGCTGGCCCGTGATCGCGGAGTCGTGCGCGGGCAGGAACGGGCCGGGTTCCTCGACGCGGCGATCGTGACCGTGGGAGCGTTCGTCGTCTCGTGGGTGTTCCTCGCCGAGCCCTACGCGTCCGACGACGCCCTTCCCCTGGCCGACCGCCTGTTGTCGGCCGCCTATCCGCTGATGGACGTCCTGCTGCTGACGCTCCTCGTCCGGCTGCTCTTCACGCCCGGCCGCCGCACGCCGACGGTCTGGCTCCTCGCCCTCGGCCTGTCCTTCAACATCGCCGCGGACATGACCTTCCTCGCAGCGGAGCTCGCCGGGAAGAGCACCGGCGCCTGGATCGAGGGTGTGTGGCTGCTGGCCTACATCTCGGTAGGAGCCGCGGCCCTGCATCCGTCCATGGCTGCACCGCCCGTCCCCGCCAAGCGCGTCGAGGGGCTGACACTCTGGCGCCTCGGCGCTCTTGCGCTCGCCGCCGTCACGGCTCCGACCGTCCTGGCGCTCGAGGCCGCGTCCGGCGAGGTCGACGGAATCGCCGTCATCGTTGCCGGGGCAGCGCTGATCCCGCTGCTCGTCCTGCTCCGGCTGGTCGGCCTCGTACGCGATCTGGAGGGCGCCGGCCACGAGCGCGAGCGGCTCTACGACAGCGAGAAGGCCGCGCTCGCGGAGGCCGAGGCGGCGCAGCTGCTGCTCGTGGAGCAGAACGACCGGCTGCGGGAGCTCGACCGGCTCAAGGGCGAGTTCGTGGCGCTCGTCTCGCACGAGCTGCGCACGCCGCTCACGTCGATCACGGGCTACCTCGAGCTCGTGCTGCACGACCCCGAGCTTGCGGACGAGCATCGGCGCTTTCTCGACGTCGTCGACCGGAACGCCGGCCGGCTCTTGCGGCTCGTCAGCGACCTTCTCGTGGTCGCCCAGATCGAGTCGGGAAAGCTGGCTCTCGATCTCGACGACGTCGACCTCGCCGCGGTCGCGGGCGAATCGGTCGAGGCGCTCCGGCCCGTGGCGGACGCGCAGGACGTCGACCTCCGCCTCGACGTCGGGCCCGTGCCTGCCCTGCGGGGCGACCGGGCAAGGCTCGGCCAGCTGCTCGACAACCTCTTGTCCAACGCCGTCAAGTTCAGCAATCCGGGCGGGCGCGTCGTCGTCGCTCTCGGGCGAAGGGGCAAGGACCTCGTCCTGGCGGTCTCCGACAACGGCATCGGGATCCCCGCCGCCGAGCACCGGCTCCTGTTCGACCGCTTCTTCCGCGCCTCGAGCGCACAGCAGCGCGCAATCGACGGCACCGGCCTCGGGCTCACGATCGCCCGCGCCATCGTCAGCGCCCACGGGGGCGCCATCGAGCTTACGAGCGCCGAGGGCGAGGGGACGACGTTCAGGGTTCGCCTCCCCGTCGCGGGGCCCAAGAAGGCCCCGCGCTTCGACCCGGTCGATCGCTCGGCAGCGACCGTCATCTAGGCTTGGGGGCCGTGGCCCCCCGGTCGCTCTGGCTCCAAGAAGCGCTCGCGGCCGAGGACGCTGTGGTCTCCTCGGAGCTCGCCGAGTCGATCCGCGCCGACGTGTGCATCGTCGGCGGCGGCTACACGGGCCTCTGGACGGCGCTCCGCGTCACCGAGCTGGAGCCCGCCGCGTCGGTCGTCCTGGTCGAGGGAGACATCTGCGGCGGCGGCCCGTCGGGCCGAAACGGGGGCTTTGCCCTCTCCTGGTGGCCCAAGGTCGAGACGCTCGTGAAGCGCCTGGGTGAGGAGGAGGCGTTCCGCCTCGTCCGGCACTCCGCGGTGGCGGTCGACGAGCTCGGCGCGTTCTGCGAGCGCGAGGGGATCGACGCGCGGTATCGCCGCGGCGGCTGGCTCTGGACGGCGACGTCGCCGGCGCAGCTCGGGTCGTGGGAAGGCGCCGTCGCGGCCGCCGGCCGGGCCGGAGAGCAGCCGTTCGAGATCCTGTCAGCCGAGGAGGTGCAGCGCCGAACCGGCTCCCCGGTCCACCTCGGCGCGGCCTACGAGGCAGGCGCGGCCACAGTCCAGCCTGCCCTCCTGGCACGCGGCCTTCGGCGCGTTGTCGCCGCCCGGGGCGTGCGCATCTTCGAGCGCTCGCCGATGGTCGACCTCGACCGCGACCGCGGCGTCGTCCGGACCCGCGCGGGCTCCGTGCAGGCGGACGCGGTCGTGCTCGCGACGGGCGCCTGGCTTGCCGGCGTGCCCGAGCTCGCGCGGGCAATCGTCGCCGTCTCCAGCGACATGGTCTCGACCGCACCGATGCCGGAGCGGCTGCAGGAGGCGGGCTGGACCGGCGGCGAGGCGCTCTCGAACGGTCGCCTGATGGTCCACTACTACCGGACGACGACGGACGGGCGGATCGCGTTCGGCCAGGGCGGGCACCGCCACGTCTACAACGGCCGCGTGGACGACGAGTACTTCGGCTACAGCGCGTCGGCCGAGCGCCGGCTCCGCGAGGATCTCGTTCGCCTCGTCCCGTACGCGCAGGGCGTCGACGTAACGCACGCCTGGGGCGGCCCCATCGACCGCACCACCGACGGCGCGCCCGTCTTCGGCAGGCTCTCAGGCCGCGTACCGGTGGTCTACGGCGCCGGCTACTCGGGGAACGGCGTCGCGCCGAGCCTGACCGCCGCCAAGATCCTCGCCTCGAGCGTGCTCGGCCGCGACGACGAGTGGTCGGGCTCCGGCCTGAACCGCGGCGTGACCGGCCGGTTCCCGCCCGAGCCGATCCGCTACCTGGGCGGCTTCGTCGTGCGGGCGGCGGTGAAGCGCAAGGAGAGCCGGGAGGACGACGGCCGCTCCGTCGACCCGCTCACGCGCCGCATCGCCGGCCTGGCGCCCCAGGGCTTCTTCCGCGTCGTGCGGTGAGACGAGCGGAGCCGGTCGGAGCCGGCCCCGCTCGCGAGCCGCCTAGAAGTTGGTGAAGAGCAGGTGGTTGTTCGTCGTCGACGACGACGTGACGATGCTCTTCGTCGTCCGGTTGAAGAGCGTCGTTCGAACCGTCGCCGGACTTGCCCCCGGATTGCCCTGAAGGTACAGGGAGGCGACTCCTGCCGTGTGCGGCGTCGCCATCGATGTCCCGCTGATCGTCCGGGTCGCGGTCGAGCTCGTGTACCACGCCGAGGTGATCGACACGCCCGGGGCGAACCAGTCGACGCAGTTGCCGTAGTTCGCCCACGAAGCCTTGCGGTCGCTCGAGTCGGTCGCGCTGATGGTCATCGCCTCCGTCACCCGCGCCGGGGACGAGTTGCACGCGTTCTGGGCCATGCCGAAAATGTTGCCGTTGCCGGCGGCGATCGCGTAGCTGACACCGTCGGCGATGGAGTTCCTGACGGCGGTGTCGAGCGCCGAGCTGGCGCCCCCGCCGAGGCTCATGTTCGCCACGGCCGGCTGTCCGGCCTGGTGGTTGCCGGTGACCCAGTTGACGCCGGCGATGACGCCGGAGGTCGAGCCGCTGCCGTTGCAGCCGAGGACGCGCACCGCAACCAGCGTCACGCCCTTGGCGACGCCGTACTTCGAGCCGCCGACGGTGCCGGCGACGTGCGTCCCGTGGCCGTGGCAGTCGTCGGCGCTGCCGCCGTCGACCGCGTCGAAGCCGCTGATCGCCCGCCCTCCGAACTGCGTGTGGCTGAAGCGGATGCCGGTGTCGATGACGTAGGCCCGCACCCCGGCCCCGGTGGCGAAGTACGTGTACGTGGTGCTGAGCGGTCGGGAGCGCTGGTCGATCCGGTCGAGCCCCCAGGTCGCGTTTGTCTGGGTCGTCGAGATCGACATCGTCCGGTCGTGCTCGACGTAGGCCACGCGGGGGTCGGACCGGACCGCAGCGAGCTCGACAGGCGTGAGCCGAGCGGCGTAGCCGTCCAGGACCCTTCCGTAGACCGCGAACACGCTGGCACCCTGGGAGCGGGCGTACGCGGCGGCCGCCGGGCTCGACCGGCCGTCCTTGAGGACGACGATGTACTGGCCCGGGATGATCCTCGCCTGGGCGCTCGCAGCAGTGGTGAGCACCAGCCCGAGCAGGGCGGCGAGGACGACGAGCTTTCGCATTGGGTTCCTCCTGCGACGAGGGACTGGGCAGCGTGTTCTACCTACCCTGGAGCGGGCGCTCCGAATCCCGTCAGACCGGGCCGCGGAAGGAGCGGAGGGCTGGGCTAGTCCAGTTCGAGTCCGAGCTCGGGGAGGCGCTTGCGGGCGAGGTCGTTGAAGACGGCCTCGTACTCCTCGGATGCCTCCGCATCCAGCGTCTTTGCGAAGGTGCCGCGGTACTCGAGCAGCGCGTCGCGCGCCGTGTCGACCCGGTCGACGTAGTCGCCGTAGAGCTCCTCGGCCTCGTCTCGTGACGTGGCGTTGTAGACGTCGAGAGCCGCCTGGCAGTCCTGAAGGAGATCCGCGTTCTCGGCCTCGAACAGCTCCAGCTGGCGCTCGACGAGGTCGACGAAGCGCCCTCGCACGCTCCTAGACTAGACCGAGTGCCCCTTCAGGTAATGCTGCCCCGCTTCTGCGTCGTGAGCACCAAGCCAGAGTTCGCACTCGGTCGCAGCCAAGGCTGGATGCCTTGGCAAGGGCGAGGGTGGGCTCTGGCGCCTCGTGATCGCGGGGCAGAAGCAGGCGTGTATTGCCTGGAGGGGCACTAGTGCGCCTCCTCGTTCGCAGCTGGAACCTCTACCACGGGAGGACGCACCCGGAGTCGGACACGCTGCACCTAGAGCAGATGGTGCGGCTCGTGACCGCGGACGCCCCCGACGTGGTCGCATTGCAGGAGGTGCCGCTTTGGGCGGTGTCGCGCCTCGACGGCTGGAGCGGCATGACGGCCTCGTGGGCGAAGACCATGCCCGCGCTCCTCGGCCCGCTCGCGCGCCGCGTGACGGAGGCCGGCCCGCCCCGCTTCCGCTCGAGTCTCACCGGGCAGGCCAACGCGCTGCTCGTCAACCCGCACTTCGAGGTCGGGCGCCACCGGCGGATCGTCCTCAACCCGGGCCTCTCGCGCGCCGACTGGCTGCTGCGCGGAGGCCAGCGGCGCGTGTGCCACACGCTGGAGATCGACGCGCACGGCGAGCAGGTGGTGCTGGCCAACCTGCACGCGTCCAACAGCGACGACAGGAGCCTCGTCGTGGGGGAGATCGAGCGTGCGGCCTCGCTTCTGGCCGGCGCAGAGCGGTGCATCCTGTTCGGCGACTTCAACCTCGACCGCCATCCGGTGCCGGGCTTCACGCAGCCGATTGCCGGGATCGACCAGATTCTCGCGCGGGGCGTCGAGCTCGAGCGGGGCCCGGAGATCTGGCCGGAGGAGCGCCGTCGGGTGAACGGCTCGGTGCTCTCCGACCACGCGCCGGTCGAAGCGGTGATCGCATCGACCTCGTAGCCGTTCGCGCGGGGATTCCGGTCCTCGACCGCTACGCCTACCTGAACGCGGGCACGTTTGGGCCGCTCCCGCGCGCCACGGTCGAGGCGGTTCAGGCGGTCGAGCGCCGCGAGCTCGAGGAGGGTCGGTCGAGCAAGGCGTACTTCGAGGGCGTCATGAGCGACCGCGAGCGCCTGCGGGGGGAGATCGGCGCGCTGATCGGGGCGCAGGCCGAGCAGATCGCGCTGGCCGCCTCGTCGACGGAGGGGTGCAACATCGCCCTGCGCGGCCTCGACATCGGGCCGGGCGACGAGGTCGTGACCACGGACTCCGAGCACCCCGGCCTCCTCGGCGGCCTCGTCGCCGCGGGCGCGAAGCTGCGGAAGGCAGCGGTGCGCGATCTCCCGGCCGCCGGCCTCCTCGCCGCCCTCGAGGCCGAGATCACGCCGCTCACGCGCCTGATCGCCATCTCGCACGTCTCGTGGATCACGGGAGCGGTCTTCCCGGTGAGGGAGCTGGCGGGACGCGGGATCCCGGTCCTGGTGGACGGCGCGCAGGGAGCCGGCACGATCCCCGTCGACGTCGAGGCGCTGGGTTGCGACTTCTACACGGTCTCCGCGCAGAAGTGGCTGCTCGGCCCGGCCTCCACCGGCGCGCTCTACGTCAAGCGAGAGCGGCTGGACGACTGCCGCGTCGTGTTCCCCTCGTACTTCTCCTGGAAGCTCCCCGACTACGAGCTCGTCGAGACGGCCGCGCGGTTCGAAGGCTCGTGGACGCCGCCGGCGTCGGTGGCGGGCCTGCTCGCGTCGCTGGCCTTCGCGCGGGAGGCGGGTGACGATCGCTTCGCCCACGCCCAAGAGGCGGCAGCCCGCTGCCGCACCCTGCTCGAGGAGCGCGGCTTCGAGGTCGTGACGGAGCCCGGCCAGGCCACGCTGGTGTCCTGGCGGATCGAGGAGACGGATGTCGTGGTCGCGAAGCTGGCCGAGCAGGGGGTCGTCGTGCGAGATCTCCCGGGCACCGGGCTCGTGCGCGCGTCGTGCGGCTTCTGGACGAGCGACGACGACCTCGAACGCCTCGTTCGGGGGCTATAGCTCCCTCCAGCCCGAGCCGAAGCGATAGGCATGCCGCGTTTTCTGGGGGGCCTGGTCCTCACCGGCGCCGTCGTGCTGCTGGCCGGGTGTGGCCTGGGCGGGAAGGACTCCCTCGACGCCGCCGAACAGCCGAAGATCACCCGGGCTCAGCTCGCCGCGATGGTGCTTTCCCGGAGCGAGCTCGGGACGATCGCCGAGGGCATGAAGGGTGAGGACGGCGGCGCCGTCTTGAACGCCGAGGCCGCCGAGGACACGCCGGATCCCGCGGACACCGGCAAGTCCTTGCGGAGCGCCGGTCGCCTCAACGGGCACACGCTCGTCGTCGGCACCTCGAGCCTTGCCTCCCTCAAGAGGCTGCAGGGCGTGCTCAGGGTCTGCACCGCGGTCGAGCTCATGGAGGACACGGTCTACGCCGCTCAGTACCTGCACAAGCAGCTGGCCGACCTCGAGCGCTTTCAGGGGCGGCAATCGGACGGCTCGAAGCTCTCGGGCGTCACCGGCTTCGACGTGACCGTCGTGGGGGACGAGGCCGAGGGATACTACGCCGTCTCGGTACTCGGCAAGCGAAGGATTTACGTGACAGGCGTTGCCTTCCGCCGCGCGCAGATGGTCGGCGTCGTGCAGATCGTGCGCGGCGACAAGGAAGACGCGACAGCCGAGGCCCGGGCGCTCGCGGTCAAGCTCGACAAGCGCATCCAGGACGTTCTCGCCGGGCAGATCGGGGCGGACCCGGCCCCGCCCGAGGCGGACGAGGCGCAGAAGGCCGCCTTCGTGGGGCAGGAGAAGCTTCCCGCTCTGACGGCCTCGGCGGGCGACGTCGCGCCGGGCGCGATCGCAGCAAGCGAGGGACGGTCGGCCAACGATGACTACCTCACCTTCTACCGGGTCTTCCAGGACGTCCGGGTCGGCGGCTCGCACCTGATCAAGCTGCGGGCAGAGACCCAGCTCTATCGCACGAAGGCGGACGCCACGAACGCGTACCTCCGGCTCGGGAGAGCCGAGGGCAGGCAGGCCTACGCGCACAAGCTCGTGGACGAGATCGCGAGGGAGACCGGGCTCCAGGTGCAGGGCGTCCAGGCTCAGCCGCTGCCGAACGCCGGCCGGGGCTTCGTCGGGATCGTCGTCACCTTCGACTCGCGCGACGGCTCGTACCGCTTCGCGACCCTCGTCACGCAGTCGGGCAAGATGCTCGCGGCGGTGACGGGCTTCTGCCACACATACGCCCTGAACCCGGGCGACCTCAAGCCGTTGGCCCGGAGCGCCCGGGCTCGCCTCCTCGCCTAGTCTGGACGATCACCGGTCCGCAGCCCGAGCTGGGGCGCGATCGGGCGCATCGCGGCAACGACGTTCGAGATGTGCTCGTCGAGCTCGAGGCCGAGGAGCTCCGCGCCCGCGTACACCTCGTCGCGGTGGACGCCGGCCGCGAAGGACGGCTGCTTCAGCTTCTTCTTGACGGACTTCGGCTCGAGCGTCGCGATCCCGTCCGGGCGCACGAGCCCGCAGGCGTGCATGAAGCCGGCCAGCTCGTCGCAGGCGAAGAGGGTCCTCTTGAGCGGCGTGTCGCGTGGCAGCTCGAGGTGCTCGGCGTGCGAGAGGACGGCCTCGACGACCTCCTCGGGCCAGCCTTCCTCGCGGAGGATCGGCGCGCCGTCCTGCGGGTGCTTGTCGAGCGTCGGGTGGATCTCGTAGTCGAAGTCGTGCAGGAGCGCGACCGCGCGCCACAGCTCCTCGTCTTCACCGCCCTGCTCGGCGTAGAAGCCCACGCTCGCCTCGACTGCGAGCGCATGGCGTCGCAGCGCCTCGCTCTGCGTGTAGCGGGTCAGGGTCTCCCAGGCGCGCTCGCGGGTCACGTCCATCGGGGCGTTTAGGATAGCCTCCTCGGTCGCTTCGGCCATGCGAGCCGCGAACGAGACTCTGTGCCCGAGACCCTTGTCGCAGACAGACTGATGGATTCCTTCGTCATCGAAGGCGGTCGCCCGCTCAGCGGAAGCATCCGCGCGGCCGGCAACAAGAACGCTGCCCTGCCGATCATCGCCGCGGCGCTCCTGACCGAGGAGCCCGTCACGCTGACGAACGTCCCCGCCATCCTCGATGTCGAGACGATGCTCGAGCTCGTCCGGGACCTCGGGGTGGAGGTGGAGAACGCGGGCGAGGGCGTCGTCCGCATCGTCGCCGAGGACGTGCGCAAGCACGAGCTCGACGCCGAGCTCTGTACGCGCATCCGCGCTTCGATCCTCCTCGCCGGGCCCCTCCTGGCCCGCTGGGGTGAGGCCATCGTGCCGCCGCCCGGGGGCGACGTGATCGGCCGCCGGCGGCTCGACACCCACATCCACGCCTTCGCGCGCCTCGGCGCGGCGATCGACGCCGACCGGAAGCTCCGTATGAAGGCGAAGCGGCTGATCGGCGCGCAGGTCTTCCTCGACGAGGCCTCGGTCACGGGGACGGAGAACGCGGTAATGGCAGCAGCCCTCGCCGACGGCGAGACGACGATCGTGAACGCGGCCTGCGAGCCTCACGTCCAGGACCTGTGCCGCTTCCTGGTCTCGCTGGGCGCCCGGATCGAGGGCATCGGCTCCAACGTCCTCACCGTGCACGGCGTCGACCGCCTCGGCGGCGGGGAGTGGCGCATCTGCCCCGACCACATCGAGGTGGCGAGCTTCGTCGGCCTCGCAGCGGTGACGGAGGGGGAGATCGTGATCGAGGATGTCGTCCCCGAGCACATGGTCGGCGTCTGGCACGGCTTCGAGCGCCTCGGGCCTCGAGTGGCACGCAGAAGGAAGCTCCGTGCGTGTTCCCGGCGGCCAGAACCTGGTCATCCAGGACGACCTCGGCGCGCAGATCCCGAAGGTGGAGGACGGCCCGTGGCCCGCCTTCCCCGCCGACCTGACGTCGATCGCGCTCGCCGTGGCGACCCAGGCCAGGGGCACCGTGCTGATCTTCGAGAAGATGTTCGAAAACCGGCTCTTCTTCGTGGACAAGCTGGTGACCATGGGCGCGCGGATCATTCTGTGCGACCCGCACCGCGCGGTCGTCAACGGCCCGACGCGGCTCTACGGCGAGCGCATGGAGAGCCCCGACATCCGGGCGGGCATGGCGATGCTGATTGCGAGCCTCTGCGCGGAGGGGCGCTCGACCATCGGCAACATCGGGCAGATCGACCGCGGCTACGAACGGATCGACGGGCGCCTGCGCGCCCTCGGCGCGAGCATCGAAAGGGTGGAGGCATGAACAAGCGTGCGGTGAGGACCGAGAGCGCCCCGGCGCCGTTCGAGGGTGCGCCATACTCGCAGGGCATCGTGGCCGGAGAGCTGATCTTCGTCTCGGGCCAGCTGGGCATCGACCCGGTCCAGGGCAAGGTGGTCAACGGCGGCATCGTCGAGCAGACCGAGCAGGTGATGAAGAACCTGTCGGCGATCCTCGCGGAGGCCGGCGCCGGCCTCGACGATGTGTGCATGACCTCGATCTTCCTCATCGACCTGCAGGACTTCCAGGCGATGAACGAGGTGTACGCCCGCCACCTCACGGAGCCGTACCCCGCCCGCGCCACGGTGGAGATCGCGTCGCTTCCCTCCGGAGCGCGGATCGAGATCGCCGTGGTCGCGCGCCGCTCGTAGCCCAGCGTCGCTACGAGGCGCGGACGGACTGGCGGAAGTACAGGGCCGTGTAGCCCGTCTTCGTGATGCGGTAGGTGACCGTGCCGGGGTAGCGTGTAGCGCGAATCCTGAACGTCACCTTCCCCAGCGAGCTCGTGTGTTTCGTCGCTGCGGCGACGCCGGCCCCCGAGACTCGCACGGCAGCAGAGGCCACGGGCGCGCTGGTGCCCAGGTTGCGGACGGTGATGGTCACGGTCTTGTAGACCCGGCGCACCGGGTAGCCCTTCGCGCTCGCCTTGAAGCGCGTGTCCGCAGTCCCGCCGCCCCCGCCGGAGGTCGCCTGGCGCTGGAACGTCCCCGTCGTCGACCAGCGGAGACCGACGAACTTCGAGCTCTCGTCCTCGAGCTCGGCTTGGACGCGCCAATAGAGGGTTTCGCCGGTCGGGTAGTTCGTACTACTCGTGTACGCGGTCGAGTCGGTCACGGCGCCGGTGGTGATCGCCGACTGTTCCTGGATGACGTTGGCGAAGCTCGGATCCTCGGAGACCTGCAGGCGGTAACGACGAGCTTCGAAGACCGGCGTCCAGTGGAAGACCGTTGCCGCTGTGGACAGCAGGGCTCCGCCCGCAGGACCGAGGAGCGTGGGTGGGGTCGCCTGCTTCGCGAACGCCTGTGGATTGCTATTGACGGGGTCGATGGAGACGCCAAGGCCGTTGGCGCCCGTGGCGGGCAGCACGGACCAGTAGTAGTTCGACGTCTTGTCCGGGTAACCCCGCGTCTGCGAGAGCTTCCGGGGCGCGTACGCGGTGATCCGCGTATAGGCGTAATCCTCGATCGTCGTGAAGAACGGATCGTTCGCCACGACGATGAAGTAGCTCTGCGCGCCAGGAATCGGGTTCCACGTGAAGACCGGCATCGCGCCCACTGTCGAGCCTCCGATGGGGCGGAGATAGTCCAACGCGGCAGGAGCACACGGGCTGCAGGCCCCGGCGCCCGGAGGGCCCGACCACTCGAAGGCAGGCGCGTTGATCGCCGGGAGGTAGGTCCAATCGGCCTCCACCTGTGGGCCGCCGGAGGCAACCGACGGGCCGTCGATGGGGCTGACTCGCACGCAGTACTGCGTGCCTGCCTCCAGCGCACTCAAGAGGTCGTCCGATGGAACGATCCCACGCGAGAGCGGGTCGGCGCCCGAGGCCCGAGTCCAGCCGAGGGGCGTCCAACCGGTAACCGTGGTCTTCTTCTCCCAGACCGAGTCGGACCAGTCGCAGGAGCCCGAGCCGTACGCCGTCACGTCGACCCGGTAGCTGGATGCCCCCGCCGACGGATCCCAGAGAATGATCGGAGTCGCGACGGCAGAGCCCGTCGGGAGATCCTCGAGGTCCAGGCCTACCAGCCGCAGGTTGGGGACGCTGGGACTGGTTCCGAAGCCCTTGACGAACGACGGCCCGGCCGTCCAGGGGCCGGCGACGTTGGCCACGTCGAGCGCGCGAACGCGCCAGAAGTACTCATCGTCGTTCGCAAGGACGACCGGAGGCGAGAAGGCGATGCCGAAGGTCGTCATCGGCACGGTGAAGCTGACGTTGTCGCAGCAGACCTTCGAGCCGGGCGCCCAGTAGTCGGTGGAGTTGACCTCGACCTGGTAGCCCTTCGCGCCCGTCACCGCGGACCACGTGAACTGCGGATCGAACACGCCGGGGCCCGCAATCAGGTCAGCGACGGCCAGGTTCGTCGGCGCTGCCGGCGTGGCGGTCGCCGGCGCCGCGATCGCCAGAGCGAGCGCGAGCACAGGGAGGAGAATGCACAGTCTCTTCGGCACCAAATCGTGACCCCAAGCGCACCGTCTTCTCGAAACGACGGTCGCGCCATCCCTAGAACAGGGGATAGGGGGCCGGGGTCTAACCTTCTAGCCGTGGACGTCATCGTCTCCCACACGAACACGGACTTCGACGCGCTCGCCGCGATGCTCGCGGCGCGTCGTCTGTACCCGGGCGCGGCGATTGCGCTCTCCGGCTCTCTGAACCGGAACGTGCGCGAGTTCTACCGCCTGCACGCGGACGAGCTGGACCTGCTCGAGGCGGGCCGCGTCGACCTGGAGGCGATCCGCCGGCTCGTCGTGGTCGAGACCGTCCATCCCGAGCGCCTGGGCGAGTTCGAGCGCGTCGCGCGCGACCCCGCCGTCGAGGTCGTCGTCTTCGACCACCACGCCGGCGAGGCGCCCGACTGGGTGAGGCCCGAGAACCTCCTCCTCTCGGAGGACGGCGCCCTGACGACCACGATGGTCGGCATCCTCGCCGAGCGGGAGATCGTGGTCTCGCCGCTCGAGGCGACCGTCTTCGCGCTCGGGATCCACGAGGACACGGGCTCGCTCGGCTATCCCGGGGTGGGCGTCCGGGACGCCGAGGCGCTGGCCTGGTGCCTGCGCCACGGGGCCCGGCAGGACATGGTCGCGCAGTACCTGCGCTCGCCGCTCGCCGAGGAGGAGCGAGCGCTCCTGGACGCGCTGGTCTCCGCGCTCGAGAACCACACCGTCGCGGGGCTCGAGGTGCTGCTGGCCCCGGTCTCCTGGCCCGCGTACGTGGACGGGATCTCCAACCTCGCGCACAAGATCGTCGACCTCACCGACGCCCGGGCCCTCGTCTGCCTCGTCGAGATCGACCGGCGCGTCTTCTGCGTCGTCCGGACGCGGATCCCCGAGCTGGATGCGGCGGTCGTCGCGGCGGCGCTCGGAGGCGGCGGCCACTCCCAGGCCGCCTCGGCGGTGCACCACGGCCCGCTGGCCGAGGCGCGGGAGCTCGTCCTGGCCGCTCTCCCGGACGCGGCCCGGCCGGTACGAACGGCGGCGGAGATCATGTCGCGCCCCGCGCGCTTCGTCGGGCCCGACGACACCGTCTCCGAGGCGATGGTGCTGTGCCAGCGTCACCGCCAGAGCGGGATCCTCGTCGGCGACCCGCAGCGTCTCGCCGGCCACGCCACCCGCGAGAACCTCGACCAGGCGATCGCGCATGGTCTCTCGCACGCGCCGGTGAAGAGCGTCATGAGCTCCGAGGTCGTCACCTGCGCCGAGGACACGCCGCTCCCCGAGCTCACCCGCCTGCTCCGGACCTCCGACGCCGGCCGCGTCGCCGTGCTCGAGGGCGACGAGGTCGTGGGCGTCGTCGCGCGGAGCGACCTGCTGCGCGCGCTCGGGGAGCCGCTCTCCGAGGAGGAGGCGCCTGCGGGGCTCGACCTGCGCGACCGGCTGCTCGCCGTCCCCGGCCTGGGGCGCGTCTTCGAGGCGGTGCAGGCGGTGGGTGAGGCCTTCGAGGGGGTCTACCTCGTCGGCGGCGCCGTCCGCGACCTGCTCATGGACGAGCCCAGCTTCGACGTGGACATCGCAGTCGAAGGCGACGGGATCGCGTTCGGGCGGGCCCTGGCGAAGGCGCTCGGCGGCCGCGTCGTCCCTCACGACAAGTTCGGCACCGCGGTCGTCGTGTACGACGAGGGCCGAGTGGACGTCGCCACCGCGCGCACCGAGTTCTACGACTATCCGGGCGCGCTGCCCGCCGTCGAGCAGGCGTCGATCCGCCAGGATCTCTACCGGCGCGACTTCACGATCAACGCCCTCGCCGTGTCCCTGAAGGGCGAGGACTTCGGGCGGCTCGTGGACTTCTTCGGCGGGCTGCGCGACCTCGAGGCGGGAGTCATCCGGGTGCTGCACAACCTCTCCTTCATCGACGACCCGACGCGGCTCTTCCGCGCGCTTCGCTACGAGAACCGCTACGGCTTCCGCATGGAGGCGCACACCCAGGGGCTGGCGCGGGCGTGCGTGGAGATGGAGCTGGTCGGCGAGCTCTCCTCCGCGCGGCTCCGCGACGAGCTGGAGGCGCTGCTGGAGGAGGAGGACGTCGCCGGCACGCTCCGGCGCCTGGCCGAGCTCGCCTCGACCGGGCGGTCCACCCGCACCTAGCGGCAGGGGAGGACGCGGTCGAGCTCGTCGCCGAGCTGGACGGGCTGCGGACCCGGTTCGCGCCCGAGACGCCGCTCTGGCGTCCGCGGCTCGCCGCGCTCGCACGCCGCCTGCCCCCGGACGAGCTCTACGACTGGTTCGAGCGGCTGCGCCTGCGCCGCCGCGACGCGGACCGGATCGCCGACGCGGTCGTCGTGGCGCCGCGCCTGCGGGAGCTGGTCGCCGGGACGGACGAGCCCGCCGCGCTGCGCGCGCTCGCCGAGCCGCACGATCCCGACGGCGTCCTCATGGCCATGGCCGGTGCGGACGACGAGGTGCGCGCCCGGCTCGAGCGCTACTTCGACGAGCTCCGCGGCATCCGGCTCGAGATCTCCGGCGCCGACCTGGCCGAGCTCGGCCTGGCCGAGTCGCCGCAGGTGGGCGAGGTACTCGAGGAGGTTCTGCGTCGCAAGCTCAACGGCGAGGTCGGCGGGCGCGACGCCGAGCTCGCCGCCGCGCGCGAGCTCATCGGCAGTGCGTGCGTGAGCCTCGAGACCTTCCTCTACCTGCTGCCGCTCCTCCTCGTCAGCCTCGTGCTGCACGAGCTCGCCCACGCCTACGTGGCCACGTGGCTCGGGGATCCGTCTCCGCGGGCCGACGGCAGGCTGACCCTCAACCCGATTTCCCACCTCGACCCGCTCGGCACGGCCATGTTCGCCATCACGGCCTTCGCGTCGAGCTTCATCTTCGGCTGGGCGAAACCGGTGATGATCAACCCGCTCCACTTCCGGCGGCCGCAGGTCGACATGGCGATCGTGGCCGCTGCCGGGCCCGCTACGAACCTGGTGCTCGCGCTGGGGTGCGTCGCGGTCCTCGTCCACGGCGACCTCACCGGGACAGCGTTCACCGTGCTCGTGTACGCGTTCCAGGTGAACGTCGTCCTCGGGCTCTTCAACCTGATCCCGATCCCGCCGCTCGACGGCTCCCGGATCATCGCGGCCGTGATGCCGCGCGCGATGCACGCCCGCTGGGCTCAGCTCGACCAGGTGGGGATGATCGGGATCTTCGTCCTGATCTTCGCCTTCAACGACCAGTTCTGGGACGTCTTCGGCGAGGTTCTCGACGAGACCACACGGGTGATGGTCAATATCGTGAACGTATGACGCTCTTGGAGTGGGAGGCCCCGGGGCCGTACAGGGTCGCGTTTTCGACGCGGCTCGGCGGGGTCAGCGAGGGGGCGTTCGAGTCGCTGAACCTCGGCGTCCTCACGGACGACGACCCCGAGAACGTCCGCGAGAACCGGAGGCGCCTCTGCGCGCGGGTCGGCGTCGACCCCGAGACCGCGACCATGGCGTGGCAGATGCACAGCGCCGAGGTCGTGAAGGCCGACGGCCGCGGGATCGTCACGCCCGGCCTCGAGTTCCAGCGCTGCGACGGGCTCTGGACCGACGAGCCGGGCCGGGGGGTCATGCTCCTCGCGGCCGACTGCCTGCCGGTCGCGCTCACGCGGACGAACGGGACGCCCGCGGTCGCCGTGCTCCACGTCGGCTGGCGCGGGCTGCTCGGCGGCATCGTCGAGTCCGGAGCGGCCGCTCTCGGCGGCGGGAAGCTCGCCGGCGCGATCGGGCCTGGGATCGGCGCGTGCTGCTACGAGGTCGACGACGAGGTCGCCGCGCCCTTCCGCGAGCGCTTCGGCGACGGAGGTCGTCGCCGGGCGGCACCTCGACCTGGCCGAGGCGGCGGAGCGGGCGCTCCGCGAGGCCGGCTGCGAGACCGTCGACCGCTTCGGTCTCTGCACGTCCTGCGAGGACGAGCTCTTCTTCTCCCATCGCCGCGACCGGGGCCGCACAGGGCGCCAGGGGATCGTTGCCACTCTCCGCTGAGGTCGTCCGGGCGAGCTACGAGCGGATCCGGGCCGAGGTCG
Source organism: uncultured Actinomycetes bacterium (assembly GCA_963794055.1). Classification (GTDB taxonomy): domain Bacteria; phylum Actinomycetota; class Thermoleophilia; order Gaiellales; family Gaiellaceae; genus JAIBJN01. The sequence goes on from CAWCCL010000019.1 coordinate 216,199, forward strand.
GGCCGGGGGTGACCGTCGTCGCCGCCACGAAGTACGTGAGCGCGGACGACCTGGGCGTGCTTGCGGAAGCGGGCGTCGAGGTGGTGGGGGAGAACCGCCTCCAGGATCTGGCCGCCAAGCATGCGCTCCACGGCGAGAGCTTCCGCTGGCACTTCATCGGCCACCTCCAGTCACGGAAGGCGCGGGACGTGTCGGAGCTCTGCGAGCTCTGCCATTCGCTCTCGAGCATCTCCGCGGCGGGACGCCTGACCATCCCCGCGCTCGTCGAGGTCAACCTGTCGGGGGAGGAGACGAAGTCCGGGGTGGCTCCCGACGACGCTGCCCGGCTTCCTGGCCGAGGCGCGGGAGCTCGGCGCGGACGTCCGCGGCCTGATGACGATGCCTCCGCTGGCGGACGACCCGGAGGAGTCCCGCCCCTTCTTTCGCCGGCTCCGGGAGCTGGCCGCCGAGCACGGGCTCGAGCGAGATCTCCATGGGGACGTCCCAGGACTACCGAGTGGCCGCCGAGGAGGGGGCGACCCTCGTGCGGGTGGGATCCGTTCTGTACGGCTAGGAGGGTTTGACGAAACGCAGCCTGTGCCGCCGGGCCGCGCTGCTCGCCCCGAAGCGGCGTCCTCAGTCGCGCCCGTAGCCTTGGCTACGAGCGCTCCCTGCGTCCTTGCCTCGGAACGACCATCGCACCCCGGCGACGAGCGACGTTCCGCCAACCCCTCCTAGATGCTCCGACCCAGCGTCTATTATCGTCTGGCGGTATGGGACTTGGAGACGTCTGGAGTCGAGCGCTCGTCTACTTCGGCATCGTCGAAGAGGACGAGTACTGGGACGAGGAGGCGTACGCGGCCGAGGAGGACCTCGAGCGCACCTACGACCGCGACCGCCAGAACGTCCGGCGCCTGAACCCACGGGCCGCCCGGCGGCGGGGCGAGTTCGAGGACTGGTCGGAGCCCGACGCGCAGGCCGGCGCGCAGACCGCGGTCATGCGCTCGCCGAGCAGCAGCCGCCGCCTCGAGCCCGTCGCGGCAGCGTCGGTCAAGGTGCACCTCGTCGTCCCGCGCAGCTTCAACGACGCGCAGTCGATCGCCGACAAGTTCAAGGACTCCGTGCCCGTGATCGTGAACCTGCAAAGCGCCGACCCTGAGCTCTCGAAGCGCCTGATCGACTTCTCGAGCGGCCTCACCTACGCGCTCGGCGGGAGCATGCAGCGGGTCGCAGACAAGGTGTTCCTGCTGACCCCGCGGGACGTCGAGGTCTCGGCCGAGGAGCGCGCAAAGCTCGTCGACCGCGGCTTCTTCAACCAGGCCTAGATAGTCGCTGATCCGCTCCGGCCGGTAGGTTTCTCCCGCGATGCTTCTCGCGGATGCGATCTCGACGGCACAGGGCTTCGTTTCCGCCCTCTACTACGTCTACCTGATCTGCATCCTCGCCTACATCATCACGTCCTGGGTGCCGCTCCCGTACAACATGACCCTCAACCGGATCCAGCGGTTCCTGTACGACGTCGTGAACCCGTACCTGCGCGTCTTCCGGCGCTTCATCCCGCAGCTGAACCTGGGCGGGCTCGGGCTCGACCTTTCGCCGATCCTGGCGATCATCGTGCTCACGATCGCCCATTCGCTCGTCCAGCGCGGACTCAGCTCGCTGTAGGAATGCACAGGCCGGCGGCGAAGGACCCGCCGGGATGTCGCTCACGCCTGTCGAGATTCGCCATGTCAGGATCGGTCGCCGGCCGCTCGGCTACGAACGGCCCGGCGTCGACCGCCTGCTGGACGACATCGCCTCGAGCTACGAGGACGTCTGGCGCGATCGGGCCGACCTGCGCGACGAGATCGAGCGGCTGGAGTCCGAGCTGCTGCGCCAGCGCGAGATCGAGGAGGCCCTGCGCAACACCCTCCTCTCGGCCGAGCGCATGGCCGACGAGCTCCGCGCCCGGGCGCATCACGAGTCCGACCTGATCGTCGAGGAGGCCCGCGCGAAGGCGCGCGAGATCGCGGCGACGGCCGAGGGCGAGGAGCAGCGCGTGCGCGACGAGATCCGCCGCCTCCGAACGCTCGAGACCGACGTCCGGGCCGAGTTTCGGGCCTTCCTCACCTCGGCGCTGGAGCGGCTCCAGGGCGAGCCGGCGGCCGCTCGAGAGGTGCCCGGCAGGGGCTCCCACCAGGCCGCCTGATCCCCGCTGGAGGCGTTCGGACCCCCCTATATACTCGGTGAGTGGACACCGAGCGCTTCCGCCAGATCCTGCTCGAGGAGCGCGACCGGGTGTCGGTCACCGTCGAGACCCTGCGCGAGGCGAGTTCCGGGGCGTCGCTCGAGGAGGAGAGCGGGGAGGAGGCGTTCGACAACCACCTCGCCGACTCCGCGACCGCGACCCTGAACCGAGAGATCGACCTCACGCTCGAGGAGAACTCCGAGAGCGTGCTGAGCGGGATCGACGAAGCGCTCGAGAGAATTGAGAACGGGACGTTCGGGACATGCTCGCGCTGCGGGAAGCAGATCGCCGAGGATCGGCTCGAGGCCCTCCCGTACGCAACGAGGTGTATCGACTGCCAACGTCTCGCCGAGAAGGGCTAGTCAGCAACCCGTCGGCGCGGCTGATCGACGTTCGCGTCGGCTCCGCCACTGACGGACGCGTGCCGATCTCGATGGTCGAGCGGTCGCTGTCAGCGACGCCGTTCCACTGGTTCGGCCTGCTCGCGGTGGCGTTCGCGGCCGTCGTCGCCGACCAGGTGACGAAGCAGATCGTGGTCAGCCAGCTCGAGTTCGGCGAGTCCGTGCAGATCGTCGGGCCCCTGGAGATCCGCCACGTCACGAACCCGGGCATCGCCTTCGGGCTCTTCTCGAGCTGGGCGACGGTGGTCACGGTGCTCACCGCGGGCGCGGTCGGGTGGATGCTCTTCTACTTCGCCCGCGCCGGCGCGCGGCACCCGGTCCTGCCCGTCGCGCTCGGCCTGCTCGTCGGCGGGAGCCTCGCCAACCTGATCGACCGGCTCCGGCTCGGGCACGTCACCGACTTCCTCGACCTTCGCTTCTGGCCGGCGTTCAATCTCGCCGACTCGTTCATCGTCGTCGGCGTCACGATCCTGCTGGCGGCGCTGGTCTCCGCCGAGCGCCAGCCGCGCCTGCGCCGAACGGCTCCCAAGACGACGGGATGAAGGCTCGTCGTGCCGCCTGAGGCGGCCGGCGAGCGGCTCGACCGCTTCCTCGCGGCCTGTGAGGGCGTCGGCTCGCGCGCGGCCGCCGAGCGGCTGCTCGGCGACGGGGCCGTGCTCGTGGACGGCTCCCCGCGGCCGAAGAGCCACCGGCTCGCAGGCGGGGAGGAGCTCGAGCTCGAGCTGCCCGAGCGCCGCGAAGGCGTCCTGGAGCCGGAGCCGGTGGAGGGACTGCGCGTCGCCTACGAGGACGAGCACCTGCTCGTCGTGGACAAGCCCGCGGGGGTCGTCGTCCACCCGTCGGCGGGCCACGCGCACGGGACGCTCGTCCAGGGTCTCCTCGCTCACGCGATCGAGGGCGGCGAGGAGCCGGAGCGCCCCGGCATCGTGCACCGGCTCGACCGTGACACCTCCGGGCTCCTCGTCGTCGCCCGCTCCGACGAGGCGCATCGGCGGCTGCAGCGGCTGCTGCGCAAGCGGGAGCTCGTCCGGGAGTACCTCGCGCTCGTTCGCGGGCGGCCGCGCTCGCGCGCGGGGAGGATCGAGGCGCCGATCGGCCGCGACCGGCACGACCCGACCCGCCACTCGCTCGACACGGCCACGCCGCGGGAGGCGGCGACGCTCTTCGAGGTCGCTGGAGCTGCTGCCGGCGCACGCGCTGCTGCGCGTCAGGCTGGAGACCGGGCGGACGCACCAGATCCGCGTCCACCTCGCCGCCGTCGACCTGCCGGTCGCGGGCGACCCCACCTACGGCGTCACCCGGCGACCTCGGCCTCGAGCGGCAGTTCCTGCACGCCGCGCGGCTCGCGTTCCCGCATCCGTTCACCGGCGACGAGGTCGACGTGTCCTCGCCGCTGCCGGCGGACCTCGCCGAAGCGCTCGACATGGCTCGTACGGGGGACGCCTCGCTCGCCGCGGGCACCTAGCGTCAGTCTGGGATCAACCGCCCTTGACCCTGCTGCAGCCGACCCGTCGCCTCCGTGCGCCCGCAGCGACCCTCGTGTCGCTGGTCCTTCTCGGCATCTCGGCCGCGACCGCCTCGGGCACCTCGTCCGCGGCCGCGCCTGCCGAGTCGCTCCGCAGCTCGCTGGGCCTCCACGGCGTCGTCGACCTCGATCCGCTGACCGGTACGCCGCGCGTGGTGGCGAAGCTCGACGGGTTCCTGACGGAGCCGTCCGGCCGCGACGCCGTCGACCTCGTCCTCGACTACGTCCGCGCCAACGAGAGCGTCTTCAGGCTGGACGAGGACGACCTCGGCGGGCTGCGGCTCGTTCGCGACGAAACCGACGCGTTCGGCGTCCGCCACCTGCTCTGGGCGCAGGAGGCCGACGGCATCCCCGCGTTCGACAACGACCTGCGGGCGAGCGTCACGGGAGACGGGCGCATCCTCAACGTGCTCGGGTCGCCCATTCCGGACCTGACCCTGCCCGCAGGGGCGGTGTCCGTGAGCGGCGGCGAGGCGGTCGGCGAAGCGCTCAGGGACGTCGGCCACCCCGTCGCGCGCGCGCCGCGACCGCTCGCCTCGCCCCGCGGCGCCGCGCGGGTGACGCGCTTCGCGGGCGGCCACAGCGCGGGGCTCGTCCTGGTCTCGACCGGCCGCGGCGTTCGCCTCGCCTGGCGGGTCACCGCCGCCGCCGCCTCCGACGAGGTCTACAGCTCGCTCGTCGACGCAGGCAGCGGCGAGGTGCTGCGAAGCGACAACAAGGTCGAGGATGTCAACGCGCAGGGCGGGGCCTGGGATTACTACCCCGGCGCCGCCTCCGGCGGCTCCGTCTCGCTGATCGACTTCACCGCGAAGGGCTGGCTGAGCACGGACATGCAGACCCTGAACGGCTCCTACGCTCGCGTCTTTGCGGACATCGACGACGACGACGTGGCGGATCTCAGCGGCGAGGAGGCCAACGAGTCGGACTCGATCTGGGACTACAACCTGAACGAGGAGCAGCATGCCGAGGGCTTCTGCGCGCCGAACCCAGGCTTCTCGAGCATCTGCACGTGGGACAGCTTCTCGACGGCGAGCTGGGGCCCGAACCGCAAGCAGAACTCGACGCAGGTCTTCTACTTCCTGAACACCTTCCACGACCATCTCGAGGCCGACCCGGACATCGCCTGGACGACGCAGAACTTCGAGAACGGCGACAAGGTGATCGCACACTCCGACGACGGCGCGGCGACGGGCGCCGACGGCGTGTTCCTCGGCGCGCTCATGCCGGACATGTTCCACGTCTCGAACGCGAACATGTTCACCCCGCCCGACGGCTCATCGCCGCGGATGCAGATGTACCTCTTCACGTCCTTCACCGGCGCCTTCGCCACCGATCCAACACCGGATGTGAACGGCGGTGACGATGCGTCCGTCGTCTACCACGAGTACGCGCATGGCCTCTCCAACCGGCTGATCACGTATGCGGACGGCTGGGGCGCCCTCGACTCCTTCCAGTCCGGCGCCATGGGCGAGGGCTGGAGCGACTGGTACGCCATGGACTTCCTCGTCGGCGAGGGGTTCGCTCCGGACACGGGCGCCGTCGGCGACGTGAAGCTCGACCGCTACCTCGGGAACAACCGGCCGACGCTTCGGACGGAGGGCCTCGACTGCCCGATCGCCGCTGCGACGGCGGCGTGCCCGGGCGGCGACGACACCGGGCCCCAGGGCGGCTACACCCTCGGCGACATGGGCAGGATTTGGTCGGGCGGCGCCGAGGTGCACGCCGACGGCGAGATCTGGGCGCAGACGCTCTGGTCGCTGCGGCAGGCGGTCGGCGTCAGCGATGCGCGCTTCCTGGTCACGGAGGGGATGCGGCTCTCGCCGCGCAACCCGTCCTTCCTGGACATGCGAAACGCGATCCTGCAGGCGAACGAGGTCGGCGTCCTGGACGGCCGCACCGACCGCGAGTCGGCCATCTGGACGGTCTTCGCGTCCCGTGGCATGGGCTACTTCGCCGCCAGCGAGGACGCGGGCGACACGTCGCCGATCGAGAGCTTCGAGCTCCCGCCCGACCCGGCCGACGGCGTCGGCTCGCTCGCCGGCACCGTTACCGACCCCGACACGGGCAAGCCGGTCGCAGGCGTCCGCGTCGGCTTCGCCGGCCTCGACTTCTTCGACACGACGGACGCGCTCGGCGAGTACTCGATCGCCGACGTCCCGGTGGGCACCTACCCGCAGGTGGTCGCCTCGAAGCCGGGCTACGACCGCGACATCGGCACCAACGTCGACATCGTCGACGCGACGGAGCAGTCCGCCGACTTCGAGGTGCGGCGCGACTGGGCCGCCTTCGACGGCGGCGGTCGCATCCACTCCTTCAGCGGGCCGAACTTCACACCGTACGGCTGCGGGCCGGGCCACGCGATCGACCAGTCGGTCGCCACCGGCTGGTCGACGATCAGGCCGAGCATCGCGCCGGCCGGCGCCCGGTCGATAACCGTGAAGCTGCCCGCATACGTCGACGTGAGCGCGTTCGCGGTCGACCCTGGAGCGGTCTGCGGGGATCCCGACGACGCCTCCGCGCAGGGGTACAAGATCGAGACCTCGAAGACGGGCGGCAGCGGCTCGTGGGCGGTGGTGAAGACCGGCACGTTCACGCTCGGCCAGGCGCACCAGCTGAACCCCGTGGCGATCTCGCTTCGGAAGGCGGTGCGCTTCGTTCGCTTCACGATCACGTCCAACCACGGCAACGCGCAGTACATGGATTTCGCCGAGGTCGTCGTCTATGGAGCGCCGACGCCGACCTGCATGGGCCTCGCGGCGACCAAGGTCGGGACCGACGTGCCCAACACGATCAACGGCGGCTCCGGCGCCGATGTGATCGTCGGGCTCGGCGGGAACGACAAGATCGACGGCAAGGGCGGCAAGGACGTGATCTGCGGCGGCGCCGGCAACGACACGCTCACGGGCGGCGGCGGCGTCGACAAGTTCGACGGCGGCGACGGCAACGATGCCATCTACACCCGCGACGGCGTCAAGGAGACGGTCATCAAGGGCGGCGCCGGCACGGACCGCGCGCGCAGAGACAACGTCGACAAGACGAGCGCCGTCGAGCGCCGCTTCTAGCCCAGGACGTAGGGGCAGGCCACCGTCTCCCCCGGCCACGGGAGGTGCCAGGCACGTTGACGTGTCCGGAGTTGACCTTGGGCGTCGCAGCGCGTGGCCCTGAGCGGGTTCCCGGCGTCGTCGGAACGCTCGCGCCGGACCCGGGCGGACGTGTCCTCGGTGCCAGGCACAGGGGCGTGGCCGCCGGGGACGCCCCCCGTGAGCCGCGGCTGGCCTACGCGGCCCTGGCCGTCTTGTCTGAGTAGAGGCGGCGGTCGGCGGTCTGGAGAAGTTGCTCCGCTGCTGAGCACTCCTCCGGCAGGTGCGCGGCGCCGGCGCTGACCGCGAGGCCTTCGGGGAGCCCGTCGCGGAGCCGCGCCACGAACGCGTCCACGTCCCCAGGGCCCGCCGCGAGGAGGAGCGCAGCGAACTCGTCGCCTCCGACCCGCCCCGCGACATCCGTCTCGCGCACCGTCCCCGCCAGAGCTGTCGCGAACGCGCGCAGCAGCCGGTCGCCCTCCTGGTGCCCTTCGCGGTCGTTCGTCTCCTTGAAGCAGTCGAGGTCGAAGAGGACGAGCGCGACCCGGCCGCGATAGCGGCGGGCCCGCGCCGTCTCCGCCGCGAGCTGCGCGTGGAAGGCGCGGTGGTTGAGGAGCCCGGTGAGCGGGTCGCGGCGGGCCGAGTCGGCGAGCTCCGCCGTGACGCGCCCGACGTACCCTACGAGGCAGCGGTCCACGGCCGACCGCGCGTCGAGCTCGCCGTGACGCTCCAGCACGCGGCCGAGGACGAGCAGCTCCGCGGCCACCTCGGCCGGTGCCAGCCCCAGGCTCTCGCGCTCCCGCGCGAAGTCGGCGGCCAGCCCGGCGGCGTCCTCGGCCTCATCGAGCCCGAGCGCCGCGATGAACGAGGGAAGCGATCCCATTTGCCCGAGCCGTCCGAGCCGCTCGAGCGAGGGCACGGCGCCCGCCGCGAGCGCCTCGTCGACGCACTCGACGGCCAGATCCCACGCCGCCAGTCTCACGACCCCGTGCACACGATCCAGAGTACGGAGGCCGTCGGCTAGAATGCCTGCGGTTTCTGCACCCGACCCGGCGGAATCCCACGGGTGGCGGTGCCGGGCGTTGTGCCCGGTTCCATCCGTTCCCGCCGGTACCAGGCCCTCAGAACCGAGGAGGAAATTCAGTGTCCGTCGTCTCCATGCGAGAGCTGCTGGAGGCCGGAGTTCACTTCGGCCACCAGACCCGCCGCTGGAACCCGAAGATGCGCCGCTTCATCTTCACGGAGCGGGGCGGCATCTACATCATCGACCTGCAGCAGACGCTCGAGCTGATCCAGCAGGCCTACGCCTTCGCACGGAACGTGTCCGAGCGCGGCGGCTCGGTCCTGTTCGTCGGCACGAAGAAGCAGTGCCAGGACTCCATCGCCGAGGAAGCCGCACGCGTCGGCATGCCCTACGTGAACCGCCGCTGGCTCGGCGGCCTGCTCACGAACTGGCGCACCATCTCCGAGCGCATCTCCCGCCTGCACGAGCTGCGCCGCCTCCGCGACGAGGGCCAGCTCGAGCTGCTCCCCTCGAAGGAGCGCATCTCGATGATGAACGAGCTCGAGAAGCTCGAGGTGAACCTCGGCGGCGTCGCCGACATGAAGTCGGTCCCCGACGCCGTCTTCGTCGTCGACCTCCGCAAGGAGCAGCTCGCCGTGCGCGAGGCGCGCCGCCTCGGCCTGCCGGTGATCGCCCTCGTGGACACGAACTGCGACCCGGACGACGCCGACTACGTCATCCCGGGGAACGACGACGCCATCCGCTCCTGCGACCTCATCGTCCGTGTGATCGCGAGCGCGATCGAGGCCGGCAAGACGAAGGTGACCGCGGAGGAGCTGGCCGCTCAGCCGCCCGCCGAGGAGGAGCGGGACGAGCAGGCGGAGCCGGAGGCCCAGGCCGCGCCCACCGCCGACGAGCCGGCGACCGAGGCCGAGGTCGAGGCCGAGACCGAGACGCAGCCGGAGCCCGCAGCGATCGCCGTCGGGGAGACCCCGCCCACCGAGACCGAGACGCCTGCCGAGAGCGGGGAGGAGGCCCGGTGAGCACCACCGAGATCCCTGCAGCGCTCGTCAAGGAGCTCCGGGACCTCACGGGCGCCGGGATGATGGACTGCAAGCGCGCGCTCGTGGAGTCGGACGGCGACCTCGAGGCCGCCCGCCAGTCGCTGCGCGAGAAGGGGCTCGCCGATGCCGGCAAGCGCGCCGGCCGCGAGACGACCGAGGGCAAGGTCGTCTCGCGCGTGAAGGGCGCCACAGGGGCGATCGCAGCGGTCGGCTCCGAGACCGAGCCCGTGTCCGGGAACGAGGAGTTCCTCGACTTCGCCCAGCACGTCCTGGACGTCGTCTGGGTCGAGGGCCCCGACGCCGCCGCGGCGCTCGAGGACGAGCGGGTCGAGCTCGTCGCCAAGCTCGGCGAGAACATCGTCGTCCTCGGGACGGAGCGCTACGAGGCCGGGGAGGACGAGGTCGTCGCCGACTACATCCATCCGCCGGCGCAGAAGATCGGCGTCCTCGTGCACGCGAAGGCGACACCCGAGCTGGCGCGCATGGTCGCGATGCACATCGCCGCGGCGAAGCCGGTCTACGTGACCCGCGACGAGGTTCCCGAGACCGAGATCGCCGAGGAGCGCGGCGTCTACGAGAAGCTCCCCGAGGTCGAGTCGAAGCCAGAGGACGTCCGTGGGAAGATCGTCGACGGCATGCTCGCCAAGCGGTTCTTCGCGCAGACGGTCCTCCTCGACCAGGCGTGGGTGCACGACCCGAGCCTGACGGTCGCCCGCGCGCTTGCCGAGCGCGGCGCCGAGGTCAACGCCTTCGTCCGGTACAACGTCGGCGGCGAGTGAGCGCCCCGTCGGAGAGTGACGTAGCCGCGGAGGCCGGCGCCCAAGGGCGCGGCCTTCGAGCGCGTTCTCCTCAAGCTGTCCGGCGAGGCGCTGATGGGCGACCAGCCCTACGGCATGAGCCCGGAGAAGATCGAGGAGCTCGCCGCCGAGGTGAAGCGCGTCGAGCGACCTGGGCGTCGAGACGGCAATCGTCATCGGCGCCGGGAACATCTACCGCGGCATGAAGGCGACCGCCGAGGGCATGGATCGCGCGACGGCGGACTACGCGGGGATGCTCGCGACCGTCCTCAACTGCCTCACCTTGCAGGACGCGCTCGAGCGCATCGGCGCCCACACGCGCGTCCTCTCGGCGATCACGGTGAGCGAGGTCGCCGAGCCCTACATCCGCCGCCGGGCGATCCGCCACCTCGAGAAGAGGCGCATCGTCATCTTCGCGGCGGGCACGGGGAACCCGTTCTTCACCACCGACACGGCGGCCGCCCTGCGTGCGCTCGAGGTCGGCGCCGACGCGATCCTGATGGGCAAGAACGGCGTCGACGGCGTCTACGACGGCGATCCGGCCGTCGACCCCGGACGCGAGCTTCCTCCCGGAGCTGACGCACCTCGAGGCGATCGAGCGCGGCCTCAAGGTGATGGACACGACCGCGCTCACGCTCTGCATGGACAACGGGCTCCCGATCTACGTCTTCGGCCTCGACGAGCCCGGCACGATCGAGCGCGTCGTGGCGGGGGAGCGCATCGGCACGATCATCTCGACTCCAAGGAGGGATGCATGATCGAAGAGCTGCTGGACGACGCCAAGCGTCGCATGGACAAGTCGGTCGAGGCGACCGCACACGAGTTCAACACGATCCGGACGGGCCGAGCGTCGGCGGCGCTGCTCGACCGGGTCCGGGTCGACTACTACGGCCAGGAGACGCCGCTGAACCAGCTCTCCACGATCAACGTCCCCGAGCCGCGCATGCTCACGATCCAGCCGTACGACCCGAGCTCGATCAAGGCGATCGAGCGCGCGCTCCAGGAGTCGGAGCTCGGCCTGACGCCCTCGAACGACGGCAAGCTCATCCGCCTACCGATCCCGCAGCTCACCGAGGAGCGCCGCAAGGAGCTCGTCAAGGTCGTGCGCCACCTGGCCGAGGAGGGGCGGGTCGCCGTTCGCAACGTCCGCCGCGACTGCATGCACCATCTGAAGGAGCTCGTCAAGGACGGAGACGTCGGCGACGACGAGGAGCGGCGGGCCGAGGAGCGTGCGCAGAAGCTGACCGACGAGCACGTCGCGAAGATCGACGAAGTCCTCAAGCGCAAGGAAGAAGAGATCATGGAAGTCTGAGATCGGCTTCGCCGATTCAGACTATGGCTGTGAGGATTCTCGACGAGACTGCGGTCGTTTCGCGGGCTGACCCCTATCCGGGAGCGTCAGCTCCCCGATGTCGCGCGGTCCATCGCCATCATCATGGACGGGAACGGCCGCTGGGCCAGGCGGCGCCGGTTGCCCGTGGCCGCGGGGCATCGCGCCGGCACCCGCGCGCTCCGGCGCACGGTCGAGGCTGCGATCGACCTCGGCGTCGAGTCGCTCTGCGTCTACGCGTTCTCGACGGAGAACTGGTCGCGCCCGTCCGACGAGGTGGACGCGCTCATGGAGATCTTCGTCGAGACGATCGAGCGCGAGCTCCCCGACCTCGCGCGCGAGGGAGTGCGGACGCGCTTCATCGGCCGCCGCGACCGCGCCAACCCCACCTTGCGCGCCAAGATCGAGCGGCTCGAGGAAGGCACGGCGACGAACGAGCGGCTCCAGCTCTGGATCGCGTTCGACTACGGCGGACGGGCCGAGATCGTCGAGGCCGCGCGGCGTCTGATCGAGGAGGGCGCCGACCCGCGCGACATCGACGAGAACGCGATCGCGGCGCGCCTGTACGCGCCCGAGATGCCCGAGCCCGAGCTCCTCATCCGCACGTCGGGCGAGCTGCGCATCTCGAACTTCCTCCTCTGGCAGCTCGCCTACACCGAGCTCGTCTTCGTCGACACCCTCTGGCCCGACTTCGGAGAGCGCCAGCTCCGGGAGGCGCTCGCCCAGTACGCGAGCCGCCGCCGGCGCTTCGGCGGTCGATGAGCCCTCTCCTCAGCCGCATCGCCGTCATCGCGGCGGGTCTGCCGCTCGTGCTCTTCGCGGCCTACTACGGGAGCTGGGCGCTGCTCGCGCTGGCGGCTCCCGCAGCGCTGCTCGCGCTCCACGAGCTGTACCGGATGGCCCGCGCCCTCCGGCCCCTCGTCCTGGCCGGCTACGGCGGCGCGCTGGCCGCGGTGCTGGGCGCGTCGCTGGGAGGCCCGGAATGGATGCTCGGCGGCTTCATGCTCACGTTGCTCCTCGCCTTCGTCTTCGCCGCCGTCTCGGAGACGCGCCAGTCGACGACGGTGGCCGTCGCGACGACCGTGCTCGGGGCCGCGTGGATCGGGCTCGGCCTCGGCTTCCTCGTCCTCGTGCGCGAGCTCGAGCCGGACGGGCGCCTCGTCCTCATCACGGTGCTGGTGACGGTGTTCGTGGCCGACACGTTCGCCTTCATCGGCGGCCGGCTGGCAGGGCGCCACAAGATGGCGCCCGGCGATCTCGCCCGGCAAAACGTGGGAGGGGTTCGTCGCCGGTCTCGTCGGCGGTGTCCTCACGACCTACCTCGCGCTGAACGAGGAGCCGATCGGGATCGACGGCTGGGAGTCGTTCTTCTTGGGCGGCGTCATCGTGGTCGCCTCGGCGTGCGGCGACCTGTTCGAGTCGATGGTGAAGCGCGACCTGGGGGTGAAGGACTCGGGCCGCGTCCTCCTGGGCCACGGCGGCGTGCTCGACCGCGTGGACTCGATCGCCTTCGCCGCTCCCGCCGCCTACTTGGCCGTGCTCGCCCTCACCCAGAGCTAACGGCTGCCGTCTCTAACATGGCGACGATGAAGCGCATCGCCCTCCTGGGCGCCACCGGGTCGATCGGGCGCCAGGCGCTCGAGATCATCTCTGCCCACCCCGAGCTGGAGCTGGCGGCCGCAGCCTCGAGCACGACGCCGATCGACGGCCTCGCGCCGCTGACGCAGGTAGGCGGCGACCCGACGGAGCTCCTCGACCGGGCCGAGCCCGACGTCGTCTTGAACGCCGTCGTCGGCTTCGCGGGCCTGCCGGCGACGTTGTGGGCGCTCGAGCGCGGCGTCGACCTCGCCCTGGCGAACAAGGAGAGCCTCGTCGCGGGGGGCGACCTGGCGGTCTCGGCCTGGAAGCGGGGAGGAGGGCGGCTGCTTCCGGTCGACTCCGAGCACTCGGCGGCGTTCCAGCTCCTGGACGGCCGGCCGCACGGACACGGTCGACTCCCTCGTCCTGACGGCGTCGGGCGGGCCGTTCCGCGGCCGCAGCCGTGCGGAGCTCGCGGAAGTCAAGCCCGCCGACGCGCTGGCGCACCCGACCTGGAGCATGGGCCCGAAGATCACGGTCGACTCGGCGACGCTGATGAACAAGGGCCTGGAGCTGATCGAGGCGCACTTCCTCTTCGACCTGCCCTATGACCGGATCGAGGTCGTCGTCCACCCGACCTCGGTGGTGCACGCGCTCGTCCGCTTCCGCGACGGCGCCTCGCTCGCACACCTCGGCTACCCGGACATGCGCGTGCCGATCTCCTACGCGCTGACCTACCCCGAGCGCGCCGGCACCCCGATCGAGCCGCTCGACCTCGCGGCCGGGCTGATCCTGGAGTTCCGGGCGCCGGATCTGGAGGCGTTCCCGTGCCTGGCGCTCGCGCGGGCCGCGGGCGAGGCCGGCGACACGGCGCCGTGCGTGCTGAACGCGGCCAACGAGGTCGCTGTGGACGCGTTCCTGGACAGCGAGCTCCCGTTCATCGGCATCGCCGACGTCGTCGAGCGGACGCTCGCGCAGATCGACTGCGTGCCGGCCGGCGACCTCGCCGAGCTGACCGCGATCGACGCGGAGGCCCGGCGCATTGCGGCGGCGCTGACCCGCGAACTGGTTCACTAGATACTGTGAACATCGCCGCAGCCATCGGAGGCCTGGCCTTTCTGATCCTCATCCACGAGGCCGGGCACTTCGTCACCGCCCTTGCAGTGAAGATGAAGCCGCGGAAGTTCTACATCTTCTTCCCGCCCGCGCTCGTCAAGTGGACGCGGAACGGGATCGAGTACGGCATCGGCGCGATCCCGCTCGGCGGCTACGTGAAGATCCCCGGGATGCACAGACCGGCCGCCGGCGATCTGGAGGCGCATCTCGAGCCGGCGCGGAGGGAGGCGCCGTCGCTGGCCGACGCCGCCGCCCCGGTCGAGCAGGCGCTCGCCGACGAACGGCTACGACGACGCCCGCTCCGGCATGGCCGAGCTGAGCGCAGAGGTCGCGCGCGCCGATGCTCTCGGAAGGCGCCCGCCGCGCCGCCGATCGTGGCCTCACCGACGTGGACGACGCGCTTTCGCCCGAGGCCTACTGGCGCGCGCCGACCTCCAAGCGCATCGCGGTCATCTTCGCCGGGCCCGGCCACGAACTACCTGTTCGCCGTCGTCGCGCTCGCGATCGTCTTCATGCTCGGCGTCCCCACGGGCGCAACGCGCGTGGTGGACGAGGTGGCGCCGGACTCGCCCGCCGCCGCGATGGGGCTCCAGCCGGGCGACGAGATCGTCGCCGTCGAACGGCGCGGAGGGCGAGTCCGCCGATCTCGCCCAGGCCATCCGGCGGAGCGACGGCGAGCCCGTCACCGTCACGGTCGTCCGCGACGGCTCGCAGCTCGAGCTCGAGGGGACGCCGCGGCTCGACCCGGCGGACGACGTGTACCGGCTCGGCTTCGCGTTCGGCCTCGACTACGAGAGCTACGGCCCGCTCGAGGCGATCGGGCTCGCGTTCGAGTCGACCTGGGAGGTGACCAAGGCGATCGTCTCCTCGCTCGGCCGCCTCGTCACGGCTCGGGGCGCGAGGAGGTGGCGAGCGTCGTCGGCATCACGCAGGTTTCCAGCCAGTCGCTCGACGTCGGCTTCCGCTACTACCTCGAGGTGCTCGCGCTTCATCAGCCTCTCGCTCGCGCTCCTGAACCTGCTCCCGCTCCTGCCGCTGGACGGCGGGCACATCGCGTTCTCGATCGCCGAGCGCATCCGCGGCCGTGCGATCCCGCGCGAGGCCTACGAGCGCTTCTCCATGGTCGGGATCGCGCTCGTTCTCGTCCTCTTCGTCATCGGCCTGTCGAACGACATCGACCGGATCCGCGGTGGCTAGAGAGACAACGGCGGGCCGTTAGACTTTCGCCGATGGCAAGCGAGCGGCAGATCAAGGTCGGCAACGTCCCGATCGGAGGCGGCGCGCCGGTCGTCGTGCAGTCGATGACCCTCACGAAGACGTACGACGTGGACGCCACGATGGCGCAGATCGGCGAGCTTGTCTCCGCGGGCTGCGAGCTCGTTCGCGTGGCAGTGCCCAAGAACGAGGACGCCGAGGCGCTCGCGAAGCTCGTCTACCTCTCGCCGATCCCCGTGATCGCGGACATCCACTTCAACGCTTCCCTCGCGCTCAAGGCAGTGGACGCCGGAGTGGCCGCCGTCCGCATCAACCCCGGCAACATCGGCGGACCGGACAAGGTCGCCATGGTTGTCGAGGCGGCCAAGGCGCGCGGGATCCCCATGCGAATCGGCGCCAACTCCGGCTCGCTCCCGAAGCACCTGCTCGAGCTGGCCCAGGAGGACACGGCCGAGGCGCTCGTCGAGGAGGCCCTGGAGCAGGTGCGCCTGCTCGAGAGCATGGACTACTACGACTTCAAGATCTCGGTGAAGTCGAGCTCGGTGCCGACGATGATCCGCGCCTACCGGATGCTCTCCGAGAAGGTGCCGTATCCGCTCCACCTCGGCGTGACCGAGGCCGGCACCCCGGCGACGGGCTCCATCAAGAGCGCGATCGGCGTGGGGAGCCTGCTCATGGACGGCATCGGCGACACCATCCGCATCTCGCTGACCGCCGACCCGGTGGAGGAGGTCAAGGTCGCCTGGGAGATCCTCAAGGCTCTGGGCCTCCGCGAGCGCGGGCCGATCATGATCGCGTGCCCCTCGTGCGGGCGAGACAACGTCGGCGTCTGGAACCTCGCCGAGGCGGTCGAGGAGCGTTTGCGCGCCTACCCGCAGGCTTTCGAGATCGCGGTGATGGGCTGTGCGGTGAACGGGCCGGGCGAGGCCGGCGACGCCGACTTCGGCGTCGCCGGCGGTCGCGACACCGGCTTCATCTACGCCCACGGGCGCGTGCTCAAGAAGGTCGAGTCGGAAGTGCTCGTCGAGGAGCTCTTCCGCGAGATCGACGTGTGGATCGAGGGCGGCATGGTCAGGCCGAAGCGCCTGAAGCTGGCCAAGCCGGCGGCCCTCATGATGGCCGAAGCGGCCCAGCGCCCGAGTTAGTGCCCAGAGCTTCCAAGCTCTTCATCCCGACGCTGCGGGAGGACCCGGGCGATGCCGAGGCGGTCAGCCACCGCCTGCTCGTCCGCGGCGGGTTCATCCGCCAGGTGAGCGCCGGTCTGTGGTCGTTCCTGCCGCTCGGCTGGCGCGTGCACGAGAAGGCGGTGCAGATCGTCCGGGAGGAGATCAACGCCATCGGCGGCCAGGAGATGTTCATGCCGGTCGTTACGCCCGCGGAGCTCTGGCAGGCGAGCGGCCGCTACCCCATTCCCGAGCTCTGGAAGACGGAGGACCGCATGGGCCGCCCGTTCGTCCTCGCGATGACCCACGAGGAGACGATTACCTTCCACGCCCGCGAGATCTCCTCGTACCGCCAGCTGCCGCAGATCCTCTACCACTTCCAGACGAAGGTCCGCGACGAGCCCCGCCCGCGCGCGGGCCTCATCCGCGTGCGCGAGTTCATCATGAAGGACTCGTACTCGTTCGACCGGGACGAGGAGGGGCTGGAGCGAAGCTTCCGTCTGCACGAAGGCGCCTACCACCGGATCTTCGAGCGCTGCGGGCTCGAGTACTTCGCGGTCCAGGCCGAGTCGGGGATGATGGGCGGAAGCGAGTCGATCGACTTCCTCGCGCCGTCGGGCTCCGGCGAGAACACGCTCGTCACCTGCGAGAACGGCGACTACGCCGCCGACCTCGAGGTGGCCCGCGGCATCCCGCGTGCGCCGGAGTTCCCGGAGCGGCTGGACGCGCCGGCGGAGGTCGAGACCCCCGGCGCGACCACCATCGACGCGCTCGCAGAGCTTCTCGGCGTCGATCCCGCCGCTACCTCGAAGGCCATGCCGGTCACCAAGCCGGACGGCACGGTCGTGCTCGCGCTCGTGCGCGGGGACGATCGCCTCGAGGAGGCCAAGACGACGGCCGCGCTCGGAAGCGGGTTCCGGCCCGCCACCGAGGACGAGATCCGGTCGGCGTTCGGCGCCGATCCCGGCTCGATCGGACCGGTCGGGTTCGACGGCGAGATCCTCGCCGACGACGCGTTGCGCGAGGGCCAGTTCGTGGTCGGTGCCAACCGCACCGGCCGGCACCTCAGGGGAGTCGAGCACGGCCGCGACTTCGAGGCGCGCTTCGCCGACATCCGCGAGCCCCGCGAGGGTGACGCCTGCCCGAAGTGCGGCGGACGCCTCGGCTTCCAGACGGCGCTCGAGGTCGGCCACATCTTCAAGCTCGGAACGCACTACTCGGAGCCGCTCGGGGCACGGTTCGTCGACGAGGACGGCACCGAGCGCCCGCTCGTGATGGGCAGCTACGGGATCGGGCCGGGGCGGATCATGGCCGCGGCAGTCGAGCAGCGAAACGACGAGCACGGGATCGCGTGGCCGCGCTCGCTGGCCCCGTACGAGGTTGAGGTCGTCTCCATCGGCGCGGCGGGCCCCGAGGCCGTCGAGATCGCCGACCGCGTCGCGCGCGAGCTCGAGGCCGCCGGGCTCCAGGTGCTCCTCGACGACCGGGACCTGCGCCCGGGGGAGAAGTTCGCCGACGCCGACCTGCTCGGCTGCCCCGTGCGCGTTACGGTCGGCAAGAAGACTCTCGAGGACGGCAGCGCCGACGTGCTCCGGCGCTCCGACCGCGCCGAGGAGCGCGTCGCCCTCGAGGGCATCGTCGAGCACGTCAAGGAGGTCCTCTAGATGGCGAGGAAGCGCCGCTTCTCGACCCAGCCCTTCGGCGAGACCGTCCAGTCGCTGATGGCGGAGCGGGGGGTTACCTACCGCGGCCTGGCCGCGAAGACCGGGCTCTCGGCCGGCTACCTCAACCACCTGGTGCACGGCAACCGGCCCGTGCCGTCCAACGACGTGATCGAGACCCTCGCGAAGGCGCTGAAGGTCGAGCCCGCCCATTTCCAGGAGTACCGGATCCGCACGATCACGGAGCGGCTCGAGCAGATGCCCGAGCTCGTCGACCGGCTCTACCGCCGCCTCGAAAGCTAAATTCAGCTCGAGGGTTAGCTTCAGCCTCCGAGGCGGAGCACCACCAAAACGAGCGCGACCGCGACGACCGCGAGCGCGACCATGCTCACGATCGGCTGGCGGAGCGGGCGCCAACTCTTCATGCGGCGTGGTTCGTCCGGAGGCATGGCCTCCCAGCTATCGGCGGCACGGCCTGCGGTCTTGACGGGCTAGGAGCGCTCGGACGAGACCCACTCGACGACCGCGACGAGCGTCCACGCGAGGGCCATCGCGACCGCGATCGCCGGCGTGGGGAGGGCTGCCTGCCAGACGACCACCGCGACCGCGACGATGAACGCGGCCTCGACCGCGAACCGCTTCGTGCGCGAGAGGTGGAGCGTCCGCGTTGGCTGCGGCCGGTGCATCGCTTGCTGAGGGGCCGGGGGCCTGGGCTGAGCGGCCGGCATGGGCCTCGCCGCCGGCGCCGGCCCGGGCTGGGGCGCGGCCGCGGCCTGCGGCGGGAGCCAGATCTCCCGGCTGGAGAGCTCCTCGACCTGCTTGGTCAGCTCGCTGACGCGGCGGCCGAGGTCGCCGGCCGCCGTCGCCTGGGCCTGCTGGGCCTGCAGCTGCGGCGCCTCAGGGGCCTGCTGGGGCTGGCGCTCGAGCTCGGCGAGCCTGACCCGCAGCTCCGCAAGCTCGTTGGTCAGGCGCAGGCTCTCGGCCTGCACGGTGAGCGCCCGGTACTGGGCGATCTCCTGCGACTGACGCTCGAAGCGGTCGAGGACCTCGCGGAAGAGCGCGGCCAGCATGTCCTCGTTCGTCCCGGTCTCGGCGAGAGCCCCTCCCGAGGCGGGGCGGGGGAGGAAGGGGGCGGCGGGGTCGTTGTCGCGGGGCTGCGGCTGCTCGTCCCCGAGCAGCCCCGCACGCATGAGCTCGGAGCGGGGGATCCGCCTGCGGCCGTTGCGGACGACCGACCGGAGCGAGCCGCGCTCGACCCGCCGCGCGACCGCCTTCCGGCTCATCCCGGACAGCTCCGCAGCCTCTGTGATGGTGTACGTCCGCAACCTTTATCCCCTGGAATCCTGGATTGTGCCGAACCGGGCGGCGCGGGGCAACCGGGGACCTCCCCGCGGGGGTGCCCCACAGGGGTCGAAACGAGGGGCAAACGGGGCAGACGCCGGGTACCCCGCGGCGCAAACGCTCCCCCTTGGAGCTCGGGGAGAGTGCCGGGCGGCGACTCGGAGCCCGGGCGCCACACACCGGCGAGGGGGCGGCTAGGATGGCTCCAGTCGCGGGGCGTGGCGCAGCCTCGTTAGCGCGCTAGTCTGGGGGATTGTTCAGCGGCGTGGTGGCGATTGTCGGGCGCTGGCGGGAAGACCCATGACTACTAGGGTTCGGTGCGGAATTCCGCACTCGGCCCGCATGGTTCCGTGAGCACGTTCGCGGCCGTACTGGTCACGAAGTGGTCACGTAGCGTTTTGGGCGCTGAGTGGGCACTCGCCGTTTGTGGTCGCCTGCAAGAACCGTCACGTTCGAGCGTCTTAAAGAGATGCGGAGCCGAGCTGACACCGAGCTGCTTGGGGGGAGCAAGACTCGGCACCTTGCGGCCAAGTTAGCTCGGCTCCGCACGCCCAAAGTTACGTTTGACCCGATGGTCTCCTGCCCGGGTCGTCCCACTTCCGGCTCGAGCCCTGCAAGCCCTCGCCGAGTCTCCCGCCGCGGCTCGACACGCCGCTGCTGTTCCCTGGCGAGCGGGGCGGCTACCTCAACCTGAACGAGTGGTGCAACAACGAATGGACGCCTGCCGCCGCTGCCGCCGGCCTCAAACACCGGAGCCCTTATGCGCTGCAACATAGCTACGCCACGTTCGCGATCGCGGCCGGTGTCAACCTGTTCGAGCTCGCGCGCATGCTGGGCACGAGCCTCGAACAGATCAGCAAGACCTACGGCCCACCGTCGAAGGCCATTCAGGCCGGCGACCGTGAGACATGTCTGCGAGGTCGCGGAACCGCTAGGGAATCCGGATCTTCACGTCGCAGCCCGACGCGGTATCAACGTTTCCGAGACCGCCGTCGCACGTGTCCCTGCCGGCGCCGCCGCGCAAACGGTCCCTCCCGGCCCCACCGAACAAGGCGTCGTCGTCCGTATTACCCCAGAGGCTGTCGTTACCGCGGCCGGTCCTGATGATGTCGCGATCACTGCCCCCGAACACGCGATCGTTGCCGGTACCGCCCGTGATCCGGTCCGCTCCCTCGGCCCCATAGATGTCGTCAGCGCCGTCTCCCCCGGCGATGCTGTCTTTGTCGCCTCCACCCTTGAGGAGGTCGCCATCGTCGCCGCCGACGAGGATGTCGTTTCCCTCGGCGCCGTAGACCTGATCACGGCCCTCCCCCCCGAGGAGCTCATCGCTGCCGAACCCGCCTAGCAGGACGTCATCCCCATCGCCGCCGTTCAACACGTCGATGCCAAACGCGCCATCCAATTGATCGTTGCCGAAGTCGCCCCCTATCCGGTCGTTGCCTTCATCGCCGCAAATGACGTCGTCGCCGAGGCCACCGCTGATCACATCGTCGCCGCCAAGGCCCGCGATGACATCGTTCCCGGGCGACCCGGGAAGAATGTCGTCGCCCGCCGTTCCGACGATCGTTGCGATCGCACCTTGGCAGGGTGTCTGCGCGTAGGCACTTTGGGACATCGCGAGAAACAAGGCGATCGAGGCAATCCCAATTGCCAGCCGAGCCCATCTGCTTCGGATTCCCCAGGTCATCCGTGCGGCATCCTACTCGACAAGCCCCGGTCGCGCTGACGTTTATCAAGACGCGTCACGACGACGGGCGCCGATCCCGCATCTAGGCTAGGGTTGAGGGAGTCGCGGGGCGTGGCGCAGCCTGGTTAGCGCGCTAGTCTGGGGGACTAGAGGTCCCGAGTTCAAATCTCGGCGCCCCGACTGGAATCGAGCGGGCCAGCGAAGTGCTCAATGAGCTAGGCGCGCTTAAGGGGGCCTCGCCTCAGGCTGCGCCGGGCTCGTCTGACCGCGGGTCCTCCTCGATGATCTCCTCGACGGCGACTACCTTCTGGACGAGCATGAACCGCTCGTTCGCTTCGACAACCTTTTCGATCTCGGGCCTTTCGTGCCCGGGCAGGACCACGAACACCGTGGCGCGGGAACGGACGCGCTCGTACTCGTCGCTTGTGAGCTCGATTATCTCGGCGCAGGATGTTTCGCTGCACTCGCACAGGTAGTCGGTCGTCTTCGACCACGCGGTGGCCAGGTCATCCAGGCGCTCGTTCACCTCGCGAAAGAGAATCTCGTTCTTGGCGAGACGTTCGTCAGAGAGAGACATGGCTGACTCCCTTCTCCCCCCGGAGGTCCCACCGCTACGAACTCGCGCTTCGGAAGCGCCCTGGACGGCGAGCCCAGTCTAAGGCGTATCCCCACCTAAAGGCTTCTCACAAACCTGCTAGCGGTTGGAAGAGATCACCCAGGACAGGCATGGAAACCGACCGAAGTGGGAAGCAGGCGTTTCATGAATACCGCAAAAAGCCTCTGGGCTCTCGTGCAAGGTGACCCGGTCTTCATGCGCCGGGTGAACGGCTGGCTGACGGTGCTCTGGGTCGCAATGATCCCGGTCTCCTACGCCGCCGGCTGGCTGAACAGCGTCGTCTACGTCTCTGCGCTTTCGCTGTGGGCACTCGTCTCCGGGCACTGGGCGGCGTGGCAAGCGGCCCGGGTCGAGGTCGCCCAACAGGAGCAACTCGACCGGGAGCAGAACGAACCGGTCGAAGAGCGCGTCGTCGATCGACTCGTCGAGGAGACCGACGTCCAGCCCGAAGGCAGCGCGGCAACCTAGGTCCTGCAACTCACGGAGGTGCGAAGAATGTCTGCGGTCCTGCTCGTCCTCCTTCTCTTGCTCGTCATCGCCGCGATCGGCGGAGGCGTGCTTGTGAGCAAGCTGCTGTGGCTGCTATTGGTCGTGGCTTTGATCGTCTTGGTTGTCGGGGCTCTTCACAGGCCGAACCGCCTGAGGCGCGCTCCGCGAGGTTTCGGGGCGTCACGCACGGGCATAAGAGGAGCGCGGGGGCCGGCGTCCGGCTAGGGCGCTGTCCGTCAGCGAGCTGGTTCCGCAGCAATCTCAACAGGTGCTGTGGGGCGGCGGCGAGCACGCTGGCGGCTTGGGGGATGTCGGCGCCCGCTCCTCGCGTAGGACCGAAACGCCTGGGCCCTGACCTGCGCCCCGGCGAATCGAAACGTCAGGCTGACCTGGTCCGAGTAGCTACGGCACGATGAGCTCGTGCATCTCGAGATTCAGGACGGAGTCGTCGCGCTCGGGCTCATCGTTGCCGTTGCGACGATGCTCGCGATTGCTCCCACCCTGCGCATCCCGTATCCGATCCTGCTCGTCCTCGGCGGTCTGGCGATCGGCCTCGTCCCAGGTATGCCCGAGTTCGTGCTCGAGCCTGAGCTCGTCTTCTTCGGTGTCCTGCCCCCGCTCCTCTACGGCGCAGCCTTCTTCACCTCGCTCCGCGACCTGAGAGCGAACGTCCGGCCGATCGGGCTGCTCGCCATCGGCCTCGTCATCGTCACGACCGTCGGCGTCGCCGTCATCGCGCACGCGTCCATAGACGATCTCTCCTGGGCCAGCGCCTTCGTGCTGGGGGCGATCGTCTCTCCCACCGATCCCTTGGCTGCGACCTCGATCGCGCGTCGCCTCGGCGTCCCGCGGAAGCTCGTGGCGATCGTGGAAGGCGAGAGCCTCGTCAACGACGGCACTGGGCTCGTCCTGTACCGGGTCGCCGTCGCCGCGGTCGTAACCGGCTCGTTCTCCGCTTTCTATACCGGCGGGCTCTTCGTCGTCAGCGCGGGCGGCGGCATCGCCGTCGGGCTCGGAGTCGGATGGATCGTGCGGCAAGTTCGCCAGCGACTCGACAACCCTCCCGCGGAGATCACGATCTCGCTGCTGACGGGGTACGTCGCCTTCATCTCGGCCGAGCTGGCCGGCGTCTCGGCCGTGCTCGCCGCCGTAACCGCAGGGATCTACCTCGGCTGGCACACCCCGCAGCTCACGACCGCGCAGGTACGCCTCCAGGGGCTCGCCGTCTGGGAGATCGTCCAGTACATGCTGAACGCCCTCCTGTTCGTGCTCGTCGGCCTCCAGCTTCCCGTGGTCGTGGACGCACTCGGTGATGTCCCCGCCGCGACGCTTCTGGGCTACGCCGCGCTCGTGAGCGCAACGGTGATCGGCCTGCGCTTCGCCTGGGTGTTCGCTGTGCTCCACGTCCCGAAGTGGATCGCGCGGCGGATGTCGAACTGGCGTGGTGCCGTCTTTCTCTCCTGGGCGGGGATGCGGGGCGCGCTCTCGCTCGCAGCGGCGCTCGCGTTGCCCCTCGAGACTGACGCAGGCACGCCGTTTCCGGGCCGTGATCTCATCGTGTTCCTCACCTTCTCGGTCATCCTCGCGACGCTCGTCGGCCAGGGGCTCACCCTGCCTTCCCTCATTCGGATGCTCGGGCTCGAAGACGACGGGGGGAAGACCGCGAGGACTCGAAGGCGCGCATCCATGCGGCCGAGGCGGCCCTGGCCCGACTCGAAGAGCTCGTCGGCGAGGACTGGGTGCGCGAGGAGACGGCCGAGCGCGTGCGAGGCCTCTACCGATTCAGGACTGATCGCTTTCGGGCCCGCCTCGACGATGTGGATGACGGCGCGATCGAGACACGCTCGCACGACTATCAGCGTCTGCGCCGCGAGCTGCTCGAGGCCGAGCGGCAGGCCCTCGTGTCACTTCGTCGCAGCGGCGCGATCAGCAACGACGTCTGGATACGGGTTGGGCGCGATCTCGACCTCGAGGATCAGCGTCTCGACAGCTAGGAGGGATTGGCGGAAATCTCGCTCGGCGGCACAGCCGTCATTTCGTAAACCCTCCTAGACGCAGGCAGGGGCACCGAGCTGGGGCTCCGTCCGCAGCTTGTCCCCTCGCCTCCCGGTCCCTCGACGCGGTCGGCCGCTCAGCGGGGCTCTCACCCGGGGGGAGGCCGGCAAGTCGTGCCTCCCTCCTTGGGCTCTCGCACCGGCCGCGACCTCGACGACTTGCGCGGGCGAGCCCGATCGCTATCCTCCGCGGTTGCGGCTCGCGATTCGGCCGCAGGTCGCGTGTCGCCGGGACGCAGCTTCATGGCCGCGTCCCACCCGGGTGAGCGGGCCTCCCTAGGCCAAGGGGGTATGGCCCGCTTACCCCTTTCTGTGTAGACCCGGGTTCAGCGCGCCGCCTCACCGAGGCCCAGGCGGCTGCCTCTCGCTTGGCTGGGAGGCGGCCGCGGCTCATGACCAGCCCGCCGCAGGGAGGAGAACCCGTGCGAGGGGCAAAGGACCCCGGCATGCGAACCGGAAGGTACGTCGCGTTCGCATCGGTCCTGGTCGCGCTGGTCGCGGCGGCGCCTGCGGCTGCCGCCGTCCCGCCGCACGTCGCCGGCGCCCAGGTCGCGCTGCGCGCACACGGGGTCTACAGCGGCCCCATCGACGGGATCGCCGGGCCCCAGACAAGACGCGCCGTCCGCCTGTTCCAGCGCCGTCACGGGCTGCGGGTCGACGGGGTCGTAGGGCGCCGCACCCGCGTCGAACTCGGCCGGCTCGGGCGGCCTCTGTTCGGGCGGCGCGTGATCCGCCGCGGGATGGTCGGCTGGGACGTCTCCGTCCTCCAGTTCCTGCTCTCGCGCAACGGCATCCGCGTCCGCGGGATCGACGGGATCTACGGCCGGACCACACAGGGCGCAGTCCGCCGGTTCCAGGGGCGATCGGGCCTCGCGAGCGACGGGCTCGTCGGGCCGGCGACCGCGCGCGCGCTGACCGGCAAGGCGGTCCCGAGGCGGGTGGTGAGGCCCTCGCAGGCGCGCGGCGCGAGCCGGGCCCAGGTGCGGTGGATGCTGGGGTACTGGGCGCGGCACTACGGCGTCAGCCCGCGCCTCGTGCGGGCCGTAGCCTGGATGGAGTCGGGATTCCGCTGGAACGCTGTCTCATCTGCGGGCGCGTGGGGGTCGATGCAGGTCATGCCGGACACGTGGGATTTCGTCGAGGACGTGCTGGTCGGCCGCGACTTCCGCCGCAACGCGAGGGGTGGCGTTCGCGTCGGCATCGTCTACCTGCGCCATCTCGTCCGCCGGTTCGACGGGAGCAGGAGGCTCGCCCTGGCCGCCTACTACCAAGGCCCGGCCTCCGTACGCCGCCATGGGCTCTTCCGCGAGACGCGCGTCTACGTCCGCACAGTCCTCGCCCTTGAGCGCCGGTTCTAAAATTGGCTCGCGAGAGGGATCGTGGCGATCGGCGCAACAGCCGATACCAGAGTTCATGCGCGTTCGCGTCCTTGTCCTCGGGCTCGCCTGCCTCGGCGTCGCCCTCGCGCTCGCCGTGCAGCCCTATGTCGCGTCGGGCCACACGCCGGTCCTGAATAGGCCGTGCACGGTCACGGGAACGCCGGGCGCCGACCTCCTCCAGGGGACCCCCGGCCCGGACGTGATCTGCGGCCTCGGCGGCAGCGACACGATCGGCGGGAACTCGGGCAACGACATCATCCGCGGCGGGCCGGGCAACGACCGCATCCAGGGCGACAGCGGCATCGACGTCCTCCAGGGGGGGCCCGGGAACGACTGGCTCTGGGCCAGGGACGGCCGCCACGACCACGTGAACGGCGGGCGCGGGTACGACCGCTACCGGTACGACCAGTCCATCGATCGTTTGCTCGGCGTCGAAGCCAAGATGTAGCCCCTCCTGGCGCGCGGTAGGGTTCGCGCCATGGCAGAGGCCGGACGAACGCTCGCGGTGCTCGGCGCCGGCAAGGCCGGCGAGGCGCTCATCTCCGGGGTGATCTCCGCCCGCTGGCGGGAGCCGGACGAGATCGTCGCCACCGCGCGCCACCAGGAGCACCTCGACGGGCTCGCCGAGCGTTACGGCATCAGGACGACGCTTGCGAACGCCGAGGCCGCCGAGGGCGCCGGCATCGTGGTCATCGGCGTGAAGCCGCAGGACATCGAGAGCCTGCTCGGGGACATTGCCGGCACCTTGACTCCCGAGCAGACGGTCATCTCGATCGCCGCCGCGATCCCGACCGCGCTCATCGAGAGGCACCTGGCCGACGGCGTCCCCGTCGTCCGCGCGATGCCGAACACGCCCATGACCGTCCACGAGGGCATGGCGGGCATCTGCGCGGGCGCGCACGCCGCCGAGGAGCACCTCGTCCGGGCCGAGGAGGTGCCTCTCCAGCGTCGGCCGCGCCGTGCGCGTCGACGAGCCGTACATGGACGCCATCACGGCGGTCTCGGGCTCCGGCCCCGCGTACTTCGCGCTGCTGGCCGAGTCCATGATCGAGGCGGGAATCCTTCTCGGCCTCTCCCGGGAGATCTCGACGGATCTGGTCGTCCAAACGATGCTCGGCACGGCCAAGCTCCTGCGCGACGAGAGGATGCACCCGGTGGAGCTGCGCGAGGCGGTCACGTCCCCCGGCGGGACGACGATCGCCGCCATCCGCGAGCTCGAGCAGGCCGGGGTCCGCGCTGCGTTCCTCAACGCCATCCAGGCGGCCATGCAGCGCTCGAAAGAGCTGGCGAAGGGCTAGATGCCTGGCCGACACTACCCGCACTCGCGGATGACGTGGGCGCGTCTAGTACCGACCAGGCATCACGGCCTCAGCTCAGGAAAACGTCTGCGCCGCAGCCGTGGACGAGCGCGGCTAGCACGTCCGCAGGCTCGAGCCCGCGTAACGAGAGGTGGTCCAGGTCGACCTGGATGTGCGGCCATTCGTCAAGGCCGAGCCCGCCGGCTCCGTTGTGGGTTCCAATCGACAGCAGGTCTTCGACGGGGATGACGTTGCGGCGGAGCTCCTGCCGCCGCGCCGTGCCCTCGAGCTCCCGCAGCTCCTCCAGCGGGTCGATCCTCACGTTGGAGTCGGAGCCGATGGAAAGCGCGATCTTCCGCGAGAGCAGGCCCTCGAGCGGCGGGAACCCGTCGCCGAGATTCGCCTCGGTGGTGGGGCAGAGACAGACGCCGGCGCCGTGCTCGGCGAGGAGGTCGAGCTCGTGCTCGTCGGCGTGCGTCGCGTGGACGACCGTCGTCCGCGGCCCGAGGCAGCCCGACTCGGCGAGAAGCTCGACCGGGCGGAGCCCGTGCTCGGCCAGGCACTCCTCGATCTCCCGCGGCTGCTCGCAGGCGTGGACGTGCAGGACGAGCCCCTCGCGCTCGGCGTAGCGGCCGATCTCCTCCAGCCAGTCGCGCGGGCAGGCGCGGACGGAGTGGGGGGCGAGCCCGACGCGCGCGCCGGCGGTTGCGAGGGCCTCCACCTGGCGTAGGTAGTCGAGCGACGGACTCCTGCCGGAAGCGCTCGATCCCGCCCCGCGCATACGCGGCGAGGAGGAGGACGACCTCGACGCCGGCCTCGGCCGCCGCCTCGACTGCCGCCTCCGCCTCGGCGAAGCCGACGTAGTGGAACTCGCCGACGGCCGTGTAGCCGGCTGCCCGCAGCTCGCGGTACGTCTCGGCGTAGTCCTCCCGGACCCGTTCCGGGGTCAGACCCCTGGCCACGTCCAGCATGGACTCCCGCCAGGCCCAGAAGTCCCCGCCCTCGACCTTGCCGCGCAGCGCACGCTGGAACGTGTGGCTGTGCGCATCGACGAACCCGGGGAGCGCGAGGAGGCCGGACATCGCGGCGACGTTACCATTCGGTCCGAGGATGGCCACCCGTGTCGTTCCCGCACCGCTCGCACAGTTGCCGAACGCGCTCACGGTTCTGCGTCTTCTGGCTGTCCCCGTCTTCGTCGTCCTGCTGCTCGGGACGGACGGCCAGGGCAGCTACGGGCTGGCGGCGCTCTTCGCCGCTGCGGCCTTCACCGACCAGATCGACGGCTTCCTCGCGCGCCGCTGGCACGTCGAGTCCGAGTTCGGCAAGTTCGCGGACCCGCTCGCCGACCGCCTGATGATCGACGCGGCCGTCCTCATCCTCTGTGTCGACGGCCGTCTCCCATGGCTCGCGCTCGCGATCGTGCTCGGCCGTGACGCCATTCTCATCGGCGGTTATCGCGTCGTGAAGGACCGGGGCTACGAGCTCTCCGTGTCCACGCTCGGCAAGGCGTCCACGTGGGTGCTCTACGCCGCCGTCACCGGCGTGATCGCCTCCGACAAGGGGACGGACTGGCCGATCGTCCTGTTCTGGGTCGGTGTCGGGCTCGCCGTCCTGGCGGCCGTGGCCTACGTCGCCGGCGCGCTGAGGACGGTGGAGCAATGAAGGCGGTCGTCATGGCCGGGGGCGAGGGCACGCGACTCCGCCCGCTGACGTCGAACCAGCCGAAGCCGATGGTGCCGATCGTCGGCAAGCCCTGTATCGAGCACATCCTGGACCTGCTGCGCGAGCACGGCTTCGACGACGTGATCGTCACGCTCGCCTTCATGCCGCAGGCGATCCGCGGCTACTTCGGCGACGGCGAGGCCTACGGCGTGTCCATCCGCTACTCCGTGGAGGAGTCGCCCGCCGGCACGGCAGGGTCGGTCAAGCTCGCGGAGGAGGCGCTCGACGAGACCTTCCTCGTCATCTCCGGCGACGCGCTCTGCGACATCGACCTCGGCGCCCTCGTCCGCTTCCACCAGGAGAAGGGCGCCCAGGTGACCATCGGCCTGAAGAGCGTCCCCAATCCGCTCGAGTTCGGGATCGTCGTCACCGACGAGGAGGGCCGCATCGAGCGGTTCCTGGAGAAGCCCTCGTGGGGCCAGGTCTTCACGGACACGATCAACACGGGCATCTACGTGCTCGAGCCCGAGGTGCTTCGCCACGTCCCGGCGGACACGCCGTACGACTTCTCGAAGGAGCTCTTCCCGCTCCTGCTGGAGATGGGCAAGCCGCTGTACGGCTACGTCTGCGACGGCTACTGGCAGGACATCGGGAATCTCGACCAGTACCGCCAGGCGAACTTCGACGCGCTCGACGAGCGGGTGCGCCTGAGCATCCCGGGGATCCGCCTCCGTGGCAACGTCTGGGTGGGGGAGGGCGTCAACCTCGACGACCTCGACGCGATCGAGGCGCCGGCGTTCGTCGGCAACTACTGCCGCATCGCCCCCCGAGCGTCGGTAGGGCCCTACTCGGTGCTGATGCCGAGCGTGACCCTTGCCGACCACGCTCGGACGGCGCGCTCAGTCGTCGACTCGTCGACGTTCATCGGCCGCAGCGCGCTCATCGAGGGTGCGATCGTCGGCCGCGCCTGCGACCTCCGGCCGCACGCGCGTCTGCACGAGGGCGTGGCGGTCGGCGACAACTGCACGATCGGCGAGGAGACCGTCGTCATGCCGGGCGTTCGCATCTACCCGTTCAAGGAGGTGGAGTCGGGCTCCCTTGTCGACAGGAACCTCATCTGGGAGTCGCGCGTCTCCTCTCGCCTGATCGGCCTCGACGGCGTCTCGGGACGGATCGACGTCGACCTGACCCCCGAGACCGCGCTCCGCCTCGGTCTTGCGCTGGGTACCGCGCTCGACCGCGGCGACCGCGTCGTCACGAGCCGCGCGGCGTCGGCCTCGTGCCGCCTCGTTCGCCGTGCGCTGATCGCCGGGGTCAACTCCGCGGGCGTCCACGCGACCGACCTCCAGGTGATGCCGTCTGCGGTGAACCGCCATTTCCTCAAGACCGAAGGCTTCGACGCCGGCATCCACGCGCAGCCGAGCCCGAACGATCCCGAGGTCGTGCAGATCCGGATCTTCGAGCCGCCGGGCACGCCCGCGATGCCCGCGCTCGTGAAGGAGATCGACAAGCACTTCTCCCGCCAGGAGTTTCGCAGGGCGTCGTGGAGCGAGGTGGGGGAGATCACCTACTCGGCGCGCACGGCCGAGACCTATGTGCAGGACCTGCTCGCCGCGGTCGGCGCCGAGGCGATCCGCAGGCGCGGCTTCCGGATCGTCGTGGACTACGCATTCTCTGCCGCGTCGCTCGTCCTGCCGCAGGTGCTGGGCGCGCTCGACGTCGAGGCTGTCGCGCTGCACGCATACGTGAGCGAGCGGCGCCAGGTCGCCGAGACCGTGACGCTCGCGGAGTCGATGGGGCAGACGAAGCGTCTCGTCGAGGCAGTCGGCGCCGACCTGGGCGCCGTCCTCGACCCGGCGGCGGAGCGCATCTTCCTCGTGGACGACAGGGCGCGCGAGGTGCCGGTCGAGCAGGAGCTCCTCCTCTTCCTGCGCCTGCTCGCCTCCGACGGCAAGCGCGGCCGCCTCGCCTTCCCGACGACCGTGACGAGCCTCGTCGAGGATCTCGTCCAGGGGACCGACCTGGAGGTGCAGCGGACGCCGCACTCGCTCTCCGCGCTCACCCTGGCGGCGGCGGGCGACGGGGTCATCTTCGCCGGCTCGGCCGGCGGGGGGTTCGTCTTCCCGGAGTTCGTGCCGGCCTACGACGGGATGGCGAGCCTCTGCAAGCTCCTGGAGCTCCTCGCGCCGGTCGAGCGGCCGCTGTCGGAGATCGTCGGCGAGCTGCCGGAGTCGGCGGTCGTGCACCACCAGGTCCGCTGCCCGTGGGCGCGGAAGGGGGCCGTCATGAGGATTCTCACGGAGCGCACGAAGGGGAAGGACGTGGACGTGACCGACGGGTTGAAGGTCTACGACGAGCGGGGCTGGGCGCAGGTCCTCCCCGATCCCGACGAGCCGCTCGTGCACATCTACGCCGAGGGCAAGACCGCGGACGACGGACGCTCGCTCGAGTCCGAGTTCCTGGGCCTGGTCGAGGAGATCGTGGCCGCGGAGGACGAAGCCGAAGAGCTCTGACGGACACTCAACCCTCAAGTGGAGGTTGAAGGATGAGCGTCCAGCTGGTTTACTGTGTGGTCGCCCTCCGTCCCCGACCCATGGAGTTGCTGCGTGGAAGCCCTTCCTGACCTTGGAACCCTGTCCGACCAGGAGCTGCGAGACCTGATTCGCGAGCTCATGGTGCAGGAGCACAAAGTCTCCTACGAGCGTCGCCTTCTGCACGGCAAGATCGACATCCTCCGAGCCGAGCTGCAGGCGCGGCTGCAGAAGCAGGTCGGGGAGGAGGAGAGCCCGCTGCACGACGTGGACGTCGACAAGCTCGCCGCCATCCTGGCCTCGAAGGGGCCGCCCCCGACGGACGAGGAGCTCGGCGCGGCGGAGCGGTGACCTACGTCCACTGCCCGGAGTGCGGCTTCCAGAACCCGGAGGCCGCCAACTACTGCTCGAAATGCGGGGCGCTGCTCATCCGCGAGGAGCAGGGCGCCCACACGACGATGACGTTCACGCCCGAAGAGGATGCCGAGGACGAGAGCCTCTCGCTCGACGGCCTCCGCATCGAGGGCCCCGCGCTCGTCGTCCGCTCCGGCGGCGGCAGGGCGGGGGAGACGTTCGCGCTCGAGCAGGACCGCACCTCGCTCGGGCGCGGGCCCGAGTGCGAGATCTTCCTCGACGACGTCACGGTCTCCCGCCGCCACTCGGTGGTCACGCGCGGCCCGGACGGCTTCACCCTCCACGACGAGGGCAGCCTCAACGGCACCTACGTGAACCGCCGCCGTGTCGAGAGCTCGAAGCTCGAGGACGGCGACGAGGTCCAGATCGGCAAGTACAAGCTGACCTTCCTGGAGAGCTAGTGCCCATTCAGGTACTTCAGCCTAGATTCGCGGGGCAGAAGCAGGCTCGTGTTGCCTGGAGGGGCGCTAGGTGACAATGGCGACCGCAGCAGCCGACATCGGGCCGGGGCGCCCGCTCACGATCGGGGCGGTCTGCAACCGCCTCCGGGACGAGTTCCCCGACATCTCCATCTCGAAGATCCGCTACCTCGAGGACCAGGGCCTGCTCGCGCCGCGGCGGACGCAGGGCGGCTACCGGCTCTACTCCGAGGACGACGTCGAGCGCCTCGAGACCATTCTCCGGCTCCAGCGCGACGAGTTCCTGCCGCTGCGGGTGATCCGCCAGGAGCTCGCGGCCGGCGCGCCGCGCCGGCGCGAGCGCACACGCGCCGCCGGTCTGCAGGCGCCGGACGACGAGGTCGATCTCGCCACCCTCTGCGAGCGCGCGGGCGTCGACGCGGCGTTCGTCCACGACCTTGAGGAGTACGGGCTCGTCGAGTCGCGCTCGGTCGACGGCGCGAAGCGCTTCCCCGAGCGGGACGGGGACGTTGCGGCGGCCTGCGCGCGCCTGGCTCGCTACGGCGTCGCGCCCAGGAACCTCGCGACGTTCAGGCGCTGGGCCGACAACGAGGCAGACCTGCTCGAGCGCATCGTCGCGCCCGAGCTCCGCTCGCCGAACCCCGAGAAGCGCCACGCGGGGCTCGAGAACCTCGAGACGCTCGCTGCCCTGTCGCAGGAGCTGTCGAATCTTCTCTTCTGGCGCGCGCTCCGGGGTATCGTTCCGCCCGCGTGACAGTCGATCTCGAATCGAAGATCCGGGACATCCCGGACTTCCCCAAGCGCGGGCATCGTCTTCAAGGACATCATGCCGCTCCTCGCCGACGCCGAGGCGCTGCACGAGACCGTCGACCGCCTCGCGGAGTTCGCCGAGCCGCGCACGCCCGACGTCGTGCTCGGAGCCGAGGCCCGCGGCTTCATCCTCGGCGCCGCCCTGGCCTACCGCCTCGGCTGCGGCTTCGTGCCTGCCCGCAAGCCGGGGAAGCTCCCGTGGCGGACGATCAGCGCGAAGTACGCGCTCGAGTACGGCTTCGACGCGCTCGAGCTCCACGCCGACGCGATCTCGCAGGGCGCCCGCGTCCTCATCCACGACGACCTGCTCGCGACGGGCGGCACGGCGAAGGCCAAGATCGACCTCGTGGAGCAGCTCGGCGGTACCGTCGTGGGCCTCGCCTTCGTGATCGAGCTGGAGTTCCTGAACGGCCGCGAGAAGCTCGAGGGCTACGACGTCTTCTCGCTCATCAAGTACTCGGACTAAGCGAACGGTGTGGAGGATCGTCCTCCCTGCCGATACATAATGCGGACTCCGACATGTACGACCAGCTCACCGGCCGCTACACCTTTGCGTGCCCGGCGCGAGGCGAGGTCAAGGTGCCCCTCTCGCGCTTCCGCGTTCTGGAGCGCCTGCCCGGAGCATCGCGTCCCGCGGTCTACAAGATCACCTTCTCCTGCGACTGCGGCGACGAGCACGACGGCCTGGTGACACACGAGGAGCTCGACTGGGCGCCGCTCGCAGGCTCCGACTCGGCCTTCCTGAACCTGATGACCGCGCGCCTCGAGTCGGTCGCGCTCGACCTCCTCGACCTGGCCGCCAGGCGGATCCAGTCCGGCGAGTGGCCGTGGAGCTTCTTCTGCTACCCGGAGGAGCGCCCACGGCCGGTCACGCCGTCGGCGTTCCGGGTCCTCTCGGGCGGGGACGCGGAGCTGGGCGTGGCCGTCGCATGCCCCACGTGCGCCCACACGACCGTGAACCTCGTCAGCCGAGAGCACGTGGACGTGCCCTTCTACAACGACCGGCGCGTGGGCGTCGTCGAGCACGTCTTCTCCGCCGACCGCGAGCTCGCGCTCGCCGCGTTTCGGGACGAGCTGTTCTCCGGCGCCTTCGACGCCGGCCGCCGCGATCTCGCCGCGTAGCGCGGTTACCGCCGCTCCAGAACGGGAACAGTACGGAAAACGACGCAGTGAGGTGAGCGCATGTTTGGCAGAGGGCGCAAGGACGACGACGTTGTCGTCGAGCAGGAGACCGTGACCGAGCCCGAGCACGCGTGGGGGAGCCCGCCCGTCGTGCGCGGGCTGACGACACTCCTGGGCATCGGCGCAGCCGGCTTCCTGGTCTGGCTCGCCGCCCAGTTCGACCTCGGCTCGACCGGCGAGTACTGGGCGGCGCTCGGCATCCTGGCCGGCGCGGGCGCCTGCCTCGGCGTCTCGCAGCTCTTGGGCGGCTGGACGAAGTGGGGTGCACCGACGATCAGCCCCGGCGTCTTCTTCCTCGCGTTCGTGCCGACCCTGATCGTCGTCGGCGGCATCCTCGTCGCAACCCGCCCGACGGGCACCGATGAGGGCGACCAGGTCAGGGGCTGGATCCGCGACCTCGGGCTCGGCGACGTCGCGGAGGACCTGATCCTCTTCCAGGGCGTCCTCGCCTTCGCGCTCGGGATTGTCTTCGCCTTCACGTTCGACACCCGCGGGCCGCGGGCGCGCGTAGTCGAGCGCGAGGCGGTCGTACCGGACGAGGAGGTGCACGACTACCGTCGCGAGGACGTCGTGGCGGAGCAGGAGACGATCGTCCGCGAGCCGTAGGGGACACCCTTCCCTCGCGCCAGGGATCGAGCGCGGAGCGGCGGCGCGTCGATACCCAGAAGGCCATGGACGCCGCACCTGGACACGAATTCCATGGCCGAGGCGCGTGTCGGCTCCTGCGCCACTTTGCCGCCCTGGAGCGGCTCACGGGCGACGAGGGGCCCACGGGCCGTGTCCGCCTAGAGCGCGAGCTCGGGCTCGACCTGGCGGAGCTCCTGGTCGATGCGCTCGCGCGGCCTGGCGGCCGCGAGGACTGCCCGCCTAGTCCGCGCCTAGTCGCGCCTGAGCTGGTCTTCGCCGCAGAGGCGCACGTAGAAGAAGATCAGGACCGCCGCGACCAGGCCGAAGAGGAACGCGCTCCCTCCGCCGACGCCGATCGCCAGCAGGCCGAGCCAGATGTAGGCGCCGAGCGCGACGCCCCACGCGAAGGCATGAAACCCCGGGCTGAACGCCGGCGGACGGGGAGGGAATGCCATGGTCGGAAGCCGAGTCTAACGGCCGCGGATCCGTGAGCGGCGTCGGACCATAAAAACTCGCCGAGCCGGTTGCGCTTTCGTCCACTCCTCCGACTGACTTTCGGCTTCCGCCTACAGCCGCCCGGTGGAGCTTCGACCTACTGGCGCTCCGTGCTCGGCGCAAGGGGCAATCTAGGGACACGACCCCGCGGGCGCAAGGTCTCGGACAGCGGGTTGTGCGCAATTTGCGGAAAGTTCAATTTTCCCACAGTTTCCACAGGTCCCGCGTGGGCCTGTGGGCATCTCTGTGGAAGTCGGCTCGGTGCCTAGGATCCCGCCAGCGCGGCCTTGGTGTAGACCCCGCTCGGGTTCCAGAGGAGGAAGCCGCCGGCATTCGCGTCCCGGGCCGCGAGGATCTGCGCGCGGACGTCCTCGAGGGTGTACTCGCGCCCGAGCGAGAAGTCCTGGAGCCAGGGGACGAGCACCGTGTCGCGCCCGCGCAGGGCACGGCGGAAGTCCCGCAGAGCCCGGCCGACGGTGATCCCGGGGACGGCGTTCGGGTCGTCGAGGGAGTACTCGCCCGGCCCGAAGTGGGAGGGATAGACCATCGGGTAGATGACGTCGAGCTCCTGGGAGAGCCGGCGCGGGCGCTGGCCGATCCCCATCTCGCGGGTGGCCGTGAGGCCGAAGACCGCCGCCGAGACGCGGACGCCGAGCGGCTCGAGCCGGGAGCGCGCATATGCGACGAAGTCGGTGATCGTCTTGGCCTTGGCCTCCTTGCGCTTGCGGGCGTAGACGGCGGCCTCGACATCGCCGTCGGTCGGGAAGCGGACGTAGTCGAACATGATCTCGTCGAACCCGGCCTTCGCGGCCGCGACGGCGATGTCGACGTTGTACCTCCAGACGCGCTTGTCGTACGGATTGGTCCACGCGAGCCCGGCGCTGTTCGTCCAGACGCCGCCTCCGCGGTGCTTCACGGCCAGCTGCGGGCGCTTCGTCGCGAGGACCGGATCCTCGAAGACGACCACACGCCCGATCAGGTAGACCCCTGCCGCCTCGGCCGCCGCGGCCGCCTCGCGCGGGTCGTAGTAGGGAAGCGTCGCCCCGACGGCCCGGGCGAGCGGAGGAGCCTGGCGCTTGAAGCCGACCTCCCCGTTCTCGTCCTTGACGTCGAGCTCGAGAGCGGTGAGGCCGTCCTCGGCGAGCGACAGGTACTCGTCGAGCTTGCCGTCCAGCGAGGCGAGCGCGGCAGTGACGTGCACCCCGCGAATCTCCTCGGGCATCGGCGCGTACTGAGGCTCGTCCGTGGCGGTGGCCGCCTCCGATGTCGGCGAGGAGGTCGTGCCGTCGGCCGGCGCCGCATGGCCGCCCCAGCCGTTCAGGAACGTCATCCCGAGCGCGGAGACCGCGGCGGCGATCGCGACGACCGCCAGCGCAAGGACGCGCCGAACCCCTCGACGCCGACGAGTCTGCCGCCGTCGCTGGCGGAAGCGTTCGTTCGGGTCGACAGGCTCGAGCAGCATCGTGGTTCGGGCACGGTATTTCCTCCCGGGCCCGGCCGCAAGCATAAGGAAAGCTTCCGCGCAACAGTTTTCGTTGCGCTAGAATCCGGGACATGCCGGTTGCGACCGCGCTCAAGGTGGAGGCCCTCACGACCGACTTCCGCTCCCAGCGCCGGCTGGCCGACGCGCTGGGGGTGAGCCCGGCCCAGGTGAGCCGCTGGAAGCGGGGCCAGGGCATCGATCCGGACAATGCGGAGCGGCTCGACCTGCTCGAGCTGACGATGTCGTTCCTCCTCCGCCTCTACGAGCCCGAGACGGCCGAGCGGTGGCTCTTCGGCCTGAACCCGCTCCTCAGGAACCGCCGTCCGATCGACGTGATCAGGGCAGGGGGGACGCAGGAGCTCCTGGCGGCGCTCCGCCAGGAGCGCGCCGGATCGTACGCGTGACCCTCTACCGCTGCTTCCCCTGGGACGGCGCCGTCGAGCCGTCCGCCCGCGGCGGCGCGCTCTGGTTTCCGCGGATGCTGCAGGGGGAGGGTCGCCACGACGCGCCCGAGCGGTACGGCTGCCTGTACGTGTCGGAGGAGCCGGTCTCCACGGTGGTCGAGCAGCTCGCGCGCTTCGTCGGCACCGAGCTCGCGGCCCAGGATCTCCGGCGGGGGCGCCTCCCGCTCGCGCTCGCGATCCTCGAGCTCGCGGACACGGCCGTCCCTGGTGGATCTCGACGAGCCGCTCGTGCTCGCGGCGGAGGAGCTGCGCCCGTCCCTCGTCGCCACGCACGAGCGCCCCCGCACGCAGGGGGACGCGACCGCGCTCTACGAGCGGCACGAGGCGATCGCAGGCCTGCGCTGGTGGTCGACCTTCGAGTCGCAATGGGCGAATGTGACGCTCTTCGACCGCGCGCTGGACGCGCTCGAGGTCGAGGACGTGCGGGTGATCGCGCTCGAGGACGACGTCGTGGGGGAGGCCGCGCGCTTCCTCGGCCTGGCGGTGGCGGCGTGACGGCCGAGGCCTTGCTCGCGGGCCGCTTCCCGCGACGTGTGGACGACGTCGTCTCCCTCATGCGCGCGCTCGAGGACGCGTTGCCCCCCGACGACGGCGTCGCCTGGTTCCTGCGGCTCTACCGGCCGGTCACGGAGGACCTGGAGCGGGCGGCCCGGGCCGGAGGCGCCTACGGCGACCGTCGCTGCGTCCGCTGGCTCGACGTCGTCTTCGCCAACCTCTTCTTCCGGGCGCTCCGCGACTGGGCGAGCGCGCCCGCGGCGGTGCCGAAGGCCTGGGTGCCGCTGTTCGAGGCGCGCGCCAAGGCCCGCATCGCGCCGATCCAGTTCGCGCTCGGGGGCATGAACGCCCACATCAACCGCGATCTCCCGTTCGCGCTCGTCGAGACGTGGGCCGCGCTCGACGTCGAGCCGGACCGCGCCGGCGTGCACTACCGGGACTTCACCCTCGTCAACGACCTGCTCGAGCAGACGGAGGAGCGGGTCAAGGCGGAGTTCGCACAAGGTGTCCTCGGTCACGTGGACCGCTCGCTCGGCGACGTCGACGACGCGGTCGCCATGTGGAAGGTCTCGCGCGCCCGCGATTCGGCCTGGGCAAACGCCGAGGCCCTGTGGACCCTCCGCGGCGCGCCGGCCGTCAGCGCCCAGTACGCCGCTGCGCTCGACCGCCTCGTCGGCTTCGCGGGGCGGGGCCTCCTGAAGCCGCTCTGATTTCGAGGGCTACCTGTGGCGTACGGCAGGTGAAGGGGCGAATCTGGCTCGACTTGACATAACGCCCATTATCGTGCGTTCAGGGGTGACGCTGGACGCGCTCGCAGTCAGGGCGAACCTCGTCGACCCGATCGCCATCGACTCGATCCCTTCCCGGCCCGCAGATGACGACGTCGCGCCGCCCGTCGCGGGCCTGGACGAGGTCGTTTCCGGGCCCCGCGCAGAGGACGTCGAACGCCCGTGTGCCGCGGATCACGTTTGCCCGCCTGTCGCCGCTCCTCGTGCAGATTCTGCGGCCAGCGGAACCCGGGCGGCACCGGGCGGCAGAGCCGGGCCAGGCGCCTTCGCATGTCGTAGCGGGCCTCGCGGGCCGTGCGGTTGTTGAGCTGAAACGGATCAGCGGCCAGGTCGTAGAGCTCCTGCGAGCCGTCCGAGTACGCGGCGTACATCGCCCTCCCCGTGCGGAGGGCGCAGTAGGTGGGGACGGTCTTTCCCACATTCTCGATCAGGAGCTCCGCGCGGCCTTCGCCGGACAGGAGGCTCGACCCGTCGCCGGCAAACGGCACGCCGACCGCCTCCATGATGGTCGGAGCGATGTCGATGTTCGCGACCATCCGCGGGGCGAAGGCATGGCCGTCGTAGCGCATGACGAACGGCACGCGGATCGATTCCTCGTGGGGGACGCGCTTTCGGATCCCGAGCCCGTGCTCGTTCAACATGAGCCCGTTGTCGGAGGTGAAGATGACGAGCGTGTCCGAGAGCCGGCCCGTCTCCTCGAGGGCCGTTAGAAGCCGCCCGACGCCCTCGTCGACCGCGCTGAGCGCCGTGCGCATCGCTCCCAGGAAGAGCGATGGGTCGTGCTGAGGCGGCGTCAGGCCGAGGCGCTGCACCCATTCGGGCTTGTCCGAGACGTCCTCGCCGAGGCTCGGTGGGTCGTGGACGACGCCCTGCGGCTTGTGGCGCGGTGCTGATCTCGGCAGCGCTCCCCCGAGGCTCGAGTGCGGAGCGTTGGGCGTGAAGTGGAGGAAGAGCGGTTTGGTGGACGGGACTCCGCGGATGAACGTCTCGGCCTCGGCGGCCAGGACGTCGGTGGAGTAGTCGAGCGGCCCGGAGCCGCGCGGCTCGAACACCCCGTCGCGGTAGAGCGTGTAGCCGAAGTAGTCGATCGGGTGCAGAAGCGTCACGAAGCGATCCCAGCCCGGCACTGCGAACGAGCCGTCGTAGCCGTTCAGGTACTTCCCGACGAGAGCGGTTCGGTAGCCGGCCGCGTGGAGCCAGGTCGCGAGCTGCGGAACCTGGGAGAAAGCGCGGCTGACCCGCGGCGAGTTGGAGTTCTGCCTGTAGAAGCCGCTCGAGTGCGAGTACAGGCCCGTCAGCGTCGCGACCCGCGACGGGCAGCAGTTCGAGTTCACGACGAAGCTGTCGGGGTACACGGCGCCCTTCGCGCCCAACTCGGCGAGGACGGTCGGCATCGCGTCGAGGGTGTCGGCCCGCTGGTCGTCCGTGACGATGAGAACGATGTTCGACGCCGCGTGCGCCGTGCCGGCGAGCGCGAGGCCTGCAGCAAGGAGCGTGACTCGGATTAGCGTCTTCAAGACCGTGGCGAGGGTAGCGCGCGGCCCGGGGGTGCCGCTCCGCTCCGCAGGAATCGAGCCTCCGAGTTTGACTTGACCGCTGCGACGGGTAGGGTAATCCCGGCACGCCTGCCGGTGCAGGCCGGCTTCCTATCCGCGTAGTGAACCAGCTCCCGACACCGCCGAATGCCTGACGAGCGCTCGATCGTCAGCCAGCACGAGGAGCTTCAGCCTCTGCTGGAGCGCGCCGACGCGTCCGGCGTCGTCGAGGCCGTGGAGCTGCGCGAGGCGCTCGAGCTTCTCGACCTGGACCCGGGCGATGTCGAGGCCCTGCACAAGGAGCTCGAGGAGCGCGGGATCGAGGTCGTCGACCGCCAGAAGGAGCCCGCTGCTCCGCTCCCGGGCACCGAGGTGCTCGAGACGACCACCGACGCCCTGCAGCTCTTCCTGCGGGAGATCGGCCGGCACCCGCTCCTGACGGCCGCGGACGAGGTCGAGCTCTCCAAGCGGATCGAGCGCGGCGACATGGAGGCCAAGAAGCGCATGATCGAGTGCAACCTGCGCCTCGTCGTCTCGATCGCGAAGAACTACCGCAACCAGGGCCTCCCCTTCCTCGACCTGATCCAGGAGGGGATGTTCGGGCTGATCCGCGCCGTGGAGAAGTTCGAGTGGCAGCGCGGCCTGAAGTTCTCGACGTACGCGACCTGGTGGATCCGACAGGCGGTGGCGCGGGCGATCGCCGACAAGGCGCGCACGATCCGCGTCCCGGTCCACGTCGTCGAGCGAATGCAGAAGATGCACCGCGCCGAGCGGCACCTCTGGACGCAACTCGCCCGCGAGCCCTCCCTCGAGGAGATCGCCGACGAGGCCGGCCTGCCGCTTCAGCAGGCGATCGAGGTGCGCGCCGCCGCGCGGGCCTCGACGAGCCTCGACCAGCCGATCGGCGAGCAGGAGGACGCGGTCTTCGGCGACCTCGTCGCCGGCGATGACCCGCTTCCGGACGAGGTCACGGAGAAGCGGTTGCAGAAGGAGGCGCTCGACCGCGCCCTCGAGTCCCTCCCCGACCGCGACCGGCGCGTGCTCGAGCTCCGCTACGGCCTGTGCGGCGAGGAGCCGCACACGCTGGAGCACATCGGCCGCCGCCTCGGCATCACGCGCGAGCGCGTGCGCCAGATCGAGATCGAGTCCCTCTCGCGCCTGGCTTCGCTCCGCGAGATCGAAGCGGTCGCCACCCACTAAGGAGGGTTCGGCGAAACGTAGCCTGTGCCGTCGGGCGGCGCTGCTCGCCCCGGGGCTGTGTCCTCAGTCGCGCCCGTAGCCGGCTACGAGCAGTCCCTGCGTCCTTGCCTCGGAACGATCATCGCACCCCTGCGACGAGCGACGTTCCGCCAAACCCTCCTAGAACCAACCCCGACCCGTCGAAGAGGGCGTCGGCGCCCTCCCCCAGTCGCGCCCTCGCCAGGCGGTGCGCCTCGTCCAAAAACGGCGGGCGCGACATCCGGTGCCCGTCGGAGGCGACCAGGTCGGCGAGACCGCCGCGCACGAGGCGCCAGGCGGCGTCCTCCTGGTCGGGACCGTGCGCACCGAGGAGGCTGGTCGCGTTGACCTGGATCAGCCAGCCGCGCTCGCGGAACGAGGTGACGACGCCGAGATCCTCCCGAACCCCCTCCGCACGCTCCGGATGGGCGACGATCGGGGTGAGCCCGGACTCCGCGATGTGCTCTGCGAGGCGCTCAGCGAGCCCGAGAGAGCCGTGGAAGGGCACCTCCATGAGGACGACCGGCAGGTCGCCCAGGCGGTAGCGGGCGGGATCCTCCGCGAGCAGGGGCTCGTCGGGCGTCAGCTCCCAGCCAAGCTGGAGGTCGAGGCCGTGCCCGGCAAGGAGCGGTGCCATCCCCTCGTACGCGGTGCGGACTGCCCGCTCCCGCTTCTGCGTCAGCGGGAGCGACGGCC
The DNA here is from genome assembly GCA_963794055.1 of uncultured Actinomycetes bacterium. Taxonomy (GTDB): domain Bacteria; phylum Actinomycetota; class Thermoleophilia; order Gaiellales; family Gaiellaceae; genus JAIBJN01. The sequence continues at coordinate 258,021 of CAWCCL010000019.1, forward strand.
AGACGTGCGGCGTTGCATAGAGGACGCGCGTCCCGTGCCGTGCCGCCTCGACGCCCAGAGCCAGGCCGGCCTCCACGGTGCGGGCGCCGTCGTCGCCGGACGGCACGACGTGGGAGTGGATGTCGACGAAATCGCTGATAGCCCCACGCTAGCGGCCGGAGCGCGCTTGACCGCTACTCGGCGCGCAGATAGAGCCGGAGCTCGGGCGCGACGGACTGCAGCTCGCGCAGGGCGCGGGACTCCAGCTGGCGCACACGCTCGCGCGTGACGCCGAGCTCGGTGCCGACTTCCTCGAGCGTCTTCGGGATCTGGCCGTTCAGGCCGAAGCGGAGCTCCAGCACGTGGCGCATCCGCTCGTTCAGGGAGGCCAGAGCCTCGGCGAGCTCGACGCCTCGCAGGAGCTCTGCGAGGGCGGTGTCGGGCCGCTCGGAGTTCTCGTCCTCGATCATGTCGCCGTACATGGAGTCGCCGTCGCCGACCGGCGTCTCGAGGCTGACGGGATCCTCGACCAGGTCGAAGAGCTCGTTGACGCGCTTGACGGCGATCCCGCTCTCGGCGGCGATCTCCTCTGGAAGCGGGTCGCGGTTCAGCTTCTGCGTGAGGATGCGGCGCGCGCGCATCACGCGGCGCACCTGGTCGACGACGTGGACGGGAAGCCGGATCGTGCGGCCCTGGTCGGCGATCGCGCGCGTCACGGCCTGGCGGATCCACCACGTCGCGTACGTCGAGAGCTTGAAGCCCATCCGGTAGTCGAACTTCTCGACCGCGCGGATCAGCCCGAGGTTGCCCTCCTGGATCAGGTCCAGGAGCGGGACGCCGGAGTTGACGTAGTTGCGCGTGATCGACATCACGAGCCGGAGGTTGCACTCGATCAGCCGGCGCTTCGCCCACTCGTCGCCCTCGTCCTTGCGGCGAGCGAGCTCGCGCTCCTCGGCCGGGGTCAGAAGAGGCCCGTCCCCGATCTGACGGACGTAGAGCTTCAGCGGGTCCTGCGTAGGGGGAGGCGCGTGGACGGCCGCCTTGGGCTCGTCGTCCTCGTCCTCGTCCTCGTCCTCCGCCTCCACCTCGTCGGCGTCGACAGGGACGGGGACGAGCTCGAGCTTCGGCTCGATCTCGACAGGCTCTGGCTGGTTCGGGAGTTCCGCAGACGAGTGCTCCACGCCACCCGTATCGGCGGCGCCGATGGACGGCTTGAGGGGATACCACCGGATAGGGGGATGAAACCGAGCCGGTATTCCGTCGAGGTTGGTAATGTCTATTCATTGGGCGGACCTGGCCGCTGCGGCCACTGCGGGCCACTGGGCCGTCCGGAGATCCACCTAGGATCGGTGAGCGAGCGTTGTGCGGAATAGCTGGATATAGCCTCAGCGGCGAGTCGTCGGTCGATCCGACACTCGCGACGCAAACGCTGCTGGCCGCGATCTCAGAGCGTGGGTCCGACGCGGTCGGCTACGCGTACCGCGGCCCCGGCCTCCAGCTCGCGGTGCACAAGCAGCGCGGCGGGGCGAGCGCGCTCCTCGACCGCCTCGACGTCCCCATCGACGCCCGGCAGGCGCTCGTCCACGTGCGCGACTACACCAAGGGCCACCCCAGCCTCACCGCCAACAACCACCCGATCCGCCACGGAACGGTCGTCGGCGTCCACAACGGGATCATCATGAACGACGAGGAGATCCTCGCCGGCCACGGGTTCGAGCACGCCGAGCCGGGCATGACCGTCGACTCCGAAGCGATCTTCGCGCTCATGGACGAGGCCTCCAGCCGGTCGTCCGCGCTCGAGGAGCTCCACGGCTCGATGGCGGCCGCCTGGGTCGACGACCGCGACGCCGAGACGCTCCATGTCGTCCGCGGGATCGGCAGGCCGCTCTGGATCGGCGAGGGGCGGCGGGAGCTCTTCTTCGCCTCGACGCGCAGGGCCCTCGAGCTCGTCGAGTGCTACGCCGGTGCAAGGCTTCGCAAGCGCGAGCTCGGCGAGGGGACGATGCTCGCGACCGTGGACGGAGCGGTGCGGTCGACGGACTCCTTCGAGCCCGACCGGACGTTCGTCGAGGAGTCCCCCCTCCCGCCCGTGCGGGCGCCGGAGGAAGCGCGCTCGTGCCTCGCCCGGCTGGCTGTGATCGCGACGGCCGCCGGCGCGGCTGCCCGCTAGCTCGGGTCCTTCAGGCGACCGTCGGGCTCCACCTCCACCCCGCTTGCCGTCAGCCGCCGGCGCAGGTCGGCGAGGAACGCGCTCCACCCTCCCCGGCCCGACGCGAAGAGGCGGTATACCTGCCACTCCGAGAGCATGGACGCGCGACGGCGGCGTGCGCGCTTCCAGTCCGCGAAGCGCGGAAGGCGGCCGAGCCGCAGCGCGAGGCGCTCAGCCTGCTCCAGGGCGCGCTCCGCCCGCTCGTCGCGGCCCGGGACGTCGAAGCCAGCGGCGCGCAACGCGTTCGCGAGCGAGCCGAAGCGATGCCAGTAGAGGGACTTCGACGGCAGGCGCTCGCGGCGCTCGTCGAGGTCGCGCCCCGTGGGGGTGCGTCCGAGCTCGGCGCCGAGCGCCGTCAGCTGGTCGAGGAGCTCCTGCTTCGTCGCGAAGCGGCGCGGGACGAGGCCCGCTCGTCGCTTGGCCGCGTTCCACGTCCCGAAGCGCTCGACCACCGTGTGCGGGTGGACGCGCACGTCGGGGTCCGCGAGGAGCTCGCGCATCGTCGGCGAGCGGCCGAGCCGCTCGGCGCAGCCGGTGAGCTCAGCCAGGATTCTGGGCGTCGGAGTAGCGTGGCACGAGGGCCTTCTGCTCCAAGTGTAGGCGAGCAGGTTAGACGTCCTGCAAATAGCCGAGCTCGCGCAGGAGGCCGCGCGACTCGGCGAGGACGTCCTCGAGCTCGCCGGCCTGGAGGTCGGTCGCATGGCGCCCGACCGAGCCCGTGTGCGCCTTGGCAAGCGCGGCCGCGACCTCCTGTGCGGGAGCCCCGAGCGCGCCTGCCAGCTCTGACGCGACCGCGGCAGGGTCCGCGGTGAGCCGCTCATACCTGACCTCGAAGACTGGGACGTCCGAGGTTCGCACCGCGGTGACGTAGCGGCGCCACGCCCACGCCGCCCGGCGCGCGTCGCTGACGCGCTCGAACTCCTCGCGCCGCTCCGCCTCCACCCAGAAGCGCGCGCCGGGGCCGAACGGGTGCCCCGCCTCGTCCCCCCCGCTCCGGCCCGCGCGCAGCCAGCCGCGCTCGAGCAGCGAGCAGGCGACGTCGCGTCCGTCCCGGATTGCGTGGACGACCGTCGCCCGTGGGAACGCCTGCAGGACGGAGGGAAGCAGGAAGGCCGCCTCCGGCGTCTGCTCGACCGGGCGCAGGCTGCCGACCAGGCCGAGCCTGCGCGCGCGGGTGAGGATGCGATGCACCGCCGGGGCGGCCTCGCCGGCGCCGAGCGCCGTGAGGCCGGGGATCGCCGCCTTGAAGGGCGCAACCTCGCCGAGGTCGATGAAGCCCGGGAGCGAGCCGATCGAGCGAGCGAGGAACGTCGTGCCCGACCTCGGGCTCCCCACGACGAACACGAGCCGGTCGTCGAGCCGCCCGAAGCGTTCGCGCGACAGCGGTGCTCGCGGGAGGATGTGCCGGGCGGCGCGAAGCTGAAGCTCGGCGGAGCGAAGCGGGCCGGTCACGGCCCCCTATCGTCTCAGGTCCGGTGGGAGCAGGGTCGCTACGAGGCCGCGGCGAGCGGCGACTTGGCGACCTGCTTGTGGCTCTCGTCGCCGTCGAGCAGGCGCTCGAGCGCACCGATACACCGCGGGCAGAACTGGCTCCCGGCGCCCCCGCGGAGCTGCTCCCGGGCGTCGGCTGCCGGACGGGCCGTCCGGTAGATGCGGTTCGTCAGCATGGAGTCGAGCGCGTCCGCGACGTGGATGATGCGGGCGCCGAGCGGGATCTCCTCGCCGGCGAGCCCGTCGGGATAGCCGGCGCCGTCCCACCGCTCGTGGTGGTGCCGGATCGAGGGAACAGCGTCGTCCAGGAAGCCGAGCCGGTCGATGATCCGCGCGCCTTCCTCGGCATGGCGCTGCATGAGCGCCCACTCGTCGCTCGAGAGCGTGGAGGGCTTGAGCAGCACGGCGTCCGGAATGGCGAGCTTGCCGATGTCGTGGAAGAGCGCCGCGTGACCGAGCAGGTCCAGCTCGGCCAGCGAGAGCCTGAGCTCGCGGCCGATGGCGAGGGCGAGTTGCTGGACGCGGCGGGAGTGGCCGGCCGTGTAGGCGTCGCGGGCGTCCACCGTCGCGGAGAGGCTCTCCATCGCGGCCGTGGAGCGCTCCTTGAGGAGGCGGTTCGCCTGCTCGAGGGAGACGTTCTGGCTGCGGATCGTCTCGGCGGCCTGGCGCAGCTTCTTGGTCGACTTCTCGGTGTGGCCGAGGTAGGCGGCCATCGTCTTGCGCATGAGGAGCAGCGGGAGCGACGAAGACGGCGAGGCCGTAGAGGCCGATCGCGTCGTAGGCGAGCGCGATGGCGCCGCCGACCGCGCCGAACGCGACGTAGTGGGGAAGGAGCCAGGAGAAGCGCTCCGTCCAGACGCGGCGCCAGCGGTCGTGGCCTTCCAGCGCCATCGCGCCGGACAGGAGCCCCGTATTGACGAAGAAGTACACGCCCCCGGCGACGAGGCCCGCCGCCGCCGTCACGATCGTCCCCAGCCCGTCGGTGCCTCCGAAGCTGAACACGGCCGCCGCCGCGAGGCTGGCAAAGGAGAGCGCCCCGATGTTGAACAGGAGCTGGTAGGAGGGCGTGCGCCGCGAGCTCCACTCGACCGCCGCCGTCGCCACGGCGAGCGGGAGCGCGGCCTTCGGGCCGGCGATAGCCGCGCCGGCGAGCGCGCCCACGGCGCTGACGGAGATCGAGCCGCCGTCCAGCTCCAGGGCCAGCGCCTGGCCTCCCGCGACGAGCGCGATGACCGCGAGCAGGCCGAGAATGTCGTTCGTCCCGCCGAGGGCGAAGCCGAGCGCGCCCGCGGCAATACCGCCGACGCTGACCGCGACGACGAGGAACGCGAGCGAGCGCGAGAGCGCGACGAAGCGCGGCCCGGCGGGCGCGTGCGGGCGCTGCTGCTGTGCGCCTGCGATCTCCGCCGGGGTCTCGGCAGGGAGCTCGGCAATTGCGACCGACGCGGCCGCCGAGGTCGAATACCCTGCCTCGTCCGGGACCGCCGCGAGCCGGACGCTGCGGTCCGGCTGCAGGAGCACGGGCTCGGAGCTCGCCGCGAGGACGCGGTTGCGGCCCTGGAGCTTCGCGCGGTACACGGCCAGGTCGGCCTGGTGGATCAGCTCGTTCGGGTCGGTGCCGTCCTCCGGGTAGCCGGCGATCCCGAAGGAGACGGTCGCCCTGATCGGCTCGCTGGAGGTCTCCACCTCGAAGCGCTGGTCGGCGACGGCGCGCCGGATGCGCTCTGCGATCTCGAAGGCGTCCTGCGGCGTGGTCTCCGGGAGGAGCATGGCGAACTCCTCGCCACCGAAGCGCGCCGGGATGTCGGAATGGCGCAGGTGCATCTGGAAGATTCCCGCGATCCCGCGCAGGACGGCGTCGCCCGCGAGATGGCCGTAGGCGTTGTTGATCTCCCGCAGCAGGTCGAGGTCGGCCATGATCACGGACAGGGGCGTGCCGGAACGCTCGGCGCGCTCGAGCTCCTCCCGGAGGGCCCCGGCGAAATGGCGCGCGTTGAAGAGGCCCGTCTTGGGGTCGACGCGGGCCTCCTCCTGGAGCGCCGGGACGCTCAGCGAGCGGTGGATCAGGAGCAGTGGGGCGACGGCCATGGGCAGGAGCAGCGGATTCCAGTCCCAGAGCCCCGCGAGCGCGACGCCGAGCATCGCCAGCACGAAGTCCGTCGAGAGGCTCTCGGTCGAGAAGAGCCCGGTGCCGCGCAGGGAGTGCCCTCGCGCGAAGTGGAGCATCGTGGCGAGCAGGAAGTGGTTCAGGGAGACGAAGACGACCGCGGCCACGAGGCCCGACAGCGCGAACTCCAGGTTGGGCCCGAAGCCGGCGTTTCGCACCAGCTCGACCGCCCCCCACGCCGCCAGGCCGTTCAGCGTGTGGTTGGCGATGTTGAACGCCTGGATGTACCAGGGGTAGCGGATCTTCAGCCACTCGGGGAGCCCGTAGACGACCCCGAGGAGAGCGATCAGCTCGGGCGGCAGGAGCAGCACGCCCGGGATCAGGAAGACGATGGTCGTGTGGTAGCTCTGGTCGCGCGGAGTGATGACGACGAAGAGCTGTGCCACCGCCGCGCAAACGGCCAGGGCGATGAACGTCAGCCAGCCGTCGGTCTGGAGCGAGAGGTGTGCGAACGGCACCGCCGCGGCGGCGACCGCGAGCGCGCCGATCCCGTAGAGGAAGACCTTCGCGCGCGGGGAAAGCGAGGACGCCTCCGAGCGATCGGCGTCGTTCGGCGTACCCTCGCCGGCGAGCTCGCTCGGGCCCGTGCTCACGGGCCCTGGGGCGGGTGGTGGGGCGCCTTCGTCCACGCCAACGCGCAGTGCGGCCGCAGAGCCATGAGCGGAACGTAGGCTCTGGCGCGAACGAGGGCGTCCCCCGTTCGAGGGACGCCCGGAAGGTTCACCCGGAAAAGGTGAGCCCCGGGCCTGGGAGGCCCGGGGCTCGCAGTACTGGTCGTGGGGGTGCTACTCGCCGACGCCGAGCTCGAGAAGCTCAGCCTCGTCGATCAGCTCGCCTGCGAGGCTCAGCTCGCCCTCGGCGTTGTCGGCGTACGAAACCGATGCCCAGGAGGCGTTGGCCCAGGACGCGGACGCCCAGGAGGCGTTCGCCCAGGAGGCCGAGGCCCATGAGGCGGCCGACCAGGACGCGTTGGCCCAGGAGGCGTTCGCCCACGAGGCGTTCGCCCAGGAGGCGTTCGCCCAGGAGGCGTTCGCCCAGGACGCGTTGGCCCAGGAAGCCGAGGCCCACGAGGCGTCGCTCTGGGCGAGGTTTGCCCAGCTGGCCGCGTCGAACACCGGGCCCGAGCCGTCGCCGGCGGCGACGACGAACGGGCTCAGTGCCGCGTTCGGGTTGGGCGGGTTGGAGACCGCAGCAGCCCCCGATGCGTTGACCATCCCGACGCCGAGCGATCCGGGCGTCGCGCTCGGGGCGTGCTTCGCCGACAGCATGAGCGCGCCCTTGACCTGGTCCGGAGTCCACTCCGGGTGCCGGGCGAGGACTTGCGCCGCCGCGCCGGCCACGACCGGAGCGGCGAACGACGTCCCGGAGAGCTCCATGGTGCTGTACGGCCTGACGTTGGTGGGCCGCTCGATCATGAGCGTCGAGGTGCTGGGGACCGCCGCGACCATGTACCGGCCGGGAGCGCCGAGCTCGGGCTTGGCGAAGCCGTCGAGCGTGTAGCCCCAGGTGGACCACGGAGCGGCGAAGTCGTCGCTCGTCCTGACGGAGCGGTTGATGTCGGCCGCGCCGACCGTGATCACGAACGGATCGTTGCCGGGAGCGAACGGGACGCCGCTGGGCGAGCCGTCAGAGCCGTAGTTCCCCGCGGCGGCGACGACGACGACGCCGCTGAACCAGAGCTTCTCGACGGCCCGGTCGAGCGGGTCGAAGAAGACGCTCGCCGGCGACGCGCTGTGGAGCGAGAAGTTGGCGACGCGGATGTTGTAGGCAGCCTTGTTGGCGAGGATCCAGTCGGCCGCGGCGATGACGTCGCGCGTCATGGCCATGCCGGCGTCGTTCATCACGTCGATGGAGACGATCTTCGACTTCGGCGAGGCGCCGGCGCGCCCGAACTTCTCGCCGGCCGCGACGGCTGCGACGAAGGTCCCGTGGCCGCGGCCGTCACCGGGCGAGTTCGGCAGGGCGGACGACAGGTTGACCTCAGCGACCACGCGGCCGCCGAAGTCGGAGCGACTTGCCTGGATACCGGAGTCCACGATCGCGATCGCCGGAGCGTTCGCGGCCGCCGCTTGGTTCCAGACGCCGTGCAGGCCGGCGACGTACGGCCAGCGCTGCGTGCTCGAGTAGGCCGAGAGCACGACCGGAGCGTCAGTGGTGATCGCCTGGATGTCGGAGCGGTGGGCCAGCCTGAGGATTCTGCCGGCCGGTGAGCTCCGCGGCGACAGCGCTCAGGGAGCGGAACCGGTTGCGGACACCGACGCCCCGGCCCGGATCGTGGTCGCGTGCGCTTCGGACTTCGGTCGCCACTTCCGCGGTCGACTCGCCGCCCGAGCCCTGAACGATGACGTCAAAGGTGGAGTTCGGATTCGCCTTCGCCGCGTCGAGCAGTCCGGGCGACAGGTAAGCCTTGATGCCTTTGTCGTAACTCGCACCAGACCGCCCGGCTCCTGCCGTGGGCGCGATCACGACGGCGGCAAGGAGAAGCACGAGCGCGAGGCTCCGGCCACCCTTACCCCACAGAGCGCTCGAGCGTTTCTCTCCCTTGGAGGGCTTCCCCCAGAGAGCGCTCGATCGGGTTTCCCCAGTCGATGAGCCGTTGAGCCGCATATGCCTCTCTCTTCCCTTCCCCGCGCAGCGCGCGGTGCCGCAGATCAATTCCCACACCCGACGCTAGGGGCGAAACCTCCTCCGCTCGTCCCCTGTTCGAGTGAGTGGCCGGGCGATTCACCCGTTCGAGTGATCGGCGACGCCGGGGCCCGTACCTCGCCGCGCGCGGACCGTGCCGTTACGGGGCCCAGAGCGAGCCGAGATAGACCGTCGGGTCGCCCGGCTGCCAGCGGGAGAGGAAGCGTTGAATCGGCGGGTGGAGCGCCAGGCCGGCCAGCTCCTCGACGTCGAACAGGCGGTGGTTGTGGACGGCCGGATCGCCGGAGGTGACGCGCTCCAGCGAGCTGTCGCCGAGAGCCCCTGCGAAGACAATGTGGACGACGTGCTTCTGCGGCCAGCCGGGCGGCGAGATCGAGTCGGCGAGCGCCACCGGGCCCTCGAGCAGGAAGTCTTCCTCGATCCCCACCTCCTCCGCGAGCTCGCGCTTGACGGCGTCCAGGAGGGTCTCGCCCCTGCCCACGCCCCCGCCGGGCAGCAGCCAGTACTCGCGGCCATCCTTCTCGTGCCGCACGAGAAGGATGCGGCTCTCGCGCCGCAGGATCGCGGACACGCGGATGCGCGGCTCCATTCAGGTTCGCGAGGAGCCGAATCCCCTCACGCTGCGCTCGGTCGCCGGCAGCTCGTCCACCTCGACGAGCTCGATCTCGGGAACGGGCAAGACGACGAGCTGCGCCACGCGCTCGCCCGCCTCGGCGACGAAGGTGTCCTCGGCGTCCGTGTTCAAGAGGACGACGCGGATCTCGCCCCGGTACCCGGAGTCGATCAGCCCCGGCGAGTTGACGACGGTGACGCCGTGGCGAGCGGCCAGGCCCGAGCGGGGCTGGACGAAGCCGGCGAAGCCCTCGGGGATGGCGATGGCGAGCCCTGTTGGGACGGTGGCACGCTCGCCCGGCCCGAGCTCGATCCGCTCGCACGTGGAGAGGTCGAGGCCGGCGTCGCCAGAGTAGGCGCGCTCGGGGATTCCTCGCGTCCTCTCGCAGCCGGACGACGAGGAGCTCGATCACGCTTCGCCGGCCTCGGCTGCCGGCTCCTCGGCGATCAGGTAGGGGGCGTAGCGCCCGAGCTCGCGCTCGGGCAGGCGCGCGTGGACGAGCGCCCCGTCGGGGCGGTCGACGCGCTCATCGATGGGCGCGCCCAGGTCGTAGAGCTCCTTGAGCACGCGGCCGTGGTCGTAGGGAACGAGCAGGCGAACCGGCCGGAAGCGATCCGCGAAGCGCTCCGCGATCCGCGCACGCAGCTCGGCAGCCCCTCCCCTCCCCGCGCCGAATCTGCGGCGCGTCCGGAAAGCGGTTTGCCAGGCGCCGCCGCCGCAGCGGGTCGACGAGGTCGACCTTGTCGAGGACGAGCTCCGCGGGCAGCTCTTCGGCGCCGATCCCGGAGAGGACGAAGTCCACGGCCGCGATCGTCTCCTCGAGCCGGTCGTCGCCGAGCGACGCGTCCGCGACGTGGAGCACAAGGTCGAGAGCGATGTCTCCTCGAGTGTCGCCGCGAAGCCCTCCACCAGCTGATGCGGCAGCTTGCGGATGAAGCCGACCGTGTCCGTGACGCAGGTACGCGCCGGCCCGTCGTGCTCGAAGCCGCCTCGTCGTCGGGTCGAGCGTCTCGAAGAGCCGGTCGTCGACCGAGACGTCCGCGTGCGTGAGCGCGTTCAGCAGCGTCGACTTGCCGGCGTTGGTGTAGCCCGCGAGCGCGACGACGGTGCGGCGCGACCGCTCGCGGCGCCTTCCGCTGCACGCTCCTGCGCTGCTCCGAGCTCCCGGAGCCTGCTCTTCAGGAGGCCGACGCGGCGGCGCGCGAATGGCGGCGGTCGGTCTCGAGCTGCGACTCGCCCGGGCCGCGGGTGCCGATGCCGCCGCCGAGGCGCTCGAGGTGCTGCCACATGCCGCGCATGCGCGGGAGGTTGTACTCGCAGCTGCGCCAGCTCGACCTGGAGCTTGCCCTCGGCGCTGCGCGGCGTGCTGGGCGAAGATGTCGAGGATGAGCTGCGTGCGGTCGACCACGCGCGCGCTCAGAGCGTCCTCCAGGCGGCGCTGCTGGCCGGGGTCAGCAATGAGTG
>CAWCCL010000020.1:0-33734 GCA_963794055.1 uncultured Actinomycetes bacterium
GAAGACGAAGGTCGAAGAGCTGCCCGAAAGCCGGGTGCGCCTCGAGGTCGAGGTGCCGGAGGAGGACGTCCAGCACGCCATGGAGCACGCCGCGTCGGACCTGGCCGCGTCGCTCCGCATCCCCGGCTTCCGCAAGGGCAAGGCGCCGGTCCAGGTCGTCGTCGCGCGCGTCGGCCGCGAGGCGCTCTGGGAGGAGGCCGTGCGCAGCCACCTCGACGGCTGGTTCTGGAACGCGGCCGCGACGTCCGGCATCCGCCCCGTCGCGAACCCGGAGGTCGACGTCGGCGACGGCCCGCCTCCCGAGACGGGGGAGACCTTCCGCTTCACGGCGACGGTCGCCGTCGTCCCCAAGCCCGAGCTGGCCGACTGGACGACGCTCGAGGTCGGCGTCCCCGAGGCCGAGGTTCCCGACGAGCTCGTCGACGCGGAGCTCGACCGGCTCCGCGAGGCCGCGGCCGAGCTCGCGCCGGTCGACGACCGCCCGGCGCAGCCCGGCGACGTCGTCGTCATCGACATGGAGGGCGACGAGATCGGCGCCACCCAGCGCGACTACGTCGTCGAGGTCGGCAGCGGCCGGCTCGTCGACGAGATCGAGGCGGCGCTCGTCGGCATGTCCGCCGGGGAGAAGCGAGGAGGTCGAGTTCGAGCTGGCCGACGAGCAGAAGGCGACGGTCAGGGTGACCGTCAACGAGATCCAGGAGAAGGTGCTGCCGCCGCTCGACGACGACCTCGCCCGGGCGGCCAGCGAGTTCGAGACGCTCGCGGAGCTGCGCGCCGACATCGAGGCGCGGCTGCGCGAGCAGCTCGAAGGCGAGCTGGAGCTCAAGCTCCGCCAGGACGCGGTGGACGCTCTCGTCGATGCGTCGAGGTTCGACTCGCTCGAGCCGATCGTCGAGCGGCGGACCGCCGAGCTGGCGACCGGCTTCGTCCGCTCGCTCGAGCGGCGGGGCATCAGCCTCGAGATCTATCTGGCCATGACCGGCCAGACGCAGGAGGAGATCGTCGGCCGGCTCCGCGCCGAGGCCGAGCAGGCGCTGAAGCGCGAGCTCGCCCTCGACGCCGTCGCCGACCAAGCTCGAGCTCGAGGTCGGCGACGAGGAGGTCGAGGAGCTCGTCCGCCAGGAGGCGGAGGAGGCCGGGGAGGACCCCGACGCGCTCCTCGTCGCCGCGCGCGAGGGCGGCGGCTTCGAGCAGCTGCGGGGCGACCTGCGGATGCGCAAGGCGCTCGACGAGGTGGTGGCCGGGGTCGAGCGGATCCCGATCGAGCTCGCCCGGGCGCGCGAGAAGCTGTGGACGCCCGAGAAGGAGAACGCACCTACCGAGATGAAGATATGGACGCCAGGAAGCGAGGGAGGCACATGAGCCCGTTGATCCCAATGGTCGTCGAGCAGACGTCGAGAGGCGAGCGCGCTTTCGACATCTACTCGCGACTTCTGAACGAGAGAATCATCTTCCTCGGAACTCCCGTGGACGACCAGATCGCCAACCTGGTCGTGGCGCAGCTGATCCACCTCGAGTCCGAGGACCCCGACAAGGACATCTCGATCTACATCAACTCGCCGGGCGGCTCGGTCTACGCCGGCATGGCGATCTACGACACGATGCAGTACATCAAGCCCGACGTGCAGACCATCTGCGTCGGGATCGCGATGTCGATGGGCGCGCTCCTCCTCGCGGGCGGCACCGACGGCAAGCGCATGGCGACGCCGCACTCGAAGATCCTCATCCACCAGGTCTCGGCCGGCTTCCAGGGCCAGGCGACCGACATCGAGATCCAGGCGCGCGAGACGCTCGCCATGAAGCGCCTGCTCGAGGAGATCATCGCCACCCACACGAAGCAGGATCTGGAGAAGGTGGGCAAGGACATGGAGCGCGACTACTTCATGACCGCGCAGGAAGCGCTCGACTACGGCATCATCGACACGGTGATCGCCCATCGGGGCACGCCCGCGATGGCGGCGGCGTCCTAGGTCCTAGTCAGCCGAGCGATTTCGAGGTACAAGGTAGAGAGACATGGCCCGAGCGACCGACGGTAACGAACAGCTTCTCTGCAGCTTCTGCGGCAAGAGCCAGCGGCAGGTGAAGAAGCTCATCGCCGGCCCCGGCGTCTACATCTGCGACGAGTGCATCGATCTCTGCAACGAGATCATCGACGAGGAGCTGACCTCCCCGGCGCAGCTCGACCTCGACAACCTCCCGCGGCCGAAGGAGATCTACGCGATCCTGAACGACTACGTCGTCGGCCAGGAGGAGGCCAAGCGGACGCTCGCGGTCGCCGTCTACAACCACTACAAGCGCGTGCAGATGGTGGCCGACGACGGCGACGACGTCGAGCTGCAGAAGTCGAACATCCTCCTGCTCGGCCCGACCGGCTGCGGGAAGACGCTCCTCGCGCAGACGCTCGCGCGGATCCTCAACGTCCCGTTCGCGATCGCGGACGCGACGGCGCTGACCGAGGCCGGCTACGTCGGCGAGGACGTCGAGAACATCCTCCTGAAGCTGATCCAGGCCGCGGACTTCGACGTCAAGAAGGCCGAGACGGGGATCATCTACATCGACGAGGTCGACAAGATCGCGCGCAAGGCGGACAACCCGTCGATCACGCGCGACGTCTCCGGCGAGGGCGTCCAGCAGGCGCTCCTCAAGATCCTCGAGGGCACGGTGGCGAGCGTCCCGCCGCAGGGCGGCCGCAAGCACCCGCACCAGGAGTTCCTCTCGATCGACACGACGAACATCCTCTTCATCTGCGGCGGCGCCTTCGCCGGGCTGGAGAAGATCATCACCAAGCGGATCGGCAAGAACCAGGTCGGCTTCGGCGCCGACGTCAAGTCGCGCCGAGTCGATCGAGTCGAGCGAGCTGCTCTCGTCGGTGATGCCGGAGGACCTCCTCTCCTACGGGCTGATCCCGGAGTTCATCGGCCGGCTCCCGGTCATCTCCGCGGTGCACCAGCTCACGCGCGAGGACCTCGTCCAGATCCTGCTCGAGCCGAAGAACGCGCTCGTCAAGCAGTACCAGCGCTTCTTCTCCTACGACAACGTCGAGCTCGTCTTCACCGAGGACGCGCTCTGGCAGATCTCGGACAAGGCGCTCGAGCGCGAGACGGGCGCCCGCGGGCCTCCGCTCGATCATCGAGCTGGCGCTCCTGGACGTCATGTTCGAGCTCCCGTCCCGCAAGGACGTCTCCAAGTGCGTGATCACGAAGGAGACGATCGAGCGCAACCTCCGCCCGACGCTCGTCACGAGCGGCGGCGCGGCGCTCGCGCTGGCGACGAGCTCGAAGAAGAGTCGGCCTAGCTCCGCCGACCAGCTCCCGCGGGCGAGGGTGAACCCGCCGCCCTCGCGGGTTCGTGCAGGGGAGGCCGCTCTCGTCGGACTCGCAGATGATCCCGCCCGGCTCCAGGTCGAGCCGTACCGAGCGTCGGCGCGTCGGCGTCGTAGATGGTGTCGCTGCCGCAGTTCGCCGCCGCGGGCCCCGTCACGCCGAGGTCGACGCCGACCCAGTCGAACTCGCAGTCCTCGGTCGGCGCCGGCTCGAGGCCGCTGCGGATGTCGCAGCGCAGCTGCCGGAACCCGAACAGGCAGCCGATGTTCCCCGAGGGCAGCTGGAACGCTCACCGTCGAGATCGGCGGGTGTCGTCCTGCTCCGGACGTGTCGGTAGTCACGGTCTCGGTCACGGTGGTGGTCACCGTCACCCTCGTCGTCGACGGTCGTCGTCACGGTGGAGACTGCGTCGGGCTCGTCGCCGCCGCAGCCCGCCAGGAGGAGCGTCGCGACGAGAGCGCCGCCGCGAGCGCTCTCACTCCGCGACGCCCACTCCACCGAGCAGACCTCGACGGGCTCCTTGAAGCCCTTCAGGGTCAGCGGCGCGGCGTTCGTGACCTCGAACTGCGGGAGGTCCGTCGAGGGTCGCGCTGGCTCGCCAGGATCTCGCGGCCCTCGGCCGCGGCGCCGATCCGGGCGGCGGCGTGCACGCCCTTGCCGTGGTAGTTCTCCTGCGTCTGCAGGGCGCCGTCGGTGTGGACGCCGATGCGGATGTCGAACTCGAAGTCCTGGTCGATCGCCCGCTGGATCGCGACGGCGGCGCCGACGGCGTCCTCGGCCTCCTCGAAGGCGGCGAAGAACCCGTCGCCGGTGTGGTCGACGACCTGGCCCTTGAAGTCGCCGAAGATGGCGCGCAGCGCGTCGTCGTGGCGGCGGAGGAGGTTGACCCAGTGCCGGTCGCTGCCGACCGCGCTGGCCAGCTCGGTCGAGCCGACGATGTCCGTGAAGAGGAACGTCTTCATCACCTCGGTCGTGGTGTCGCGCATCAGCAGCTCGGCGACCCGGTCGGCGTCGCGGACGGCGCCGAGGCGCTCGAAGCGCGCCGCGGCCGCCTGCAGCTCCCAGAGCGCGGCGTCCTCGTCGCCGCGCTTCGCGAAGGGCCCGGCCGAGCTGCTCGCGCGCGCGCGCGACATCGTAGGTCGCGCCGGTCGACTCCCAGGTCGTCCGCGCCTGGCGGAAGTCATGGAAGGCGGCGTCGGCCTCGTCCTGCGCGAGCGCCACCTGGCCGCGGGCGAAGGCGGCCGGGCTTGAGCGCCGAGGTCTCGTACGTCGTCCGCGATCGCGGCGAGGCGCTCGGCGTAGCCGGCGGCCTCGTCCGGCTCGCCCGCCGCGACCGCGATCTCGACGGCGGCAGGGAGCAGCCGCGCCTGGGCGGGAAGGCCCAGCGACTCGTTCCGAGGCGGCACGCCGGATCGACGCGAGCGCGCCCTTGGCGTTGCCCTGGGCGAGCCGCAGGAGCGAGAGCCCGGGCTCGGGCGTGCGCCCGAGCTCGTCGGCCTCCCGGAAGGCCTGCTCGGCCTGGGCCAGCTCGCCGAGACGCAGCCGTACCTCGCCGAGCTCGTAGAAGGCGGCGCCGGCGATGCGCGGGTTCCAGACGCGCAGCTCCTGGCCGGCGCTGTCGGCGAGCTCCTGGGCCTCGGCGAGGCGGCCCTTGAACTTCATCACCTCGGCGTGGTTCACGCGGCACATGCCGGGGAAGGCCGCCGTCGTGTTCGCGTCGCAGAAGTCGCTGGCCCGGTCGGTCCACTCGCCCGCGCTCTCGAAGTCGGCGACGTCCCGGCACGCGCCGATCGTGTTGCAGTAGACCGTCAGCGTCGAGAAAGGGTCGAGCTCGCCGGCGAGCGCGGCCGCGCTGGCCTCGTCGAGCAGGAGCTTGCCCTCGGCGACCTCGCCCTGCGTCGATCAGCGACGTTTCCCTGGCGCTGCAGGCCGCGGATCTCGAGGTTGCGGTCGCCGAAGCGGCGGCCCAGCTCCTCGGCCTTCCTGGCGAGCGGCAAGGCCTCGGCGAAGTTGCCTGCGCTGAGCTCGACGAGGCTCTTCTGCAGCGCCCAGTAGCCGTGCTCGGCCGCCTCGTCCTCGAGGTCGAGCAGGCGCTTGGCGCGGCTCATCCAGCCGTTGGCCACGGACGTCTGCAGGTTGTTCTTCTGGTCGTGCGCGATCCAGGTGGCGACGAAGGCGGCCCGCAGGGTCTTGCCCTCCTGGAGGTAGCCGCGGTAGGCGCGCTCGAAGTAGGGCATCGACCGCGTCCATGTGGCCGGCCCACATCGCCGCCTCGGCGAGGAGCAGGACGTCCTCGGGGCCGAGCTCCATGGTCTCGTCCGCCGCGTGCAGGAGCTCGAAGCCCTCGATCCAATCGCGCCGGCGCAGCGCCTCGCGTCCGGCCTCGAGCGGATCCTGGACGACCTGGCTCACGGGCTCACCGTCGTTTCCATGCTGGAAGTCTGCCATGCGGGCCGCCGCCTAGAATCTGTCGCATGGAGCCGACCTACCGTCCGGAGGGCGTCGAGCGCCGCTGGCAGGAGGCCTGGGAGGCCGAGGGCCTCTACCGAGCGGGCGCCGGCAAGCGCCGCGAGGAGACCTTCGTCATCGCCGTGCCGCCGCCGAACGTGACGGGCGCGCTGCACATGGGACACGCGCTCAACGGCTCGCTCCAGGACGTGCTCGTCCGCTGGCATCGCATGCGCGGCTTCGACACGCTCTGGCAGCCGGGCTACGACCACGCGGGGATCTCGACCCAGAACGTCGTCGAGAAGCAGCTGGTCGCCGAGGGCACCTCGCGCAAGGAGATCGGCCGCGAGGCGTTCGTCGAGCGGGTCTGGCGCCATCTCGAGGAAACGGGCCGCACGATCATGGGCCAGTACCGCCGCCTCGGCGCCTCGCTCGCCTACGACCGCGAGCGCTTCACGATGGACGACGCCTACGTCGAGGCGGTCATGCGCTTCTTCGTCCACTGCTGGGAGCGCGGGTGGCTCTACCGCGCGAACCGGATCGTCAACTGGTGCCCGTTCCACGAGACGGCGATCTCCGACCTCGAGGTCGTCCACGAGCCGATGGACGACACGCTCGTCTACGCGCGCTATCCGTTCGCCGACGGCTCGGGCTCGATCACGGTCGCGACCGTGCGGCCGGCGACGATCCTCGCCGACGTCGCCGTGGCGGTGCATCCGGAGGACGACCGCTACCGCGACGCGGTCGGCAAGGAGGTCGTCGTCCCGTTCGTCGAGCGGCGGGTACCGGTCATCGCCGACGACCTGGTCGACCCCGAGTTCGGCACCGGCGCGCTCAAGATCACGCCGGGCCACGACCCCGTCGACTTCGAGATCGGCCGGCGCCACGAGCTTCCCGTGCTGACGGTGATCGGCCCCGACGGCCGCATGAACGAGACGCGCCGGCGAGCTCGCCGGGCTGACGCAGAAGGAGGCGGACGAGGCAGTCGTCGCGTGGCTGCGAGGAGCACGGCCAGCTGGAGAAGCGCGAGCCGTACCGCCACAACGTCGGCACCTGCGAGCGCTGCCACAGCCGCATCGAGCCGCTCGTCTCGCTGCAGTGGTGGCTCGCCATGGAGGAGCCGCGCAAGCCGGCGCTCGCGGCGTTGCGGGAGCGGCGCGTCCGCTACCACCCCGAGTCGCAGCATGCCTTCGCCGTCCGCTCGCTCGAGGAGATCCCGGACTGGAACGTCTCCCGCCAGCTCTGGTGGGGCCACCAGCTCCCGATCTGGTACTGCCCGGACGGGCACGTCACCTGCGCCTGGCCGCCGCCCGAGGCGTGCGCGGAGTGTGGGTCGGCCGAGCTCGAGCGCGACCCGGACGTGCTCGACACCTGGTTCTCGTCGGCGCTCTGGCCGTTCGCCACGCTCGGCTGGCCGGAGGAGACGGAGGACCTCCGCCGCTACTACCCGGGTGACGTCAACTCGACCGCGCGCGAGATCATCCGCCTCTGGGTCAACCGCATGATCTGGACAGGCCTCGAGCTCGTCGGCGACGTGCCCTTCCACGACGTGATCATCCACTCGACCGTGCTCGCCCCCGACGGGCGGCGGATGTCGAAGAGCCTCGGCACCGGCATCGACCCGCTGGAGATGATCGACGAGCACGGCGCCGACGCGACCCGCTACGGGCTCCTGAAGATGTCCTCCACGCAGGACGTGCGCTTCGCCGAAGGCGCGTCATCGAGGGGCGCAAGCTCGCGAAGAAGCTCTGGAACGTCTCGCGCCTCCTCCTCATGAACGCCGAAGGCGCGGAGCCCGGCGTGCGGCCGCAGGCGCTGGAGGAGCGCTGGATCCTCGCGCGGCTGGACGCGGTCCGGGCCGAGGTCGAGGACGCCTGGGCGCGGTTCGACTTCGCCGCCGCGGTGAAGGCGCTCTACAGCCTCACGTTCGACGACTTCTGCGACTGGTACGCGGAGGCGGTCAAGCCGCGGCTCTACGAGGGCGACTCCGACGCGGCCGCCACGGCGCTCGCGGCCCTCGAGCGGCTGCTCGCGCTCCTGCATCCGGTGATGCCGCACGTGACCGAGGAGATCTGGACGCAGCTCCCCGCGCGCGAGGCCCGACTGATCGTCTCGCCGTGGCCGGAGCCGGACGACCGTTTCGCCGCGGATGCCGGCGCGCTCGAGCGCGTCCGCGACGCCGCCGAGATCGCACGCCGAAGCGGCGTGCTCGTCGAGCTCTCCGACGACGAGCGGCGGATCTTCGACGCGGTCGTCCGCGAGGAGCAGCTGCCCCTGAACGGCAGTCGGGACGGCGAGATCGCGCGGCTGCGCAAGGAGGTCGCCCGCTCCGAGGGCATGCTCGCCAACGAGCGCTTCGTCGCGAACGCGCCGCCCGAGGTCGTCGAGGGCGAGCGAGAGAAGCTGGCGCGCTACCGGCGCGAGCTCGATGCGCTCGGCGGCTAAGACCACCTCGCCTGGCTCGAGGCGCTGAGCCCCTGGCCCGAGGAGTTCGGGCTGGGGCGGATGCGGGAGCTGCTGCGCGCCTCGGGACCCGCAGCGCCGCTTCAAGGCGATCCACGTCGTCGGCACGAACGGGAAGACGACGACGGCGCGCTCGGCGGAGGCGCTGCTCCTCGCCGAGGGCGTCGCCGTCGGCGTCTACACCTCGCCGCACGTCGTTTCCTGGTCCGAGCGGATCCGGGTCGACGGGGAGGAGGCCGACCTCGAGGCTGCTCTCGGGCGGGTGCGCGAGGCGGCGCGAGGCGGTGGGCGCGACGCAGTTCGAGGTGCTGACGGCGGCCGCGCTCGCGGAGTTCGCCGCGGCCGGCGTCGACGTCGCGGTCGTGGAGGCGGGCCTCGGCGGGCGGCACGACGCGACCAACGTCCTGGACGCGCCGGTCGTCGTCCTCACGAACGTCGCCCTCGAGCACACCGAGGTGCTCGGCGTCGACCCGCGAGGAGATCGCCGCCGAGAAGCTGGCCGTCGTCCGGCCGGGCGCGCTCGTCGTCCTCGGCGAGCCCGAGTGGGAGGAGGCCGCCCGCGCGGCGGGCGCCGCGGGCGTCACGGTCGTCGGCCGGCTCGAGCGGAGTGCTCGCGCACGCCGCGGTCGAGTCGCTTCCTCGGGCGCACGGTCGATCCCGGCGCCGCTGGAGGACGTCGTCGTGCCCGGACGGCTCGAGCGGGTCGGCGAGGCGCCGCTCGAGATCTGGGACGGCGCGCACAACCTCGCCGGCGTCGGCTATCTGCTCACTCGCGTCCCGCGCGCGGACTGGGTGCTCGTCGTCTCGATCCTGGCCGACAAGGACGCCGCCGGGATGCTCGCGGCGCTTCTCGGCGCTCGGCGGGACGCTCGTGGCGACGGCCGTCGTCGAACCCGCGGGCGCTGCCCGCCGGGGAGCTGGCGGCGCTCGCGGAGCCGTTCTTCGAGCGCGTCGAGGTCGTCGCCGAGCCCGCGGCAGCGCTGGCCCGGGGGCGCGAGCTGGCGGCGAGGGCCGCGCGCTCCTCGTCACCGGCTCTCTCTACCTCCTCGCGGACCTCGCCTCCGTCCGCCCTTCGTGTCTACCATGGCAAGCGTCGGCGAGCGGCTGAGCGTCTTCGTGCTCGCGGCGGTCGTGCTCTTTGCGATCGTGGCGATCGCGTTCGGCGCAGGATGGTTCGTTGGGAAGATCTTGTTGTGACGCGTCTACACCTCTTACTCGCGCAGACGACCACCACGGACGAGAGCGATCCGCTGGACTTCGTCGGCAACTTCTTCGACTCCGAGGAATGGCTCGTCATCCGCAACGTCACGCTGTTCTTCCTGGTCGTCTTCTGGCTGGCGTCCGCGTACTGGGTCTACAAGGACGCGCGCCGGCGCATCGACGATCCCTGGCTCCTGGCGATGGCGGTCGCGCTCGGCATCTTCCCGCCGTTCATCGGCCCGCTCCTCTACATGTTCTTCCGCCCGCCGGAGTACCTCGAGGACGTGCGCGAGCGGGAGCTCGAGATCAAGGCGATGGAGGACAGCCTCGACGTGTCCGAGCGCTGCCCGGTCTGCCGCGCGGCGATCGAGCCGACGTTCCTCGCGTGCCCGGTCTGCACGACGAAGCTGAAGGACTCCTGCCGGCGCTGCAAGGCGCCGCTCGAGCCGCTCTGGCAGATGTGCCCCTTCTGCGAGACCCCCGTCGAGTCTCCCCGCGCGGTCGAGAACCTTTCGGGTTAGTCTGACGGCGTGGAGTCGCTCCTCGCCCAGCAGCACGTCAGGACCGAGGGCGGCGGGTCGTTCGCGCTCTCGATCTTCGCGCTGGTCGGGATGATCGTTCCCCTGTTCGTCCTCGCCTACGTCTGCTGGATCTTCTGGAAGGCCAAGAAGCGCGACGACGCGGAGGAGCGCCGGGCGAACGCATGGCGGAACGCACACTCGTCCTGATCAAGCCGGACGCGATGCAGCGTCGGCTGGCCGGGCAGATCCTCGCGCGCTTGGAGGGGCGCGGGCTGGACGTCCGCGGGGCGAAGCTCGTCCTCGTCGACGAGCAGCTGGCCGGCGAGCACTACGCCGAGCACCGTGAGAAGCCGTTCTTCGGCGAGCTCGTCGAGTTCATCACCTCCTCGCCGACGCTCGCGCTCGTGCTGGAGGGTGAGTCCGCGATCAAGGTCGTGCGGACGACGATGGGCGCGACGAACCCTGTCGACTCCGCCCCGGGGACGATCCGCGGCGACTTCGCGCTCGCGATGCCGGACAACCTCGTGCACGGGTCGGATTCCGCCGCGTCGGCAGAGCGCGAGATCGCGCTCTGGTTCTCCGACGGCGAGCTTGTCTGAGCTTCCCGACCACGTCCGCCGCAACCGCGGGGAGTGGACGTCGTGGGCGCCGGAGTTCGCCGAGGAGGCGCCCGCCCAGTGGGCGGCGGAGGAGATCACGTGGGGTGTGTGGGGCGTGCCCGAGGCGGAGGCGCGCGTCCTGCCGGAGTCGGTGGACGGTCTCGACGTGGTCGAGCTCGGTTGCGGCACGGCGTACGTCTCGTGCTGGCTCGCGCGGCGTGGCGCGCGGCCGGTCGGGGTGGACATCACGCCGGCGCAGCTGGAGACGGCGCGCGCGATGCAGGAGCGCTTCGGCATCGAGTTCCCGCTGGTCGAGGCGAGCGCGGAGGCGGTGCCGCTGCCGGACGCGAGCTTCGACCTCGCCGTCTCCGAGTACGGCGCCTCGATCTGGGCCGACCCGTATGCGTGGGTTCCCGAGGCGGCGCGCCTGCTGCGGCCGGGCGGCGAGCTCGTCTTCCTGGTGAACGGGACGCTGGCGATCCTGACGGCTCCGAAGGAGGAGAAGCCTTCCGGCCTGAAGCTGCTGCGGCCGTACTTCGGCATGCACCGGCTCGAGTGGGCGGACTCCGACTCCGTCGAGTTCCATCTCGGCTACGGGGACTGGATCCGGCTTCTGCGCGGCTCGGGGTTCGAGGTGGTCGATCTCGTCGAGCTGCAGGCGCCCGAGTCCGGCCCCGAGCACCGCTATCCCGGCCTGCCGGAGCGCTGGTGGGCGCGGCAGTGGCCCTCGGAGGAGATCTGGCGGGCGCGCAAGCGGTGAGCGCGCCGCTTCTCCTCGCCTCCACCTCTCCTCAGCGCCGGGCGATCCTGGAGCAGCTGGGGCTTCCCTTCGACGTGGTCGCGCCGCGCTACGAAGAGCACGACGACGAGGGGCTCTCGCCGGCGGAGCTCGTGCGGGCGCACGCGGCCGGCAAGGCGCGGTCCGTGGCGGGCGAGGCCGGGGAGCGGCCGGTGCTCGGGGTGGATACCGCGGTCGTCGTCGGCGGCCGGGTGCTGGGGAAGCCCGGGGACGAGGAGGAAGCTGCGGAGATTCTCGGGCTCCTGGGCGGGCGCACGCACGTCGTGGTCTCGGGCCTGTGCCTGCTCGGGCCCGGCTGGGAGGTCGTCGAGCACGAGGAGACGCGCGTCACCTTCCGCCCGCTGGCCCCGCGCGACGTCGAGCGCTACGTCGCGGCGGGCGAGTGGCGAGGCCGAGCGGGCGGCTACGCCATCCAGGAGCTGGGCGCGGGCCTCGTCGCTCGCGTCGAGGGCGACTACCTCAACGTCGTAGGTCTCCCGGCAGCCCTCCTTGTCCGCCTCCTCGCCGACCGCTTCCCCGGCGCGTACGGGGCCGGCTAACCCGCCCACAACGGCCACGCCCCGGTGCCAGGCACGCGGCCCTGTCCACGACGGCCACGCCCCGGTGCCAGGCACTCGGCCCTGGCCGAACTAGCGTCGGCTCGGAGCGTCGGCAACGAACGCTCGGAAGGCTTCGCGAGCCGTGTTACGGCGACGACCGAAGAACTTCAGCAGCTCGTCGATCGCGAGCGTCGACGCGGAGCCCGAGGCGCCCACGGTAGCGCGATAGCTGCTCCACTCCCAATCGGACGGCCCGCTCACGATTCCAGCGCGTACCGGGTTCAGGACGACGTACCTGCACGCCTCGAGCAAGTGCCAGTCGCTCTCGATGACCGCACCGTGGAATCTCCTCTGAAACAGGTGCCCCTCGTAGCCGTGGCGGTGGTTGAACCAACGCGCATAGACGCCGTTGAGATGATGCATGCCCTGCGAGATGTTCGGTTCGGGAGTGACGAGGACGAGGTGGTAGTGGTTCGTCATCAGGCAATAGGCGAAGCAGTGCCAACCGAACCGGCCTGTCGTCTGTGAGAGGACTGCAAGGAAGCGCCGGCAATCCACCGGATCCTCGTGGATCGGCTCGCCTCGATTTCCTCGTGACGTGACGTGGTAGATGGCATTGGGGAACTGCGGGCGTGCGAGGCGCGGCATGTGCACAGCGTACGACCGCCGTGCTGGGCCAAGAGCCGAAGCGACACTTTCGAGACGACTGCGTGGGCCGTTTGTGACAGGCTCGGTGCCAGGCACCGGGCGGACCCCCGGACGTGGCCGCGGTGGACGCGCTCAGGCCAGTCGTTACACTCAGCGGGGTTCTATGAGCTTCTGGGGCTACCTAACCGGGTTCGGCGGGCGCGAGATGGCGGTCGATTTGGGGACCGCGAACACGCTCGTCTACGTGCGCGGGCGCGGGATCGTGCTCTCCGAGCCGTCTGTGGTCGCGATCGACCAGCGCACGGGCGAGGTGCACGCCGTCGGGATCGAGGCGAAGCGCATGCTCGGCCGCACGCCGGGGACGATCTCCGCCATCCGGCCGCTGAAGGACGGCGTCATCGCCGACTTCGACGTGACCGAGCAGATGCTCCGGCATTTCATCCAGAAGGTCCACCACAACCGGTTCGCCCACCCGCGGGTCGTGGTCTGCGTCCCCAGCGGCGTCACCGGCGTCGAGAAGCGCGCCGTCGAGGAGGCCACGCTCTCCGCAGGCGCCCGCCAGGCCTACCTGATCGAGGAGCCCATGGCAGCCGCGATCGGCGCCGGCCTCCCGGTCTCCGAGCCTACGGGGAACATGATCGTGGACATCGGCGGCGGCACGACCGAGGTCGCCGTCATCTCGCTCGGAGGCATCGTCGTCTCCCAGTCCATCCGCGTCGGCGGGGACGAGATGGACGAGGCGATCATGGCCCACATCAAGAAGGAGTACAAGCTCCTGATCGGCCAGCAGACCGCCGAGGAGCTCAAGCTCGAGATCGGCTCCGCGTGGGAGCTCCCGCAGGAGGTCTCCGCCGAGGTACGGGGCCGCGACATGCTCACCGGCCTTCCGAAGACCGTCGTCATCTCCTCCGAGGAGACGCGCCGGGCGCTCGACGAGCCGGTCGGGCAGATCATCGACGCGATCAAGTCGACGCTGGACAAGACGCCGCCGGAGCTCGCAGCCGACATCATGGACCGAGGGATCGTCCTCGCCGGCGGGGGCGCCCTCCTCAACGGCCTCGCCGACCGCCTCCGCGACGAGACGCAGATGCCCGTGCAGCTCGCCGAGTCGCCGCTGACGTGCGTCGCGGTCGGCTCCGGCCGCAGCCTGGAGGAGTTCGAGGTCATCCACCGCTCGGCGAAGGCCCGCCAGCGGAACGGCCGCCGCCGCTAGGAACCAAGCGGCATCAGGTTCACGCGAGCCGGGCGATTCACTACACTGGTCTGTTCCGTGCCTCGGCAACGAACAGCACGGCTCCCGGTGCTGGACGCACCTGTCCGGCGCGGTGAGGGCCCTACCTCGCGAACGGGACGCGCTTTTAGAGCGCGGCTCGTCGCAGCCATGCTCGTGCTCGTCTCCCTCGGCCTCATAACCGTCTACTATCGCGAGTCCTCCGAAGGCCCGCTCCACGCCTCGCAGCGCATCGGCGTCTCGGTGCTGATGCCGTTCGAGGTGGCGGGCGAGCGCGTCGCGAGACCGTTCCGGGACGGCTGGGGGTGGTTCTCCGACCTCCTCGACGCCAAGGGCGAGAACGAGGATCTGCGGACGGAGAACGAGGAGCTTCGCGCCGAGATCATCGCGGCGCGGACGGCGGCGCAGGAGAACGCCAGCGTGAGCGAGATCGCCGCCTACGTCGCCGGCCCGGAGTTCCCCACCGACTTCGAGTTCGTGGCGGCACGCATCGTCGCCCGGCCGTCGACGCCGTTCCAGCAGGAGGTGACCATCTCGGCGGGCTCGGGTGACGGCATCAAGCTGAACGCCCCGGTGGTCACGCCGGAGGGCCTCGTCGGCAAGGTCACTGAGGTGACCGACTCGAGCGCCCGCATCACGCTGATCACCGACCAGAGCAGCGCCGTCTCGGCCGTCGTCTTGGAGACCGAAGCGTCGGGCGTCGTCAAGCACGGCGCCAGCTCGTCCTCGCTCGTCCTCGACCGCGTCGAGAAGGACGAGCTGGTCAAGGAGCGGAACACGGTAATCACCTCCGGGTGGACGACCGAGCGCTTCGAGTCGCTCTTCCCGCGGGGGATCCCGATCGGGATCGTCGAGTCGGTCGGCCAGCAGGACGTGGACCTCTTCAAGCGCGTGCAGATCGCACCGCTCGTCGACTTCGATTCGCTCTCCGTGGTGATCGTGCTCCTCGAGAAGCCGCGCCAGGAGCAGCGCGCGGGCGCCGGGGGAACGCGAGGAGGCAGCAGGGGCAGACGGCGCGGCCGTGACGGGCATCGACGCACTCAAGGCGGGAGGGCTCGTCCTCGCCGCCGCGCTCGTCCAGGTGTCGCTCGCCGAGTGGATCGAGGTCGGCGAGGCGCATCCCAACGTCGTCCTCGTCACGCTGGTCTCGGTGTCGCTCCTTCGGGGCCCGACCTTCGGCGCGGTCTCCGGGTTCCTCGCCGGCCTGATCCTGGACACCGCCTCCTTCGGGACATTCGGCCTGACGTCGCTCCTGCTGACTGTCGTCGGCTACGCGAGCGGGCGCTTCGGAGAGGCGACGACCCGCTCCTCTGCGCACCCGCTGCTGATCGCCGTCGCGTTTGCCACCGTCGGCTACACGCTCGGCTCGGCAGTCCTCCACTTCATGCTCGGCTTGAGCATCCCCGCGTCGCAGCTCTTCGGGGCGGTGCTCCTGCCCGAGCTCGCCTTCAACATGCTGCTCGCCTACCCGCTCTACGGGCTCTGCGCCCGCATCCTGCCGCCGCGCCTTGTCCTGCGCCGGGAGGTGACTCCGGCTGTCTAGCGCCGCCAAGAGCCCGGGGACGGGTAGGCCGGGCTTCCTCCCGCCCGACCCGCGGGTCGAGGAGCCGTACCGCTTCAGCCCGCAGATGGCCCTGCGGGTCGGAATCCTCGGCGTCCTCGCCGTCGTCGTCTTCTGCGCGCTCTTCTTCCGGCTGTGGGCTTTGCAGGTGATCTCCGGCGAGCGCTACCTGGAGAACGCGAACAACAACCAGATCCGCAGCTTCGGCGTGATCGCCCCGCGTGGCTCGATCGTCGACCGCGACGGCGAGGTGCTCGTCTCCAACACGGCCGGCACCCAGGTCCAGATCTGGCCCGCGGCCCTCGAGAACGTCCCGATCATCGAGCGCGACCGGATGCTGCAGCGCCTCTCACAGCTCCTCGGGCTGAAGGTCAAGGCGGTGAGGACGAAGGTGGCCGAGCGCCTGGAGAGCGATCCCCTCACGCCGGTCACGATCGACACGGACGTGGGCGAGCTCAGGACCGCCTACCTGATGGAGCACCAGGGTGAGTTCCCGGGTGTCCAGATCACCGAGACCTACCTGCGGAACTACGAGCAGGGGACCCTGGCGGCGCAGACTCTCGGAAACGTGGGCGAGATCAGCGCGGGGCAGCTGGCGCGCAAGGCGGAGCAGGGCTACGCGTCCGGCGATCGCATCGGCCAGACCGGCCTCGAGGCCGTCTACGACACGTACCTGCGCGGCGTGCGCGGCCAGGGGCGCGTCTTCGTGGACGCGCTCGGCCGGATCACCAGCGAGCGGGAGTTCAGCCAGCTGCCCGAGGCCGGGGACAACATCCGGCTCACGCTCGACGCCGATCTCCAGCGCACCGCCGAGGAAGCGCTCGACTACGGGATCCGGCTCGCGCACGACAACGACGAGTGGGCGGCCGACGGCGGCGCGATCGTCGCGATGGACGTGGACACGGGCGAGATCCTCGCCCTCGCCTCGAGCCCGACCTTCGACCCGAGCGTCTACGTCGGCCGGGTCGACGAGCGCGACCTCAAGGCCCTGGCCGACCCGAGGCAGAACTACCCGACCCTGAATCGCGCGATCGCGGGCATCTACCCGCCCGGCTCGACCTTCAAGCCGATTGTCGCGCTCGCGGCGATGCAGGAGGGCCTGCTCCGGCCCGACGAGGCGATCCAGTGCACGGGCAAGGAGGTCATCGACGGCCAGACCTTCATGAACTGGGACCCGTTCAAGAACGAGCCGATGACGGTCGCCACGGCGCTCGCCAACTCGTGCGACACCTTCTTCTACAACGTCGCCCTCCGCTTCTACGAGCGCAAGGACTCGCCGCTTCAGCGCTGGTCGCGGAGCATGGGCTTCGGCTCCGGCACAGGCATCGACCTGGGGCCGGAGGCGGACGGTCTCGTGCCCACGCCGAACTGGCGCCGGAAGACGTTCAAGACCGAGATCGACAGGATCTGGACGAGCGGCGACTCCGTCCAGCTGGCGATCGGCCAGGGCGACCTCCTGGTCAGCCCGCTCCAGATGGCGCGGGCCTACGCGATGATCGCCAACGGGGGGAAGCTCGTCGAGCCACACCTCGTGAAGAGCGTGGAGGAGCCGCGGAACGAGGGCGAGCCGCCCGTCGTGCTGCAGGCCGTACACGCCGAAGCCGGCCCGGGACATCGGCCTCGACCCGTATCCGATCCAGGTCGTGCAGCAGTCGCTCTACGACGCGACCCACGCGAGCTACGGCACGTCGCAGGCGATCTTCGGGAACTTCCCGGTCGCAATCGCCGGCAAGACGGGCACCGCCGAGAAGTTCGTCACCCTGCCCGGCTTCAAGGGCCTCCGCGACCAGTCCTGGTGGTGCGGCTACGGGCCCTACGAGGCGCCCGAGATCGTCGTCTGCGCGCTGATCGAGAACGGCGGCCACGGCGGCACGGCGGCCGCTCCCGCGGCGCTCAAGATCTTCGAGCAGTACTTCAACGTGAAGCCGGGGACGTACACCGTGACCATCCAGCAGAGCGACTAGTGCACCACTGATGGCAACCCCAGTCACCCGCGTCCAGCAGCCGACCCGCACCCAGGCGGCCGCCTGGGAGCTCGGCGCCTTCCTGCGCCACGTCGACTACCTTCTCCTGCTCGCGACGGGCGGGATGCTCGCCTACGGGCTATGGGTGCTGGAGTCGGTGACGCGGAACGACGTCGCCGGGGATCCCGACTACTACGTCGTGCGGCAGACGCTCTACGTCGTCGTCGGCGCGCTCCTGCTCGCGCTCGCGGCCGCGGTCAACCCGGACGTCTACCGGCGTGTGCGCTGGCCGCTCTACGCCGTCGGGCTCGTCCTGCTCGTCGTGGTCTTCGTGCTCGCGGAGGAGGTGCGGGGCTCGAAGCGCTGGGTCGCGATCGGCTTCTTCAACTTCCAGCCGTCGGAGCTGGGGAAGATCGTCCTCGTGATCGCCCTCGCCGGCTTCGTCGCCGAGCGCCGGAACCGCACGGCCGAGTGGGGGACGTCGCTCGGCGTGCTGGGCATCTCCTTGCCGCTGCTCGTCCTCGTCTTCAAGGAGCCGGACTTCGGGACGACCCTGATCTACGGGGCGATCGTGATCGGCGCGCTCTTCTTCGGGGGAGCCCCCTGGCGCCACCTCGCCGTGCTCGCGGCGGTCGCCGCGCTGGTGGCCGGGGCGCTCCTCTGGTTCCTCCCGTCGGCAGGGCTGGAGGTGCTGGAGCCGTACCAGCGCGAGCGGCTCGTCGGCTTCGTCGACCCCGACATCGACCCGAGCGGCTCGACCTACAACGTCAACCAGTCGATCACGGCGGTTGGCTCGGGCGGCTTCGACGGCCGCGGCGAGGCCAACGCCACGCAGACGAAGTTCAACTACCTCCCCGAGCACTCGACGGACTTCATCTTCTCGTCGCTCGCCGAGCAGCGCGGCTTCGTCGGGGCGTCGATCCTGCTCCTGCTCTACGCGGTGATCATCTGGCGCGCGACCAAGATCGTCTCCGTGGCCAAGGATCTCTTCTCCGCGATCGTCGCCGGCACGATCGTGTTCGCGCTGCTCATCCAGCTCTTCATCAACGTGGGCATGACCATCGGGATCGCGCCCGTGACCGGGATCCCGCTCCCGCTCGTCTCCTACGGAGGCAGCTCGCTGCTGACCACGATGATCCTCATCGGGATGCTCGAGGCCGTCCACGTCCGCGGGCGTCTGGCAGGAGCGCGATAGTGATCAGTGCCGAAGCTCCCGCTGAGCCCGACCGCCGTCTGGGGGGTCGTCAAGGAGGTCCGCGTCACCGACGAGGACCT
The DNA here is from genome assembly GCA_963794055.1 of uncultured Actinomycetes bacterium. Lineage (GTDB taxonomy): Bacteria > Actinomycetota > Thermoleophilia > Gaiellales > Gaiellaceae > JAIBJN01. The sequence goes on from CAWCCL010000020.1 coordinate 18,572, forward strand.
GCGCCCGCTGCTCGTCGGCGGCGCGCCCGAGCAGGCGAAGGCGATCTACGACGCCCTGGCCGAGGGCGCGAATCGCGAGGCGCTGCGCGACGTCTCCGGCCGCGCGCCCACGGCGTACGACCTCGAGGGTGCGAACGTCCTCGTCTACGCGGTCGACGGCCCCGAGCCGAGCGAGGAGGACGTGAAGGCCTTCCAGCTCGCTGCGAGGAAGCGGGTCGGGATCGTGTGCGTCCTCTTCGGCGCCTCGAACGGGGAGCCGCCTGCCGTGCCCTACGTGCTCGACTCCGACGTCATCGCGGTGGGGCCGGGCGAGCCGCTCCCGCTCGAGCGCATCGCCGAGCGGATCGCCGACCGGGCCGACGAGACGGCGCACCACCTCGCGGCGCGCATCCCGGCGCTTCGCCCCGCGGTGGTGGAGGAGATCGTCAAGCACTTCTCGCGCCAGAACGGCGTGCTCGGCGTGGCCATCTTCATCCCGGGCGCCGACTTCCCAGTGCTGACCCTGAACCAGATCCGCATGGTGCTCCGGATCGCCACCGCCTACGGCGAGGAGCTGGACCGCGAGCGCGCGTTCGAGGTCCTCTCCGTCGTGGCGGCGGGCCTCGGCTTCCGGACGGTCGCTCGGCACCTCGTCACGCTCGTCCCCGGCTTCGGCTGGGCCGTGAAGGGAGGCGTTGCGTTCGCCGCGACCCGCGCCGTCGGGGAGGCGGCCTCCGCGTACTTTGCAGCGGGCGGCACGAGGATGATCGAGCGGTCCGTCCGGTCTCGGTCCTAGCCTTCTCGCGCATGGAGAGGGAACAGCGGCAGGAGGCGCTCCTGATCGAGGAAGCCGACGCCTGGTTCGAGTATCTCGAGGCCACCCAGGCCGAGGCCGAGACGGGGCGCTACGACGAGGTCGAGCCCTGGGCGTGGGTCCGTCTCAACCAGCGTCTGCGGGCCGTCGAGCGCAGGCGGACCGGGCTCCGCCCGGCGGCCGCGTAGACGGCGACTGCTACGCTGAGGCGGATGCGACCGGACCAACCAGCCCGAATTCGGGCAGGCGAGATCCGGCGCGGAAATCACATGAGATTTGTGGCTGACACCCTGCGGCTCGGCGAACGCCTGAACGGCGCCGAGCGCGGCGTGCGCCCGAAAGGAGTCAACCGACGTGACCTGGTTTCGCTGGAAGAAGCGCGGGGAGGAGGCGCCCACCGAGGCGGCCGCTCCCGAGGCGCTCGAGCGAGAGGAGCCGGCCCGGCAAGACACCGCTGAGGCCGAGCGCAAGCCGGCGCGCCGCCGCCGCGGAAGCCGCGGCGGGCGCGGGCGAAAGAGAAAGACCGAGACGGGTGCAGTCGCCGAGGCCGAGGCAGGGGCAGAGGCTCCGGCCACGCCCGCCCGGGCGAGGCAGGGATCGAGGCCGAGGAAGGCCGCGACCTCGACGCGTGAGAAGCCTCGGGACGAGCAGCGGCGCGAGCGGAAGCGCACGCCCGCGCGGAAGCCGACCGCGGTCCCGCGCATCGCGCTCCCCGATGTCAAGAAGGAGATCCTCATCTCCGTCGAGGTGATCGAGCAGACCGTCGCCGTCGTCGAGGACGGCCAGGTCTCGGAGGTCTACCTCGGCCGGCCGTCCCACCACTCGATCGCCGGCAACATCTACAAGGGCGTCGTCGACAACGTCCTGCCCGGCATGGAGGCATCGTTCGTCGACGTCGGGCTCGACCGCAACGGCTTCCTCTACGTGGACGAGATCGTCGTCCCCGAGCTCGAGGGCAAGCGCCACGGCAAGCGCATCCAGGAGCTCATCTCCCGCGGCCAGGAGGTCCTCGTCCAGGCGGTCAAGGACCCGATGGGGACGAAGGGGGCGCGCCTGACGACGGAGGTCTCGCTCCCCGGCCGCTTCCTCGTCTACACGCCCTTCGGCGACGGGATCGGCGTTTCGCGCCGGCTCGAGGACGACGAGCGCGAGCGCCTCAAGGCGATCTGCAAGGGGCTCGACGTGCCCGAGGGCGGGCTGATCGTCCGCACGGCGGCAGAGGGCGCCTCCCAGCAGGAGCTCGAGGGCGACCTCAAGCTTCTCCTGAAGCTGTGGTCGACCATCCGCGGCCGCGCCGCTCGGTCGCAGGCCCCGACGCTCGTCTACCAGGAGGCCGAGCTCCCGCTCCGGATCGTCCGCGACCTCTTCATCCGCGACTTCAAGCGCGTCGTCGTCGACCACGAGCGCACCTACAGGAAGATCGTCGCGTACCTGAAGCGCACGTCGCCCGAGCTGGCCGCGCGAGTCGAGCGCTACAGCGGCGCGGAGCCGCTGCTCGAGAAGACCGGCGTGCTCGAAGCGGTGAACTCGACGCTCTCGCGCCGGGTCGACCTGCCCTCGGGCGGCTACCTCGTCTTCGACTACGCCGAGGCGTTCACCGTCATCGACGTCAACACGGGGCGCTTCGTCGGCGGCCGCGGCAAGTCTTCGAACGCGCGCCTCGAGGACACGATCACGAAGAACAACCTCGAGGCGGTCACCGAGGTCGTGCGCCAGCTCCGGCTGCGCGACATCGGCGGGATCATCGTCATCGACTTCATCGACATGGCGAACCCGAAGAACCGCCAGCTGGTCGAGAACGCCCTCAACACCGAGCTCGCGCGCGACCGGACGAAGACGTACGTCGTCGAGATCTCGCCGCTCGGGCTCGTGGAGATGACCCGCCAGAACGTCACCGACGGCCCGCGCGAGATCCTCACCGAGAAGTGCCCCACCTGCGCGGCGACCGGGGTTGTCGTCTCCGCCGAGAGCCGCGCCGTCGAGGTCGAGCGGAAGCTGCGCAAGCACGTGGCGGCCTCGAAGGCCGAGGCATTCGTCGTCGAGCTTCACTCCGACGTGGCAGCGATCCTGATCGGCCCGAACGGCGGGCGGCTGGAGGAGCTGGAGAAGGAGACCGGCAAGCGCTTCGCCTTCAAGACGAAGAAGTCGTTCCGCCTCGACCGCTTCGCCGTCCTCTCCGAGGGCAAGGCCACCGCGATCGAGGGCCTGGCCCCGAAGGTCGAGAGCCCTGCAAATGCGGTGCCTGCATCCGCCAAGCCGCGGACCCGGTCACGTAAGGCCGCGGCGCCCGCGGAGGCCGTCGTCGCTCTCGACGAGACCGTGCTCGAGGACGCCGAGGAGGACGAGGCCACCCCCGTCGTCCAGGCCAAAGGGCCGAGCGCCGGCGGGGACGAGCCCGAGGAGACGCCGAAGAAGAAGAAGACGCGTCGCGGCAGCCGCGGCGGCCGGGGCCGGAAGAAGAAGGCAGCGGTCGTAGTCGCCGAGAACGGAGAGGCGGCTCCCGAGGAGGGGCAGCCGCCCGACGAGCCGGTCGAGGCGGTGGCGGAGCTCGAGGAGCCGAGCCCGAACGGCGACGCCCCGGCCGAGGAGAAGCCGAAGAAGAAGACCAGGCGCGGAACCCGCGGCGGGCGGCGACGCAAGAAGAAGCCGGCCGCCGATGGGGCGGCTGAGGTAGCCACCGAGCCGATTGCGACGCCGGAGGACGCTGGCTAGACTGTCTGCCGAAGCGGGCCGGGCCCGCTCGTTTCCTTCTGATGAGTCTATGAGCTACGCCGTGATCTCCATCGGGAACAAGCAGTACCGCGTGCGGGAAGGCCAGCGGCTGCTCGTCGACCGGGTGCCGCACGACGAGGGCAAGACGTTCCACCCCCACCTCGTCATGCTGGGCGGTGACGGCGACGCGAAGCTCGGCTCCGACCTGAAGGGGCAGCAGGTGACCGTCAAGGTCGCGGAGCACGTCAAGGGGAAGAAGATCATCATCGGCAAGCACAAGCGGCGCACGGGCTACAAGCGCCGCAACGGCTTCCGCGCCAGCCTGACGCGCATCGAGGTGGAGTCGATCGGGGCGACTCGCACGCGCGCGACCGCCAAGAAGGAGCCCGCCGCGACGGCCGAGGCGAAGCCGGCTGCCGAGAAGAAGCCCGCCGCCGCTCGCAAGCCCGCGACGACGGCGCGCAAGCCCGCCGCGGCGACCGTGAAGAAGGCCCCCGCGCGGAAGAGCTCGGCGAAGAAGAAGACCGAGGAGTAGGGAATGGCTCACAAGAAAGGACTGGGCTCGTCGAAGAACGGCCGCGACTCCGAGTCCAAGCGGCTCGGCGTCAAGGTCTTCGACGGCCAGGAGATCAAGGCGGGCATGATCGTCGTCCGCCAGCGCGGGACGCGCTTCCGCCCCGGCCCGGGCACGGGCCTCGGGCGCGACCACACGATCTTCGCCACGCGCGACGGGAAGGTTGCTTTCCGGGCGGGCGGCGCGGGTCGGGTCATCTCCGTCCTCTAAGGTCGTGTTCCACGACCGCGCGCGGATCCGCGTCAAGGGCGGCCGTGGCGGCGACGGCTCGTTGAGCTTCCGCCGTGAGAAGTTCGTGCCGAAGGGCGGGCCTGACGGCGGCGACGGCGGCAACGGCGGCGACGTCGTGCTCGTGGCCGATCCCGACCTCCGCGATCTCGGGTTCTTCCACCGCAGCACCCGCTTCGAGGCGAAGCGCGGGCGCCACGGGGAGGGGTCGAACAAGCGGGGCGCCGACGGCGACGACGTCGAGCTGGGCGTCCCGGTGGGGACGCAGGTCCTCGACGAGGAGGGCGGGCTGCTCGCCGACCTCGCCCACGGCGGCGCGCGGATCGTCGCCGCCCACGGCGGCCACGGCGGCGCGGGCAATCGCCGCTTCGCCACGCCGGTCCACCAGGTGCCGCGCCTGGCCGAGCTCGGCTCCGTCGGGGAGGAGGCGACGCTCGATCTCCGGCTGAAGCTGCTCGCCGACGCGGCGCTGCTCGGCTTCCCCAACGCCGGCAAGTCCTCGCTCCTCCGCCGGGTCTCGAACGCGAAGCCGAAGGTCGCGGACTACCCGTTCACGACGCTCGCGCCGGTCCTCGGCACCGTCGAGGCGCCGGACCGGCGGCAGCTGACCGTCGCCGACGTGCCCGGCCTGCTCGAAGGCGCGAGCGAGGGCGTCGGCCTCGGCGACGAGTTCCTCGCCCACCTCGAGCGCGCCAGGCTCTTCCTGCACGTGATCGACGCCCAGGAGAACGTCGAGGCGCGCTTCCACGCCATCGACCGCGAGCTCGCCGCCTACGGCGCGGGCCTCGCCCAGCGACCCCAGATCGTGGTCCTCAACAAGGTCGACCTGCTCGACGACCCGCCGCCGTTCGACGTGGACGATCCCAGGGTCCTCGGCCTCGTGTCCACGTCCGCGGCCACGGGCCAGGGGATCGCAGATCTCAAGCGAATGCTGTTCGCGCTCATTCCCGAAAGTGCGCCGGCACCTTTGGAAGATCAAGAGCTCGCGGACTTCCTCGTCTACCGCCCGCTCCCGCCGCGCCGGCGCCGCTTCCGCATCTTCCGCACCCCGGGCGGCTACCGGGTGCGAGGGCAGGCGACCGAGGAGGAGCTCCGCGCGGCCGGCGTGAAGCCGGATGCCGTCGTGGAGTTCGAGGACGAATGACGACCGGTCTGCTCGGCGGCGCCTTCGACCCGCCCCACCGCGGCCACGTCGCCCTGGCGCGTGCGGCGGTCGCGCACTTCGGGCTCGACCGGCTCGTCGTCCTGGTCGTCGCCGCTCCGGGGCACAAGCCGGTGGCGACGCCGGCCGAAGACCGCCTCGAGCTCGCCCGCGCCGCCTTTGCCGACGTGCCCTTCGCCGAGGTGCGCCGCGAGGAGCATGCGTACACGATCGACTCGCTGCGCGCCGGGGGCCTCGACCCGGAGAAGGCTGTGTTCCTGGTCGGCGCCGACGAGTTCGCCGGCTTCCTCACCTGGAAGGAGCCCGACGAGATCCTGGAGCGCGTCCGGCTCGGCGTGGCGACGCGCCCCGGCTACCCGGCGGAACGCCTCGAGCCTGTGCTGGCTGCGCTGCGCCGCCCCTACCGCGTCGAGCTCTTCGAGATCCCCGAGGTCGACGTGTCCTCGACCGACCTCCGCGCGCGTCTCGCGCGGGGGGACCGGGTGGACGAGCTCGTCCCCTCCGAGGTCGCCCGCCTCGTCGTCGAGCGCGGTCTCTACCATGAGGGTTCTTGACCCGTTCCGGAGGGCACAGCTACGCTGAGAGAGTTGACGCAGGAGATGCCAGGCCACTGACGCCGATCGAGCACGCTCGCCGAATCGCGGCACTCGCCCAGGAGAAGCTCGCGGCCGACGTCGTCATCCTCGACATGCGGCCCGTGTGCTCCTACACGGACTTCTTCGTGGTCTGCACGGGACAGAACCCGCGCCAGACCAAGGCGATCTACGACGAGGTCCGCGAGCGCCTGAAGAAGGAGGAGGGCCTCGTCCCGCGCACCGTCGCCGGTGAGCGCGAGGCCACGTGGATCCTGGCCGACTACCTCGACCTCGTCCTGCACGTCTTCACGCCCGAGGCGCGGGCGTACTACCGCCTCGAAGAGCTCTGGGGCGACGTGCCGTCGGTCGAGCTCGCCGTCGCGGGCTAGCTGGCCGCGCGCTGCTTCGCTACAGTTTGGCCGTCGCGGGGCCATAGCTCAGCTGGGAGAGCGCTTGGCTGGCAGCCAAGAGGTCGCGGGTTCGAATCCCGCTGGCTCCACTCTCTCGGTCATTGGACGAACCGGCTGTCCGTCAAGGCCGACAGGAAGTCTGCAAGCGAGGTCCGAAGGCGTGAACCTCGAGTCGACGACGATGGCCGCCGCGACCCGCGACGTGAGCTATCCAGGCGTCGCCGGAGCGTCCAGCGCCGCGTGGGCCGCGGCGACCTTCTCCCGGCGGGCTTTCGTCAGCTCCTGCACGAAGATCATGATGACCGCCGCCAGCGGAACGGCGGTGAGCGCGCCGAGGACCCCCAGCAGCGCGCCGAAGAGCGTGACGGCGACGATGATGAAGAACCCCGAGAGGTTGACGGCCTTGCCCTGGACCTTCGGCGTGACCAGGTTGTTCTCGACCTGCTGGTAGACCAGCAGCACGACGAGCATGATGATCGCGGCGGTGATCCCTTCCTCGGCCCAGAGCGCCGGCACGAGGATGAACCCGGCGAGGATGGCGCCGATGTTCGGGATCATGTCGAGCAGCCCTGCGATGACGGCCAACCCGAGGGCGTAGCTGGACCCGAGCAGCCAGGCCGTCACCCCCTGGACCGTTCCCGCGATCAGGGCGATCACGACGACGCCGATCGCCCAGCGCGAGATCGAGCTCGTCACGCGCTCCCAGACGGCCAGCCAGCGCTCGTCCTCGCCGGGCATCAGAACACTTCCCAGCGCCCGCTTCAAGTTCGCAATGTCGCTGAGCAGGAACATGCAGATGAAGATGATCGTGAAGGTCACGAGGAAGCCGGAGAAGAAGTCGCCCGCGATGCCGATGACGCCAGTGACCGCGTCCGGCACGGATGCCGAGACCTTGTCCGCGCCCGCCTGCACGTTCTCGGCAGCTCCGCTGTCGCCCAGCCAGGAGAGCTCGTCGGAAGCGCGCAGCTTCTCGACCAGCGCCGGAAGATCCTGGAGAAAATCTCGAACAGCGCCGACGAGCGGCACCAGGAACAGCAGCCCGATCAGCAAGACCAGGGCGAACGCGCCGAGCACCAGCACTGCCGCCCCGGCCCCACGCGACATGTTCGTCTTCGACATCAGGTACCGCAGGGGGAACTCGAACACGAGCGCCAGGAAGATCCCGATGAACACGACCAGGAAGGTCTCACCGATCACCGCGAACGCTGCGAGCACACCAAGAGTCGCAGCGACCAAAAGCACCGTTCGCATCGGCAGGATCAGCTCAACGCGCCGCGACTCACCTGCGTTCATTTCGAGACTCCCTCCGGGGTCGTGCATTCCGGGAACTCTGGCCTTGAGCCGCCGGCCTTCGTCATACAGATGGTGTGAATTCGGGGTTGGTCACGGGTCGAGCTCCTCGAGCGCTTCCTCGACGTCGTAACCGAGCGCGAGCGCGATCTTCGGGGCCGCCGCGACGACCCGCGAGGTGCCCGTCACCGGGGTCACGGCCTCGAGGGTGGCGACGATCTCGTTCCTCGTCGCCCCGGCTGCGAGGGCCTGCGCGACGGCGTGCTCGAAGGAAGCGGACGCCGCATCGAGGGCAATGGTGGCTGCGACGCGAACGAGCGCCAGGGTCCTCTCGTCGAGGGCTGACGCCGTCGGCGTCTCCTCCGCCGTCAGCGAGCCGACGAATGCGTTGTCGTGTACCGCGAGCCGACGGAGGTGCTCTTTGTACTCCATCCCCACCGGTTCACATGCGACACGATGCGGACTCCCTGCGCGTCACCCTTCCTGGGTGAGATTCGCCGGCGGCGGGTAGATCGAGCCGTCCAGGAGCCCGACTTCGACGGCCCGCTCGATCGCCTGGCTGCGCGACGAGGCATCGAGCTTGCGGTAGATCGAGACCGCCTCGGTCTTGACGGTGTTGCGCGAGATGAAGAGCCGAATTGCGATCTCCGGAACCGTGAGGTGGGTGGCGAGATAGGGAAGCAGCCGGAGCTCGGCGCCCGTCAGGCTCATCGCCCAGGCACCGGCCGACCCTGAGGTCGCCGCGAGGCGGTCGCGAAGCTCGCGTGCGTCCTCGACGAGCGAGCCCAGGTCGGGCCGGAGCTCGAGCACGTCCTCGGTCTCCCTGAGCGTCGTGCGGGCGGCGGCCGCCTCGCCGAGCGCGAGATGGACGCGCGTGAGCTCGAGCCCGACTCCGACGGTTTCCCAGGGCACGCTGTGGTCGAGCATTGGCCGCAGGCGGTGGGCACGTACCACCGCCGCGCGGGCATCCTGCGGCCTTGCCTCGTGGAGCGCGACCCGCGCCGTTGCGACGTGCACGATCGCGCTCGTCGAATAGTCGCCGAGGCCCGACTCCTCGACGAGCGCTTCTGCGGCCCGTGCGCGTTTCCCCGCCTCGCCCCAGGCCCCCTCCTTGGCCGCGAGGAGTGCGAGCTGCGCGTGCGCGAGGTAGGCCTCTTCGACGCTGCCGAGAACCAGCCCCCACTCGACTGCTGCGTCAAGCGCCGCCACTGCACGATCGGTTTCACCGAGCAGCGCGTGCGCGACTCCTCGGCCGAGGAGTGCCGTAGGGATCCAAAAACTGTTCGGCGAGAGCTGATCCAGAGCCAGATCGGCGTCGGCGAGCGCCTGCTTGACCCCGCTGGGCATCATGTGCGCGCGCAGGGTGGCGACCCACGGCTCGATCGTGGCGCTGCCGTCCGAGAGCGGGATCTTCGAGGTCGCCCCGTCGGCGAGGGCGAGCCAGCGCTGAGCCTCCTCGGCTCGCCCCGTCAGCGCGCGCCACCAAGCTCCAAAGACGACGAGCGCGGGGTAGTGCACGAGCTCGTCGTCGCCGAACCACCCGAGCCACTCCTCCGCCGTCTGCAAGCGGCCGTCGTAGTAGAGCGGCGGACTAAGGGCGTCGACCAGGCCGGCCACGACCTCTGTCTCGCCCGCTGCTTGCCCGTAGCCGATCGCCTCCTCGGGCAAATCATTGGCGACGCACCAGGCCATCGCACGAGCATTGAGCGTAGCCACCGCCTCGGGCTCGGACCGCTCGAGCTCGTTCCTGAGGAGCTGGCCGAAGAGGCGGTGGTAGCGGTACCAGTCGCCCGTACGGTCGAGCGGCACTACGAAGCCGTTTGCGCGTTCGACCGTCTCGAGCGCGCGCGCCGACCCAGTCGTCTCGAGCACGGCGTCGCAGAGCCCGCCGCACATTCGTTCCAGGATCGAGGTGTGCTTGAGGAATCGCGCTTCGGCTTCCGGGAGCCGAGAGAGAAGCTCGAGGCGGAAATACTCGGATACGAACCGGTCGCCGCCGGTGAAGTCCTCGGGACTCAGCGAGCTTGCCGCCCCCGCCTGCATCGACAGCGCCGCCAGGTACAAGCCGGCAGGCCATCCTTCCGTTCGCTCGGTCAGCTCGGAGACCTCGCCGGCGTCGAGCTCGATACCCGCCGCTGCAAGCAGCAACCCGGCTTCCTGCTCGTCCAGCCGGAGGTCGCCAACGCCAATCTCGTCCACGGAGCCCTGCGCCCGCCAGCGGCCGAGGGGCACGGCCGGCTCTTCCCTGCTCGCGATCGCGATCTTGGAGCCGGCCGGGATGTACCGGCAAAGCTCGGCGAGCGCGTCAAGACACACCGGATTGGCGACAGCGTGGAGATCGTCGAGCGCCAACACCAGCGGGCGCTTACGTGCGGCGAGTGCACCGCCGACACGGGGGACTCGTGTCGACCAGGTGGATCCGCCTGGCCCCGACAACGCATCGAAGACGTCGGGCGAGACGGGCTCGAGCCGGTGCATCGCGGCCGCGATGTGGCGCAGGAACACGAGCGCGTCGTCGCCGCGCCCATCCAGCGCGACCCACGCGAACGGACGAGGGTCGGCGTCGGCCCAGCGCGCGAGCAGGGTCGTCTTGCCGTATCCGGCGGGCGCAACCACGGTCGCGAAAGGCGTGGCCGCAGTGCACAGCCGGGAGATGACGTTCGCCTTCGCCACGGTGCCGGGCCGGAGCAACGGGGCAGCGAGCATGGCCTCTGCCAGGTGGAAAGGAACGTCGGCTACAGCCACGGCGGACCATGCTAGAGCAGAGCCCAGAGGGCCGCCGTGGCTACCGCTCATGTCGTGGCAGGCCCCTTTTTCATGCGATCCGTATGAGGACGCAGGGCGGGGCCGCCTACATACTGGGCGCGCAATCTCAGCAGAGTCTTATCGCGCTCGGCTCGGCTCGACGCGGCGCGCAGAGGCAACGGGAGGTGACCGATGACCATTTCCAGCGAAACGCTCAGCTCCACCGGGGCGCCCGACCAGCTCGAGACCCGGCTCGGGACGCTCGAGTTCGTCGATGGCGTGCCGACAGACGAGGCTGTCGAGAAGGCGTACGACGACCTCGACTTCGTGCACGGACTGAACGCCTACCTCGACGGCTTCGCGGGACCGTCGACGTACGCGATCCGCAAGGGCTTCCACGACGTCGGCGTGGACGACAACCATGTCCTGATCTTCTCGGAGCTGATGGGGTCCGAGTCCGTGTTTCTGACCGCGAACGCCGACACGGTCTACTTCCTCGGCATCCTCGATCTCACGTCGGGGCCGATGGTCGTCGAGACGCCTCCGCAGGCACTTGGGGTGATCGACGACATGTGGTGGGGGTGGATCATCGACTTCGGCCTCTCGGGCCCGGATCGCGGCGAGGGCGGACGTTTTCTGCTCGTCCCGCCCGGCTACGACGGTCCGTTGCCGGACAGCGGCTACCACGTAGGGCACTCGCGCACGTCGAGGGCGCTCGTGCTCGGGCGCTCGTTCCTGACGACGACGACCCGGCCCCGACCGTCGAGACGATCAAGAGCACGATGAAGGTCTACCCGTACGTTCAGGGCGGCCACGGAACCAGCGTCGCGACTCTGCTCGAGGGCCACGTGCAGCCCGCTCCACCGGCGAAAGTTCCCGAGACGGTGTTCGTCGAGGGAAGCGGAAAGGCCTTCAACACGGTGCCGCCGAGCGATTCGGCTTCTTCGAGCTGATCAACGAGGTCGTGCAGGACGAGCCCGCCGGCAGTACGGACGCGGAGCTGATGGGGCACCTCGCCGCGATCGGGATCGTCAAGGGTGAGCCGTTCGAGCCGGACGAGCGGCTGCGGCGCACCCTCGAGGAGGCGGCCGCCGTCGGCAACGCGACTTCGCGGGCACTGTACTTCCACCCGCGAGCATCGGAAGGGTTCACGTACTACGACGGCTCGGGGTGGTTCAACCCGCTGTGGGTCGGCGGTTACACGTTCGAGACGCCGCCGCCGCTCGTCACCGCGGAGGGCATCAAACCGTTCCCCGCGCCGGCGTCCGGAAGCAACACTCGAGGACAGCGTTCCTGTACGCGGCCACGGGGGTCACGCCCGCGATGTGCATGCGGCTCGTCGGAATCGGGTCGCAGTACCTCATGATCGTCAAGGACGCCGAGGGCAACCGCCTCGACGGCGGGCAGACGTACCAGGTGACGCTGCCGCCGGACATCCCGGCAGCGCGGTTCTGGTCGCTCACCCTCTACGACAACGAGACACGCTCAATGCTCCAGGCGCCGCAGCGCTTCCCGCGCGCCGGGAGCCAGTCCTACCCGACACCGGCGGCTACCGCTGACGCAGACGGCTCGACGACCATCACCTTCGGCCCGGAACGCCCCTCTGACGTTCCGGAGGGCAACTGGATCCAGACAGTCGAGGGCAAGGGCTGGTTCCCGATCCTGCGCCTCTACAGCCCGCTCGAGCCGTTCTTCGACAAGAGCTGGCGCCCGAGCGAGATCGAGCTCGTCGACTAGCAATCCGGGAGGAGATGGAAATGAGTGTTGCGACAGACATACTGGCCTCGATCTCGACGCCCGACAAGGTCGAGAGTCGGCTCGGAACGTTGGAATTCGACGATGGCGCGCCGTCGGAGGCGACGGCCGCATTGCTCTACGACCATCTCGACTTCCTCCACGGAGTGGAGGCGTTCCTGGGTGCGTTGCCGGGCGCATCGCTCGCGGCCATACGCCGCGGGTACCTCTCGATAGGGGCCGAGGACAACTCCTTTGTGTTCTTCCCAGAGCTGATGGACTCGGCGTCGGTGTTCCTCACCGCGAACTGCGACACGGTTTACTTCTGGGGATTCCTCGACTTGACCGACGGACCGATGGTGATCGACGTGCCGTCGATCGAGGCGCCGTCGGGGATCCTCGGCACCGTGGACGACATGTGGTTCCGGTGGGTCACGGACCTCGGCCTGCCTGGGCCGGACCGCGGGCAGGGCGGTCGGTATCTCATGGTGGGGCCCGGCTACGACGGGCTACTGCCCGACAGCGGCTTCCACGTCTCGCACGCTCGCACGACGCGCGTGACCGTGATCGGCCGGGCGTTCATGATCGACAACGATCCGAAGGTCGCGGTCGAGGCAATCCGGACCGGCTTTCGTGTCTCTCCCTACGTTCCGGGTACGCAAGGGACCACGGTCGCCAAGTTCCTCGCCGGCGAGGCGCCGTTGGGGGCAGTGGCTCCGGCGTCAGACACGAGCTTCGTCGAGGCGACGGGCAAGTCGTTCAACACCGTCCTTCCGAACGACTTCGGGTTCTGGGAGCTGGTGAACGAGCTGGTGCAGGAGGAACCCCCGAGAGCGGGCGATCCGGACCTGCTCGGTCTGCTCGCCGCCGTCGGGATCGTTCACGGAAAGCCGTTCGAGCCCGACGCGCGAATGCGCCAGATCCTCGAAGAGGCGGTCGTGGTCGGAAATGCCACCGCTCGTACCGTCACGTTCGCGGCACGACCTGAGGAGGGCTTCGCCTTCTACTCGAACTCGGCGTGGGAGAGCGCGCTCTTCGTCGGTGGCTACGAGTTCCTCGACCCGCCGTCGGAGATCACGGCCGACGGCCCGGTCGCGGCCCGGAGCGACGGTGCCCGCAAAGTCAACTCGCGCACCAACTTCTTCTACATGGCCACCGGTATCACGCCGGCGATGTGCATGCGGCTCACCGGTATCGGGTCGCAGTACATCTACGCGATGCGCGACAGCCAAGGGGAGTACCTCGACGGCGCCCGCGACTATCGCCTCACGCTTCCGCCCGACATTCCCGAGAGCCGGTTCTGGTCGCTGCTGCTTTACGACCGCCAGACCCGCTCCATGCTCCAGACGGATCAGCACCTGCCGCGCGTCGGCAGCCAGTCCGGCACCGTCGAGACGAACCCCGACGGCTCGATCGACATCTACTTCGGGCCCACAGCTCCCAGTGGGAAGGAGTCCAACTGGCTCCAGACCGTTCCCGGCAAGGGCTGGTGGACGATTCTTCGGCTCTACAACCCGCTCCAGCCCTTCTTCGACAAGACCTGGCGCCCGAGCGAGATCGAGGTGGTTTCCTAGACTCCCCACCCACGCCCCGCCTTTGGAACGTCAAACGAAAGGAGAGCACCATGGCTGATCCGACCACCGACACCCCGGTCCTCGACCTGCTCGCGAGCATGACCGCGGACTCGGTCGAGGCGTCGAGTCTCGATCCGGAGGCACTGATGCTCGTCCGTATCGCTGCGCTCGTCGCGGTCGATGCCCCGCCTGCCTCGTACCTGCTCAACCTGGGAGCGGCACGCGAGATGGGCATCGACCCCGAGCGGATCCGCGGCGTCCTCGCTGCAGTCGCGCCGATCGTCGGCACTGCACGCGTCGCGTCCGCCACGGTCGCGATCGCCGCGGCGCTTGAGGTCGCGATCGAGATCGCCGAGCTCGAGGACCAGAACGACCTGGACGCCCAGTAACCAAGCCGTGTCGCCGGCGAGCCGCCCTACTTCGGGCGGGCGGCTCGCCCGGCCCCTCGCGGCAGCCAAGGAGGCAGACAGTGAGATCGAACCACATCATGACCCGCCGCTTCGGAGCAGCCTTCGTTGTTGCCGTCGTCGTCCTGGTCTCGGCAGTCGGCTGCGCATCCGACGACGACAGCGCAGCGACCGAGGCGGCGACCGGCGCCACCGGCAACACCGACACCGGAACGCGCACGCTGGGCGAGGGGATCGAGAACCTCCAGGAGGCCCAGGCGGAGCTCTGTCCCGAGCTCGCGAACCTCTCGGCGGACCTGACGGAGATCTCCACCAGCGGCACCGAAGCCGGCCAGGACGCACTTGCCGCCATCGGATCCACCGCAGCAGCGCTCGCCGACAGCGCAACAGCGTTGACCGCGGCCGGGGCCGACGAGGCTGCGTCCGCCGCCGAAGACCTCGCATCCAGCCTGGAGTCGCTGGCCGCGTCCGGTGGAGACGACGCCCAGGCACGTGCAGGCGAGGCGGCCGACGGGGTGCAGCAGCTTTCGGATGCCCTGCAGTGCCCGTGACTGGACGCACCAATTCGAAGGAGGCATAGATGTACTGGCTTTGGGCCATTCTGTTCCTGGTCATCTGGATAGCCATCGCGTTCTGGCCGGCCCGCGTTGCTGCCCGGAAGGGGCACAGCTTCTTCCTCTACTTCCTCTTCAGCCTGGTCTTCTTCCCGCTGGCGCTGCTCGTCGCCTACCTGGTCGAGGATCGAAGCCTGGCCCCAGCCTGACGGGGGCCTGGAGGGCGAGACGATGAGCGACGTCGAGGATCGACAACCCGAACCGGCGGACGGCGAGGCAGCCGAGGGCGGCCGCAGCAAGGGAGCGCGCGCCAAGCTCGGCGCCGCGATCGAGAGCGCCAAGGGGGCGAGTGAGCGACACGTGGCCCTCGCTGTTCCGATCCGGGCGGTGGAACGAAACCGGCGT
>CAWCCL010000021.1:0-145400 GCA_963794055.1 uncultured Actinomycetes bacterium
CGAGACGTAGACCTTCCGCGAACGCGGGCCGTCGAACTCGCAGAAGAAGATTCCCTGGTACGTCCCGAGGGCGAGCTGGCCGTCACGGAGCGGGACGAGCACCTGGGGGCCGAGGACGGACGCGCGCACGTGGGAGGGGGCGTTGGGGCCGTCGGCGTCGACGTGCTTCCACGACCAGCCGTCGTCGACGATCCCGGAGAGCGCCATCTCGAAGTCGGAGAGGAGATCGGGGTCGATCTTCTCGTTGATCGTCACGGCCGCAGTCGTGTGCGGGACGTAGACCAGCGCGGCGCTCCCGCCCGCGTCGGAGCTCACGGCGGCGCGCACGTCCGCGGTGATATCCAGGAGCTGCGTCTTGCGCTCCGTCGCGACCTGGATTCCCGCACGGGCGGGTATCCTACGCGACCCATGACAACGGCTTCCGCGAGCAGCCTCGACGCCTACCGCGACGAGGCGGACCGGTTCATCGCGGCGCTGGACGAGGAGTACTACCTCCACTACGCGGGTCTGAAGGAAGGCTTCGAGCTCGAGCCGATCTACGAGCGCTTCGCCGACCTGACCACGCTCGAGGCCGCCCGGCGGCTCGCCGAGCACGCCGAGGCTGGAGGCGCCGGCGAGCGCGAGCTCTGGCACTTCGCCTGCGAGGGCTACCTCGGCAACCTCACTCGGCAGGAGGCCGAGGCCATCGCCGAGCTCGAGGCGTCGCTCTCGGCGACAGTCGAGGGCGAGGAGATCCCGTACCGCATGCTGCGCCCGACCATCGCCAACGAGGCCGACCGCGGCCGGCGCGAGCGCCTCGAGGCGGCGCGGGTCGAGCTGGCGGAGCAGCACCTGATGCCGAGCTGGCTCACGGTGGCCGAGAAGCGCGGCGAGGGGACGCGCGCGCTTGGCGCCCCGACCTACCGCGAGCTCTACGAGCGCTTCGGCTTCCCGCTGGAGGAGCTGGCCGAGCAGGCGCGCACGTTTCTGGAGGAGAGCGAGGCGCTCCACGTCGCCGCCTTCGACCGGCTCCTGCGCCGCCGCGTCGGCGTGCCGCTGGAGGAGGCGCGGCGCCACGACGTCCTGCGCGCCTTCCGCGGCACCGACTGGGACGAGGGCTTCCCGGGCGACCGCATGGTGCCCGCGCTCGAGTGGACGCTTGACGGCCTGGGCATCGAGCTGCGCTCGCAGCGAAACGTCCACCTCGACCTCGAGCCGCGGCCCCAGAAGAGCCCTCGCGCCTTCTGCGCGCCGATCGAGGTGCCGCAGCGGGTGATGCTCGTGATCAAGCCGATGGGCGGGCCGGACGACTGGCACGCCTTCTTCCACGAGGCCGGGCACGCCGAGCACTTCGCGCACGTCTCCCCCGACCTGCCGATGGAGTTCAGGCGTCTGGGCGACAACTCCGTCACCGAGGGCTGGGCGATGCTCTTCGAGCACCTCGTCGACGACCCGGCCTGGCTCTCGCGTCGGCTCGACTTCGCCCGCCCGGAGGACTTCGCCGAGGAGTCGGCGGTCAGCCTGCTCTACGTGGTGCGGCGCTACGCAGGGAAGCTCCTGTACGAGCTGGAGCTGCACGGCGACGTCGAGCCGGAGTCCATGCGCGGGCGCTACGTGGAGCTGGTCGGCGACGCGACCAAGGTCGAGCCCTCCCCCACCGACTTCCTCGCCGACGTGGACGAGGGTTTCTACTGCACGTGCTACCTGCGAGCATGGGCGTTTCACACCCAGATGGAGTCGTACCTCCGCCAGGAGCTCGGACGCGCCTGGTTCACGCGCCCGGAGGCCGGCTCGCTCCTCAGGGAGCTCTGGGGTGAAGGTCAGCGGCTCACGGCGGCCGAGCTGCTCGACCAGGTTGTAGGGGCGAAGCTGGAGCTGGCCGCGGTGGGCGAGAAGCTGAACGAGGAGGTTTCGGCATGAGGAGAGTCGTCATCGCCGGTGCGGCCGGCCGCGACTTCCACAACTTCAACGTCGTCTACCGGGGGCGCGACGACGTGGAGGTGGTCGCGTTCACGGCGACCCAGATCCCCGACATCGACGGCCGCGTCTACCCGGCCGCACTGGCGGGCTCGCGCTACCCGGAGGGGATCCCGATCCTGCCGGAGGAGGAGCTCGCGGACCTCGTGCGCCGCGAGAGCGTGGACGAGGTCGTCTTCGCGTACTCGGACGTCACGCACGAGCACGTCATGCACGTCGGCTCGCTGGCCATGGCCGCCGGGGCCGACTACGGCCTGCTCGCGCCGCGGGCGACGATGATCCCGTCGGAGAAGCCCGTGGTCGCGATCTGCGCGGTGCGGACCGGCTCCGGCAAGAGCCAGACCACCCGCTACGTCGCCGGCCTTCTCCGCGAGGCGGGCAAGCGCGTCGCCGTCCTGCGCCATCCGATGCCGTACGGCGACCTGACGAAGCAGGCAGTCCAGCGCTTCGAGCGCTACGAGGACCTGGACGCGGCGGAGTGCACGATCGAAGAGCGGGAGGAGTACGAGCCGCACCTCGCCGAGGGAAACCTGGTGTTCGCCGGGATCGACTACGCGCGCCATCCTCTCCCGCGCCGAGCACGAGGCGGACGTGATCGTCTGGGACGGGGGCAACAACGACACGCCCTTCATCAAGCCCGACCTGCACATCGTCGTCTGCGACCCGCACCGGCCGGGGCACGAGCTCCGCTACCACCCGGGCGAGACGAACCTGCGCATGGCCGACGTCTGCGTCGTGAACAAGACGGACACCGCGCCGCCCGAGGGCGTCGAGGCAGTCCTCGACTCGATCCACCGGCTGAACCCGCGCGCGGAGGTCGTCCTGGCCGCTTCGCCGTTCCACGTGGAGGACGGGCGCACCGACGAGATCCGCGGCAAGCGCGTCCTCGCCGTCGAGGACGGGCCGACGCTCACGCACGGGGAGATGACCTACGGCGCCGCAGTGCTCGCAGCCAAGCAGCACGGGGCGGCCGAGCTCGTCGACCCGCGGCCGTTCGCGGTCGGCTCGATCCAGAAGACGTTCGAGGCGTACCCGCACGTCGCCGAGCTGCTCCCGGCCATGGGGTACGGGCGCAAGCAGATGGAGGAGCTGCGGGAGACGATCTCGCGCTCCGACGCGGAACTCGTCCTCATCGGGACGCCGATCGACCTGCGGCGCGTCATCGACATCGACAAGCCGGCTCTCCGGGTCACGTACCGGCTCCAGGAGCTGGGCGAGCCGACGCTCGCGTCGATCCTCGAAGGCCACAGGATCATGAAGTCGGCGGCGGCGCTCACCTAAGGGAGCCCACGCCGATGCTGACCGTCCTCGCCCTGGGCGGGAACGCGCTCCTCGGCCCCGGGGAGCGCGGGACCGCCGCCGAGCACCGCGCCAACCTCGCCACGACGTTCGCCGCGATCGGCCCGCTGCTGGACGGCGAGGTGGTGCTCACGCACGGGAACGGCCCGCAGGTCGGGGAACGAGCTTCTCCGCCAGGAGCTGGCCGCGGCCGAGGCGCCTCCGCTCCCGCTCTGGGTCGCCGTCGCGCAGACCCAGGCCGAGATCGGGACGCTCGCCGCCGCCGAGCTCCTCCCCGTCGCCGGCAAGCCGGTGGCCGTCGTGGTCACGCACGTCGTCGGTCGACCCTGCCGACCCCGCCTTCCAGAGCCCGACCAAGCCGATCGGCCCGCACTACGACAGCGTCCGCGCCCGGGAGCTGGAGCGCGACCGCGGCTGGACGCTGAGGGAGGAGCCGGGGCGCGGCTGGCGGCGGGTCGTGCCGTCCCCGCGGCCGCTCGAGGTCCTCGAGCTCGAGGCCGTGCGGACCCTGCTGAAGTCCGGGCAGCTCGTCGTCGCCGTGGGCGGCGGCGGCATTCCCGTCGTGCGGCGCGACCACGCCTTCGACGGCATCGACGCGGTCGATCGACAAGGACCACGCGTCCGCGCTCCTGGCCGTCGGCCTCGGCGCGGAGCGGCTCGTCCTCCTCACGCAGGTGCCCGGCGTCTACCGCGACTTCGGCGGCGACGGCGGCCGAGGGCGAGCCGATCGCCGAGCTCGAGCCCCGAGCGGGACGCCGCGCTCGTCGAGGAGCTCCCGGCCGGAAGCATGCGCCCGAAGGTGGAGGCAGCGTTCGCCTTCGTCGCGCAGACCCGCGGCGAGGCGCTGATCACGAGCGCGGAGGCCGTCAGGAACGGCGAAGCCGGGACGAGGATCGTCGCGAGCCGCCTGACGCGGCCTAGGGTCTCGACACCCGTAGGATGCGCGCGTGATCCCCGCGCACCTCAAGGGCCGCGATTTCCTCCGCGTGAACGACTGGGAGCCGGACGAACTCACGCAGGTCCTCGACCACGCGGAGCGCCTCAAGGCGCGCCAGCGCGAGCGGATCCCGCACCGCCTGCTCGAGGGCCGCAGCCTGGGGATGATCTTCCAGAAGCCGTCGACGCGCACGCGGGTGAGCTTCGAGGTCGGCATCGCGCAGCTGGGCGGCACCGGCCTCTACCTGGCCGCCGGCGACCTCCAGCTCGGGCGCGGGGAGACGATCAAGGACACGGCCGTCGTCCTCTCGCGCTACCTGGACGGGATCATGATCCGGACGTTCGAGCAGGCGCACGTGGACGAGCTCGCCGAGCACGCCGACATCCCCGTCATCAACGGGCTCACCGACGAGTTCCACCCGTGCCAGGCCCTCGCCGACGTGCTCACGATCCGCGAGCGGCTCGGCGGCTTCGAGGGCGTCCGCGTTGCGTACCTCGGCGACGGGAACAACGTCTGCCACTCGCTCATGGTCGCCTGCGCGAAGCTCGGCATGGACTTCGTCGCCGCCACCCCGCCGGGCTACGAGCCTGCCGAGGAGGTCGTCGGCTGGGCGCGCGCGGCCGCCGAGGCGAACGAGACGGCAGTCGAGCTGACGAACGACGCCCGCGCGGCTGCGACCGGTGCCGACGTCCTCTACACGGACGTCTGGACGAGCATGGGCCAGGACGCCGAGCGGGAGAAGCGGCTCGCCGACCTGGCCGGATACGGGATCGACGCCGACATGGTCGCCTTGGCCGGCGAGCGCGCGATCGTCCTCCACTGCCTCCCTGCGCACTACGGCGAGGAGATCACGGAAGACGTGCTCTACGGCGAGCGGTCGGCCGTCTGGGACCAGGCGGAGAACCGCCTGCACGCCCAGAAGGCGCTGATGGCCCTGGTCATCCGGTAGTCGTCTATGAGCTTCGAGGATCACGTCCGAGCGGCGCTCGACTCGCTCCCGCCGAAGCTCCGCGAGGCGATGTCGAACGTGGAGATCGTCGTCGAGGACGAGAACCCGGAGGAGCCCGACCTGTTCGGCCTCTACCTCGGCATCCCCCTCACCGAGCGGGGCGTCGAGAGCTACGCCGGCGTGCTGCCGGACAAGATCGCCATCTACCGAATCCCGCTCGAGGAGGAGTTCGGGGACGACCCGGAGGTGCTCGAGGAGGAGATCCAGATCACGGTCGTCCACGAGATCGCACACCACTTCGGGATCGACGAGGACCGCATCGCCGAGCTCGGCTGGGGCTACGAGCGCTTCAAGTTCTGGCGGTCGGGGCATAGACGGTGCCGTGCCGCGCGTGTTCGCATCCGCAGTCGTTCGCCTGCGCTACCTCGTCGTGGCAGCCTGGGTCGCCGCCGCGGTTGCGACAACCGTCTACCTGCCCGGCCTCGGAAGCGGCGCGCCGCTCGAGCTCGGGGGCCTGATTCCGGACGACTCGCCGGCCGTCGAAGCCGGCGCGCGCTCGGAGCGCCTCTTCTCCGTCCCGCTCACGGCAGACACGGCGGTCGTCGAACGCAATCCGGACGGCTTCTCCGACGGCGAGCAGGAGGCGATCGTGCAGCGCGCGGTCGACGTCACCACGCAGGAGCAAGGAGGCGACGAGATCGTCCTCGCGCTCCCGATCCTCAACACGGCGCAGCTCTTCCCGGGGTCGGAGGAGGACGGGACGACGGCCGTCACGCACCTGTTCTTCCCGGCCGAGGTCAGCCTGCCCACCAAGGTCGACCTGGCCCGCGAGTACGCCGGCCGCGCCGGAGCCGGTCACTACGCGGGCGTCACGGGCCCCGGCCCGGCGCGCCTTGCGCAGTTCGAGGAGATCGAGAATGCCCTGCCGCTCGTCGAGCTCGGGACGGTTCTGGCGATCGCGCTCGTCGTCGGCCTCACGTTCCGGTCCGTTCGGAGCCCCCCTGCTCACGCTGGTCGCGTCGGGTATCGCGTTCCTGGTCGCGCGCGGGCTCATCCCGTGGGTCGCCGAGCAGCTCGGCGCCGGAATCCCGCAGGAGGTCGAGCCCTTCGTCGTGGCGCTCACGCTCGGCGTCGTTACCGACTACACGATCTTCTTCCTCTCGGCGTGCCGGAGGGAGCTGGCCCGCGGCGCGCCGAGGCTCGAGGCCGCTCGGCGCTCCTGCGCGGCGGTCGCTCCGATCGTGGCGACCGCCGGCCTCATCGTCGTGGCCGGCACCGCCGCACTCCTCGTCGGCGAGCTCGAGTTCTTCCGCGCTTTCGGGCCCGCGCTCGCGCTCACGGCCGCGGTCTCCCTCGCGGTCTCGATGACCTTCGTGCCCGCGAGCCTGGCCGTCTTCGGCCGCGTCGTGTTCTGGCCGTCGCTTCGCCCCGGCGAGGAGTCGGCCGAGGACGAGGAACGCTCCTCCCCTGGCCGTCGGCCTTCGCCGGGTTCCTCACCCGGCGGCCGGTGGCGGCGCTGGTCGCCCTGCTCACGGTCGGCGCCCTCCTCGCCGCCGCAACGGGGATGCGCGATACCGAGCTTGCCCTGCGGCTCGGCAGCGGTCTGCCCTCGGACTCCGAGGTGCAGCAGGCCGCTGCCGCAGCGGATCAGGGTTTCGCCCCAGGCGTGCTGGCCCCGACCATCGTGCTCGTCGAGGGCGACGGCGTGGGCGAGCCGCTCGAGCGCCTGGTGCGGCTGCAGGAAGGCATCGAGCAGGTTCCCGGCGTGGCGGGCGTGGTCGGCCCGCGCGAGGAGCCGGTCGAGGCACCGGGCGACGTCCTCGTCTCGGAGGACGGAAGCGCAGCGCGGCTCGTTGTGATCCTCGACGAGCCGCCGCTCGACTCCGAGGCGATCAAGATCGCGCGCGACCTGGAAACCCGGCTCCCCGGCCTGCTGCGGCAGGCCGGCCTCTCCGACGCGCGGGCCGCGCTCACCGGCCAGACGGCGATCGCCTCCGACACCGTGGAGGCGATCGTGGACAGTGCGGCGCTCGTCGGCGCGGTCGTGCTGGCCCTCAACTTCGCGCTGCTCGCGCTCTTCCTGCGGGCCCTCGTCGCCCCGCTCTACCTCCTGGCCGCGAGCGTTCTGTCCGTCGCCGCGACGCTCGGTCTAACGACCTACGTCTTCCAGGGGCTGCTCGGCCACAGCGACCTCACGTACTACGTCCCCTTCGCCGCCGGCGTGCTGCTCGTCTCGTTCGGCTCGGACTACAACGTCTTCGTCGCCGGCCGCATCTGGCAGGAGGCCGGGAGGCGCCCGCTTCGCGAGGCGATCGCCGTGGCGGCGCCGCGGGCCTCGCGCGCGATCAGCGTCGCGGGCATCGCGCTGGCCGCCTCGTTCGCGATGCTGGCGATCGTCCCCGTCGACGGGTTCCGCGAGTTCGCGTTCATGATGGCCGTCGGCGTCCTGCTCGAGACCTTCCTCGTGCGGCCGGTGCTCATCCCTGCGCTGATCGCGCTCTTCGGCGACGCGGGCGCGTGGCCCGGACGCTTGCGGCAGGGCGAGGTTCGCGAAGCGTAGGTCAGTCGTGCACGCGGGCGATCAGCTCGCGCCGGCTCAGCACCTTGCAGGCGACGCCGCCGAGCCTCACGTCATAGCCGGCGTCTTTCGGAAAGAGCACCTTGTCACCGGGATCGATGCCGTGGGCCTCGGCGCCCACGGCGGTGACGATGCCCGAGCGGCAGCCGGCCTCGGCGCTCTGCGGGATGATCAGGCCGGTTCGCGTCTCGACCTCCCCGTCCACCGGCTCGACGATGAGGTGGTCGTCGAGCGGCTCGAGCGTGATCGTCAGCGGGGCAGGATCCTCCATCCTCTGATTGTAGGCCCACTCCAATAGCATCCCCGCGTGCCCCGTAGCACCGTCTGCCTCAGCTTCGACTTCGACGCGCTCTCGGTCTGGCTCGCCTACGACCGCGTCACGCCGGCGATGCTCAACCGGGGCGAGTACGGGGCACGCGTCGGCGTCCCGCGCATCCTCCGCTTCCTGGAGGAGCGCGACCTCGACGCGACCTTCTTCGTCCCCGGCCACACCGTCGAGTCGTTCCCCGCGGAGACCTCCTCGATCCTGGAGGCCGGGCACGAGATCGCCCACCACTCCTACGCGCACATCGATCCGAGCCTGCAGACGCCGGAGGAGGAGCGCGCCGACATGGAGCGCGCCTGGACGGTGCTGGAGGGGATCGGTGTGACGCCGCTCGGCTTCCGGGCACCGTCGGCCGACCTGTCCGAGTCGACCCTCGCCCTCGTCGAGGAGCTCGGCTTCCTCTACGACTCGAGCCTGATGACCGACGACTACCGGCCCTTCCACCCGCGCATCGGCGACCGGGTGGCGCGCGGCGTGCCGCTCGAGCGCGGACGCGAGTCGGCGGTCTGGGAGCTCCCGCTCTGCTTCGAGCTGGACGACTGGGTGCACTTCCAGTTCAACTTCGACCCATACCGCAAGGGCGGCGCGACGCCGAGCGACGTGCTCGAGATTTGGCAGGCCGAGCTCGACTGGATGGATGCGAACGTCGACGGCGGCATCCTCACGGTGACCATGCACCCGCAGGTGATCGGGCGGGGACACCGGGTGGCGATGCTGGAGAGCTTCGTGGAGCACTGCCACGAGGCCGGCGTCCGCTTCGCGCGGATGGGAGACGTGGCACGGGGGCTTTCCTGATGCCCCGCCCCCGGCGCCGTCGCGATCCGATCGAACGGACGCCGACGTCGGTGACGGCGTTCGTCGGAATCCCTGCCCGGAGGACCTCTCGCCGCACCGGCGCTCGTCACTTCGCTCTCGGACTTCGAGCGCGTCGTTGGCAGCATCGAGGGAGAGACGGCTGACGCGGTCCGCCTCTTCTTCGACAACGACGGCCGGAGAGCCTATATCACCGGCCTCGACGAGAACCGCCCCGACCGCTCGCTCGACGCGCTCGCTGATACGGAGTTCAACATCCTGGTCATGCCGGCGACCGCGCGTCTTCCGGACACCGCGGCCGCCTCGCTCGCCGTCACCGCGGCGCTCTTCGCCGAGGATCGCGGTGCGTTGTACGTGGTCGACCCCCCGGCGGGCCGCACCGCGGCGAACGTCGCGCGCTGGGCGGCATCGTTCGGCGGCGGGGAACTCGGCCGTCTACTTCCCGCGCCTCCGCGTGCGGGACAGCTCGGGGGAGCGGGACGTCGCAGCGTCAGGGGCGGTGGCCGGGATCTTCGCGCGGATCGACACGCTGCGTGGCGTCCATGTCTCGCCGGGCGGCACGGGAGCCACCGTCAGCGGCGTGCGCGGCCCGTCTCTCGAGCTCGACGACGCGACCGTGGAAGCGCTCGACCAGGACGGCGTCAACCCGATCCGGCGCGTGGCGGGCCGGGGAACCGTCGTCTGGGGAGCGCGCACGCGGGCGGACACCGACACGGAGTGGCAGTACGTGAATGTGCGGCGGTTCTCGCTGTTCCTCGAGCGGAGCATCGAGGTGGGGCTCAGGTGGGTGGTCTTCGAGCCGAACGACGAGCCGCTGT
Organism: uncultured Actinomycetes bacterium; assembly: GCA_963794055.1. Classification (GTDB taxonomy): domain Bacteria; phylum Actinomycetota; class Thermoleophilia; order Gaiellales; family Gaiellaceae; genus JAIBJN01. The sequence continues at coordinate 9,676 of CAWCCL010000021.1, forward strand.
GGGCGCAGGTGCGCGCCGCGGTTCGCGTCTTCCTCAACGGAGTCTTCCGCCAGGGATTCTTCCCGGCAGCGAAGCCCCAGGACGCGTTCTTCGTCCGCTGCGACCGGACGACGATGACCCAGGACGACATCAACTCGGGCCGCCTCGTCGTCCACGTCGGCTTCGCGCCGATCAGGCCGGCTGAGTTCGTGATCCTCCGCATCGGCGTCTGGGCACGCGCCCGAGATGACGACGACTGAGGGTGACGGGCGCCAGGCAGCACCTGCACCTGACGCCCGTCTCCCGCGATCGCTAGCCGGCTTCGTCGAGCGCCGGCGCGTCGCCCTGGTTCGAGTTCCCCTCCAGGAAGTCGAGCTTCCCGATCTGGACGGTGAACTTTCCCCTGTACTCCAGGATGTAGAGCCCGTTCCGGAGGTCGATGACGTAGATGAGCCCGTCGTCGACGACCGGGTAGCTCCACATCGTCACCTTGTTCGGCCCGCCGTTCAGAGCCTGATCCTCGGTGGCGACCGCTGGAAGCGGCGCCGGGCTGAACCACCCGGCCTGCTTCGGCTTCGTCTCGTTCGCGATGTCGATCACCTGGAGGCCCGCCGCGTGCCAGGTCACGAGCACGAGGTTCGGCGTCACGGTCGGGTTGTGCGACGCGTAGCTCGTGAACTGCTGCGTGAGCGGGTCGTCGGCCGGGCAGACGTTCTTGGACGTCTTGTACTCGCTCACGATCTCCGGGCTGGAGGGATCGGAGCTGTCGATGATGTGCACCCAGCCCCACGGGCAGCCGTGGAACGGGATTGTGAACGTGCCGTAGATCTCGTCCGTGTTGATGATGAGATCGCGGCCGGGAACCTGCTCGGCCGAATGCGACTCGGCACACTCGGCGATGCAGCCGTCGCGCGCCGTCCCCCACTGGGGCCGGTTCGCCGGCGGCGTCAGGAGGTTGTCGTTCAGGTCGAGGACGGTGCCGGGCGCCGGCGGCGAGTCGACCACCTCGGCGCTGTCGAGCACGAGCGTGTGCCCGCGCTGGTAGGCGAGCGTCGTCGTGCGCCCGTCCGCCGAAACGTCGATCGAGTGGTTCGCGAGCCGCCCGTCGAACTCGCTCCCCACGCCCCCGAACTCGTACTGGTTGTTCCAGTTGCCCTGCGCCAGCAGGCGTGGTGTCGTCCCGCTGGCCGCGCCGCTGATGTCCCAGACGCCGAGGTTCGGGTTCGCGGGGTTCGTCGAGCCGGTCGGCAGCGTCGCCCAGATGTACGCGCGGTCGGGATTCGCCGGATCGACCCAAAGGAAGAACTCGTGCGGCGTGCGGGTCGTCCCGCTCGCCTGCGCCGGCACGAAGTTCATGATGAACTCGGGGTTCGCCGGGTCGCTCAGGTCGAAGAAGCGGAAGTTCGGCGTCGTCGACCCCTCGCAGTGGTGGATGACCGCGCTGCACGTGAACGTGAGGACGATCAGCAGCTTCTGCTCCTGCCAGATGCGAAGCTCGCGCGTCGTCTCCGACGGGTTCGCCGCGAAGGGCGGGCCGATCTCCTTCACGACCTCGGGGTCGCTCGGGTCGCGCGCGTCGACCACGAGGATGCCGGCGTTCGGGTGGTCGGGCGCGCCGTCTGTGCGGCTCCCGACGTAGAGGTAGCCCGAGTCGTCCAGAACGGCCATGGCGGCGTTCATCCCACGATTGAAGAGCGGGTTGTGCCCGACGACCCTGATGTGCTTCGACGTCCCCGGCACGGTGCCGCCGTCCACGACGACGATCCGTGGCTCCGTGTCCGCGCCCTGGACGGCCGTCGCGAACGCAAGCGCGGCCAGAAGGACGACGCCCGACGATAGAACGCGTCTCATGTGTACCCCCTATGTCACTGACTCCCTATCCGTCCCACCACGGAGGCGAGAGCCGCAGAGCGCCATCATAGGACGACGAAGGGCGCCCGGCTACGGGCGCCCTTCGCGTCGTGCCTCGTCTACCTGACGAAGTTCAGGTAGGCGGAGTGAGAGCTTCCGTCGCTCAAGGTGAGGACGAACTCGCTTGCGATCTGACGGAGCCCCGATCCTGCCCCATCGACCCCGTGGTGACAAGCGCTCCCTAGTGGATCGGGCCGGCCGACGAGCGCCACCACTCGATGAGCCGGTCACGCGGCCCGGCCGCCCTCGAGTACACGCCCGCCCGATGGTCGATCCACTCCATCGTGAAGCGCCCGTCCTGGCGTGAGCAGAGCACGTGGCCGAGGACCCTGCGCTGGACCTCGCCACGTCCGACACCTTCAGCCTCGAGTTGCTGAGAGCTGGCTTCCCCGTGCCCGGTCTGGCCGAAGCGCTCCCACTCGTGCAACGCGGGCTCGTCGGTATCGCAGCTGCCGAAAAGGGTGAGACCGGCGTCCTCGTCCAGCGGGAGCCCGACCGCCACGACCCGCTCCCGGAGGTAGTCGCGAAGCAGATGCCCGCTCCGTGCATGGCTGTACTGGAGGCCCTGGACCCGGCCGCCTGGGCGACAAACGACCGTCGAGTCGAAGCCGTCCGAGATCGGCGTCGCGTGCTCGCAGGTGCCGCGAATGCCCACGGGGATGAGGCGCACCAGAGCGCGGTCGAACGCGGTGAGCTCGCCGGGAGGCGGGCGCACGGTCGCCGTCTGCGTGACGACCTGCTCCCCGTCGCGGTCGAAGCCGACGAGCGCTGCGGCCGCGCCCGCCGCTGCCGCAGCGGCCAGGGCCAGGCCGACTACCAGGACCCTGCCCCAGCGCCGCGGCTTCCGCGGCAGCCTTTCGTCCGGTTGCGCGGGCGGAGGTGGCTTCGGCGACGGCGGCACTCCCGAGCGCGTCCGCCGGAGCGTCCGCGGGCCGTTCAGGGATGCGTCGAGGGCCGACACGAACTCTCCGCAGGCGGCGAAGCGGTCGTCCGGGGACTTGGCGAGCGCGCTCGCAAAGACCTCGTCGACGCCGGCCCCGAGCCCCGGGCGGCTCTCGCTCGGCCGCGGCGGCGGCTCCTGCATGTGCGCCCACAGGACCGCGGGCTCGTTCTCGCGCGGAAACGGCGTCACGCCGGTGAGGCACTCGTAGGCGACGCAGCCGAGCGAGTAGAGGTCGGCTCTCCCGTCGACGGGGCGCGCCTGGATCTGCTCCGGCGCCATGTAGTCGATCGTGCCGAGAAACTCGCCGGGCGCCGTCAGCGCCGAGTGGGAACCGATGTGCTTCGTGAGCCCGAAGTCCGCCAGGTACGCCAGCTCAGGGCGGTCGCCGCTCCCGTCGAGCAGGATGTTCCCGGGTTTCACGTCGCGGTGGATGAGCCCTTCCGCGTGAGCGGCGTCGAGAGCCCCGGCGACCTGGTGAAGGATGGCGAGCGACCGCTCCGTGGGGAGCGGTCCGTCGGCCTCCAGAGTCGCGCGGAGGTCGCTCGGCACGTAGCGCATGGCGATGTAGAGGGACCCGTCCGCCTCGCCGGCGTCGTACAGGGTGATGATGTTCGGGTGGTTCAGGGCGGCCGCGAGCCGCGACTCGCTGACGAAGCGCTCGCGGAACGACTCGTTGTCTGCGAGCTCTGGGGCGAGGACCTTCAGGGCGACCGTCATCCCCAGGCGCGGGTTCTCGGCCCGGTACACGACGCTCATGCCTCCGCGGCCGAGGAGAGCGACGATCCTGTAGCCCGCGAACTCGGTTCCAATCCGTGGAACCATTGGCTTCCGTCTTGTAACAGATGCCTCCGAAAGTCTCCACTCCAGAGCCCGGCGAGGGCGACCGGCTCGCCGGCTACCGCCTCGAGTCACGCCTCGGGGAGGGAGGCATGGGCGTCGTCTTCCGGGCGGTGCGAGAGACCGACGGCGAGGTCGTCGCGCTGAAGCTCCTTCGGCCGGAGCTGGCCGAGGACGACGTGTACGTGCGCCGCTTCGAGCGGGAGGGCCGCGCCGCGAGCGGCCTCGTCCACCCCCACCTCGTCTCCGTCCTCGACACCGGCTCCCACGGAGGCCGGCGCTACCTCGTCACGAGCTACGTCGAGGGCGCGTCGCTCGCGGACGTCCTCGAGGAGGGCGTGCTCTCCGGAGGGGGCGTCGTGCGCCTCGCCGCAGGCGTCGGCTCCGCGCTGGACGCGCTCCACGGCATCGGCCTCGTCCACCGCGACGTGAAGCCGTCGAACATCCTCGTCGACGAGCGCGGCCGCAGCCTCCTCACCGACTTCGGCGTCGCGCGCGGGGACGCGGACACCGCGCTGACCGCACCGGGGCGCGTCGTCGGCACCGTCGACTACCTGGCTCCGGAAGTGATCAGGGGCAAGCCCGCCTCGCCGGCCAGCGACATGTACGCGCTCGGCTGCGTCGTCCATGAGTGCCTCGCGGGCACGCCGCCCTTCGGCGGGCTCGACTTCGCCGGAACCTGCCGGGCGCACGTTGAGCTGGTGCCGCCGGACCTGCGGTCGCTCAGGCCTGACGTCCCGCCGGCACTCCACTGGGCCGCCCTGCGCGCGCTCGCGAAGGAGCCGGCCGAGCGTCCGGCGACCGGCGCCGCGTACGCGCGCCTGCTCCGCGCCGGCCTGTAGACAGCAGCTAGCTAGAGGGCCGCGCGCTGCGGGCGTCGAGCTCGCCCACGGCCTCGATCAGCCGCGTCAGCTGGGACTCGATGCGCTCGAGCGCATCCTCGATCCGCCCGGCCGTCTCGTCCCCGCCGAGCGGAGCCGCGGCCGTGTCGCCATCGGCGACGAAGAACGTGAGCGGCTTCCCGGTCGCGCTCGCGACCGCGCGCAGCGTGTCCAGGTCAGGCGTCGTCGCCCCGCGCTCCCAGCGGGAGACGGTGATCGGCTCCACGCGCACCTCGGCGGCGAGGTGCTTCTGCTTCCACCCCAGCTCGGCTCGGGCCGAGCGGATGCGTTCACCGAGTTCGGTCCTGTCGGCCACGACTCTGAAGTATACGGCATAAGACTGCGCAGCGACTAGACGGCAGCTAGCAAAACTAACATCAGGCGTGATAGACTTAGAAAGTCTAGTCATGTCTAGCTCTAGTACAGCTCTCCGCCGCGGTCTCTCCACCTTGGTGCTCGCGCTCCTCGGCGCTCTTTGGAGCTCCGGCGAGGGGCTCGCCCAGGAAGGACCGCTGACGACTCACGCCAACCGCCACGGGACGTTCATGGTCGACGGCGAGCGCTTCTTCCCCATCGCCGTCACCATGCCGCCGCGGCTTGGCAGCAGAACCCCGCATGGGCGCGACGCGCTGGCGGAGCTGGTCGCGGCCGGCGTGACGCTCTACCGGACGGGCCCGCGCGACGAACCCTGGACCCAGACCCACCTGAGCAACGCGATCGCCTGGGCCGACGCTGCCGCACAGCACGGCGTCTACACGTGGGTCTATCTGAGGGAGCTCGCGCTCGTCCGGCCGGGCTGGGAGCGCGAGGAGCTTCTCCGCCAGGTGATCGCGGCGCTGAAGGACAAGCCTGGAATGGGGCTCTGGAAGGGTGCGGACGAGCCCTACTCGCAATGGCTGCCCCCCGCCCTCGCGTATGCGTATCGCGTCGTCAAGCGGAACGACCCGGAGCATGCGGTCCTCACCGTATTCGCGCCGCGCAGCCGCGACCGCACGATGCTCGTCCACCCTCCGGATCCCCCCGATCTCCGGGGCTACAACCGGGTGACAGATCTTCACGGGGTCGACGTGTACCCGATCTACTACCACCTCCGGGGCGTCCGCCCGCCGAAGCTGCACATGGTCGGGATGTGGACGCGCGCGATGCGACGTGCGACCGGCAGGAACACGATCGCGACGACGCTCCAGATCTGCTCCGGCGGAAGCGACGACCCAGCGGGGAGCGGCGCCTACACCCTGCCGACGACTCGCGAGGAGCGGTACATGGCCTACGACGCGATCGTGAACGGCGCGCGTGGCCTGAACTTCTACGGTGGCGAGATCCCCCGCTGCCTGAACCGCCGCGATCGCGCGCTCGGCTGGAACTGGGCCTTCTGGAACCGCACGCTCCGCGGCCTCGTCCGCGAGATCGGCATCGACAGCCCGCTCCATCCTGCGCTTCTGCGACCGGAGACGACCAGGCGGCTCGACACGGGCAACGCCGGCACGCAGGCGATCAGCCGCCGGGTCGCGAGAACCCTATGGGTGATCGCCACCCAGCGCGGCCCCACCGGCGCGAGCGTCACGATCCGCGGGCTTCCGACGTGGGCTCGAGCCGGTCGCAGCTACCCCGGCGGCCGGCTCGTCTCCGCGCGGAACGGCCGGCTTCGGGTCAGCCTCCCCGGCTGGGGCGTCCACGTCATCCGCTTCACCCAGCCGGCTCCGTAGGCGCGGGAGCCGGCCGTCCTAACCGCGCCTGACGACCCGCAGCGTCGCGCGCATGCCGAGCGCTCGGTGGTCGGCAATCGCGCACCACACCCTGAAGCGGCCGGGGACCAGGGTGAACGTCCTCGTCGTCCGCTCGCCGGGGGCCGTCTCGGGGATCGAGTAGGTCCTGGTGCCGCCGATGCGGTGGAGCCTGAGGTCGTGCGGATCCTCGCCGAAGTTGGCAAGCTCAATCCGCACCTTCCCGCGTGGCACAGAGGCCCGCGAGAGGGTCAGCCCGAACTCCTTGGACACCACCTGCAGGCGCGCCGGAAAGACCGCCGCCGACGCCGTCTCCTCACCCGCCGGGCCCAAGATGAGCAGCAGCGCGGCCGCTACCGCGACCAGCGCGGCTAGCACGAAGGCGGCGACGTCAAGGCGCCGGGTCACCGCAGGAGCGTCTCTCGGGCGAAGCTCGCGGCGTTCGGGATGATCGCCGCGGCATCCGCCGCAAACCACTGCTCGAGCACCGAGCAGTAGAGCGAGCGGTAGTCGAAGGTGGCCTTCAGGTTCCCGCCCTCGTCGAGCCCGGTCGTGAGGCCGGGGAACTCACCCAGCATCTGCCCGCGCACCCCCGAGCCGATCAGCAGTCCCATGCCCGCGGCGCCGTGGTCGGTCCCGCGCGAGCCGTTCTCCTGCGCGCGGCGGCCGAATTCACTCCAGACGAGGACGAGCACCCGGTCGGCGATCCCGCGCGACTCGAGGTCGCGCTGGAAGGAGCGGAGCGAGCTCGCGGTCAGCGTCAGCGCGGTCGAGAGGCCGCCCGCCTGGTCGGCGTGCGTGTCGTACATCCCGGGCGCGCTCACCGTGACGCAGCGGAGCGGCAGGCCCGCGGCGATCATGGCGGCGAGGGCGGCGAGCCGCGAAGGGAAGCTGTCCTGACTCGTCGGGTAGGGGACGGTCGTGCCCCAGGTCCCGCCCTCGAAGGGGAGAAGCTGCGAGCGCAGCGTGGCCGCCTGAGAGGCCACCTCGGCGACCTTGGAGGCGGCCGGGTCGGGTACGGGCGGGAACGTCCCCAGGGCGTCGAGCATCCGCTGCTCCACCTGTCCCCACACGTTCCTGGCCCAGAAGCCGTAGTCGTCCGGCGCGGACACGGCCGCGATGGGCACGTTGGCCGAGGCCAGCGCCGGGTGGAGCGAGTCGGAGAGCGCCAGGCCCTGCAGCGGGTTGTCGAGCGCGCCGGCGACGTCCAGGTAGCGCCCGAGCCAGCCGGTGCGTACGTGGGCGTCGGTCGCGCCGACCTCCCAGTAGTGGCGCGAGGTGAAGTGCGACTGGTCGGCGTTCGTGTAGCCGACGGCCGGGAGCACGGTCACCTTGCCCTCGGCGTGCAGCTCGGCCAGCGGCGCGAGCGAGGGGTGCCAGCGCAGGCTCGCATCCTCGGAGAAGGGCTGGCCGGCATCGGCCGGAAGCGCAAGCTGGGGCCGCAGCTCCATGTACCGCGCGTTCCCGGCCGGGAAGAGCATGGAGAGGGAGTCGGCCCCGCCCTCGAGGAAGACTGAGACGAGCACCGGGCCGGGCGGCGCTCCCTGGGCGCGGGCGATTCCCTCCTCGAAGAGGCCGAGCGGGAGCTTGCCGGCGCCGTAGACCGAGAGCGCGAGCCCAGCGGCGCGGGCGAGGAACCCGCGCCGGTCGAGGCCGCTTCCGGCCGGGACCGGCATCCCCGGCTCGATCACCGGGAGGCCGCGCCCGGCCTCGGCGACGGAGCGCCGGAGGACGGCCGCACGGGAGAACTCGTTGCAGGAGCAGCTCATGTCAGGAGGTCTGGTAGTCGGGGGAGACGGCAATGAGCATCCTCAGGGCGTTGACGATCAGCACCGGGTACTCGGCGCGCTTCCACGAGGAGTCGGCGTCGCCGAGGGCGGTCTGGGCGAAGATCCGCAGCGTCGTGCGGGTCGGCGACGTCACGGTCGGGTTGCCCCAGAAGGCCAGCGCATTGTCGACCAGCTTGCCCGCGTCGACAGGGAGCTTCCCGCGCCACTGGGCGACGTCGAGCGCGTAAGGCGTGGCCACGTGGTTGGCGGCGATCCACCGGCCGCGCAGGGAGGAGGTGTCGAGCCAGCGGTCGTCGTTCCAGCCCGCCACGTTCGGCGGGAAGAAGAGGCGCTGCCCGTCGAGCGAGGCGATCCAGGTCCAGGCGTCGGAGTTGACCGGGCGGTTGCGCGCCCGGTGCATCCCCGCGACCTGCACGACGGGCGGCTTCATCATGCGCGGCCCGATGTAGAGCATGGGGTGCTTGAGAATCGCCGCGACCACCGGCTTCACCTTGTAGCCCGAGCTCCTGTAGATCCTCCGCAGCGCGGACTCGGTCCCGGCGGGTGGCGGCTTCGGGATGAAGTAGCTCCAGAGCTTCTGGACGAAGAAGGAGGCATGGAGCGGATGCTGCAGGCAGAGGCGGCACGCGCCCTCCCAGCCGAAGTTGCCGCTCTTGCCGAAGACGACCTTGATGCCGTTGTCGTGGCGGGCCGGGTCGTAGCGGAAGTTGACGTCGCCGAGCCCCTCGCGCCAGTCGTTGCGCCAGCCGGTCAGCGCGCGGGCCTGCTCGCGGACGTCGTCCTCGGTGTACCCGCGCCCCGCGCCGAGCGTGAAGAGCTCCATCAGCTCGCGCGCGTAGTTCTCGTTCGGCGACCACTTCGTGTTCTGCGTCCCGTTGAGCCAGAGGAGCATGGCCGGGTCCTTCGTGAGCCCGATGAGCAGCATCTCGAAGGAGCCGAGCGCGTGCTTTCGCATGAACGCGTTTTGGTTCAGCATCCATTTCTGCGACCCGACGCCGTCGTTCGACGTCGCGAACCAGTCGTGCCAGACGAGCGTCATCCGCTCGTGGAGCGGCCGGTTCGAGCGCACCATGCGGTCGAGCCACCAGAGGTGGTCGTGCCCCCAGGCGTCCCGCGGCGCGAGCGGCGCCCCGTCGTCGTCGGTCGGCGCCCGCCCGACGAGGCGGGGCGTCGGCGGGTTCAGGAGATCGTCGACCGCACGCCCCAGGCCCTTCCTGGCGACCCTGGCGGCCTCCCCGGGCCTGGGCCCGAAGCCGGCACGCCAGAGCAGCCGTTCGGCCTCTCTCTTGCGGAACGGCCCGCGGTAGACGGGGACGCGGCTGCGGCTGGCCACGCCCGCACTATCGGGGGAAGCACGATCTCCGGCGACCCCTTTTCGTGTGAGCCGGTGGTTCGCGAGCCGCTCAGAAGGCGCCGGCTGATGGAAGAGCCCGCGTCCTCCGGCCGTCGAGTGATCGGACACAACGAGACAGAGGAGAGGCAAATGCGCGCATCGGCAAGGGGAACCTCGACCGTCCCCCGTCACCTACTCGAACGGCGTGAGCCTGAGGCAGAGGCGGAGGCCGGCACGCTGGTCGTCCTCGAGGAGCTGGCGACCACCCTCGAGCGCACGCTCGCCCGGGTGAACGAGCTGCGCGAGCAGAAGCGCACAGCGGCGGCCGCGTAGCTCGGGCAGCCATCAGGCGGGTCACCCTCCGGCCTGCGAGACATCCGCCGGGCCTCCGAGACGTACTCGAGTCGTACCGATCATCCGGTGAGTGACAGCGTGACCGGGTGGCGCTCACGTCGACTCCCTTCCGGACGCCTGCGCGTCCATCGTCTGGGTGTCAACGCGATCGGGTCAACTCCAACTCCATTCCGCGGCTCGCTCGACTCGAGACGTCGGAGTGGGTTCTCGAAGATGAGGCCTCTGAGAACCGCGAGCGCCAAGAAGCTGCGTCCCCTCCGTCCGCGGCGGAGCCGAGGCTTGCCGCCGCAGACGGCGGTGGTCAGAATGCAGGCCGCAGGCCCAACTACGACCTTTGCGAGGGGGCCTCGATGAGCGACCATTACTTCGTCAGCTACTCCCGGCTAGACGGCGCGGATTTCGCGCTTCGCCTGGCGGACGAACTCCAGGCGACGCCGCCCCCGTACCCCCTTTGGGTCGATACGCGAGAAATGCAGGCGGGGCGAAAGGACTGGGACGACCAGCTGGTAGAGGCGATCCAGAGCTGCAGAGGGCTCTTGTTCGTGATGACCAGCGACAGCGTTCGGCTCGGGTCTGGCACCAAGGATGAATGGGTCTGGGCGCTGAAGTACAAAAAACCGGTCATCCCCGTGCGCCTCGGGGCCGACGTGGAGTTGCCGTTTCGGCTGAGTTCGCGCCAATTTGTCGATTTCAGCCGCGACTTCGACACCGGCCTGGCCCAGCTGCGCAACTATTTGCGGTGGACAAGCACGCCCGAGGGCGTGCTCCAGGAGCTGCAGAATCGCCTTGCGGACGCGGAGCGAGAACTGCCCCGCGCGGACCCGGCACAGCAGGCGCGCATCCAGGAGGAGATCGAGCAGCTGCGCCGGCGGATCGACGAGCAGCAGCAGCTGGTGGAAGACCCGCAGGCGGCTCGCGAGCAAACCGAAGCGCGAATCGCCACAGGCCTCGAGCGGCAACGGCAACCAGAGCGCCCGGTCACGGCCGCGCCGCGGGCGAAGTTCGTTAACCCGCCGCCGATGATCGCACCGGGCTACTTCCAGGACCGCCACGTGGAGACCGGCCTGATCGGGGAGTTCCTGCGCACCGACGGACTTCGGCTGATGTCGGTGGTTGGGCGTGGCGGGGTCGGGAAGACCGCGATGGTGTGCCGGCTGCTCAAAGGGCTCGAAGTTGGCCGGCTTCCGGACGATCTCGGCGAGTTGGCCGTAGACGGCATCGTCTACCTCAGTCCGATCGGTGCGCACGCCGTCAACTTCCCGAACCTATTCACAGACCTCTGCCGGCTGCTCCCCGAGGGTGCCGCCGAGCCGTTGCTCGCGCGCTACCGCGAACCCCGCGAGAGCCCAGCGTCCCTAATGCTCGGCTTGCTGGAATGCTTTCCTGCGGGATTGAACGTGGCGCTTCTGGACAACTTCGAAGACCTCCTAGACCACGAGACGCTGGAGATCACCGACCAAGCACTCGATGAAGCGCTGCGAACCCTCCTCAGCGCGCCTGAGCATGGGGTCAAAGTGATTCTCACCAGCCGCGCCGCGCCGCGGAGTCTGCTGCTGGTGCAGCCGGGGGTGCAACGCCGCCTCGACCTCGACGCGGGCTTGAAGTCTCCTTACGCCGAAGAGCTCCTGCGCAAGATGGACACGAGCGGGAGCCTGGGGCTCAGAGACGCGCCGGACGCGCTCCTTGAAAATGCACGGGAACGCACTCGCGGATTTCCGCGGGCGCTGGAGGCGCTTGCCGCGATCCTGGCCGCCGATCGGGACACCACGTTGCCCGAGTTGCTCGCCGACGCCGAGCGAATGCCCGAGAACGTAGTCGAGGCACTCGTCGGCGAGGCGTTCAACCGGCTCGACCCGCTCGCCCAGCAGGTGATGCAGGCACTTGCCATCTACACCGTGCCAGTCCCGCCCGTCGCGGTCGACTACATGCTCCAACCCTATCGGCCTGCGATCGACAGCGCCCCGGTTCTCAGTCGCCTGGTCAACATGCAGTTTGCCCGGCGCGACGGGGGCAACTACTACCTGCACCAGGTCGACCGGGACTACGCCCTGCACCGCGTTCCTCCGAGTCTGCCCGGCGCCGTTGATGGGGATGCTCTTTCGTTTAGTCAATACTCGCTCCGTATTCGCGGCGCTGACTACTTCGAACAGACCCGCACGGCACGGGAAACCTGGCGCAGTCTCGACGACCTCGCCCCCCAGTTGGCCGAGTTCCAATTACGGCATGAGGCAGGCGACTATGACACCGCCGCCCAAGTGCTGTTTGAGATCGACTTCGATTACCTCATCCTCTGGGGTCACTACCGCCTCACAATCGACCTGCACCAGCGGCTCTACGAACGCCTGACCGACCCGGAGAACGACGCGATAAGCAAGATCAATCTTGCTAGCTGCTATTCCGCCTTGGGGAAGATCCAGCGCGCGATCGAGTTGTACGAGCAGTCACTCGCGATCTTCCGCGAGATCGGCAGCCGCGAAGGCGAGGCGGCCAACCTGGGCAACCTCGGTAACTGCTACCGCGCCTTGGGGAGATCCAGCGCGCGATCGAGTTCCACGAGCAGGCACTCGCAATCAACCGCGAGATCGGCAGCCGCGAAGGCGAGGCGGCCGCCCTGGGCAACCTCGGTAGCTGCTACGTCGAGTTGGGGGAGATCCAGCGCGCGATCGAGTTCCACGAGCAGTCACTCGCGATCAATCGCGAGGTCGGCCACCGCGGAAACGAGGCGGCCGCCCTGGGCAACCTCGGTAACTGCTACTACGACTTGGGAGAGATCCAACGCGCGATCGAGTTCCACGAGCAGGCACTCGCGATCAACCGCGAGATCGGCAGCCGCGGAGGCGAAGCGGACAACCTGGGCAACCTCGGTAGCTGCTACCGCGCCTTGGGGGAGATCCAGCGCGCGATCGAGTTCCACGAGCAGGCACTCGCGATCGACCGCGAGATCGGCTACCGCGGAGGCGAAGCACCCGACCTGGACAGCCTCGGTAACTGCTACCGCGACTTGGGGAGATCCAGCGCGCGATCGAGTTGTACGAGCAGGCACTCGCGATCAACCGCGAGATCGGCAGCCGCGGAGGCGAAGCGGACAACCTGGGCAACCTCGGTAGCTGCCACCGCGCCTTGGGGGAGATCCAGCGCGCGATCGAGTTCCACGAGCAGGCACTCGCGATCAACCGCGAGATCGGCCGCCGCGGAGGCGAGGCGGCCAACCTGGGCAACCTTGCGGGGGTTCACGGCGATCTCGATGCTTGGGAGCCCGCAGTTCAGTTTTCCCAAGAGGCAATTGTGCTGGCGGACGAGATCGGCCTCGCTAGGTCCCGCGTCTTGAACCGCCTTATCGCGGCCACGGTGTACCTGCACGCTTGCGACTTCGATGCGGCGAGAGAGATCGCAGACGCCGCTCGCGCGTTCGATTATCCGGGCCCAAGGGCCGAGATTTCAGTAGTACTCGGTATCGCCCTGTCGCGCTTGGGCCAGGCGGAAGGCGCGAGGCAAGCGTTCAGCGACGCGTTGGAGTTCGCGAACACGCGGCTCGAAACGACCAACGGCGACTACCGAGCCCTCGACACGAAGGCTCTCGCGCTCTGTGGCCTCGCCCTCGTTGTCGACCCCGGCCGACTGACCGAGGCGAGAGCGGCCTTCGGCGCCTCCCGCTCGATGGTGCGCGCCGAGGGCATCGTTCGACAGGTACTACGCCTCTTTGACACCCTCGCCGCATCCGACGAGGCCGGGGTCCTCCGGCCGATCCGTCGCCCGGCGGCCGGTGACGGCGCCTAATGATGTTGCGCAAAACCCGCGGGCGGCGGTCATGCCGAGGCACCTTGGCGGCCGTATCAACTTCGGCGGCATAGACCGTGATCCACCGTTAGCTTGGAACTGACCGTGACGCGCGTACACCTCGACCACTCGGTGGGCTGGACGTGCGCTGGTTTCTGGGGGGACTGCCGAGCTGTAATCTCCGGCCGGCATCGTTCGCTGCGCGCGGCAGCAGTTGTCTCAGGCCGCAACGGCGACGACAAAGCCGATAACGTAGACCGAGCCGAAGAGAACCGGGATCCACTGCTCGAGGTGGGTGAGCGGCAGGTACTTGCGCCAATCGTTGCCTTCGCCGAGCGCGAGCCACTCCGCGCGCCAGTAGGGCGAGGCGGGCAGGCGTTCCTCCAGCGCGCCGACGACTTTGAACTTGGCCGAGTTCAGCAGCCGGTAGGAGCGCACGAGCCACCACCACGCCGCGCACTGGCCGAGCGCGATGGCGAGGGGTAGCACCAGGACCCACGGCGAGACGTCGGGACGCTCCTTCCCCACGACGCCGATCACCGTGAAGACCGCCGTGTTGAGCGTGAGGAAGAAGGTGTTCGTCAGACCGCGGCGGTTGCTGATGCGATCCGCCATCTCCACGTAGAGCTTCCACTGCTCCATGACGGCGGCCTGATATTTCTCGCCCGCGCCCTCGTAGTCCGTGGCGGAGACGCCGGCGTTCCAGAGGCGGTCGCGGATCTTCCTGTACTCGTCTTCGCCCATGCCTTCCCCTCAGCTCTCGTACGGCACGTACGCCGGCCAGTGGGGCGGGTCCGGCGGGCGCTCGGGCGCGGGCAGCTGCGGGATCCCGCGACCCGCCGGGCAGCGCCGGAGGGAACATCTCCCCGATGCCCTCGGCCCAGGGGGAGGGGTCGTCACGGATATCCACGGTATTCGCCTGCGTCAGCGGCTCAGGGAGGGTCGATCCCGAGTACCAGACGCAGATCATCGTCAACCACTCGGGAGCCATCTTCACGGCGTGATTCCACTCGGCCACGACCGCCCCGGACGCCTGCGCCGACGAGATCCGCTCCACGTACTCCTCCGAGATGATCGGAACGAAGTAGTTGCAGTCGTTCATGCGCGTAAGCAGGCTGAACCAGCTGAGGCCCTTGTCGAAGTTGCGCGGATCGCGATCGAAGACGAAGTCGTAGCCGCGGCCGAAGAGAAAGCCGGCGAAGGCGTCGACCCAGAGGTCCGAGTCGTAGGTGTCGTGAGTCTCGTCCCGGGACCAGCCGTACGAGATGAAGAGCCGCGGGGAATCCTGCGTCGGCGGGCTGAGTCGCGGGTAGTCGGGGCCGGGGTCTCCGCGTGGGTCGAGCGCGATCTTCTCCGGATCCCAGGCCATGAAGCCGTACCTGCCGTTGACAGCCTCGACCCGCTGCAGGAGCTGCTGGATCACGGATGGGGCTTCGGGACTGCTCATCGCGTCGGTTGGATCAGGCGAGCCCCGGGCAGGCTGGGGTCGTGGCAAGCATGACCTTGCGACCGAGACCGCGTCAATGGGCAGTTCTGGTCACAGTCCGGCGTTGCTTCCGTTGTTGCGGACACAGTTGACGGGGCTCAGGAGGCGATCCTCGCTCGCCTCGACCGGCCCGAGGAGGGCCAGGCGGAATCGTTTGGCCCGTGACTGGCCCGCGAGCCCGCCTCCAGGTGCGCCCGCCTCGGAGGAGCCGGAGCCCTCAACCCCGATGGATAGAGGGCTGGCGGGGGAGTGGAGCGTACCGGGATCGAACCGGTGACCTCCGGCTTGCAAAGCCGGCGCTCTCCCAGCTGAGCTAACGCCCCGCGACGTTTACTGTAACCGAGGCCAGGCTCCTCCCTCTCGGCCTGAGTTTTTGACAGGCCATTGTCGAGTGAGCGTGCGGACGATACCGTGGGCCCGTGCGCGAGGCTCCCTCCGGCGACGGGTCCGAGCTCGGGGAGATGGGCGAGCAACCCACGCTCCCCGGCCACGAGCTTCCGGCGATTGAACGGGAGCCGACTCGCTGGCGTCGCCGTCTCCTGATCGGGGCGATCACGCTGGCAATCGTCCTAGTCGTCGCAGGGGTTGGAGCGGCCGGATACCTGGCGTGGGAGAACGGCGCACGAGCCGACCGCTGGGAAGGACGGGCCGCGGAGCTCGAGATCAACGTCGAGTCCCTGAACGACGTCCTCCTCGAGCGGAGCGACGCTCTGAACGAGCGCACCGAGGAGCTGAACTCGATGGCCGCCAAGGTGCAGGATGCCGAGCAGACGATAGCCCGGTCGGAGGCGGATGTCCGCTCGCTCGAACGCCGTCAGCGACGGCTGGCGAACGAGAAGGCCCAGGTCGAGGACGCGCGCGCTGCGCTCGCTCTCGAGGCGGACGCGCTGGGCGCCGTCGCGAGCGCATTCATCACCTGCAAGAGCGGACTCGACGAGTACCTCGGCTACGTCCTTGCGGGTAACGGCGGAGCTGCGAATGCCGTGGCCGGCCGTGTGAGCAGTGACTGCGGAGCGGCCGAGAGCGAGCTTTCGGCCTATCTGGCCAGGTACGGCTAGCGGTGCTTCGGGCGGCCGCCATCGTGGCGATCGGGATTCTTGTCAGCGGCTGCTCGCTGCTGGCGGACGACGTGCCGCCGTCCACGCCTGGTGTGACGATCCCCGAGCTGGTCGACGTGTCGAACGACGTTCCGGCGGCGGAGCGCATCCGCCTCCCGCGCCTGGCGCGCGACTCTGCCGAACGCCAGGCGAAGCGCCTGACAGTCCGCGTGCGCAACATCTCCTGCCAGGGCATCGCGACGGGCTCCGGCTTCGCCATTGGTTCTGACACGCTCGTCACGAACCGCCACGTCCTTGCGGGCGCCGAGGCGCTCGAGGTCACGACCTGGAATGGGCGGACGTTCGAGGCCCCGTTCGCGGTCGTCGGTGTCCTTCGAGACATCGGGGTCGTCCAGATCGAGGGTCGCCTGCCCTTGGTCGGGGAGTTCGGTCCCGCTCCGGAGCCGGACGACGTGATCACGGCCGTGGGCTACCCGCTGGGCGGTGCGCTCACCCTTTCCGAGGGCACCGTGGTCGACCGCGTCGACGGCGCCGACTTTCTCGGTGTGCCGGGGGCGGTCATCCGACTGACCGCGCGAATTCAGAAGGGGAACTCTGGCGGGCCGGTGCTGGATCGCCAGGGGCGCATCGTGGGCATCGTCTACGCGATCGAGCTGTCGACCGGCTTCGGGCTCGCGATCCCCGTCGACACGATGCGCCGGCTGCTGAGGGTCGGTGGGTTCGAGAGCGTGCCGCCCTGTGGAGCGGAATAGCCTTGCGGGTGTCTACGCCGAGCGTGCCTTAGGCGAAGCTAGTCGCCCCAGTCGAAGTCCCGCGAGCGTCCCCAGAGGGTGTCCTCCGGGTCGACGGGCGGGTCGGTGTCCTCGCCGGGCCACGCGAGCACCTTGCTCGGCTCGAGCTCGGGCTCCTGGCCGCTCAGCGTGTCCTCCAGGCGGGCCTGCTCTTCGGTCTTGAACAGCGGGTGATTCTCGAACGGATCCTCGACGTGATACCGGTCGATCGGCATGTTGCCGTCGAGTTGGGAGTTTCGCCGCTTCAGCTCGAGGTGCTCCTCGATCACGCGGGAGAAGATCGTGTCTCTCTGCTCGCTCATCAACACCTCCGGGTCGGGGACTGGGGCAGCGCCGGATTGTAGACGACCCGGCGCCCGATGAGAACCTAATCGTGCGCGCGGACGATGGTACCTGCGTCCGCGGAGACGACGCAGTTCTTGCCGGCCCGCTTCGCGCGGTAGAGGGCCTCGTCGGCCGAGGCGAAGAGTGCGGCGGGGGTCGGGGCGTCCGGGAAGGCGGCGACGCCGAAGCTCGCGGTGACGGCGACGAGCCCGCCCGGCTGGGTCGCCATTGGCCGCGCGGCCAGGGCGCGGCGGAGCCGCTCGGCGAGCTGGTGCGCGCCCTCGAGGTCGGTCTGCGGGAGCAGGACTGCGAACTCCTCGCCGCCGTAGCGCGCGGGGAGATCGATCTCGCGGACCGTCACCCGCAGGATGTCGGCGAACGTCCTTAGGACGTCGTCGCCCGCCTGATGGCCGTAGCGGTCGTTGACCTGCTTGAAGTCGTCGAGGTCGGCAAGGATCAGCGCCATGCTCCCGCCGAAGCGCTCCGCGCGAGAGATCTCACCCTCGAGCGCCTCCTCGAACTGGCGCCGGTTCGGGAGCTCGGTGAGCCCGTCGGTGTTCGCCTGCCGCTCGACCAGGCGATGGAGCCTGGCGTTCTCGAGCGCGATCGCCGCCTGGGCGCCGAGCCAGTGTGCGAGCTCCCGCGCCTCGTCGCTGAAGTCTGAGCCCTCGGGGGTCAGGTACAGGACGCCGCTCTCGCGCCCGTCCAGGCCGAGCGGGATGGCGAGCGGCCGGCCGCCGCCGTCCAAGTCACCGCGGCGCTCGAGCTCCTTGCCGTTCACGACGAGGCGGGCGCCCGCGGCGCCGGTCGCCTCGATCGCGTTGTCGGCGATGACCGGGAGGAGCGCGTACGGGTCATGCGTCGCCGCGAGCGCGTCGCCGAAGCGCGTGATCGTGTCTCGCACGCGTCCGCGCTCGGCGTCCAGCTCCCGCAGGCGAAGCTCGAGCTGCGTGGCCATGTCGTTGAACGCCGCGCCCAGGACGGCGAACTCGTCGCGCCCGCGCACGGGCACCCGCTGCTCCAGCCTGCCCTTCGCGATGCCCCCGGCCGCGTCGGCGAGCTCGCTGAGGGAGCGGACGATCGTGCGTCCGAAGGTGTAGGCCAGGATGCCCACCGCGATCATCGCCACGGCGGAGAAGAGGAGGAAGCGGCTGCGGAGGTCGCCGACCGCGGCGTCGATGGCCGGCTTGGGGCTGAGAGCGACGAGGGACACGGCCGGCCGGCCGGGCGCCTCCGCGGCGAGCAGATTGGTGCCCAGCGCCCGGTAGGTCGAGCCGTTCACGGTGATGAAGCGCGGGCTCTCGTAGGGAACCTGGAGCATTCCCCGAAAGGCCTTCGGATAGACGACCTCGCCGTCGACGACGAGCACGAACTGGTCGCCGCGGGCGAGCGCCGCGCCCAAGGCAAGCCGTTCGACGAGCCGGTCGCCGAAGGGGATGTGGACGACGACGCGGCCGAGGAGCTTGCCGCTCGTCGGATCCTTCACGGTCGCAACGCGCTCGGCGTCGAGCGGCCCTGCCTGCCTGCCGGCGAGCACGTCGCCCCCGGCCGAGACGAAGGCGGTGTTGTCGACCTCCTTCGCGGTGCGCACGAGCGCGGCGCGGTCGTGGTTCGCCAGAGCTCGCTGGACGTACGTCGCGCGCGCGAGGGAACGGGCGGTCTCGGCGGCGTCGCCGTCGAGCTGCTCCTCGTAGTCGGACTGGGCCACCCGGATCGCGGTCGAGAGCCTGGAGTCGGCCGAGCCGGTCTCGCTGCGCGATGCCACCTCGCTGAAGGCGACCGTGGCGGCCACCAGCGGAAGCAGCGCGAGCAGCATGAAGTAGATGACGAGTCGAAGCTTGAAACTTCCCATGATTTGAGCGAAACGGGCCGTAGATTCCCGAACCGTAAGCCGACAAATCCATCGGCCTCACGGCTATCCCTCTTTAGAGGGATCGGATGCCCGGAGGCCTAAAAAAGGGGTCGTTCCAGGGCGATGGCGAGCACCATCGCGAGGAACCAGCAGACGGTGGTGATGACGACGGAAACCGGGACGAGGTAGCGGTCCCTGCCGCCCAGCGTGGCGGCGAAGAGGGAGACGAAGACCGCGGCGGTGGCGAGCTTGCCCGGGTAGTAGACGATCGACGCGAGCGCCGCGAAGATCGCGAAGGTCGCGAGGAAGTCGGCGACCAGCTGCGCCGCCGACGCGCGGCCGGAGATCTCGGAGTCGTAGGCGCTCATCGGGCTCTCCTGCCGATCGCCACCAGGACGGGCTGGGTGCTGCGGCGGCGCTCAGGCGACCCGTGCGGGCCGCGGCTCCGTCCGGGGACGGGAGCGCGCGGGCCGCGGCGCCGGGGCGGCTCGATCCCGCCTCCACCCAGGCTTCCCCCCGCCCCGCCAGCGGGTGCCGTGGGGGGATCCTTCACCGACCACCAGATCACGTAGGCCAGGTAGAGGGACGGGATTTTCAGGATCACCGTGAACCAGATGGTGAGCCACAGCATGTGCCGCTGAGTGTAACCTAGCCCGCTTCCAGAAAAGCGACCCCTGGGCCGGCGCCTCCCGCGGCAAAGAAGGAGGCGCCCAGCCGACCCGTCCAGCGTCCAGCGGCGGGGCCGAGCACGAGGGCCCAGAAAAGGGGGATGTACGTGAGTCGACACCGCCCGCGCGGGCTTCTGCTCGCGCTCGTATCCATATGCACGTTTGCCCTTGCGGCGCCAGCCGGCGCTTCGGGCCCGGAGACCGCCACGAGCGCCGAGGTGCCCGAGCTCGTGGCGGCAGGGTCATGGGCAAGCGGCGCTGCCGACGGACTTCATGGAGGAGCGGACGACCGACCTCGCGCGCTGACCTTCCTGCGCGACCTCTGGACGAAGCGGGCCGCCCGGGCCCGCGCGCGCGGGGTGCGCCCGCCGCACCGCGCGGCCTGGCTCTGCATCCATCGCCACGAAGGTCGCTGGACGACCCCAACGCGCCCTACTACGGCGGCCTGCAGATGAGCATCCAGTTCCAGAGGGCCTACAGCCGCTACCTGCTTCGGCTCAAGGGCACGGCGAACCGCTGGACGCCGGCGGAGCAGATGTGGACGGCCGAGCGCGCGCTGCTCGCGGGCAGCGGGTTCCACCCGTGGCCGACCGGCCGCTGCGGGCTGGCACTAAGGCGTCCCCGCCGGCCATGCCCCGGTGCCTGGCACCGGGGCATGGCCGTTGCGGTCAGCGGGCGTCCGGGGGGCGGAGCACCGCGAACGGGTCGGTGATCTCGAGCCCTCCGCCTGCGAAGCGATAGACCGCGGCCGGGCGGCCCCCGGTGCGGCCGGACGGCCGCATCTCGCCGGTCGGCTCCAGAAGGCGCCGCCGCAGGAGCACGCGCTGCAGGTTCGTGGAGGAGACGTCGTGGCCGAGCGCAGCGCTGTAGAGGCCTCGGAGCTCCGAGATCGTAAACGACGGCGGCGCGAGCGCAAAGCCGATGTTGGTGTACGAGAGCTTCGCGCGCAGGCGCTCCCGCCCGGCCAGCGCGATCGCGCCGTGGTCGAAGGCCATCTCCGGAAGGTCGTCCACCGCGTGCCAGCTCGTGTCCTCCGGGACGCGCGGGTCGACGTGGGCGGGGACGATCCCGAGGTAGGCGGTCGCCACCAGCCACTCCTCGGGATGACGCCCCGGGTCGCTGCGCGTCTCGAGCTGCTCTAGATGGGCGAGATCGCGGACGTCCACCTTCGCGGCCAGGTGGCGGCGGATGGAGTCTTCCAGCGTCTCTCCTGACTCGAGGCGGCCCCCCGGGAGCGACCACGCGCCCAGGAACGGCTCCTTCGCCCGCTCCCAGAGCAGCACCTGGAGGACGCATTCCCGAACCTGCAGGACGGCGCCGAGGGCCTCGTGGGCCGGGCGCGGCTGTGTGGTAGACTTCGGCACCAGGTTATCGACTGATAGTCACAAACTCTGTAGGAGGATACACATGAAGGCGCTCGTCATCGTGGACATGCTGAAGGACTTCGTCGACGGGAAGCTTGCCAACCCGAAGGCGCAGGCGATCACAGAGCCCCTCCAGCGGCTGCTTGCCCACGCCCGCGAAGACGGCTGGGTCGTCGTCTTCTCGAACGACGCCCACCAGCCCGGCGATCCCGAGCTGAAGATCTGGGGCGAGCACGCAATGGCCGGCGACCCCGGCGCCGAGGTGATCGAGGAGCTCGCACCGCACGAGGGCGAGATCATCTCCGAGAAGCGCGGGTACGGCGCATTCGACGGGACGAGCCTCGATGAGCAGCTCCGCGAGCGCGGCGTCGACGAGGTCGTCATCACCGGCCAGCACACGCACATCTGCGTGCGCCACTCCTCGTACGGCGCACTCATCCGCGGGTACGAGATCACCATCCCAGAGGACGCGGTCTGCGCGTTCGAAGGTGTCGACGAGCAGGACGCGCTGGAGTACCTCAAGGCGACCTACGGCGCGACGATCACGACAGTCGGCGCGCTGGTCGACTCGCGCGCGACCGTCTCGGCGTAGGGCTCTGCGAGAGCGGGCAGGCGCCGGTCCGAGGGAGCCGGCGCCTGCCCGGCTACGCTGACCGCATGAACCGCCTGGCCGCCGAGACGAGCCCCTACCTCCTCCAGCACGCCGCCAACCCGGTCGACTGGTACCCGTGGGGCGAGGAGGCGTTCGCCCGTGCGCGCGCCGAGGACCGGCCCGTGCTCCTCTCCGTCGGCTATGCCGCCTGCCACTGGTGCCACGTCATGGAGCACGAGTCCTTCGAGGACGACGGCACCGCCCGGCTCATGAACGAGCAGTTCGTGGCGGTGAAGGTCGACCGCGAGGAGCGGCCCGACGTCGACGGGCTCTACATGGACGCCGTCGTCTCGATGACAGGACACGGCGGCTGGCCGATGACCGTCTTCCTCACGCCCGACGGGCGGCCCTTCTACGGCGGCACCTACTTCCCGCCCGAGCCCCGGCACGGAATGCCGAGCTTCGCCCAGGTGCTGCAGGCCGTGGCGGAGGCGTACCGCACGCGCCGCGACGACCTCGAGCAGCAGGCCGACGTGCTCGTGGACGCGATCCGCCAGGCGAGCGAGCGGGCACCCTCGCCCGAGCCGCTCACCAGCGAGCTCCTGAGCGGCGTCGTCCCGAGCCTGCGGCGGCTGTTCGACCCTCGGGAGGGAGGGTTCGGGCCTGCGCCAAAGTTCCCGGCCGCGTCGACGATCGAGCTCCTGCTCCGCATCCACGCCGACCGGGGCGACGAGGCGGCGCTCGAGATGGCACGCGTGACGCTCGACCGCATGGCCGCCGGCGGCATGTACGACCTGTTGGGCGGCGGCTTCCACCGCTACTCCGTGGACGCGCACTGGCTCGTCCCCCACTTCGAGAAGATGCTGTACGACAACGCGCTCCTCGCCTCGGCCTATCTGCACGCCTGGGTCGTGACCGGGGACGAGCGCTACCGAGAGGTGACCATCCAGACCCTGGACTACGTGCTGCGCGAGCTGCGCCTCCCCGAGGGCGGGCTCGCCTCGGCGCAGGACGCGGACACCAACGGTGTCGAGGGCCTCACGTTCACGTGGACGGAAGAGGAGCTCGAGGCGGTGCTCGGCGAGCCGCATCCCGAGTGGCTCCGGCCCTTCGAGCACGGGCGCTCCGTGCTCCGGGGCGAGGTCCCAGAGGAGGCGCGCGCCGAGCTGCTCGCCGAGCGCGAGCGGCGGCCGCAGCCGCTTCGGGACGACAAGGCACTGGCCGCGTGGAACGGGCTCGCGCTCGCTGCGCTCGCGGAGGCCGGCGCCCGCCTCGAGCGGGCCGACTACGTGGACGCGGCGGTCGCCGTGGCCGAGTTCCTCCTCGCGCAGCTCTCGGACGAGCGCGGGCGGCTCCTGCGCACCTATCGCGCCGGCCGGGCGCGGATTCCCGGCTACCTGGAGGACTACGCGAATGTCGCGAGCGGGCTCGTCGAGCTCGCCTGGGCCACCGGCGACCCTCGCTGGCTCGAGGAGGCCCGCCGGCTCGCGGGGCTCCTTGTGGAGCTCTTCGCCGACGCGGCCCGCGGCGGGTTCTACGTCGACGCGCCGGAGGGCGAGGGCCTCGTCGCGCGGCGCAAGGAGTTCGACGACCACCCGACCCCCGCCGGGAACTCGATGGCGGCCTTCGTCCTCCTCCGCCTCGCACGCATCTACGGCGACGTCGAGCTCGAGAGGCAGGCGGTCGGCGTTTTCCGGCTCGCGCGCCCGCTGCTGGAGCGCGCCCCCGCCGCGGTCTCGCACCTACTCTGCGCCCTCGACCTGCACTTCTCGGCGCCGCAGGAGATCGCCGTCGTGGGCGACTCCCCGGAGCTCCGCCGCGCCGCGCTGGAGGGCTTCCGGCCGAACGCCGTCTACGCGTTCGCGCCGGGGCCGAACGACGCCGTGCCGCTTCTCGCCGGAAGGAGCCTGGTGGACGGGAGCCCGGCGGCCTACGTCTGCGAGCGCTTCGCCTGCCAGCGGCCCGTCACGGCCGCCGGCGAGCTGCAGGCGTTGCTCGCGTCGTAGAGTTCAGTCGATGCCGAGACGCGTCCAGCTCACGATGGAGGTGCACGAGAGCCCGGTCCCCGGGCTCTTCCTGCAGGAGGCGCTGCGGCGCGACCTCACCCGCTTCGCCACCGAGACCTGGCCGACGACGGCAAAGCTCGAGGCGCCGGACGCCGTGTGGGCGAGCAGCGGGCCGGGCGGCTCCGACGCCGTCCTCGAGCTCGCTGGAGGAGCGCTCGCCTTGGTGCACGTCAGCTTCGGCGGCGCCCTCGCGCAGGTGGCCGCCCCGAGCGACGAGGTTGCTCGGGCGGCGCTGGACGAGATCCGGGCGATGGTTCCGCGCGCGAGCCGCGAGCGCGAAGGGCGCGTCCCGGTGCGCTTCTGGTCGTACGGGCCGCATGGGCCGATGCCGATGGGCCGGACACTTTCCGTGCCCTCCTGGGAGGAGATCGCGGGCAACTATGCGGGCGCCACCGGCGAGGGCCTCGCGCGCCTGATGACGGGCGACCTGCCCTGGCGCGGCGGGCAGCTCATCCTCTGGCACGGCGAGACGGGTACCGGGAAGACGACCGCGCTGCGCGCGCTGGCACGGGAGTGGTCGTCCTGGTGCGAGCCCCACTACATCACCGACCCGGAGAAGTTCTTCGGCGACCAGTCCGACTACATGCTCTCCGTCATGCTCGAGGAGGAGATGCTGTACGGCGGCGGCGAGGACGCGGACGAAGACATGGCGATGATCGCGACGGGGATCGGCATGCACGCCGGGATGTGGGCGATTCCGCCGATCGCGATGGGGCGCGTGGGAGCGCAGGGGGACGACGTGGCCGGCCCCTCGTGGCGGCTTCTGATCCTCGAGGACACCGGCGAGCTCCTCTCAGCGGACGCGCGCATGCAGGCCGGCCAGGGGCTCTCGCGCTTCCTGAACGTCGTCGACGGCCTCATCGGCCAGGGGCTCCGCATCCTCGTGCTCGTGACGACGAACGAGGAGATCGGCCGCCTCCACCCCGCAGTCTCGAGGCCGGGCCGCTGCGCCTCGAACGTCCTCTTCACACGCATTCCGGTCGAGCAGGCGAACGCCTGGCTCACGGCCCACGACCACAAGGGCACGGTCTCGGAGCCGACCACGCTCGCCGGGCTCTACGCGCTGGTCGAGGGCTGGAACGCCGTCAGCGAGCGCCAGGCGGTCGGCTTCGGCTAGGCGCGGACGAAGACCGGAGCGCCCAGGGGGACCAAGCGCATGAGGGAGCGCATGTCGGCGTCGCTCGCCCGCGGGCAGCCGGCCGAGGCGGCCGTGCCGATCGAGCCGGGGTCGTTCGTGCCGTGCACCGCGATCCGGTCACCGCCCTGCCAGCCGGCCGGCAGGTTCGGCTGGTGGGCCGAGAGGGCGACGATGCAGCAGCCGTACGCCGAGCTGTACCGGTAGCCGGAGAGCTTGTCCGTAACCGCGAAGCGCCCGGTCGGGGTCGGCGAGCTCGGCCGGCCGACGGCGACGGTCATCCGCTCGAGGACGCGGTCGCCGCGGCGCACGACGAGACGGCGCGCCGAGAGGTCGATGGTGACGCTGACCCGCGTGCGCCTCCTGGCGAACGCGCTCTCCTCGGGGTCGACCCAGCCGAGACGGCCGTTGGGCAGGAGCGTCGCCACGACGCCGAGCCAGCGGCCGCGCCTGGCGGCGACCGAGAGGGTGGTCGGGGAGCCGAACTCCGTGCGGGCGCCCACCCGCGCCACGACGGCGCCGCCGGGACGGGCGCGGACGACGACCTCGCCGCCCGGCGCCGGCTTGAGGACGAGGAACCCGGGGTCGACCGGAGCCGCGGGCACAGGCTCGGAGACCGGTTCGGAGAGAGGCTCGACCGCTGAGACGAGCGACGCCTGGGGAAGCACCGGAGCCGGAGCCGGCGCAGACGCGGGCTCTTCCTTCGCGGGCGATTCCCGGCCGGCGGCGGGCCGTGCGATGACCATGAGGACGGCCCCGACGGCCGCCAGGACGGCGACGAGCACGAGAACCTGCGGCGGCAAGTAGAAACGCCCCATCGCTAGGCTCATCGGGTGCCGAACCGAACGGCTCGTTCACTCGAACGAGTGATGCGGGCCCGGCCGGTGCCTCGCCGTCCTCCACGGCGCCTGGGACCGCTACCTGCCGGGGATCCCCGGCGTCAGCCCGGCGGGCCTCACGCCGCGGCTTCGAGCGCGCGCGGGCGCAGGGCGTCGAGGGCGGCTACGAGCTGATCCCTTGCGCGCTCCACCACATCGCGCTCCGCACCCCCTGGGGAGCCGCATGGCCGGCGCCGCGCGCAGGCCGCTGGGCCGAGCTGATCGGCGCCGAGGCCAACCGCTTTCAGGCTTCCGAGGGCTGAGCGCGCCGGCGCGCCATCTGCTCGGGCGTCGGGCGCTTCACGTTCCACACCAGGCCGAGCTTCTCCAGGCCGCGGATGAAGAGCCACGAGGCGTCCACCTGCCAGCGGTGGAGACCGTGGCGGGCCGAGCTGGGGAAGGCGTGGTGGTTGTTGTGCCAGCCCTCGCCGAGGACGAGCGCGGCGACCACCCAGTTG
This sequence comes from uncultured Actinomycetes bacterium, assembly GCA_963794055.1. Lineage (GTDB taxonomy): Bacteria > Actinomycetota > Thermoleophilia > Gaiellales > Gaiellaceae > JAIBJN01. Next base: position 35,877 of record CAWCCL010000021.1, read on the forward strand.
TTCCGCGCCTCGTCCCGCGAGACGTAGTCCTTGCGCCCGAACATGTGGCAGATCGAGTTCACGCTGAAGGTGGCGTGCTGGTAGAGGAAGATGCGGAGCAGCCCGGCCCAGACCATCGCCTCGAGCCCGCGTGCCACCGAGCCGCCGACGAGGTAGCCGGCGAGGAACGGAAGCCCGAGGGTGAGGAGAACCCAGACGATGTAGAGGCGGTCGATCGTCCGCACGAGCCGGTCCTCGTAGAGGTCCTTCCCGTACTCGCGGCCGCGCTCCATGCCCTTGAGCGTGAAGAGCCAGCCGACGTGGGAGTGCAGGAAGCCGCGGATCGTCCCGCCCAGGCCGTCGCCGTGGCCGACGTGCGGCGAGTGCGGGTCGCCCTCCTTGTCCGAAAGCGCGTGGTGCTTGCGATGGTCGGTGACCCACTGCGTGACCGGGCCCTGCATCGCCATCGAGCCGAGGATCGCCAGCGTCCCCTTCACGACCGGGCCGGTCTCGAAGCTTCGGTGCGTGAAGTAGCGGTGGAAGCCGACCGCGTTCCCGATCGCGGTGAGCAGGTAGAGGACGACCAGCAGGACCAGGTCGATCCAGTGGAACGCGACGCCCCAGAGGAAGCCCATCGCGAACAGGAGCCCGAACGGCGGGATGACGACGGCCGCGATCGTGGCGATCTGGCTGCCGAGGCTGGTGCGGTCCCGCACCGTTCGGACCTTCAGGGCTCGTGCCATGTGTCGTGCTTGAGACGAAGCGCCGGCGGTGAAGGTTGCAGTCGCCGGCGCCGGGATCTCCGGCCTGGGGGACCTGGCAGACTCCTGCCATCGTGCTGGGCATCGATATCTCTGGCTGGCAGAAAACGATCTCGTGGAAGGTGATCAAGGAAGCCGGGGTCGAGTTCGGGTTCATCAAGGCGACCGAGGGGACCGGCTATGTCAACTCGTCCTACGAGCGCCACCGCAAGGCGGCCCGGCGCCAGGGGATTCCGGTCGGCGCCTACCACTTCGCCCGGCCCGACTCCGACGACGGTCCGGTTGCGGAGGCCGAGCACTTCCTGGAGGTAGCGACGCCGCGCGAGGGCGACCTCCTCCCGGTGCTCGACTTCGAGCACCCCGGCCTGCCGCCCCGGGAGCTGGCCCGCTGGGCGAAGCTCTGGCTGCGCCACGTAGAGAAGCGGATCGGCGAGCCGCCCATCCTCTACACGTACTCGAGCTTCTGGATGTCCACCGTGCGCAATGCGCGCGGCTTCGAGCGGTACCCGCTCTGGCTCGCCAACTACGGCAAGGACGACGGCAAGGTGCACGCCGTGCGCCCGGTCGGCAGCTGGCCGAGCGTCGCCGTCCACCAGTACACGTCCAAGGGCCGCATCCCCGGCCACGGCGACCCGCTCGACCTGAACCGGCTGAGGAAGGGCTGGACGCTGGAACGGCTCAGCCTCGGCGCCGAGCCGCCCCCGGCGCCCGGCTTCGGGCCGCCCTGGCGTCTGCTGGCGCGCGGCGAGGTGCTCCTCGAGGCGAGCGGCATCGACGCGTCCTTCCTGGAGCACGCCGCCGAGCGGGCGAAGACGAGCGGCGCTGTCACGATCCGCGGAACGCTGCGCGAGCCGAGGTAGTCAGGCGGCAGCGGGCGCGTCGACCGGCCGCTTCGGCGTCACCGCGATCATGAGCACGGCGACGGCGGCGAGGAGGGCGAGCCCGCCCGCCGCGGCCCACGCTGCGGTGTACTCGCCCGTGGCCGTCCGGACCAGCCCGGCGGCCCAGGCGGCGGTCGCGGCGCCGAACTGGTGGGCGCTGAAGATCCAGGCGAAGACGACCCCGGCGTGCTGCGGGAAGTTCGCGGTCGCGAGGGCGGACGTCGGCGGGACGGTCGCCACCCAGTCGAGCCCGTAGACGACCGCGAAGCCGATCAGGGCCGCGTAGCGCGAGTCGAAGGCGACCGGAAGCGCCAGCAGCGCGAGTCCGCGGAAGCCGTAGTAGACGAGCAGGAGCTTCCTCGGGTCGAAGCGGTCGGTCAACCAGCCCGAGCCGACGGTACCGACGATGTCGAAGACGCCGATCAGCGCGAGGAGGCTGGCTGCGCCGACCTGCGCGATCCCGTGGTCGTGGGCGGCCGGGATCAGGTGGGTCGAGACGAGCCCGTTCGTCGTGGCCCCGCAGACGAAGAACGTCCCCGCGAGCACCCAGAACGTACGCGAGCGAGCGCCGATCCGAAGCCCCGTGAGCGCCGCGCCGAAGGCGGCCGGCGCGGCGGGCGGCTCCTGCCAGTCGGGGCCGGCGCCGTACGGGCGCTCCCCGACGTCGCTCGGCCGATCGCGCATGAGCACGGCGACGAGCGGGAGGACGAGCCCGAGCGCGGCAACGGCGACGAGCGCCGCCGCGTAGCGCCAGTCGAACCCGGACACCCAGGCGAGCAGCGGCAGGAAGACGAGCTGGCCGGAGGCGTTGCTCGCCGTGAGGGCGCCGGTGACGAGACCGCGCCGCTCCACGAACCAGCGGTTGGCGATGATCGCCGCGAGCGGCACCGAGACCGCGCCGGTCGCGGTGCCGTTGACGACGCCCCAGAGGAGGAAGAGCTGCCACGGCTCCGTCATCCCGAGCGTGAGGAGCGAGGAGACGGCGATGACCACGAGGGCGGCCGAGACCACGCGGCGCATGCCGAATCGCTCGACGAGCGCCGCCGCGAAGGGGGCGCCCAGTCCGAAGCAGAGGAGGTTGAGGGAGACGGCGAGCCCGATGGTCTCGTGGCTCCAGCCGAACTCGTCGTGAAGCGGGAGGAGCAGGACGCCGGCCGTCGAGCGGAACCCTGCGGACATGACCAGGGCGACGAAGCCAACGCCGACGACGACCCACGCGTAGTGGACGCGAGCCTGCACGGGATCGCACGCTACCAGATAGGGGGATATACTCCTGTTTCTCGTGAGCGCCACCGTCGAGCCGGTCGAGTCCCCCTGCGTCTGCGCGACGCTCCGCATGGCGACGCGCGCCGTCGCCCGTGTGTACGACGGTGCGCTCGAGCCCCACGGGCTCCGCACCACGCAGTACTCGATCCTCTCCCGCCTCGAGGTCGAAGGGCCTGCGCCGGTGGGCCGCCTCGCCGCGCGGCTGGCGATGGACCGCTCGACGCTCGCGCGCGAGGCGGAGCCGCTCCTCCGCGTGGGCCTGGTCGAGCAGGCGCCGGGCGAGGACCGCCGTCGGCGCGTTCTCGCGATCAGCGCCGAGGGCCTCGCGCGCCTGGAGGCCGCCCGGCCTGCGTGGCGCGATGCCCAGCGCCGCGTTCGCGAGGAGCTGGGCTACGACCGGGTTCAGGGCCTGCTCGGCGAGCTCCGCGCCCTCCTCGGCGCGGTCCGTGCGTAAGCTTCCTGCGTGTACGCGAGCCTGACCACCGTCCGGGGAGGCGGCCCCGACGTCAGCGTCACCGCCCGCATGGCGGCCGAGTCGATGCTGACCTGGCTCCGTGACTTCGACGGCTACAAGGGCCTCCTCGTCTTCGCCGACCCGGAGAGCGGCACGGCGCGGATCATGACGCTCTGGGCAAGCGAGGAGGCGCTCGAGCGCAGCGAACGCGGGCGCGCCGAGGTCCGCCAGAGCATGATCAGCGCCGCCGGCGCGCAGCTCGAGAGCGTCGAGCGCTACGAGCTCGTCACCGACGACCGGGTGTAGGCCGTAAACTCGCGCCGAGTGTTCGCGCGCGTGACGACGTTCGAGGGCGCTCCGGAGCGCATCGAGGAGGGCCTCCGCATCTACCGCGAGGAGGTCGTCCCCTGGCTGCGCGACGCCACGGGCTTCCGCGGGTTCATCGCCCTGGTCGACCAGGAGGGCGAGACGGGGATCGGCATCTCATTCTGGGCGACGGAGGAGGACATGGCGGCGGACGCCTCACGCGGTGGCGCCCTTCGGGACGAGGTCGCGGCGGCCGTGCAGGCCAAATTGACCCACCTCGGCTACTACGAGGTCGGCATGGTCGAGTCGCTCGCTCTCGACGAGACCGACTGATCGACGCGGCCCGCAAAGGCGCGGCCCAGCCGGAGCGCCTCCCGCGGGAGGCGCTCCGATCTGTCCTAGACGCCGGCCGGCTTGGCCGGCGCCTGCCGGGCCCGCGTGAGCGTGAGCCCCGCGCCCTCGCGCCGGACGCGCGGACCGGCGCGGACACGGACGTGCAGGCGGGCGAGCTCACGCGCCCGCAGGGTGACCTCGGCCGCGGTGAGAGGCGTCGCCTCCCGCACGCGCCGGGCCTCCAGGTGAAGCAGATGGAGCTCGTGCATGACTCCTCCCTCCGATGTGACTACGGCCTTTGACAGGGACGGTCGGCGCCGACGCCGAGGCCGGCGGCGCAGCGCTGTGATGAGACGGGGTGGGTGGGTTAGGAGGGTTTGACGAAATAACGGCTGCGCCGCGATATTCCGCCAATCCCTCCTAGCGCCCGACCGCGCGGCGGTAGCGCCACGTGGAGAGCACCGCAAGACGACGATCAGCGCGACCGATCAGAGAACCGCCAGCCAGATGTCGTTGCCCGTGGGCGTGCCGATGAAGAGAGCGCGGTTCGCGTCGACCACGATCGTGATCGAGCGAGCGTCCGGCCGGTGAGCACCGCCGAGCGCGACATCGGCAGCGAAGCGGAACCGGTCGATCAGGCCCTTCTTCAGATCCTCCGCGAGCCCGAGCTCAGCCGGCTCCTACACACGACCATTGCACTACAAAGAACCCGAGGCGTCCATCCTGCACAAACGCCCTGCCGAAGGTCTGGGCGCCGCCGTATCCTGCTGCTCTGCAGAGGCTGTTCGCTGCCGTGAGCTGATTGCTCCCGGACCCCGACTCCGGCTGGTCGCTCCAGACGATCAGCCCGACACCAGCGCACGTAGGCTGCGGGAACGTCGGGAACCCGCTCGGATGCCAGGTGCCTCCCTGGTTGGCGCAGATCGACTCAGCCCCGATCAGCGGGCCAGCCGGATCAGCACTCGCCGCCGGGGGCGAAGCGCCCAGCAGCAGCGCGGCCACGGCGAGAAGTCCAACGCTTTTCATGCGCACTCCTTCCCTTGCGCGGCATAAAGCCACGAACTGCGTGATGATCCCACTTTGTGTCACTTGTGTCAAGCCCTGGTCCGCCGCGCACCTCAGCCCATCCTCCCGCTGCGGAGGATCGGCGCAGCCGCGCGATCGGATCCCTCTGTCCCGTCCGGTCGGAGCCGAACGGTGTTGTCCAAGCCACTCGCCTACCCTTCGTCCCTGGATCGCCGGCCGCCGGGTGTGCACTTCCGGTAGCGCGCCGTCCTTCGTGGAGGGGCTTTGGAGCCCGTATTCCGACGCGCTGCTGGTAAATGGACACGCGAAAGCCAACGCAGGCATTTCAGCGTCTATTTCCAGCGCGACACGCCGAGGATCTTTCTCTCTCAGGCGGGGCCTCGAGTCTTCTTAGCGCTTCTCCAAGTCGGCATCTCCTCTTGCGTTGGCTCCTGGTCAGCCTCCGAGAACGACGAAGGCGACCCGTTCTGGATCGCCCTCGAGAGAACCGCTATGCCGCTAGTCGCCTAGCGCATGCACCTCTCCGCGAGGGTTCGATCCGGACCGATCAGGCTGCGGTTCCCGCCGGGAGCGAGCCCCTGCGAGACCGGCGCTGCCTGCGCGGCCGTGGGAAGGAATCGAAGGGTGGTCATCGCATTCATTAAGTCTCCAGAGGTGGACAGGGGCGCAGGATAGCGCACCATCCGGACGAGCGCAAGCAAATCGCTGAACATTTGTGCGCCGGAGCCTGCAAAATGCGCGCAGCAATTCCTGGAGCGCATTCCCGAGTCGGCCGGCCGGCCTGCGGTACCCTGAGGATGTGAGCGCCGGAACCATCCACGTCGACCGCCACGAGTCCGACGCCGGCTCCTGGGAGATGACGTGGAGCTCCGCGGCGCCGTACCTCCAGGATCACGTCCGCCGCTACTGCGGGTACGTCGAGGACGGCCGCCCGCTGCGCCGCCGCGAGCTCCCGTCCGGCGACGTCACGCTCATCGTCAGCCTCGGCCCGACCATCCGGCTCCAAGGGCTCGAGCAGGACGGGCCGGGCGAGCGGCACGCCTCGTTCGTCGCCGGCCTCGACGACGCGGTGACCGTGACCGAGCACGACGGCGTCCAGCACGGGATCGAGGTGAACCTGACGCCGCTCGGGGCGTTCCAGACGTTCGGGCTCCCGATGAGCGAGCTCGCGCGCCGCGTCGTGCCACTTGAGGATCTCCTGGGCGCCGAGGCCGAGCGCCTGGCGGAGCGTCTCGACGACGCTCGGGGCTGGAAGGCACGCTTCGAGCTCCTCGACGCCGTGCTCGCGGCGCGGGTCGCCGAGCACCGGCCTGCTTCGCCGGACGTTGCGTGGGCATGGCGCCGCCTGGCCGAGACCGACGGGAGGATCCCGATCGGGGCGCTGACGGAGGAGCTCCGCTGCAGCCGCCGCCACCTGACCTCCCGCTTTCGCGAGCAGGTGGGGATGCCGCCGAAGTCCTTCGCGCGGATCCTCCGCTTCGACCGGGTGGTCCGGCGGCTGCGCGGAGCGGGCGGCGCACGTCTCGCCGAGATCGCGCACGAGTGCGGCTACTACGACCAGGCCCACCTGAACCGCGACTTCCGCGAGCTCGCCGGCTCGACCCCCACCGAGCTCCTCGCCCGTCTGCTCCCGGACGGCGGCGGCGTCTCCGGCGCCTGACGCCCGGCAGGTCCACTTCGTCCAAGACACCGCGTCGGCCGCGCCGTAGCGTGGGCTGCACACGAGCGAAGGAGAGACGATGACCACCGACAGCCGTCCGACGATCTACCCGATCCTCACCTATCGCGACGCCGCCGGCGCGATCGACTGGCTCCAGCAGGCCTTCGGGTTCGAGCAACTGTTCGCGACGCCGAACCCCGACGGCACGATCGCCCACGCCGAGATGAGCTTCGGGACCGGCGTGATCATGCTCGGCACCGGTCAGGGCCCAGCGGCCACTCCCGAGTGGCGCACCGCCCCCCAGTCGGTCTACGTCGCAGTCGAGGACGCCGACGCCCACTGCGCGCACGCGCGCGCGGCGGGTGCCGAGATCATCCGCGAGCTCGAGGACATGGACTACGGCTCGCGCGAGTACTCGGCGCGGGACCTCGAAGGCCATTACTGGCACTTCGGGACGTACCGGCCCGGGTAGCTCAACGGCGCAGGGCGTCCTCCGCGGCGCGCAGGCCGCTTCGGAGGGCGCCCTCCATGAGCCCGTGCCAATCCCCCGCGGTGTGCTCCCCTGCGAAGGCGAGCGGCCCGACAGGGCGAGCCAGCTCCGCCGAATCCAGCGGCGAGGTCCGCGAGCGCGCAGAGTACGCGCCGCGCGCCCAGGGGTCGTCGTGCCAGGTGGTGAGCAGCGCGCCGCCGGGATCGAGCTCGAGCTCGGACCGGAGCGCGATCGCCGCGGCCAGCCAGGTTCGCGGTCCGGCCCAGACGCGCAGGCGCTCGAGCGCACCCGGCGTCCCGGCGAAGAAGCCCGCGAAGGACGCGGGGCTCCCGTCCGGGCCGAGCTGTGTGTAGCTCCAGTAGCGCGCCGGCACAGCGAGGACGGCGCTCGGCTCGGCCGGCGCGTGCAGCGGGACGTGCAGCTTCGCCGCCTGGCCGTAGCGGACGCCCGCGAGCGCCTGCGCCTTTGCGGCTGGGAGCGGCGGGTCGAAGCGGAGAGCGGCGGTCGCCGGAACGGCGACGACCGCGCCGTCCGCCCAGAGGTCGAGGCCCGGCGCGCGGGCTCGGACGGAGCGCTTGTCCCAGACGATCTCCTCCACGGGCGTTTCGAGGAGGAGGGCCGGGCCAAGCGGGGCCGCGAGCGCCCGAGCGAGCCGGTCGTTGCCTCCGGCCACGCCGAACGTGTCGAAGCGCCCGAAGCCCGCGCCCGTCTCGGCGAGCACAGATGCGTCCAGATCGTCGGCGGGATAGGCGCTCGAGACCTCGACGCGCGCCGCGATCGCCTCGGCGACGCCCGCGCGCAGGCCGAGGGAGGCGAGCGCGTCCAACACCGTCCCTCCGTGCGCGGCTTCGCCGAGCCGCGCGACGGCGTCGGCCAGCTCCTCCCGCGTCACCGGCTCACCCCCGCGCGGCTCGCGGTCGCCGTAGTGCGTGCCTTTGCGGAAGAGCTCCAGCCCGAGCCGCTCGGCCGTCGAGCGGAGTACCTCGTCGCCGGGGAAGACGAACTCGGCGCCCCGCTCGGCGATGCCCCCGGCGAACGGCACCGACCACACGCGCCCGCCGACCCGGTCGCGCGCCTCGAGCACGACCACGTCGGCCCCCTCGCGCCGAAGCGCGTCCGCTGCCGCCAGGCCGGCGAGGCCCGCACCGATGACCGCGACTCTCATGCTGGGATTCTCGACGAAGGAGAGCCGGTCCACCGCATAGAATCCGCCCACCTTAGGGAGATGCCACGCCCATTTCTCAGCGGGCTGCTCTCCGTCGTGCTTCCGTCTGCGCTGCAGAATCTTCGGGTCTACGGAAGCTTGGGGTCGAGAACCTCGAGCGCCTCGCAGACGAGCGACGCAGTCGCGTAGGCCTTGACCCAGTTGCGATCGGCCGGGACGACGTACCAGGGAGCCCACTCCGTCGAGGTCTCGGTGATCGCCCCCTCGTAGGCCGCCATGAACTCGTCGTAGCGCTCGTTCACGATGAGGTCGTCCTCGCGGAACTTCCACCGCTTGAGTGGATCCTCCATCCGTTCTCTGAGCCGGGCCGCCTGCTCCTCCTTCGAGACGTTCAGGAACACCTTCACGATCGTCGTGCCCTCGTCGGCGAGCATGCGCTCGAACTCGCGGACGTGCCCGCCCCGGCGGCTCCACACCTCTTCGGGAGCGAGGCCGCGCACCCGAACCGTGACGATGTCCTCGTAGTGCGAGCGGTTGAAGACGCCGAGGGTTCCGCGCGGTGGGAGGGCGGCGTGGATCCGCCACAGGTAGTCGTGCTGAAGCTCCGCGCCCGACCGGCGCCTTGAAGGCGCCGACGCGCACGCCCTGCGGGTTGACGCCGACGAAGACCTTCTTGATGACACCGTCCTTCCCCGAGGCGTCGAGCCCCTGCAGCACGAGGAGGATCGAGCGCTTCCCTTCCGCGTAGAGAAGGTACTGGAGCTCGTCGATCCGGCCGACCAACGCCTTCCGCCGCTCCGTGGCCGTCTCCTTCTCCAGTCCGAGCTTGTCCCGCGGATCGCGTTCGCTCAGGCGCGCCGGCTCTCCCGGGGTGACGCGGAGGTGCTCGAGCACGACCGTGACTATCGCCCGACAGTGAGGATCCGGTCAACGGCGACGTTCGCCAGGCGCGTCTCGCGGCCGCCGGGGTACTGCACGAACAGCTCACGCACCCTGGCCGCGTCCCCCAGGCCGAAGTGGACCCGCGGATCCTCCGAGGAGAGGTAGCTGCTGCCCGCCTGCACCTCGCGGACGAGCCTGCGCCCGTCGGGAAGGACGACCGTGACCTTTGCGCCGGGCGAGAACGTGTCGAGCCGGACCTCCAGCCAGTGGCCCGAGGCACCGGAGCTCCGCAGAAGAACGAGCGGGCCTCCGATCGAGTTGATCGCGACGTCGAGGTCTCCGTCGTTGTCGTAGTCCGCAGCGGCGAGGCCGCGGCCGTTGACCCGCGGGCCCTGGCCGAGGCCGACGCCGGCGCTGACGTCCTCGACCCGCTCGCCGCCGCCGAGCACCTTCACCGGCTCGGCGTCCATCGCGAGGTTCGTGACGGGGACGGCGCCGTTGGCGAGGACGAGGTCGAGGCTCGTGTCGCGATCGAGGTCGGCCCAGGTCACCCCCCAGCCCGCGAGCGTCGTGTCGAACGCCGGCGCGAGCTCGGGACGGGCGTCCGCGAACGATCCGCCGCCCTCGCTGCGAAAGACGCCGTGCAGCTGCCGGTGGGAGTTGGTCACGAACAGGTCGGGGCGCCCGTCGCCGTCGTAGTCCGCCGCCGCAACGCCCATGCCGGCGTTCCGATCGGCGACGCCGGCCTCGGCGCCGCGCTCCTCGAAGCGGAACCCGAGCCCGCCGGCAGCCGGCACGTTCATGTACAGCTGGTTCGGGTCGAGATCGTTGGCGACGTACAGGTCGACGCGCCCGTCGCCGTCGAAGTCCGAGAACGCCGCCCCGAGGCCGTGCTCGACCGCGCCGGTCTCGATCCCCGCCTCACGGGCGACCTCGCGGAAGCGCGCGCGCCCGCTCCCGTCGGGCCCCTCGTTGAGATAGAGGCGGTCGCGGACGCCCGCGTAGGTCGAGGGGAAGCCGGCGGGGGCGCCTGAGGTCACCGGGGCGTTCAGGTCGGCATAGCCGGCCACGAATAGGTCGGGGCGCCCGTCGGCGTTCACGTCCCCGACCGTCGCAGCCGTGTGCCAGCCGTACGTGTCGATCCCTGCCGCGCGGGCGCCCTCCACGAACCTGCCGCCGCCCTCGTTCCAGAGGAGCGCGTCATAGCCGGTCGCCGTGACGTAGAGGTCGGTGCGCCCGTCGCCGTCGAAGTCGGCGGCGACGCACCCGTTCCCGCGCAGCGCGAGGTCGGCGCCCGAGCCCCGGCTCACGTCCACGAACCTGCCCCCGTCGTTGCGGTAGAGCGCGCTGCGCGGCAGGCCTCCACGCTCCTTCCAGCGCGCCACGTCCACGGCAATCGAGTACGAGTTGACCGCGTAGAGGTCGAGCCAGCCGTCGCCGTCGAAGTCGAGCCAGCAGACGCCGCCGCCCATCATCGCCACCGGGTCCGGCGTCGTCTTGAAGCGGAAGGCGCCGTGGCGGAAGTCGAGCCCCACGTGCCTGGCCACGTCCACGAGGCGCACGCCACCGAGGCTCGAGCCGCTCGGCGCAGGGGCGACGACCGGGACGGCGAGCTCGTCGTCCCCCTCGCCCCGGGAGCCGACGATCAGGTAGCGGCCTCCCTGGAGCTCCAGCTCGAGGGTCTGCTGGAAGGGGGCCGGGTCGCTGCGCTCCTCGACCTCCGGCGGCGAGCCCGAGTAGGTCGCCAGCTCCACCGTGCCCTCGACCGTGGCGACGACGAGCGGCGGCCCCTGGCCGTTCCCGGGCTCGAGGGTCAGCTCGAGGCGCTCGACGTTGTAGTCGGGGACGGCGACGCTGGGCCCGGACGCACCGATCCGCTCCCACACCGCAGCCAAGCGGGCGCCGGCGGTGCCTTCCGTCGCCGCGTCCTGGTCGCGGCGGGCCAGGGCGTCGGCCTCCGCGCGCAGGTCCGCGACGACGTCGGCGGCGATCTGCAGCGCCGTTCGCTCGTCGAGCTGCGTGGAGACGCCCTCCGAGGGCACGATCGTGACCTCCGGGAGTGCGCCCGCGTCCACCCGCGCCGCGCTCGCGACGTCCTCGCCCGTTCGCGCAGGCAGCCCGGCGAGGACGACGAGCGCGGCGAAGCCGGCCGCTCCGGCCAGCGCGACGGCTCCGCGAGCCGCGCGACCCAGGCTCGGCGCCCGCACGGAGCCCGTCCGGGAGCGGGCGAGCTCTGAAAGCGGCCGCAGCGCGCACGCGATCGCGAGCGCCGCGAGCACCGCGACCTTCGTTCCGAACTCGGTCGTCTGCGGCGCGATCAGGAGCACGGCGAGCAACCCGATCCCGGCGGCATAGGCACGCCGTCCGAGACGCTCCGCGGGGATCGTCTTCGGGTCGGTGATCATGAAGAAGAGGAAGACGAGGATCTCCGGCGAGAAGACGAGCACCCGCCAGAACTCCCAGCCCGTGATCGGCCCGAGGTGCCACCGCGCCGTCATCGCGTGGCCGCTCGCGGCGAGCACCGCGAGCCCGGCCGCGAAGGCGACCCAGAAGAAGACCGCGATCTCCAGCAGGCGCAGCCGCGAGAGGATGGCGAGCCCTCCGACGACGATGATCGCCAGCGCCAGCGCCATCCAGGCGGACATCGGCCCCCACCACAGCTCCAGCGGATCGGCACGGGAGGAGCCGAGCACCAGGAAACACAGGACGAGCCCGATGTTCGAGGGGTTGAAGATGTGACGCCCGCGGAACTTGATCAGGTACTTCGAGAGCAGGGCAACGGCCGCGGTGCCGGCGAAGATCGACCAGCCGTGCAAGCTCCACCAGTCCCCGTGCTCCGTGCCCGGCACGCGCAGGACGAAGGCGACGCCGTTCCCGGTCAGCAGCGCGCTCGCGGGCCACAGGATCACGTGCTGGCGCCGGAACGCGATGCCCACCTCCAGGACGGCGCAGGTCAGCAGCGAGACGAGGATCTGCGCGATCGAGAGGCGGAAGTCGAACGCGACCTGCCCGAGCACCTGCAGCGAGACGATCACCGCGGCCAGGTGGAGGCGCGGGTCCGAAAGCGTCGGCAGAAGCACCGGATACGACGTGCCCCGGATCCGGATAGTCGGCCTGCCAGCAGCGGCGGCGGGCGCGCTCATCAGGGGATCATGCTACTGCGCGACGCCGAGCGTTTCGGTAGCGTGCCTCCGATGAGCCGTTCCGCCGCAACCGATCGCGCGGCCCAGCCCGTCGAGACGCTCCTCGAGCAGCACCGGGTCGAGCTGACCGCGTACTGCTACCGGATGCTCGGGTCGCCGGTCGACGCCGAGGACGCCGTGCAGGAGACGCTCCTGCGTGCGTGGCGGGGCTACGAGCGCTTCGAAGGCCGCTCCGCCCTGCGGTCGTGGCTCTACCGCATCGCCGGCAACGTCTGCTTCGACCTGCTCGACGCACGGCAGCGCCGCGCGATGCCGATGGACCTCTCCGCTCCAGGGACGGTCGACGGCCCTCTCGGCGCCCCGCTCCCCGAGAGCACCTGGATCGAGCCGGTGCCCGATAGCCGCGTCGTGGCCGCAGACGCCGACCCTGCCGAGCAGGCGATCGCCAAGGAGTCGCTGCGGCTCGCCTTCGTCGCCGCGCTCCAGCACCTCCCGCCCCGGCAGCGCGCCGTGCTGATCCTGCGCGAGGTCCTGCGCTGGGAGGCATCGGAGGTCGCTGAGCTGCTCGACACGTCCGTGGCGTCGGTGAACAGCGCCCTCCAGCGGGCGCGCGCGTCGCTCGAGGCCAAGAACATCGTCCCCGCGGAGGCCGCCGGGCCCCTGGACCAGACGCAGCAGGAGTTCCTCGCCCGCTACGTCGACGCCTTCGAGAGCTACGACATGGAATCGCTCACCTCGCTGCTCCAGGAGGACGCCACACAATCGATGCCGCCCTATGCGCTGTGGCTCCGAGGCCGCGACGACATCCTCGCCTGGTGGTTCGGCCCGGGCATTGGCTGCAGTGGCTCGCGCCTCGTGCCGATCGAGGCGAACGGCTCCCCGGCGTGGGGGCAGTACCGCCCGCGCGAGTCGGGCGACGGCTACGACGCCTGGGCGATCCAGATCGTCGAGCTCGCGGACGACGGGATCGCGGAGTTCACGTTCTTCCTGGACACCGAGCGCCTGTTCCCGCTCTTCGGGCTTCCACTCCGGCTGGACCGGCTGGACCCCTAAGCACCTTCGCGGCTCGCGGTGGCGGGCTCGTACTCGTCGTGTCGGCGGATCCAGAACTCGGACGAGTCGCCCTCGTTGCGACCCATTGGCGCCCGGTCGAGGATCGGGTAGTAGCCCATCAGGAACTCCAGCCCGCGGGCGTACGTGGAGTAGGTGTGATAGACGGCGCCATCGGCCAGCGCAAAGGCACTCATACCCGGGCCCTCCGAGAGGTATCCGGCGACGTCCGTTCCGGTTTCGCTCGCGAGGTGGCTGAAGACCGGCGGCGCATCGCCCTCGAGGATCGCCCCAAAGCCCTCGCGTACCTGCTCGTCGGTGTACGAGACGGCGAAGTCGAAGTTGAAGTCGCTATCCGCCGATGAGACCCACGGAAAGCTCCAGCCCATCCTTCGCTTGTAGGCCTGGAGCCGCTCGAGCGGCGCGCGCGAGACATAGAGCATCGTCACGTCGCGCGCGTGGAGGTGCGGTAGGACGCCGTCGACGGCGTCGGCGCTCGACGAGCAAGTCGGGCAACCCGCCTCGTAGCTCGGCCCGAACATGAAGTGGTAGACGAGCAGCTGCGACCGGCCTTCGAAGAGCTCCGCCAGCGTCTTCGTCCCGTCGTCGGTGTCGAACCGGTACTCCTTCTCGACCCGCACCCATGGCAGCTCGCGCCGGTGCTGCGCGAGCTCGTCTCCGAGCCGCGTGTGTTCCTTCTCGCGTCGAAGCAGCTCTTCGCGGGCCGCCTGCCATTCCTCGCGGCTGCCGATCTTGTGATCCGTCATCGCGGTCGCCTCCTATCTTGTGTGCACGCTTGCTCTTAAGACTGTCGCGGGTACCGAAACTCATCAGGGCTTGGCTTGACATCGAGGTGCCAGGCCCTGCCATCGCGCAATGGACGACCCGCTGGAATACAAGACCTGGCTGTGGGCATGGCCGGGCTCAGGCGGCGAGCTCGACCGCGGTGCCGATGGGCAGCCAGCGGAAGCGCCGCCGGATGTCCTCGGGCGTGCACTCGAGCTCGCGCTCGATGTCCGCCCGGCCCTCCTTGAAGTGCTTCCAGCCCTCGTAGTGGAGCGGAATTGCGGTGCGCGGCTCGATCAGGCCGCACAGCTCGACGGCGTCCTTCGCGGTCATGCTGTAGCGCACCGGCCCGGTGATCGGGAACTGGACGCCTCCCAGGTGGAGGATCGCGGTGTCGACCTCCAGGCGGCCGGCGACCTCCCTCACGCCGTCGTAGAGCACGGTGTCGCCCGAGATCCACAGGACTCCGTGCTGCTGACCGTCCCAGCGGAGCGCGAAGCCGATGACGTCGCCGGCGAGCGGGTGGCTGAACGGCGGGCCGTGGCGGCACGGCGTCGCGGTGATCTCGATCGCCGGCTTGCCGGGCGCCTCGAGCAGCGTTGACTGCCAGGCCTCGAGCCCGCGCGCGCTGCGCCCGAGGCGCCCCGCGCCGGAGGCCGTGGTCACGACGACGCCGGCCGCGGGGAGCAGCTCGCGGCCGGCGGCGTCGAGGTTGTCGCCGTGGTGGTCGTGCGTCAGCAGGATCGCGTCGAGCGGCGGCAGCTCGGCCGCCGGGATCGCCGGCCCGACGAGCTTGCGCGAGCTCGAGCCCCAGCCGAAGGTGTACTTCCCGCCCGGGGGATCGAACGTCGGATCGGTCAGCAGCCGCCAGCCGCCCACCTCGATCAGGAGCGTCGGCCCGCCGATGTGGGTGAGGCGGACATCCTTCACGAGCAGGCCCGCGGCCTGCGTCAGGCGGGATCCGCGGGCGTCACGGCCGGCGCGGTCGCGTTGGCGAGCGCCCACTCCAAAGCGTAGTCGGCGACTTCCTCCCAGCCTTCCTGCGCGGGGAGGAGGTGCGCTCGGCCCTCGTACTCCTTGACCTCGGTGATCGTGTTCGACTTGTAGTGCTTGGCATTCGACTTCTGGACGCTCGGCGGCATGAGGTGGTCCTCGCTGCCCGAGATGAACAGCAGCGGAGCGCGGCCGTCGTTCTTGTAGTCGACCCAGGCGGCCTGGTGGCCGGGCTCCAGGTTGGCGAGCACGATCCCCCAGAGGATCGCCCCCGAGGCCGGAACGTGGTAGCGCTCGTACAGCGCCTGGGACTCGTCTTCGCTGAACGTGTTCGTGAACACGTAGTGCCACTGCTCGGGCGTGAAGCCGACGGCGCGGTGGCGGTTGGCCGGGTTTTTGAGGACGGGGAACAGCGACTTGATCTGCGAGGGCGGGGTGACGCGAACGCCTTCGGTCGGAGCGGAGTTGATGGCCACCCCCGCGGCACCGAAGCCGTGGTCGAGGAGGAGCTGCACGAAGGTCCCGCCGGCAGAATGGCCGATCAGGATGGGAGGCGACTCGAGCTCGCCGACGACCGCCTCGAGATGCTCGACGACCGCCGGCACGGTCAGCGCCTCGATCGGCGAGGTATCCGCATTGAGCGCCTCGACCTCAACCTCGAATCCAGGATATGCAGGGGCGATCACGCGGTAGCCGGCCTGCTCGTACCGCTCGATCCAGTGCTCCCAGCTTCGAGGGGTGACCCAGAAGCCGTGGATCAGAACGATCGTGTCAGGGGTGGTCAAGTCGGTGCTCATGCGGCGGCCCTCCAGGCTCGTGGTGCTGTGCGGTCCACGGACCGTAGCTGCTCGGGGGCCCGTGCTCGCATCGGTCGCGCGACTGCACCGCAGGCCGCTCTCGGCGGCCACTGGAACGATAACGTGGACAGCGAGGATCTCCGGTGACCGACCAAAGCATCGAGGACATGCGCGCGGTTCGGCTGCACGCGCCCGGTGGCCCGGAAGAGTTGCGGGTCGAGCGGATCGAGACCCCGCGTCTACGAGCAGGCGAGGCGCTCGTCCGCGTCCACGCGGCGGCGATTACGCGAGACGAGCTCGAATGGCCGGTCGACCGTCTCCCCGCGATTCCTTCGTACGAGCTGTCCGGCGTCGTCGCCGCCGTCGCCTCCGACGTGGACGGCGGCTTGGTGGGCGAACCGGTGTACGCGCTGACCGGTTTCGACCGGGACGGGGCGGCCGCGGACTATGCGGCAG
The DNA here is from genome assembly GCA_963794055.1 of uncultured Actinomycetes bacterium. Classification (GTDB taxonomy): domain Bacteria; phylum Actinomycetota; class Thermoleophilia; order Gaiellales; family Gaiellaceae; genus JAIBJN01. The sequence goes on from CAWCCL010000021.1 coordinate 52,305, forward strand.
TCCCGGCGAGCTTCCTGGCTCCCAAGCCGCGAACGCTCGACCACGTCGAGAGCGCCGCGATTCCGCTCGCCGCGCTGAGCGCCTGGCAAGGGCTGTTCGATCACGGAGGGCTGGAGGAAGGCCAGCGGGTGCTCATCCATGGAGCGGCCGGCGGCGTCGGCCACTTCGCGACGCAGCTCGCGCGCCGGCGCGGCGCCTACGTGATCGGCACCGTCTCGCGCGCCAACGGTGAAGGCGTTCGGAAGCTCGGAGCTCATGAGGTGCTCGACCGGGGGAGTCCGCGCTTCGAGGAGGCCCTCGACCCGGTCGATCTCGTCTTCGACACCGTCGGTGGCGAGTTGCTCGAGCGCTCCCCGGCCATCGTGCGTGAGGGCGGCAGACTCGTGTCGATCGCCGAAGAGCCCCCCGGAAGCTCCGCGGAGGCCAAGATCGACGCCGTGTACTTCGTGGTCGAGCCCAACCGCGGGCAGCTCGTCGAGCTAGCCCGACTCGCGGACAGCGGCGATCTGCGCCCGGCGATCGATTCGGTGTTTCCGCTTGCCGATGCGCGCGCAGCTTTCGAGCGAACCATGGCCACCGGCAAGCATGGCAAGGTCGTCCTGCGAGTCGTCGATGACTAGGCAGGAGAAGCAGGCTGCAGAGTTCCAGGCGCTGCACGCCGGCGAGGCGTTCGTGATCCCGAATCCTTGGGACGCAGGCTCGGCCCGTGTTCTGGCCGCGCTCGGGTTCAAGGCGCTCGCCACCACCAGCTCCGGCTTCGCGTTCACGCTCGGGCGCCTCGACGGCAGCGTGACCCTGGACGAGGTGGTCGAGCACGCAGCCACGCTTGCCCGGGCGACCGACCTCCCACTCTCCGTCGACCTCGAGAACGGCTACGGCCCTGAGCCGGAGAGCGCCGCGCTCGCGATCACGCGCGTCGCCGAGGCCGGGGCGGTTGGCGGCTCGATCGAGGATTACGATCCCCGCGGCCACATCTACGAGCTGCGCCATGCCGTCGAGAGGATTGCCGCGGCCACAGAGGCCGCGCGCGGCCTGGGCTTTCCGTTCACGCTGACGGCGCGGGCCGAGAATCACATACGCGGCAACCCTGATCTCGGGGACACGATCGCGCGCCTCCAGGCCTTCGAGGAGGCCGGTGCCGATGTTCTCTATGCGCCCGGCCTGCGAAGCGCCGACGAGATCCGAGCCGTGTGCGAGGCCGTCTCGAAACCGGTCAACGTGTTGGCGCTGCCCGGACTGTCGCTGGCGGAGATCGTCGGCGCCGGCGCACAGCGGGTCAGCGTCGGGGGCGGCTTGACCTGGGTTGCAGTCAGCGCGCTGGCTGCCGCAGCCACGGAGATTCGGGACGACGGAGACTTCTCGTCGCTGGACGTGAGCCTCTCGCTCGGCGACTGGTTCGGCCGCTGACGCGATTTCCGAGAGCAGGAAGGAAACATGTCGGAGCAAGTGAAAGAGCTACGCGTCGCACTGACCGTCCGCGACTACGGCGCTGCTCTCGCGTTCTACCAGCTCACTCTTCGAGCTCTTCCTGGATCATCCGCGGCGATGCATGGATGCAGACCATGTCCAGCCGCTCGGCGCCGACGTTCTTGAACTTGTGGGGGGTCTCGGAGCTCACCACGACGATGTCGCCCGGCCCGGCCTCGATGCTCTCGCCGTCGGCCGTGAACCGCGCCTTCCCGCTGCGGACGATCCAGGTCTCCGAGTACGGATGCCTGTGCAGGCCCGGCCCCGCGCCGGGCTCGTGGTTGACGAGGAAGAACGAGACGCCCGAGCCGTAGGGCTCGCCCTCGAAGGTCACGGTGCCCCCGGGGCTGGGCGGCAGCTCGCCCGCTCGAATCACGCTGTGCATGAACTCCTCCTCCCTGGGAGATAATCGGACAGCTTTACGAAGCAGCCGCCTGAGCGACGACGCTGGGAAGCCAGGCTCGGACCGCGGCGGCCACGGCGTCGAGGTCCGTCCTCAGGCTGTGGTCGCCCGGCACCTGCGCCACCGTGCGGAGCGCGGTGGCAGGCGGGATCCCGAACGGGTCTCGTGCACCCTGCACGACCAGCGTCGGGACCGTCACTTCGTCGAGCTCGGGTAGACGGCTCGGTGCCGGGGCCGCAGCAGACCGCCGTGGCGGCTGCAGCGGGAACGCGAGGCAGAGCACCCCGACGGCGCCGGCCGCCTCCGCGGTGCGGCAGGCCACCCGCGCGCCCAGCGACCGGCCGCCGACGACGAGCGGCAACCCCTCCAGCTCGCCGTCGCGGAGATGGTCGACCACCGCCGACCACGCGACGTCGAGGTGGCGCGCCGGAGCGGGCGAGCGGCGCCCGGCGACGCGGTAGGGCTGCTCGACGAGCGCGACGCTGACGGCTTCCGAGAGTGCGACCTCCGTCACGGCAACCAGGTCTCGCGAGGTCACGCCTCCAGCGGCGCCGTGGCCGAGCACCAGCGCCGCTCGCGGCTGATGGGCGAGGTGCAGATGGGCGTGCGCCGGGCCATGCGGGGTGTCGACTTGGAGCACCGCCGGCGGAGGCGGGTCGCTAGGGCGCAAGCTCTGGCGGCAGGCCGAAGCGCGGAAAGATCTCGGGAGTTATGAAGGCGGTGATCTCCTTGAGCAGCGAGCCCTCGATGGTGAGTACGTCGATCGCCGCAGGCTCGTAGCGCCCCGTGTCGGCATCACGGTGGTAGTAAGCGATCGCCACCTGCCCGTTTGCGCGGGTGGGAAGGGAGGTCGCCTCGGCGCAGAACTCGGCGGCCGTCTTCGCGAAGCCGGCAATCGTCTCGCGGCCACGCCACCAGCTCGTCCACGGTGGCATCGAGAAGACGGCGTCCTCGGCCAGCAATGCGCGCAGTGCTTCGACGTCGCCCGTCGCCCACGCGTCGATGTAGCGCTGGACGAGGTCACGGATCCGCTCGTCGCCGAGCGTGCGCAGGGTCGCCTGCTGGCTCTGCTCGGGGAGCCGCTCGTCGACCGTCTTGCGGGCGCGTTGCATCGCGCTGTTCACCGACGCGACGGTCGTCTCGAGCGACTCGGCGACTTCGCGGGCCGAAAAGCCGAGCACCTCGCGGAGAACCAGAACGGCGCGCTGTCGCGCCGGCAGGTGCTGCAACGCCGCGATGAAGGCAAGCTCCACGGCCTCGCGCTGCTCGTAGCGAGCCTCGGGCGCGGCATAGCCCTCCGCGAAGCCCAGCTCCTCATCCGGGTAAGGCTCGACCCACACCGACTCGACCAGCGGCGGGCCGGGATCCAGGTGCGGGGCGCTGGGCGGGCCGTAGTCGACTGGAAGCACGCGCTTCGGCCGCCGTGCGATCGCGTCCAGGCAGGCGTTGGTCGCGATCGTGTAGAGCCACGTGCGAGGCGAGCTTCGACCCGCGAAGCCGGGCAGCCCGCGCCACGCGCGCAGGAGGGTTTCCTGGAGCGCGTCCTCGGCGTCCTGCAGCGAGCCCAGCATGCGGTAGCAGTGGGCGTGGAGCTCTACGCGGTGGCGCTCGACGATGCGGCGAAAGGCGTCCTCGTCGCCGCCACGAGCGGCCTCGAGCAGCTCTTGCTCCCCCAGCGAATGTGTCGAGATGGCGGCCATCCTCACCAAGGTAGACCGGTGAACGGCCGCGAACTCATCGCTGCCGCGATGAGTCCTCCGCGCCGTGTCGGTCCACAGAACACAGAGTATGCCGCGCGCCGCTCCCAATCCAGTTGTTCACCTGGAGCTCTGCACGGGCAATCTGCCGCGCGCCTGCGCCTTTTACACGCGACTGTTCGGCTGGCGCGCGGAGAAGATCGACGTGGGCTGCGGCTCGTACCTCGCGCTCGAGCTGGGCCACGGGATCGAGGGCGGCGTCGTCGAGCGCGACACGGAGCGCTCCCTCTGGCTGCCCTACGTCGAGGTCGGCGACGTCGCAGAGGCGACCGAGCGGGCGTGCCTCCTCGGGGCGTCGCTGCTCCTCGAGCCCCGGGAGGGCCCCGTAGGCTGGCGAAGCGTCGTGGCCGCGCCCGCAGGCGCCGAGATCGCCCTATGGCAGCCGAAGGTCTGAGCAGGCCAGTCCGCCGACACAGCGAGATGGATTGGATGACGCTCCCGTCGACCGACGACGTACATGTGGTGGGGCCCTGACGCGTTACCACCACCTGCGCTCGAGCGCGCGCTCGGTCCCGCCCGTTTCGTCGAGCGCGTCGAGCGCCGCCATGTCTTCGTCGGACAGCGTGAAGTCGAAGATCTGGGCGTTCTCCTCGATTCGGTCGCGGTGGGTCGACTTCGTGACGACGACAAGATCCCGCTGGACGCACCAGCGCAGAAGCACCTGGGCCAGCGTGCGCCCCACGCGCTCGGCGATCTGCCGCACGCGCTCGTCCGAGAGATGCCGGCCGGTGCCGAGCGGGCTGTAGGCCTCGAGCGTCACGTTGCGCTCCTCGCACGCCTCGAGCAGCTTCCGCCGGTACCTGAACGGGCTGAACTGCACCTGATTCACAGCCGGCGGGATCGCGGCGACCGACAGCAGCTCCTCGAGCTCGCCCACGCCGTAGTTCGAGACGCCGATCGAGCGCGCATGGCCGCGTTCACGCGCACGTTCCAGCCCGGGCCAGGCCCAGGTCGGCCCGCCCCGCGGCCAGTGGACGATGTAAAGGTCCACCTGGTCGACGCCCAACCGCTCCAGGCTTCGCTCCGCCTCCGCCTCCGCGTCCTCGCGCGCGGGATAGAACTTGGTCGTGATGAAGACCTCCTCGCGCGGCACGCCGCTGTCGCGCAGCGCGCGGCCGACGCTCTCCTCGTTGCCGTAGGCCTGCGCGGTGTCGACGTGGCGGTAGCCGAGCTCGAGCGCCCAGCGCACCGCGTTTTCGCACTCCGCCCCGTTCGGCACCTGCCAGACGCCCAGGCCGAGAAGAGGGATCTCGTTGCCGTCGGCGAGTACGCGCGCGCGTCCATCCGCGGTCACTGCTCCGGCTGCCATGGCGGGCTCCTCGTCTCAGGGAATCAGCACCTCAATCCTACGGACGCGCGAATTTCTGTCTCCGCCTAAGAACTCGAATCAGAATGACGATTCGCCGGCGCGGCGACCTGGGTGAGTGCGATGCAAGGACGCAGGGCGCCCGAATAGCAGCGCTATTCGGGCAACCGAGGACGCCGCAGCGCGCCGCCCAGGGCGTCGCGACGGCTCAAGGCTTCATTCTGCTTCGGGTTCTAACACGATGCGAGCTACCGCGACCGCTTGGCCTTTTGGTGAGCTTCGGGTGCAAGGTCGCGGACACATTTCAGCGCTAAGAGAGATGACTACGCCCGGTCGGCGACGAGTTCAAGAAGTACGAGCGCTCCGACACCGTGGATGCGGCGACGCCCAGCCGCCCTCGACAATCGGGCTGGGATCCGTGACGAGTGAGCTTCCTTCATTGATACTCGGGATGACCGGAGCGACAGGTGAACGAGCGAGAGCCCAGCGCAAGTGACGCCCTGACAGCAACGGCGGGTCGGACCGAGGGTGGCGCGTCGGTGAGACGTCCGTGGAACCTCGTCTTGCTCACGGCAGCCGAGCCGGGTCGACGGCATCGGCGAACGATCGACGCTGTACTGCTGTCGGTGGGGGCGCTGCTCGCCGGTCTTGCAAGCGTGGTGGCGGCATCAGCTCCGGAGACCGATGAGGACCTGGCCCAGGCCCTGACCACCGTGTTGGGATGGGCGGGAGCGCTCTGGCGAACGGCGTTTCTCGGCGCGCTCGTTCTCGCCTTGGTAATCGCCGTCGACATCCTGCTGCGCCGTCGCTGGGCCCTCGTGCGCGATCTGCTTGTGGCGCTGCTGATCGTGCTTGCGGTCGGAACCGTTCTGGGTCGGTTGGTCGAGTCCGACTGGTTGGTGATCGAGGCGGACGTGTGGTCACGATGGGGATTCCCCGAGCTGCGACTTGCGTACGTGGCGGCACTGGTTGCGGTCACCGGCCCGGAGCTCGTTCGTCCGGTTCGCGTGCTCGCGGGGTGGCTTGTCGCGTTCGCAGCGGTCGGCGCGATAGTGCTCGACGCGACTCTGCCTTCCGGAGCGCTCGGTGCCATGGCCCTCGGGCTCGGCGCCGGCGCGCTGGTTCGCCTGGCGTTCGGAACCGCCGCCGGCTTTCCGCCGGCGGACGACATCCGCCGCGCTCTCACGTCCCTTGGCGTCGAGGTGGACGACCTCCGGCCTGCGGTGAGGCAGCGGATCGGCGGCGCGGAGTACGTGGGTCACGACGTTCGCGGACGACCGCTGAGGGCCCGCGTCCTCGGTCGCGACGCGCAGGACACCCAGCGGTTCGCCCGACGCTGGCGCGCGCTCGCCTACCGGGACCCGCCGAGGAGCGTCGCCGTCGGCCGGCTGGAGCAGGTCGAGCACGAGGCGCTGGCGACGCTGATGGCTGCGCAGGCGGGTGTCCGGGTGCCCGAGGTGGTCACGGCCGCCCTGAGCCCTGACGGCGACGCGCTCGTCGTCACCCGACAGCCCGACGCCGAGCTGCTCGAGAACGCGTTGCCCGAGAACGTGCAAGACGAGACGATGCGACAGCTGTGGGAGCAGGTGGCGCGCCTCCACGCAGCCGGGATCTCGCACGGCAGGCTCAACGCGGGCAACGTGATCGTCGTCGACGACGCGCCCGTCCTCCTCGACCTCTCCGCCGCAACCCTCGGTGCGCCGCGGTCTGCGCTCGACATCGATGTCGCCGAGCTGCTCGTGGCGCTGACCGTCCTCGTCGGTCCCGACCGCGCGCTGCGCGCGGCGGTCAGCGGCGTCGGGGTCAAGGCGGTATCGGGAGCCCTGCCGTACCTCCAGCGAGCGGCACTCACACCGCACGTGCGGGATTTCGCGCGGCACCAGGAGGTCGCCCTCAAGGATCTCCGGGACGCCGCCGCGACCGCCGCCGGCAAGGCGGAGCCGCCGGAGATCACGCCGATGCGCCGCATCCGGCCCAAGGACCTCCTGCTCACCGTCGTGCTGATCTTCGCCGCCTACCTGCTCATCACACAGCTCGCCGAGATCGGGTTCGGGACGATCGCCGAAGAGGTGGGCAAGGCCGACCCGGCGTGGGTGGTCGTCGCGCTGATCCTCGCTCAGGCCACATTCATCCCGTCAGGCATCTCGGTACGAGGAGGGGTGCCCACGCCGCTCCCCCTGCTGCCCTGCATCGTGCTGCAGTCGGCGATCAAGTTCATCAACCTGACGGTGCCGAGCTCAGCAGGGCGAATCGGGATGAACCTGCGCTTTCTGCAGCGGATGGGAGTACCCCCGGCTGAGGCGGTTGCTGCGGGAGCTATCGATGACGTGTCGAACACGATTGTGCAGGCGGCCCTGTTCCTGCTGACCCTTCCGTTCGTCCAAGTCGACGTCGACACGAGCCAGTTCGAGGGGGCAGGGCCCGACACTCGTCTCCTCCTCGCGATCGTCGTCGCGCTCGTCGTCAGCGTGGTCGTCGTTCTGGCCGTGCCGAAGCTGCACGCCAAGGTCGTGCCGGGCGTGCGGAGTGCCCTGTCCGGGCTCTGGAGCGTCGCGCGCATCCGGCGCAAGCGCGTGGAGCTCTTCGGCGGGACCATCGCGGCGGAGCTTCTCTATGCACTCGCTTTGGGAGCGACCTGTCTCGCCTACGGCGTCGACCTCAACCTGGCGCAGCTCGTCTTCATCAACACCGCGGCCTCCGTCCTTTCGGGCCTGATACCGGTGCCCGGCGGGATCGGAGCAGCCGAAGCGAGCCTCTCAGCCGGCCTCATCGCAGTCGGAGTCGACGAGTCGACGGCGCTCGCAATCGCGATCACTCAGCGGCTGTGCACCTTCTACCTGCCTCCCATCTGGGGATACGTCTCGCTGCGATGGCTCAGCCGCAAGGGATACATCTAGCAACGTCTGGCCCTCGGGCCAGCCAAGGGGACGATGATTCGATCGTGCGTTCCCTGCCCGAACGCAGCGGCGCGGAGGCACGCGCGATTCTCTCGCGATGGACGCCCCTGCCTCAATTTGAGTAAGTGCGGCTTCTCCGGCGGGCGACCGGACTAGCAAGAGGTGGACGAATGCAGGCCTCGTTGTCGTTTCGACAACGGGCGATGGAGCTAGCCGGGCTCTAACCGGCGACCTCCTGGGTGCGATCCAGAACGCTGTCCGCCGAGCCGTGGCCCCGAGCCCCGAAGCGCCGGCTCAGGTCTCCTCCTCAAGAAACGCGCGGAGCAGGCGGCCGGTCGTCTCCGCCGCGGTCGCAGCTACGCGCATCGTCTGCTCGTGGCTCAGCCGCTCCTCGCTCATCCCGGCGGCGAAGTTCGTGATCACCGAGAGCGCGGCGACTTCGAGGCCGGCCCCGCGGGCGAGGATCACCTCCGGCACGGTCGACATGCCGACCGCCGTGCCTCCGAGGATCCTCGCGGCGTGGATCTCGGCGGGTGTCTCGAACTGCGGGCCTGAGAACCAGACGTAGATGCCCTCGCGCAGCTCGATGCCCAGGCGCGCGGCCAGCTCTCGCAGCCGCTCCCGGAGCCGCGGCGAGTATGCGTCCACCATGTCGACGAAGCGCTCGGTGCCGCTCTCGCCGAAGAGCGGCGAGACGCCGGTGAGGCCGATGTGGTCGGAGACGAGCATGACCGAGCCCGGCCCGATCTCGGGGTCGAGGCTGCCGGCGGCGTTCGTGAGCACGAGCGTCCGGCAGCCGATCTCCGCCAGCGTCCGCACGGCCGCCTTCATCCCATCCGGACGGCCGTATTCGTAGAGGTGCGACCGGCCCTGCATGAGCGCGACCGGAGTCTCGCCGACACGCCCGAGCACGAGTCGGCCGGCGTGGCCGGCAACGCCCGCTTCCGGGAAGCCCGGCAGCTCGGCGTAGGGAAGAACTACCGGCTCGACCACGTCGTCTGCAAGCGGGCCTAGCCCAGAGCCGAGCACGACGCCCACCTGGGGCACGAGCCCGCCGGCGCGCGCGCCGATCACGTCCGCGGCCGCCGAAGGCACTGGCCTACGATACTGGGAGAAAGACTGGGTTGCAGCGCCTTCTCGGTATGGAGCTAGCCGGGCTCGAACCGGCGACCTCCTGGGTGCGATCCAGGCGCTCTCCCAGCTGAGCTATAGCCCCGTGCAGGGCACAGTGTAGCTGCGCCACGCCGCGCTTCAGCCCACCGGAGCTTCCCGCGACTACTCGACGAGCCAGAGCGCCCAGCCTCGGGCGCGAGGCCCGTTACGGCGCCCCCGGGGGTGACGGGCTCGCCCGGCGCCGGTCTCCGGGTCAACACTGACGAACTCCCCGAGCACCGGAGGCCTGGCTCGCCTCGCCCTCCCCTCCCCCCCCCCCCCCCCCCCCCCCCACCCCCCCCCCCACCCCCCCCCCACTCTTCCCCACCTCCCCCCCCCCCCCGCCCTCCAGACAATCGCAGCTCCCCCCCTCCCCCCACCCGCCCCCCAGACATCTCTCCCCCCCCCCCCCCGCCCGCCCCCCCCCCCGGCCAACCCCCGGCCCCCCCCCCCCCCCCCCCCCCCCCCCCCCCCCCCCCCTCCCCCCCGCCCCACCCCAGCCCCACCCCCCGCACGACCCGCCCTCCCCCCCCCCCCCCCCGGCCCCCCCCCGGCGGCCCGAGGGGCCGCCCCCCCCCCCGCCCCCCCCCCCCCCCCCCCCCCCACACGCCGAGACCCCGACAGCCCGCCGCCCAGCCGCCTCTCTTTCCCCCTCACCGCCTGCCCTACGATTCCGCCATGCGCGCGATCGCTCTCGACGGCGCCGGGCAGCCGGCGCTCGCGGAAGTGCCCGAGCCGGACGGCTCCGGGGCGCTCGTGCGCGTGCTCGCGTGCGGGCTCTGCGGGACCGACGTGCAGAAGCTCGGCCGCGCCGCACCGGGCACCGTGCTCGGCCACGAGGTGGTTGCGGAGGACTCCGAGGGACGGCGCGTCGCGCTCGTCCACCATCAGCCGTGCGGCGAATGCGAGCGCTGCCGGGCCGGGCACGAGACCACGTGCGAGCGTTTTTCCGCGCCGACGATCGTCCCCGGCGGGTTCGCGGAGCGCGCCCGCGCGGCGGAGACGATCCCGCTCCCGGACGACGTCGACGACGCGAGCGGCACCTTCGCGGAGCCGCTCGCCTGTGTGCTCCGCGCGGTGGAGCGGATCCCGCGCGGCCGCGTCCTCGTCGTCGGCTGCGGCTTCGCCGGCCTCCTCTTCACGCAGACGCTGGTGCGCCGCGGCGACGACGTCCTCGCCGCCGACCCGCTCCCCCACAGGCTCGAGCTCGCGCTCGGCTACGGCGCCGAGCCGGCGGACGGACCGGTGGACGCCGCCGTTCTCTGCGCTCACGCCGGCCTCGGCGGCGCGCTCGCCGCGCTGGAGCCGGGCGGCACGCTGCTCGTCTTCTCATGGCTCACCGACCCGGCCGCGCTCGACTTCGAGCAGCTCCTGCGGCGGGAGCTGACGCTGGTGGGCTCCTGCTCGGCGACCCCGGCCGCGATGCGCGACGCCGTTGCCCTCCTCCCCGAGCTCGACCCCATCCCGACCGTGACTCTGCCGCTGGAGCGCTTCGCCGGCGGGCTCGAGCTCTACCGGAGCCACGAGGCCGTGAAGGTCGTCTTCACGCCGTGAGGGCGCTGCTCTACCACGGCCCCGGCGACCTGCGGGTCGAGGAAGTGCCGCGGCCCGAGCCGGGGGCGGGCGACGTCCTCGTTCAGGTCGAGGTCGCGCTCACGGATGGCACCGACGCAAAGGCCTTCCGCCGCGGTCACCCGCTGCTCCTGGCGCAAGTGCCGAGCCCGTTCGGCCACGAGTTCTGCGGGATCGACGTCGCCACCGGCCGCCGTGTCGTCGCTGCCAACTCTGCCCCGTGCGGCGAGTGCGCGCCGTGCCGGCGCGGTGAGGAGACGCTCTGCGAGAACCTGCGCCCGTTCCTGAACGGCGCCTACGCCGAGTACCTGCTCGTCCCGGCCCGGATCGCCGAGCGCAACCTCCTCCCCTCCCCGCCGGGGCTCGCGCCCGAGGTCGCGGCGCTGGTGGAGCCGCTTGCCTGCTGCCTGCGCGGGATCGAGCGCGCCGAGGTCGGAGGCCGGCCAGACGGTCGCCGTGCTCGGCCCCGGGCCGATCGGCCTGATGCTCTGCGCGGCCGCGCGGGACGCCGGAGCGCGGGTTGTCGCCGTCGGCGGCCGGCCCGAGCGCCGCGAGCTTGCGCGGGAGTTCGGCGCCGAGCCGGGCGACGGGCAGGGCGCCGACGTCGTGATCGAGGCGGTCGGCTCGGCCGAGGCCTGGCACGACGGGCTGGAGCTCGTCCGCCCCGGGGGGACGGTCGTCTTCTTCGGCGGACGCGAGGTCGCCGTCGACACCTTCCGGCTCCACTATGAGGAGCTCACGCTCCGCGGGGCCTTCCACCACACGCCGCGCCACGTCCGCGCCGCGCTCGCCTTCCTCGCGAGCGGCGCGTACCCGTGGGAGCGGCTCGTCACCCACCAGGTCGGGCTGGAGCAGGTCGCGGGCCTGCTCGCCGAGCCGCCGCGCGACCTCCTGAAGGCCGCCGTCGTTCCCTAGGAACTCGTTTGCCGCTGCTCGGCGGCCTCGCGCCCGACGGTCGTGAAGTCGATCTTCCCGACCCGCGTCTTCGGCAGCTCGGTGCGGAACTCGATCTCGCGCGGGCACGACCACTTGATGAGGCGCGCACGGCAGTGCTCGGTGAGGTCCGCCGCCAGCGCGTCGCCGGCGCGGGCCGTCTCGGTGGGGACGACGAACGCGACGACCCGCTCGCCCTGCGCCGCGTCCGGCACGCCGACCACGCAGACCTCGGCCACGTCGGGGTGCTCGTGGAGCGCCGCCTCGACCTGCGGGGGGAAGACGTTGAAGCCGGACGACTTGATCATCCGCTTGAGCCGCGACGTGAAGAAGAAGAACCCGTCCTCGTCCATCCGGCCGATGTCGCCCGTGTGCAGCCAGGTCCGGCCGTCGGGGTGCGCTTTGAGCGTCGCGGCCGTCGCGTCGGGATCGTCGAGGTAGCCGAGCATCACGGCCGGCCCGCTCACGCAGATCTCCCCCTCCTCGCCCGGCGGCAGCTCGTCCGTCTCGCCGAGCCGGCAGATCGCGACCAGCGTGTCCGGGAGCGGGACGCCGATGCTGCCCGGCCGGGACTCGTTCAAGGGCATCCCCATGATCCCCGTTACGGCCTCGGTGAGCCCGTAGCCCTCGAGCAGGCGCACGTGGCCGCCGCGCTCGGCGACCAGCGCCTCGAACCCGAGCCGGACGGGCTCGGGCAGCGCGTCCGCCCCCGAGAACGCCGCGCGGAGCGACGAGAGATCGGCTTTTTGCAGGGCCGGGTGGCGGATCAGCGCCTCGTACAGCGTGGGCACGCCGGCGATCAGCGTCGGCCGCTTCTTCCGCAAGAGATCCGCGGTCGTCTCCGGGCTGAAGACGGGCACGAGCACGAGCTGCGCGCCGCTCAGGAGGCCTGCGTTGACGAGCGCCGCGAGGCCGAAGCCGTGGAAGATCGGCAGCGCCGCGAGGATCGTGTCGTGCGGGCCCAGGCCGACCCACGCGCCGACCTGCATCCCCTCGCTGACGAAGTTGTGGTGCGAGAGGACGATGCCCTTCGGCGTCCCCGTCGTCCCTCCCGAGTAGAGGATCGCCGCGGGCTCGTGGGTCCCCGTCGCCGCGGCCGGGACTGCGGGATGCTCCGCGGCCATGAGCTCGGACCACCACCTAACGCGCGGGTCGGGCGGCACGCTGGGGATCTTGCGGCCCCGGGTCGCCCAGAAGCCGACCCGCTTGAGGAGGGGAAGGTCGTCGGAGATGCGCGCGAGGATGAGCGTCTCGAGCGGCGTGGGCTCCTCGATCGCGGCGAAGCTGCCGTAGAACGCGTCCAGGGTCACCGCGATGCGCGAGCCGCTCCGGTTTAGAAACCCCGCGATCTCGGTGGGAGCCGAGAGCGGATGGATCATCGAGGCGACTGCGCCGAGCTTCGCCGCCGCGTAGAACGGGATCACGCCTTGCGGCGAGGTCGGCATCGAGATGGTGATCTTCTCGCCCGGGCCGAGCCCGAGGGCAGCGAGCGCATTCGCACAGCGGTCGACGGCCGCGATGAGCTCGGCATACGTCGCGGTCACCCCGAGGAAGTCGTAGGCCGTCGCCCCGGGAGTCCGCCGGGAGGAGGCGGCAAGAGCCTCGTAGAGCGTGACCTCCGGGTACTCGAGCGAGGCCGGGACGTCGCCGTAGGACCGCAGCCAGGGTCGATCGGAAGCCGCGGTGCTCATGCGTCGCTCGCCGCCTCGAGCGGCAGTCGAGGGAGCGGAGGCTCGTGGGCCCGAGGATCCTCGAGATACCCGCGAACGCTCTTGGCGAGCCTGGCGGCATGGGAGCCGTCGAGGTAGCGGTGGTCCATCGTCGCGGACATCGTCAGCATCGGCCGCGCAACGATCTCGCCGTCGCGAACGACGGGCTTCTCGGCAACCTCCGAGACGAGCGCGAGGAACGGCACGCGATAGAACGGCGACAGAGGCGCGTAGGCGTGCTGCACGCCGAACATCCCGACGGAGGTGACGAGCGCGCTGCCGAAGGGATGGCTCCGGAGCCCGAAGCGGCGCAGGTCGAAGCCGAGATCGGACGTCAGCCAGGTCACGAGTCTCAGCGAGAGCCGGAGGATCGGCCCCGGCGTGCGGGCGAGGAGCTTCTTCGACCGCCCGAAGTCGGCGTCCTGGCCGGTCCGGATCCGCCCTGCCCGGGTCGAGAGCTCCTCGGCGATCTCGACCGCGGACTTGCGATCGGCGTCACGGACCTTCACGCCGGAGAGATCCTTGCCGCCGTCAAGCGCGACGACGAAGAAGATGTCCACGGACTCCCTCGGGACGAAGCGGCCTCGACGCTTGCGGACATTGAGCTCGGGGTTCTCTCCGAGAGCGTGCGCGACCCCGCGACCGACGAGATGCGTGACGGTGACGTGGGCGCCGGTCGCTGCGCGTGCCTCCTCGATGAACGAGAGCAGCTCCGTCGCGTCGATCTCGAGGTCGCCGTAGATCTGCGGGTCGAGCGGTCCCCGCCACGTGGCGGATGCGACCTTGCGCCAACCTTCGACTCGCATCTCCCGCCGCCTTCTCGGCTTGCTACAACCATCACAGATGGAAGCCCGGCGACGGTAGCGCCCGGCCGTCGCCGAGTCAACCGGCTCGGCCAGGGCGAGTCAGTGGCGGTCGATGCGAGAGCCGCCGACGATGGCGTCGCGGCCGTCGCGGAAGCGCACCCAGCCCTTGCCGCCGCCGTCGTAGTCGTTGCTCCACGCGACGAGCGTCGCCTCGGCCCCGCCTACGTGGCAGCGGTCCGTCCCTTCGGGCTCGACCCCCCGCCAGACGCGGATGAAGGGGTTCTCGTCCCACTCACGGCCGATCGTCGTCTCCTCGCTGTGGCCCGGGTAGACGACGAGCTCGTGCCTGAGCCCCATGAGGACGTCCATGACCGAGCGGCGCAGGTCGTCGAACGCGTCCTGCGTCCCGCCGACCGATCCGGTGAAGAGCGTGTCGCCGGTGAAGACGGCCTCGCCGTCGACGACGAACGCGAGCATCCCGCGCGAGTGGCCGGGCGTTCGCAGCGCCTCGATGCGGAGATCCCCCGCCTCGACGATCTCGCCGTGGCCGAGCGGCTCGGCGCCCTCGACCTCCTCCTCGGGCGACGCGAAGACGCGCAGCCCGAAGCGCTCCTCCAGGAGCCTGTGGTTGGCGACGTGGTCGACATGGGAGTGTGTCGTGAGCAGGTGGGTGGGGTGCACCTCGAGCCGGTCGACGGCCGCGAGCAGCGGCTCGACCGGCGCCCCGGAGTCGATGAAGACGGCCGTCCCGCCGACCCGGTCGGCGACCAGGTAGGCGTTCGAGAGCCACTGTGGATCGATGCTCCGCTCGACGATCATGAGGCGGGTAGCATGCCAGCGAAATCCGGACAGGGAGGACGATTAGCCAATGGCCGGCCTCATGAGCCGAACCTCGAACGTCGTCAAGGCGTGGATCTCGAAGCTGCTCGACCGCGCCGAGGACCCAGCGGTGACGCTGGACTACTCCTACGAGAAGCAGCTCGAGATGCTGCAGAACGTCAAGCGCGGCGTGGCCGACGTCGTGACCGCGAAGAAGCGGCTCGAGCTGCAGACGGGCAAGCTCGAGCAGGAGCTCCCCAAGCTCGACGAGCAGGCGCGCAGGGCGCTCGGCGCCGGCCGTGAGGAATCTGGCGCGCGCGGCGCTCGAGCGCAAGGCGCTCGCACAGCAGCAGTTGCAGGGGCTCGACCAGCAGATCACGGGGCTCGAGGCCCAGCAGGAGAAGCTCCTGGCCAACGAGAAGCGCCTCTCGGCCAAGGTCGAGGCCTTCCGGAGCCAGAAGGAGGTAATCAAGGCGCAGTACTCGGCAGCCGAGGCACAGGTGCGGATCAGCGAGGCGGCGACCGGCATCGGCGAGGAGATGGCCGACACGGGCCTGGCCATCCAGCGCGCGCAGGACAAGACCGAGGACATGCAGGCCCGTGCGCTCGCCGTGGACGAGCTCGTCGAGTCGGGAGCCCTTGAGGACTTCACCACAGGCGAGACGTCGCTCGACCGCGAGCTGGCCCAGATCTCGACGCAGGGCCAGGTCGACGACGAGCTGGCGAAGCTGAAGGGCGAGCTGGCCGCCGGCGGCGAGCAGAAGGAACTGGAGGAGAAGTCGTGATCGTCAGGCTGATGGGCGAGGGGCAGTTCCGGGCGAGCGACGACCTGCTCGCCCAGCTGAACGAGCTGGACGAGCGGGCCCAGGCGGCGGCCGACGCAGGCGACGAGCCCGAGCTCGACCGCGTCCTCGACGAGATGTGGCAGCTCGTGGAGGGCGGCGGCGAGCGCCTCGCCGACGACGACCTGCACCCGTCGGACGTCGTGATCCCGCCGAGCGACCTGACCCTGGAGGAGACGAAGCGGCTTTTCTCGGACCAGGGCTTGATCCCCGATCCGCCGGCGTAGCCACGGTCAGCTCGCTGTCGCGCGCGGCGCCGCAGACGAGCGGCCGTCTTGGATGGTCACGACGACGACCCGGTCGTCCGCTTCGAAATACGCATAGACGATGAGCATCCAGCGCCACGGACCGAGAAGGAAGCGCAACCCGAACCAGCGCCCTTCCAGCTCCGGCCCGAGACGAGGAAACCGCTCGAGATGGCGTAGCGACCGTCTGAGCCGCTCCTTCGTGTCCGCCGGAAGGCTGTGCGTCCGGATGAGCCCGTCGAGGTCCTCGACGGCGCCCTCGCTCAGCTCGACGCGCGCCACGCGCTAGAGATCGTCCAGGGAAACCGTCTGCCCGGAGCTCGCCTGCTCGAGCCCGAGCTGCGCGCGCTCGAACGCCCCTGGGATGCCGTCGAGAAGCTCGACGACGTGCCGAGCGTCGACGTCCACCTCGTCGATCGCCTGCGAAAGAAGCGACCGGGCCAAGGTGCCTTCCTGCGTGTGCGTACGCTCAGCCAGGCGCGAGAGCTTCGCCGCGCGCTCACCGTCGAGCGTGACGTTCAAGCGATGCCCGGCGCGAGTAGCCACGACTCGAACGATAGCACCATGTAGCACGGAACGTGTACCAAGGGCCAATCCGGCTGCCAAGACCGCCTAGTCCAGCGGCGCGTCGAACAGCCCGAGCCAGCGGGTGAGGTCCGGCTCGATAGGGAGCTCGCCCTGCAGCTCGTTGCGCAGCCGGAGCTCCTCGGCGTTGTTGCGCTCCTGGCCCTCCCCGGTCGGGACGAAGGGCCAGAACGCGCCGCGCTTGAAGCCGTAGATCAGATACGTCGGCCCCTCGCGGTCGCGGCCCTCAAAGGCGAAGAGCGCCGCGAGCAGCTGCTCGCCGAACCCGTGCGAAGCGAGCTCGCTCGCCACCACGTGGACGCCGGTGACGAGGTCCTCGAAGTCGCGGTCGCGGACGACGAGCCACTGGTAGCCGAGGCTGTCCTGGCGGCGGCGCACCTCCGAGCCCGACGTCTGCGCGACGACGCCGAGGAGCTCGTCGATCTGCTGCTCGGCCCGCACGAACTCACCGGCCGAGAGCGGCTTGAAGACGATCCCCGCCGCGCCGGACGGCTTGAGGCCGAGCTCCGTCTCCAGGGTGATCTGCGCGGTCGAGAGCGCGAAGAGCTTGTCGAGCTTCGCGCCCTTGAGGCGCTTGCGCCCGAACAGGACGTCCCCGAAGCCCAAGCCCTTACGAGGCGACCGGGCGGCCCATCTCGGCCGCGATGTCCGCGAGGCGCGCGAGGCGCTTCTCGAGCGGCGGATGGGTCATGAAGAGCTCGCCGGCCGAGCGCTTCACGGACGTCGGGATGATGAAGAACGCGTTCATGCGCTCGAGCTCGCGGAGGTCGCGCTGGGGGATGCGGGTCATGTCGCTGGCGATCTTCTGCAGCGCGCTCATCAGGTATTCGGGCGCGCCCGTGATGAGGGCGGCGCCCCGGTCGGCCGTGTACTCACGGTAGCGCGAGATCATGAGGATGAGGACGTAGCTGAGCACATACGTGATCAGCGAGACGGCGATGATGATCAGGAGGGCCGGGGCGCCGCCGCTGTCGCGGTTGCGACCGCCGCCCATCATCGACGTGAACATGCCCATGCGCACGAGGAACGCGGCGAGCATGGCAAAGAAGCCGGCGATCGTCATCACGGCGACGTCGCGGTTGCCGATATGCGAGAGCTCGTGGGCGAGCACGCCCTCGACCTCGCGCGGCTCCAGCCGGTCCCAGAGGCCCTGGGTGACGGCCACCGCTGAGTGCTTCGGGCTCCGCCCGGTTGCGAATGCGTTGGGGACGTCGGTCGGGATGATCGCCACGCGCGGCTTCGGCAGGTCGGACATCGCGCAGAGGCGGTCGACCATCGCGTGCAGCTCCGGGGCCTCGTCGGGCGTGACCACCTTCGCGCCCGACGCCCTCAGGGCGATCTTGTCCGACGTGTAGTACTGGACGAACGCGAACACGGCCAGCAGCGGGACCACCAGGGCGATCCCGACCTGGAGGTACCACACCAGGACCACGAAGAAGACGACATAGAGCGCCCCCAGCAGGAACATGGTCAGGAACATGCGGGAGGAAAGCCCGAAGTCGCGACCGAAACCCTTGCGTTTCATAGCCTCCAGTCTACCGCGCGGGGTCAGGGCAACCGGGTGCCCTGGGGATCGCCGAGACGCCGAGCGCGAACGCTCCCGGCGCCGTGGCGACGACCTGCGTCATCCCGTCGGGGCCTTCGTCCACGCACACGTCGCCTGCCGTGACGCGCCAGGTCGGCGTCCAGCGGACGGCCAGCCTGTACGTGCCCGCGGCGCCGACCTCGCCCTCGACCCGGTCGTGGTCGAGCGCCGTCAGCCGGGCCTCCCCCGGTCCGGTCAGGATCGGGGTCGCGTCGGGCACCTCGTAGATCGTGACCTCCCCCGCGCGCTCCACCTCGACCAGCCCGGCGCGGCCCGAGCGGAGGAGCTCGGCTTCGCGCTCCTCCCCGATGCGCCCGAGCTGGGTCTCGGGGAGAAGGACGTAGCGGACGCCGAGACGCGCCAGCCACTCGCGGTAGGCCTCCGGCTCGAGCGGCGCGTCGTAGAAGAGCGGGTTCTGAGCGATGTCGAGCTGCCGGTACCAGCCGCGCGCGAGCGGAAAGCCCGCGTGGGGCACCCAGTACGCCTCCCAGTGGTCGCCCGTCGGCACGACCTCGACCCGATAGTCCGGGGTCGAGCGCTCTGCGAGGAAGTCGAGCGCGGGCTCCCAGAAGGACGCCTCGGCGGAGCGCGTGTCTCCCCGGTGCAGAGCGGCGCCGACGTAGGGGACGAGCGTGTACGCGAGCGCCGAAGCGACTGCGAAGCCGGCGAGCCAGCGCGGCCGGTAAGCGGCGAGCGCAGCGGCGACAAGGGCGAGCGGGAGGACGATCCCGCGCAGGCGCGTGACGTTCTCGCCGATCGGCGAGGGAACGACGAACGCCACGACGGCCGCCAGCGCCCAGAGGCCGAACACGGCGGCGAGGACGCGCCCGCGCTCGGCCCGCAGCGCAAGCGCAGCGCAGGCCGCCGAGAGCAGGATCACGCTAAGCAGCTCCGAGAGGCGGAAGAACGGGTACTCCGCCTCCGCCCGGTAGAGGAGGAGCAGCGTCCCCTGCAGCAGGCCGAGCGCGAGCAGCGAGCCGCCCACGACGACCGCCGTCCGATCGAGCCGCGGCCGCCGCGCCAGGACAGCCGCGACGGCGGTGAGGCAGAGAAAGAGGAACGCGAGCGGCGAGAGCCCGAGCGTCAGCGCTGCGAGACCGACCGCCGTCCACCTCCTTCCCAGCTGCGCCGCCTTGAGCGCGCCGAGCCCCGTGGCCAGCCCCGCCGCATAGGGGTACGTCCCGGTGAAGAGCGGGCCGCAGGCGACGACCGCGAAGACCCGCGCCGGCCACCGCGCCGCACTCCCCCACTCACGCTCGGCGAGGGAGGCGAAGAGAGCCGCCGCCGCGACGACGACCGCGAGAGCCACGAGGTCGTTCCCGAGCAACGCGGCCGGGAAGTAGTAGAGGAGGCTGTACGCGAAGAGCGGGTAGTGGCCTGCGTACCAGAAGGTGTCCCAGACGAGGACGCCGTCGCGCACGAGCTCGGTGCGGTAGAGATGGGCGGGCAGGTCCCCCGGCGGCGGGCCGAAGAGAACGAGCGCCAGCCCGACCACGAAGGCGACCAGCGCCGCACGCGCCGCCTCTCCGCGCGCGAGCGCGCCTAGAGTTCCCGGCATGGCCCGGACGGCGGCGCTCGCTCTCGCGTTCCTCGCGCTCATGGCCGGCCCGGCGCAGGCTACGGACTTCGACGTGATCCTGGTGCCGGGCTTCACGGTGGACGACCTCGAGGCGGTCCAGGACCTCGGCGCGATCGGCCTCCTCAACCCGGGTGCCGGCCCGGAGACGAGCGGCGCGCTCGCCCAGGCCGCGCTCGTGCGCGGGCGAGGTGCGAAACTCGCTGCGCGGCGACATCCCGTCCGGGCCGCCGCTCATCTCGCTGACCCGGGGGGCGCTCGGAAGCGCAGAGGGCCCGGCCGTCTACGTGGGGCTCCCCGAGGGCGGCCGGCGGCCGAACGACCGGCGGTATCCGATCCTCGTCGTCGGCCCCGGATACAACGGCCTCTTGACGTCGGGCTCGACGCGCATCCCCGGGCTCGTCTCCGTCGTGGACGTGGCGCCGACGGCGCTCGGCCGGGACGGGTGCGCTCGGCTCCGAGCGGGTCGACGACGCGGTCGGGCAGCTCCGCGAGCTGGACGAGCGCATCGAGGAGAACGGCGGCCTGCGCCTCCCGGCGACGATCCTCGTCTGCGCGCTCGTCGTCGCGCTCGCGCTCCTCCTCCCGGCGGCAGCCGTGCCCGGCTTCGCGGCGGCCCTCCTCGCCAACCTGGCGCTCGGGATCGCGGGTGTCTCCACGCTCTGGGCCGTCCTCCTGGTGCTCGGGCTGGCGGTCGCGCTCGGCGGCCCTCTCCTCGCCGAGCTCCTGCGCTCGCCGCTCGCGCTCGGATCGCTGCTCGTCGCCGTCCTCGCCGCGTACCTGCTCGCGCTCGGGATCGACGGGACGACGGTGGCGCTCTCGCCCCTCGGGCCCAGCCAGAACTCGCGCTACTTCGGGCTGTCCAACCTCCTGGAGACGATGCTGCTCCTGCCGGCCCTGGCGGGCGCAGCCCTCCTCTACGCCCGGCTCGGGTGGGCCGCATTTGGCGGCACCGCCCTGCTCGCCTTCGTGACGATCGCCGGGAATCGCTTCGGAGCCGACGGCGGCGGCGGCGTCGTGCTCGCCGCGGGCTTCGCCGTCCTCGCCGTGCTCCTGGCCGGAGGCGGCCGGCGCGCGCTCGCGCTCGCCGTCGGGGCCTCCCTGGTGCTCGCCCTCGGGCTCGTCGCGCTGGACGCTGCGACCGGCGGATCGAGCCACGTCACCTCGGCGCTCGAGGACGGGCCGCTTGGCCTCGGCGGCGACCTCGTCGAGCGGGTCGAGCTCTCCTGGGAGCGCGCGACCGCGTCGGTGTGGGTCGGCCTCGCGGTCGTCGCCCTGCTGGCCGTCTTCGCGCTCCTCGTCGCCGGAACGCTCCGCCGCCCCGAGCCGCTGCGAGAGCTCGCCGTCCCGCTCGCCTTCGCCGCGGCAATCGCGGTCTCGATGATCGTCAACGACTCGCCGACCGACGTCCTCCTCGTCGGTGCAACCGGATACGCCGCCCTTGCCGCGAGTATGCTTGCTACCCGATGGCCCGGATCGTCGCGCTCCTCGTCGTCCTCGGTGCTCTGGTCGTCGTCGCTGGCTGCGGCGGGAGCGACGAGGTCACCCCGACGCCCGAGACCGTGATCGGCGAGGTGCCGACCGACGGCGGCGCCGGCACCGGCGAGGTCGAGGGCGACCCGGCCGCCGGCAAGGAGATCTTTGCGTCCGCGGGCTGCGGGAGCTGCCATACGCTCTCCGACGCCGGCTCCGCCGGCACCATCGGCCCGAACCTCGACGAGTCCGGCATCGACTTCGCCGGCGCCGTGACGCAGATCACGAACGGCGGCGGCGGCATGCAGGCCTACAGCGGCACGCTCAGCGAAGAGGAGATCGCCAACGTGGCCGCCTACGTCGTCACGGCGCGCGGCTGATCCTTCCCGCCGAGTTTCCGCGCGACATCGACGTCGTCGCCTGCGACCTCGACCGGACGCTGATCTGGGAGGACGGCGTTCTGCGCCCGCGCACGCTGGCCGCGATCGGGCGCGCCCGCGCCGCCGGAGTTCGGGTGATCGTTGCGACCGGCCGAATGTTCCGCTGGGTCCGGCCGTACCTGGAGCAGGCCGGGATCGACGACCCGGTCGTCTGCTACCAGGGCGCGGCCGTCGCGGACCCGGTCACCGGCGAGTTCCTCCGCCACGAGCCGATCCCGCTCGAGCTCGCGCGGGAGACGATTCGCGTGCTCGGAGACGAGGGGTTCCATGTCAACTGCTACGTCGACGACGAGCTCTACGTCTCCGAGGTCACGCCCGAGGCCGAGCGGTACGCCGGCTTCCAGAACCTCCCGCTCCACGCCGTCGGAGACCTCGCCGCATGGCTCTCGGCGCCGCCGACCAAGCTTGTCGCGATCGGCGACCCGGACGTGCTCGACGGCCTCGAGGCGCGCATGAAGGAGCGCTTCGCCGGCCGGCTCTACATCTCCAAGTCGCTGCCCTTCTTCCTCGAGTTCGCGAGCCCGGCGGTGACGAAGGCCGCCGGCCTCGGCTTCCTCGCCGAGCACCTGGGCTTCACCTCCGAGCGGACGGTCGCGTTCGGAGACGGCGAGAACGACGTCGAGCTGCTCGAGTGGGCCGCGTTCGGCGTCGCCGTCGCGAACGCGCACCCGCGGGTCCTCGAGGCGGCCGACTGGGTGTGCCCTTCCGCCGAGGACGAGGGGGTCGCCCAAGTGGTCGAGGCGCTTCTAGACTCACGCCCATGATCGACATCCGGGCCGCGAGGGCAGAGCCCGACGCGTATCGCGCCGCCCTGGCGCGCAAGGGCGCGGCCGAGGACTTCGATGCGCTCCTGGAGGCCGACCGGGCCTGGCTCGCGCTCGTCCCTCAGGCCGACGAGCTCCGCGCGAAGACGAAGCTCAAGGGCAAGCCGACACCCGAGCAGGTCGAGGAGCTGAAGGGCGTCAAGGCCGAGCTCCAGCGTGTCGAGGAGGAGCTCGCGGCCGCCGAGCGGCGCCGCGCCGAGCTCCTCGACCGCGTGCCGTCGCCGCCCGATGCGAATGCTCCGGACGGCTTTACCGACGACGACGCCGTCGAGCTCCGCCGGGTCGGCGAGCCGCCGGCGTTCTCCTTCGAGCCCCGCGACCATCTGGAGCTGGCGCGGATCGACACTGAGCGCGGCGCCAAGGTCTCCGGCTCGCGCTTCGTCTACCGGATCGGCGCGGCCGCGCTGCTCGAGCTCGCGCTCTATCGCTTCGCGCTCGAGCGGCTGGCGGCCGAGGGCTTCACGCCGGTGCTGCCCCCCGTGCTCGTGCGTGAGGAGGCGATGTACGGCACGGGCTTCCTCCCTACCGACGAGGTGAATCTCTACCGCGTCGAGCGCGACGACCTGTACCTCACGGGCACGTCCGAGGTGACCCTGGCCGCCATGCACGGCGGCGAGGTGCTGGAAGCCAACGCGCTTCCGCTCCGCTACGCGGGCTATTCGACGTGCTTCCGCCGCGAGGCCGGCGCGGCCGGCAAGGACACGCGCGGGATGTTCCGGGTGCACCAGTTCGACAAGGTCGAGATGTTCGCCTTCTGCCGGCCCGAGAGCTCGCCCGAGGAGCACGAACGGCTCTTGGCGGTGGAGGAGTCGCTCGCCGGCGAGCTCGGCCTCCCGTACCGCGTCGTCAACGTCGCGGCCGGCGACCTCGGCGCCTCGGCCTGCAAGAAGTACGACATCGAGGCCTGGTTTCCGGGCCAGGGCCGTTACCGTGAGATCACGTCGACCTCGAACACGACGGACTACCAGTCCCGCCGCCTCGACATCCGCTTCCGCGCCGATAAGGGGCTCGAGTTCGTGCACACCCTGAACGGCACCGCGGTCACGGCCCGCGCGCTGATCGCCGTCCTGGAGAACTTCCAGGAGGAGGGCGGCGCAGTCGCGGTGCCGGACGTCCTAGTCGAGTTCGGCGCCCCGGCGCGCATCGAGCCCGGCGACTAGGAGGGCTTGCCGGAACGCTGCACAGCCGCGTTTCGTCGAGCCCTCCTGGCAGGGCTAGACTTGCGCGCGGGCGGGGTGCCCGAGCGGTCGAAAGGGGCGGTCTTGAAAACCGCTAGGCGGTGCTGAGCCGTTTCGTGGGTTCGAATCCCACCCCCGCCGCTTTCCCTTTATTCATGCAATTTTCCGGCCAGTCCGGACTGGCTCTCCGATCCGAGTGCGCATGGGTCTCCATATTGGCGAGCCGACTGTGACCGAGGAGGGTCCGTCGGGATCGATGTGCATCGCGCCGCGCGGATCGCCGCTTGCCGGTCACGGCGGTCAGATTCTTCTGTCGGAGGCAACGCGCGATCTCGTCCGCGCAGATCGCCTCCGCGACCTCGGCGTGCACCGGCTCAAAGACCTCGCAGCGCCTGAGCGCCTCTACCAGCTCGGCGAGGATGAGTTCCCGCCGCTGAAGACTCTCGACCAGACGAACAGGGCCGACAGGGCGGGAACATTGAAGCGAACGTAACAAAGTGGTTAAATCGGGCACCTTGGGTCAGGACAGAGATTCGCTTCGACTGCTTTGAGGTTGCGATGGGCGGAGTTGGTTAGAACGACAACAGCGACGTCGGACACGGACGGTCTGCGAGGCGGGCCTCAACCAGAGTTCTCCCCGCAGCTTTCGCCGAGGAACTAACTCGCGTTCCTGATCGTTTCTGTACCACGCGATGACCGGGGAGAGCCCCGAGTCCGGTACGGCTAGCGTCCCGAAAACGGTGAGCGGAACCGCGCCCACCGTCGTCGCCGTGGCCTGTCCGAAGCATCCGACCCACTGGGCCTGGTTCGGAATCCGGCGAAGGTTGCGGGGATTGGTGATCCTGGCCATGTGCATCGCAGCGCTGTCGGTGCCTGCAATCGCGTCGGCCGCCTCCGTGTCGATCGTCGGTATGACGGTCACGTACGTGGCTGCGACAGAGGAAGCGAACAACCTCACCGTGTTCTGGGCGCCCGGTGTGTACACCCTCCAGGACTCCGGCGCCGTACACAGTCACAAGAACCGGACCAGGCTGTTCAGGGTCGGGGCAATCAGGTCACCTGCGATGCGACGACCTTCAAGTCGTTCTCGATCGATGTCGGCGACCAGAACGACGTCGTCACTCTCGGAGAAGGCATCGAGACTTGCTCCGTGCTGGGCGGTCCCGGTGACGACCGGCTCACGGCGGGCTTCAACGCTTGCATGCTCGACGGCGGCGGGAGGCAACGACGTGCTGACCGGCGGGCCGAGTTTCGACCGCCTGGCCGGTCGGGTCCGGAAACGACGTGCTCACCGGGGGCGCCGGGCTCGACAGGCTCAACGGGGGTGGCGGCGCGGACGACATGAGCGGAGGCACCGATCCAGCAGATTCGAGGGTGATACGGTCGACTACTCAGCGAGCACGGCGGAATCTGAGCATCGACCTCGACGACGTCGCGGACGACGGCGAAGCGGGCGAGGGCGACAACGTCCACGGCGACGTCGAGACGGTCACAGGCGGGTCGGGCAACAACGTCATCGCGGGGAATGCCGGACACAACGTGCTACGACGGCGGGGCCGGTGACAACGTATTGAGCGGTGGCGACGGATTCGACGCCCTGCGGCGGGACCGGGGAGCGACGACTTCAGCGGCGATGGCGGAACCGACACCGTTTTCTACGCCGATCACACGGCGTCCGTCCTCGTGTCACTCGATGACGTCGCGAACAACGGCGCGAGCGGCGAGACCGACAACGTGCGCGGCGACGTAGAGACCGTCGAAGGCGGAACCGGAGATGACCGCCTGGTGGGTAGCGCGGGCGACAACAACCTCTACGGGGGCGCCGGCAACGACTTCGTCGACGGCGGGCTTGGAGCCGACCGCCTGGACGGGGGCGAGGGGCTCAACACGGTCAGCTACCGCGACCGTACGGCTGCGGTCGTCGTCACGGTCTCCTACGTCGGCGGCGACGGAGAGGCGGGCGAGGGCGATTTTGGTTGAGAACTTTCGCTCCGTCCTCGGGGGGTCGGGCGACGACAGCCTCGCAAGCATTCCCGGCCTCACCCTCGGGTCGACCCTCTACGGGTTCGCGGGCGACGACCGCCTCGAAGGCGGCTCGTACGCGGCCGACACTCTTGCGCGGTGGCGCGGGGAACGACCGGCTCCTCGGCGACGCACAGGGATTCTCCGGCGCCGCGCCCGGCGACACGCTCTGGGGCGATGAGGGAAACGACTTCCTGGACGGCGGCGCTGGCCCTGACGTCCTCAATGGAGAGGCCGGCGACGATGTCTTGGCTGCCGCGACGAACATTCTCGGCCCAAACGACAAGGATAGGTTGAACGGCGGCGCCGATACCGACACGGTCGACTATTCGGCTCGCGGTGCGGCCGTCGTAGCCGATCTCGACGGCGTCGCAGACGATGGCATGCCGGGCGAAGACGATGCGATCGGGGCGGACGTGGAGAACATCATCGGCAGCTCCGAGGCGGACCGGCTGACGGGGAACGGAGGGTCGAACCTCCTCGACGGCGGCCCCGGCGACGACTTCCTCGACGGAGGGCGCGGTGCCGATGTGCTTCGGGGCGGCGACGGACGAGACTTGGTCACCTATGCGGACCGCACGACAGGCGTGAAGGTCGATCTCCGACCAGGTCTCGCCGGTCCCTGACGGCGAAGGCCTGGAGAACGACACCGTGGGGGCAGACATCGAGGACGCTATCACTGGGTCGGGCAACGACACGCTGACCGGAAACGCCGGCGACAACGCGTTCGACGGCGGAGCGGGCCCAGATGCGATCGTTGGAGGCGCCGGGATCGACGAGGTCACGTACGCGAACGCCCGCCCGGTGCACGTCACGCTGGACGGAGTGGCCGACGACGGCTCCGCCAGCGGCGAGGGCGACAACATCGGCGCCGACATCGAGGTTCTCCTCGGGGGAGCCGGAAACGACCGCTTCGTCGGCAACGACAGCACCAACGAGTTCGCCGGAAGCACGGGTGACGACCTACTTATCGGCGGCGGAGGCGTCGATCAGCTACACGGCGGCACCGGCGCGGACACAGTCGACGGCGGCACCGGCGCGGACACCCTCACGGGAGGAGGCGGGTTCGACACCGCTTGGTATGGCGACCGGACACTCCCGGTCACCGTCGACCTCAGCGGCGATCCGAACGACGGCGAGGCCGACGAAGCCGACATGGTAGCTGCAGATTTCGAGTCGATCCAGGGCGGGGCGGCGGACGACGTCCTAACCGGGAACGCGAGCGCGAACACGCTCGTCGGCGGCGGCGGAAACGATCTTCTCGTGGGCTTGGACGGCGACGACTACCTGCTTGGGCAGGACGGCAGCGACCGGCTGCTCGGCTCATCTGGAAACGACGTCCTTGACGGAGGTCCCGGCCCGGACATATTCGCAGGCGGCAGCGGACGAGACACGGTCGGCTACCAGACACGTGTCGACCCGGTAACCGCGGATTTGGACGGAGTCGCAGACGACGGTGAGCGGGGCGAGAACGATGAGATCGAATCGGACGTCGAGGACCTCGTGGGCGGCAAGGCGGGCGATCGACTCACCGGAGATGGACGCTCGAACACCCTGGTCGGCGGTGACGGCCCCGACACGCTCGAAGGATCAGGCGGCGACGACCAGCTCATCGGCCAGAACGGCAGAGACACCCTCAGTGGAAACCGGGGCGACGATGCATTCGACGGTGGCCCGGACGCCAGACACCTTCCTCGGGGGACCCGGTTTCGACTTCGTCGACTACTCCAGCCGCAGAGCCAACGTGCACGTCTCACTCGACGGACGCCGGAACGACGGTCAGCAAGGAGAACGCGACCAGCTTCGTAGCGACGTCGAGGCCGCGGTCGGCGGGCACGGCAACGATCGGCTCATAGGCAACCGCGGTAGAAACGCCTTCGCAGGCGGCCCCGGGGGCGATCGCCTGGTGGGCGGCGGCGGCGTGGACGGCCTCTGGGGGGAGGCAGGAAACGACACGCTCCTCGCCCGTGACGGCAAAGGCGACTTCGTCCACGGAGGACCCGGTCGGGACCGGGCCAGCGTAGACCGCCGCCTCGATGTCATCCGCGCAATCGAGATCTTCCTGTAGTCCGCTACTCCACAGAAACCCTGGACGACCTATGGCCTAGCCGCCGTCGCGGCCAGCAGCCGCGACTAAACGGGACGCGGCCGAGGCGATAGCGGCTGCCTCGCAGACGCGGGCCGCGGCGAGGCAGCCTGATTCGAGAGCGCCCTCCATGAAGCCGAGGAAGGGCAGGCAGGCTTCATACAGACGACATCGGGTGACTGGCGAACCGACTGGCGAACCGGGAACGAAAAGCCCTGCAAATCAGCAACTTCTTGGCGGTCTTGAAAACCGCTAGGCGGTGCTGAGCCGTTTCGTGGGTTCGAATCCCACCCCCGCCGCTACGGGATCTCCTCGCCGCCGACCAAGGCGCGGAGGCTCTCGTACTCCTCGCGGCAGGCAGGGCAGCCCTCGAGGTGGGCACCCAGGCCCGGAACTGCGGCGTCGGCGTCCTGGCCGTCGACCTCGAGCTCGACGTAGCGGTCGAGCTCGTCGAAGCAAGCGTCGCAGCCGATCTCCGGCCCCGCCGGTCCGAGCAGCCGGCCGAGTGCCTGCTTGGGATCGGGTCGCTCCATTAGCTCGTCTCCTGTGGAGATTCGGGGGAAAGACCGCAGTCCTCCAGGTGCTTGCGGAGCTTGCGGCGGGCGTCGTGCAGCGTCTTGTAGAGGGCGCCGCGCGTCGTGCTCAGCCGCTCGGCGAGAACGTCGATCGGCACCCCGTTGAGCGCCAGGGCGACGAGCACGCGCCGCTGATGCGGCGTCAAGATCTCGTTGATCGCACCTCGCACCGTCGCCAGCAGCTCGCCCTGCTCCACCTCGACGTCCGGCTCGAGCCCCGCGCTCGAAAAGAGGCTCCATGTCTCGGGCTCGAGCGGGATCTCGCGGCCTTGCCAGGCGCGCGTGCGGAGCTTGACCGCTGCCTCGAGGAGGGCGAACTTGTAGGCCCAGGTCGTGAAGCGGCTCGCGCCGCGGAAGGTGTCGAGCCGCGCGAGGACGCTGACCATGGCGTCGTCGGCGGCCTGGAGCGCGATGTCGTCGAGGTCGTCGCCGCGCAGATGCTGGAGCGTGTGCCGGCGGCGCGCGACCTCGAAGCGCGCGGCGCGCAGAAGGAGCGCGTGCAGCCGCGCGACCGCGTCGTCGCGAGCGCGGCCCTCGGCGCGCAGAGATCGCAGCCACTCCCGCGACTCCGCATCGAGGAGCGGCGCCGTCGGCGTGGTCGCCGCTGGCAGAGGAGTTACCGGCTGCACGAGAGCACTACGAACGGTAGCCGGATGGAGAGCGCTCATGCCGCCTCGTCGCTCTCGAGGGGAGCGAGGATCCGGACCGCGAGCTGGGGCGGGCACCCGCGCTCGACGAGTCCGATCAGCGCGTGCAGGTCATAGCGTGTGTCCTTCGCGAGCCACGCTGCCAGAGGCAGCGCCAGGCCCGATTGCACCAGCTGCTCGCGCCGCCAGACGACGACCCGATCGACGCCTGAGCCCGTTGTGGTGTGCGCCTGCATGTCTTCTTTGTGCCCGCCGCGGCGCCGTCCTTACCTTCCCGGCCCATCCCGGAGCGGCTCGAGGCCGCCTCGGGATGGGAGGAAGGTGGGTGGCGCGCCTAGCGGAAGCGCTTCGGGAACTGGTCGATGATCCCGGTCGAGAGCATGTCCGCCATCTCGAGCGCCTGGAGGTGGATCTGGTCGTAGGCGGCGACGTCGGCGGCCCAGTCGGCCTGCAATCGAGCGACGACCTCGTTCGTGGTCAGGCGCAGGTGCTCGTACAGCATCGTCTTCAGCTCGCGGAGCTTCCAGGAGCGCGGGTTGGCGCTCGCAAGGAAGGCGGCGATCTCGTCGGCGTTCGCCGTCCAGCGTGTCTGAGCCGCGGCGACGGCGGCACCGTCGCCGGCCCTGGCGGCCGCGATCAGGTCGGCGGCGATCAGGATGTGGTCACGAAGGAGCCGGGTCAGCTCGTCGCCGGCCGCATCGCCGTAGAAGGGCTTGATCGCAGCACCGATGTCTGTCTGATTCTGGAGCAGCCTCCCGACCGTTGCCTCGGTGTCGGGGGCGTCGGTCGTCAGGCTGATGATCGCCAGCCGCGTCCAGGTGATGTGGTCTTCCCACAGCTTGCGCATGTCGTTGCGGAACGCGAGCTCTTTCCGCGTGATGGTCGCGTTCCCCTTTGCGGGGGTCGCATGCTTGGTCGCCTGGTTGCCGCCTCCGTGCGCGGTGGCATCGTGCCCACCGGTGAACGCGAGAGCAACCATGGCGCTGAAGACGACGACCAGCAGCAGCAGCGCAAGCCTGAGCGGTCGGTACGTGCGGGTGGGGCTCATGTCAGTGTCCCTTCGGGTCATTGGATGTAGGCGCGGGGGCGCAGTCGATCGTCACCTGACAATCACCTCGCCGTCCATGTCGCTGCGGTGGAGCCTGCAGACGTAGTGGTAGGTGCCGGGCTCGTCGAACGTGATCGACACGCTCTCCCCGGGCTCGACTTCGTGGTCTTCCTGGCCGTCGACCTGGACGGTGTGCGTGAAGTTGTCCTCGTTCGTCCACGTCACCGTCGCGCCCGCCTCGACCTCGATCGTCCTCGGGTCGTAGCGGTAGCTCTTGGCCATCGCGACCTCGGTGGTCGCCACCGGCTGGGAGGTCTCGCCCTCGCCGCCGCAACCCGCCGTGAGGGCGAGCCCCGTCAGCGCGGCAACCAGCGGGATGAGGAGCTTCGTCACTGCGCCGTCGCTCCCAGTGCCGGCCGCCGGACGACCTGCAGAACCGCGGCTGCGAAGACGAGCACGAACGCGACCAGGTCGAGGACCTCGGCGATCGTGTGCGCGAACAGGAACACGGTCCAGTCGAGGTGGTAGGTCATGTACGTCACCTCGGCCAGGGCGAAGAGCGAGAAGGCGACCCCTAGCAGGGCGAGCTCGCGTTTGAAGGCGAGCCAGGCAAAGCCCGCGCCGAGTGCGAACGCGGCGATGTGCACGACCATGAAGAAGGCGGTCGGCAGCTCGTTGATCCAGTCGCCGTAGGGCATTTCGTGGCTCCTCCTTGTCGGTGGGTGTCGGAGGAGTTGGTGCGCCGGCGCGGGCGGTTCTTACGTCGGACGCAGCCGCCGGGCTACCGTCGAGGGGTGCAGAGACTCGCGGACCGGCTTCCGATGCTCCCGGCGGCGTTGCGCGTCGCGCTGGTCGTCTTCGTGCTCGCCTGGATCTTCGGGCCGTACGAGCTGCGCTCGGCGGTGCCGGTGTGGCTCGCCTTCCTGATCGCGCTCGGCCTCGAGGTCAACTTCTTCCTCGGCGCGCTCGGCCGGCCGCCGGCTCCCCGGCCGGACCGCGGGCCGCAGCCCGTCGACCGGGAGCGCTACGGCTACCTCGCCTGGCTGGAGGAGGACGACGAGGACGAGGACGACGACGAGGAGCTCGAGGACGACACGAGCCTCTGGCCGCCGGTTCGCCGGTTCCTCGTCGGCCTCGGCGTCATCGGCGCGCTCGTCCTCGTCTTCTGGTTCGTCGAGCTCCGCACCGGCTGGGACTCGCTGGCCGTGGAGACGCGAGCCGAGGCGCAGACCCGCTTCTCGGAGGAGGCGTCACGCCTCGTGGGGAAGCCCGTGCGGATCCGCTGCGACGAGTCGGGGGCGTACGTCGGCGCAATCCAGCACACCGACGGCGTCGCGACGGTCGGCGGCGACCTCGCCTACCTCACGCCGGAGCGATGCCTCGACCTCTACCGGCTCGCGTTCGACGGCGAGGTGAGGTCGAGCCAGACCGGCCGCGCCGTCGCGGTGCTGGCCCACGAGTCGTGGCACCTGCGCGGCGTGGCCGACGAGGGCACGACGGAGTGCTACGCGCTGCAATCCGGCGTCGAGCTGGGACAGCGGCTTGGGCTGTCGGAGGAAACCGCGCGGCGGCTGATGCGCCAGCAGCTCGTCGAGAACGCGGGGCGAAGCGTGGCCACGGCCGAGTACCGCGTCCCACCCGGCTGCGAAGACGGCGGCAGCCTCGACCTCGACCCGGAGAGCTCGCGGTTCCCCTAGCGCGTCGGGCGGGCGGCCTGCCGGCGGCGCCACAGCTGCCAGGCCCGGCGGCCGAGCCAAAACAGGACGATCCAAGCGAGACGGCGGCGCACGGCACTACCTTAGCCGTCCACCAGGGCTCCGAACATCTCGTGCGAGAGGGCTCAAGTCGACCGCCCCGCGAGCCGATACCCATACGAGAGACGAGGAGCGCGGACATCCCCTGGCGGCCGCCGCAGCACGCCCGGGGTGCGAGTACCGGGCTCCTCGTTCTCGTGGACCACCTATTCGGGAGCGAGCGGGAGCGGCCGGGCGAGGATCCGCGCCGCGACGCCCCGGATCGTCTGCGTCCCGTACGAGTGGCTCGGGTTGCCGCGTGTGAGCACCGCGACGGCAAGCCGCTTGGAGCCGTTCCGCAAGAGTGCCGACTGGTGCGCGACCAGCCCGGTGCCGGAGCCCCAGCCGCCCTTGAAGTGGATCTTCCACCCGGGCGGCCGCACCGGTGGGATGCCCCAGCGCTGTGACCGGACGATGCTGGCAAGGAGCGCGAGCGCATAGCCGCGGTGGCGCCTGGGGACGAGCCGGTCGATCCGGTAGAAGAAGCGCGCCTGGTCGCGGGCGGTCGTCGTCGAGTTGCCCCAGATCGGCCAGGCGAAGCTGAAGTCCCACATGTCCGCCCGCTCGGCCAGGCGATACAGGGCGCCCGAGCCGACGATGCGAAGCACGGCGCTCGCAGCCACGTTGTCCGACCGGCGGATCATGGGCCCGAGGAGCGAGCGGTCGGAATCGGTCAGCGCGCGCCCGCGCACCGACGAGCGGTTGAGGTAGGAGACCAGGGCCATCGCCTTGAGCAGGCTGGCCGAGGGCGCTTGCATCCGCAGGCGGTGCCCGCGCAGTCGCCCGCGGTCGTCGACGAATGCGAAGCTCTCGACGCCGGCCCGGCCCTGGACGTACTTCGCGGCGGAGGCCGAGCGCTCGGTCCACGACTGCGCGTCCGCGGCCGGAGCCGCCGCGAGCACGGCAAGGAGCGCAAGCAGCAGTCCCGGTCGCCACATGGCTCGCAGGCTAGACGACGCCCTGCAGCGCCGCGATCTCGCGCCGGACGGCGAGCCGCTCGAGGGCGTCCGACTCGATCTGGCGCACACGCTCGCGCGTGATGCCGAGGCCGCGGCCGATCTCCTCGAGCGACTCGGGGTCGCGCTCCCCGTTCAGGCCGTAGCGGCGTTTGAGGACCTCGCGCTCGCGGTCGGGCAGCTCCTCGAGCGCGTCGCGGAGCGCCTCCTGCGCGAGGTTGACCGTGACCTCCTGCTCGACGTCCTCCTCGCCGCCGGCGAGCAGCTCCTGGAAGGTCGTGCCGCTCGACTCCGAGATCGGCCGGTCGAGGCTGG
Organism: uncultured Actinomycetes bacterium; assembly: GCA_963794055.1. Lineage (GTDB taxonomy): Bacteria > Actinomycetota > Thermoleophilia > Gaiellales > Gaiellaceae > JAIBJN01. The sequence continues at coordinate 85,316 of CAWCCL010000021.1, forward strand.
TCACCGCCCGCGCCGCCACACGCACCTCGGCCACCTGCGCCAGCGTGATCCGCGCCGCCTCAGCGACCTCCTCGTCGCTCGGCATGCGTCCGAGCTTGGGGGCAAGGTCACGCTCGGCGCGCGAGATGCGCTGCTCGCGCTCGACGATGTGCACCGGCACCCGGATCTCCCGCGACTTGTTCGCGACACCGCGCTGCACGGCCTGGCGGATCCACCACGTCGCATAGGTGGAGAACTTGAACCCCTTGCGCCAGTCGAACTTCTCGACGGCGCGGATCAGCCCGAGGATCCCCTCCTGGATCAGGTCGAGCAGCGTGAGCCCGTGGCCCTGGTAGCGCTTCGCGATCGAGACGACCAGCCGGAGGTTGGAGTTGATCATCTGCTCCTTGGCCTCCAGGTCGCCGCGCTCGACGCGCTTGGACAGCTCGATCTCCTGCTCCTTCGTCAGGAGCGGGTAGCGCCCGATCTCCTGCATGAAGAGCTGGAGCGCATCGGTCGTGGCGACCGCGAGGTCGCCGTTGACGTACGTGGCCTTCGCCTCGCGACCGCAGTCGTCGCGAAGCTCGATCCGGCGCCGATCGATCTCCTCGTAGAGGTCCTCGATCTCCTCCTCGCCGAGCTCGAGGGCGTCGACGTGAGCGTCCACCTCGGAGTACTCGAGGCACTCGTGCTCCTCGCCGCGGTCCAGGAGCGCTTGGAGCTGGGGATCCATCAGATGTCTTGTCTCCGACCGATGTCGGGCCAAACCAACGATACGCCCTCCGGGAGCCAGACGCCCACTGGCATCCACTGATCGCCCCTGACCCTCGCCGGGCGGACGGTTCATTGACCGGGGAAGAAGGTTGGGTGTAGGTTCGCGAGAGGGGCGCCACCCCGTTCAGGTGCCATCTTCGGGACTCGCGGCGGGTGCCGCGAGGAAGGCCGCTGGGCTTGCGCTCCCGTCCGCGCTGTCCCACTCAACCGACGAAGGAGGCATCGAATGCAACGCACGCCAATCCTCAGGATTCTTCTGGTGGTCGCGGTGCTTGGAGTCGGAATCGGCGGGTTTTCGATCGCTTACGGTTCCGGCGGGCGTACTCATGTGAAGACGCCTCTGCTGAGCGAGGACTGCGGCACGTACGTCAGAGGCGCCGAATTCAACGGCTTCCAAACGAACCCGAACAACTACGCCTACCTGCTGCCATCGCCTCTGGCCTTCAGGGCCGGCAACTCCGTCGACCTGCACTGGGTTCAGGACAGGGACGCAGACTTTATGGTCTGGGACATGGGACGCAAGGTGAAGAAGGTCCACGTGTTCCCGTCGATCGACCACGGGCCCATTCCAGGGGAGGCGCTCGAATTCACCGTCTACGCATCGAGTGACCCAAATCCGCCCGACGCTGTTCCCAAGTGGGCCGTCGGCAACATCACGCGGATCTACGACAACGGCTGGAACCTCGAGTGGATCGCCGACGACTTCGTGTCCCAGTGGAGGTTCGACGCTCCGTACCGCTACGTCGCGGTTCACTGGGGCGGCCCCCGGGCTGCGCTCGCGGACGGAGACGCCGAGATCGACGCCGTGTGCATCCCGAGTAACGGTAAGGGCTAACGCGTCTTGGGGTCATGGGGTCAGGTCTTGCAATCACGCAGATGCTGCGATGCAAGACCTGACCCCGGGGCATGGCCGGTCGGGCCGTTCTCATCCGCACGCGCGACACGAACATATGTTCTATACTGGGCGCAGACGTGGCCCGCGCCCAGTACCTCGAGGACACCTGCAAGTCGGCTCTGAACCGGGTGCCGGATCTGAGCCGGATCCCCTTCCGCTGGACTGTGAACCCGTACCGCGGGTGCACGCATAGCTGCCACTACTGCTTCGCCCGCGCGTTCCACAGCTACCTGGACCTGGGGATCGGCGACGACTTCTCCTCGAAGATCGTCGTCAAGACGAACGTCGTCGAGGTGCTGCGGCGCGAGCTCGCGTCGCGCCGATGGGGCGGCGAGACGATCGCCATGGGCACGGCCACCGATCCCTACCAGCACTGCGAGGGGCGCTACAGGCTCACCCGCGGCGTGGTCGAGGCTCTGGCCGACTTTCGCAACCCGCTCTCGATCCTGACGAAGTCGACTCTGATCCTGCGCGACCTCGACGTCTACAAGCGGCTGAACGAGGTGGCGCCGCTGACCGTGTCCATGAGCGTGGGCACCCTGGACGAGGCCGTGCGTCGAGTCGTCGAGCCGGGGACGCCGCCGGGGCGCAGGCGGCTCGAGATCCTGGCGCGCTTCGCAGAGGCGGGCATCCGCACGGGCGTCCTCGTCGCGCCCGTCCTCCCCGGCCTGACCGACGACGACGAGCATCTCGACGAGGTGCTCGCGGCCTGCGCGGCGGCCGGCGTCTCGTGGGCGTCCGCGATCGTCCTCCACGTGCGCCCGGCGATCCGGGAGCACTTCATGCCCTGGCTGAAGCAGGCGTACCCCTGGCTCTACCCGCGCTACGTCAAGCTGTACGGGAGCCGCGCCTACGCGCCGAAGGCCTACCAGCAGCAGGTGGGGGAGCGCTTCGCGCGCCTGCGCCTGCGCCACGGCCTGGCCCCGGCGGGCGGCGGCAGACCTATCCCATCCAGACGGCAGGAGCAGCTAGCGTTGGCCGTGTAGTGGCCGTCGCCCCGATCCGAATCGGTACGTGCTCGTGGGCCGACGAGGCCCTGACGAAGCACTGGTACCCCAAGCAGGTCTCCTCCGCCGAGGCCAGGCTCCGCTACTACGCGGAGCGCTTCTCGACGGTCGAGGTGGACTCGACCTACTACGCGCTCCCGGACGAGACGGTGGTCTCGCGCTGGGCCGAGCGCGCGCCCGCCGGCTTCGTCATGCACGTGAAGGCGTTCGGCGTCATGACGCGCCACCCGGTGAAGGTGGAGCAGCTCCCGCCCGACCTGCGCGAAGGCGCGCCGCTCGACCAGCGCGGCAGGGTCGACCGGCCGCCCCGCGAGTTCCGCGCCGAGGTCTTCCGGCGCTTCCACCGGGCGCTCGAGCCGCTGCGCGAGACGGGGAAGCTGGGAGGGATCCTGCTCCAGTTTCCGTCCTACGTCGTCTACAAGGACCTGTCCGTCGACTACCTCCGCTGGGCCGTCGAGCAGCTGGACGGCGACCGCCCGCTGGTCGAGTTCCGCCACCGGAGCTGGCTCGACGAGGAAAACCGCGCCGCCACGCTGGCCCTGCTGGAGGAGCTCGGCGCGTCCAACGTCGTCGTGGACGCGCCCAGAACGGACGCGAAGAACCTCGTCCCCACCGTCGTCGCGGCGACGAGCCCGCTGGCCTACGTCCGCTTCCACGGGCGCAACGCGGGCACGTGGAACGCCCGCGGCGGTAGCGCGAGCGACCGCTTCGACTACTCGTACTCCGAGGACGAGCTGCGTGAATGGGTCGAGCCGCTCGGAGAGCTCGGGAAGAAAGCGGACGAGGTCTACGTCCTCTTCAACAACAACCGCTGGAACCGCACGCCCCAGGGCGAGCTCGTCGCCCAGGCGCCCGCAAACGCCCAGGCATTGCAGGGGATCCTGGACGTCTCAGGGGTTCCAACCGCGTAGACCGTGGGTTACCGTTCAAGTCAGAGGGAGGATCAGCCGATGGGAGAAGGGTGGGGAGCCGTCTAGGCACATATGCGCTTTGGACCGTGGCGCTCGGCGTGGTCATCGCGCTGCTTGCGCTTGCGCCCATGGTCCTGCGCGGCGACCGGCCGCTGGACAGCCTTCCGGCGCCGCTTCGCGGCACCGCGCAGGCCGGCGAGATCGTCGCCGACGCCCTGGCTCCCCCGCCCGCTGAGCCGACCGAGGACGCGCCCGCACCCCCACAGACTGCACCGGTCGCGCCCGCGTCGAGCTCCAGCGGCATCCTCGGCGACACCGCCTCGTCCGGCTCGGGCGGCGGCGGGTCGCCGGGAACCGATCCCACGCGCCCCGGCGGCGGGAGCCTCGGCCGGCCCGGCGGCGAGCAGCCGACAGAGCCGCCGCTCCCCCCGCACGAGCCCCCGAAGCCCGGCAAGCCGCCCGGCTGGGAGAAGCCCGACCGGGCGGCCGAGAAGGAGAAGCGGCGCCGGGAGAAGCAGGAGGCCCGGGAGGAGCGCAAGGCCGAGAAGGAGAAGCGCCGCGAGGAGAAGGCCGAGGAGCGCGAGAAGCGCAAGGCCGAGAAGGAGAAGCGGCGCGACGAGAAGCGGGCCGAGAAGAAGGAGAAGCGCAAGGCCGACAAGGAAGACCGGCGCGACGAGAAGCCGGACAAGAAGAAGCAGAAGCAGGAAAAGCCCAAGCACGGGGGCTAGGCACGCGCTGAGCTATCTAAGCTCAGTCGCATGACGCCCGAGCGGAGCCCGATCGTCCACCGCACGCGCCCGGCCGCCGGGACGCCTGAGGGCGCTCTCGTCCTCATGCACGGGCGCGGCGCCGACGAGCTCGACCTCATGCCGCTCCTCGACCTCCTGGACCCGGAGCAGCGCCTCGTCGGGCTGGCGCCGCGCGGCCCGCTCGCGCTCCCGCCCGGCGGCGCGCACTGGTACGCGGTCCGGGAGATCGGCTTCCCCGACCCGGACACCTTCCTCCTCACCTTTGCGGAGGCCTCGGAGTGGCTCGACGGGGCGCTCGAGGAGGCCGGCGTCGAGCCCGGTCGCACCGTGCTCGGCGGGTTCTCGCAGGGGGCCGTGATGTCGCATGCGCTCGGCCTCGCCGCCACACGTCCCCGTCCGGCCGGGATCATCGCCATGAGCGGCTTCATCCCCACCGTCGAAGGCTTCGCGCTTGACCTGGAGAGCCGCGCCGGGATGCCGGTGTCGATCTCGCACGGGACGTACGATCCGGTGATCGGAGTGGAGTTCGGCCGCGACGCGCGCGACCGGCTGGAGGCGGCGGGACTGGAGGTCGCCTACCGCGAGGACCCGGTCGCCCACCAGATCGCCCCGGGCGCGGTCGCGCAGGCGCGCGCCGTGCTCGCGAAGGCCCTTTCCTAAGAACCCGAAGCAGAATGAAGCCTTGAGCCGGCGCGACGCCCTGGGCGGCGCGCTGCGGCGTCCTCGGTTGCCCGAATAGCGCTGCTATTCAGGCGCCCTGCGTCCTTGCATCGCACTCACCCAGGACACCGCGCCGGCGAAGCGTCATTCTGATTCGAGTTCTAAATCACGCCCGCCAATACGCCCTCGTCAGGAGCGCGACGACGGGCACGATCTCGAGGCGTCCGATCCACATGAGACCGGTCATGATGCCGATCGAGACGTCGCTGAACGGCTCGAAGGACCCGATCGGCCCGGCGACCCCGAACGCCGGGCCGACGTTCCCGAGCGTCGTCGCAGACGCTGCGAGCGCGTCGAAGGGCGACAGCTCGAGGTCGACCCGGTGGGCGTCGAGGAGGAGGAGCAACGCGCCCACGACGAAGATGCCGACGTAGAGCAGCACGAACGCGATCACGGCGCGCACGGTGCGCTCGTCGAGCACGACCCGGTTGACGCGGATGGGCGCGACGTACTCGGGGTGCATGGCCTGGTCGAGCTCGCTCCGCAGGACCCGGCCGATCACGAGATGCCTGACGATCTTGATCGACCCCGCGGTGGAGCCGGCCGAGCCTCCGGGGAACATGAGCGCGACGATCAGCATGGCAGCGGCAGGTGCCGCAATGACCCACGTGTTGAAGTCGGTGCTGGCGAAGCCTGTCGTCGTCATGATCGAGACGGTCTGGAAAGCTGCCTGCCGGATCGCCTCCTCGCCGGCGCTGATCCCGGCGTCCCAGAGGATGGCAGCGAGGACCGCGGAGGCGAGCACGAGCACGCCGAGGTAGAGCCGGAACTCCTCGTCGCGAACGAGCGCGACAGGCTTGCGGCGCACGAAGGCGCGGTAGAGGAGCGCGAAGTTTGCGCCCGCGATCGCCATGAACAGCGGCGAGCACCCACTGTGAGGCCGGCGCGTACGGCTCGACCGACCGCGCGTCGATCCCGAAGCCGCCCGTGGGCATCGCCGCGAACGCGTAGGCCGTCGCGTCGAACAGGCCCATCCGCGCGTCGACCCCCGTCCAGCCGAACGACGCCAGGATGAGGATGAGAAGCCCCGTCAGCGCCACGTAGAGGAGCCAGAGCCGCCTCGCCGTGTCGCGGATGGACGCCGTGAGCGCCTCGAGCTCCGGGCCGGGCGCCTCGGACTCCATCAGCTGCCGCCCGCCGACCCGCAAGCGCGGCAGCACTGCGAGGGCGAGCACGATGATCCCCATGCCGCCGAACCACTGCGTGAACTGGCGCCACATGGAGAGCGAGCGGTCGAGGGTCGAGACGTCCGAGACGACGCTGGAGCCGGTGGTCGTCATCCCCGACATCGCCTCGAAGAGCGCGTCGACCGGGCGGCGAGAGCTGATCCTCGCCCGACAGGATGTACGAGAGCGCGATCGCGACCGAGCCGAGCAGCCACGTGAGCGCGACGACGAGGAAGCCCTCGCGGATGCCGACGCGCTCCTTGCCGTGCGTCGCCTTTTCGAGCCCCCACCCGGCGAGAGCCGTGGCGGCGCCCGGCGGCCGCGAACGGCCACCACGGCTCCGAGTAGCCGATCGCGAGCGGGATGGGGAACAGGAACGCGAGCGAGAGGTACTTGAGCAGCGCGCCGACCAGGTTGAGCGACGCGCCGACCTCGACGTTCAGCGCCGGCGCGCCGCGTCGCGCCACTAGAGCGCCTTCTCGACCTCGGCCACGCGGCGCGACTCGGTGAAGATGATCGCCCGGTCGCCGGGCTCGAGCTGGTCCTCGCCGTGCGGGAAGATCGCCGCTGCCGTCGCGAACGATCGCGCCGATGAGCGACCCGGTCATCGGGCAGCGCCTTGAACGGCGTCCGCACGAGCTTGCTCGTCTGCCGCACCGTGAGGTCGAGGATCTCGAAGCGGTCGCCCTCGAGCATCGCCAGCTGGCGGAGGCGCGGATCGTGGGCGAAGCGGACGATCTCCTCGGCGGTCACCGAGCGCGGGTTGACCGCCACGTCGATCCCGGCCCGCTCGAACACCTCGACCGACGACCGGCTCGTGGACGATCCCGATGGTGAAGCCGATGCCGTGCACCTTGGCCAGCATCGCCGCGTAGAGGTTCTTGGAGTCCTCGCGCATCGCGAAGACCGCCGCGTCGCGCCTGTCCGATTCGCTCGCGCTCGAGGAAGTCCGGGTCGAACCCGGTCGCGTGGTAGACGCGCGCCTCGGGGAGCTCCTCGGCGACCTCGCGCGCCCGGTCCTGCATTCGACTCGACGAGCCGGACGCGGATGCGCTGGTCGAGGAGGACGCGGGCGATCGCGAGGCCGGTCGCGCCCGGCGCCGAAGACGACCACGTCGTCGAGACGCCGATCGCCGCGCGCCATGAGCCGGCTCCACTCCCGCGCGGCGTCGGGCGAGCCGATCACGATGATCCGGTCGCCGGGCAGGATGGACTCGTCGCCGCGCGGGACGAGCATGCGCGCTCGCCGCGGATGATGCCGCCACCTTCGAGTCCGCCGGAATCTTCGCCTCCTGAGCGGGAGGCCGACGACCTCGTCGTAGGCGTCCGTCGCCCGCCCGTCGGCCGGCGGGACGTCGAACTCGACGATCTGCACCTGGCCGTCGGCGAAGACGTCGGTCTGGCTTGCGCGGCGGGGACGCCGATGATCTGCGAGACCGCGTGCGCCGTCTCGAGCTCGGACGAGACCATGAAGTCGACCTCGATCTGCGCGCTCCCGCCAGACCTCGAGGTACTCGAGGTTCGTGGTGCGCACGATCGTCTGCGTCTCGGGCGAGAGCTTCTTCGCGAGCGTCGCGGCGACGAGGTTGATCTCGTCGCGGGACGTGCAGGCGATCAGCAGCGCCGCCCGGTCGATGCCCGCCTCTTGCAGCGACGCGCCGCGTCGCGCCGTTCCCCTTCACCGTCCGTGACGTCGTAGCGGTACGAGATGGCCTGCAGCCGCGCCGCGTCCAGGTCGATGACGGTGACCTCGTGGTCTTCGTGCAGCGCCTCGACGATGGTGGCGCCGACCTGCCCGGCGCCGAGGACGACGATCTTCATGGCCTGCAGCGGAGCCTAACTCCGCGCAGGCTGCCCGGCCCCACTCGGGCTCGGCCTCGATCCCGACCGCCTCGGCGACCCGGTTGATGTAGTTGAAGTAGGAGATGACCTGGATCGCGTCGTGGATGGCCTCGTCGCTCCAGCCGTGGCTGCGGAGGACGTCGGCGTCCTCGCGCCCGATCGGCGCCGGCGCGCGCGGTGAGCTTGAGGGCGAAGTCGCAGAGAGCGCGGACCCGCGGCTCGAGGTCGGCCTGCCGGTAGTCGTGCATCGCGTGCTCGGCCAGCTCGTCTGGTGCGCCCTCGGCACGGAGGTCGTCGGCATGCGCGCTGGAGTCAGTAGTGGCAGTCGTTCGCCGTCGAGACGACGACGGCGAGGAGCTCCCGCTCGGCCCGGGACAGCTCCGACGGCCCGAACATGATCGCCATGTAGAGCGCCATCGAGCGGTTGAGGACGAGGGGGTTCAGGCACATCGACTTGACGATGTTGAAGACCTTGCCCGCCCGGCCCATCGCCGCCGCGTACTCGTCCGCGAGCCGGCCCGTCGCCTCGTCGACCTCGATCAGCCTGATGTGGGGCACGGCGGCTCAGCCTTGCATCTGCGCCCAGGGATGCAATAAGTTCCTCCCCCAGCTGCGGGACATCCCACCCGAAGGAGGGTGACGTGCGACGTCGTTCCGACGACACCGAGCGCGGGGTCGAAGAGGTCACCCCGTTCGCCGAAGCCCCCCAGCAGGCGACGGCCTACGCCGACGTCGGCGACGCCGTCGCGGCGGTGCTACGCGCCGCAGAGGAGGCCGCGGAGAAGATCCGGGGCGAGGCGCAGACACAAGCACGTGAGATCGTCGAGCGCTCCGGCGCCGATGCGTCCGCCCGGATCGAGGACCTCGCCCGCGAGGCCGAGCGCACGCGCTCCGAGGCCGAGGAGTACGCGCGCGACGTCCGCGCGGCCGTGGACGGCTACGGGACGCAGCAGCGGCGCGACGCCGAGGAGGAGGCCAGGCAGATCCTCGCCGACGCCGAGGAGCAGGCGCGCGCGACGCGCGAGGCGGCCCAGGAGATGGCACAGCAGATCGACGCCGAGGCGTACGGCCGCCACGAGCGGCTCCGCGAGGAGATCCGCTCCCTCGAGGAGCGCCGAAGCCCGGATCCTGCACGACCTCCGCGAGATGGCGCGCGCAGCTCAACGACCTCATCCCCGAGCTCGGCGACCCGACCGCGCGCGAGACGGCGCTTCTCGACGCCCTCGAGGTCGATCGGCACAGCTGAGCGACGTCGGAGACGAGCTCCGCGTCGCTCCTGCGCGGCTTCCCGGCCGGGGTGGCCGTGCTCACCGTCGACGCCGAGGGCGAGCGCCTCGGGCTCACCGTCGGGTCGGTGGCCTCGCTCTCGCTCGACCCGCCGCTCGTCGGGCGTCTCGGTCAGCCGGCAGGCCGCCATGCACGAGCTCCTGCGCGACGCCGGCGGCTTCGCGCTCAGCCTGCTCGCGGGCGACCAGGAGGCGGTGGCGCAGCACTTCGCCCGCGGCGTGCCGCCGATCGCGCACTGGCACGGGATCGAGTGGCGCGAGGGCACGCTCGGCGCGCCGCTTCTGGAGGGCGCGCTCGGCTGGGTCGAGGCACGGCTCGTCGACGAGCACGAGACCGGCGACCACACGCTCTTCGTCGGCGGCGTCGTCTCGGTGGAGCACGGCCGCTCCGGCGCCTGCCCTCGTCCACGTCGGCCAGGGGTACGTGCCGCGCTGTGATCGAGGCCGTCGTCTTCGACCTCGACGGGATCATCGTCGACTCCGAGCACGTCTGGGACGACGTGCGGCAGGGCTCGCCGAGGAGCGCGGCGGCCGCTGGCACGACCAGGCCTCGCGGGACATGATGGGCATGAGCTCCCTCGAGTGGTCGCGCTACATGCACGACGTGATCGGGCTCCCCGAGCCGCCGGAGGAGATCAACGCCGAGGTCGTGCGGCGCCTGGAGGCGATCTACCGCGAGGAGCTTCCGCTCATTGCCGGCGCGGTCGAGGCGGTGCGAGCGGCTCGCGGCGCGCTGGCCGCTCGCGGTCGCCTCCTCCTCGAACCGCGAGCTGATCGACTTCGTGCTCGAGGTATCCGGCCTCGCCCACTTCTTCCAGGCGACCGTCTCCTCCGAGGAGGTCCCGCGCGGAAAGCCGGCGCCGGACGTCTACCTGGAGGCCGCGCGGCGCCTGGGCGTCGACCCCGAGCGCTGCGCCGCGGTCGAGGACTCCGAGAACGGCATCCGCAGCGCGAAGGCGGCCGGGATGCGCGTCATCGCCGTCCCCAACCCGCGGTACCCGCCCGCCGAGGACGCGCTCGCCGAGGCCGACCTCGTCCTCGACTCCATCGCCGAGCTGACGGCGGAAGCGGTCGACCCGGAGCTCGCCGGGCCGGGCTAGCCGCCCGAGGAGGCGGCCTCGATCGTGGCGATCGTGGTGCGCAGCTGCGTGATCGAGAGGAGCTGCTCGGTGGCCGCTTTGGCGCCGTCGAGGTCGCCGGCGATCAGGAGCCCGTTCACGCGCCCGAGCTGGGTGCGGAGCGCGTGTAGCCGGTTGCCGAGCTGATCGCGCTGGGAGCTGAGCTCGTCCGGCACGTCCGTCTGCTCGATTTGGTCGATGTGGACCTGGATCTGGTCGCGGAGCGGGCCGAGCTGGGCCGAGAAGTCCTCCGCCGTCGTCGCGCTCGTCGGCAGCGCCTCGATCTGGTCGAGGAGCGCTCCGACCTGCTGCGCCTGGGCCTCGAGGTCGGCGCTGTCGCCCCCGCCGTCGCCTCCTCCGCCTCCGCTCCCGCCGCACCCCGCGGCAAGGAGAAGGACGAGAACGCCCGCGAGAACTGCCCCAAGACGAGTTCGACGGCTCAGCAGGGTGAGCGGGACTGTAGCTTCCTGCTCGGACAAATCAAGCTCCGGCGCTATCTGATGCGCCAGGTGTCCACGGCAGGCGTCGGATCGACGTTTCCGTTCTTGTCGATCGCGCGCACGCGGAAGGTGTGCAAGCCCTTGCCGAGACCGCTGTAGATCTTCGGGCGAGGAGCAGGCCAGCCAGGCCCCGCCCATGTGCCTGCACTGGAACGTCGAGCCAGGCTCGTTCGAGACGAACCTGAACGTCGCCCTCCTGTTCGTCGTCCGTGCAGGCGGCCTGCCGGTGATCGTCGTGTTCGGGGGCGTGTGATCCATGGCGATCACGAGCGAGTTGTTCGCGTTCAGCCGGCCGCCGGTGGAGACGTGGTTCGTGAGGCCGGACTTCTTGTCGACGCCCTTCAGGATCGCGTTCTTCAGCTTCGCGGGAGTCATGGTCAGGTCCTGCGCCAGGAGCAGCGCGGCGACGCCGGCCACGTGCGGAGTCGCCATCGAGGTCCCGTCGAAGTCCTCGTAGTCCTCGCCGTTCGGGACCAGGCAGCGGACGACGACGTCGTCCACGTGTGCTCCATCGTCCATCAGGGTGTTGTCGCTGTGGACGAGGAAGCGGAAGTAGCCGTTCGCCTGTCCGTCGAGGGCGGAGAGGTCGTCGGTGAGCGCCGCGAAGCCGCCGAACGTGGTACCGAAGTAGAACGCGATCTCCGTCCACGGCCCGCCGGTCGCCGTCGCGCGCTCGATCGCGAACCAGTCGAAGACCTGACCCGTGCTCGGATCGAAGTCGCGCATCAGCATCTCGAGCGCGTAGTCCGCTGCGCAGCCGCTCCGGCCGGTGAGGTTCAGCGCCGCGTTGTTCCGGATCGTGATGTCCGCGAATGTTCGGGTAGTTGCCGCCCGGAGAGTCGGTCATGCTCCACGACCCCGAGTTGGAGAGCTCCATCGTCCGCTGCCAGGCCGCGGTGCCGCCTGCACCCGTCCAGTTGAGGAAGTTCGTCTCGAGATCGTCCGAGAAGACGGACGACCACTCGGGCAACGAGCTGTAGATGTCGACGCCCGGCGCTGCGAGGTGGACGGCAGACTTGCCGCGGTTCGAGAACCCGGCGAGCGCGTCGCTGATGTTCGTGGCGGCGACGCAGACGATGTTCGGGGCGCCGACGCCGTGCGGCGCAGCGCGCCAGTACTCGCAGGGATAGGTGTTGGTCGCGGCCGTGTTGTTGTTGAGGACGTGGCCGTCGTTGCCGGCGGCGAAGACGAAGAGGGTTCCGTTGCAGGCTCGACTTGATGGCGTTGCCGATCGCCAGTCGACTTGCCCGGAGCCGCCGAAGCTGCCGTTGACGATGTCGGCGCCGCTCGGCGCACGCGTAGTTGATCGCGGCGAGGATGTCCGCGCCCGGGAGGCTCCCGTAGGCGTCGCCGGCGCGCACGGGCATGATCGGGACGTCCCAGTTGACGCCGGCGATGTCGGCAGTGTTGTTCCCCTCGGCGCCGATCGTCCCCGCGACGTGCGTGCCGTGGCCGTTGAAGTCGAGCGGCGTGTTGTCGTTCTGGACGAAGTCCCAGCCGCGGACGTCGTCGATCTTGCCGTTGCCGTCGTCGTCGATCGCCGTTCCCGGCGGATCTCGTCGGGTTGCCCCAGATGTTGCCGTCCAGCTCCGGGTGGTCGTAGGCCACGCCGCTGTCGATGACGGCCACGACGACGGTCGAGCTGCCCGTCTGGGTGTCCCACGCCTCGGGCGCGTCGATGTCGTGGTCGCCCGGCTCGTTCAGGCCCCAGAGCAGGCCGAAGTCCGGGTCGTTCGGGATCGTCTGCGTGATCCGGTAGAGGTAGTTCGGCTCCGCGAAGGCGACGTTCGGGTCGCGCTCGAAGGCGAGCCACCGCCGAGCGCACGGACGCGCCGCTGCCGGAGGCGGACGAGCGTCAGGCCCGGCTGGCCGAGGCGCGCGGACGGCGTGCGCGTCGCGCGCGGCCGCCGACCTGCCCCGCGCGGCGGCCGAGACACCCGAGCGGAACTGGACGATCGACCTGGCCGGAGACGAACTCGGCGTCCGCAGCCGCACCACCGGCTACGCGATGGAGCCCGCCGTCACCGGCGAGCGTCCTCGCGCCGGCGCCGGACGCGCCCACGAGCACGGCGACGAGCGCCGCGGCAAGCGCGAACCGCATCAAGGACGACCCCATCGCAACTGATCTTGCCTCTTGTCGGCGAAAAAGGGAAGAGCGGGAACGCTAGTTCACCCGTCCGAGGAGGACGCAGCCGTTGTGGCCGCCGAGGCCCATCGCGTTCGAGAGGGCCACGCGGATGGTGGCCTCGCGCGCCTCGTTCGGGACGTAGTCGAGGTCGAGCTCCGGGATCCGGGTTCCGGTAGTTGATCGTGGGCGGGATTGTCCCCTCGTGGATCGCGAGCGCGCACGACACGGCCTCGATCGCGCCGGCCGCGCCGAACATGTGCCCGAGCATCGACTTGGTCGAGGAGATGGCCAGCTCGTAGGCGTGGTCGCCGAAGACCTCCTTGATCGCCTGCGTCTCCGCGAGGTCGCCGAGCGGCGTGCCCGTGCCGTGGGCGTTGATGTAGTCGACCTGGTCGGGCGAGACCTGCGCGCGCTGGAGCGCGGCGCGCATCATCGCGACCACGCCCTCCGACTCGGGATCCGGCTGGAGCATGTGGTGCGCGTCGCTCGAGGCCCCGTAGCCGAGCACCTCCGCGTAGATCGTCGCGCCCGCGGGCCCGCGCGGCCTCGAGCTCCTCCAGCACGACGACCGCCGCGCCCTCCGCCATGACGAAGCCCTCGCGCGTGCGCGTCGAAGGGGCGGGCCGCTCCCGGCGGGTCGCCGTTCCCGGTGGCGAGCCCGCGCATCATGCAGAAGCCGGCCAGGATCAGCGGGTGGATGCAGCCCTCGGTGCCGCCGGCCAGGACGGCGTCCGCGTCGCCGCGCTTGATCAGCTCCGCGCCCTCGCCGATCGCGTGCGACCCGGTGGCGCAGGCCGAGACGATGGCGTAGTTCGGCCCGCGGAGGTTGAGCTCGATCGCGATCTGCCCGCTCGCCGAGTCGACGAGGACGTTGGCGAGAAAGGTCGGCGAGACCCGGTCGGGGCCGCGCTCGCGGAGGACGTCGTGCTGGCGCATCAGCTCGTTGAAGCCGCCGATGCAGTTGCCGACGACGACGCCGACGCGCTCGGGCTCGAACCCGTTCAGGCCCGCGTCGCCCACTGCCTCCTTCGCAGCGCTGAGCGCGAAGAGGACGTTGCGGTCGAGCTTCCGCACCTCCTTGGGCGGCGCCACGCCGGTCGGGTCGTAGTCGTCCTTCACCTCGCCTGCGATCTGCACGGGGAACTCGCTCGGGTCGAAGGCCTTGATCGTGTCGATGCCGCTCTCGCCGGCGAGCAGGCGGCTCCAGGTGGTGCGCAGGTCGTTCCCCAGAGGGGTGACCGCACCCATGCCCGTGATCGCGACGCGCCTCATCGTTCCCCGTTAGACGCGGGGCAAGCCCGCGGGGTTTCCCGGATCGGTGACAGAATCGCGACGTGGCCGAGGAGCTCCAGACACCCGCCGCGCTGCCGTTCCCGCCCATGGAGGCGGAGCTCGTGGACGCGCTCCCGGAGGGCGACGGCTGGCAGTTCGAGCCCAAGTGGGACGGCTTTCGCGGGATCGCCGAGAACCTCGACGGCGACTTCCACCTCTGGAGCCGCAACGCGCGGCCGCTCCTGCGCTACTTCCCGGAGCTGGCCGCACTCGGGGAGCTGCTCCCGCCGCGCTCGGCGGTCGACGGCGAGATCGTGGTCGTACAAGACGGCGCCCTCGACTTCGACGCGCTCCAGATGCGGCTCCATCCGGCCGAGAGCCGGGTGAAGAAGCTCTCGGCGGAGATCCCGGCCGGCTTCATCTGCTTCGACGTCCTCCTGTGGGACGGCGAGGGCTTCCACGAGAGGCCCTTCGCCGAGCGGCGCGCGAAGGTGGAGACGCTGCCCTTCGACATCTCGCCAGGGACACGCGACATCGCGGAGGCGGCGAGGTGGCTGGAGCGGCTCGACGTGGCCGGGTTCGACGGCGTGATCGCCAAGCGCCTCGAGCTCCCGTACATGCCAGGCTCGCGCGAGGCGGTGCAGAAGGTGAAGGGGGAGAAGACGGCCGACTGCGTGGTCGTCGGCGTCACGTGGAGCGAGAAGGGGACGGGGATCGCCAGCCTCATGCTCGGGCTCTTCGACCAGGGCGAGCTGCGCCCGGTCGGCTCCGCGCCCGCGACCGGGAAGAAGCGCGAGGAGATCCTCGGAGCGCGTCGAGCCGCTCCTCGGCGCGAACCCCGAGCGCAGGCCGCGCGGCGCGCCGAGCCGCTGGAAGCCGAAGGCCGACCTCGAGTGGAGCCCGGTGCCGCCGGAGCTGGTCGTCGAGGTCCGCTACGACAAGTGGCAGAAGGGCCGCTTCCGCCACAACTCGCGCTTCCTCCGCTTCCGCCCGGACAAGGACCCGGAGCAGTGCACGGTCGACCAGGTCCGCCCGCGCCCGAAGAAGGGCGACCCCACGGTCCCGGGCCTCCTCGCCCGCGGGCCGTAGGCTCGGCCTCTCTACAGGAGCACGACGACAGCGGCCACGAACGTGGCGGCGCCCACGAGGAGCCCCGAGGCCTCTCGGAAGTGCGGAGACAGCCACGCGACCCCGAGCAGGGCGGCTGCGACCAACGGCAGGAACAGGAGCCCGATGCTGAAACCCGTCGCGAGACTGAACGTGAACAGCGCCCCGGTGAGCAGCCAGGCCGTGAACCAGAGCCAGCCGCGGCCCCCGGCGTGATCCCGTCTCCGCAGGACCAGCACCGCCGCACCGATCAGGAGAGCCGGATAGAGAATGATCACGGTCTCCAGCGTAGCGCGCCCGACCCGGGCAAGTAACACACTGTTACTTGGGCGGCTCGAGGCCGAGCTGCTCGAAGCGGCTCGCCAGGCTGACCTTGCGCCGCCACATGCCCGCCGTCGGGTCGCCGACCTCGTCCACGCGGGCGCGCATCGTCTGGAGCGTGAAGGCGGCCGGGTCGACGCCGGGCACCTCCTCCCACCGCAGGGGGGCCGAGGCGCGGGCGTCCGGGGTCGGGCGGATCGAGTACGCGGAGGCGATCGTGCGGTCGCGGGAGTTCTGGCCGTAGTCGACGAAGACGCCGCTCCGGTCGGCGACCTTCCACGTCGTCGTGGCAACGTCCTGGTCGCCGATGCGCCGCTCGACCTCCTGGGCGAGAGCCTTGGCGAAGCGCCGCACCTCCGGGAAGCGCAGCTCCGGCTTGATCGGCGCGAGGATGTGGAAGCCGGTCGCCCCCGAGGTCTTGGGGAAGCTGGGCAGCTCGAGCTCGTCCATGACGTCCTTCACGACCAGGGCGATCTCCGGGACGAGCTCCCACGGGTTGCCCTCGGTCGGGTCGAGGTCGATGAGAAGGTAGTCGGGCCGCTCGACGTCGGTCACGCGCGCGTGCCAGGTGTGCAGCTCGATGCAGCCGAGGTTGGCGATCCAGGCGAGGCCGGCCGCGTCGGTGACGACCGGGAAGTCGGCGGTGCGCCCGCTCCCGGGGAAGACGATGTGCACGGTCTCGAGCCAGTCCGGATGCGGGTTCGGGACGCGCTTCTGGTAGAAGAACTCGCCCTCGACGCCGTTCGGGTAGCGCTTCATCTGCATCGGCCGGCGCTCCACGTGGTTGAGCGCGTACGGCGCCAGGTCGACGTAGTAGTGGACGAGGTCGCCCTTCGTCAGCCCGGGACCCGGGAAGAAGACCTTGTCGAGATTCGTCAGCGCGACGTCGCGGCGGCCGATGCGCATCCTCGCGAGGCTAGCCCAAAGCGACCCTGGTGAGCGCGACCCTCTCGGCGGCCGGTGGTGCAGGATTCGAGGCGTGAGCGGGTCGTCGCCGTACGCCTTCACCTTCGAGCCGCTCTTCCTCGCGCTCGCGGCGCTCGCGCTCGTGCTCTACGGCCGGGCCGCCCGCGCGGAGCGCGCGCCGCGCCGGAACGTGGCGGCCTTCCTCGCCGGGATCCTGCTCGTCGCAGGCTCGCTCAACTCGCCCCTCGAGACGTTGGCCGTCGACCACCTGCTCCTGATCCACCTGCTCCAGAACGTGATGATCGCCGACTGGGGGCCGCCGCTCCTGATCCTCGGGCTCACGCCGGCGATGCGCGCGGCGCTCGCGCGGCGCGGCGGCCGGCCCTTCGCGCTCCTCACGCGCCCGAAGGTCGCGCTGCCGGTCTGGCTCGCCGGCTGGTACGGGATCCACCTCGCGTTCTTCTACGACTTCGCGCTCGAGCACCACTGGGCGCTGAACCTCGAGCACGTCCTGCTGATCGCGATCGGGCTCGTCTTCTGGTGGCCGGTGTTCTCCGACGAGCCGCACAGCGTGTCGACGCCGGTCAGGCTCGGCTACCTCGGAGCCGGCTTCGTGGGCTCGGTGTTCCTCGGCCTCGCGCTGACGTTCTCGCCGACGGCCGTCTACGACCACTACACCGGCGTCGAGCGGATTGGGGGCTCTCGGCCGTGGAGGACCAGAACTACGGCGGGATCCTGATGAGCACCGAGCAGGCGCTCGTCTTCCTCTCGGCGATCATCTACTTCCTCGTCCGGCTCCTCCGGGAGGAAGAGGCCAAGGAGGCGGCGCTAGCCGACGGCGAGCCGAATCCCCCTTCGTAGGGAAGGCGGAGCCGAAAGCCGGCGGCATGATGGGACGTGCCGGCTCCCCTCACATATCCCCCGGCGTCTGGCGAAGTCCCGTTTCGGTCGTGCGGCTCCTAACCCACCGAAGCGGGCTTCGTCTTGTATGGAGCCAAGCGGGATGCCGGAGAACCCGCTGGTACCATGGCCCGGCACGGAGAAGTGGCCGAGTGGACGAAGGCGGCGCCCTGCTAAGGCGTTAAGGGGGTACACACCTCCTTCGAGGGTTCGAATCCCTCCTTCTCCGCTCCGCAGAGCGCTCGCACCAGCACCGTCGGAGGGGTGGCAGAGCGGACGAATGCGGCGGTCTCGAAAACCGTTATCCGTCGTTAGGCGGATCGAGGGTTCGAATCCCTCCCCCTCCGCCTCTCCCAGGAATCGCTTGTCCAGGCGGTTTCTGGCTGCCTGAGTAATTTGGCAGCGAGCCTGCGGGCCGTCAAGTTGGACAACGGCGTCGGCAGCCGGCGGTTACTGAGTCGGCAACGACTGCGGCGGTCACCTTGACAGTTGCACACCCAGTGTGGCCGGCCCGGGTGGATGACCTCACCTCCGAGCGCCTTGACCACGCGCGAGCGCGGAACGGTCGACGTCTGCGTGCTCGATTTGGGCGCGCTCGAGGCCCAGTCGTCCGGGGGTGGATCGTGCACGTGCGGAAGCGATCGCCCGAGCCGCCGACGGTTCGGGGCGCGGTCAAGTTCGAGGCGCTGCGGTGAGCGTGCGAGTCGGCGTCAGGCTCGCATCGGCAGCGCCGGCGCTGAGTGCGAGGGCAGGCCGGATGACCCGCCCAGGACGAAGGCG
This sequence comes from uncultured Actinomycetes bacterium, assembly GCA_963794055.1. Lineage (GTDB taxonomy): Bacteria > Actinomycetota > Thermoleophilia > Gaiellales > Gaiellaceae > JAIBJN01. Next base: position 103,677 of record CAWCCL010000021.1, read on the forward strand.
GCGCACTCGACCGTCTGCACCATCGGGAGCAGGCTTGGTAGTCGAATTGACCCGGTCTCGGCCAAGGCGTACCTTCGGTTGCTGCTGGGAAGGAGAGGTTTATGGGCCGCTTCGACGAGATCTACCGGCGATCGCTGGAGGAGCCGCAAGCGTTCTGGGCCGAGGCTGCCGCCGCCATCGACTGGGTCGAGCCCTGGCAGCGCGTGCTCGACAGTTCCGCGCGCGCCGTTCTTCCAGTGGTTTGCCGGTGGGAAGCTCAACACCTGCTTCAACGCACTTGACCGCCACGTCGAGCGGGGCCGCGGCGGACCAGCTCGCGCTGATCCACGACTCGCCGCTGACCGGCACGACGGCGACATTCACCTACCGCGAGCTGCGCGATGCTGTAGCGCGGTTTGCAGGCGCGCTGACGGCACAAGGGGTCGGGCGCGGCGACCGGGTCATCGTCTACATGCCGATGGTGCCCGAGGCGGTGATCGCGATGCTCGCGTGCGCTCGGATCGGGGCGATCCACTCGGTGGTCTTCGGTGGATTCGCCGCGAACGAGCTCGCGAGCCGGATCGAGGACGCGAAGCCGAAGGTCGTCGTCTCGGCATCGTGTGGCATCGAGCCGGGGCGGGTGGTCGCGTACAAGCCGCTCCTTGATGCGGCGGTCGAGATGGCCGAGGCGAAGCCCGAGCGCTCCATCATCCTCCAGCGGCCCATGCTCGAGGCCGACCTCGACTCCGCACGCGACATCGACTGGGAGGATGCGGTCTCCGGGGTCGAGCCGGCGGACTGCGTGCCGGTCGAGGCGACGGATCCGCTCTACATCCTCTACACGTCGGGGACGACCGGGCAACCGAAGGGGATCGTGCGCGACAACGGCGGCCACGCCGTGGCGCTCGCGTGGACCATGAAGCACGTCTACGACGTCGATCCGGGTGAGGTGTACTGGGCGGCTTCCGACGTCGGGTGGGTCGTCGGCCACTCCTACATCGTCTACGCGCCGCTCTTCCACGGCTGTACGACGGTCCTCTACGAGGGCAAGCCTGTCGGCACGCCCGACGCCGGCGCGTTCTGGCGGGTGATCTCTCGGCACCGCGTCTGCACACTCTTCACCGCGCCGACCGCCTTCCGCGCGATTCGGCAACAGGACCCCGAGGGCAGCCACATCGGCCGTTACGACCTCTCCGCCTTTCGCGCGCTCTTCCTCGCCGGCGAGCGCTGCGATCCAGAGACGCTTGGCTGGGCGGCAGAGAAGCTCGGGGTGCCGGTGATCGACCACTGGTGGCAGACCGAGACCGGCTGGGCGATCGCCGCCAACTGCCTCGGCATCGAGCCCCTGCCCGTCGTCCCCGGATCGCCGACTCGGGCCGCACCCGGATGGGACCTCGCGGTCATGGATGTCCGCGGCGAGAAGCTCCCCACCGGCGACATCGGCGCTCTCGTGGTCAAGCTGCCGATGCCACCCGGCTCCTCGCCGACGCTCTGGAACGCAGACGAGCGCTTCCGTGAGACGTACCTCTCCGCTTTCCCCGGCTACTACCAGACCGCCGATGCCGGTTACATCGACGAGCGCGGCTACGTCTTCGTCATGGCCCGCACCGACGACATCATCAACGTGGCCGGCCATCGCCTCTCGACTGGAGCAATGGAGGAGGTGCTCGCTTCGCACCGCGACGTTGCCGAGTGTGCCGTGATCGGTGTGGCCGACGAGCTCAAGGGCCAGCTGCCTGTCGGCTTCCTCGTCTTGAAGGCCGGTGTGGAGCGCCCGCATGACGCGATCGTCGCCGACGTAGTGCAGATGGTGCGCGACCGGATCGGCCCTGTCGCGTCGTTCAAGACCGCGGTTGTGGTCGAGCGCCTTCCCAAGACGCGATCTGGAAGATCCTCCGCGGAACGATGCGCCGCATCGCGGACTCGGAGCACTACACACCCCCGGCCACGATCGACGATCCGGCAATCCTCGAAGAGATGCGCGACGCGCTCCAGACAATCGGCTACGCGCAGCCGCGGGGTGTGTCTCTGCGTACCGGCTGAACGCCAGCAAGACGCACTCATCAGCGCGGCAGGTGGCGCCCCAGCCGTCGTGGAGCGCCGCCGCCGTCGACTTCGAGGCTCATCCCGAGCCGGGCAGCGCGTACAGGAGATACGCGTCGACCGCCGCCTCTTTGCCCTTGACGCGCAGTCCCGGCACCGCCTCAACGATGCTGCGGTCGGGCAGCGCCCGGCGGGTCTCCGCGCCGATTAGCACGCCGCCCTCGGGCGCCTCACTCTCGAGCCGCGACGCAGTGTTGACGGTGTCGCCGACGACCACATAGTCGACGAACCCGTGGCCGCCCATCTCGCGCACGACGGCGACACCGCTATTGACACCCACGCGCAGGCGAGGCCATCCCGGGTTGGCCTCGGCGATCGCGGTCAGCTCGCGCTGGAGGGCCAGCGCCGCGTCGGCGGCGCGCACCGCGTGGTCGGGTTGGTCGCCACGGCTGTTGAAGGTGGCCATCATTCCGTCGCCCATGAACTTTTCCACCTGGCCGCCAAACCCGCGGGTGATCAACGGCACCGCGGCGGCGTAATACGTGTTGAGCACGCTCGCAACATCCGCGGGCTTCGCGCGCTCGGCGAACGACGTGAAGCCGACGAGGTCGCTGAAGAGGACGCTCACGGACTGGACGCGCTCACGCGTGGTGGGCAGATAGAGCCCGCGGAAGCGCTCGTCGCGCCATTGGCGGTAGGCGGCATAGCTGACGACGGCGTAGGCCGTGACGATCAGCGCGTGCCACTCCCACCAACTAGCATGCCAGGCGCGCTCGCCTGTCAGCGCCACGCCGACCATCGCCTCAGCGAGCAGGACAAAACAGGCGATCACGCTGGCCTGCAGCAGGGCGACCCGCCCACGATAGACGTACCCGTAGCGAGCCGCCGCGACAGCGTAGGCGACCGCGCCCAGGCCGGCCATCGCGGCAACCAGGCTATGGGAACCGCTCTCGCTGTGAAGCTCGTCCAGCGGCGGTAGCTCGATGACCGTCCAGACGAACCAGACGGCCATGGCGGCGTAGACCGCCCGGCGCAGCGCCGCGCGGTGTCGCACCACGCGCGGCGCGAAGGAAGAGCGCACATCGACGAACGCGGACGCGAGGGCGAACAGGGAGGCGACGACGAGCCCCACGGGATTCGCAACCTTGAACCCCGCATACTCGTGCGTGAAGAGGACTCCGGCGGTCCCGAGCGCGTGCAGGCCGAGGAACCCGCCCGTGGCCAGGAAGGCGAGCGAGATCAGCAGGACGCGGGCATCGCCGCGCCGGTTCGCCGCGCCGCCCGCGGCGTAGGCGAGTACGAAGACCCCGACACCGACGCTCAGGAACACGGTGAAGTGGACGCGCGGGTTCGGACCAGTCCGGGTCGAGCTGCTCGCGCAGCAGAAGAGACAGCAGGCCGACGAGCGGCAGGGTCGCAGCGAGCGTCCAGGCAGCGACAACGAGGGCGCCGCGGGGGCGCCACCCGTCGCTTGGGGCGACGTTCGCTTGCGACAGAGGGAGCTCGGCGGTGCTCACCGCCCAAACCTAAAGAGCTCCCCGCGCGAGATCGATGTGGCCAGCACGAGTGATTGGTGCGGCTAGCACCCGTGTCCGCGTGTTCGGTTGGATCGCGCCTCGTCGCCGCCGCATGGATCCTCCTGCGAGGTGCTCGTCTTGAGCACCGTGAAGGACATCGTGGCCGGCCCGGGCATCGCCCTCCAAGAGCGCGGCGAGCGCGCGCTGGACGGAGCGCCTGGGAGCCTGCGCCTCTTCGCCGCTTCTCCATGATCCGGCCTCAACCGGGCTCCCCAACGGAACCTCCTTGAACTCGATCTAAGGTTAGGAAGCAGCGGGTTACCGCGGTCGGAAGAAACCCTGCACACCTCGCGTGATTGCTGGCGAACTCACTGGGAAACCGGGACTAAACTCCCTGCAAATCAGTAGTTTCTAGGCGGTCTCGAAAACCGCTATCCGTCGTTAGGCGGATCGAGGGTTCGAATCCCTCCCCCTCCGCCTCTCCCAGAAGCCCTTTGTTCAAGGCGTTTCTGGGGGGCCTGGGGTCGATGACCACTCGCGTCTTGCGCAACTCGATTGAGGCTGTCGGGTCGCCGGGAGAACCGTGACACCCGGGGTCGGCCACGCCGAGGTCGTAACGGTCAAGGTGACCGCCACAGCGCTGCCTTGTTAGCAAACAGGCCGGCCCGTCAGCGTTGGCAAGACTGACAGCTGGCCTAGGCTCGGTCCTCCAGCTGGGTTGCCAAGCCGCTGGTGTCTGCTGAGTCCATAGACGCAGACGTGAGCTTAAGAGGCCGAGATGCAGGCGCGAGCGCGACTGGGCCCGCCCACACCTCGACGAACGCCCCGAACGAGTTTGCGAACCGTACGCGCTCGGCGTGCTCCTGGGCCCCACCGCTTGCACGGCCAGCACGAACGAGGATTCGCTCAGTCTCTCACGTTCTGGCGGAGTGTCTCGCAGGAGCGGGCCGAGCGGTCGCCGCGTCGAAGTGGCGTTGGGCCGCTTCGGCCAGCGATCCATACAGCGCGTCGAAGAGGCCGACGGCCCGCTCGCGGTAGCCGTCCGTCGGGAGAAGCTCGTCCGGCAGTCCCGGGTCGAGGAAGGGGAACTGCCGGAAGGCGTGGACGAGCCGGGTCCGGACGACGAAGGCCTGGCGGTCGCCGAGACCGTTGCGCTCAGCGGGCGCGTGGCGTTCGAACGCGGTCACGAACGCGCGGTATCGCTGCGTCAGCTCGTCCACGTCCCACGCGCGCGCGACGAACGCCTCGAAGTCAGTGCTGCTCGCAGGACGTCCGAGGAGGACGGCTGCGTGGCCGACGAGGCGCAGCTCCTCGAGCAGCCCGGCCACCTCGCGCTCGCGATCGTGCGGCGAGATCCAGACGCCGTCCTGCACCGAGCCGAAGCCGAGGAACCGCAGGCGCCGGGCAAGCCGGCCGCGCTCGAGCCGCCGCTCGTCGGGAATCGCATGCCAGAGCATCGTCCACTCGCCCGCTGCGCGCACGTCGCGGCCGAGCGAGAAGATGCGTCGATCCCCCTCGTCCAGCAGCGCCGACCGTCCGCGGGGTGAGCCGGTAGTGGACCAGCCGCCCGTCGCGCACGCGGGCGAGCAGCTCGCGGCGCGTCAGTCGGGCGAGGGCGACCCGCGCCGCGCCCGGCGAGAAGCCGAGCTCCCCGAGGAGCCGCACGAGCCCGCCCGACCAGACGGACCGGTCGTCGGGATAGACATAGGCGCCGAGCAGCGTGATCACGAGGCTCTGCGGACGCCGTTCGAAGAGCGTCGGCGTGAGCTCCTCGCTCACGGGCCCGGACGGACGGCGACGGTCACCCGGCTGACGGCGCAGAGGCGGCCTTCGTCGTCGGCCAGCTCGACGTCCCAGACCCACGTGGTCCGACCGCGGTGACGGCGTCGCGCTGTGGCATGGATCGTCCCGCTCCCGAGCGGGCGGAGGAACGACGACTGGTTCGACATGCCGAGCCCGACCTTGCCCTCGCCGGTGACACCGTGGTTCGTTCCGAGCGATGCGAGCCCCTCCGCGATCGCCGCGTGGACGCCGCCGTGCACGATGCCCATCGGCTGCATGAGGTGCTCACGCACCGGAACCCGGCCGCGCACGAGCTCGTCGCTGACCTCGACGAGCTCGAGCCCGTAGTGACGGTCAAACGGGGAGAGCTCGAGAAGCCGGGCGCGCAGGTCGCCTGCGTCAGTCATGACCGGCTAAGCCACGATTTGGTTGACACATCACCTCGGTGAAGTGTAAACCTTCCTGCACGCGGACACGGACGAACGCATGAACGTCGGCGTCGGGCTCCCCTCGACGACGCCGGGCACAGACGGCGCCCTCGTGCTCGAGTGGGCGCGGCGCGCCGACGGCGGGCCGTTCTCGAGCGTGGCCGTCCTCGACCGTGTGGCGTACGACTCGCTGGATCCCTTCACGACGCTCGCCGCAGCGGCGGCGGTGACCGCACGTGTGCGCCTGGCGACGATGATCGCGATCGCCCCGCTGCGCTCGACCGCCCTCCTCGCCAAGCAGGCTGCCTCGGTGCACGCGCTCTCCGGAGGGCGGCTGACGCTCGGCCTCGCGATCGGCGCTCGAACCGAGGACTACGACGTGGCGGGAGTGGAGCACCGCGGGCGGGGAAGGCGGTTCTCCGAACAGCTCGCGTACCTGCGCGGCGGCGTCGACGAGGATCGTGTCGGCCCGTCACGCGACGGAATCGAGCTGCTCGTCGGGGGCGCGAGCGGTCCCGCCTACGCCCGGATGGCCCGCTACGCCGACGGCTACGCGCACGGCGGCGGCCCGCCGCGGGCCTTCGCAAGCGCCGCGACCCGCGCCGAGGCTGCCTGGCGCGACCTCGGGCGTCCCGGCCGTCCGCGCCTCTGGGGCCAGGGCTACTTCACCCTCGGGGACGTCGAGCGCGGCAACGCCTACCTCCGCGACTACTACGCGTTCACCGGCCCCTTCGCCGAGCGGATCGTCGCCGCCAACCTGACGAGCGCTCGCGCGATCAAGGACTTCGTGCGCGGGTACGAGGAAGCGGGCTGTGACGAGCTCTTACTCCTCCCCACAGTCGGGGACGTCGCGGAGCTCGATCGCCTGGCCGAAGCGGTCTCGGGATGAGGGTCTCGATCGTCGGCGCCGGCCCGGCCGGCCTCTACCTGGCGATCCTGCTCAAGAGGGCCGACCGCGACATCGACGTCAGCGTGGTCGAGCGGAACCCTCCCGATGCCACCTTCGGGTGGGGCGTCGTCTTCAGCGAGGAGACGCTCGGCGCGCTTCGCGACGCCGACCAAGAGACCTATCTCGCCATCACGGACACCTTCGCCCGCTGGGATCGGGTGGACATCCGCTACCGCGGGCGTGTCCTCCGCTCGCAGGGCCACTCCTTCTCGGCGATCGCGCGCAAGCGACTCCTGGAGATCCTCCAACGGCGCTGCTTCTCCCTCGGGGTCGATCTCACGTTCGGCGTGGAGGTCGACGAGGAGCCGGACGCCGCCGACCTCGTGGTTGCGGCCGACGGCGTCAACAGCCTTTTCCGTGGAGCGCACGAGCGTGAGCTCGGCACATTCGTCGAGCCGGAGGGCTGCAAGTACGTCTGGTTCGGCACCGACCTCGTCTTCGACGCCTTCACCTTCATCTTCCGCGACACCGAGCACGGGCTCTTCCAGGTGCACGCCTACCCGTTCGACGAACGCACGAGCACGTTCATCGTCGAGTGCCCGGAGCCGACGTGGCACCGCGCTGGCCTCGACCGGCTGGGCGAGGAGGAGAGCCTCGCGTTCTGCGAGCAGCTCTTCGCCCGCGACTTGGAGGGCCACGAGCTCCTCTCGAACCGCTCGCTCTGGCTCGACTTCCCGAAGGTCGTGAACAAGGTCTGGCACCACGGCCGCACAGTGCTGCTCGGCGACGCCGCGCACACGGCGCACTTCTCGATCGGATCGGGGACGAAGCTCGCCATGGAGGACGCGATCGCGCTCAGGGACGCGCTCGAGCGCCGCGCCTGGGAAGTCGATACCGCACTCGTCGACTACGAGCTCGAGCGCCAGCCCGTCGTCGAGCGGACGCAGCAGGCGGCGAGCGAGAGCGCGGCCTACTTCGCCCGGGTCGCCGGCTACCGGGATCTCGAGCCGATCCAGTTCGCCTTCAACCTGCTCACGCGGAGCGGCCGTATCAGCCACGCAAGCCTGACTGTCCGCGACCCGGCATTCACACGCGCCCTCGACGCCTGGTTCACGGGAGCCACCGCCGTCGTCGCGCCGCCGCCCCTGTTCGCTCCGCTGGCACTGCGCAACCTGAACCTGCAGAACCGCGCGGTCGTCCGGCCAGACACGTCTCCGGCCGGGGCAGGACTCGCCCTGAGCGGTTTCGTCGCGGTCTCAATAGAGGGTCGGATCACGCCGGACACGCCGACGATCCACAACTGGACGCCCGCGGCCCACCCCGTTGCGCTCCAGCTCGGCCACGCGGGCCGGCGCGGAGCGTGCCGACCACGGTCGGTCGGCATTGACGTCCCGTTGCGCGACGGGTGGGAGCTCGTGTCGGCATCGCCTCTCCCCTACGGACCGTTCAGCGTCGTCCCGCTGGAGCTGGACGAAGACGGCATGTCGGCGATCCGCGAGGACTTCGTCGCGGCGGCAATGCGCGCGGCGGAGCTCGACGTCGACATCCTCGAGCTCGACTACGCCCACGGCTACCTGCTCGCGAGCTTCCTCTCCCCACTGAGCAACCACCGGACCGATGCCTACGGCGAGGACCGGCTGCGCTTCCCGCTCGAGGTGCTCGACGGCGTGCGCCGGGCGTGGGACGGAGTCCTTGCCGTCCGCCTGTCCGTTACCGACTGGGCCCGTGGTGGCGTGTCCGTGGAGGACGGCATCGCGATCGCCCGCGCGCTGGTCGAGCACGGCTGCGATCTCGTGCACACGGTCGCGGGGCAGACGATCGCCGAGGACCGACCGGAGTACCGACGCGGGTTCCTGACCGCGCTCAGCGACCGCGTCCGAGCCGAGGCGCGCGTGCCGACCCTCGTCGGCGGTCACCTGACGACCCTGGACGACGTCAATACGGTCGTCGGCGCCGGCCGTGGCGACCTCTGCATCCTCGATCTCCCTCCCTCCGACCTCGAGCGCGAGCTTCCCTCGGCGCCGCAGCTCGAAGAGAGCGCGGTCACGCCCTCGTGAACGAGCTCGCCCAGCTCGCCTATCCCGACGTCGGGGAGCTGCTCGCCGACGACCGGCGGACGGTCCTCCTGCTTCCGCTCGGCGCGACGGAGCCGCACGGGCCGCACGCGCCGCTCGAGACGGACACCCTCATCTCGCTCGGCATCTGCGAGCGCGCCGCGGAGCGGCTCGCGAACGACCCTGAGGTCCGCGCGCTCGTCTTGCCGCCGCTTCCCTACGGCGTCACCCGCTACGGCGCCGCGTTCCCCGGCGGCATCTCTATCGGAGAGGCGACACTCCGCGCGCTCGTGGTCGAGATCACGGAGTCGCTCGCCGCGCAGGGCTTCCCACGGATCGTGCTCGTCAACAGCCACTTCGAGCCGGAGCAGGTGCACACGCTCCGGGAGGCGGTGGCCGAGTTGGGGCCGGCGGTTCGCCTCCTCGACCTGACTCGCCGGCAGAACGCCGAGCGGCTGACCGACGAGTTCCGGTCCGGCTCGTGCCACGCCGGCCGCTACGAGACGTCGCTCGTCCTCGCCGACCGGCCCGGGCTCGTGCGGCAGGAACGCATGGCGGCCCTGGAATCGAAGATGATCAACATGCCAGCGGCGATCGCCGCCGGGCAGACGGACTTCATTGCAATGGGAATGGATCGCGCGTACTGCGGCGCGCCTGCCGAGGCGACCGCCGAGGAGGGCGAGGGGACGTTCGAAACCCTTACAGAGCTGCTGGTCGAGCTCGTCCGCGAGGTTGCGGCGTGCTGACCTACGACGACGTCCCGCGGGCCTTCAACCTCGCCAGCTACTTCGTCGACCGCAACGTCGAGGAGGGCCACGGCGCCCGGACGGCGCTGATCGGCCCCGGTGGCTCGACCACGTACGCAGAGCTCGCAGCGCTGACGAACCGAAGCGGACACGTTCTCCGCGAACTCGGCGTCCGCGCCGAGGAACGGGTGCTGCTCGTCCTCGCCGACGGCGTGGAGCTCGTGGCGCTTTGGTACGGCGCGCAGAAGATCGGCGCCGTGACGGCCGAGGCGTACACGTTCCTCCAGGCGAAGGACTACGCCTACTACCTCGACTACACGCGGGCGGGCGTTGTGGTCGCGGATGCGACCACGCTCGAGCGCGTTCGGGAAGCGGCGGTCTCGGGCTCCTGGCTCCGTCACGTGCTCGTGGTCGGCGCGGAGGAGGAGCTCCGTCCGGGGGAGGCCTCCTTCGAGGCTCTCGCCGCCCAGGCGCCCGACGAGCTCGAACCGGCTCCGACCACGCGTGACGACGTCGCAATCTGGAAGTTCACGACAGGCAGCACCGGCCTCCCGAAGGCGGCGGTGCACCCGCAGCACAGCCCGCTCCTCAGCTTCGACTGGTACGCGCGTGGCGTGCTGGAGATCACGGAGAACGACGTCGTGCTCCCGGTGCCGAAGCTCTTCTTCGGCTACGCGCGCGATCTGACGGCGCTGTACCCGTTCGGCGTCGGCGCCGCGGGGATCGTCTTCCCCGAGCGAACGACGCCGGAGCGGATCTTCGAGCTCGTCGCGCGACACCAGCCGAGCATCCTCGTCCAGGTACCGACGATGATGGCGGCGATGATCGCGCATCCCGACGCTGCTCGGCACGACCTGTCCTGCCTTCGCCTCTGCACGTCGGCGGGCGAGGCCCTCTCGCGCGAGCTCTACGAGCGCTGGCGGGCGACGTTCGGCGTCGAGGTGCTCGACGGGATCGGCTCCTCCGAGGCCTACCACATCTACATCTCGAACCGCCTCGGACGGGTTCGCCCAGGGAGCGTCGGCGAGGTCGTGCCCGGCTATCGTGCCCGCGTGCTCGACGACGCCGGCCAGGAGGTTCCCGACGGCGAGGTCGGGACCCTCTGGATCGAGGGAGACACGGCCGCGCTCCTGTACTGGAACGAGCACGAGAAGAGCAAGCAGACGTTCAGCGGCGACCTCGTGAACACGGGCGACCTCTTCGTCCGTGATCGCGATGGCTTCTTCTGGTACCGCGGACGGAGCGACGAGCTGATCAAGGTCGGCGGCATCTGGGTCGCGCCGGCCGAGGTCGAGCACTGCCTGGTCTCGCATGCGGACGTCGTTGAGTGTGCGGTCGTCGGCTACGAGGAGGAAGGCCTGACGCTGACCCGGGCTCACGTCGTCCTGCGGGCGGGCGTCGCCGGCTCCGACGAGCTGGCCACCGCGCTGCAGGACCACGTGCGCGCGCACCTCTCCCCCCACAAGTACCCGCGGGACGTCCGCTTCGTGGCGGAGCTGCCGAAGACGCCGTCGGGCAAGATCGACCGCAAGGCGTTGCGCGCCGAGCTCGAGGCGGTCGCGTGACGCGCGTAGTGGCCGTGACAGGCGGCGGCAAGGGCATCGGGAAGGCGGTCGTCGAGCGCTTCGCAGCCGCCGGCGACCGGGTCATTGCCGTCGGGCGCGACCGGAAGGCTCTGGAGGCGACGGAGGCCGCGGAGACAGACGTCTGCGACGTGACCGACGAGGAGCAGGTGACCGCGCTCTTCGAGCGCCTCGGCCCGGTGGACGTCCTCGTCAACAACGCCGGCCTGGCCACCAGCGCCACCCTCGAGCGCACCACGCTGGACGACTGGCGCGCCGTCCTCGACGTCAACGCGACCGGCGCGTTCCTCTGCACCCGGGCCGTTCTCGGCGGCATGCTCGAACGCGGGAGCGGGCGCATCGTGACCGTCGCGTCGACCGCCGCCCGCGTCGGCGCCCGCTACACCGCTGCCTACACGGCGTCGAAGCACGCGGCCGTCGGCCTTATGCGCGCCGTGGCCGCCGAGGTGGCCGGCACGGGAGTCACCGCCAACGCCGTCTGCCCTGCCTACGTGCGGACGGAGATGACCCGCAGGTCGATCGCGCGCATCGTCGAGGCGACCGACCGGAGCGAGGAGGAGGCCGAGGCGGCGCTCGTCGCCTCGTCGCCGCTCGGCCGCCTGCTGGAGCCGAGCGAGGTCGCGTTTGCGGTCGCGTTCCTCGCGGCGGCGGAGGCGGGGGCGATCAACGGGCAGGCGCTCGTGCTGGACGGAGGCGGGATCCAGGCGTGACCAGGTTTCGGGCGTCGGCAGGCTTCACCGAGCGCTGGAACAACTTCGACTTCGCCGTCGAGGGCGGTGTCGCGACCATCACGCTGTCGCGGCCCGAGAAGCTGAACGCGCTCACCTTCGACGTCTACGCGGACCTGCGCGACCTGCTGGCCGAGCTACCCCATCGCGGGGACGCGCGCGTTCTCGTGCTCGCCGGGCAGGGGCGGGGCTTCTGCTCGGGTGGCGACGTGGAGGAGATCATCGGCGAGCTCCAGGGCCGCCCCACCGCCGACCTCCTCGAGTTCACGCGGATGAGCGGGAGCGTCGTCAAGGCCATGCGCGACTGCCCGCTTCCCATCGTGGCGTCGATCAACGGCGTCGCCGCCGGGGCGGGGTCGGTCCTCGCACTCGCGAGCGACATCCGCCTGCTGGCGCGCTCGGCGACGTTCGCGTTTCTCTTCAGCCGAGTCGGGCTCGCCGGCGCGGACATGGGGTCGGCGTATCTCCTGCCGCGCCTCGTCGGCGCGGGCCGGGCCCTCGAGCTCCTGATCCTCGGCGACGAGCTTTCCGCGGAACGGGCGCTCGAGATCGGCCTGGCGACGCAGGTCGTCGACGACGACGAGCTGTCCCGCCGCGACCGAAGCGCTCGCTCGCCGGCTCGCCGACGGCCCGGCGCTCGCCTACTCGACGACGAAGGTCCTCGTCACCCGCGAGCTCGACCTCGATCTCGCGGGCGCGATCGAGCTGGAGGCACTGGGACAGGCGCTGATGATGCAGAGCGAGGACCACCGGGAGTTCTACGCCGCGTGGTCGGAGGGGCGTAAGCCCAGCTGGACCGGACGATGACGGAGCACCGCATCGTCAACCCACCGGAGCTCCCCGAGCCGAGCGGCTTCGCGCACGCGGTCGTCGCCGCGCCGGGGCGGAACGTGTACCTGGGCGGGCAGACGGGCGCAGGCGAGACGCTCGCCGACCAGTTCGACGCGGCGGCGGCTGCTCTCGTCGCTGCCCTGCGGGCGGCTGGCGGAGAGCCCGACAACCTCGTGTCACTCGTCATCTTCACGACCGACATGGCGGAGTACCGAGCGTCCGCGCGCGAGCTCGGCGAGGTCTGGCGCCGCCACTTCGGACGCCGCTATCCCGCCATGGCTCTCATCGGGGCTTCCGCCCTCTTCGAACCGGACGCGTGCGTCGAGCTGATGGGCGTCGCAGTCGTTCCCGAATGACCGAGTACCGCCGTCTCTCCGAAGCCCAGCAGGAGCTGCTCGAGCGGGCGACCGCGCTCGGCCACGACGTGCTGGCGCCATTGGCGGAGCAAGGAACACCCGGACGGATCAACCGGCCGCTCGTGCGCACCCTCGGGGAACAAGGGCTCCTCGAGCGGGTTCTTCCGCCCGAGGGCGAGGGCTCGGCCGTCGAGCTCTGCCTGCTCCGCGAGGGCCTCGCGCACGGTTGCACGGAGGCCGAGACGGCGCTGGCGCTGCAGGGCCTCGGGGGCTACCCGATCCTGCGCTCCGCCCGGCCTGAGGTCCGCGAGGCGTGGATCCCCGAGCTGGCTGCGGGCGAGGCCGTCGCCGCGTTCGCGCTCAGCGAGCCGGAGGCCGGCTCCGACGCGGCTGCGCTCGCCCTTCGCGCCGACCGCGACGGCGACGGGTTCCGCCTGACGGGCACGAAGACCTGGATCTCGAACGCGCCGGAGGCCGACGTCTACACCGTCTTCGCGCGGACGACGGAGGGTGCCGGCGCGCGCGGGGTCACGGCGTTCGCGGTCCCGCGCGAGAGCGAGGGGCTCTCGGGCGAGGCGCTCCAGCTCCTCTCCCCCCATCCAATCGGGCGGCTCGAGCTCGACGGCGTCTTCGTCGGGGAGGAGCAGGTGCTCGGAGAGGTGGACAAGGGCTTCCGCGTCGCCATGGAGACGCTCGACCTCTTTCGTCCCAGCGTCGGCGCTTTCGCGGTCGGCATGGCGCAGGCCGCGCTGGAGGCTGCCGTGTCACACGCCGCGAGGCGCGAGGCGTTCGGCCGGCCGCTGTCGGAGTTCCAGGCCGTCGCGCACCAGCTCGCCGAGGTCGCGATGCGGGTGCAGGCGGCACGCCTCCTCGTCCTCGACGCGGCCGCCGCCTACGACGCGGGCGTGCGGCCCGTCCGGCAGGCCTCGGCGATGGCGAAGCTGTTCGCGACCGAGACGGCGCAGCAGGCCGTCGACGTGGCGATCCAGGTTCATGGAGCGCGCGCGCTCGAGCAGGGCCACCTGCTGGAGCACCTCTACCGAGAGGTGCGCGCTCCTCGCATCTACGAGGGCGCCTCCGAGGTGCAACGCGAGATCATTGCGCGCGAGCTCTTCAAGGAGCCGGTGTGACCGAGCCCTCGAAGTCGCTGACCTACACGTCCTACCTCGCGCTCGACGAGATCCTCGGCGCGCAACGGCCGCGCTCGGACGAGCACGACGAGATGCTCTTCATCGTCGTCCACCAGGTGTACGAGCTGTGGTTCAAGGAGCTGCTCCACGAGCTCGAGCACCTCCAGCGCCTACTCGAAGAGGGACGCGGCTCGCAGGCGCTCAGCACCTTCAAGCGCATCCTCACGATCCTGAAGCTCGTCGTCGCGCAGCTCGACGTGATCGAGACGCTCCAGCCAACGCAGTTCGTGAGCTTCCGTGACCGGCTCGAGTCCGCGAGCGGCTTCCAGTCGGCGCAGTTCCGGGAGCTCGAGGCAGTTCTCGGCCGGCGCGAGCGAGCGGTGCTCCGCGCCTACGAGGAGGGGAGCGACTCGTACCGCGAGATCGAGGCTGCGCTGCAGCGGCGGTCGCTCTACGACTCGTTCCTGGCGTATCTCTCCCTACGGGGCTACGCCGTCCCCGCCGACCCCCTCGAGCGCGACGTGAGCCTGCCGGTCGAGGAATCGGAAGGCGTCCGCGACGCCATCCTGGCCGCCTACCGCGACGACGGGGAGGCGGCCATGGTCTGCGAGCGCATGGTCGACCTCGACGAGGGCTTCCAGGAGTGGCGCTACCGGCACGTCAAGATGGTGGAGCGGACGATCGGCGACAAGGTGGGCACGGGCGGCTCGCCGGGCGCGGCGTACCTGCGGACGACCCTCCACAAGCCGACCTTTCCCGACCTCTGGTCGGTTCGCAGCGAGCTGTGATCGAGCTGGACGACCTGCGCCGGAGCCCGAACGCGCTGGCCTCCGACTACTCATCGTTCCGGGTCGCCGACCGCCTCCTCCTCACCGGCCACTCACACCAGGCCTGGCCCGACGTGGCGCGTGAGGGGCAGCTCGAGGCGTTCGAGGATGCGGCGCTGCACGTCGACGAGAAGTGGGACTGCGCCTTCGCGAAGGCTGAGGCCGTGCGGGGCGGGTTCAGGCGCCTCCTCGGCGAACCGGGCGCCGAGATCGCGCTCGGGCAGAACACGCACGAGCTCGTGATCCGCTTCCTCTCGGCACTCGATCTCCGCGGACGTCCCCGACTCATCACGTCCGACGGGGAGTTCCACACGCTCCGCCGGCAGCTCGCGCGACTCGACGAGGCGGGGCTCGACATCGTCCGCCTTCCTGCTCGACCGGCGGAGACGCTGGCCGAGCGCATGGCCGCCGCTCTCGACGAGCGCACGAGCGCTGTGCTCGTGTCGGCGGTTCTCTTCGAGACCGCCCACATCGTGCCCCACCTCGACGCGCTCGCACCGGCTTGCGCGGCGGCCGGCGCCGAGCTCCTCGTCGACGCCTACCACGCCCTCGGGGCGCTTCCCTTCAGCGTCGCCGAGCAGGGGCTGGAGGCGGCTTGGGTCGTCGGCGGCGGCTACAAGTACCTCCAGCTCGGCGAGGGCAACTGCTTCCTTCGCCTGCCGCCGCAGGCGGAGACGATGCGTCCCGTGCTCACCGGCTGGTTCGCCGAGTTCGAGCAGCTCGCCGCGGAGCCAGGCGACACAGCGGTGGGGTACGCGCCCGGAGGAGGGCGCTTCGCCGGCTCGACGTACGACCCGACGAGCCACTACCGCGCGGCCCGCGTCTTCGCCTTCTTCGAGGAGCGCGGCCTCTCCCCGGAGCTCCTCCGCGCCGTCTATATGCACCAGACCGGGCTGCTCGCGGACCGCTTCGACCGGCTCGACGCTCCGGAGGACGTGATGAAGCGAGACCGTTCGACGCCGCTGGACCGCTTTGGCGGGTTCCTCGCCGTCGAGAGCCCCCGGGCCGCAGCGATAGCCCGGCGCCTGGCCGACGACGGAGTCTCGATCGACGCCCGCGGCCGCTACTTCCGGCTCGGCCCGGCGCCCTACGTCTCGGACGCCCAGCTCGAAGCGGCGATGGAGCTGCTCGAGGACGCCGTTTCGGCCGTCAATCGGTAGCTCCTAGGCTCGAGAGGGAATATTCTCACCGCCATGAGCGAGACCAAGATCACCTGCCCGAGAGCGCGATTCCCGAGCGCTGGTACAACATCCAGGCGGACATGCCGAACCGGCCGCAGCCGATTCTGCACCCCGGAACCGGCCGGCCCGTCGGCCCCGACGACCTCGCGCCGCTCTTCCCGCTGGAGCTCATCCTCCAGGAGGTCTCCACCGACGCCGAGATCCCGATTCCGGATGCGGTCCATGACGTCTACCGCCTCTGGCGCCCGACGCCGCTCTACCGCGCTCACCGGCTCGAAGGCGAGCTCGGCACGCGCTCCCGCATCTTCTACAAGTACGAGGGCGTCAGCCCGGCAGGAAGCCACAAGCCGAACACCGCGGTCGCGCAGGCCTACTACGTGAAGGAGTCCGGCCGGACGCGCATCGCCACCGAGACCGGCGCCGGCCAGTGGGGGAGCGCCGTCGCGCTCGCCGCGCAGCTCTTCGGGCTCGAGTGCAAGGTCGCCTACCACAACCGCTCGAGCTCGGCCGGACGCTGCTGGTGCTCGGAACGGTGCGCCGGCGGATGAGACAGAAGCGACGGGCGCGTGAGGCACTCGAGCAGGCGATCGCGACCTTCGAGGCGCTCCCGGCGCCGCTCTGGGCCGACAGAGCGCACGTCGAGCTGGGCCACATCGGGGGCAGAGCGGCGGCAGGCTCGGAGCTGACGGCGACCGAACGCCAGGTCGCCGAGCTCGTCGCGAAAGGGCTGACCAACCGCGAAGTGGCGTCGCGCCTGTACGTGACGCCGAAGACGATCGAGTTCCACCTGCGCACGAGATCGGGACGTCCCGTCTCTGCCTACAGAAGGTCGAGTTCAGCTGCGAGCGCGTCTGCGTGCAGCGGGAGACCGGCACGCTGACGAACACGCTCGCCCGCGGGCAGATCGTCATCGACGTCCGCATCAAGTACGTCTTCAACGAGAGCTTCTCGCGGGCGCTGCATTTCGCCACCGGAACGGTCAGGGGCGGCACCGGCGCCTACGAGGAAGCCTCCGGCTGGCTGAAAGGCGGCGGGCCGATCCGGTTCGACCCGGACTTCACCGCGCACCCGAATCTGGTCTACGTCACCCGTGTCCGCTGAGCAGACAGGTGGCGAGGAGGCGACCGAGCAACCTCGCGACGAGCCAGCAGCGCCGGAGCCAGAGAGCCTCGACGAGGCGGGAGACGACACCGAGCGGCCGCCGCTATGGCCCGGCCGATGGCTCTGACAGCGAGTAGAGGGAGGTGGGCGCCTCGCGGATCAGGCCCTCTCCGGGGGCGAAGCTCGACGACGGCGGTGCGAGTGACGAACTCGACGTACATTCTCCCAGGCCTCGCGCTCACGTTCGTCCGGCTGCCACGTCCTCTCGACCCCGCCGATGTAGGGGAGCTTCAGGTTGACGCTGATGCTGGAGAGCCGTCTCGACGCCCACAGGGAATCATGTGCCGGAGGAGAGTGCCTTACGCGGCCTGAGGGAGTTGCTCGGGCAGGTGGCTCTCGATGAACGCGTGCGAGAGCTCCTGCTGGCCGCGTACGATCTCGAGGCGGTTGTGCTCCAGCTCGGCCCAGCTCGCGCCACGGTCGCGGAGGGCTTGGCGCTCTGCAACAAGACGACTAAGCGTGTCCGTGAGCTGCTCGACCTTCATGCAAGGAGCTTCGCCCATCGCATGCCGTTCGGCCATCCGGCCACCCGGTATCCGGGGGTGCGGTTAGACCTAATCTCGACCCTCACCCTGACAGCTCCGTGGTTCGCCGAAGGCAAATCCCGGCCGCAACCGATTCCAAGCGGACTGACCAGCGCGCTGGCTGATTAAAGGTGTGGCGCGCGCGAATACCAAATCGCCTTGGGCTTCGCAACTCATTGAGGCTCGAGTGTGTCAGTGAGTCCAATCGACGTGCTCGAGGTCGGCTGCAGCGGCACGAGCGATCGTGGCGTTCCCCGTGTCGAGCGTGCGGGGGAAGGGCCCCATTCGGATAGCCTCGCAAGGTCACGAACAGATGTTCGCATGTCGCCGGATCTCGGAACGTCCATACTGTCGGCCCGACAACCAAAAGAGGGAGAGACGGTTTGAGCACCACCGCGATCATTCTGATCGTCGTTGCAGTGATCGTCGTTTTGGCCGCTGTCGCGTTCGTCGCGCGGCGCCAGCGTTCGCGGCAGCTCGACCAGAAGCGTGTCGAAGCTAGCGAGCACCGCGAGCAGGCGGACACAAGCGCCCGGAAGGCGGAGCAGGCACGGCTCGCAGCTGAGGAGCAGTCAGAGCGCGCACGCAAGGAACAGGCCGCAGCCGAGGAGCATCGGCAGCAGGCACAGGAGATCGACCCGGACGTCAAGGAGTGACCTAGGCATGGCGACGTGCTCGAGCGAAAACGGAGTCGTCAGGTAACGAGAGGCTCGAGTTCCCTACCCGGCCTCTGGCGGTGGGCAGCGGGCCGCCGGCGCGCCAATGTCCTAGGGTGCGATGACGCCCCCGCGCGCCTGCGCGTGCACGTGACCGAGGTGCCTTCCGGGTGAGGGCGGGCCTCCGGGGCGGCCTGCATCTCACCGCGCTCTGGACCCTCGCCGTCGCTCAGCCGCTCTTCGACCTGCTCGGTCGGAACGCCGAGTTCTTCGCCGTCCGCGGCTCGACGAGGTGGGACATCGTCGCATTTGCCGCCGGGATCGTGCTCGTCCCACCCGCGGCGATCATCCTCGCCGAGGCGCTCGCGGGTCAAATCCATCCCGGCCTCGCGCGCGGCATCCACCTCGCCGCCGTCGCCGGGCTCGTCGCGCTCCTCGCCCTCCAGGCGGCGACGAGGGCGGCCGACCTCCCGAGCAGCGTCCTCCTTCCTGCGGCCGCGCTCATCGGAGTCTCGGCCGCCGTAGCCTACGCCCGGCTCGCGCCCGTCCGGACCTTCCTCAGCGTCCTCGCTGCTGCCTCGCTCGCCTTCCTGGGGCTCTTTCTCTTCGCTTCGCCCGCCGGCAAGCTCGTGCTGGCGAGCGACCCCGAACCGCGAACCGTGGCGGTCTCCTCCGAGACCCCCGTCGTCCTCGTCGTCTTCGACGAGATCGCCACAACCTCGCTGCTGAACGAACGCGGCGACATCGACGCCGCGCGGTATCCCAACTTCGCCGACCTGGCAAGCGACTCGACGTGGTTTCGCTACGCAGCGACTGTCGACGCGTGGACCGTCAACGCCGTTCCGGCGATTCTCACCGGGCTCCTCCCAGAGCACGGGCGCCTGCCCGTCTTCTCGGAGCATCCCGATAACCTGTTCACGCTCCTCGGCGGCCGCTACCGACTACATGTCTCGGAGTCCCTAACCCAGCTCTGTCCCCGACCGCTTTGTCCCGAGGCGGCGCGGCCGGCGTTTCCGCGCCGGATGGGGTCCCTGCTCTCCGACGCGGGCCTCGTCTACCTGCACCTCGCGCTTCCGCGCGATCTGCGCCGACGGCTTCCGTCGGTGTCGGACACGTGGGGCGCGTTCCTCGAGAGCTCGCACGAGCGAACGCGCAGGCGGCTCTCCCTTCACTACGAGTTCGTCGCCTCCCTCCGAGACGGGGAGCGCCCGACCCTCGTCTTCGCCCATCTCATGTTCCCGCACATGCCGTGGGAGTTCCTGCCTTCGGGGCGGCGCTACGACGGCGGTGATCTGCCGGGCTTCGAGACGAATCGCTGGGGGAGCGACTCGTTCCTCGTCGAGCAGGGCTACCAGCGCCATCTCCTCCAGCTCGGCTTCGCCGACCGCCTCCTCGGCGACCTCGTCCGCCGACTTCGCTCCGTGGACATGTACGACCGGTCCCTCCTCATTGTCGTCGCCGACCACGGGGTCAGCTTCCGTCCCGAAGGCCGCCGGCGCGCCTTCACGGAGGCAAATCTCGCCGACGTGGTGTTCGTCCCTCTGCTCGTCAAGAGGCCGGGCCAAGAGAACGGCGACGTGGTCTCCGATCCCGTTCAGACGATCGACATCCTTCCGACGATCGCGGGCGCCCTGGGCCTGCGGGTCCCGTGGCGGGTGGACGGCGAGTCCCTCTTTGGTCCTCGCCGGCGCGAGCGCTTTGTCTTCGTCGGAGACAGGGAGACGTTCAGCGCGGATCTCGCCTCGCTCGAGGCTCGGAGAGCGGCGTCTCTCGAGCGGCAAATCTCTCTCTTCGGCTCGGGTGGCGGGCGACCCGGCCTCTACGGGATCGGCCCGCATCAGGATCTCCTCGGCAGGCGCGTCGAGGAGTTGACCGTTCCTCCGGACGGGGAGTCGAGCGCCCGGCTCGACCAGGCGGGCGAGCTGCGCTCCGTCGATCTCGGCGCGGAGGCGATCCCTGCGCGCCTCACGGGCGTCATCTCCGCCGAGGGAGGCCGGGTCCGGAGCCTGGCCGTCGCCCTCGACGGGCGCATCGTCGCGCTGGCGCGAAGCTACCCCTTCGCGGGGGCGGAGCGGTTCTCCGTCCTCGTCCCCGAGTCGGCGCTTCGGCAGGGGGCGAACCGGGTCGAGCTCTTCTGGGTGCAGCCCGGCCCGGCGCTCGTGCCGCTGCTCACCGAGTAGACGAGCCGGGCGCGGCGCTCCTGCCGCTCGAGCACGAGCCGGACGAGCCGGTCGACGAGCTCCCCTCGTAGGAGATCCAGAAAGGCATGGCTACACGCGGGTCGTTAACCTTCGCCCACTGGCTCTCGTCCCAATATCCTAATCCGGTGCATACTTGGAGCGCGCGGGGAGGAAGACCCGGGTTCTCCGATCTGGTTGGCGGGCGGCGGGCTCGGAGAGCGGCGTCGATACCCAACTCGACTGGTCGTTCACAGCGCACCAGTCTTGCTCATCTGCCAGGAGAGGGTCGTTGAGGTGGGATCAGCGACCGGACTGTCCGTGACTGGTGGGAAGCAGCCGATCCTTACTACGAACCTGCACTTAACTCGAAGCGCTCGATTAACGATCGGGTGCATTCGGAGAGGGGAGGAGGAGCGGCCACGGCGAAGCTCGTCGAGCTCCCGAGAGACTGTCGGCTGCTTACGAAGTCTCGGTATCCGAGCTCGGAGTCTGCGCCCTGAGTACGTCGACGAACTCGAGCATGGGGTCTGGCGAGCTTCACCTGCGCGGTAGGCGGCGGCCAAGCATGAGACCAAAGTTGGGCACCCCACACGGTCGTAGACTGCTTCTATGGGCGTCCATCTTCAGGCGGCTGCCGAGGCAGTTACGGGTGATAGCCACGATGACCTGACGATTCAGTGGCGCGCGCTCCAGTTTGCGCGCCTCGGCTTCGAGAACGCGGATGAGATGGCGCGATCCAACGTGGATTGGCACGAGGCCGCGGCCCTTATCGCCGCCGGAGCCATGCCCGAGCACATCGCCAGGATCCTGCTGTAGATCGCCACGAGAGATGTCCCGATGCCGTCAGGATCTCCTCAGCGCGGTCGTCGCACTGACATGTCGCACTCGGCAGAGAAGGCGACAGCGGCTCTGGCTCGCGGGGCGCCGTTTGGATTGCCTAGGAAGCGCGGTCGAGCACGTCGGAGTAGAGGGCATCGAAGCGCCCTGCCAGCGCTCGCCAGGAAAAGGCACCACGACTCTGCTCCCTGGCATGGTCGGCCCGTGTCTTCCTGGCGGCATCATCGTTGACCGCTTCTACGAGCGCGTCGGCAAGGGCATTGACGTCGTCCGGCTCGACGAGCCAGCCGTTCGGCTTCCCGGCGACGGTGTTGACGAAGGAGAGGGGCCACCGGTGCAGGTCGTGATCACAGGCAGACCACACGACATCGCCTCGAGGAACACCTGCCCGAAGGGCTCGTCGACCGAAGGGCCGACGAAGACGTCGGCACACGACAGCCCCAGCGGGAGCTCGTCGTGCCCGCGCCAACCGCTGAAGAAGACACCATCCACGGCCAGCTCCCTCGCGACCGTGTACGGGTGCTCGCCCTCCCACTCCCCCGGCGATCCGCCCCAGATCAAGAGCGGTACCGGGGTCTCGAGGCGTGGCCGCGCCCGAGCGTACGCTCGCACGAGGAGCGGGACGCGCTTGAAGCCGAGGTAGCGCCCGACGAAGATGAGAAGCGGAAGTGGCTCGCCGCCGCGACTCGTGAACGCATCCAGCGCCTCCAACGGGTAGCGGATGCTCCCGAGGAGCCCCGACTCGTCCCAGCCCTGGGGGTCGTCGACGAGCCAGTGGCGCAGGAGTTTGAGACGCTCGCCGCGCGTGAGCGCCGAGCGGTCGAAGAGATCCGTATCGACGCCGTTTGGGATCACCTCGATCAGGTCGCCCGAGACGCCCAGGAGACGCACGGCCTCGGACGCGTCGTGGGGCGAAATGCAGACGATGCGCCGGCTGTGCCTTGCAGACGCTTCGAGTCGGAGGCCCAGTCCTTTCCGTAGCGGTATCGGCTCAGGTTCGTCCCCGCACCAGCTCGCGTTCCGTTTCAGGCAGGTGGCGTCGGGCGCCGCCTCACCTGAATCGACGGCGGCCGCAAGCCGGTCGAGGCCCGTGTCCAGCGCGACAGCCACCGCCTCGAGGCGCTCGACGCGATCGAGCATCTTCAGGTCGGTGCCGTGCAGATGGGTGACGAGCGCGCGTTCGGGCCAAAGCCGGGCGACGGCCTCGTGCATCGGCGTCAGGTGATGGAGGTGAATCAGGTCGACGTGGCCGAAGCCTGCGCGCTCGAATACGCCCTCCCACGCCGACACCTGAGCCTTCGCCTGCTCCGGGCCCAGAGCGGCAAAGACAGGATCCGGCGCTCCCTCCCGATCCTCGAAGGAGCCGTGGAATGGAACCGGCCCCACGAGCTGATCCTCACCGCGCCCGAAGCGCTCAAGAGCGGGCGTGTAGTCCGCGACCTCGACCTGGAGCCCCTCGAAGAAGGTGGCAGCGTGCGTCTGCTCCCCAGGCGAGCCGAGCGACCCTGAGGCAAGCACAACTTCCCAGCCGGACTCCACGAGCGCCCGAGAGAGATACCGGGCAACCTGCGCCGAACCGCCGCGCGGGTAGAACATCAG
Organism: uncultured Actinomycetes bacterium; assembly: GCA_963794055.1. Classification (GTDB taxonomy): domain Bacteria; phylum Actinomycetota; class Thermoleophilia; order Gaiellales; family Gaiellaceae; genus JAIBJN01. Next base: position 126,708 of record CAWCCL010000021.1, read on the forward strand.
GCCCATTCCCAGGCGTCTACGTCGCCCCCTCAGAATCCGAACCTCCTGCTAAGTAGTGCCCTTGCCGCGACAGGTAGTCGCAAAGCTCACGGAGCAGGGAGGGACCCCGACGCGAACACGCATCGACCCGCCCCCGATGGTGACAGGCGCTTCTGCCGAAGGCAGGGCGACGATCAGCGGCTCCTGGAGAACGGCCCGTTGACGACTTGTCTACTTGCCGCGCGAGGTCTTCTTAGGTCGCTTGGGCGTTGCTGGCGCCTTCTTCTCGGTCTGGGCCAAGCGACTTTGGACGCTTCTTCCCGGCCACGTCGGGCTCCTTTCGGCTGTCCTGCTCCAGGCGCACCCTAGCGAGCTAGCCTCCCTCGTGCCATCGTCAGCTTCCTCCTCAGCGGTCAGCCCGAGCGAGCCGGCTGATGTGAAGGGATTTAGGCGCGGTGAGGTCGCCCGAAACCACACCGGGACCACACCGCAAAGCCACTCAAGGGGGGCATCGCCAGCGTCGATACCGTTGGTGGCCGGGGCAGACTCAACGCCAGAGTCGGGTGCGCGTGTAAGCCGCAAGCGCACGCGTGTCCAGCCCCGGCCGTCTTCTTGTGGAAGGGGCGGGCCCCCGCCGCAGCGGGGCCCGCCAATCACGTCTTAGCGGCTTGAATACGCGGTCGTCGCCAATCGAACGACCGGGTTGTGCCCTGCCTTACGGGCAGTCGAGACGGCCCCAATCGCCGGCGAACACATGTCAGCGAACTGAAACAAAAACTCCTGCAAATCGCCACTCTCGCGCGGTCGAGGCGCCTTCTTTCGCCAATAGGGCTATCGAATCTGGAGGCTACGTCCTCGCGGCGTTGATAACAACGGCGCGCATCAGCCTGGACGTCCCACGCCGCAGGACCTTGCACCTTGTGAGGCATCGGCCTACGCTGGAGCCCTGCGGAATGCTCGGGAAGGGTCTGTGGCGAAGGCCTTAGCCCTACTGATCGCAGTCGCGATCACTCTGGGCGTGGCTGGCGCTGCGCTCGCACAGCCGGCGCCGGATCCGGCGCCGGTCCCGGCGCCTGCTCCCGCTCCCTCACCGGTGCCGCTGCCGGCCCCGACTACCGGCACCGCTCCTGACTCAGAGTCCCACCCGGTCCGTAAGAAGAAGCGGGCGCCCGCGAACGCCGCCCGTCAGGTGCGAAGCGCGAAGCGAGCCTATTCGGCACCTGTCCATGCCTCGCGGGCCGAGGAAGGTGCGACCACGCTCGCCGCAGCGGGCACGGTCCTGTCCTCCCCTTCCCGGTTCGCGCCGGCCGCCAGTCGCAGGGCCACCGATGCCCGGCTCTCTGCGGCAGCGGCGGGATTCCTCGTCCTCTTCCTCGGGGGCGCGCTGCTTGCTCTCGTACTCGCGACGATCCCAGCGCGCAGGCTCAGCGCCATCTCGGTGCGGCTCGTGGAGCGCCGGGAGGACATCGGGTTGACCATAGCCCTGACGATGGCCGCCAGCGGGGCGGTCTTCATTCTCCTCGTGGGAACGTAGCCCTTGAGCCCCCGCCTCTTCGCCTTCCTGGGTCTCGGTGTGTTCGCACTCGGAGGGACGCTCGTCTCCGTCTCCGCCGGCGGACTCGTCGCGCCGGAGAAGCCGACGTTGTCGACGGACCTCCTGCCGTGGAGCCGCGACACGAGCGCGACGTTCCAGTTCTCGGGGTCCGCCGAGACGGTGAGCTTCATCTGCCGCCTGGACTCGGGCGGGGCGGGCTGGGCGCCGTGCTCGGCTCCGGTCTTGTACCCGTCCCTCTCTGAGGGCTCGCACTCCTTCCAGGTCAGAGCGCTCGACTCCTCCGGAGACCAAAGCCCACCGAGCAGCTTCGGCTGGACTGTCGACCTCACGGCTCCCGCGATACCCGCCGACATCGTCGCCGAGGCCGCGTCGCCGTCGGGCGCCATCGTCGTCTTCGCGGCGAACGACAACCTGGACCCCTCGCCCCGCTTGGACTGCACGCACGCCTCCGGCGGGACGTTTCCACTGGGCGTGACGACGGTCACCTGTACGGCGACGGACGCCGCAGGCAACGTGAGCCCGAGCGCCACCTTCGCGGTCACCGTCGAGGATTCGACTGCGCCGACGCTCGAGCCCCATGCCGACGTCATCGCGGCGCAGCAATCGCCTCTTGGCGCCGTCGTGAACTATTCGCTCCCGGTCGTCCACGACGCGGCCGACCCGAGCCCGGTCGTCCAGTGCGATCCTGTCCCCGGGGCGGTGTTTCCTATCGGGGCGACTGAGGTGACCTGCGTGGCGTCCGATGCCTCTGGGCAGACGAGTCCTGGGACGACGTTCGAGGTCATCGTCCAAGCAGGCGCCACGCCTGCGAAGCCGGGCATTGCAGCGAACGTACCGCACCTCACGAACCGTCCGGATGCGGCCTTCCAGTTGACCGTGGAGCCGGGCGCCACGGCGGAGTGCAGGCTCGGCGGGCCATTCGGGCCCGGCAGCTTCACGCCCTGCTCGAGTGAGACGTCGCAGTCCTACTCCGACCTGGAGGATGGCGCCTACCTCTTCACGGTGCAGGTGACGAACGCCATCGGCAACGTCAGCCAAGGGTCGTACGCGTGGACCGTGGACCTCACAGCTCCCCTGGCCGTCGTGGGCTTCACGGCACGGGCCGGCGACCGGATGGTGAACCTGGCGTGGACGAAGCCGATCGACATCGACTACGACCGGGTCCGGATCTGGCGCAAGCGACCAACGGCGACGGCTTGGCAGCGTGTAGCCGATCGTGTCAATTCCGCCTCATTCATCGACCGGACGGTCGTCAACCACGTTCGCTACCGGTATCGGATTCTGAGTCTCGACAAGGCAGGGAACGCATCGACCACAGCGGAGGCGCTGGCGTGGCCCAGCCCGATCTTCTCGCCCCAGTACGACGCGATCGTCCACGCGCCGCCACTCGTCGACTGGAGGTCGGTCCGGAAGGCCACGTACTACAACATGCAGGTCTGGCGAAACGGCAGGAAGCTCTTGAGCGTCTGGCCTCTCCGCTCGCGCTACCAGCTCCGCTCGAGGTGGACCTTCCGGGGTAGGCAGCACATGCTCTCGGACGGTCGGGTCACCGTGTACGTCTGGGCCGGCTTCGGATCGAAGGCTGCGGTGCGCTATGGCCCGCTCCTCGGACGGACGATGTTCAGGATCGGCTAGAGCCGGATCGCCTCAGACACCCCTCGCGAGCCCCCTCAGAGCGTGGAAGCGGCGCCGATCGGGAAGTGGTCTGAGCCGGTGTTGCGGAAGTTCGCCTCGATGCGTGCGACCTCATCGTCGAGCGACCAGACGCCGAAGTCGAAGACGTCTCCGCGGAGCGGATGACCGTTGCGCACGACGATGTGGTCGATGATGGCCCATCTCGGCGCGGTGTTGTACGAACTCGACCACGGGTGCGTCGGCTCGCGGTTGCCGACCGCCGCGAGCACGTCGACAAACCCTGCCGGCTCGAGGACGTTGCTGACCGCGCCGGTGACGGCGTCCTCGTTCAGGTCGCCGCAGACGACATCCGTGGAGCCGGGTGCCGCAGGAAGCTGCTGCACCAGCGAGCGCGCCTCCCGCAGTCGGTTCGACTCGAAGTCGCTGTCGAGGTGGATTGAGGCCACACGCACGCGCCGGCCAGTCGCCTGGTGGACGCCATCGAGCATGGCGGCGTGATTCCCGTCCCCGAGCGCGAGGTCGCGGAAGGCGGTGACCGAGAGCGACTTGCGATTCACGACGACGGCAGTGCCGTTCGGCGCCCAGGGGATCTCTGGCACGAGCCAGTTCGACCACCAGTCGGGGTCGTTGTGAGCCATGAAACCCCTGAACGCCGGCCCGAGCGCCGCAAGGAAGTACGGCAGCTCCGACTGCTGCACCTCCTGGAGGCAGAAGACGTCGGTCGTCGACGCCTGGCTTGCCAGGAAGCGGGTGATCCGCTCGCGCCGATACTCCGTGTCCAGGAGCGACATGTCCATCTGGTCGGGGTACCAGATGGGCGCCGCCCAGACGGGCGCGAGGACGTTGAACGCCACGACGGAGAGCGACGCCTCGCGCGGCGGGGGCGCCGCAGTCGCCGGGCCGGCGAGCGCGAGCGCGGCGGCGGCCAGGACAGCGAGCCAGTGTCCTTTCGCCGTCACCGGCGCGCGAACGGGCCCGTGATCTCGAATGTCATCCCGTCGCCGTCCGTGCCGCGTTGCGAGCTCACGTAGAGCCTTCTCCCGTCCGGCGAGAACACGGGCCCCGCGACCTCGGAGCCGTCGTGGCCGACAAACTGCAGGAACGGCACCGCATCCCAGCCTGCCTGCGTGCTCACGAGCTGGACGAGCTGGATGTCGTCGTCGTCCTCGGCGACGAAACCGTGACCCGTCGGCTCGTGCACAGTGATGTTGTCGGGCTCGTGAAGCGGATCGGCAGCGTCGGCGCCTTGCCCGTCGTAAATGACCTTGATCCGCATCGTGCCGAGGTCAAGCGCCCAGACGCGATCGTTGGACGTGGTCGAGAAGTACAAGACGTTTCGCGAGATCCACGCCCCTTCACCGCGGTCGAAGGGCGTCGTGTCGCGGCCCCGGTACGGCCGCACCGGGGGAACCGCGATCCACGTCACCGTTCCGCCCGAGTCGACGGATGCCGCTTCGAGCGTTCCCGCGGTGAGGTCCCCGTACCGCGCAGGGCGAAAGCGGTAGAGCCGGCCGTCGTTGTCGTCCTCGGTCAGGTACACGAAGCCGCTCAGAGGGTCGACGGGAGCAGCCTCGTGCATCCGGACGCCGATTGCTCGGCGCGCGACGCCCTGACTCGGCTTGAAAGGGTCGCATTCCCATACCAGCCCGTTGCGGAACTCCTCGCACGAGAGCCACGTACCCCACGGGGTCGCGCCGCCCGCACAGTTCCATTTCGTACCCGCGAGGATCCGGTACGCCGCGACCGGCTGGCCGTCGGGCGCGAAGCGGATCGACGAGACGCCCCCGCTCGTTCCGTTGAGCTCGCTGTTGCTGACGAGAACCCAGCCCCCGTCGGATGTCGCGAACGTCGCGGCGCCGTCAGGCTCGCCGTGCCAGATGTATCCGGTGTCTGCGACCGACTCCCCTGTCTTCGCGAGGAGCCGTGCGGTGAAGCCGTCGGGGAGCCGGACGCCGTTTGCGTCCGCGACGCCCAGCGGCCCGTATCCCACCGTCGCGGCTCGCGCGACTGGAATGCCGAACGCGCGCCACCCCATACCGACAGCGGCGGCGGCGAGCGCGGTCCTATGCAGCAGCTCTCGCCGAGTCGTCTCCAAGGCCGACCTCCTCCTCGTGTCGACAGAAGACCCGATCGTCCCATCGGGGACTCGGGCGATGGGTAACGGACTGGTGGAAAACCATCATCGAGGTCGGGCGAACCTAAGCCAAATCGCAGCGTCAAGCAAGTCGCTGCCCTGCCCCTAGCAGGCCAGGCTCGGTCGCCGAGGGGATTCCCTCACCGAAGGGCCGTGTTTCGCGGCCTCTAGTTCACGATCTGGATTGTCTTCTGATCGACCCCTAGGAACTCGTTGCCTCCCGCCTCGACGGCCGCAAAGGTGGTAGCAAGGGCACTTCCGGTCTGGAACAGCCGGCCTGTTGTCGCCGTGACCCTGATGGAAAGCGTGTGGGGCTGGCCGTCGCACGTCGGCACATAGCTTGCGACGCCGGCTGCGAGGCCTCCCATCTGATCCTGGCCGACGCCCACGTCCGACGAGGCGAGTCCGATCGCGCCCACCGGGCAGGCGACAGTGACGCCGATCAACACCGCCTCGCCGCCGTCTTGGAGCAGCGCGGTGTTCGCGAGCGCGACGACGACGTTCGGCTGAACCAGGAGGAGCTCCGAGTCCTGAGCCTGCTGCGTCTTCCCGCGCTTCACGATCACGGTCGCGGTCCCTTGTGCGTCCCCCAGCGTGAAGGGGGCGCCGCTCGACTGGACCGTGACCCTGACGGGTCGAAGCAGATCATCACACGGCAGGGGAAACGACGCCCGGCCTGATGCCTGCGGCTGTGAGACGGTCACGAACGCCTCCACCAGCGTCGACCTCTCCGGGCAGCTGGCGATTACCTCGACGCTCATCGAGCGCCCGTCAGGGGCAAGCAACGCCGCCGACCCGAGGCCCACGACCGGAGGGCGCGGCCGCGCGGCGAAGGCCGACGTGGCGTCCGCTCCGACGAGGCCGACGAGCAGGACAGTCAATGCGAACCACCTGACCCGGCGCAAGAGCTTGTGACTTCTCATAGGTAGCTCCTCTCCGAGCGGCCGGAGCTGGAGGCTCAGCAGCGATCGTGTTCTCCGGCCTACCTTTAGTACGACTAAGGCACGCGGCCGGTTTCCTCGAGATGCGGTCCCTCGCCGTCCCGCTAGCGGCCTTGGGCATACCAGAGGTTGCCCGGCCCGCCGTAGCTCGGGGCCTCGCCCCAGAGGACGGTCCTGGACGCGCGACAGTGCAACCTGAGAACCGTCGCCTTCGCCGCCCGCGTTTCGCCGCTCGCTTTCGACACGCCGTCGCACCTCCCTGTCGGCGTTTCCTAAGCTGACACCGAGAAAATGCGAGGCTGCTGGCGGCTGACGATGTTCGCCGGCCCGGAGCGCCGCGAGATCCACTGGTGGGGGGTCTACCGAGAGGTCGTCGAGCCTGAACGGCTCGTGTTCACGATCTCCGACCGACCGGAGAAGGATCTGTACGAGCTGATCGTCGTCGTGCTCACCGACCGCGTGGGCGGTCGCACCGAGATGGCCTTCGAGCAGCACGGCCGCATGTCGCCCGTGCGACCAGTTGCCGATACGAGCGCATGGTAAGGAGGGGTCGACTGCGCCGTGCATGACCTGCGCGCCACTGGCGCACAGACTGGCGCACGGCAGCTAAAAGCCCTGCAAATCAGCTGGTTCGTAACGGTCTCGAAAACCGTTATCCGTCGTTAGGCGGATCGAGGGTTCGAATCCCTCACCCTCCGCTTGACCACTAGCGATCGAGCGCCTCATGCGCGATTGAAGGACTTCGCGACCCAGAAGTGCTGGAGAGAGCCGGGAGGCACTAGAGCATGGATCGCACTGGTACGCGGCTGGAGCGCGTTCGCGCTCCGGCGCTTGATGGTCGGAAGCGACGAACCTGGGCGGCTGCGAACGGAGCCGCCGGAAGCCGCTGATCGAGATGTTGACCATCCGGGTGCATTCGCGATCGCCACACTCGCATGGAAACCGGGATGAAACGAGCGGGGCCTCCCCGAGAGGAGGCCCCGCTTCGCGCTATGCGTAGACGCCGTTACTCGTGGTCCATGGTCTGCGGGTTGAGGTGGTCGACGCGCATCGGCACGCCCGGCTTCTCGACGATCGTTCGGTACACCACCATGCCCTGCGCGAGGCCGTTGTTGGTGACGCCGTCCGACGCGTAGACGGGGATCCCGGGCCCCGTCTTGAACATCGGGCCCGTATACGGGTACGCGGACCAGGTGCCCGAGTTCCGCACCGGGTCGTAGTACGCGATCTCCTTCAGCCGCATCGGCTGGGTGAAGTCGATCACGTCGACTCCGCCCGTGTACCAGGCGTTGACCAGCAGGTCGCGCTGAATGCCCATGACCTGCATGCCCATGTGCGCGGAGCAGTACTCGCCCGCTGCGGGGTTGGGCCGCAAGTCTCCGACGTGGAACTCACTGAAGAACTCCCCAGTCTCCGTGTCGGAGAAGAACATCCTGCCGGTCTTGTGCCTTCCGCCGGCGGGGTTCCAGGGCCGCGGGTTGTACGTCGTCATCGTCGGGCAGCCGCTCCCGAAGGACTCGTCGACCGTGTTCAGCACGGTCCCGTCGTTGTTGAACATCGCGGAGTGGAAGAAGTCGACCGCCCCGGGGATGTTCCCGGTGCCGCCCGAGCTGACCTCATCGTCCACGATCGAGATCGGGTTCTGCGTGTCCGGGATCCCGTTCGGGCCGATCTCCCACACCTGAGCCTGCTCGGCGCACGCCGCCCCCGCGAGGCGATGCTCGACGTGGACGACGATGTCGTGGCAGGCCACGGCAGCCGGTTCGAAGGCGGGCGAGCAGAGACCCTTTTCACACCACTCCTGCCTGCCGTCAGGGTCACCCGGGTAGCTGATCTGCGGCTGGACGGAGAGCTCCTGGGCCGCCGCCGGGTTGGCCAGCGGCACCTCGACGATCTGGATCACGCCGTGGAGCGGGTTGGCCGGGCTGCCCGGGTCCTCGTCGTACGGATTGGCGGTGTTCAAGTACTCCGTGTCGCCGCACGTGGGTCCCGCCCCCAGCGGGTACGACGACACGTAGACGAGCAGCCTGCCCGGCTCCTCGGGCCAGAGCGTGATCGTGTGTGCGCCGCAGTCCGTGTACACGGACTTGACCTGCTGGATGCTCGTGAACGGATTCGCCGGGTCGTCGCTCATCGTGAAGACGCGGACGCCCTCCCAGCCGGTCGGGGTGCCGCCCGGCACCCGCGCGGCACCACACGGTGGGCGCGGCCATGGTGGTGTCCACGGCCAGGAGCATCAGGTCGGCGACCCCGTTGCCGTTGCGGTCCCACAGGATCGGGTCGTTCTGGGCTCCGTCACAGGCGAAATCCCTCACCAGCCGTGGGGCGGCGGGGTTGGAGATGTCGAAGATCCGCACGCCGCCGCGAGGCCCGGTACCGGGCGGGAACCCGGCACCGCCGGTGTAGTAGCCGGAGAACGCGTGCTTCCCCCAGAACGCGAGAGTCCGAGTTGGTCGACTGGTTCGGAGACGTGAAGATCTCCTCCATCTTCTTCGCCTGGTCCGCAGCCGGCTGTGCGCCCGCGATCCCGGCGAGAAGCCCTAACGCGACGACGGTGGATACGAGTAAGCGAACCGATCGTCTCATACTGTCGTTGCACCTCCCATGCGAACAGTTGAGGTCCTGTGGTCAGGACAGCCGGGAGGACTGCGGCTGCGCCGCGCCCGCGTCATGCACCTGCCCCTTGCACCTGCCCGGTTCGCTGGACGCCGCACCCCCTAGCGCAGTCCCTCCCTAGACTCGGCACGGCAGTCTACTCGAGGTCGCGCCTCATCGTGTTGAGCCCACAGATGTCCCGACAATCAGGAAAGAGGTCGTGGACTCCGAACGTTCGCCGCGGTCTACACTCGAACGACGATGGCCGGCCCGGCGCTCAGGTTCCGCGACGTCGAGATCAACGTGCTCCAGGACGGCCGGGGTGGTCTCCCGCGCGAAATCCTCTTCTCGGACGTTCCCGCCGGCGAGCTGGAACCCGCTCTCGGTGCCGAGTACCCGGCCGACTTCCCCTACAACTGCCTGCTCGTCCGACAGCGCGGAAGCTCCGTCCTCGTGGACACCGGCCTCGGTGCCTCCCTTCATCCATTCGGTGGCGAGGGCGGGCTCCTGTGGGAGGAGCTCGCCAGTGTCGGCCAGCGGCCCGATGACGTCGAGGTCGTCGTGATCTCGCACGGTCACCTCGACCACATCGGCGGACTCGTCCGCGACGGCGTCCCGGCGTTCCCCCGCGCCCGCTATGTCGTCTCGTCCGCAGACTGGCAGCTCTGGACGTCGGAGGAAGCTCTTGGGCAGATGCCCGAGCCGGCCGCCCTTGCGGCCCGCACGCAACTGCCCCCGCTGGAGACCGCGGGCGTCCTCGACCGATTGGACGGCGAGAACGAGGTCGCGTCCGGGGTCCGCGTGCTCCCCGCTCCCGGCCACACGCCGGGGCATCTCGCGGTGGAGGTGAAGGACGCTCTCCTCTACGCAGTCGACGCGCTCCTCCACCCGCTGCAGGTCGAGCGACCCGAGCTCGGGCGCGGCACGGATGCAGACCCGGAACGTGCGATCGCCACGCGCCGCACGATCCTCGAGCGCGCGAGCGAAAGCGGGCTCGTGGTCGGAGCGTCGCACATCGACTCGCTGTTCCGCGTGGAGCGTGAGGACGACGGCTTCCGAGCCGTCGCCCTCTGATGCAGTCCTTGGTAGTCGAGGAGCTTGTCGGGCGGGACTCCGAGCTCGAGAAGCTCGAGCAGTTCCTCGACCGCGCCCTTACTGGGCCGGAGGTGCTCGTGATCGAAGGCGAGGCGGGGATCGGAAAGACAACGCTCTGGCGTGCCGCTCTCCGACGCGCCGAGGCCCAGGGGTTCGCAGCGCTGGCCAGTCGCCCAGGCGAGCTCGAGACGGCGCTGTCGTACCTGGCGCTTATCGATCTGCTCGAGAACTGTCTCGAGGAGATCCTCGAGCGGCTGCCGAGGGGTTCCGCCCGCGCGCTCGAACGCGCGCTCGTCGAGCCCGCGACCGACGAGGGGCCTTTCGACCAGCGCGCTGTTTGCACTGGATTCCTCGGAGGCCTGCGCGATCTCGCGAGCACGAGTCCGGTCCTGTTGGCGATCGACGATGCCCAGTGGGTCGACACGGCGTCGGCGCGCGCCCTCGCGTTTGCCGCCAGGCGGCTCGCCCGCGAGCCGGTCAGCTTCCTTGTCACCGTGCGTCAGCCGCGCGCAGGCGGACCGGCGCTCGGGTTCTCGTTCCCCGAGGAGCGGGTCCAACGCATGCGGGTCGACCCCCTCGACGAGGGCGCGATCGACCGGCTCCTCCGCACGAGGCTAGGCGCCGCTTTCCGGCGGCCGACGTTGCGGGCGCTCCATGAAGCGTCCGGCGGAAATCCCCTCTTCGCCCTGGAGCTGGCTCGCGCGATCGTCCGCGACGGAGTGACGGTCAGAGAAGGCGTTCCGTTGTCCGTACCCGAGACCTTGCGGGACCTCATCGCGGACCGGATCGGACGCCTCCCCGACGACGTCCGGGACGGGCTCCTGGTCGTGTCTGCCGCCGCGCGGCCCACGGTCAACCATGTCGAGTCCGCGCTCAGAACAGGCGAGGGCGCGTCCAAGCTGCTCTCCAGGGCGGTCGAAGCAGGCGTGATCGAGGTGGATCGCGGCCGAGTGCGCTTCACCCATCCGCTGCTCGGCTCCGTCCTCTACGGCGAAGCGCCCCTCGAAAGGATCCACACGGTCCACCGTCGTCTGGCGGACGTCCTCACGGATCCGGAGGAGAGAGCACGCCACCTCGCCCTCGCCACGGAGCTCCCCGATGCGGAGGTGGCGGCGCATCTCGATGAAGCGGCGCGACGAGCCCACAGTCGGGGTGCCCCGGATGCGGCGGCAGCCCTCTCCGAGCAGGCCCTTCGTCTCACTCCTGCCGATGCGAGCGGGGAGCTTGTCCGGCGCGCGATCGAGGCGGCGGACTCCTATGCGGACGCGGGCGCCACCGCACGCGCTCATGAGCTGCTCGCGGATTCTCCTCCCCACCCTCGAAGGCGGCCGGCGGCGGGCGCGGGTCCTGCACCGGCTCGCACGACTACAGGCGTACGAGGAGGGCTTCCGGGAAGTGGGCGGAAACCTGCGTCAGGCGCTCGAGGAGGCTGAGGACGAGACGCCCCTTCGCGCCGCGATCGAGCGTGACCTCGCGATCACGCTAAGTCACTCCGGCGACCTTCGCAACGCCGCTCCCCATGCGCGCCGCGCCCTCGAGCTGGCCCGGTCGCTCGCCGACCGTGAGCTGCTCGCGGACGCCAAGGCAACGGCCGCCTCCGTTGAGGTCATGCTCGGTCGCGGACTGTCCCCGGACCTCCACACGGCGACTGAAGCCTTCGAGGAGGCGGCCGATGAGGACCGCCTCGAACGCCATCCTGCCCTGCTGCTCCACGCGCTTACGTGGGGCGCCATCCGCAAGTGGTCGGACGACTTCGAGGGCGCCCGCCGGACGCTCGAGGATCTGCTCGCGCGCTTGACCGAACGCGAGGAGGAAGGCCTGCTCGTACCCGTCCTCTTCCACCTGGCCGAGCTTGAATGCTGGGCGGGCAACCTTCATGCCGCAGAGTGTCACGCCCGTGCGTGCGTCGAGGCGACGGTGCGCGCCGGCCAGCCGGGCACGCGGGCGCTCGCGCTCTACGCCGCTGCGCTCGTCGATGCCCACCTGGGGCGCGTGGACGAGGCCCGCTCGGCCACTGAGGAAGGCCTCGCTCTCTCCGAGGCAGGCGATGACCCGCGGATGACCATACGCCACTTGAAGACGCTCGGCTTCATCGAGGTTTCCCTCGGCGATTTCGCCGCGGCCAACCAGCGGCTCGACCGCGCGCTCGAGCTCTCCGCCGCCGTTGGCTACGCAGAGCCGGGCCTGTTCCGTCTCGATGCGGACGCGGTCGAATCGCTCGTCGCGCTCGGCAAGCTCGACGAAGCGGGCGCGCTGACCGAACAGCTCGAGGAGCGGGGCGCACGGCTCGGAAGACCGTGGGCGCTGGCAACGGCGGGGCGCTCCCGTGGGCTCCTCGCCGCCGCACGAGGAGAGCTTGGCGACGCGGAGCACGCTCTCGAGGGGGCCGTCGTGGGACTCGAGCGCCTACCGCAACCGCTCGAGCTCGGCCGGACGCTGCTGGTGCTCGGAACGGTGCGCCGGCGGATGAGACAGAAGCGACGGGCGCGTGAGGCACTCGAGCAGGCGATCGCGACCTTCGAGGCGCTCCCGGCGCCGCTCTGGGCCGACAGAGCGCACGTCGAGCTGGGCCACATCGGGGGCAGAGCGGCGGCAGGCTCGGAGCTGACGGCGACCGAACGCCAGGTCGCCGAGCTCGTCGCGGAAGGGCTGACCAACCGCGAAGTGGCGTCGCGCCTGTACGTGACGCCGAAGACGATCGAGTTCCACCTGCGCAACGTCTTTCGCAAGCTCGGCGTCCGCTCACGCACCGAGCTTGTGCGCGCTGCCAAAGACTAGGGATTTCATCGTTCCCTGCAGGGCGGCCGCGCCCTAGCCTCGACTGCGACCACGAATCCCTTCGAGAGGCGGATGCATGCGAAAGCTCATGCTTGTCCTGTTGGTCGCGACTCTGACCGCGGCGGCCGGCGCGCAGGCAGCGGATGCCGGTCTGATCGTCTACCGGGTCACCGAAGCGCCCGAGCCCTTCGAGCCGACCGACGAATGCCCTGCGGGAGGGGGTGTCGCGACGATGCGCTCTCCGGACGGGCGTGCGATCGGGACGTCCCGTCTCTGCCTACAGAACGTCGAGTTCAGCTGCGAGCGCGTCTGCGTGCAGCGGGAGACCGGCACGCTGACGAACACGCTCGCCCGCGGGCAGATCGTCATCGACGTCCGCTTCAAGTACGTCTTCAACGAGAGCTTCTCGCGGGCGCTGCATTTCGCCACCGGAACGGTCAGGGGCGGCACCGGCGCCTTCGAGGAAGCCTCCGGCTGGCTGAAAGGCGGCGGGCCGATCCGGTTCGACCCGGACTTCACCGCGCACCCGAACCTGGTCTACGTCACCCGTGTCCGCTGAGCAGACAGGTGGCGAGGAGGCGACCGAGCAACCTCGCGACGAGCCAGCAGCGCCGGAGCCAGAGAGCCTCGACGAGGCGGGAGACGACACCGAGCGGCCGCCGCTATGGCCCGGCCGATGGCTCTGACATGAAGCGGCTGCAACAGATGCCCTAGGCGACCGCCTGGCGCGGTGCGCGTGCCCTCCCCGGGGCTACGTTTCAGGCGGCGGACGGTATACGCGACTTTTTCCCGATTCTTGCGACTACTCGTTCGAACTGGTCTGATGGGACATCGACTGGGCGGCTTCGAGTACGTCGCGGGATAGCCGCGCGCGCTTGAGGAACGATTCACGCTGCGCTTCGTTGTGCAGCGAGGCTGCTTTGCGTTGGACTACGTCGGCGGCTCTGTCGGCATAGACGCTGGCGTCGGCGTGTCGGCCGGCCGCCGCGAGAACGCGCGCGTGGACTAGGAAGATTTCCTCGCTGCTTACGGCTGGGACCGCTCCGCCACGTTGATTGAGCGCTTCGACGGCTCGATCGCTGAGATCGACTGCGTTCGCCACTCGGTTCTCTGCAAGCGCGATCCGGGCGCGCAGGGACGCCAGGATGATCTCGCCGCGGGCCCAGCCGAATGCTTCGGCGGACTCGAGTACGGCGTCGGCCTCCCGGAGCCCGTCCGGTGAGTTTTCGGCAAGGAGAAGTTCCGCCCAATACGACTCGACGAGAGGCCTTACGGAGTGGGTCTGCTTGGCGATCGTTTCCTCGCGCCCGGCATTGAGTTGCTCGCGCGCCTCCGGCAGGCGGCGCGGTTCGCCGACGACGTAGAGCCTTCCGAGGAGCGCGCGAAGATAGCCGCGGACGGCGGGGGCCTGGGGCTCGTCGGCGAAAAGCGCGATGGCTTCTTGGAGTACGTGTTCTGCCTCGTCGTTGAACCCGGTCGTCGTGTAGAGCTGGCCGAGGAAGGTCGTCGCCTTCGCTGCCTCTTCTCGTCGCTTGGTCGTCAGCAGGTTTTCGACGCACGGTACGAGCAGAATCCAGTGCTTCCCCGTACTGGCCGAGGTCGAACGCGGCGGCGCCGAGCCTGATGTCGAGTCGAGCTTTCTCAAAGGCGAGTGCATTCTGGTCAAGCTTCGCGGTGACCGACGGATCACTGAGAAGTGGGCGAGCGTTTCGGAGAACATCAGCTCCTTGTTCCAGATTGATGCTTGCGAGGTGGTGGCCGAGGTTGATGCGGATCGCGAACTGGGCGACGAGGTCGTTCGCGTCCTCGGCCGATTTGAGCGCCGCCCGGTACGCGTCGATCGCCTCGGATAGCTCACCGTAGGCGGTTAGGACGCGCGCCCTGGCGAACAGGGCGTTCGCCTGAAGCGCCACGTCGCCGACCTCATGGGCCAATCGATCGACGGTGTCAACGCGTGCGATGAGTTGGTCGCGTCCGTACTTGGTTGGCTCCGATTGCCAGCTCGGTTCGCCACCGAGCACGAACAGGACGATCGCGCGCGCAAGGGTCTGTTTCGACTCCGACTCCTCATTGCCGTCGAGGGTGCCCGACGAGAGCGCTTTCTCGAGGAGCGCTATTGCGCGTTCGGCTATCGCTGCTGTTTCGCGCGCGGCGCCTTCGGCGAACGTTGCGTCGGCCACGGTGACGAGCCGGGTCCCCGCGGCGAGAAAGTCGTCTGCTTGTTCGTAGTGGTGGGCGATCTCAAGCAAGGCCAGATGCGGAGGTTTTTGATCGCCGATCAGCATCTCGATCGCTCTGGCGACTTCAAGGTGAGCCGTTCGGCGCTCGTACGCGTGGCGTTCGTAGCGGTGGTAGAGCAGCTCCTGCACGATGCCGGGCTCGAAGGCGTAGATGTTCGAGTATTTCGTCCGCCAGTCCTCGGCTTCTGCCGCTGTGACCATCCGGCGGTCTCGTTCGAGCCGCCACAGGGCGTCGTTGATCTCACGCTCTTGCCTCTCGAGCACCTTCGCAACTAGGACCGAAAGAAACCGGCGCCCTTGAACGGCACCCATCTCGAGCAACACCCTGTCGCCTTCGTCGAGATCGGCGACGCGCGTGCCCAGCACGTCGCGGATCGTCTCGGGCGCCTGCGCGTGGGCAATTGCCCCGCTCAACCGCCAGTCCCCGGGCCCGCCCTCGATCAGGCCGTCGAGCTCCCAGCCCAGACTTGTCCGGCGTAAGACAGCTCGCTCTTCGAGGTCGCCGAGGTACTGATCCAGATACAACGGGCTGCCCTCAGAGCGTTCGAGCAGCCAGCCGCCGAGTAACTCGGCGGGCAGCGCGCCATAGCGATCGCGAAGAATCGCTTCCACTTCGGGCAGCCCCAGGTTCCCCAACGTGATCGTGCGCACGACTCCGCGCCGCTGAAGCACGGTAGAACGAAGGTGGACGAGCGAGTGGCGATCGTCGACCAAGTCGGCGTTGTAGGCCACGACAACAAGCAACCGCCGAGAGTCGATCCCCTGCTCCAACCGGTCGATCACCTGGATCGACGCGCCGTCGAGCCACTGCGAATCGTCAATGACCATGGCGAGTGGCATCTCGTCAGCGATGCCCTGCAGCGCGGCTGCGACCTGCGACGCCCGCTCGGCGCGGCGCGACTCATCGTCCCCGCCGAGCGCGTACACCCCCAGACGAGCCCCGGCCTCCACGGCGGCGGCGGCGACCTTCCCGAACACTGGTATGAACTCGATCACCCCAGGCGCGAGATCGCCGATCAGCTGAAACGCCCGCTTCGCACGCTGACCTCGCCGCTCCTGGTTCGCCAGCGCGTCGAGAACATCCAAGAAGGGACTCAGCGGTAGCACGTTCTGTTCGGAACAAGCGACCAAGACAGAGTCGAGGCTCGCGTCAGTGCCCGAGTCGAGTCCAGCCACGAACGAATCCAGAAGTTGGCGCGTGTCGCTCCCGGTCGGACCCGCGAGAAACACGAGCGACCCATGTCCCTCTATCGCGGCGACGCTTGCTTCACGCAGCTGCTCGAGCTGAAGTTCACGCCCGATCAGCATCGCTTCCGTCCCACTGTCCGCTCCCGACAGGCCGCTCGAGTCGGCATCCCGTATCGGTACATCGCCTCAGCCTCGTCATCAAGGTCTTCGATGGAGGCGCCGGCCGCACGGCACCAAGAGCTTCCGAGTATGTCGCCTTCTCCCAGCCCGGGCAACGGTGGGCAGGCCTGCGGGGTCGGTGAGCGGTCGGAATCGGCTGTGCGAGGGGCTCCGGCGCCGGTGTGGCGCGGTACCGGATCCAGACGGCGAACGCGGCTCGGCGCGCGGGTCAGAAGGCGGTAGCGGCGAACGGACGGTCGCCTTGGCCTGGGAGTCACGGAGCGCCAGCAGAGCGCTCCGCTTGAGCGCATGCTGACCGATCGGCGGGGCCAGGGGGGTGCCATCCGCGCAACGACGGCGTCGAATGAAACTGGCGAACCCGTTTGCGAACGAACCTAAACGCCCTGCAGATCCCCTATTCTGGGCGGTTTCGCAAACCGTTATCCGTCGTTAGGCGGATCGAGGGTTCGAATCCCTCCCCCTCCGCCTTTTCTCTCAACCATGCGGGTTTGGGCCTGGCCCGCAGTCCCCTGGCCCGCAGTCGCGTGCTCTCCAGCCGGGTCCGTTGCGAAACGCGTGACTCCGGCCGCTGCGTAGGCCTCATTCTCGTCGAGCGTCTCGTGCTCGAGCAGAGCTTCCGCGAGGGAGTCGAGCTTGTCGCGGTTCTCCCGCAGCAGGGCGACGACCTGCTGATGCGCCTCTTCGACGATCCGCCGTATTTCCTCGTCTATCAGCTGCTGCGTGTGCTCCGAGACCTCAGAGGCGCCGGGCAAGAGCGGACCGCGTCCGTCGACGGGGATGACGGCGAGCGGTCCCACCTTGTTGCTCATGCCCCAGCGGCCGACCATGTGGCGCGCGATCTCCGTCAGCTGCTGGATGTCCGACTCGGCCCCGGTCGTGGGCTGAGCAAAGACGATCTCTTCGGCGCCGCGTCCACCGAGGGCGACCTTGATCCGAGCCTGCAGCTCGCGCTCCTGGTAGTTGTAGCGGTCGGCCTCCGGCGCGGAGAAGGTCACGCCGAGCGACGCCGCACGCGGAATGATCGAGATCTTGCGCACGGGGTCGGCGCCGTCGGTGAGCATGCCGACGATGGCGTGGCCTGCCTCGTGATAGGCCGTCCGGCGCCGGTCCTCCTCGCCGATCATGATTGCCGCTCCGCCCCGAGGACGATCCGCTCCAGCGCGTCCGTGAAGTCGGACTCCTCGACTGCCTCGTGATTGCGCCGCGCCGCCAGCAGTGCGGCCTCGTTGACCAGGTTGGCCAGGTCGGCCCCGACCATCCCCGGAGTGCTGGCGGCGAGACGGCCGAGATCGACGTTCGGCCCGAGCGGCACGCCGCGCACGTGCACCTGGAGGATCTGCTCGCGGCCGGCGCGGTCGGGCGGCTGCACGGCGACACGGCGGTCGAAGCGCCCGGGGCGAAGCAGCGCCTGGTCGAGCACTTCTGGGCGGTTGGTCGCGCCGATGACGATCACGCCGGTCGAAGAGTCGAAGCCGTCCATCTCGGTCAGAATCTGGTTCAGCGTTTGCTCGCGCTCGTCGTTGCCGCCGCTGAAGCCCGCCACGCCGGCGGTGCGTGAACGACCGATCGCGTCGAGCTCGTCGATGAAGACGATCGCCGGCGCTGCCTCTTTGGCCTGCGCGAAGAGGTCGCGTACCCGCGAGGCGCCGATGCCGACGATCGCCTCGACGAACTCGGAGGCCGACAGGGAGAAGAAGGGCACGTCGGCCTCTCCTGCCACCGCCCGCGCGAGCAGCGTCTTGCCGGTTCCGGGCGGGCCGACGAGCAGCACACCGCGGGGGACGCGGCCTCCCAGCCGTTGGTACTTGTCGGGGCGGCGCAGGAAATCGATCACCTCGACGAGCTCTCCCTCGGCCTCTTCGACACCGGCGACGTCGGCAAACGTGACCCGGTCCCCGGAGGGCTCATAGCGGCGTGCTCGCGAGCGGCCGAATGCCCCGAGCGCGCTCTGGGCGCTGCCCGCGCGGCGCAGGAAGAAGACGAGGAGCCCGACAAGGAGGAGCGTCGGCCCGAAGCCGATGAGCAGGGTCTGCCACCAGGGAGGGCCGGTATCGAGCGGCTTGGCATTGACGACCACCTCGGTGCTTTCGAGCGACGCGAGAGCTCGTCGGTGTCCGCGAAAGCGGGGACCTCGGTCTCGAACTCCCTCGTCGGATCCGAGCCGCCGTAACGCTCGGGTCGCTTGAACGCTCCCTGGATCGTCGTTCCCTCGGAGGTGATCTCGGCGACGTTTCCCTCCCTCACCTGCATAGAGGAAGAAGGGGCTGTAGGGCACACTGAGCCGGGGCTCCTTGTCAGTCGCCTGCGTGCCCGCCCAGTAATTGAAGGCGAGCAGCGCGAGCGCGAGCGCGATCCACCACCAGCGGATGCGGG
>CAWCCL010000022.1:0-13476 GCA_963794055.1 uncultured Actinomycetes bacterium
TGTCGATGTCCGGCATCGACTTGCGGCCCGGGTTGAGGAAGCGCTCGAAGAGCAGGTCGTACTTGATCGGGTCGATGTCGGTGATCTCGAGCGAGTAGGCGACGATCGACCCGGCCGCCGACCCGCGCCCCGGCCCGACCCCGATCCCGTTCGTCTTGGCGAAGCGGATGAAGTCCCAGACGATCAGGAAGTAGTCGGCAAAGCCCATCTCGCGGATCGTCTTCAGCTCGAACCTGAGGCGCTCCTGGAGCTCCGGCGTCACCGTTCCGTAGCGCTTTTGCAGGCCTTTTTCGCAGAGCTCGACGAGGTAGTCGAAGGCGTCGCGCCCGTCCGGCGTCGGGAAGTGCGGCAGGTGGATGACGCCGAGCTCGATGGAGACGGAGCAGCGCTCGGCGATCTCGAGCGTGCGCCGGACCGCCTCCGGATAGTCGGCGAAGTCCTGGGCCATCTCGGCCTGCGTCTTGAAGTAGAACTGGTCGGTGTCGAAGCGCCAGTGGCTCGGGTTCGCCAGCGTGTCGCCGGACTGGATGCAGAGCAGCGCCTCGTGCGCGCGCGCGTCCTCGTGGCGCAGGTAGTGGACGTCGCCGGTGGCGACGAGCGGCAGCCCGGTCGTCTCGGCGATCTCGGCGAGCGCGACGTTGATCGGCTTTTGCACCTCCAGCCCCGCGTCCTGGATCTCGAGGTAGACCGAGTCCCGCCCGAAGATGTCGCCGAGCCGCGCGACCTCCGCCTCGGCCTCGGCGCGGTTCCCGTTCTCCAGCGCCTTGCACACCCGGCCGGACAGGCAGCCGGAGAGCGCCACGATCCCCTTCGCATGCGAGGCCAGCAGATCCCAGTCGACCCGGGGCTTGTAGTAGTACCCCTCGAGGTAGCCGGCCGAGGCGAGCTTGATCAGGTTCGCGTAGCCCTCGTTCGTCTCGGCGAGGAGCGTCAGGTGCGCGTAGCCCTTCCTCTGCGCCCGCCGGTCGTCGGCGACGTAGACCTCGCAGCCGAGCACCGGCTTGACTCCGTGCTTCTCCGCCTCCCGGTAGAGCTCGACCGCCCCGGCGAGGCTCCCGTGGTCGGTGAGCGCGACCGCGGGCATCTCCAGCTCGGCCGCCCTCGCAGCCAGCTCGGGAATCCGGCAGGCCCCGTCGAGGATCGAGTACTCGGAGTGGACGTGAAGGTGGACGAAGGGCGCACCGGCCATCGGGTAGGCCATCTTAGACCCGTGGGTGGACGCCAACCTCCGCCCGATCTAAGATATCTGATTCATGGCTAAGCAGATATCCAAATCAGACAAGACCTCCTTGGTCATCGACCGTGAAAAGGTCGAGGAAGCGCGGAGATCCTCGGGACGACGACAATCGCCGAGACCGTAGACGCCGCCCTCCGAGACGTCATCGACTTCGCTGCTCGCCGCCGAATCATGGAACGGATCGTCCGCGACGGCGGTATCGGGCCAAGCCCCGGAGGAGCTTCGCCGGCTCCGCGAGCCCTAGGTGCTCTATCTGGCCGACACGAGCGCCTGGAGACGAAGTCGCGCCACGGAATCGATCGCCCTTCGCTTCGGCCGTCTGCTGGCGGGACGGGACCTTGCTGTTTGTGCACCGCTCCAGCTGGAGCTTCTCTACTCCGCCCGTGGCCCGGCCGACTACTCGGTGCTCCAGGGTGAGCTCGACGCGTTGGTCAGACTTCCGGACTTCGAGCTAGCGACCTCGCTCGGCGCGCACGCCGTGTCGCCCGAGCGCCTCGATCGCCGCTGCGACCGCCTGCTCCGAGGGCTCCTTGTCGAGCCGAGGACGAGCTCGGTCTCTCCCTCGGGCGCCTCGAGGCGCCGAAGCGATCGGCTGGAGCAGCGTCGCCAGCACGGCCACGATTGCGGTCGCGCCCAGAAAGCGGTAGTAGCCTGGCGAGTCTTCGATCTCCTCCCAGGCGGCGACGGCGATCAGCGTCGGCAAGCGCGACGGAGAGGACGATCCCAAGGCCATAGAGCCAGACAAGGCGTCGCCGTCTTCCGGCGCTCCTGACGTGATGTCGACGCCGCCGCCTGCGAGCTGGCGACCGCGGCGAGCCCAAGCGTGAGCGCGACTTCCAGGCCCAGTCCTTGTCGGGGTCTGCCCAGACGCGACCATGGCCACGACGAAGCCAGCGCCGGCGGCCGCGATCGTCCGCCCACGCGAGCCGCGTCGCGCGGCCCTGGTCGAGCAGGACGCCCGCCGGCAGCGGACAGCAGGCTGGCGACGGAGAGGAAGGTCGTCGTCAGGAGAATCCTCGCCGCGGTTTCGTCGAACTCGGCGAAGAGCAACGTTCCCATGGCGATTGCGGCGGTGACGCAGAGCGACGCGATGAGCGCGAGAGGAAGAGCCGCCTGCCGCCGTCAGCTGCACCGGCTAACGCCTTGCGGCCACGAGCGCGGCGGCGGTCACGGCGACGAGACGCGGAGTACGTCCCGGCTGGGGCCGGATCCGCCCAGAGCGCCACCGCGAGAAGCGCCGGAACGGCGATCCAGAGCGTGAGGGCCAAGCGGGAGAGCCGCCGGCCGTGCGCAGGCTCCATCGACTGAGGGTAGGACGCCGGTCGGCTAGACCGGGTCGCGGTGGACGGCGACGCCGCCGACGACCAGCGACACCCCGGCGACCTCGGCCGCGGTCGGGATCTGGCCGAGGACGACGATGCCGATCACCGTCGCCGTGGCCGGGAGCAGCGAGACGAGCAGCGCGTACGTCGCCCTCGGCATGCGCGCCATCGCCAGCTGGTCGCAGACGTACGGGATCACCGACGACGTGAGCCCGACGCCGATCCCCGCCAGGAGGACGACCGGGTCGACGAGCGCGGGCACGGCCTCCCACCCGCCGAGCGGCGTCGCCACGACCCACGCGACCAGCATCGCGGCGGCGAGCCCGTCGATCCCGGCCATGGCCCCGTGCTGGGCGACCCGGTGCGCGAGGACGATGTAGAGCGCGAAGAGCCCGGCGTTGGCGAAGGCGAACGCCATCCCGACCGGCTCCGCCGCGAGCTGGACGTCCGTGAGCAGGTAGACGCCCGCGACGGCCAGCACCAAGGCCGCCCCGTTCCGCGCAGTCCGCGCCCCGATCGCCGCCAGCACGATCACCGGCAGGAACTCGATCGCCGCCACCGTCCCCAGCGGCAGCCGGTCGATGGCGACGTAGAAGCAGACGTTCATCACCGCCAGGACGGCGCCCATCGCCATCACCAGCCGCCGCCCGGAGGCGTCCAGCGCGCGGAGCGTCCGCCACGGACGGCGCCAGGCCGCGAAGATCAGCGCCGCGCTGGCGATCCGCAGCCACGCGACCCCGAGCGGCTCCACGCGCACGAAGAGGAGCACCGCGAACGCAGGGCCAAGGTAGTGGAAGATCGCGCTGCCCACGAAGTAGGTCGCCGGGGGAACCCGCTCGGCCCGCCTGAGAGCCACTGTTGCCATGGAGAAAGTGTCCCCGCAGGGCTACAATTCCGAAATAGCCGACCGAAGGCATTCCGGCCTGTCTGCCTACGCATAGAAGGAGTTCCGAGTAAATGGCCTCCGAACCGCAACTGATCGACGAGACCAGCCGTCGGATCATCGAAGAGCTCCAGGCCGAGGCGCGGCTGTCCATGGCCGAGCTCGGCCGCCGCGTCAGCCTCTCGGCCCCCGCCGTCGCCGAGCGCGTGCAGCGGCTGGAGCGCGCCGGCGTGATCACCGGCTACCACGCCACCGTCGACCCGAAGGCGATCGGCTTCCCGCTCGCGGCGGTCGTCCGCGTCCGCCCCGCCTCGCGCCAGCTGCACAAGATCCCCGAGGTCGCGCGCGAGATCCCCGAGGTCGTCGAGTGCTACCGGATCACCGGCGAGGACTGCTTCTTCGTGAAGCTCCACCTGCGCGCGATGGAGGACCTCGAGGCGATCCTCGACCGCTTCGTCCTCTACGGCCAGACGACCACCTCGATCGTCCATTCCGCAGCGGTCGGCCCGCGGCCGCTTCCCGTGGACTAGGAGGGTTTGGCGAAATGACGGCTGTGCCGCCGGGCCGCGCTGCTCGCCCCGAGGACTGCGTCCTCAGTCGCGCCCGTAGCCTCCGGCTACGAGCGCTCCCTGCGTCCTTGCCTCGGAACGACCATCGCACCCCGGCGACGAGCGACATTCCGCCAATCCCTCCTAGAACTGAGCTCCGAGGCGCTCCACGTCGAAAGAGATATAATCGACGCATGACTCCCGGTCGGCTTCTCCGCGATGCCCGGCGGCGTCACGGCGTCACCCAGGAGCAGCTGGCGGCGCGGGCGCACACGTCCCAAGCCGCCGTCTCGCGCATCGAGCGCGACTTGGTCTCCCCCACCGTAGGCACGCTGACGACGCTGCTCGACCTCCTCGGTGAGGAGCTCGAGCTGAGCGCAAGCCCGATCGACTACGGCCACGACCGCACGCTGATCCGGCGAAATCTCGAGCTGTCGGTCGGCGAGAGAATCGGCCACGGCACCGACCTCGCGAACTTCGTCTTGCGAAACCGTGGAGTCGCGAATCGTGCCGGATAGGGAATTTCGCCCTGGTGAGATCCTCGAGACCATCCGACGTCACGACGTTGACTTCGTTCTCATCGGCGGGCTTGCGGGAGTTGCGCGCGGCTCGTCGTATCCGACGTATGACGTCGACATCGCCTACGCGCGCGACGGCGAGAATCTCGAACGGTTGGCCGCTGCGCTCCGCGACCTTGGTGCGACACTCCGCGGCGCACCCCCGGACCTACCGTTCCTGCTGGACGCCGAGACGATCGAGCGAGGCGCGCACTTCACGTTCGACACGCCGTACGGCGCGGTTGACATCCTCAGCGATCCCGACGGCGCTCCGCCCTACGACCGGTTGGTAACTGCGGCAGGCGAGCCTGCCGAGATCGAGGGCGTCATGCTCCGCGTCGCCTCCCTCGACCACCTGATCGCCATGAAGGAAGCGGCGGGCCGGCCGAAGGACAAGCTCATGGCGACCGAATACCGCGCGATCTCGGACGAGCTCAGAGCGCCACGAGACGGCTGAGCCGCGCCAGGCCTGCGTCGAGGCGGTCGTCCGGCGTGGCGAGCGAGATGCGCGCCCAGCCGGCCCCGCTCGGCCCGAACCCCTCGCCGGGCGCGACGGCGACCCGCGTCTCCTCGAGGATCCGCTCCGGGGTCAGGCCCTCCGGCAGGCGCCACCAGACGTAGAACGTCGAGTCCGAGCGCGTGCCCGGGATCGCCGCGACGACGCTGTCGCGCCGGCGCTCGTAGATCGCGCGCCGCTCCTCGACGGTCTCCTGCGGCCCGGTCAGCGCCGCCACCCCGGCCTCCTGGATCGGCCGGAACACGCCCGCGCGCGCGTGATCCTGCAGCACGTTCACGCGCTCGACGAGCTCCGCGTTTCCGACGACGAACCCGAGCCGCCAGCCGGCCATGCCGTAGCTCTTCGACATGGAGAAGAGCTCGGCGCCGACCTCCTTCGCGCCCGGCTCCGTCAGGAAGCTCAGCGGCTCGAGGCCGTCGAACATCAGGTCGGCGTAGGCGAAGTCGTGGAGCACCGCCGCGCCGGTCTGCTCCGCCCAGCGCACGGTCTCCGCGAAGAGGCCCGGCGGCGCCGAGGCCGCGCAGGGGTTCGACGGGTAGTTGAGGTAGAGCGCGGCGACCCCGTCGCGAGGCGCGCTCGCCAGGTCGGGCGCGAAGGCGGCGTCCGGGTCGAGCAGCACGCGCCCCTCCTGCGCGCCCGCGAAGGCGACGCCCGACGTGTAGTCCGGGTAGCCGGGATCGGGGAGCAGGATCGTGTCGCCCCGCTCGGCGAGCGCGAGCGCGACCTCGACGATCGCCGTCTTCGTCCCCGGGACGACCGCCACCTCCCGCTCGGGGTCGAGCTCGACGCCGTAGACGTCGCGGTAGCGCGCGGCGACGGCGTCCTTCAGCTCCGGGATGCCGCGAAACGGCGGGTAGCCGTGGGCCGACTGGTCGTTCGCGGCCCGGCTCAGCACGTCGATCACGTGCTGCGGCGGCCCGATGTCCGGGTTCCCGCGGCCCAGGTCGATGACCTCGTCCCCCTCCTTCGCCGCAGCGGCCGCAACGCGCGCGAGGAGCCGTGCGAAGTACTGCTCGGGGAGGCGCTCGATGCGGTCCGGCCTGGGGCGCACGCCGCGATGCTAGTGGGTCGGGGGCTTCACTTTCGCAGCGCTCGTGCCGATGACGGCAAGGCCGACTGCGGCACAGGCCCATGCCCGCCACTTCCAGCGACGACAACCATCCCGCGCTCGACCCGAGCGACGTCCTCCGCCGCGTAGCCGGGACCGTGGCCATCCACATCTACGAGATGGAGATGCAGCCGGACGAGACCTACGTCTGCAACACCTTCATCGGCGCCGGCCTCGAGAGCCTGCTCGGGCCGCTGCCGGACGACCGGACGCCCGAAGAGGCGTGGGAGACGGCAGTCCACCCGGACGACCGCCCGCGCTACGACGCCACCTGGGAGGCGATCGAGCGCGGCGAGAACTTCGAGGTCGAGTACCGCCTCGTCGGCTATGACGGGCGCGTCCGCTGGGTGTGGGATCGCATGCACCCGCGGCGCACCCGGGACGGTCGGCAGCTCGTCGACGGGATCGTCGTCGACATCACCGAGCGCAAGCGCTCCGCCGAGGCGCTGGCGGACGCGCAGCGCCAGCTGGAGCACATCGCCTACCACGACGCCCTGACCGGCCTTCCCAACCGCATAGCGTTCCAGGAGCGGCTCGAGCAGGTCGTCGGCAGCGACGAGCCCGGATCGTCCGCGCTCGCCGTCCTCTTCGTCGACCTCGACGACTTCAAGCTCATCAACGACAGCTTCGGGCACCTGGCCGGTGACGAGCTCCTCGCCGCCGTCGCGGGACGCCTGCGCCAGGCGGCGCGCTCGGACGAGATGGTGGCCCGCCACGGCGGGGACGAGTTCCTCCTCCTCGTCTCGGGCACGGAGCAGGCGACCACAGAGCCGGATATCGAAGGTGTCCGCTACACAGCCGAAGCCGTCGCACGCAGGATTCGCCGCGCGCTCCGGGAGCCGTTCGTCGTCGCCGGAGTCGAGATCTTCGTGAGCGCGAGCATCGGGATCAGCCTCTTCCCGCTCGACGCCCCGGATCCCGAATCCCTGCTGAAGCACGCGGACGCAGCCATGTACAAGGCCAAGGACGACGGCCGCGACCGGTATCTCGTCTACGCGGTCGACGGCGACAACCCGCTCGCGCAGCTCTCGATGGCCGGCCGGCTCCGCGGCGCTTTCGAGCGCGAGGAAGGCCTCGTCCTCCACTACCAGCCGCTCGTCCGTCTCGAGTCGGCGGAGATCATCGGCGTCGAGGGGCTCATCCGCTGGCAGGACGGCGACCGGCTCGTGCCTCCCGGGGAGTTTCTGCCGCTCGCCGAGCGCACCGGCCTCATGGGTCGCCTCAGCGACTGGGTGATCGGCGAGGCCTGCCGGCAGGCAACGGCGTGGCGCGACGAGGGCCTCGACCTCTACGTCTCGATCAACCTCCCGCCGACCTTCTGGCAGCCGACCGCCATGAGGCACGTGCTCGCGACCATCGAGACCTTCGGCCTCAACCCCGACCGGCTGATGATCGAGTTCACCGAGTCGGCGTTCGTCTTCGACCCGAAGCGCAGCATGGAGTACGTCCTCGCCGAGCTGCACGAGCGCGGGCTCCGGCTCGCGATCGACGACTTCGGCGCCGGCCACTCCTCCCTGAGCCGGCTCAACCAGATGCGGGTCAGCATGCTGAAGATCGACCGCTCGTTCGTGGGCGGGCTCGAGGACGACGAGGGCACGGCGGTGCTCACGGCCTCCATCGTCCAGCTGGCGCGAAACCTCGGGCTCGAGCCGCTCGCCGAGGGGATCGAGACCGAGGAGCAGCGCCGCTTCCTCCTCGGCCACGGCTGCGAGCTCGGCCAGGGCTTCTACTTCAGCCGCCCGGTGCCTGCCGCAGAGATCGCGGCGCTCTTCCGGGCGAGCCGCGAAGACGAGATTCCGAGACCGCCGCCTAGGTCTTTCAAAAGCCGCGCTTCACGCTCTCGGCACGATTTCCTTGCAGATGCTCTCCTGGGCGCCCGCTAGTCTCTCGGGCGGTGGCGGCGGAGGATGTCTTCGCGGGGCTCAACCCCGAGCAGCGCCGCGCGGTCGAGGCCGTGCGCGGTCCCGTCTGCATTCTCGCGGGCGCGGGCTCGGGCAAGACGACGACGATCACCCGGCGCGTGGCGCACCAGGTCGAGTCGGGCGCGTTCGAGCCCGGCGAGATCCTCGCCGTCACGTTCACGGACAAGGCGGCGACCGAGATGCGCGAGCGGCTGGCACGCCTGGGCGCAACGGGCGTCCCTGCGCGCACGTTCCACGCGGCCGCCCTCGCCCAGCTCCGCTACTTCCGCGGCGAGGAGCTCGGCGAGCTGCTCCCGTCGAAGGCGCCCGTGCTGCTGCCGATCGCGCGCTCGCTGCCGGGTGCGTTCCGGTTCCGGCCCCTGGCCGACCTGGCCACCGAGATCGAGCATGCGAAGAACCGCCGCGTGACCCCGGCCACGTACCGCCGCGAGCTGGGCGACCACGAGCCGCCGATCCCGGACGACCTGATGGAGCGGGTCTTCCGCACCTACGAGGAGCGCAAGGCCGGACGCGGGCTCGTCGACTTCGAGGACCTGCTCGAGCTCGCCGTGCGCATGTACGACGAGGATCCCGCCGCGCGCGAGGGGTTCCGGGAGCGCTACCGCGCGTTCACCGTCGACGAGTATCAGGACGTCAACCTCCTCCAGCAGGCGCTGCTCGAGCGGTGGCTCGGCGACCGCGACGACCTCTGCGTCGTCGGCGACGACTACCAGTCGATCTACTCGTTCACGGGCGCGACACCGGAGTACCTGCTCGGGATGCCGGCGCGGTTTCCCGGCGCCCTGGTCGTGCGGCTCGAGGAGAACTACCGCTCGACGCCGGAGATCCTGACCGTGGCGAACCGCCTCGTGCCGGAGCTGGGCGGCTCGGAGAAGGTGCTGCGCGCGGTGCTGCCGGCGGGCGCCGAGCCGCTGGCGCTGGTGCAGCCCGACCGGGCGTCCGAGGCGGCGTTCCTGGTCGGCGAGGTGCGCCGCCTGGCCGGCGAGGGAGTCCCGTACGAGGAGATGGCGGTCCTGTACCGCCTGAACGCGCGCTCGGAGGACTTCGAGGAGGCCTTCGCCCTGGCCGGCATCCCGTTCCAGGTGCGGGGCGCGGCGTTCATCCGCCGCCCGGCCGCCCAGCGGACCATCCGGCTGCTCCGAGACCGGCGCGACGCGTCAGCCGTGGGCGCGGTGGCGGAGGCGGTGCGCAAGCAGGGCTGGGTGGCGAGCCCGCCCGCAGGCCTGGGCGAGGAGGAGCTGACGCGCCAGGCCGACCTGGGCCGGCTGCTCGCGCTGGCCGAGCAGCTCCCGCCCGGCTCGTCGGTCGGCGACTTCCTGCGAGACCTGGAGGAGCGCTTCGGCGCGGAGAGCCAGGGCCGGGGAGTCCACCTCCTCACGTACCACCGGGCGAAGGGCCTCGAGTGGGAAGCCGTCTTCCTCCCGCGCCTGGAGGAGAAGGAGCTCCCCTACGGCAGGGCGCTGAAGGACGCCGAACGCCTGGCCGAGGAGCGCCGCCTGTTCTACGTCGGCATCACGCGGGCCAAGCGGTGGCTGGCGATCACGTGGACGGCGGGCGCGAAGCCGAGCCGCTTCCTGGCGGAGCTCGGCGTGGTGGGCGGTGCGCGCCCGAAGCGCGAGAAGCCGCAGTCGACGCCGGAGTTCGAGGCGCTCCGAGCGCTGGCGAGCAGAGCGGGCGAAGGCGGACGAGGTGCCGGCGTACGTCGTCTTCCACGACAGCACGCTCCACGAGATCGCCGCCGTGCGCCCCCAGACGCGGGAGGAGCTGAGCGCGATCTCAGGGGTCGGCCCGACGAAGCTGGAGCGCTACGCGGACGACCTGCTGGAGGCGCTGGCCGCGACGGCGTAGTCCGCTGCGGCCATCTTGCGGGCGGTCCGCGTCCCCGCGACGATCGTGGAGTGCTCTGGCGGAGACCCAGTCCCGCTTCCGAACCCGAGATCTCTCACGATGAGGTGATTGAGATCTTCGTTGCCCTCGCGGACATCAAGAAGAACACGCTGGACATCCTCGCTATCCTCGGCGAGGAGGACGAAGAAGATGAGCTATCGGCGCCGCAAGCCCTCCTGGATGACTCAGGAGGAATGGGACGAGTGGGAGGCCGGGGACGAGGAACGTGCCGGCAACTCTGGGAGCGCATCAAGAAGCTGAAGGCAGAGCAGGAAGCGAGGAAGCGGGCCGAGGCCGAGGCAGCCGCTCGACCCAGGCGCCGCCGGCTGTTCGGGCTTCTCCCCTCTGACGAACGCGGCGCCCGGGGTGTGAACCCTCAGAGAGGGCCCTCGGACCAAAGCGATCGCGGATCTCCTCGTTGAAGAACTCGCCGAGGGACTGGCGGTGATGAACGCGCGATAGAGGGCGGGTGGCACGTCGAAGTAGCGATAGACGTTGCCGCTCTCGAACTCGATCTCGAGCGTCCCCCGCTGGTAGCCGACGCTCCTCATCGCATGCGAACTCACCGCTTCCCGCTTGATTACGCCTTCGCCTCCCAATGGAACTCCTCCTGCGCCAGCGCCGGCGTCCCCGCCAGGAGCGGCCCCCAGACGCTGAATGAGCCCGAGCTGGCCGGGTCGCCGATGAGCTTGCTCACCAGCCCTTCGATGCCCGGGCCCTCGAAGACGAAAACCACCGTCTCCCCGGCGAGGAAGATGCTGTGCCGCCGAAAGCCGGCCTCGCTGAGCTCGTAGGGCGCGCCCGCGGCGAGGATCTCCCTCGCTCGCTCGCTGGAGTCCGGCCGAAGCCTGGCCACGATCGCCAGGCGCTCGTTCGCCTCGTTGCTGGGATCGGTCATGTGCTGGCTCCCTTCGCCGCTCGCTGTCACGTGGAGAGTACGAGCGAACGACGCCAGCCGAGACGATCACGCGGGCAAAGCGGTGGCTGGCGATCACGTGGACGGCCAGCGCGAAGCCGAGCCGCTTCCTGGCGGAGCTCGGCGTCGTGGGCGGGGCGCGCCCGAAGCGCGAGAAGCCGGAGTCGACGCCGGAGTTCGAAGCGCTGAGACGCTGGCGAGCCGAACGCGCCAAAGCGGACGAGATCCCGGCCTACATCGTCTTTCACGACATGGTGCTCCACGAGATCGCCGCGGTACGCCCGCAGACGCGGGAGGAGCTGAGCGCGATCTCAGGGGTCGGCCCGGCCAAGCTGGAACGCTACGCGGACGACTTCCTGGAAGCGCTGTCGGGTAATCTACGCCGGCCTGAGCTCGACGAACCCGGCAGCGGCGAAGTCGCCGTCGAAAGCCAGCGCCTCGCGAATCCCGAGCGAGCGCATGAGCGCAAAGCTCGTCGCGTCGACGAAGGAGTACTCCCGCTCGTCGTGGCGGCGCAGCCACTCGAGCGCTTCCCGCTCGAGCGATTCGGTCGAGTGCACGATCTCGAGCCGCCGCGTCCGTTCGACGCGATCGAGAAACGCCACTGCGACTCGGTGGCCGACCCGCCGCCGCAGGAGGGTCCAGGTCTCACCGCGGACGTGAGAGGAGGTCAGGAGCCGCGCGTCCGGATGAGCGGCCATCAGCTCCCGAGCCGCGTCGTGGCGGTCGTCGGACGGGATCGTCGAGCCCGACCCAGAAAGACGTGTCGATGAAGATCACTCGTGCTCGATGGGCCCGTAGAGGAACTCGTCGATGTCGTCGACGGGCTCTGCATCACCCGCGATCCCGACGAGCTCCCAGAGCGGATCCTCGTGCAGCGGGGGCAGCGGCGCCAGCCGCTCGCGCACATAGCGACGGATCAGCGCAGCTTTCGACACACGCTCCCGGCGGGCCTGCCGTCCGAGGGCGACGTCGAGGTCCTCCTCGATCATGATCTGCAGCCGCTTCACGACCTTAGGTTACACCACTCCTCTGAAGTGATGTAAGTTCGCACGGTGCACCTTCTCTTCCTCGACGAGAGCGGCCGGCTCGACCAGGGCGGCCTCTTCGCCCTTGGGGGCATCGCCGTCCGCGACCGGGACTGGCCCGACCTGAAGGAGCGCTGGCAGGGCTGCCTCCAGGGCGAACGGCTGGCCCCTCGACCGCGAGGTGAAATGGCACGGGATCCGCAAGGGCGAGGTGCCCGACGCTCTGGCCGACGCCGTCTTCGACACGCTCGGGACCGCGCCGTTCACGGCGTACGTGGCCGTCATGGACCTCGACGCCGGCCCGGAGGTCTTCCCGCCCGCCGAGCACGCCTTCTTCCGGTCGCCCGAGGACGTCTACGGCACGGCGCTCATGTTCCTGGCCGAGCGGTTCCACCACCTGCTCGTCGAGGAGGACGACTTCGGGATCATCGTCGTCGACAGTCGCTTCAAGGAGGACGACGCCCGCCTGCGTCGCTTCTTCGGCGATCTCGCCGAGGCGGGAACGCCGTACGTGAAGCTCGGCCGCATCGTCGAGGGTCTGTTCCTCGGCCCGAGCCACTACTCGATCGGACTCCAGTGCGCAGACCTCGTCGTGGCCGTGACCGCGGCGGCGCAACGCGGAGTCGGCCAGGGAAGCGGCTACTTCAAGAGGCTCCTCCCGCGCTTCGCCCGCCACCCCGTCACAGGCGAGCTCCAAGGCGTCGGGCTCAAGCGTTTCCCGGAACGGGAGCCGCGCGCCCGCGATGAGCATCACTTGTTCTGAGCGACCTCAGACCTCAAGCGAGAAGAACCCGGGCGCCTGCTGAATCGCTGCGACCAGCGCTTCGTACTCATGACGCTGGAGGCGCCGATACGACTTCTGCTTCACGTCGAAACCAGGCAGCACGTCGTGAAGCCGGGGTGCCTGGCTGGAGTCTCTCACGACCCCCGCCGCTTGAAACCGCACAGCGAGATGGCAGCCGTACTCCGGCTCGTCGAGCTCGTACGGAATCCGAGCGAAACTCCCCGTAGATCGGAACAGTCTTCCGAGCCGAGTCGTAGATGACGGCCAGGCGTCCGTCGTGGAAGAACTCGCGGTTCGGCTTCCGGCTTCGTGCGATACGGATCCCGACCTGCCGCTCGTCGGCCCAGTCCTCGCTGCGACCGATGCCGGAGTGCGAATAGCCGAGCATCTTGAGGGTTGCATAACTCATCCGACCTCCTCCTTGTTCTCGAGACCACCATTCTCCTCCGCGATCTCCACGAAGCGGCACAGCGCGTTCACCAGCCGCATCTGCTCCACCGTGCGACACCGCGTCTCTAGCAACCGCGGGCTCGCGACGACGTACGCCAGGCACTTCGCCCGCGAGACCGCGACGTTCAGGCGGTTGCGGGAGAAGAGGAAGTCGAGGCCGCGCGGGACGTCCTCGCCCGACGAGCTCGCCATCGCAAAGAACGACACCGTGGCCTGCTGGCCCTGGAACTTGTCGACCGTGCCGACCCGCACCGCCTCGGGGAGCTGCTCCCGCAGCGGGCGGACGTGCGCGTTGTACGGCGCTACGACGATGAAGT
>CAWCCL010000023.1:0-94691 GCA_963794055.1 uncultured Actinomycetes bacterium
GTGTCCCCAGGAATCGCGCGATGACACGTCCCCCCGCCGGCGTGATGCATGAGTGTGCGCTCGGATACTCCGGATGGTTCGGCGTGGCCGGCAGCAGGGGAGACCACGCGGGGTCGCCTACTGTCGCCGCGTTGCCGTCCGTGTCGCCGGCACGGATTGCGGTGATCGGCCGCCAGAACGCGTAGTGGTACTTCGCGTCGAAACACGCGATGAGCGCGTCGGCGTAGACCACGGAGGTCATCGCCATGAACCGCGCCGCCTGGACGACGTCCAGATCGTGGTCGAGGACGAACCTGCGGAGGGAGGCGCGTGCCTGCTGCACCGGAGGCTCCGCCCAGAACCGCGCCGCCAGCGTCTGCTCGGCGCTCCGCGTCGTGCTCGTGCTCGAGCCGATCTCTTTGACCTCGTAGTACTCGCGCGCCCACCGTTTGCTCGAGAGCGCCGGCGGCCCGTTCGGCCTGAACTGATCGGCCGACTTGAGGCTGAACCGCTCCATGAGGCCGAGGTAGGTGCCGACCGGCGGCGAGGGTGCCGTCGGGAGCCAGACGCCGGGGATCGGCGGGTTGGGCGGCGTGTACGTCACCGGTCTCGGAAGCCGTCGTCGGCGCGCTCGGCGATGAGGAGCGCGGCAACCTCTTCACCCGTTTCGACGCCGTCCGTCTTCGCCTGGCCGTCGGGGATGGTGGCCAGCGATGCCGCGTAGGCCGGATCCAGGATCGTCGGCGCCTGAGCCGGCAGGTAGTGCGCGAGGATGCGGTGGGCCGCTGCCGCAACCGCTGCTTCGGCCGACGCGCCCTCGGGCGCGTTCACCTTGACCGCAAACGGTCGATACCCGCCCTCGACCGCCATCACCGAGTCGTAGACGGCGATCGCCACGTAGGCGAAGATCACGTGGCCTTCGGCGGGCGTCAGTGCCGCCGCGCTGAAGGCCTGGCTTCCGACCGCATCCCAGTCTGTGATGTACGTGTCCGGTGGTCCTGCAGGCGGGCCGTGCGCGCTGCTCTCGGCGGCTCCCCCGACCGCAACGACTGCGGCGACGAGGAGCGCGAGAGCGATGAACCTGATCGTTCCAATCCGTGCGAATGGCGTTTGCATGGGGCTACTCCTTTCCGGGACGAGGTCGCCTCGTTCGGGCGAGGGTGCGGGAGAGCGGTTGCGCCCCGGCTGCAAGCTGGCCACACTTGGCTGCAGAAGGGAGCGCAATGCAGTTTGGGATCCTTGGTCCGCTCGAGGTCTCCGACGAGGGTCGGCGGGTCGAGATCGGGGGTCACAAGCAGCGCGCCCTCCTTGCCTCCCTCCTGCTGCACGCGAACGAGGTGGTCTCGCTCGACCGGTTGATCGACGAGCTCTGGGGCGAGACGCCCCCGCCGACTGCGGCGAAGACGCTTCAGGCTCAGGTCTCACGTCTGCGCCGGTCGCTCAACGGCGACGAGGATCCCGCCGCGCACATGCGCGGGCCGCTCCAGACCCGCGGCCACGGCTACGTCCTCACGGTCGAGCCAGGCCAGGTCGACGCAGATCGCTTCCAGGGCATGCTCGAGGAGGCACGGCGCGCTCGGGCCGAGGGGAAGCCTGAGGAGGCCGCCGAGGAGCTGCGCCGGGCGCTCGCCCTCTGGCGGGGCCCCGCCCTGGCCGACTTCGCCTACGAGTCGTTCGCACAGACGGAGATCGCGCGCCTGGACGAGCTGCAGCTGACGGCGCTCGAAGAGCGCATCGAGGCCGACCTCGCGCTCGGCCGCCACGCTGAGCTGATCGGCGAGCTGGAGGCGCTCGTCGCTCGGCATCCGCTGCGGGAGCGGCTGCGCGGCCAGCTCATGCTCGCCCTCTACCGCTCCGACCGCCAGGCCGAGGCGCTGCACGTCTACCAGGAGTTCCGTCTGGCGCTCGCCGAGGAGCTCGGTTTGGAGCCGAGCCAGGGGCTGCAGCGGCTCGAGCGCCAGATCCTGGAGCAGGACCCGGAGCTCGCGGCCCCGGCGCGGAAGCTGGGGCCGAGGCCCGCCCGGCGCCGCGCGCGACTGCTCGTCCTGGCCGGCGCCCTCCTGCTCGCCGCGGCCGTCGGTGCAGTCGCCGTCCTGCTCGTCCGCGACGGAGGCGCGAGAGGCGGCAGCGAGGAGACGATCGCGGGCGGCAACGCGGGCGTGCTGGATCCGAGGACGGGCGAGCTCCTGGCGACCATTCCCCTCGGAACGGCGCCCACGAGCATCGCCGTCGGGGAAGGGAGCGTCTGGGTGCTCGACGCCGACGACAGGACCGTCTCGCAGATCGATCCGAAGGAGCGCGCCGTCGTGCGGACGTTCAGCACGGGCTCGACGCCGACCGACCTCGCTGTCGGCGCGGGCGCGATCTGGATCGGAAACGGCGTGCGCCAGGGAAGGACTGCGCTTCCGGAGAGCGTGTCCCGATTCGGCCCGGAGTCGGCCGTCGTCGACGAGACGATCCCCCTGTCCCGGGCAAGCGGCCCGGCTCTCACCTGGGTCGGGCAGGACAGCCTGAGACCGCACATCGCGGTGACGGATGCCGCCGTCTGGGTGGTCAATCCCGATCTGAGCGTCTCCCGGATCGACCCGCGGACGAACCGGGTCGTGGCGGGCGTTGCCGGCGTCCGGGCGGTGAGCATCGCTGCGGGCGAGGGCGAGGTGTGGATCCTCAGCGACCGAGGGGAGGTCGTCGAGATCGATCCTCGGACGAACGCCGCCTCGAAGCCGATCCCGGTCGCCGCCGAGAGCCTGACCGTGCTCGCCGTCGGCGCCGGCGCGGTCTGGGTCGCCGATCCCGTCGGCGGCAGCGTCTGGCGGATCGACCCCGACCCGGAGCCCATCCTGCGCACCATCCCGCTCGAGGTCGGCGTCGGCGGGGTCGCCTTCGGCGAAGGGGCGGTCTGGGCGACCAACGAGATCGCCGACGAGGTCTACCGCATCGACCCGGACACGAACGAAGCTCGGGTCGTCAGCCGGATGGCGGCACCGCGCGGAATCGCCGTGGGCGAGGGCGCCGTCTGGGTCACGTCGGCGGGGCCGCCGTCGGCCGAGGAGGCTCTCCCGGCTTCCTCGTGCGGCAAGCTCTTCTACGGCGGAGCGGGCAGCCCGCGTTTCGTCTTCGTGTCCGATCTGCCGCTGCAGGGCCGACCCCGAGCGGTCACCCTGCCCATGACGGAGGCGATCCGCTTCGTCCTCGAGCAGCGCGACTTCAAGGCCGGGCCCTACACCGTCGGCTACCAGTCGTGCGACGACTCGACGGCCCAGGCCAGGGGACTACGACCTCTACAAATGCTTCTCGAACGCGAAGGCCTATGCCCGTAATCCTCGCCGTGCTCGGCGTCGTCGGCCCGCACAACTCCGGCTGTGCCGGCGTCCAGATCCCGATTGCGAACCAGGCCCCCGGCGGGGCCTTGGCCATGATCAGCCCCTCGAACACGTCGACCGGGCTCACGCGCCCCGACCCGGGCGAGCGCCCGGACGAGCACGAGGGTCTGTACCCGTCGGGCGAGCGGAACTTCGTCCGCATCGCGGCCGCCGACCACCTGCAGGCCGTGGCCGGCGCCCAGCTCGTCGAGGAGCTGGGCGCGCGGCGCCTGTTCGTCCTCTCGGACCCCTACTTCGGTACCGACGTGGCCACGGCGGCGCGGAACCTCGGGCTCGAGGTCGTCGGCTCCACCGAGGTGGAGCGCCGAGGCTCGGAGCTTACGAGCGCCTCGCCCGACGCATCGCCCGGGCTCGCGCCGACGCGGTCTTCATCGGCGGCTTCCTCTATCCGAACGGGGGCGCCCTGGTTCGGGATCTCCGCGCCCGCCTCGGTCCCGACGTGGCGCTCGTCGCCACCGACCACTTCGGCTCCGTCGCGGATCTGATCGAGGCCGCCGGGCCGGCGGCACGAGGGATGTACCTCAGCGTCTACGGCGTGCCGAACGGCGAGCTCCCACCCCCGGGCAAGCGGTTTCTCGAGGAGTTCGAAGCCACCCGAGCAGGCGAGCCGAGCCCGTCGTACTCCGCCGCGTACGCCGCCCAGGCGGCCGAGATCCTGCTCGACGCGATCGCCCGCTCCGACGGCACGCGCTCGTCGGTGACGGAGGAGCTTCGCCGGACGACGGTGGAGGACGGCATCCTCGGCGACATCCGCTTCGACGAGAACGGCGACCTCGTGGAGGGGCCGTTCACCATCTTCCGCGTCGTCGGCAAGGGCCACCCGGGCCTCGAGCACGGGGCGCGGTCGTCGATCGGGTGATCATCGCCCGCGCGGATCTGCTCCACTGAGGCCGGGCCTCGCCTAGAGGCCCGGCGGGCGGGTGCGGCGCCTCGCTCGCCCAGGCGCGCGCGCAGCCACGCCTCGACGCTCTCGTGCGGCTCGGTCGTCGTCTCCTCCTCGGTGACGTGGACCGAGTAGATGTGGCCCTCGGCGCACCGGTAGAGCTGCTCCTCGAACGGGCGCTTCCACCAGAGGAAGCCGACGGCGCCGACGTAGGGCGTGCCGACGGTGATCGCGGGCGGGGCGCCGCAGCCGGGGCAGGGCGTGCCGTTCATCCGAGGAGCTCCCGCATCCTCAGGTTCCAGGGATCGGCGAAGAACGCGAAGGCCTCCTCGAGGCCTGCGCCGACGACCTGGCTTCGCTCGAGGGAGTACTCCATGCGGGCCGAGGCACTGGACGAGGCGTACGATACGCGGCGATGGCGATCGAGGAGACAACCGGTCTCGAGGCGCACGGGCTCAACCCGCGAGGATCGGTTTTCTGGAATCCGACGCGCCTCCAGTGCTACACGCACGTCGCTCGCGCGGGAGGAGGCGCGGCTGGCTGAGGGCGGGTCGCTCGTGGTCGACACCGGCCGCCACACAGGCCGTTCGCCGAACGATCGCTTCGTCGTCCGCGAGCCGGGCTCCGAGGAGCGGATCGCCTGGGGCAGACGTCAACCGGCCCATCTCGGAAGACGGCTTCGACGGGCTGCGCGAGCAGGGTTGTCGCGCGGCTCGAGACCGGCGACGTCTACGTGGTCGACGCCTTCGCCGGGGCCGATCCGGCTCATCGACTCGCCGTCCGCGTCGTCACCGAGTCCCCGTGGCACGCACTCTTCGCGCGCACGCTCTTCATCGACCCGAGCGAGCAGGAGCTCGCCGACCACCGGCCGCGACGCGCTCGTCCTCCACGCGCCCTCCGTCGAGGCGGATCCCGACGAGGACGGAACGCGCAGCGAGACGTTCATCCTCCTGCACCCGACGCGCGCCGAGGTGGTGATCGGGGGGACGCTCTATGCGGGGGAGATCAAGAAGTCGATCTTCGCGCTCATGAACGACCGGCTCCCCCTCGAGGGCGTCTTCCCCATGCACTGCTCGGCGAACGTCGACGAGGACGGCCGCGTGGCCGTCTTCTTCGGGCTCTCGGGAACGGGCAAGACGACACTCTCCGCGGATCCTGAGCGTCGCCTGATCGGGGACGACGAGCACGGCTGGGGCGAGGCCGGCGTCTTCAACTTCGAAGGCGGTTGCTACGCCAAGGTGATCCGGCTCTCGCCCAAGGCGGAGCCCGAGATCTACCGGACGACGCGGACCTTCGGCACCGTGCTCGAGAACGTGGTCATGGACGAGCGCGGTGTCCTCGACCTCGACGACGACTCGAAGACGGAGAACACGCGCGCCGCCTACAAGCTCGAGCAGATCCGAAACGCGCTCCCTGCGAAGCGCGCCGGCCATCCGAGCGTCGTCGTCTTCCTGACGGCGGACGCCTTCGGCATCCTGCCTCCGATCGCCCGGCTCACGCGCGACCAGGCGCTCTTCTACTTCCTCTCCGGCTTCACGGCGAAGCTCGCCGGCACGGAGATCGGGGTGCAGGAGCCGCAGCCGACCTTCTCGGCCTGCTTCGGCGCGCCGTTTCTCCCGCAGGACCCGGCCGTGTACGCCCGCATGCTCGGCGAGAAGCTCGACGCCCACCCAGCACGTCAAGGTCTGGCTCGTGAACACCGGCTGGACGGGCGGGCCGTACGGCGAGGGCGAGCGCATGCCGATCGCGGCGACCCGCGGGCTCCTGCGCGCCGCCCTCGAGGATGACCTCGAGGACGTCGAGTATCGCGTCGACCCCACGTTCGGGTTCGACGTTCCGGTGCGCGTGCCCGGGGTCCAGTCGCGCCTCCTCGACCCGCGCTCGACGTGGCGCGACCCCGAGGCGTACGACGCGCAAGGCGCGGGAGCTTGCGGGGATGTTCCGCGAGAACTTCGAGCGCTTCCCGGACGCGGACGGGGCCGTCCGCCGCGCCGGGCCTCGGCTCTGACGCGCTCCGCCGAGCCGTTTCGTATAGCTTCCCTGGCGGTGGAAGCAAAGCACGACGTCCTCATCGTCGGCGCCGGCTGCGCGGGCATGCGCGCAGCCATCGAGGCATTCGACGCCGGGGCGGACGTCGCCGTCATCTCGAAGATCCATCCGACCCGGAGCCACTCCGGCGCGGCCGAGGGCGGCATCAACGCCGCGCTCGGAAACGCGTCCGACGACGACCCGGAGAAGCACGCCTTCGACACGGTCAAGGGCTCCGACTACCTCGGCGACCAGGACGCGATCGAGGTGCTCTGCCAGGAGGCGCCGGACGACGTCTACCAGCTCGAGCACTGGGGCGCGGTCTTCTCGCGCACCGAGGA
This sequence comes from uncultured Actinomycetes bacterium, assembly GCA_963794055.1. Taxonomy (GTDB): domain Bacteria; phylum Actinomycetota; class Thermoleophilia; order Gaiellales; family Gaiellaceae; genus JAIBJN01. The sequence goes on from CAWCCL010000023.1 coordinate 6,615, forward strand.
CGGGCGGATCGCGCAGCGCCCGTTCGGCGCCGCGGGCGAGCCGCGCACGGCCTACGCGGCCGACATCACCGGCCACGTCCTCGTCCACGTCCTCTACGAGCAGATGATGCGGCGCGACATCACGACGTACGAGGAGTGGTTCGCCTGGAGGCTCGTCGAGGACGACGGCCGCTGCCAGGGCGTCATCTGCTGGGACATCCTGAACGGCGGGCTCAAGCTCATCGGCGCGAAGACGGTCATCCTCGCACCGGCGGCGCCGGCCGGCTCTACACAGGGACGACGAACGCCTACTCCTGCACCGGCGACGGCATGGCGATGGCCCTGCGCGCTGGGCGTGCCGCTGAAGGACATGGAGATGATGCAGTTCCACCCGACCACGCTCTCGCCGACGGGCGTGCTCATCACGGAGGGCTGCCGCGGCGAGGGCGCGTACCTCCTGAACTCCGAGGGCGAGCGCTTCCTGAAGAACTACGCGCCGAACGCGATGGAGCTGGCGAGCCGCGACGTCATCTCGCGCGCCGAGCAGATCGAGATCGACGAGGGCCGCGGCGTCGACGGCAACGTCCTCCTCGACCTGCGCCACCTCGGAGCCGGAGAAGATCCTCGAGCGCTTGCACGGGACGCGCGAGCTCTCGATGGTCTTCGCCGGGGTCGACCCGATCCACGAGCCGATCCCGGTGCGGCCCGGCTCCCACTACCACATGGGCGGCGTCGACACGGACCTCGCCGGCAAGACCGAGCTCGAGGGGCTCTACGCCGCCGGCGAGTGCGCGTGCGTCTCCGTGCACGGCGCCAACCGCCTCGGCGGCAACGCGCTCATGGAGACGATCACCTACGGCAAGCGCTCCGGGCAGGCGGCGGCCGACTGGGCGCGTCGCACAACACCGTCGTCGCGCCGCCGGAATCCGCCCTCGCCGACGCCGAGCGCGAGCTGAAGGAGCTGCTCGACCGCGCCGACGGCGAGCGCCCGCACGCGATCCGCGACGAGATGGCCTCGACGATGCACGAGAACTTCGGCGTCTTCCGGCGCGAGGAGCAGATGCGCGCTCCAGGGCGAGATCATCGACGGCCTGCGCGAGCGCTACGAGCGCGTCGTCGTCGAGGACAAGGGCGACGTCTTCAACAGCGACCTCACGCAGGCGCTCGAGCTCGGCTTCCTGCTCGAGCTCGCCGCGTGCATGGTCGAGGCCGGGCTCGCCCGCAAGGAGAGCCGCGGCGCGCACGCGCGCCCGTACGACTACCCCGAACCGAGACGACGAGAACTTCATGAAGCACACGCTGGTCACATGGGTGGACGGCCGCCCCAGCTGACCTGGGCGCCCGTGCGCGTGACGAAGTGGGAGCCGCAGGAGCGGACGTACTAGTGCGTGTTCAGCTGATCCAGCCTCGACTCTGCGTCGCGAGCACCAAGCCAGAGTGCAAGGCGGGCCTCCCGCGCAGGTGGCGACCCTGACCGACTTGATCAGATCGTGAGCGAGGAAGGAGCGCGGTGGACGTCGCACTGAAGATCTGGAGGTTCGACCCGGACTCGGGGGAGCGGGCGCTCCGGAGCTACGAGGTGGAGGCGCCGGAGTGGGCGTGCCTGCTCGACGTCCTCGACATCGTCAAGGACCAGGTCGACGGGACGCTCTCCTACCGGAAGAGCTGCCGGATGATGATCTGCGGCTCCTGCGGGATGCGCATGGACGGGCGCGCCGTCCTCGCCTGCAAGGAGCGGATGAAGCCGATCGTCGACCGCGGCCACGTCCCGGTCATCTCGGCCATGGGCAACATGCCCGTCCTCAAGGACCTCGTCGTCGACATGCAGCCGTTCTGGACGAAGGTCAAGAACATGAAGCCGTGGGTCGACACGGGCTACGCGGAGATCCCCGAGAAGGAGTTCCGCATCCTGCCCGAGGAGATGGCGCCGATTCAGAAGGAGGCGCTCTGCATCATGTGCGGCTGCTGCGTCTCCGAGTGCAACTCGATGGAGTCCGATCCCGAGTTCTTCGGCCCGGCAGCGCTCGCCAAGGGCTTCCGCTTCGTCGGCGACCCGCGCGACCAGAAGGCCGTCGAACGGCTCGAGAGCTACAACGACCCGCACGGCATCTGGGACTGCACCCGGTGCTACTTCTGCAACGAGCGCTGCCCGAAGGGCGTCGACCCGCGCGACGCGATCGCGAAGCTCGGGGCCGAGTCGATCAGGGTCGGCATCGACCGCGACATGGGCGCGAAGCACGCCAACTGGTTCGTCCACTCCGCCAAGACGACCGGGTGGCTGCGAGAGACCGAGCTCGTGCCCAAGACGCAGGGCGTCCTCTCGGCGCTCAAGGAGACGAAGTTCGCCCTCACGCTCTTCAGGCACGGCAAGGTGCCGCTCATCCCGCACGTGGCCGACAACGTCCAGGAGGCGCGGGCGCTCTTCGAGGTCGTGAAGGCGCAGGGGCGCGACGGCGCCGCCGGGATCGTCCAGGCCGAGCGGGCGCTCGCGCGGCTCGAGCACGACGGCGAGATCCCCCCGGAGGCGGCGGAATGAAGGTCGCCTACTACAAGGGCTGCCTCGCCTCCCTCTCCGCCAAGGAGCTCGACATCTCGACGCAGGCGCTCGCGCCGAAGCTCGGGATCGAGCTGGAGGAGCTCAAGGCCGTCACCTGCTGCGGCGCCGGCGACATCCACGAGGCCGAGCCCGACTACTACCTCCACCTGAACGCGCGCATCCTCGCCTACGCCGAGGCGACCGGCTGCGACACGCTCATGACGATCTGCAACGTCTGCACGCTCAACCTGCGGCAGGCGAACCTGGCGCTCCAAAACGACGACGCGCTGATGGCGCGCGTGAGCGAGAACCTGGAGAAGGTCGGCGCGCCGCCGTACAGCGGGCGGCGTCGACGTCAAGCATCTCCTCTGGCTGATCGCCGAGGGGGACGGCTACGAGAAGCTGAAGGACGTCGCGCACAAGGGCCTCAAGGGTCTCAAGGTGGCGCCGTTCTACGGCTGCCAGATCCTGCGGCCGTCGAAGCTGCTCGGCTTCGAGGACCCCGACAGGCCGCACTCGCTCGAGGCGATCATCGAGGCCTGCGGCGGCGTGGCGATCGACTACCCGGCGAAGATCAAGTGCTGCGGCTTCCCGATCATCCAGGCCCGCGAGGAGACCGCGCTCGGCGAGCTGATCCAGCCGATCCGCCAGTCGATCGAGGCGGGCGCCGACGCAATGGTGACCCCGTGCCCGCTCTGCCACCTCTCGCTGGACGCCTGGCAGTCGAAGCTCGAGGCCCAGACCGGCGAGCGCTTCCAGATGCCGATCCTCCACCTCTCGCAGCTCGTCGGCGTGGCAGCCGGCCTGGAGGACGCGGAGCTGAAGTTCAAGCGCCACGTCGTCTCGGTCGACCCGGTCCTGGAGAAGCTACGGGCCCCGTAGTCGAGGCGGACTAGAATCGGCGGCGTGCCCAGGCGGCTTCTCGCGCTCGCGCTGCTGGCGGCCGCCGCGGCGGCCGTCGTCGCCTCCCGGCGGCGCGGCTCCTCGCGCGACGTGTCGCGAAACGGCGGCTCGCGCCACCGCGCCGCGCAGCTTCGGCGCGAGCTCGAGCGCCAGTAGATGCTCATCTGGATCCTCGTCGCCGTCGCGCTGGTCGCGGCGGCCGGGCTCGCATGGGCGCTCTTCGAGGCGCAGTGGGTCGAGTACCTGGAGCGGGAAGCGCCCGTGCGGGGCCTCCCACCCGAGCTCGACGGCTTCCGCATCCTCCACATCTCCGACTTCCATCTCGGCACGCGTCTCGCTGAACGGCCGCGCCTTGCGGAAGGCCGTCGACTGGGCGGCCGGTCGCGATCTCGACCTCGTCGCGGTCACCGGCGACCTCGTCAGCCGGCAGCGCGGCGTGCGCACGCTGAGGCGTGAGCTCGCGAGGCTCCGGCCGCGCTCCGGGATCCTCGTGGTCCTCGGAAACCACGACGTCGCGGCCACGCGCGATCCTTTCAGCCGTCCCGCGGACCTGAGCGAGGTGGAGACCGGCGAGCTGTTGGAGCACACATCGGGCTCCTTCCAGGTCGGGAGCCGGATGGTGCAGGTCGCCGGGGGCGACCCGCGGCGCTTCCGCGAGCCGCACGGGCCGCTTGCCGACTCCGCTGCCGATCTCCGCATCCTGCTCGTCCACTTCCCCGATGCGGTGTTGAAGCTCGCCCCCGGTGAGTTCCACCTGATCCTTGCCGGCCACCTGCACGGCGGGCAGATCTGCATTCCCACGCCGCGCGGGAAGGTGCGGCTCGAGCACCTGCGCGCGCCCTACTGGGAGGGGATCTTCGAGCTGCCGCAGGGAACGCTGCACGTCTCCCGCGGGCTCGGCACCAGCTTCGTCCCCTTCCGCTTCCTGGTCAGGCCGGAGGCGACGATCCTCACCTTGAGACCGCCCGAAGTAGACTCGGCAGGGGAATGGCCTACCGCCTGCTGCCGGTGACGAGGGCGTCGCTCGAGGACGCCCCGCCCGTGTGCGTGGACTGCGTCTTCTGGCAGTCTCGCAGCGGGCGCCCGGTAGCCAAGGACCGGTGGGCCGAGCGCATGGAGGACGACTGGGGCGCCTGGGGCACGCTCTACCACGGGGAGGGCGACCGCGTCCTCGGCTTCGTCCAGTACGGGCCGGCGGGGCAGTTCCCGCGCGCCGCCGAGCTCCCGGCCGGGCCGCCTTCGGGCGACGCGGTGCTCGTCACGTGCGCCTACCTCGTCGACCTGTCCGCGCCCTGGGTCCTCCAGAGCCTGTTCCTCGCGGGGATCGGCGAGGCGCGGGACCGCGGCGTCAAGGCGATCGAGACGTTCGGCTACCGCTACCCGGAGGGCGAGACGAGCTACGAACGCGTGCTCGTGCACCGCACGGTCTTCCCCGCGGACTTCCTCGCCGACTTCGGCTTCAGGGCGCTTCGCTGGGAGGGAGACGTCTGCCTGGCGCGGCTCGAGCTGGGCGGGCTCCAGCCGGTCGAGGAGGGGTCGACGGCGCAGGTGTGGCGGAAGGTGAAGGAGGCCTTCACGCCGGCCCCGGTGCCGTCGCGGCCCTAGCCTCGTCCGGAACGACCGTCTTGCACGCTCGGCGGCGACGTGCCCAGCACCTCGCCATGCCGGACGACCAGCGCACCAAATGGGCCCTGCCCCTTCGCTGCATTCTCGCGCGCGAGGCGAACGGCTTCCTCGAGGAGCTCCGGCATCGACTTCGCCATCGGGGACAAGCTACCCTAGGTCCAGACGACCGAGGGAGGTTGGTGATGCCGACGACCACACGGGACCGGACGGACGAGCTTCGCGCGCTGGAGGAGCTGTGGGCGGCGCCCGCACTCGCCGAGCCGAAGGCTCCGGCCGAGCGCCGTCGCGCTCTCCCACTCGTGCCCGGCCCGCTTCTCGCCGGCGCGTGGCTCGCCTTCTTCATCCTCGTAACCGTGCTCGCGCCGGACCCGAGCCCGGCATGACCTGGCCGGCGTGGTCCATCGGCGTCCAGATGGCGATGATCGCTCTCCTGCTCCTCGCGGCCGGCCTCGGCTCGCAGCTCTTCGGGAAGGCGGGGTTCGCAGCGGCCGCCCTGGCGGGCCCGCTCCTGATCGTGCTCGCGGTCAACTGCCGCGCCGCCGAGCATCACCTGGGCAACTGGTGGCTGGCCGAGCTGGGAGCGGCGCTCGCCCTGACGGGCCTCGCCGTCACCGGGCTCGCCCAGCGGCTACGCCGCTAGCTGAGCGGCGAGCGAGGAGCGAGCTCGGCGATCTGGACGGCGTTCAGCGCCGCGCCCTTGCGCAGGTTGTCGTTGACGATCCAGAGGGCGAGGCCGTCGCCGGCCGTGTCCCTTCGGATGCGCCCGACCAGCACCTTGTCCTGACCGGCGGCGTCGCCGGGGGTCGGCAGGTCGGCGAGCTCGATCTGCTCGGACGCTGCCAGCGCCTCGCGGGCGTCGTCCGGCGTGAGCCGCCGCTCCGTCTCCACCCACACCGCCTGCGCGTGTCCGACGAGCACCGGCACCCGCACACAGGTCGCGTGGAGCGGCAGCTCGGGCAGCTCGAGAATCTTGCGCGTCTCGGCCCGGAGCTTCCATTCCTCGGAGAACTCCTCGCCGTCGAGCTCCCAGTCCATCCCGAGGTCTCCCTCGGCAGGGCCGATGCTCCGCAGGCGCTCGATGCCGGCGTCGCCCGCTCCGGACGCGGACTGGTAGGTGGCCAGGCGCACCCGCGCGAGGCCGGCCGCGTCGTGCAGCGGCTTGAGTGCGCACGTGAGCTGCATGGCCGAGCAGTTCGGGTTGGCGACGATCTCGTTCCCGTTCAGGACGTGGTCGTTGACGCCTGCGACCACCAGCGGGATCCCGTCCTGGAGCCGGTAGGCGTCCGACTTGTCGATGACGACGGCGCCGCCGCGGACGGCGTGGGGGACGAGCTCGCGGCTGGCGTCGGTGCCGACGGAGAAGAAGACGAGGTCGAGCCCCCCGGCGGCGAGCGCCTCGGGCGTGGCCTCCTCGACGAGCAGCTCACGGTCGCCGTACGCGACGGCGCGCCCGGCCGAGCGGGACGAAGCGAAGGCCCGGACGTCCTCGAACCCGCGCTCGGCTAGCAGCTCCAGCGTGACCGTCCCGACGGCGCCGGTCGCGCCGACGATCCCGGCGCTGATCTCAGGCATGCTGCCTCTCTGCCGACGGAGAGCCGAGGTCGAAGACCGCGTGCAGGGCACGTACGGTCTCCTCGACGGAGTCCTGGGGGAGGTAGAAGGCGATCTTGATCGGCGAGGTGGCCACGTACTTCGGCTCGACGCCCAGCTCGCGCAGCGCGGCAAACGTGCGCGCCGCGACGCCCGGGTGGCTCTTCATCCCGGCGCCGACGACGCTTACCTTGCCGAGCCCGTGCTGCTCTGCGAAGCGCGCCTCGAGGCCGGCGAGCGCCTGCTCCGCCTGGTGGCGGTCCTCGACCGGGGCGGAGAAGACGATGCGGGAGTCCATCTGGATGATCGTGTCCACGTTCACCTCGGCGGCCGCGAGCGCCTCGAAGAGGTCGGCCGGGCGGACGCCGTCCACCTGGTACACCGCCTCCTCGACCGTGTGGGTCACGCCCGAGATCAACGCTTTCTCCAGCATCCGCTCGTCCTCCTCCCTGATCCAGGTGCCCGGCTCGTCGGTGAACGTCGAGCGGACGTGGACCTTCACGCCGTGGTTCCGCGCGAACTCGACCGAGCGTAGCTGAAGCACTTTCGCGCCCGAGGCCGCCATCTCGAGCATCTCTTCGTAGCTCACCGCGTGGAGCTTCTGCGCGTCCGCGACGAGCCGCGGGTCGGCGGTGAAGACCCCCTCGACGTCCGTGTAGATCTCGCAGGCGTCGGCGCCGAGCGCCGCGGCCAGCGCGACCGCCGTCGTGTCGGAGCCGCCGCGGCCGAGCGTGGTCACGTCGTACTCGGTCGAGACGCCCTGGAAGCCGGCGACGAGGACGATGCGCTCGCCGTCCAGCTCCTGGTGGATCCGGTGCGCCTTCACCTCGACGATCTTGGCTTTGCCGTGGACGGTGTCGGTCACGATCCCGGCCTGGGAGCCGGTCAGCGAGATGGCGGCGGTGCCGAGGTCGGAGATGGCCATCGCGACGAGCGCGCACGAGATCCGCTCGCCGACGGAGATGAGCATGTCCAGCTCGCGCGGCTTCGGCTGCGGCGAGACCTGGTGCGCGAGGTCGAGCAGCTCGTCGGTGTGGTAGCCCATGGCCGAGACGACGGCGACGACGCGCGACCCTGAGCGCTTCGTGTCTACGAGGCGGGCGGCCACGCGCCGGATCTTCTCCGGGTCGGCGACCGAGGTGCCGCCGAACTTCATCACCACCGTGCTCGCGCCCACGCGCGTCTCGGAGGACTCGAGCTCGGGCAGGGTTTCGTAGGCGGCCTCGGTCATGGCTCGATTGTACGGATGGGTTCTTCGGCGCCCTACACAGCCGACGCAACCAGCGCGTCGAGCGCCGGGTTGTCCACCTGCGCGGCGAGCGCGCGGGCGTTCTCGAGCGCGCCGGGCTCGCCGAGGCGCGCGCGGTGCAGGCTGGCCCGCGCGCCGAGCTCGCGCAGCCCGCGGCGGGCGGCCATTGCCTCAAGCTCTCCGATCCAGCGGCCTGCGGACTCGGGGTCGTGCGCGACCGCGACGCCGCAGAGAGCGTCGAGGCCGTACGCCTCGATCCAGAGGTACGTGTCGGGGAGCCGCCGGCAGAGGCGCGGCGCCTCGACGAGAAGCTCGAGCCCGCGGTCGATGTCGCCGCGCGCCACCGCCACCAGGCCGCGTCCTCGGGCGGCGACGCTCTCCCAGCACGGGTCGCCCACCTCGCAGCCGAGCGCGAACGCGTGCTCGAAGGCCGCCTCGGCCGCGTCGACGTCTCCCTCGAGGAGGTCGATCTCCGCCCGGAAGGATTCCGGCCATGGCCTGAACGAGGTCAGCCCGTAGTCCTCGACGAGCTCGAGGCTCTGGTCCAGAAGGGCTCTCGCCTCGGCGATCTCGCCTCGGAGAAGGTGGAGCCTGGCGAGCATCGTGCGTCCGAACACCTCGGCGTCGGCGGAGCGGTCGGACTCCGACCGCGCGATCGAGGAGCGCAGAAGCTCGGCCGCGCTCGCGTAGTCGCCCACGTCGCTGCGGCAGCTTCCGCGGATGACCTCGATCCACGCGAGCTCTTCCTGGTCGCCGTTGCAGAGCTCGGTGGCGCGGGCCAGCGTCGCCTCCGCGCGGTCGTAGCGTCCCCGCAGGAACTGGATCCATCCGGTCTCGCGCCAGCCGGTCGCGGCGAGGCGGCGGTCGCCGATCTCTTCGGCGAGCGCGCTCCCCTCGTGCAGTGCCGCCGCGCCCTCCTCGTCCCTTCCGCGGGAGGAGTGCACCAGTGCTCGCCCAAGGCCGATGAGCGACCGCGCCAGGAGCTCCGGATCGTCTTCCCGGCGGGCCAGGCCGACCGCTCCGCGGAGCCGCGCGATACCGGCCTCGGGCGCGCCCGCAGAGACGGCAGCGGAGCCGGCCTCGATCAGAACGTTCACCGCGGCCGGCCCCGTCACCCGCATGCCGACCGAGGCGACCGGGTCGTCCGCAGCCGAGCGGAGGGCCGCGCTCGGCTCCACGCCGAGCTCGAGCCGGAAGATTTGCGTGCACGTCTCGATCTGACGCATCGCCGCGTCGGTCTCTCCGGCTGCGCGCAGGCAGCGGACGAGGAGGACGTGCGCGTTCTCGTCGAAGGGGTTGAGCCGCACGAGGTGCGCGGCGTGGTCGCGCGCCCCTCGCGCATCACCACGGGCGAGGAGCGTGAGGGCCGCCTCGTGCAGCACCGCGGCGGTCGTCCCGGCGACGTGCCGGCGCTCGTTCTCCAGCCAGTTCTCGAACGCGGGGCTCGATCGGAACGCCATGCCGTCGAGGAGCTCGTGCCCCAGGCCCGGGAGTGAGACGGCCTCCATCCACGAGCCCTTGCCGAGGATGGCGACGTCGACGAAGGCTCCCTGGTCGAGCATGAGGCGGACGGGATTTCCGCCGACCTCTGCGTGCGGGCCGAGCTGGCGGCGAAGCGCGGAGAGCGCCGAGCGCAGGGCTCCCAGCGGGTCGTCGGCCTCGGGGAAGAGCAAGGCGGACAGCCGCTCGCGCGACGAGGGAACCTCGGTGCGCACGAGGTAGGCGAGCAGGCCCCAGTGCTTGCGCCCGGGCGGCGCAGCGACCTCGACACCGCCGCACAGGACGTTCGGTGCGCCGAGGAGCTGGATGGTGAGCTCCGCGGCCCGCTCCCGCGCCGTTTCCGTCACACGTCCGCTCACACGCCGCATTGCAAGCCTTTCCACTTGTCCAGTTCATCACGAGGAGCTGGCGGAAACAACTAAACGGAGGTATCGGAGATGAGATGGATGCTGCGGCACACCCGCCTCGTGCCCGTTCTCGGACTGGCGCTTCTGACCGCGGTCGTCGTGGTGGGCGTGGCGATCGCGACCCCGTCCTCGGGAGTCACGGCCGAGACCTACCGCGGTGACGTCCAGGGGCAGCTGAAGCTGTTCACGCGCTTCGAGCCCGGCGTCAGCGCGCGGATCAGGACGAAGGGCGCGTTCGAGATCGTCACGCAGAAGATCGTGGCGGCGCCGGGTGCCACGTTCGGCTGGCACTACCACCCTGGCGAGAACGTGAACGTCGTTGCCCAGGGAACGCTCAGCCTCTACCACGCCAAGCACTGCACGGCCGAGATCAACTACGCCGCCGGGAGCGGCTTCAGCACGTCTCCCGACGAGGTGCACCTGGCCCGCAATGAGGGGACGGAGACGCTGATCATCTACGCGACCTACCTCGTCCCGAAGAGGACGCCGGCGCTGCCGCTTCGAATCGACCAGCCCTCTCCGGGGCCGGACTGCCCGCAGTAAGACGCGTCGAGCAGGGCGCCGGGTCCTCCGGCGCCCTGCCGGCCCCCTAGGGGAAGAGGGTCTCGCCGGTGGCGGCGTCCGCCACGGCGATTGCGCCGGTGGGGCAGGAGCCGGCAGCCTCGAGGACGCGCTCCTCCGGCGCCCCTGCGGGGTCGACGGCCTCGGACTGGCGCGCGTCGTTGTGCCGGAACACCTCGGGCGCCAGGAACACGCACTGGCCGTTGCCGACGCAGCGGTCGTGGTCGACGGTGACGTTGAGCTCCCGCGCCACCGTCAGTCCCAGGCGACGGGCAGGGCCGTCAGGGAGCGGAATTGGATGCTGGGCTGGTACTCGAGCTCCTCGGTCTCCAGGCGAAGGGCCGGGAAGCGCTCGGCCAGAGCCCGGAAGACCTCCTGCCCCTCGATGCGCGCGAGCGAGGCGCCGAGGCAGTAGTGGATGCCGGAGCCGAACGAGACGTGCTGGTTCGGCTGCCGGGCGATGTCGAAGCGATCCGGGTCGTCGAACGCGCGCGGGTCGCGGTTGGCTGCGGCCATGATCCAGCGGATCCGGTCGCCCTTGTGGATCGTCTTGCCATGCCGCTCGACATCCTGCGCCGCGATTCGCTGCGTCGACTTCACCGGCGGGTCGTAGCGCAGGCACTCCTCGGTCGCTAGCCGCGCGGCCCCTTCCGGGTCGGCCGCAAGCAGCGCCCACTGATCGGGGTGACGGATCAGCGCGAGGCTGCCGTTGCAGATCAGGTTCATGGTCGTCTCGTGGCCCGCGAACAGAAGGAGCGCCGTGTTGACGAGGACCTGGTGGCGCGTGAAGACGCCCTGCTTCTCGGCCTGCGCCAGCACGGAGATGAAGTCGTCGCTCGGCGCGTCGGCCCGCTCGTCGACCTTCGGGGAGACGTACTCGATCATCCCTTCGATGCCCTCCATGAGGAACCGCATCCGGTCGGGCTCGCCGCGGTTGATGTACAGGAGCCGGTCCGCTAGGCGCCGCAGGTGGTGGCGGTCCTCCTCGGGCACTCCCATCATCTGCGTGATCACGCGCACGGGAAGCGGCGCGGCCAGCGCCTCGAGCATGTCCATCCGCCCCTGCGGCTCCGCCTCGTCCAGGAGCTCATTGACGGCCTCGCGGACGAACGGCCGCCAGCCCTCCATGGCCTGAGGCGTGAAGTACTCGTGCACCGCGTTCCGCATCGACTGGTGGGGCGGCCGGTCGTTCTCGACGAGCTGGTCGGAGCGGAAGGTGCGCACCTCCTCGAACAGCCGCCCGTCCTCGGGGTCGATCGGAGGGTGCGGCGGGCGCCGGTCGTTCCGGATCACTGCCGACGAGAAGAGCTCGTGATGCCGGAGGAGCCACACGAGGTCCTCGTGGCGCGTGACGATCCACATCTCCGCGCGCGCGTTCCAGTGGATCGGATCGGTCTCGCGCAGCCGGCCGAAGTACGTGTAGGGGTCGGCGATGACCTCGGGCGCGAAGAGGTCCTCCGGGTCGGCCGCAGCGGCCACTTGAGAGCTCGCCATGGGCGAATGCTACGCCCTGCGAAACGTCCCGTTAAATGTTGAACCGGCCGACCCGAAGGCCGCCCGGTTCAACACGAAGGACTCTATGCAGACACGACTCGGGAATGCAAGTGTGAACGGAAGAGAGCGGCTAAGCCGCTCCCTTCCTCCTTGTCTCAGCCTTTGCGGCTGCGCCGCCGCTGAGACATGTCACATGTCGCGGCGGCCCGCGAGCGCGCGTCCGAGGGTGACCTCGTCCGCGTACTCGAGGTCGCCGCCGACGGGCAGTCCGCTGGCCAGCCGGGTCACCCGCGTCCGCCCGCGGAGCCGGTCTGCGATGTAGGCGGCCGTGGCCTCGCCGGTCATGTTCGGGTTCGTCGCGAGCACGACCTCCTGGACGCCGTTTCGCTCCACGCGCGCGAGCAGCTCGTCGATCCGCAGGTGCTGCGGCTCGACGCCGTCGAGCGGGGAGAGCGCGCCGCCGAGCACCTGGTAGACGCCGCGGTACTCGTGCGTGCGCTCCAGCGAGAGGACGTCGGACGGCTGCTCGACGACGCATACGAGCGTCCGGTCGCGCCGCGTGTCGAGGCAGATCACGCAGAGCTCCTCCTCGGTCAGGTTCCCGCACTCGCGGCAGAAGCCGATGCGCTCCTTCGCCTCGCGGATCGCGCTGGCGAGCGCGAGCGCCTCCTCCTCGGGCACGCGGAGGAGGTGGAACGCGAGCCGCTGCGCCGTGCGGGTGCCGATCCCGGGCAGGCGCGAGAGCTGCGCGATCAGGTTCTCGACGACGGGGCTGAACACGTCAGCCCGTAGTCTGCCTATAGGCCCGGCAGGCCCAGTCCCTTGAGGTCGCCCGCGACGCCGCCGAGCTTGGACTGCGCGAGCTCCTGGGCGTTTCGCAGCGCCTCGTTGACACCGGCCAGCACGAGATCCTCGAGCGTCTCCGGGTCGTCGGGGTCGATCGCCTCGGGGGAGATCTTGACACCCACGATCTCGCCGGAGCCGTTCGCGGTCACGGTGACCATTCCACCGCCGACGGACGCCTCGACGCGCTCGTTGGCGAGCTCCTCCTGCGCCTTCAGCATATCCGCCTGCATCTGTTGCACCTGCTGGAGCATCTTGTTCATGTCCATGCTCATGGCTACTCGCTCTCCTTCCCGAGCTTGCGGGCGTCGAACGTCGTCTGCATCAGGGAGATGATCTCCTCCTCGGTGGCCGGCTCGTCCGCCGCGGCCTCCTCGACCGGCGTGCCCTCGCCCAGCTCGAACGCGACCACGAGACGGCGGCCGGTCACCTCGTGGAGAACGGCAGCGAGGACGCTTGCGTTCTTCGGGTCCTCGGCCAGGCCGCGATGGAACGAGGCCGCAGCCGGAAACTCGAGCACGAGCCGGTCGCCCTCCAACGCGACCGGGCGAGCCTCGGCAAGGACGGAGCCGGTCGGGATCGAATGCTCGGAGATGGTCGGCAGGATCGACTGCTTCCAGGCCGCCTGGATCTCGCCGAGGTCCAGGGGCGGGCCCTCGTCTGCTTCCGCGGGTGGAGCCTGCGGCGTGGTGGCCTCCGGCTCGGCCGGCCCGGAGGACGGCGCCGGGGCGGGTCGCTGAGGCTCGCCTCGGAGCCGCGACTCGAGCTGCTCCAGCCGGTAGGCGGTCGACTCGCGCGAAAGGTCGGCGCCGGGCCGGGTCACCTTGACGAGCGCGAGCTCGAGCGGGAGGCGCGGGTCGCCACCCTGGCGGACGTCGTCCACGGCAACGTGGAGGAGGTCGATCAGGCGCAGCACCTCCGCCTCGGCGAGCTGGTTGGCCTGCGAGCGCAGCCGGTCGCGCGTCTCCGGGGTCACCGGGAGCGAGTCCGGCACCTCGCCCATGTGCTGGACGAGGAGCAGGTGGCGCAGGTGCTCGAGCAGGTCGTTGACGAGCCGCGTCAGATCCTGCCCCTGGTCGGCGAGCTCCTCGACGAACGCGAGCAGGCCGGCCGTGTCGCGGTCGACGATCAGGTCGCAGAGGCGAAAGAGCGCCTCCTCGTCGACCGCGCCGAGCAGCTGCAGGACGGCCTGGACGGTCACATCCCCGTCCGTCGCGGCGGTGAGCTGGTCGAGCGTCGAGACCGCGTCGCGGAAGCTCCCGCGCGCGCTCCGTGCGATCAGCGAGAGCGCTGCGTCGGGCGCCTCGATCTCCTCGCCGTCGGCCACGCGCCGGAGGAGCCTGGTCAGCTCGGCGAGCCGCGGCCGCGCGAACAGGAAGGTCTGGCAGCGCGAGCGCACCGTCGGGAGCACCTTGTGCAGCTCGGTCGTGCAGAAGACGAAGACGAGGTGCGGCGGCGGCTCCTCGATCAGCTTGAGGAGCGCGTTCCAGGCGGCGTCGGTGAGCTGGTGCGCCTCGTCGAGGATGTAGACCTTGAAGCGCCCTTCGACCGGCTGGAGGACGACGTGCTCGCGGATCTCGCGGATGTCGTCGATCCCGCGCTGGCTCGCGGCGTCCATCTCGACGACGTCGAGCGAGACGCCGTTCGCGATCGTTACGCAGGAGTTGCAGGTCTTGTCCGGGGTCGGCGTCGGGCCCTGCTCGCAGTTCAGCGCCTTGGCGAGGATGCGTGCGAGCGACGTCTTCCCGGTCCCGCGCGGCCCGGCGAAGAGGTAGGCCTGCCGCACCTGGTCGTTGCCGATCGCGTTGCGAAGCGTGCGCACGACCGCCTCCTGGCCGACGACCTCGTCGAAGTCCTGAGGGCGGTATTTCCGGTAGAGGGCCGTCACCCCGGCCATCGTATCGGGCAGGAGCCCGAGTCGATATGCCCGGCGCGCACCCCCCGTCGTTGGTGCTCTCGGATCGGTGCCCACGACGCTCGCTCTGACCAGGTCGACCCGCGGCACCCGGGAGAGACTGCTTAGCGCTGCTTCCTCCCGGACCTGACGCGGTTCGCAGGCTCCCGATGCGCGGAACCTGGCCGTCAACACTCGCGTGCGCGAGCCCGTGCCCCGATTGCTACCCCCTCGGGAGGGAGTTCAGCCCCGCTGGAGCGGATTGCGGGTTCAGGGAACCGCTAGCTCCCCGCCTAGCGCGACCGGGCCCGTCGATGGTAGCAACCGCCCGACGCTAGACTGGAGCGGCTCGGGCGCATAGCTCAGCGGGAGAGCGCCCGCTTCACACGCGGGAGGTCGCTGGTTCGATCCCAGCTGCGCCCACTCAGGGCCGCATGGTTGAGCGGAACCCGCATGGTTGAGCGGGTCGGGTGTGCCGGAAATGCTCGTGCGGTGCCTACCCCGGTGCCTACCTCGGAACGTCGGCTGCTAGCTGGCCTGCCGCTTGCCCATCTGCGGAGCCGGAATCAGTCCAACCCGGTTTTCTGGCACGTGGGGTCTTCGTCAAAAGCGCGGGCGATTTCCGGCCCGGGGTCGATCAGACTCGCTTCCAGCCGAGCTCCGATCCGATCGAACTCCTCGTTGATCGAGTTTCCGATCTCCTGCGCGCCCTCAGCAATTACCTGAGGATCGTGCGGGAGCTCTTCCACCTTCGCCCGTGCGCGGGCGAGGATGGGCCCGAACTCCGCGAGCACCGCTCGAAGGGTTGCTGCGATCGCCTCGCCGTCCTCGACAGCAGGCTGGCCGGCCGACTCAATCTCGCCCAGCATCTCGCCCGTTCGCGAGATCGTCCTGTCCAAGAAGATGAGAATCCGGCGGCGATCCCCGGAGGCACCGACGTCAGGCGCCGCCTCCTGCATCATCTCAGTCTGGTTGATCTCGATGTCCCGCTGCCAGCCTCCAAGCGCGCCACAGACGTCTCCAACCCACTCGTCAACCGGGGCTCCATCCGGGCTTAAAATGCCGGCGCAGCCCGCCGTCGCGCTCAACACAGCGGCGCAGATCCCAAACGAAAGCA
This sequence comes from uncultured Actinomycetes bacterium, assembly GCA_963794055.1. Taxonomy (GTDB): domain Bacteria; phylum Actinomycetota; class Thermoleophilia; order Gaiellales; family Gaiellaceae; genus JAIBJN01. The sequence goes on from CAWCCL010000023.1 coordinate 22,314, forward strand.
AGGTTCTCCGCATATCTCGGTAGACATGGATCATCGCGCTCCACTCGGTCAGGAAGCTGTATCGACGCCATCGGCGTGACCGCGCAGAAGCTTGAGTCCCTCAGTCCCGTGCGAAGCGCCGGGCGCGGGCCGCAAGGTGACACCGCAGTAAAAGCTGATGGCCTACGTCCGTGGGCGTGACCTCGACGCGCTTTGCCACAGACTCACCGTAACGCCCTGCCGCCCTTCCGCAATCCCGGTAACGCGGGGGCGCGAGCCGCACGGTGATCCTTATTGTGGGTCCGGAACGGTTGCGCTTCTCCTTACAGAGCGTCAGGCTTGGCGCCATGAGGCGAGCGATCGGAGTTCTCATCGCCTTGGTGGTGGCGGCAGGCTGCGTCTCGGAGGACTCGACTACTCCGACACAGGAAGAGTCTGCGGGGGCGACGACCTCCGTGAGCGCGACCTCGACCAGCGCACTGCCAGGAGAAGAGTCCCCGCTCGCGCAGCGGCTGCTGCAACCCGGCGAGCTTGCCGGGGTCGCGCCCGGAGGCCCCCCGCAAGTACTCGACAGCGCCAGCGCTTTCGCCAGCGGCAGGGTCTCCACCACGGAAGTCGTCCGGGAAGCCGCTCGGCTTCGCCGCCTCGGCTTTGTCGTCGCCAGCGTCCAATTGTTCAGGAGGGGCGGCGTCGAGGCCCAGGGGGTGTCCGTAGCTGTGCAGCTAGGTTCCGCCGAGGCCGCCCGCGCCGAGCTCTCCCACGCTCACGCAACCATGAAGGCGTCTGTCCTGCCGCCCGGGAAGTCCGTGCCGTTCACTGTGCCGGGCATCCCAGGCGCACGCGGTGTCGACCTGGTGACGCCCGGCATCGGGGGCGGCCAGAACATTCTGTTCGCCGACGGCTCCTTCTTCTACCTTGTGGCTGCGGCCTACGGAAGCCCTCAGCGGCTCCAGATCCGGGAGGAGGTCATTACCGCGGCCTCCGCCCTCTACACCCGCGTGAGTGGTCTCCCGCCGTCCTAGCGCCCCGCAAAGGGCGGCTACCTTCGAGTCCGAAGCACCCGATTCATCGTCCCGTTTCTCCTCCGGCTCCGCTGAGTTCCATGTAGGACAACTGCGGCGGCTCTCGCCGATTCACGAGAGTCCTAAGGGGAGCCCCAACGCCCCCCCAACAGCGTTGGGGGCTCCCCTGTCAGAGACGCGCCGGGCTGGGCCGCCAGCCCATTGTTCCCAATAAGGGGATCCCACGCCGCGCCGTCGCCTAAACCCGAGTCAATCGGGCGAGCGCGGCGCTGATCCGGCGGGCGGGCCCTCCGCACGCGGATTTTGCCACCCGGCCCGTCTGCGCTCAGCGCAAGATTCTGTTCGGCTTCGGCGTGCTATGAAGTAGGGAGCCGGGCCGACACCGCGCCGTCCTTAGGGGGAGAACAGCCTCGGCGCCTTTCGGCCAAGATGGCCCGACTCCGCACGGCCCACGTTACATCGGGCTCGACACTCTCCTGCTTCGAGCGCCTCCGCTCATCCTCGACTCGGAGCCGTCACGGTTCGAGCGGGCCGCGCTGCGCTGGCACGCCTGCTACTGCGCCGAAGTTCCCGATGTCGGATTCGAGGAGCTCACTCCATGCTCGCGTGCATGGCGGGCTTGGCGGGTCGGCGACCGAAAGCTGCTGCCGCGGTTCTTAGCCGAGCTCGTGGATTGGGCTAGCTCGGACGGGTGAGCGAGATGCTCTTACGGTGGGCCAGCTAATCCGGACAGGTGTCCGTTACATCCCAGCTGCGCCCACCTCGGCGAGTTTCGCGAATGGCGGGGAAGAGGCCGCTCCGGTGCGCTGAAGCGGCCTCTTCGCAACTACCGTGCCCGTGCATTCTCTGGGCCGGTCGGGGCTCAGTCCGACCGGTGAGTCACGGGTAGTCGACGATGTAGATGGGCACGCCGATGTTGCTCGTATCGGCCGCGCCGCCGATGCCGTTGACCACGTGGTCGATCGTGCCCGCGCTCAGGTTGACCGTCATGATGTGATGCAGCCGGACGCCCGGGGTCACGGGAACCTCGAAGCCGTTCTCGGTGTGGATCGACGGGTTGTTCTGGTTGAAGACATAGACGCCGCCACCGTAGAGCCTGTGCGTCGTCACCTCGTCTCCGACCTTGTAGCCGGCCCAGCCCTCGATGCCGTCGTGCATCCAATCCGCCTGGGTCGGCGGGTCGTAGGGCAGCTCGTTCTGGTACAGGATCGTCGTGCCGTCCTGGCCGTTCCAGATCGTGTTGTACTGCTGGAAGTGCTCGACGAACAGGCCCGTCGCCGTCACGCTGTCACCGTTGATGACGACGCCGTTGCGGCCGATGTTGGTGTTCCACCGCTCAGTGTCGCCGGAGAAGCCCTCGACGCCGTGGTCGGCACGCCACACCCAGGTGTGATCGATCAACACGTTGTCGCTGTTGACCTCGAGTCCCACGTCGGCCTTGCCGATGTGCGGTCCGCCAACGCGGAAGTACACGTCCGACAGCGTGGTCGGGTTGGACGGGTTGCTCTTCGTGTTTTGCCCGGGCTTCTTGCCGATCTGCAGGAGGGTCGGCGACTCGACGGTCCCCGCGTCGATCGTGACGCCGGCGATGATGACGCCGGGGACGTCGCCGATCGTCAACGGGACAGCGCCGTCGACCGCGGTCAGCGTCGCATGCCCGATCCCCAGGACGACCGCGTTCGGGCGCTTTACCGAGATGCTCTTCCCCACGTCGTAGACGCCCGGGGTGAGCAGGAGGTTCATGCCGCGGGCCAGTTGGCTGTTGATCGTCTGTACCGAGTCCGACGGCTTCGCTATGAAGAAGTCGCGGAGCGGGATCGTGCGCCCCTCCGTCATGCCGTCGGCCCAGGAGATGCCGCGGGTGTTTGTCTGCGCCGAGGGCACGCGGACGTGGTACTTGCCTTCCCCGTCGATGAACAGGTACGGCTTCTCACGGCTGACGGGCGTCGTGTCGAGGGTCGTGTAGGGCGGGTTCGGGAAACTCGCCTCCGATGGCGCTCCCTCGACCCCCGCGAAGACCTGGTTCCACACGGCGTTCGACCAGCCGGCGATCTGGCTGTTGCGGATCAGCCACTGCTGCTGCGAGCCGTTGATGACGAACGGCAGGTTCGAGTCGGCGATGAAGCCGCCGCTGGCAAACTGGGGCCCCGCCGTGCAGTAATCCATCAGCGAGAGGTTGCCGCCGCCGATGTTGAGACGGCGCATCGACACGGCCTGCGAGACCGCCCAGAAGTTCGCCGACGCGCGACAGCCGTCCTGGTTGAGGCTGTTGATGTTCAGCGTCAGGTTGGACAGCGTGCGCCAGAAGTTGACCAGGGCAACGCAGTTGCTCGTGCCCCCGTCCCCGAGGCAGCGGTTGTAGACCTCGATCTTGCCGTTGATCGTCACGTCCGTGGGGGAGGCACCGAGCCCGGCGACCTCGGTGTAGTAGCCGACCTTCATCTGCAGCGGCTCGGTGGCTGTCCCGTACACGCCCGGCTTGAACAGGAACGCATAGCGGTTCATGCCCATCTCGGCGTCAACCTGTTGGGCGTAGACCGCGTCGACGGTTGCCTGAATCTCGCTGACCGGCATGCTCGGATCGAAGATGGTCACGTTCGGGCCGAAGCCGGGCAGGCTGCCAGCTGAGACGCCGGCCAGACGGGCGGCGCTCGCGGATCCGGCGCTGGCCATAGCCAGCGCGAGAGCGAGCCCGAGTACGAGCAGAAGCCGGGCCTGAATCGCTGTTGATCGAAGGTGCATGTGATCCTCCTCGCTCCTCTGCGGGAGCGCCGACCAAGAAGCGCCGCATCGGACTTCGTCTGGCAGACCAGTTCTACGTCACGGAGGTGGCGCAGGCAAGTGCTGACTTCGGCTGAAGCGTCCTAGGCTGGGTGCTCTGCGCGCCAGCCGGCCAGGCGGTGGAAGCGTTCGACCTCGAAGAGGACGACGACGCCCGCGACCGCACCGAGCGCGGCGCCGGCGGCCTGGGCCTCGGGCGCGTCCGCCGCGGCGAGGCCTCCCCAGGCGACCAGGTAGCTCCAGCCCGCGATGGCGGCCGAGTAGACGAGGGCGAGGCCGAGCCCGTGCGACACCGGCAGGAAGCCGAGCAGCTGGACGTTGATCCCGGGCCGCTCCGTGTAGAGGCCGCCGGAGCTCGAGGTTCCGAGGGACGAGGGCAGCTGGAGCTGGCGCTCGAGCTCGGCCGCGCGGCGGATCAGCGTCCCAGAGATTCTGGGTGTTCCGCAGCTCGTAGACGAATATCCCGAGCGTCGCAAGGAGGCCGAGCACGCCGACACCGAGGAGCTCCGAGGCCGGGCGCGGCCGGCCGATGACCGCCACGGCGACGCCGGTCACGGTGGGGACGAACGCGAGCAGACGGAAGCGGACGTCGATGAGCGTCCGCAGGTACTGCGTCGTCTGCTCGTAGTCGAGCCGAAGACGGTCGTCGGCGTCCAGCGCCATTTGCACGAGTATGGCGATCCCGGCGGTTGACACAATCCCAACATGGGGTCGGTGTGACGAACCCAGCGGCCTGCGGCGTATGAAGGCCGTGAACGCTCTCGCGCCGCCGCTGCCGAGGCGGGCCCCGCTCAGGCGGAGCTTCGCCGACGTGGCGGAGGAGCACCTAAACGACGTGCACCGCTACCTCCTGATGCTCACCGCCGACCACGCGCTCGCCGAGGACCTCACCGCGGAGACGTTCGAGAAGGCCCTTCGCTCCTGGCGGCGCTACGACCCTCGCCGAAGCTCGGAGCGCACCTGGCTCTGCCGCATTGGCCGCAACGTCGCGCTCGACCACTTTCGCAGTGAGTCGCGCCGCCGCCGCCGCGAGGACCGGTACGCGGCCGAGAAGCGCTCGGAGGAGCCGGCCCGGGAGCTGGGCTTCTCGCCGGAGCTCGACGCAGCGCTCGCGACGCTGAGCGCCGGCGAGCGCGAGGTGCTTGCGCTCCGAATCGTGCTCGACCTGGACGCCGACGCCGCCGCGGGCGTGCTCGGCATCGGCCGCTCAGCCTGCTCCATGCGGCTCGTGCGGGCGCTCGGAAAGCTCGAAGAGAGGATGGCCGCCGATGCCCTCGCCTGACCTGATCGCGCCGGACCGGCTGGAAGAGCTTCTGGGCGGCGCCCTCCCCGAAGCCGAGCGGGAGGCGCGCCTCCAGGGCCTCGTCCGGGAGCTGCGCGCCGACGCGCCGTCCGCGCCTGCTCCCCTCCGCGCGCGCGTGCGCGCGCTCGAGGACCAGCCTGCGCGTCGCCGCCGGGCCCTCCCGCGGCGGCGCACGGCGCTGGCCCTCGGGTTCGTGCTGCTGACGGCCGCCATCGCGGGCTCGGCAGTTGTCCTGAACGGAGGCGGCGACCCCACCGCAGCTCCCGAGCCGGAGGCGACGCTTCCCGAAGTCCGAGCTGTCCCGGAGGCAGTCGAGGGGGCGCCGCAGCTCATGCCGCTACGCCGGATCTTTACGTCCAAGGCTCGGCGAGTGACCCTGGACTCCGCGGCCGACGCTTCCGAGGCGCCGCTTCTCCCAGGCGGTCGAGTCACCGACGTCAGCCTCTGGATGGAGGTGCGCGTGCCCGGCGCGGACGAGCTCTCCGACGCGACGGCCGAGGCCATGGCCGTCACGCGCGAGCTGGGCGGCTGGGTCGCCGCGTCGGACATCGACACGGAGGGGAACGAGGGCAAGGCCGAGCTCGCGCTACGAATCCCGGTCGGGCATGTCGAGGACGCGGTCGTGCGCCTCGGTGCGCTCGGGACGGTCACCGGCCAGCGTGTCGAGACCGTCGACCTCCAGGCGGGCATCGACCGCCGCGACAACCGTATCGAGCGCATCGAGCGCTCGATACGGGCGAACGAGCTGCGGCTCGAGAGCGGGACGCTGACGCCGGCGCAGGAACTCGACGTGCGCCTCAGGATCGAGCGGCTCCGGAACGAGGCCGCCGACCTCCGCCGGGCCAACCTCGCCGACCGCCGCGAGGCCGCCACCTCCGAGCTCGCGCTGACCCTGCACACGCGCGCGGCCGCGGCCGCGCAGGAGAAGGACGAGAGCGGCGCCGCCGGGGCTGCGAGCGACGCCCTCCGGTTCCTCGGCGAGGCGGGCGCGATCGCGCTCTTCCTCGCCATCCTCCTCAGCCCGGTCGTGCTCCTAGCCGTGCTCCTCTGGCTGGCGCTGCGCACCCGCTCGCGCCGGGTCGAGGCGCGCCTGCTCGACGCCCCGGGGCCCGCCGCGCCGCCGCCCGCCTGACCTCGGGATCAGCAACAATCCGCGGATGGTCGTCGAGCCGGACATCCGCCGCTGGGAAGCGCTGTTCGCGGCGCGCACGCGCGGTGGCGCGGGTGAGGGTCTTCTCGAGATCCTCGCCCTCGCCGGCGCGCAGGACGTGATCTCGCTCGCCGGCGGCTTTCCCGATCCGGCGACGTTCCCGGGAACGATCGTGGCCGAGATCCTGCGGGAGCTGGCCGAAAGCGGCGACGCCTCGCCGTTCCAGTACGCGCCGACCGACGGGCTGCCCGGCCCACGGGACTACGTGACCGGGCGGCTGGAGCGGGAGGGCCGCCGCCCCGGCGAGGGCGAGCTGATGCTCACGAGCGGCGCGATCGAGGCGCTGGAGCTGCTCGGCAAGGCGCTCGTCGACAAGGGCGACCGCGTGCTCGTGGAGGCGCCGACCTACCTCGGCGCGATCATGGCGTTCCAGAGCTTCGAGGCTCAGGTCGAGGGCGTTCCCGTCGACGAGGACGGCCTCGCGGTCGACGAGCTCGAGCGGCTGCTCGCCGCCGGACCGAAGCCCAAGCTCCTCTACACGATCCCCGACTTCCAGAATCCGGCGGGCGTCACGCTCTCGGTCGAACGGCGGGAGGCGCTGGTCGAGCTTGCCCGCCGGCACGGTCTGCTCGTGATCGAGGACCTGGCCTACCGCGAGCTTCACTTCGGAGGCGAGCGCCCGCCGACACTCTTCAGCCTCGCGCCCGACGTCGTCCTCCAGGCCGGGACGTTCTCGAAGACGTTCTTTCCCGGAGTGCGGCTGGGCTGGGCCGCCGGGCCCGCCGAGCTCGTCTCCAAGCTCGTCTGGGCGAAGCAGAACACCGACCAGTGCGCCGGCGCGCTGGGCCAGCGGCTGCTCGAGGAGTACGGGCGCCGCGGCTATCTCGACGAGCAGATCGCGCGCGCGAGAGAGATCTACCGCTCGCGGCGGGACACGGCCATGGGCGCCCTGGAGCGCCATATCGGCGGACGGGCGACGTGGACGCGCCCCGAGGGCGGCTTCTTCACCTGGCTCGAGCTCGCCGACGACGACGGCGTGGCCGTGGCCCGGCGGGCACTCGAGGCGGGCGTCGCGATCGTCCCCGGGCGGCCGTTCTTCGCGGGGGCCGGAGGCGAGAGCAACATTCGCATCTCCTACAGCCAGGCCTCGGAGGAGCGGATCGAGGACGGCATTGCCCGCCTCGGGCCGCTGCTCATCTCCTAGCGAAGCGTCTTCGCGAGGATGACCGCCCGATCGTCCCACGACTCGAGCGAGAGCTCCCGCAAAGGAACGAAGCCGAGCGCGCGGTAGAAGCGCCGCGTGTCGGCGTAGTTGTCGGTCTCCCGCTCCTCAGGCTCCGATTCCGCGAGGGTCAGGACGGAGAGGAGCTCGACTCCCTCGCGCGCGAGATCGCGGGCCGCACGTTCGATCAGCCGTTTCCCGATGCCGCGTCGGCGACGATCCGCCCGAACCGCCATCCACGTGATCTCGGCGCTCCTCGGGTCGTGGCGCTGGAGTGTGAGAAAGCCGACGACCTCCCCCTCATCGACTGCCACGAGCCCGCCCTGCGTCCGCACGGCGTGCGCGCACTCGGCCCGGCCGCCCTCGTTGCCGAAGTGGTACGGCAGGGTGAGGACGACCGCGTCGCAGGCCTCGGCGTCGGTCGGAGCGAGCGGCCTGATCACACGTCCTCGATCACCTGGAGCTCGTCTGCGCAGGACGTGTCCGGCTCCTCTCGGCACGGGGCCGCGTGCTCGTCCTCCCAGATGGCCGCGAACCCACGGTAGCCCTCACGGCCCAGCTCGACCAGCGTCCCGTCGACGCGTTGCTCGCGGGAGACGACCTCCCAGCCGGCGGCGCGGGCGGAGGCTTCGAGCGCGTCGGCGCGCTCCTCCTCCGCCAGGCCGGACGTGAAGTAGATGCGAACGCACGAGGGGTTGCCCTCGAGCTGGGGGCACGCGCCCTCCTTGCTCTTCACGATCTCGCTCCCGGGGGGTAAGAGCTCCTCGCCCAGCGGGCCCAGCCGCTCGCCCGGCGGCGGGTCGGCGCACCCCGCGAGGAGGAGCGCCGCCAGGAGAGCGGTTGCCAGCGGCTTCGGCATGCGCCTTGCATCGTGCCTCTCGCGCCTGACCCGTGCCGGGTCGAGGGTGACCCTGTGTGGGGCTAGGAGACGCCGGCCGGCGCGCGGCCGGCGCGGGCAAAGCTTCCGCGCGTCGCCCCGCTCGCGCGCGCGTAGCTCCAGGTGGCACGTTCGTCGACGGCGAGGACAACCGGGCCGTGGACGATCAGCGCCTCACCGGCCTGCTCCTTGAGCAGGTCGGAGAAGAAGCCCTCGACAAGCCATTCGCGGCCGGGGGCGACGGTGGTGCGGATCCGGATGCGGGTCAGGCTGACGGAGAGCTCGTCGACCTGCTCGATCCACGGCCTGCGGACGAAGGTCGTCGGGCCCACGGGCAGGATCGAGGAGACGTCGCGGACGAGCTGCTCGCCCTCGTCACGCTTGCCGACAAAGAGCTCGATGGCCAGCTCCTTGACGCCGCGGGGCAGAACGCGGACGGCCTGGATTTGGGAGTTGTGGATGTGGATCACCTCACCGGTGACAGAGCGCAGGCGCGTGCGGCGTAGCGTCACCTCGTCGACGACACCCTGGAGCTCCAGCCCGGCGTTGACGATCACCGTGTCGCCTACCGAGAACCAGCGCTCCATGAACATCGTCAGGCCGGCCAGGACGTCCACGAGGATCCTCTGCGTGGCGAAGGCGGCGACGATGACGAGGAACGACGCTCCGGCGATCGCCGTCAGGCGGTCGACGCCCCCCATGATCTGCCCGAGGGAGAGGACGATCGCGGCGCCGAAGGCGACGTAGATGATCGCCGCCCTGATCACCGAGACGAGCGTCTCCCGGCGCTTCAGGTTGGCCATCTTCCCCGTGGCCTCGAGGTCGGTCGACCTGTGCCGACGGTCGTGCCAGGCGAGAATGTGCATGGCGACCCACCCGCTCGAGCGGGCGATCAGCCACGCCAGCGCGAACAGGCCGAGGATGACGAGGATGCTCCCCAGCGGTGGGTATGCGGGCGTCTTCGAGTTGAGGAAGTCGATGAGGGGATCGAGCACGGTGAGCCTTCGTTCGCTTTGATTGTTCTCTCACCGTAACGTCGCGCGCGAAGGACGCAGAGCGGGCGAACGACGCTCTAACGTGAGCTTAACCTCCAGGAGCGCAGGTGTCGGCGCGCGGGCACCGGGCCAGGACGCGGACCGAGGGGATCGAGCCCGCGCGGCGCAGCTGGATGAGGAGCGACGCCGCGTTGTTCGCGTAGTCGCCCTCCTCGAGCGAGCGCTGCGGGTTGACCCGGTGGACGAGGACGTAGCGCCCGGCCGGCACGTTGGTCACGTCCACGGACTGCCCGTCGAGGCCGGGCCCGAAATCGGCGCCGAACCCCTGCGAGATCCCCTCGCGCAGGACGAGCAGGCCCGGCTGGTCTCGGCCGCACTCATCCGTCCAGACCGGTCGGTCGGGCCTCCCGGGAGGCGGCGCCCCCTCGGTCCTGTACCGGTCGCCGAGGCAGGAGCCGGCCGGCGCCGCCGACTGGATCACCTGGCCGCCCGGCGCGCTCCGGAGCTCGTAGACCTCGAAGCCGGCGAGGCGCCACTCACTGCGGCGGCCGAGGTCCGCGTACGCGAGTCTGCCCTGCACCGGGCGCGTCCGCGCCGAGCCGTCCGTCCTGCGGACGAGCTGTCGCGCGCTCATCGCCGCCGTCTCGCGGCTCGGGCGCTCCCCCTCGACGAGGAGCGGCCCGGGGCCCACGTTGTCGACCGCCCCTGCGAAGATGAGCCGGTAGACGTCGCCGTCCTGGACGATCTCGAGGTTGGTCGGCGCCGCCGGGTCGAGGTCGGGGAGGAGCTCCTTCGGCCCGTCGTCACGGAGCAGGAGCAGGCCCGCCGCACCCAGCGCGACGCCGGCGGCGGAGACGACGAGGACGGCAACCCAGCGCATGATCCTCCGGTTGTCTACACGACCGGCGGCCGCCGGCGTCCCGGGGAGTGGCTAGCCGGAGCCGGGGCGAGTGCCGCTGCCGGGCAGCGTGGGCTGCGGTGCGCCGCCGCTCGGAAGCGTTGGTCCCGGAATCCGGTCGGCTGGAGGCGACGTCGGCACCGGGTACGTGGGCACCGGCGCGGACCTGGGCGGCCCGGGCTCGGAAGGCGGCGGCGGCGGCGGTGCCGGCGGCGGGTTGCTTGGCCGCACGGCCGGGCCGCCGGTGCGCGACGCTGTCTTCGAGCCCCCGCTCTTGTTCGAGACGAGCGTGGCGCCTCCGGCCTCGGCGGCCGGCGTCGTGGTCGCCGGCTGGCTGCCTCCGCCCCCGACCGTGCTCTCGGGCTGCGGGCGGGCTTCCGGCGCCGGCGAGGTGTCGATCTCGGCGGGGACGGTCGACCTCCCGAAGGCCGAAAAGGCGCTCGCGGCCGGGAAGGACAGCGGGCCGGCGTCCGCGCCGAAGACGCGGAGCCAGAGGTAGATCGTCGCCGCGGCGCCCGCGGCGAGGAGAGCGATGTTCGCCCCGACGAGGAGCTGCGGGCGCATGCTCTCGGGCTTCGCCGCTCCGAGGCCGCCGCCTGCGAAGGCCGGTACCGCCGCGAGGGGCGCGGGAAGCGCCCGCACGACCGCGGGGACCGGCTCGGGCTGCCGGGCCGCCGGCAGTCCGAGGGCGCTCGCCTCGAGCGCGCAATCGACACGGTCGAAGCCATGCTTCAGCCCGGGCACCAGGATTTGGAACCCGTTGGGATCGAACTGGCGGCCGCATACCCGGCAGTTCATCGACTTTCTTATATCAGGCTGGACAGCGAATTTGTGGCGCCGATTTCGGCGATCAGGCCGAGGCGACGCGGTTCTTTCCGGCAGCCTTCGCCCGGTAGAGGGCGCCGTCCGCCGCGGACAGGAGCTCCTCCGCGCTTCGGGCGGCCGGGAACGCCGCCACACCGAAGCTCGCCGTCACCGGCGGGCGGTCGCCGGTGATCTCCGGGAGGCGCAGCCGCAGGAGCGCGGCTTGCAGTCGCCGCGCGAGCCGCTCGGCGCCGTCCAGGCCCGTCTCGGGCAGAAGGACTGCGAACTCCTCGCCGCCGTAGCGCACGGGCAGGTCGAAGTCGCGCACGTTCTCGCGCAGGACGTCGGAGAACCGGCGTAGCACCTCGTCGCCCGCCTGGTGGCCGTACTCGTCGTTGATCAGCTTGAAGTCGTCGAGGTCGGCGAGGACGAGCGCGAGCGGGTCGCCGAAGCGTTCCGCGCGCCGCACCTCCACGGCGAGCGTCTCGGTGAAGCGGCGGCGGTTGGCGAGCTGGGTGAGCTCGTCAGTGATCGCCTGGCGCTTGACGGTCCGGTGCAGGCGCTCGTTCTCGATCGCGATGGATGCTTGCGCCGCGAGCCAGTGCGCCAGCTGCTCGGACTCCTCGTCGAAGGTGCCGTCGCGAGGCGGGTAGAGGAGCAGCCGGCCGATGCCGTCCTCGTCCGTTCCCAGCATGAGGGTGAGCGGCCCGCCTCCCTCCTCCGGGCGCCCGGCGCGGACGACTTCCGTCCCGCCGCTGACGAGCCTCGCGCCGGCGGCGCCGGTCGCCTCGATCGCGCTCTGGAGGATGACGGGGAGGAGCGCTTCCGGGTCGTGGGTCGCGGCCAGCGCTTCCCCGACGAGCGCGACCGCCTCCCGGACCCGCTGCTCGTCGCCTCCGCGGCGTCCGTCACGTGCGCGCCTCCGGCGGTCGGCCTCCTCGGCGGCGGCCCGCGCCGACGCGGCCCGGCGGCGCTGCACGAGCGCGATCGTCGCGGCGAGCAGGAGCGCGAGGCCGACGGTGGCAAGCGCCGCGTAGAACGCGCGCCGGCGCGTCTCCTCGACGGCCGCGGCCACGGGCGCCTCGGACGAGAGGACCGCGAGGTCGATGCCGGACCCTTCCAGGAGCGGCGCCGACACGAAGCGGTACGACTCGTCCCCCTGCTCGGTCGTCCCTTGCTTTCCGGGCGGGAGCCTCGCGCCTGACGCGAGGTCGCCGGAGGCCGCGAGCGTCTGCCCGCCGTCGGCGATCACGAGGACATCCGTGTCGAGGAGCTGGGCCGCACGTTCGAGGCGGTCCGCCAGCTCGTCGTCGAGCGGGACGCCGACGACCACGCGCCCGACGGTTTCGTCCTTGTCGTCGATCACATCCACCGCCCGGCTCGCAGCCCAGGTGTCCTTGCCGGCCAGGAGACGGTCCCCCGCGATCAAGCCGATGCTCCCCTCCGTCTGCGCGATCTGCGCGGCGGCGGCCGCGTCCTCGTCGGCGAGCACGCGCTGCACCTGCGGCGACGCCGCGATGCGCTCGGCCTTCGTCTCGGCGTCTGCGAGCGCGTCGGCGAACTCCTCCCTGCCCACGCGGAGGTTCGTGGCCAGTCGGGTGTCCACGGTGTCGCGCTCCTGGCTCGCGGCGATCTCCCCCGCGCCCCAGGTCGCGACGATGACCACGAGCGCTGCCAGAAGCAGCGCCCAGAGCGCCAGAGCGAGCCGACCGCGGGCCGCTCGCGGTGCAATTCTCGCCAGCGTTGCCGTCTTTCCTCCTTCCCTGTGGAGTTTAGAAGGTCGGCTGCCGGATATTGGCGGCGATCAGCAGGAGGATGAAGGCCGCCATGGCAAGCCGAAAAATGACGAACACGGTGTAGTTGTGGCGGCGAACGTAGCCGAGCAGCCCCCAGATGGCGACGAGCCCGCCGGCTGCGGACGCGAGCACGCCGACCACGAAGGGGCCGGCTGATCCGGGCGGGAGGTCGCTCAGGAGGACATCGGTCACTCCCTTCCAGAGCACCGCTCCGAACGTGATCGGAATGAGGAGGAGGAAGGAGACGCGCGCCGCAGAGTCGCGGTCGAGCCCGAGAAAGCGCCCTGCCGTGATCGTGATCCCCGAGCGCGAGACCCCCGGCATCAGCGAGAGGCTTTGCGCGAAGCCCACGGCCACAGCCGCCCCGAGCCCGAGGTCGCTCATCTTCCGCCGTTGGGGCGTCCGATCGGCCACCCAGAGGAGCACTCCGAAGAAGGCGAGGAAGAACGCTATCTGCCACGGCTCGCCCAGCTTGTCGACGATGAGGTTCTCACCGAGAGCGCCGACCACCGCCGCAGGCACCGTCGCGACGGCGACGAACCACGCGACGCGCTCGTCGGGAGTCTGGATCCGTCGCAGGCGCACGCTCCCGACCCACGCCCACACGAGCGTCGTCACGTCCCTCCAGAAATAGGCGACGACGGCTACGAGCGTCCCGACGTGGAGCGCGACGTCGAACGTCTGGTTGAACTCGTCGTGAGTCTCGAGGTAATCCCAGTCGAAGAGCCACGGCACGAGGATCAGGTGACCCGACGACGAGATGGGCAGGAGTTCGGTCAGGCCCTGCACAAGGCCGAGGACGAGTGCTTGCCAGTTCGGGAGCACGCTGGGCTCCTCGCCGACCTGCCCGAGCGTGAGGCCGACGGCGACGAGGAGCGCCCCGCCGGCGACGACGAGGATGCCGGCGCGACTCATGGACGGGTTATCGTAGGCGCCGGTGAGCCGCAACGACGTCATCCTCGGGGTCGCAGCAGCCGTCCTCGTCGCCTTCAGCCTCGTCGTCTCGATCGTGATCCCGCGACGAGACCCGGGCTTCCCGGGCCGCAGCATCGGCGTGTTCGCCGCCGTCGCGGTCGCACTCGTCCTGGTCGTGCTGGTCTCCGTGGAGCTCGCAGGCGAGGAGGGGGGAAGCGAGGAGGGCGGGGGAGGCGAGAGCGTCGCGAGCGAGACCAACGGCGGCGGGGAGGGTGATGCCGCGGCCGGCGAGGCCGTCTTCACCGCGAACTGCGGGAGCTGCCACACGCTGGAAGAGGCCGGGACCACCGGCAACGTCGGCCCCAACCTCGATGAGTCCACGCTCCCCCTCGACGCCGTCGTTACGCAGGTCGAGAACGGCGGCGGAGGCATGCCGCCCTTCGGCGGCCAGCTCTCCGAGGACGACATCCGCAACGTGGCCGCGTTCGTCGTCGCCTCGCAGGGCTAGGGCGGTCTCAAGGCGGCGGTGGAGGGCGCAGGGCTCCTGCACCCTCCATCCTGCTCGAGACGAGGCGGAGAGGGCGGGATTTGAACCCGCGACCCAGCTTTCACCGGGTACGCGATTTCCAGTTATGCCAGGGCCTTTCGGCCTGCTTCGGGGCACCTGGGAAATCCCTGCTAATCCGCCGGAATTGCCGCTGGCGGCTTTCGGGGCCTCTAGGGGGCTTAGGGTCGCAAACGGGTCGCAAGTCGTCGTCGCTAGGAGCGGTCGCGCATGTTTTCGTAGTTTCGCGCGTCTTTACTTCCATGCTGTGGTGGTAGCCGCGCCTCCGCTGGCCACGCTCGCTCATCGGATGCCCTCCGCAGCTCTCGGCTGCTCGCCAACAGCCTCGACCACAGCGAGGGCCGCCACGCCCAGCGAGGGCGGCTCCGGCAGGTCCTCCGGGAGCAGGTGCACGTAGGTCTCCAGGGTGAACGCGGGCGAGTGATGCCCGAGCCACGCCTGCACCTGCTTCGCGTTGCGGCCCTCCCGGAACAAGGCCGTCGCGCAGGTGTGCCGGAACCCGTGGAAGCCCAGCCAGGGCACCTTCGCGGCGACCGCCGCTGGCCGGAAGACCTTGTCGGCCAGGTTGCCCGCGTGCAGCCACGAGCCGGTCGCGCTGGAGAAGACGAGGTCTTCGTCCCTGGCCTGCGTCTGCTTCCGATGCTCCCACAAAGCGCGGGCCAGCTCCTCCGACAGGCGCAGGCGGCGGCGGCCGTAGCTCGACTTCGGCGGCGTCACGTGGCCCCGGAAGCAGGAGGGCTCGACCCGGAAGGTTCGCTCGCCGAGGTCGACGTCGGACCAGCGCAGCTCGGCGGCCTCTCCGAAGCGCAGGGCGCGGCGGCCCGCCGCCCCGCGCGGAACGGGTCGCGGGGACGACTGGCCTCGCGGGAGGCGTCGTCGTCGCGCGCGCCGAGCTGGCGCAGGGCCTCGCGGGTCTCGAGGTCGATGCCGCCGTTCAGCCGGTAGCAGCGGGTCGAGCTGAGGAAGTCGACGCGGCCCGCCGCGACCTCCTCGGCGAGGACTCTCGCCAGGGTCTCGACCCCGGACCCTGTCCGAGGACCGACGAGCGCCTGCAGTTCGGCGAGGGTCAGGCCGTGCTGGCGCTGTCGCGCCCGATGGCGTGCGCTCGCCGCCCGGCGGATCGCCCGGACGTGCTCGGGGTCGGCGGCACGGCGGCGGGCCTCCCGGACGGCGGGCTCGCGGAGCTGGGCCTCACGCCAGTCCGGGTCGCGGGCCGACCGCTCCCCGTAGTAGGACACGGCCTCATCCTCGCAGGCTGGGACCGGGTCGCAAAAGGGTCGCAAGAGGGGTGCTAGGCGACCTCCCCAGCCCTCCTACGGTCGAAGGGCCGGGGGTCGCAATCCCTTTATCTAAGGGGAATCTAGGCGGAGAGGGCGGGATTTGAACCCGCGACCCGACTTTCGCCGAGTACGCGATTTCCAGTCGCGCTCCTTAGGCCACTCGGACACCTCTCCGCGCGCTGGCCCGCATCGTAGCGGGGCGCCGGTCACCGGCCAGAGGAGCTAGCGTCGATGGATCCCGCGACGCTCGCACTACCGGTCGCTCCCCTCCCTCCAGCGGGATAGCCGCGCGTGCCGCGCCTGCGCGGAGGCCGGCTATCGGATCGAGTCGCTGCCGGTGTTCGAGGGGCGCGCCGGTCAGCGGGCGATCATCGTCGGTCAGTCTCCGGGCGTCGTGGAGGCGGCAGAGCGCCGGCCGTGGCGAGGCCGTGCGGGGCGCACGCTTCGAAGCTGGCTCGAGCTCGACGAGCACCAGTTCTATGAAACCTTCTACTGCGCCTCCGTCACGCGCTGCTATCCGGGCAGGCACCCGTCGGGCCGGGGCGATCGCCCGCCGACGCGGACCGAGCTGGATCTCTGCGCCTTCTGGCTCGACCGGGAGCTCCGGCTCCTCCGCCCGCGCCTCGTCCTTCTCGTCGGCGGCCTCGCGGTGCGGCGCGTCCTCGGGCTCGAGCGCCTGACGGAGTGCATCGGCGCCCGCATGGCGCTCGGCGAGGCGGTCGCGATCCCGCTCCCGCACCCGTCGGGCGCGAGCGGCTGGCTCAACGACGCCGCGAACCGCGAGCGCCTGGAGGCGGCGCTGGCCCTCGTCCGCGAGGAGCTCGCTCGTCTCCTTGACAGGCGCGACCACACTCTTTAGCTTCACTAAAGGTCTCGCCCCAGGTAGATCCCGGGGGAGGATCCTGCCGCCGCTACGCCGCAGGGCGGCGGCCGGGCACGGGGGCCGAGCGAGGCGGGCGTCCGCCCCGAGCGTTCGCCCGTCTCCGCTCCCCCCGGCGGCTGGGAGGGCTTGGCGGAACGTCGCTCGTCGCCGGGGTGCGATGGTCGTTCCGAGGCAAGGACGCAGGGAGTGCTCGTAGCCGGAGGCTACGGGCGCGACTGAGGACGCCGCCTCGGGGCGGGCAGCGCGGCCCGGCGGCACAGCTGCGTTTCGCCAAGCCCTCCTAGAAGTCCTGGCTCCGCCGGTAGAGAGGGAACGCGTACCAGAAGAGGACGAACGTGGCGGCGACCACGCTTGACACCACAACCGTGGCCGGCTCGCCGAAGAGGACGTCCGTGATCAGGAAAACCGAGGCGGTCATGGCCGCTGCGATGAAAACGGTCGCCGCGATGGCCGCCCTCGTCGACATCTGCAGGAGCGCTTCCTTGTCCTGCCGGCGCCACTGGATGCGGTGCGACGCGGTCGGCGTGATCAGCAGAATGATGGCGACGGTCGCGCACATGAGCGCGGCGAAGTAGACGTACTCCTGGGTCGCCGTCAGCCGCTCGAAGCGGTTCTGGAACGGGAGGATGAGCAGGAACGCGAAGAGCACCTGCACGCCCGGCATCGCCAGGCGGTGCTCCTCGACCAGCTCACCCCATTCCCGATCGAGCTCTTCCTTCGTCCGTCTCTTCTTGGCCACGGGCGGAGACTACCCGCACCGCGCCGATCCTCAAGCGCCGGGCTCGAAGGTGATCAGCTCTTCCCGGCCTCCGCCGCCGGAGAGAGCGATCACGAGGACGGGTCCGACTCCCCTGGCGTAGAACTTGTGCTCGAGGACGTCCGGTTCGAGCGGCGTCGTATCCTTGGTCATGACCACGTCGTCGAAGGCTCCATACGGCACCTCGACCCGCTCGTCCAGGCTCAGGATCGCGCCCTCGTCCTCGGCTTCCCCTTCGTAGTACTCCTGCCGGAAGGCCATGCCGACCTCGGGGCTCCCGGGCATGATGACGCCCGCCTCGGCGCCGTCCACGCCCGCCTCCCACGAGCCTTCCGTGCTGACCACCTTGCCGTCCTCGAATTCCTTGGTGTCCTCGCCGAGGTACCAGATGTTGCCCCACTTGTCCTGGGCGTACCAGTCGAACGTGTCCTCGATCACCTCGCCGTCCTCGGTCACGATGTCGTGCACGACCGTGGCGGGGATGCCGAGGATCGTCTTCGACTGGTCGGTGACGGTGACCTCGACGCGTTGCTCGGTTCCCTCGCTGTCGGTCTCGCGATAGACCCACGTGCTCCCCGGCGCCATCGGCCAGTAGGGGTTGTCGATCTCCGCTACGAAGTTTGCCGGATCGAGGTTGGCGGGCTCGCTGCCCTGCGGGAGCGGAGGAGCCGTCGCCTCCACCGCCGTCTCCGTCGCCGATCCGGTGTTTGTTTGGGCCGCGTCGCCCGGCCCCTCGTCCCCGCCGCAGGCAGCGAGGACGAGGAGCCCGAGGACGGTGAGGGCGAAGAGCGCGGGGCGGCGCACCGGATCAGTCGTCGTCCCCTGGACCTTCCTGGTCGCCGGGCCCGTCGTCGTCGGTTGCCTGGCCGATCACGTCGAAGTTCCCGTCGAGGTTGACCTCGACCTGGGTGCCGTCGGCCAGCCGGACCTCGACGCTGTAGGCGGCGCCGTCGTCGCCGGTCTCGGTCTCCGTGACCGTGCCGCCGCCCGTGTGGGCGAGCGCCGCGGCCTTGGCCTGCTCGAGGTCGGACCCGGTCAGCGGCTGCTCGTCGCCGCCTGCGGCCGCGATCGCGAACCCGGTCGAGACGGCGCCGACCACGAGGACGAGAGCGGCGATCAGAACGAGCTTGCGAGTCATGTCGGACCTCCCTTGGCTGGGTAAGGCCACCATAAGGGTCGCAGATGAAATGGTCGTGAGAGCCGCGTCTCATCTTCTTCTCATCTTCGGAGCGACAATAGACGCATGCGGGTTCTCATCGTCGAGGACGAGGTGAAGATGGCGAGCCTTCTCCGGCGCGGGCTGCGGGAGGAGGGGCTCGCCGCGGACGTCGCGCGCACCGGCGATGACGCGGTCTGGATGGCGCGCGCGACCGAGTACGACGCGATCGTCCTCGACGTGATGCTTCCTGGCACCGACGGCTTCGAGGTCTGCCGCCGCCTGCGCGACGGCGGGACCTGGTCGCCGGTGCTGATGCTCACGGCGCGGGACGCCGTCGACGACCGGGTGGCAGGGCTCGACGCCGGGGCGGACGACTACCTCACGAAGCCGTTCTCCTTCGCCGAGCTCCTGGCCCGCCTGCGCGCGCTCGTGCGCCGTCCGCCGCTCGAGCGCCCGACGGTGCTCGAGGTCGACGACCTGCGTCTCGAGCCGGCCACGCGCCGGGTGTGGCGCGGCGACACGGAGGTCCAGCTCTCGGCGAAGGAGTTCGCCCTCCTGGAGACGTTCATGCGCCGGCCCGGCGAGGTGCTCTCCCGCTACCACCTCCTCGAGCACTGCTGGGACCACGGCTACGAGAACCGCTCGAACGTCGTCGACGTCTACGTCCGCTACCTCCGCGAGAAGATCGACCGGCCCTTCGGGCGCGCGTCGCTCGAGACCGTCCGCGGAGCCGGGTACCGCCTGGGATGAGCCGGCTGCCGATCCGCCTGCGCCTCTCGCTCGCCTTCGCCCTCGCGATGGCCGCCGTGCTCGCGGCGACGGGCGGCTTTCTCTACTTCCGCCTCCAGTCTTCGCTGGACGAGGTGATCGCCGACGGTCTGGGCCAGCGGGCCCTGGAGCTCGAAGCGAAGGTCGTCGGGGGAGAGTCGATTCGGGACGTCCCCATTCCTGCGGACGAGGGCTTTGCCCAGGTGTTCGCGACCGACGGCCTGCTTCTGGACTCGACCGCCAACGTCGCCGGGACCATCGTCGTCGACGGCCAGCCGGTCGAACGCGCTCTCGCGGACGGCGCGCAGACGATCGAGCGGGACGACCCGTCCGCCTTCCCAAGCCCTGTTCGAATGCTCATACGACCGTTCGCGACTCCGGATGGCCAGCGGGTGGTCGTCGTAGGCGCTTCGCTCGAGGACCGGAACGAAACGCTGGGAGGCTTCCTCAACGAGCTGTTCCTGATCGGGCTCGTGGCGCTCGTCGTCGCCTCTCTGCTCGGCTATGCCCTCGCCACCGCCGCTCTGCGACCCGTCGAGTCGATGCGCTCGAGCGCGGCCGCGATCTCGGCAGCGGAGCCGGGGCGTCGCCTACCCCTTCCGCGCGCGCCCGACGAGATCCGCCGGCTCGGCGAGACGCTGAACGCAATGCTCGGGCGCCTCGAGGGCGCGCTCGAGCGCGAGCGGAGCTTCGTCGCCGACGCGAGCCACGAGCTCCGCACGCCGCTTGCGCTCCTGAAGACGGAGCTCGAGCTCGCGCTTCGACACCCGCGCTCGCCGGAAGAGCTCGAGCTGGCGCTCCGTTCTGCCGCCGTCGAGACCGACCGGCTCGTGCGCCTCGCGGAGGACCTGCTCGTCCTCGCGCGCTCCGACCAGGGACGCCTGGCGCTTCGCCGCGAGCCGGTGGCGACCTACGAGCTGCTCGCGAGCGTCGCCGAGCGCTTCGGTGAGCCGGTCGAGGTGGTCGCCCCAGACGGCGCCCTCGAGCTGGTCGGCGACCAGGCCCGCCTGGAGCAGGCCCTGGGGAACCTGGTCGAGAACGCCCTTCGCCACGGCGGCGGCCCGGTCCGGCTCAGCGCGACCGCGGCCAACGGCGCCGTCGAGCTCCACGTGGTCGATGAGGGCCCCGGGTTCCCGCCCGAGTTCCTCGCCCATGCATTCGAGCGCTTCAGCCGCCCGGACGAGGCACGGTCGGGCGACGGCGCCGGCCTCGGGCTCGCTCTCGCGCACGCGATCGCCGTCGCGCACGGCGGCTCCGCGGGCGCCGCCAACCGCAGCGCCCGCGGAGCCGATGTCTGGCTGGTGATTCCGGCTACGCCGGGAGGTCCTGGATCGCCCGGTAGCCCTCGTTGATCGCGCTGTGCGTGTAGGCGAACGAGGGATCGGCGCCGGGCCCTCGAGGTGCCCGCTCAGCAGGATCGAGGGGCCGTCGCGGGCGACGCGCAGGCATGCGACCACGGTCCCCATCCCGCGGACCTTCCAGACGAGCTCCGCCCCCAGGTCCTCGACGTAGCGACGCGCGCTCGCGTCGACGTCTTCCGCCGGGACGTAGATGAAGTCGAGCGACTCGAACACGATCAGGGCCGGAGCGAGGCGACCCTAGGAGAGTTTGGCGAAATAGCGGCTGTGCCGCCGGGCCGCGCTGCTCGCCCCGAGGACTGCGTCCTCAGTCGCGCCCGTAGCTGCCTGCTACGAGCGCTCCCTGCGTCCTTGTCTCGGAACGACCATCGCACCCCGGCGACGAGCGACATTCCGCCAACCCCTCCTAGCGCACGCGACCCGCTTGCGCCCATGATCCGCCCGCGGATCGAGCGCCAGTAGGATGAGCCCTCGTCATGAGCCCCGAGCGCGCACGCGAGCTGCTCGCCGCCGAGCGGCAACGCATCGAAAGAGCCCTGGCCGACCTCGGCGAGCCGATCGGCACGGACGAGCTGTCGACCCTCGACAGCCCAGCCGAGCAGGCCACCGTGCTCTACGAGCGCGAGCTCGAGGAGGGCCTGCTCGAGCAGGTGCGGCGTGAGCTCGAGGCCCTCGAGCGCGCCGAAGCCCGTCTCGCCGAGGGAACCTACGGGCTCTCGGTGGAAAGCGGCGAGCCGATCCCGGACGAGCGGCTCGAGGCGTACCCGCTCGCGGAGCGGGCGGTGGAGGAAGAGCGCCGCTTCGAGCGCGGCCTTTAGAACTCGAATCGGAATGACCTGCGCGACGGCTGAAGGCTTCATCTGCTTCGGGTCTTAGACACCCCGTTTCTGGGGAATGCACGGGTGTTGCAGGCCGTTTAACCCATCGGAAGCCGCCGCCAAGGGTTTCGGCCCGGGCGAGCGGCCGATCTACGAGCGAAAGGACTACCGATCCAGACCATCTTGGATACTCCTGTTGTGCAGACGCTGCTCGAGGGCGAGGAGCGTGACTTTGCTGATCCCGCCGACGCCGTCTCGGCCGTCGACGAGCTCGACCTGGAGGCCGAGGACTTCGAGCTTCCCAGCTCGGCAGGCTCGCTCGACCTCTTCCTGAACGAGATCGGGCGCCACCCGCTGCTGACCGCGGCGGAGGAGGTCGTCCTCGCCAAGGCAGTGGAGCGCGGCGACCAGGCGGCGAAGGAGCGCATGATCAACTCGAACCTGCGGCTCGTCGTCTCGATCGCCAAGCGCTATCGCGGTCGCGGCGTGCCGTTCGGCGACCTCATCCAGGACGGCGTCATCGGCCTGAACCGGGCGGTCGAGAAGTTCGACCACCGCAAGGGCTTCAAGTTCTCGACCTACGCCACCTGGTGGATTCGCCAGGCCGTGCAGCGCTCCGTTGCCGGTCAGTCGCGCACGATCCGCGTGCCGACGCACGTTCACGAGCGCAGGAACAAGCTCGGCGCTGCCGCGCGCAAGCTCGAGGCGACGCTGGGGCGGCCCGCGACGCACGAGGAGCTCGCCGAGGCCACGGGCCTCTCGCTCCTCCACGTCGACGAGGCGCTCGACGTGGCCGAGGCGCGCGTCTCGCTGAACCGGCCCGTCGGGAGCGACGACGACGGCGAGCTCGGCGATCTGTTCGCCGACGAGAACGCCGACGATCCCGAGGAGCTGGCCCACACCTACCTTCGCGGCCGGGCCGTGCGACTCGCCATCGCCGAGCTTCCCGAGCTCGAGCGGCGCATCCTCGAGCTGCGTTACGGCCTCGACGGCGAGCCCCGCTCGCTCGAGGCGATCGGCGCGGAGCTGGGGATCAGCCGCGAGCGCATCCGCCGGCTCGAGGGCGAGGCGCTCGAGACCCTGGCCGAGAGCCTGGGCGACGGCGACGAGCTGGCGCTCTCCGCGTAACACCTGAAAGGACAGCCATGAAGACAGCGATCCACCCCGAGCTCCAGGTCGCCACGGTCACGTGTACGACTTGCGGCACGAGCTTCGAGACCCGCTCGACGCGGCACGTGATCCAGGCCGAGGTCTGTTCGGCGTGCCATCCCGCCTACACCGGCGTGGAGCGGAGCGTCCGCCGCGGCGACCGGATCGAGCGCTTCGAGCGCCGGCGCGCAGCCGCCGGCGCTCGCTAGGCGCCCTCTCCTTCGATGCAGGACCCGCGAGGCCGGGTGACCGCGGAGCGGGTTGCCCGGCTGGCGACCGTCGACCCCGACGGTCGCCCCCACCTGGTCCCGATCGTGTTCGTGCTCCTCGGCGACACCATCTACTCGGCCGTCGACGCGAAGCCGAAGAGCTCGCGCACGCTCCGGCGGATCGAGAACGCGCGCGAGCGCCCAGAGGTGACCGTGCTGGTCGACCACTACGAGGACGACTGGACGCGGCTCTGGTGGGTGCGGCTCCGCGGGCGCGCCCGCGTCCTGGACGGCGGCGAGGAGGCCGCCCGCGCGCTGACGGCGCTCGCCGCCAAGTACGAGCAGTACCGGGAAACCGCCCCCGGCCTCCCGGTGCTTGCAGTCGACATCGTCGAGTGGCGCGAGTGGAGCGCGGCCGGACCTTAGACGGCCTGGCGCTCGACCCAGCGGGCGCGGGCTTTTGCCGCCTCGACCTCGCGGTCCTTCGGCGCGGCCGTGGTCACCAACTCGGAGAGGAGGCGCGACGAGGCGGCGGCGACTTCGTCGACGGCGCGCTCGAACGCCTCCACGTTCGCCTGCGACGGCTTCGCGAAGCCGCTGATCTTGCGGACGTACTGCAACGCGGCGGCGCGGACCTCCTCCTCGGTGGCCTGAGGCTCGTAGTTGTAGAGCGTGTGGATGTTTCTGCACATGCCGGGAGCGTAGCGGCGAGGGCACGTGCAAGGCCCGAGGGTCACGCCGAGCGGGCGCGTTCGAGTGCGTCCCTGGCCGCTTCAAGGCGTCTCGCCAGCCGCTCGAGCTCGTCCTCCGCCTTCTCGACGGCCTCCTTGGCGGCGTCTGCGGCGCGCTCTGCTCGTCTTGCCTCGGTCTTTGCCCGGCGGGCGTGAGCCTTCCGCTCAGCCACCTCGGCGCGCAGCGCGTCCACTTCGCGCTTTGCTTCCTCGATCCGCCTCCTGCGTGCTTCCTCTCCCGCGGGCCGGCTCTCGGCCGGGGCGGAGGTACGTTCCGGACCTGCTCCGGGCGGGAGCGCGCCGAACCCTGTGGGGTCGAGATCCTTCGACAGCCGCCCGCTCTGGACGAGCCCTGTTCCCTCCTCGTCCCCGGCGGCGGAGGTCATCGTTCCCCGGATGCGCTCCAACGTGGCCTCCGTGGCGGGGTGGCCCGCCGCTCGCAAGACCTCCTTTGCGCTTTCGAGGAGCGCTGCCACCACCTCGCGCTGCCTCCGAAGCGCTTCCTGGAGCTCGCTCGGGCTCCCTCCGCGGAGGAGGTCCGCCTGAGCCTGGCGCAGGCGCTCGCCGGCGGTCAGCAGGGAGCGAACCTGCAGGCGCTCCTTCCGGGCTAGCTGGTTCACCGTCCAGGCCGAGATCGAGGGCTTCGGCAAAGCCTTCACCTGGTCGGCCGCTTCACGCTCTCCCGCCCTCCGAAGCTCGCCGGCGAGGGTGTTGCGCGCGCGCGTGAACTCGTCGAGCGGGAGCGCGTAAAGCCGGTCCAGCTCCTTGTCGAGATTCACCCGCGCCAACCCATGCCGCGGTTACCGGCCCGTGAGGAGCTCCGGATAGCGGCCGGCGTCGAAGTCGCAGATGAAGCCGCCGAGGCCGTGCTGGAACTCAACGTGCCGGCCGTACGCGCGCCGGTAGCCGACGACGAGGACACCGAGATCCTCGAACGCGCGCTCGAGCACGCATCCGCCCCCATCCCACGCCGTACAGGCGCCCGGAAGCTCGTAAAGCGGGTCGACACCGTGCTCGATGCGAATCCGATTCACGCGCCTCAGCACGTCGTCGAGCCGGCTCGCCGGCGCCGCGGAAGGGGCCGGAGTCTCCCGTACTGGCGTCGTCATCGCTCCGGAGTGTACGACAGCGTCGGCCGCGCTCATTCACCCCCCATGGCGGCGTAGACGAGCTCGTAGGCCCGGATCGCGTCCTTGGCCATTTGCGCCTCGCGCAGCGCACCGTCGTCGATGCGCGCGGCGATGCCGTCGATGAAGCGCCACTGGAGCACGCTGCGGCGTACGACGGCGACGGCGTCCTCCGTGTACGGGTAGAGGTCGAAGCCGAGCCGCTCGCCCCGCTCGCCGTAGCCCGCCCGGCGCAGCTCGAGCGCCAGCTCGAGCGTCTCCATGAAGGCCGTCGCGCCGACCATGTTGTCGTCGTCGAAGTCCCCCCAGCCGGAGTTGGCATGCTGGTGGCCGAGCAGGTCCTCGGCTGCCAGTAGGGCGGCGTACTCGCCCAGGCTCTCCCGGTTCATGAGCAGGTGCTGCCAGTCCATGTTGACCTTGACGTTGGTGATCCCGCTCGCGCGCAGCGTGTGGATCACGTGCAGGGTCATGCCGATGTTGCGCATCATGATCTTCATGGCCGGCTCGGAGTTCTTGTGCTCGAGGAAGAGGAGGATCCCGTGCTCGGCGCAGCGGCGGGCCGCCTGGGCGATCCCCTCCAGGAGCCAGGCCCAGCTCTCCTTGTAGGGCGTCTGGAAGGGGTAGTTGTAGCCCTCGACCCCCGGCCAGATGATGAAGTGAGCGCCCAGGGGGCCGGCGAAGTCGATGGCGGCGAGCGTGCGGGCGAGCGCTTCGGCGCGCGTGGCCTCGTCGGGCGAAACGAGGCCCCCGCGGGCGAAGCGCGGATCCAGGTGGAGGCCCGTGGCCATGCAGTAGACGTCGTGTCCGGCGAGCGCGTCGCGCACCTCGTCGAGGTTGTCCTCGTTCAGCTCCTGCGGATAGTGGAACTCGTAGCCGTCGATCAGGTCGCCAAGTCCCTCGACGGCCCTGTGTACCCGATCGGCGGTCGTCTCGCCTGCGTATTCGGGCTTGTAGCCGCCGGGGACGAAACGCGTCACCATCGGCCCGAAGGCCCAGATGCCAAGGCTAGTTTTCAGTCCGTTGCTCATATGCGATAGTCCCCCATGATCGTGGTGAGCTCGATGAGGTTGCCGAACGGATCGCGGCAGAAGAAGCGCGGCCGGTTCGGGATCGGCGTCTGGTCGCTTGTCTCGACCCCGGCCTCCTCGAGCCGCCGCCGCCAGCCGTCGAGGTCGTCGACTTCAAGGCAGAAGTGCCGTTGAGACGTGCGGTCCACCAGCACCGGATCCGGGAGGAAGTGGAGCTCGAGCTCGAGCGGCCCGGCCTCGAACCAGACCAGCTCCTGGTCGACGAGCGAGTCCGGGACCGGCTTCTCGACGAGGCCGAGCACGCTCCCGTAGAAGGCGCGGACGTCCTCCTGCCGTCCGTGCGGGTACGGCGTCGAGACATGGTGGAGACGCCTGACCGCGTGTGCCACGCGGCGCAGTCTAGCGCCGTTGACACAAATCCTTCATCCTGTTACGTTCGCCTTTCAAAACCGTTCATGTCCCTTCAAAAACAATCATTTGGCGGGAGCGCGGGGGAGCGGCTCACGTGAGCGGGCAGGCGGCGACTGCGACGGAGCCGGCCTGGCGCTCGCGCCTCGCCGCCGTTCCACCCGGCGCGCTCGCGCTCCGCGCCGCGATCACGCTCATCGTCGTCTTCGTCGCCGCCTGGGTCGCCTACAAGGCGTACGGCGACCCACGCACGTTCGTGATCGTGGGGCTCAACGGCCTGACGCTCGCCGGGCTCTACTTCGTCGTGGCGAGCGGCTTCACGCTCATCTTCGGGCTCATGCGGGTCGTCAACATGGCGCACGGCTCCCTGTACATGCTCGCCGGCTTCTTCGCGCTCGAGCTCCAGTCGACCCTCACGGGCGGAGAGACGACCTCGGCCTTCGGGTCGTCGGAGGCCGGCCTCGGGGACTGGATCATCCCGCTCGTCGTCGCTTCGCTCGGCGTCGGCGCGATCGGCCTCGTCATGCAGCAACTCTTCCTGCGCTGGAACCAGGGGCAGGACCTGCGTCAGGCGCTCATCACGATCGCCATCGGAATCATCATCGCCGACCAGACTCTGGCCCACTTCGGCGGCATCGCGGAGTCGCTCGCGCCGCCGGACGTCTTTCCGGACAGCGTCGACCTGCCGTTCTCGAACCTCTCGTATCCTTTCTTCCGCATCTTCGTCCTCCTCGTCGCGATCGCCGTCGGGCTCGCCCTGTGGGCGATGATCCAGCGCACGCGTTTCGGCATGATCGTGCGCGCCGGCGTCGACGACCGGCAGATGGTCTCGGCGCTCGGCATCAACATCCAGCTCGTCTTCGCGGGCGCCTTCTTCCTCGGCGCGATGCTCGCGGGTTTGGGCGGCGTTCTCGGCGGGACGATGATCTCGGTCGACAAGGCCAACGACACGCAGTACCTCCTGATCTCGCTCATCGTCGTGATCATCGGCGGCATGGGGAGCCTCGCCGGCGCGGCCATCGGCGCGCTCGCCCTCGGGCTCGTCGACTCCTTCGGCGACGTCTACCTGCCCGAGGGCTACACGAACTACTCGATCCTGCTCATCTTCGGGCTGCTCGTGATCGTGCTGGCGATACGACCTCTGGGGCTCTTCGGGAGGCCGGCGTGAACGGGCGAGCTCTGACCGTGGAGCGCGCCCTCTGGTGGGGGCCGGGGCTGGCGCTCGTGCTGATCCTCGTCTTCGCCCCGCTGCTCTTCACCGACTTCTATCTGAGCCAGGTGATCACGAAGGCGCTCTGGCTCGGAATCGCCGCGGCCAGCCTCATCTTCCTCGCCGCCTATGTCGGGATGGTGTCGCTCGGGCAGGTGGCGCTCTACGGCGTCGCCGGCTTCACGATGGCGAACCTCGTCGAGGCCGACGGCGGCTCGGCGATCGCGTGGAACCCGTGGGTGGCGACCCTGGTGGGCATCCTCGCCGCGGTCGGAGTGGGCCTCTTCTTCGGCGCGGTCGCGAGCAGGAGCTACGGGATCTACTTCCTCATGATCACGCTCGCGGTGGCGGTCCTCACCTACTACTTCTTCGCACAGGTGACCGAGCTCTCCGGCTTCGGGGGCGTGAACAACGTCGCCCGTCCGGCCATCGTCTCGAACCCCGTCTCGGATCCGCAGAACCTCTTCTACATCGCGCTCGGAGCCTCGGCAGGGGTCTACGTGCTCGCGCGCTACCTGGTGCGAACGCCGTTCGGGCTCGCGCTCCAGGGAGTCCGGGACGACCCCTCCCGCATGCGCGCGCTCGGGTACAACGTCCCGTTGCTACGCATGCTCGCGTTCGGCCTAGGAGCCCTGATCGCCTCGCTCGCAGGGATTCTCTCCGTCTGGTGGAACACCCGCATCTCGCCCGGCTCGATCGACCTCGCGCGCACGATCGACGTGCTGGTGATCGCGGTGATCGGGGGGCTCTACCGGCTGGAGGGAGCGTGGATTGGCGCGTTTGTCTTCGTCGCCTTGGACAACTGGACCCGAGGCGTCGACATCATCGGCCAGCGCTTCAACACCGTGATCGGAGTGATCTTCCTCGCCATCGTCCTCGTCTCGCCCGGAGGGTTGATGGGGATCTGGCAGTCGATCACCGACTTCCTCGGGCGCCAACTTTCAGGCAAACCCCCGGCGCGGCCCTCCCCGGGCCCGGCGGACGGGGCCCGACCGGCCTCGAACAGTGCACAGCCGTCATGACGGAGAAGGGAGGAGCGAAGCGCGCCAACCGCTCGATGGGAACCCCCGGTCGGGAACCGGGCGTTCGGATTGATCCAAAAGGAGGAGAGGGAAGAATGCGAGTTTCCACCGAGGGCGGGAGGGTCCGGCTCTGGGCTCTGCTCGCCGCGCTCGTGCTCGTCTTCGCGGCGACCGTCGCAGGCTGCGGCGGCGACGACGACGACACCACCGGCGAGGGAACCCCGACGACCGACACGGGCGGGGGGGATACCAGCGGCGACGCGACCGGCGAGCCCATCAAGATCGGCGTCTTCGCCAACAATGAGGGCGCGTTCGCGCCTTTCGAGGGCCAGACCTGGGGCGGCGCGATGCTCCCGCTGATCGACCGCGGGGCGACGCCCGTGAGCGGCGATCCGACCGACGGCGTCGAGACCGCAACGATCGCCGGACACCCGGTCGAGATCGTGTACGGCGGCTCGGACTCGACCCCCGACAAGGCGGTCGAGGAGGCGCGACGGCTCGTCGAGCAGGAGGGCGTGGACATCCTCGTAGGGCCCCTGTCGGGGAGCGAGGGAATCGCCGTCGCCAACTACTCGAAGGAGCAGCCGGGAGTCACGTTCGTGAACGGCATCTCGGGCGCGCAGGACACCACGCTCAAGGTGCAGTCCCCGAACTTCTTCCGCTTCCACAACGACGGCACCCAGTGGACGGCAGGGCTCGGCGACTATGCCTACAACGAGCTCGGCTGGCGGAACGTCGTCACGATCGGGGACGACTACGACTTCCCGTACTCGCAGATTGCCGGCTTCGTGGCCGAGTTCTGCTCGCTCGGCGGTAAGGTGACCGAGCGGCTCTGGCCGCCGCTCGGCGAGGAGGACTACTCCTCGTACATCACGCAGATCCCCGAGGACGTCGACGGCTTCTTCATGGGCGTCGGCGGGACGGGGACAGTCGCCTTCGTGAAGCAGTACGGACAGCTGCGCGGCAACCTCGCCGACAAGATCATGGGCGGCGTCTTCATGACCGACCCTGTGATCCTCGAGGAGCTCGGGGACCAGGTCGTCGGAGTCGTGACCGCCGGCATGACGTCGGGCGACTCGCAGGAGCCCGCGTACCTGGAGTACACCGACAAGATCGCAACGAGCTACCCGGAGCTCGAAGGCACGGGCTCGAGCGTGTTCTTCTACGGCTACTACACGGCCATGGAGGCGATCGCGCAGGGGCTCGAGCAGGTCGACGGCGACCTCTCCGGCGACCATGCAGCGTTTCGAGAGGCGCTGGCGAACCTCGAGCTCGAGGCTCCGCTCGGGCCGATCAAGCTCGACGAGAACCGCCAGGCGATCATGGACAACTTCCTCCAACAGATCGTCGAGGACCAGACCGGTGACGGCGTCCCCGACGTGCAGACGCTGAAGACGATCCCGCAGGTCGACCAGACGTTCGCGGGCGCTTTCAGCTCGGAGACGCCCTCGCCCGACCGGACGAACCCCGCCTGCGAGGAGGGCACGCCGCCTCCGTGGACGACGCAGGGCGGAGGGTAGAGGAGCCCGTAAGAGCAGTGACTGTCGCAGCGACAGAGCCCCAGAGCGCCGAGCCGATCGTCCGCCTCCGCGGCGTCGGCCGGCGCTTCGGGGGCGTCCACGCCGTCCGGGACGTCGACCTCGACGTCCTTCCCGGCGAGCGTCGTGCCCTCCTGGGGCCGAACGGCGCCGGCAAGACGACGCTCTTCAACGTCATCTCCGGCGAGTTCCCGCCCACGGGAGGAAGCGTCGAGCTCTTCGGCCGGGACGTCACGACCATGCCCGCCCGCACGCGGGCGAAGCTCGGGCTCACCCGCACCTTCCAGACCTCGCGACTCTTCCTCGGCCTGACGGTCGAGGACAACCTCTACCTGGCCGCGCTGGGCGCACGGGGCGGGCATCTCCGCCCCGTGCGCCTGCCGGGCCGCGACGGCGCTCTGCGCGAAGTCGCCCGCGAGCTCGCCGAGCGGGTCGGGCTCGAGGAGCAGCTCGGGACGGTGGTGGGCTCCCTCTCGCACGGGGAGCAGCGCCAGCTCGAGGTGGGGATGGCGCGCGCGGGCGAGCCGAAGATCATGATGCTCGACGAGCCGGCGGCGGGCCTCTCCCGCGGCGAGCGCATCCTGCTCGACGGACCTCCTACTGACGCTTGACCGCGACGTCACGCTCATCCTCATCGAGCACGACATGGACGTCGCGCTCACGGTGGCGGAGCGGGTGACGATGATGCACGACGGGCATGTGATCGTCGAGGGGACGCCGGCCGAGATCCGCGCCAACCAGCTGGTTCACGACCTCTACCTCGGGAGCCGTCACTACGCCGATGAGTGAGCCCGTCCTCACCCTGGAGAAGGTCAACGCCTACTACGGGCGCGGACGCGTCCTGCACGACGTCAGCTTCGAGATGGGCCGCGAGCCGGTCGCAGTGATCGGCCGCAACGGCACGGGGAAGACCACCCTCTGCCTCGCCGTCATGGGCCTCATGGCCCGCGCGGACGGCTCCGTCCGCTTCGAGGGGCAGGAGCTCATGGGCCGCGCGCCGTACAAGATCTCCGGCGCGGGGATCGGCTACGTGCCCCAGGGCCGGCGCCTCTTCCCCTCGCTGTCGACGGAGGAGCACCTCGACATGCTCGGCGCCGGGAGGGGAGGCCGCTGGACGAAGGCGGCGATCTGGGAGCTCTTCCCCCGGCTCGTCGAGCGCCGCAAGGTCGGCGCCGCCCAGCTCTCGGGCGGGGAGCAGCAGATGCTCGCCATCGCCCGCGCGCTCCTCGGCAATCCCAAGCTTCTGATCATGGACGAGCCCTCCGAGGGCCTCGCGCCCGCCATCGTCGAGAACCTCGTCGCGACGTGCGTGAGCCTCGTCCAGGAGGGGGTCGGGCTCCTCCTGGTCGAGCAGAACCTCGGCGTCGCCACCTCGCTGGCCGAGCGGCAGCTGATCATGGTCGCGGGCGAAATTGCGGCCGAGATGACCGCCGAGGCGCTCCTCGGCGACCCGGACGCCCAGCAACGCTATCTCGGCGTGGCCCGCGTCGAGGGAGCGGCCGCCTAGACATCGTGGCCACCGTCGTCCTGCTCGGCACGCTCGACACGAAAGGGGACGAGTACGCGTACCTGCGCTCGCTCCTGGAGGGGCACGGGGTCGAGACGATCCTGATCGACGCCGGCGTTCTCGGCGAGCCTCGCGTGGCCCCGGACGTGACGCGCGAGGAGGTGGCGCAAGCGGCGGGCGCCGACGCCCGCGCGCTTGCCGACGCGGGCGACCGCGGCGCGGCCGTGGAGACCATGGCGCGCGGCGCCGCCGAGATCGTGACCGGGCTCCACGCCGAAGGGCGGCTCGACGGCGTCCTCGCGCTCGGGGGCTCGGGCGGAACCGCCGTCGCCACCGAGGCGATGAGAGCCCTGCCGGTCGGCGTCCCGAAGCTGATGGTCTCGACGATGGCGTCGGGGGATACGCGCCCGTACGTGGGCGCAACCGACGTGACGATGACGTACTCCGTCGTCGACATCGCCGGGATCAACGCCGTCTCGGCCCGCATCCTCGTCAACGCGGCGGCGGCGATGGCGGGCATGGTGACTGCGGAGCCGCCCGCGATCGAGGGCGGGAAGCCGCTCGTCGGGGCGACGATGTTCGGCGTCACGACGCCCTGCGTGACCGCGGCGCGCGAGCGCCTCGAGGAGCTCGGCTACGAGGTGCTCGTCTTCCACGCGACCGGCACGGGCGGGCAGTCGATGGAAGCGCTCATGCGAAGCGGCTTCATCACCGCCTCGCTGGACGCCACCACGACCGAGCTTGCCGACGATCTCGTCGGAGGCGTCCTCTCCGCCGGCCCTGACCGGCTCGAGGCGGCCGGCGAGCTCGGGATCCCGCAGGTCGTCTCCCTGGGCGCGCTCGACATGGTCAACTTCGGCCCCATGGAGACCGTGCCGGTCGAGTTCCGGGACCGGCTTCTCTACAGGCACAACCCGACGGTCACGCTCATGCGGACGACGGCGGAGGAATGCGCCGAGCTGGGGCGGCGCATCGGGCGCAAGCTGTCGGCGGCGACCGGGCAGGTGACGCTGTACATCCCGCTCCGCGGGGTGTCGCTGATCGACGTGGAGGGGCAGGTCTTCTACGACCCGGAGGCCGACCGGGCGCTCTTCGACGCGCTCCGCGACACGCTCGACCCCGGTGTGGACGTGCGCGAGCTCGACACCGACGTCAACGATCCCGCCTTCGCCCACGCCATGGTGGACACCCTGCACGAGCACTACCAGGCCTGGACGGCCGCGGGAGTGCGGGCATGAAGCGCGAGGAGGCCCTGGCGCGCCTGCGGGCGCAGGTGCGAGACGGCCGGCCGATCGTCGGCGCCGGCGCCGGGACGGGGCTCTCGGCGAAGTGCGCGGAGGCGGGCGGCGCCGATCTCATCATCATCTACAACTCCGGGCGCTATCGCATGGCGGGCAGGGGATCCCTCGCGGGCCTCCTTCCCTACGGAGACGCCAACGCGATCGTCATGGAGATGGCCGGCGAGGTGCTCCCGGTCGTCAAGTCGACGCCCGTCCTCGCCGGCGTGTGCGGCACTGATCCGTTCCGGCTCATGCCGGTCTTCCTCCGGCAGGTGCGGGAGGCCGGCTTCACGGGCGTCCAGAACTTCCCCACCGTCGGCCTCATCGACGGCACCTTCCGCCAGAACCTCGAGGAGACGGGCATGAGCTATGCGCTCGAGGTGGACACCATTCGCGCCGCGCGCGAGCTCGACCTGCTCACCTGCCCGTACGTCTTCACCCCGGAGGATGCACGGGCGATGGCGGAGGCAGGCGCCGACGTGCTCGTTCCCCACATGGGGCTGACGACGGGCGGGTCGATCGGCGCCGAGACCGCCAGGACGCTCGACGAGTCGGTCGAGCTCATCCAGGCGATGCACGATGCCGCCGTCGAGGTCGCGCCGGATGTCCTCGTCCTCTGCCACGGCGGCCCGATCGCCGAGCCCGAGGACGCGGCCTACGTACTCGAGCGCACCCGGGGCGTCGTCGGCTTCTTCGGCGCCTCGAGCATGGAGCGGCTTCCTACCGAGGTCGCCATGACGGAGACCGTGAGGCGCTTCAAGGCGATCCCCGCCCGCCCGCGGGAACGAGGGCGCGTATGAACGGGAGGTTCGTCCACGCAACCGACATCGAGCGCGAGCAGCTCGACTGGGGTGGGCTCGGCTGGGTCAGCCGGCCCTCGTCGACCGGGGCGCGGCAGCTCACGGTGCTCGACGTGACGCTGGAGCCGGGCCACGGCCACGACTTTCATACCCACCCCGCCCAGGAAGAGGTGATCGTCGTCCAGGCCGGTGAGATCGAGCAGTGGCTCGAGGGCGAGAAGACCGTCCTC
Organism: uncultured Actinomycetes bacterium; assembly: GCA_963794055.1. Taxonomy (GTDB): domain Bacteria; phylum Actinomycetota; class Thermoleophilia; order Gaiellales; family Gaiellaceae; genus JAIBJN01. The sequence goes on from CAWCCL010000023.1 coordinate 55,883, forward strand.
GGGCCCGGCGAGGCCGTGTTCATCGGAATGGGCACCGTCCACGCCTCCTTCAACACGGGGCGGGAGACCGCAAGGCTGACCGTCGCCCTCGGCCCGTGCGCCGGCGACGGAGGCTACGAGCTCGTGGACGTCTCCGGCGAGGAGCCCTGGAGGTCGTTGCGCTCGTCATGAGCATCGGAACCCCCAAGACCGAGACCTTCGTGCAAGACCTCTGTGACCTCGTCGGCGCCGACGCGGTGGTCACCGACGCGGACGTGCTCGAGCGCTACTCCGCCGACACCTACTGGAAGGCGCTCGCGGCACGGGCAAGCGGCACTCCGCTCGGCCTCCCGGACGTCGCCGTCCTGCCGGCCGACGAGGCGGGCGTGGCCGCCGTGCTCCGCTTCGCCAACGAGCGAGGCCTCCCGGTCGTCCCCCGCGGCGGCGGCTCTGGGAGCCAGGGAGGAGCGGTCCCCGTCGGCGGCGGCATCCTCCTCGACCTCACGCGCCTCGACCGCATCGTCGAGGTGGACGAGGAGTCGCTGACGGTGACGGCCGAGGCGGGCGTCAACGGCGAGGTGCTCGAGCACGCCCTGAACGAGCGCGGGCTCATGCTTCCGCACTACCCGGCTTCGGTCGGTCTAGCGACCGTCGGCGGCTACGTCGCCGCCCGCGGGTCGGGGGTGCTCTCGACGCGCTACGGCAAGATCGAGGATCTCGTCCTCTCGCTTCGCGTCGCTTTGGCCGACGGGGACGTGATCGAGACCGTCGCAGTGCCCAGGCACGCGGTCGGGCCCGAGCTGACGCAGCTCTTCATCGGCTCCGAGGGCACGTTCGGCGTCGTCACGCGTGCGACCCTGCAGCTCGCCCCCCTCCCGGCGGCGCGCCGCTTCGAGGCCGTCTCCTTCGCGTCGGTGCCCGAGGGGATCGCCACCGTGCGCTCCTGCATCGCCCGCGGCCTCCGGCCCTCCGTCGTGCGTATGTACGACGAGGTGGCCACACGAATGTCGCTCGGCCCGGTCGTCGAGCAGGAGCTCGAGGGTGTCTGCACGATCTTCTGCTTCGAGGGCGAGCCGGCCGTCGCCGACGCGGAGGCGGAGACGATGCTCGCGGTGGCGCGTGAGCGCGGCGCGGCGATCCTCGACGGCCGGCTGGGCGAGACGTGGTGGACGCGCCGCTACGAGTTCTACAAGCCGCCGCACCATCCGCAGCTCCCGGCCATCTGGGGGACGATCGAGGCAGTCGCTCCCTACGCTCGCATCTACGACGTCTACCGGGCGGTGAAGGAGGCGGTCGAGGCGCCCTACGCCGAGCACGGGCTCACGCTCAAGGTCCACTTCAGCCACTGGTACCCGTGGGGAACGATGATGTACGGCCGCTTCATCGTCCCGGACGGCGGGCCCGAAGCCATCGACCTGCACGACCGCATCTGGGAGGACGCGGTGCAGGCGATTCTGGGCGCCGGCGGCGTCATGAACGACCACCACGGCGTCGGGCTCAAGCTCGCGCCGTACATGCGGGCCCAGCACGGGCCTGCGCTCGACGTCCTGCGGCGGATCAAGGACGTGCTCGACCCGAACCGGATCATGAACCCCGGCAAGCTCGATCTGTAAGGCAGTCGGCAACGCGAGGAGGACCGAATGGCACTGAAGGTGGCGATGCACAACTGGATGCGGCCCGAGCCGATCGAGACGACGATCCGGCGGCTGGCCCGGTGCGGCTACGACGGAATCGAGATCTCCGGCGAGCCGGCGCTCTACGACCCGAAGCAGGTGCGCTCGCTGCTCGACGAGCACGGTCTCGAGTGCTGGGGATCGGTGACGCTCATGGTCGGCGGCCGCGACCTCCTGCACGAGGACAGGTACGTGCGCATCGGCAGCGTCCAGTACGTGAAGGACACGATCGACCTGATCAAGGCGCTCGGCGGCTCGATCCTGACCGTCGTCCCGTCGACCGTCGGCAAGGTCACGCCCATGTCCACTCCCGAAGAGGAGTGGAAGTGGGCGGTCGAGAGCCTGAAGGAGTGCCAGGCGCACGCCGAGCGGAGCGGAGTCCGGCTTGCGCTCGAGCCGCTCAACCGCTTCGAGACGTACTTCCTGAACCGTTGCGACCAGGCGCTCGCGCTGGCGGAGGACGTCGGCGGCGACTGCGGCGTCTGCCTCGACATCTTCCACATGAACATCGAGGAGGCCGACTGGCCGTCCGCCATCAGGGCCGCAGGCGACCAGCTCGTCGACTTCCACGTCGCCGACAACAACCGCATGCCGCCCGGCCAGGGCGCAATCGACTGGGAGCTGATCGTGCGCACGCTCGGTGAGGTCGGCTACGCGGGCTATCTGACGGTCGAGTTCGTCGCGACAGTCGATCGCAGCCGGATCTCCGAGCGCACCGAGATCGGCGACGCGTCCGAGGCGGACGCGAGCGTGGGCCTCGAGCAGTTCCTGCGCGACCACGGCACGGGCGCCGTGCCGGAGGAGCTGTACGACCAGTACGTGCAGGAGTCGATCGACTGCCTGCGCCAGGCCATGAGCGCCGCGGCTCCGGCCTAGAGGAGATCCGATGGACCTGCCCTCCTACAACATCGCCGATCTTGCCCCGCCGGACATCAAGGCCTACCTGGCCGAGAAGGACATCGTGATGATCCCCATCGCGAGCATGGAGCAGCACGGGCCGCATCTGCCGCTCGCGACGGACACGATCCAGGCCGACGAGATCACCCGGCGGGCGGCCGAGCGGGCGGAGGTCCTGTACACGCCCTGTGTCTGGTTCGGCTACTCGCCACAGCACATGTACGAGCCCGGTGACGGGACGGGAACGATCACGATCCGCTCGCAGATCCTGCTCGACGTCTACCACGACGTGGCGCGCTCGCTCATCCACCACGGGTTCAACCGGCTCGTGTTCGTGAACAACCACGGCTCGAACACGAAGATCATCGACCCCTTGCTTCGGCGGATCCGCTACGAGACGGGCGCCTTCGTCACGTTCTCGAAGCTCTACGCCGAGCGCTATCTCGGCCTCATCGACCCGGTGATGGAGAACCCGCCCGAGGAGACGCCGGGGTGGCACTCCAGCGAGCTCGAGACCGCGCAGGTGATGGCACACGACGAGCGGCTCGTCAGGATGGACAGGGCCGTGAACCAGAAGGTGAAGCGGCCGGATTGGTTCCCCGAGGGCTTCGTCAAGCTGGACGGCGCGCCGGAGGTCGAGTTCCAGGGATATCAGTACTTCCTCTTCCCAACGGACCACAGCGACTTCACGCCGAGCGGCGTGATCGGCAACCCGTTCAGGGCGACTGCGGAGAAGGGCGAGCGGACGTACGAGCTCTACGCCGAGCACCTCGCCGCGGCGCTCGAGGAGTTCCAGAAGGTGCCGGTCGAGGTGCACACGCGGGAGTGGCGCGACCGGGCGTAAACGGGGGGCCTAATGAAGGACGAGCCACAGATTGCGCTGATCGGCACCCTCGACACGAAGGGCGAGGAGATCGCGTACGTGCGCGAGCGATTAGCCGGCCTCGGGGTGCGGCCGGTCGTGATCGACTCGGGGATCCTGGGTGAGCCGGGCACGAGCGCGGACGTCTCCCGGGAGGAGGTGGCCCGCGAGGCGGGCTACGAGCTGGAGCAGATCCAGTCGGCGGGAAGCCGGGGCGCGGCGGTCGAGCTGATGGAGCAGGGGGTGCGCGCAGTCTGCCTTCGCCTCTGGCTCGAGGGCCGCCTGGACGGGGTGCTTTGCCTGGGTGGGGCGGAGGGAGCGCTCCTGGGAGCCGCCGCGATGCACGCGCTTCCCGTCGGCGTTCCCAAGCTGATCGTCACGCCGAGCGCCTCGGGCCGCCGCGCGTTCGGCCCTTTCGTCGGCGAGAGCGACGTCCTGGTCATGCACTCGGTCGTCGACATCCTCGGCCTCAACCCGATCGCGCGGGCGGTGTTCGACAACGCGGCGGCGGCGGTTGCGGGCATGGCTCGGGACGCCGGACGCCCGCTCCAGGACCTCGGCGGCAGAAGCGTGGGCATCACGATGCTCGGCCACACCACTCCTGCGGTGATGCGCATCCGCACGGCGCTCGAGCGGGCAGGCCACGAGCCGGTCGTCTTCCACGCGAACGGCGTCGGCGGGCCGGCGATGGAGAAGCTCGTCGAAGCGGGCGCGCTTGCGGGAGTGATCGACTACACGCTCTCCGAGCTCGCGAACTCGCTGCTTGACGGGCTCCATGCGACGGGCCCCGACCGCCTCCGCGTCGCTGGCGCGAGGGGTCTCCCGCAGGTGGTCGTTCCCGGCTGTGTCGACTTCTTCAACCAGGGCGCACCCGAGACCGTCCCCGCCAAGTACCGAGCACGCAAGAGCTACTACCACAATCCGGTGGCGACGCTCGTCCGGCTCGAGCCGGGGGAGATGGCCGAGCTCGGCCGCGTCGTCGCGGAGCGGCTCAACGAGGCGCGGGGGCCCGTGCTCGTCCTCGCCCCGACTCTCGGCTTCTCCCTCGCGGACGTCGAGGGAGGCGACCTCTGGTTTCCGGAGGCCGACGCCGCGTTTCTGGACGCGCTCGGATCCGCGCTTCGGCCGGACATTCCGCTCGAGCTCGTCGACACGCACGTGAACGACCCCGGGTTCGCAGATTCTCGTCGCCGAGCGCTACCTCGTCCTGTCCTCCACGCCGACGTCCGCGAGCTGATGGGGGCGAGTTGATGCCGGCCGACCTGCGCAGAGCCAGCATTCTCGACAGGATTCAGCGCGACGGCGGTGCGTCGATCGCCGAGCTCGCGCACGACTACGGCGTCTCGCAGATCACCGTCCACCGCGACCTCGAGCGCCTCGCCCGCGACGGTCTCATCGAGCGTGTGCACGGAGGCGCGCGCCCACCTGGGAGCGGTCCCAGACAGCTCCGCGTGCCGAGAGACTGGACGAAGCGGCTCGAGCAGGCGCTGCCGGAGAAAGAAGCGATCGCGTCGCGCGCCGCCCGGTTCATCGAGGACGGCTCCACGATCTTCGTCGACTCGTCCACGACGTGCCTCGTGCTCGCCCGCCACCTGGAGCGCCATCCGCCGCGAGCGCTCACCCTCGTCACGAACTCACCCGCGATCGCGGTCGAGCTGCACGCCCAGTCCATCCACGTCGTCGTCACCCCCGGCGAGGTCGACCAGACGCTCCGTATGATCGGCGGCCGCTGGGCGGCGGAGTTTCTCGCCGGCCTCAACATGGAGACGGCCTTCGTCTCGGCAGGAGGCGTCACGCTCGAGAACGGGCTGACCACGACGCGGCGAGCCCTTGCCGACACCCTCAACGCCGCGTCCGCCTCCTCGGCGAAGACGATCGGCCTCATCGACTCGTCCAAGTTCGGCCTCTCCGCCCTGCTCGCGATCGCGCGCCCGGAGGAGCTCGATGCTCTGGTCGTCGACGACGGCCTTCCCCGGGAGACGATCGACGCCTACGAGGCGGCCGGCGTCAACCTCGTCCTGGCCGCAGGCCAGAAGACCGCTGCTTCCACCCCCTAAGGAGGACTGCGAATGCCACGTCCAGTCACGCTCTTCACCGGCCAGTGGGCCGACCTGCCGCTCGAGGAGCTCGCCGGCAAAGCCTCCGCCTGGGGCTTCGACGGCCTCGAGCTGGCCTGCTGGGGTGACCACTTCGACGTCGACGAGGCGCTCGCCGATCCGGGGTACGTGGCCGGCCGCCGGGAGCTCCTCGACCGATACGGCCTCCAGTGCCATGCAATCTCGACGCACCTGGTCAGCCAGGCCGTCTGCGACCCGGTCGACGAGCGCCACCGGGCGATCCTGCCCCCCGACGTCTGGGGTGACGGCGATCCCGAGGGGGTGCGCCGGCGGGCGGCCGACAAGGTGAAGGACGCTGCCCGGGCGGCCGCGAGGTTCGGCGTCACCACGGTGAACGGCTTCACCGGCTCGAGCATCTGGCACCTCCTCTACTCGTTCCCGCCGAACGACTTCGAGGCAGTCGAGGCCGGCTACCGGGACTTCGCGGAGCGCTGGAGCCCGATCATCGACGTCTTCGAAGCGGAGGGCGTTCGCTTCGGCCTCGAGGTACACCCCACCGAGATCGCCTACGACTTCGTCACCACCCGCAAGGCGCTCGACGCGATCGACCGTCGCGAGGGCTTCGGAATCAACTTCGACCCGAGTCACTTCGCCCATCAGTTCCTCGACTCGGCCGCATTCATCGGCGAGTTTGCCGACCGCATCTACCACGTCCATGTCAAGGACTCGCAGAAGAGCCTCGACGGGCGCAGCTCGATCCTCGGCGGGCACCTGAACTTCGGGGAGGTCGGGTCGCGGCTGGGACTTCGTCTCGCCGGGGCACGGGGACGTCGACTTCGAGTCGCGTCTTCCGCGCCCTCAACCGGATCGGCTACGAGGGGCCGCTCTCGATCGAGTGGGAGGATGCCGGCATGGACCGCGAATGGGGCGCCCAGGACGCGCTGGCCTTCGTCCGCAGGAGCGACTTCACCCCGTCCACGCTCGCCTTCGACGCCGCCTACGAGAGGAGCTGAGGATCGCATCGGCAGCGCTCGCCTGAACCGTCTCTTCGCCGCCGACGGGCGCTGCTTCGACGTCGCCGTGGACCACGGCTTCTTCGGGGAGCCCTCCTTCCTCACAGGGATCGAAGACTTGGAGAAGGCGGTGCGCACGCTCGTGGACGCCGGGCCCGACGCCATCCAGCTCTCCCCCGGCGAGGCGCCGCTGCTCCAGCGGGTGGCCGGCCCGCGCAAGCCGACGCTCGTGCTGCGCACCGACGTCGCGAACGTGTACGGCGCGAGCCCTCCGCGCCTGCTCTGGAGCGAGCTCGTCGAGGACGCCGTCGGGCGGGCCGTGCGCCTCGACGCCGCCTGCGTCGTCGTCAACCTCCTCTCGCTCCCAGGGGAGCCGGAGCTCTACCAGCAGTGCGTCCGCAACATCTCGACGTTGCGCGCGGCCTGCGACCCGCTCGGCATGCCCCTGATGGTCGAGCCGCTCGCGATGAAGCCTGGCGAAGCAGGCTACGGGGTGAACGGGGACGCCGACACGGTAGTGACGCTCGTTCGCCAGGCTGTCGAGCTGGGGGCCGACGTCGTCAAGGCCGACCCCACCGACGACCTCGACGAGTACGGCCGAGTCGTCCAGGCGGCCGGCCGCGTGCCGGTGCTCGTGCGGGGCGGCGGGCGCGCTCCGGACGAGGAGATCCTGGGCCGTACCGAGGCCGTCCTCCAGCAGGGGGCCGCCGGGATCGTCTACGGGCGCAACGTCGTCCAGCACGCGGATCCGGCAGGGATGACCCGCGCGCTCATGGCGATCGTGCACGAGGGCGCCTCCGCCGAGAAGGCGCTCGCGGACCTCGCCGCCCGTGCCTGACCGGATCGTCCGCTTCGGGCTCGTGGGCGGGGGCCTCATGGGCAGGGAGTTCGCAAGCGCGGCCGCCCGCTGGGTGCACGTCGAGGCCCCCGGCGTTCGGCCCGAGCTGGCAGTGGTCTGCGACCCGAATCCGGACGTGCTCGCGTGGTACGAGCGGCTCGAGCCGGCGCCGCGGCTCGTGTCCGACTACCGCGAGCTGCTCGCAGACGACTCGGTCGAGGCGGTCTACTGCGCCGTCCCGCACCACCTCCACGAAGAGCTCTACTCCGCCTGTCTCCGCGCGGGGAAGCACCTCCTGGGCGAAAAGCCGTTCGGTATCGACCTGTCCGCGAACCAGGCGATCGGCGCGGAGATCGCCGCCCACCCCGAGCTCCTGGTCCGCTGCTCGTCCGAGCTTCCCTTCTATCCGGGAGGACAGCGTGTGTGGCGCTGGATCGCGGAGCGCCGCTACGGGCGCGTGCTCGAGGTCCGCTCGGCCTTCCTGCACTCGAGCGACCTCGATCCGGAGAAGCCGATCAACTGGAAGCGGCGCGCCGCGCAAAACGGCGAGTACGGGGTCATGGGCGACCTCGGCATGCACGCCCTGCACCTGCCGCTCCGCGCGGGCTGGTTCCCGAGCGACGTGCGCGCGATCCTCTCCGACGTCGTGCGCGAGCGGCCGGACGGCCGGGGCGGAACGGCTCCCTGCGACACGTGGGACAACGCTCTCCTCCTCTGCGAGGTCGAGGCGGACGGCTATGCCTTCCCGCTTCGGATCGAGACGAAGCGGATCGCCCCCGGCGAGACGAACACCTGGATCGTCGAGGTGGACGGGACCAAGGGGTCGATCGCCTACACGACCAAGCAGCCCAAGACGCTGCGCTGGATGGCGTACGAGCCCGGTGGGCCGCAGGCCTGGAGCGTCCTCGACCTGGGCTCGGAGTCGGCCTACCCGTCGATCACCGGGGCGATCTTCGAGTTCGGCTTCTCAGACGCGGTCCTCCAGATGTGGGCAGCCTTCCTCGACGAGCTCGCCCACGGGCGAGACGGCATGCGCCAGCCCTTCCACTGCGCCACGCCCGAAGAGGTAGCGGCGACGCACAGGATCTTCACGGCGGCGCTCGAGTCGCAGGCGACGTCGTCGGTCGTCTCCCTTAGAACCCGAAGCAGAATGAAACCTTGAGCCGTCGCGACGCCCTGGGCGGCGCGCTGCGGCGTTCTCGGTTGCCCGAATAGCGCTGCTATTCGGGCGCCCTGCGTCCTTGCATCGCACTCACCCAGGTCGCCGCGCCGGCGAAGCGTCATTCCGATTCGAGTTCTTAGCGGCGCGCCCGCCTAGCCACGGCGGGCAAACCGCGACATGTCCGGGAAGGCCACGCCCCGGGGTCAGGTCTTGCATTCACGCACCGCTTCCTCCCGCTGCAGCCGCCTGCTCACGGTCGAGTAGTGGCAGCCGAGGTGCTCGGCGATCGCCCGCAGCGTGTACCCATGGCGGCGGTACGCGGTCGAAACGGGCGCGTTGGGGTCGCGGGCGAAGATCTCTGCCAGCGTCGGCGGGAGCGGCTCGATGTGCACACGAGGGATCTCGGCGAGCGGTGGATCGTGTCCGAAGCGCTCCGTGAGAAGGGCCGTGCTGCCAAGCCGCTCGCCGCGTACTTGCCCCCCGAGCAGCTCGGGCTCGCCCTCGGCAACGAAGGCGCGATAGCGGGCCTGAGCCGCACGTCTCGTGGTCGCGAAGTTGCTCAGGATCCAGTCGGTGACGAGGAAGCGCTCCACGGGGGCGTGGCCGGCCGTGGCCTGGTAGCTGCTCCAGTAGTAGGCCTCAGGGCGGGGGCAGACGCCTGCGCGGACTGGGTTGAGGACGACGTAGCGGCACAACGCGAGCAGGTGGCTCTCCTTCTCGACGAGGATCGAGCGATAGCGCGCCTGAAAGACGTGTCCGCACCGATCGTGTCGCTCGTTGAACCCTTGCGCGTAGGGCCCGTTGAGCTGTTGCATTCCGGTCGGCAGGTTCGGCCGCGGCGTCTCGACGACGAGGTGGTAGTGGTTTTCCATCAGGCAGTAGGCGTGGCAGAGCCAGCCGAACCGATCGACGACGCAGGCCAGCGTCCGCAGAAACCGGAACCGATCGGTGTCGTCGCGGTAGATCGGGGCGCGCTCGTTTCCGCGGGCGATCAGGTGATAGACGCCGTTAGGAACGCAGATCCGCAGCGGCCGGGCCACAGCACGAAGCTAAGGCCGCAGCGGACGACCGCAAGTGACCCGGACCGAGTTTTCACGCTTTCGGCGCGGTGCCGAAAGCGAATGTGGCATTGCAAGACCTGACCCCAGGGCGTGGCCCTTAGGGTCAGCGGCGGGCCCCGGCGAGCAGCTCGGCGGCGTCGACGCCGCCGAGCGACGCATCCACCAGCTCCACCGGGTGGAACGCCGGGAGCGGCCGCCCGGCTCGCCCGAGTGCTGCGCTCACCTGGACGAGGCAGCCGGGGTTTGCGGCCGCATAGGCGTCGGGCTCGACGGCCAGCACGCGCTCGGCCTTGCGCCGTCCCAGCTCGAGCGCGGCCTCCGGCTGCACGAGGTTGTAGATGCCGGCGCTCCCGCAGCAGAGCGCCTGATCCTCGGGCTCGGCGAGGGCGAGACCCGGGATCGGCGCGAGCAGGGCTCGCTGCTCCGCCCGCACGCCCTGCGCGTGCGCGAGGTGGCAGGAGTCCTGGAGCGCGACGCGGAGCGCGAGCGGCTTGCGTTCCAGGCGCGGGTCGAGCCCGGCGAGGAGCTCGGAGACGTCCCGGGCACGTGCGGAGAAGGCGGCGGCTCGCTCGGCGTAGGCCGGGTCGTCGGCGAGCAGGTGCGCGTAGTCCTTCAGGTTCGAGCCGCACCCGGCGGCGTTGGAGACGACTAAGTCGACATCCGCCTGCTCGAACGTGTCGATCGTCCGCCGAGCGTGCTCGAGGCCCTTGTCGTGCCGCCCGGCGTGCACCGCCAGGGCGCCGCAGCAGCCCTGGGCCCGTGGCGCGACGACCTCGAAGCCGTATGCGCCGAGGACGCGGGCAGTGGCCACGTTCACGTCGCCGAAGAGGGCGCGCTGGACGCAGCCCGTGAGCAGCCCCACGCGGCCTGTCCGCGCTCCCATGGGCTCGGTCAGCTCGGGCGGCTCGACTCCCGAGCGCCAGCGGGGCGCGAGGTCGGTGAGCGGCCGCAGGAGGCCGGGGAGCGGCAGCCTCCGCCCCATCGGGGCGAGCCTTAGCGCCGTGCGCAGCCGGCGCGGGTGCGCGACGACGGCCAGGACTGCGGAGCGCAGCGCGCGTTCTCGGCGCGGGCGCCGGTACTCCCGCTCGATCGTCGCGCGCGTCTGCTCGATCAGGCGGTCGTACTGGACGCCGGACGGGCATGAGGTCACGCAGGCCATGCAGCCTAGGCAGCGGTCGAAGTGCTCCACCACCGTCGGGTTGAGGCGGAGCGTCCCGTCGGCCAGCCCTTCCATCAGGTAGATGCGCCCGCGCGGCGAGTCCATCTCCTCCCGCCAAAGACCCCACGTCGGGCACGTGGGCAGGCAGAAGCCGCAGTGGACGCAGGTGCTGACGAGCTCGCGGTCGATCCCCGTCACGCGAGGACTCCTCCGGGGTCGAACTGCTTTCTCACCTGCTCGGCGAGCGCGGACCAAGGCTGCTCGTAGGGCTGGGTCAGGTACGCGAAGCAGGTCGGGCCGATCCGGACGAGGACTCGGGGCAGCTCCTCCAGCGCGGACCCGAGCTCGCCTGCGGCGAACGCTCCCCGCGAGCGGGAGCCCAGCTGGCGCGCCGCCACCTCGTCCCAGACACCGCCGTCTTCGGATCCTCCCAGGAGGGCACGGCCCCGCTCGAGCTGGGCCGAGGTCGCCTCCTCGCCGCCCTCGAAGAGCAGGGCGAGGACTGACTGCTCTTCGCTCCAGAGGAGATCGACGGCGCTCGGCGTGAGCGACGAGTGAAGGAGCGTCCGCACGAGCGTCTGCGCGTCGCCCGCTGCGGCCACCGGGATGACGAGCGTCCGAGTCGCGTCAGGCCGTGGGTGGAGGCGCAGGCTTACGCGCGCGATCAGCCCCAGGCGCCCGTGCGAGCCGCAGAACAGCTTGGCCAGGTCGTAGCCGGCGACGTTCTTGACGACCTTGCCGCCGGCGTTGGCGACGGTGCCGTCGGCGAGGACGACCGTCACCCCGAGGACGAGGTCGCGCGCGCGTCCGTACCGGTGGGCGCGGGGGCCGAAGAGGTCGCCGGCGATCGCGGCCCCGATCGTCGGGTCGCCCGGAGGGTCGAGCGCGAGCATCTGGCCGTGCTCGGCCAGATGCTCGTTGAGCGCCGAGAGGCGGATGCCAGCCTCGACGGTGGCCGTGAGGTCGCCGGCCTCGTGCTCGAGCAGCCGGTTGAGGTAGCGCGTCGACACGACGAGCTCCCCGCCGGCGCGGTCGATCGACACGCGCCGGCTCTCGCGCGCGGCCTGCGCGAGGATCTCGGCCGCCTGGGCGATCGCCAGGGGCTCGGCTTCAAAGACGCTCGGCAAGTCCTGCTCGCTCGAGGGGGTGCGCCCGGTACGGGCCGGGCACCTCGCCGCAGAGACGCGGAGTCGGAAGAATCTTTCCCGGGTTGGCCAGCCCCGCCGGGTCGAAGCCGCGCCGCAGGCGGCCCATCGTCTCGAGGTCGTCGGGTCCGAACATGCTCGGCATAGCGCAGGCCTTGTCGACCCCGATCCCGTGCTCGCCGGTCAGCGAGCCTCCCGCATCCATGCAGGCGTCCAGGATGGCCACGGCGAGCACCTGGGCCCGCTCGGACTGGCCCGGCTCGCGGGCGTCGTAGAGGACGAGCGGGTGCAGGTTGCCGTCACCGGCGTGGAAGACGTTGCCGACCCTGAGCCCGTGCTCTCGCTCGAGCTCCGCGATGCGACGGAGGACCTCGGGCAGGCGCGTCCGCGGGACGACGCCGTCCTGGACGTAGTAGTCGTGGCTCACCCGGCCCATGGCCGCAAACGCCGATCGGCGGCCGCGCCAGAGCAGGGCCCGCTCCTCGTCGTCGGCCGCCACCCGGATCTCCACCGCGCCGGCCTCGAGGCACAGTTTCTCGACTGCTGCGAGATCGTGCTCGACCTGCAGGGCGAGCCCGTCGAGCTCGACGATGAGGACGGCGGCGACGTCCGGGTAGCCGGGGTGCACGGCCGCCTCCGCGGCCTGGATCGTGAGCCGGTCCATCATCTCGATCGCCGCGGGGAGGATGCGGGCGGCGATCACCCCCGAGACGGCCGCCCCCGCCTGGTCGGTCGAGTCGAAGCCGGCGAGGAGCGTGCGCACGGCCTCCGGCCGGCGGAGCACGCGCACCACGATCTCCGTGGCGATGCCCAGCGTCCCCTCGGAGCCGATGAAGGCGCCGAGCAGGTCCGGCCCAGGATCCCCCGCGCGCAGCCTCACGAGCTCGCCGTCCGGGAGGACGATCTCCGCCTCCAGCACGTGGTTGACGGTGAAGCCGTGCTTCAGGCAGTGGGCTCCTCCCGAGTTTTCGGCCACGTTGCCGCCGATGGTGCAGACCTGCTGGCTGGAGGGGTCGGGCGCGTAGAAGAACCCCTGGGAGGCGACGGCCTCCGTGATGGCGAGGTTCGTGACTCCCGGCTGGGCGGTGACGCGCGCGCTCTCCAGATCCACCTCCAGGATGCGATCCATGCGCGCGAGCGAGATTACGATTCCCTCTGCGACGGGCAGGGCGCCGCCGGAGAGGCCCGTTCCGGCTCCGCGGGCGACGAACGGGATGCCGTCGCGGGCGCAGAGGCGGACGACCGTCTGGACGTCCCCGGTGCTCGCCGGAAGAGCGACTAGCCCGGGGACGACCCGATGGTTCGTGAGGCCGTCGCACTCGTAGGTGCGCAGCTGCTCCGGCTCCGTGATCACCCCGGCGGAGCCGATCGCAGCCTGGACGTCGCTGACGAACTGCTCCCTCATGCCCAGCCCACCGGGATACGTTATCCGTCGTTATGGACGTCGTCTGTCTTGGAATCCTGGTGGCCGACGCCATCGCCCGACCGGTCGGCGAGCTTCCCGACCGCGGCTCGCTCGCGCTCGTGGACGAGATCTCGCTCCACGGGGGCGGCTGCGCTCTCAACACGGCGAGCGCCCTCGTCCGGCTCGGTCTCTCCGCGGGAGCGGCCGGCAAGGTCGGGGACGATGCGCTCGGCGCCTTCCTCCTCGGCCTCCTGGACGAGCGCGGCGTCGACCGCGGCGGTGTCCTGACCGATTCGGCTGTCGCGACCTCCGCCTCCGTCGTGCTCGTGGACTCCTCCGGCGAGCGGACGTTCCTGCATCTCCCGGGCGCCAGCTCGAGCCTGCGGGCCGACGAGCTGGACCGCTCGTACCTCCTCTCGGGGCGCTGCCTTCACCTCGCCGGCGCGCTCGTGCTGGAGGCGCTCGACGGTGAGCCGGGGGCGGGCCTGCTGGCGGAGGCAAGGTCGCGCGGGCTCGTGACGAGCCTCGACACCGTCTGGGACGCGACCGGACGCTGGGAGCGCGTTCTTCCAGCCCTGCCGCACGTCGACCTCTTCGCTCCCAGCCTCGCCGAGGCCCGTGCGATCACCGGTGAGGAGGAGCCCCCGGCGGTCGCGTCGTGGCTCCGGGAACAAGGTGCCGGTGCGGTCGTGCTCAAGTGCGGCGCCTCGGGCTGCTACGCGTCGGGGGACGGCTTCGAGGGTGCTCTCGAGGGGATCTCCGTGGCTCCCGTCGACGGCACGGGAGCCGGCGATGCGTTCGTCGCCGGGCTCTTGTATGGCCGTCTCGCGGGCTGGCCGCTCGAGCGCTCGGCGCGTTTCGCGAACGCGGTCGGCGCGCTCGCGACGACGGCGGTCGGCGCCGTGGAGGGGGTGCTGGGCCTCGATGAGACACTCGCCCTCGCGGGCCTCTCCGCCTCCTAGTCCACGTCCGCGCGGCGATAGCGCACCGTCGCGGCCAGCCAGCCTGCGACCGCGACAGCCGGCAGGACGACGAGCGCGGCGGCGACGGACCGCCCCTCGAGCGGAACGTCGACTCCGGGGACGGTGGAGACGATCGAGCGCGCCCAGCTCGTGACCGTGAAGCGCGCGGTGCCGTCCGATGCGCGCGCGCCGGCGTTCTCCCAGAGCAGCACGAAAGCCAGCCCCCACCACACCGCGCGCCGAAACCATAGCCCGGCTGCGACGAACAGGCCGGCGTAGGCGCACGCAGCGAGCGACGCGGCGAGCAAGGCGGTGAGCGCCAGCTCGCCGGCGCCCGCCGCGAGGGCGGAGGCGGCCAAAGGCAGCGTGGCCAGGGGCACGACGAGTGTGATCGTGGCGAGCACCGCTGCTGCGGGAAGCTGCCAGCGCGGCACGGGCTTCAGCCAGAGATAGACGAGGAGGCGGTCCTCGACCAGATCGCCGATCGCCGCCGTGCCGAGCCAGAGCGCCGCCAGCGGCACGACGATGCCGAGGCCGTAGGAGGCGGCGGCATCCGCTGCGGCCTGCACGGGATCGTCGTCCCACCGCGCGAAGACGCCCAAGAGGACGGACAGCGCGCCGAGGGCCGCGATGCCGAGCAAGCGGGGGACTGTTACCTGCGTGCGGAGCAAGAGGCGATACAGAGCACCGAGCGAGTTCGCCGTGCGCGGTCGCGCTGCCGGGGCGGCCGGCGATGTCTCCACGGCGCTCATCGCTGCACGAGGTAGCGGAAGACGCCCTCGAGGTCTGCGTCGAGCGGGACGACCTCGAGCAGGCGGGCGTTGCGGTCTCGCGCGACGGGCGCCAGCGCGCGGGCCAGGACCCTGGCGTCGTTCGTGTCGAGCTCGAGCCCCTGGTCGTCGTCGAGACGAGCGCCGACGACCGTCCCGGCTTCGAGCAGTGCGCCCGCGAGCTCGCGTGGCCGGTCGGTGCGCACCCGCACCCTCAGCGGCCGGTCGTCCATCAGCGCCCGCAGCTCGCGAAAGTCGCCTGCTGCGGCGAGCCGGCCCTGCGACATGACGAGGATGCGCGACCCGAGCCGCTCGACCTCGTCGAGGACGTGGCTGGAGACGAGCACGCATCGCCCCTCGGCGCCGAACCGCCGGAACAGCGCGATCATGTCCGCTCGCTGCCGCGGATCGAGCCCGGTCAGCGGCTCGTCCAGCATGAGCACTACGGGATCGTGGACGATTCCCTGCGCCACCTTGACGCGCTGCCGCATCCCCTTCGAGTACGTGGGGAGTCGGCGCGTGTCGGACGGGTCGAGCCCTACCGTCTCGAGAGCGGCTGTCGCTGCGGCATCGGGATCGCTGAGCCCGTGCAGCTCGGCGGTGAGACGGACGAACTCGCGTGCCGTGAGCGGGTCGAAGACGCTTTCCTGCTGGGGCACCAGGCCGATCGAACGGGTGACTCCGACGTCACTGCGCGGGTCCCGGCCGAGGACACGGATCGTGCCCCGGGAAGGTCGAGCGAGCCCGCAGAGCATCCGCAGCATGGTCGACTTGCCGGCGCCGTTCGGCCCCAGGAGCGCGGTCACCCCGGGGCCGATGTCGAAGCCGACGTCCGAGACGGCCACGAGGGTGCCGAACCACTTCGAGACGCCCTCCGCGATGACGCGAGGCTCGTGGGTCGTGACCATCACCGGTAGTCCTCCGTGCGCCGGTAGCGGAGCCAGCACACGAGAGCGCCGGCGAGGGTCCAGCCGACGAGGCCGACGGCGAGGAGCCAGGTCGAGAGCTCCTCGATCGGCGCTCCCTCGTAGTGGTACTCGTCGAAGATCCGGTACGAGAGCTCGGCGGCGACGAACGGGATGCTGAGCAGGTCGAGCGCGTCCGGCGCATCCGTGCTGGCGATCGCGCTCCGGACCACGATGGCCGGGACGAAGAGGAGGAGCACGACGCCGACCGCGGCGGCCGCGCGTCGGGTCGTGAAGCTCGAGACCGCCATCGAGACCGAGGCGTAGAGAAATGCCGTCGCGAGCCCGGACGCGAGGATGCGAAGCAGGAGCCCGGGTGTCTCGCCGAGGGTCGGGCCGTACCCGGCGACCACGAACGCGGCAAACATGAAGAGCAGCGGGCCGAGGGTGATCAGGAGCATGACGGCGAGCACGGCCGCGCCCTTGGCGGCGAGATAGCGGTTGCGATCGAGCGGGCCGGCCAGGTAGAGCCCGAGCATGCCCGAGCGCCGGTCGGGACAGAGCGCCTCGGGAGCGACTAGCGCCGCGAAGAGGGCGAGCGCGCTGCCGATGAAGAACGTGTACTCGCCGTACGTGATGAGGTCGTCTTCGAGGAGATCGTCGAGCAGCGCCGCAACGGCGACCGACGCAAGCGCGGGGACGAAGGCGATGACCAGCGTGAGCGCGGGCAGCACCTTGTGCCGCGCGCCGCGCCCGAGTCCGAGCACGCGCCGCACGGTGAAGACGGCGAGCGTGAGGATCGCCCAGGCGGGCCTCCGGCGGGGGCCGTCGTAGCCTCGGTAGCCGAGGCCGAAGAGGCGTGCGCCTTGCTCCGAGCTCATAGGCAAGCCTCTGGCCTATGAGCGTGTGGAGGGTGTGTGAGGGAACCGGGAGGTTCCTTCACTGCATCAAAGAAGGGGGTCCGTGGGGGAAACCTGGTTTCCCCCACGGGAGCGAGCCGAAGGCGAGGGACGCTCAGGTTTCCGCCCCCAGGTACACGTCCTCGAGCGTCCGTCCACGCGGTGCGAGCTTCCGAAGCCCGACGCCGAGGTCCGCAACGGCGTCGCGCACGGCGTCGTGGTCGCCCGCGGCGCCGGCCAGGAGGAGAACCCCGTCACGGACCGTCACGTCGAGGCCACGGTCGGTGAGGAGAGCCGCGAGCTCGTCGGCACGCTCGTCGACCTCGACCACGAGCCCGTCCGGGCCCCGGCGGAGGTCTGCGAGCGTGCCGGCGTGCACGACCTCGCCGCCCTCGACGATCACTACCGCGTCGCAGATCCTCTCCACCTCCTCGAGGTGGTGGGACGAGACGACGATGTGCATCCCGAACTCGGAGCCGATCCGGCGGATGAGGTCGAGCATCTCCGTCCGCTGCACGGGGTCGAGCCCATCCGTCGGCTCGTCGAGGAGCACGAGCTTGGGGTCGTGTGCGATCGCAGCCGCGAGCTTCACGCGCTGCCGCTGCCCCGTCGACATCGTCCCGACGGGCCGAAAGCGCTCCTCGCCCAGCCCGACCAGCCACAGGGCGTCGTTCGCACGCTGAACGGCGGCGCGGGGAGGAAGGAGGTGCAGCTCCGCGAGGTGCCGCACGAGCTCGGCGGCGGCGAGCTCCGCGGGCAGGTCGTGGTGCTCGGGCGCGTAGCCGATGCGCGCGCGCACGTCGATGCCAGCCATGGCGGGATCCTCGCCGAGCACGACCAGGTGGCCTTCATCCCGGGAGCGGAGCCCGAGCACGAGCGAGAGGAACGTCGTCTTGCCGGCGCCGTTCGAGCCGAGCAAGCCCGTGATTCCGGTGCCGATCTCGACGTCGAGACCCGCGAGGGCGACGGTTCGCCCGTACCGCTTGACGACCCCGCGGGCCGAGACGACGCTGGGCGACTGCGAGTCCGGCTGGGCCGAGTGCGGGTGGGCGTTGGACATCGTTCGTCGCCAGGCGGCGTACCGACCTTACCGGGCGCCCCTCCACGGGGTGCGCGACCCGATCACCGACCCGCGACCGACGTCACCCACCGGGAATGCCCGGTCGCGGGCTCGTCGTTTAGTAACTAAAGGAACGATCAAGAAGGGAGGTGAGGTTGGGATGACGGCGATTATCGTCCTTGCATTCATCGTTCTGATCGGCCCGCTCTCGTACTTCTACGGTGCTGATTCGCGACGCCTCAGCGATCGAGGATGGTTCCCCAGCCGGCGAGGCTAGACAGTAGTGCTCAGCCGGCGACCGTCTCGTACAGCTCGGCGAGACGGTGAATGTTTGCTTCCATCGTGAGCTCGAGGCGCACGGCTGAGATGCGACGCCGGAGCTCGACCACGTCCACCGCCGCGAGCTGTCCGGCGAGGTCGTCGAGCGTCGCGAGGCTGACGCCGAGGCAGCCGTCGCCGACCAGCCGCGCGAGCGCGCGGTGCCGCAGCGTCAGTACGGGCACGCCGCAGCCGACGTACTCGTACGCCTTGTTCGGGAGGCAGGTGTCGAGGTGGGCCCCGTTGAGGGCCGAGTTGAAGCCGGCCCAGCCGAAGTCGTACTCCGGCAGCACGGCAAGAAGCCGCGAGGGCGGGAGCGTTGCGTGCGCGCGCAAGCCGGTCAACTCGGCCGCGAGCTCGGCGTACGCGGGCACATGACGCGAGGGGTAGACGTCGAGGGACAGGCCTTCGCCAACGATCGCACGAAAGATCTCGCGCAGGTCGTAGTGACCCCCGTTCGTCGAGAGCGTCCCCTGATAGACGAGGCGCGGGGGGTGGCCGTTCCGGCGCTCGGCGGGCGGCAGTTCCGACGGCAGGTCCCGCCCGAGCGCGTAGTTCGGGAACGCGAGCGTCGGCCCGGTCGGGCGGTAGCGGGTGCGGATCTGCTCCAGGAGCTCCTCGGAGACCGCCACCAGCGCCGAGCACTCCTCGATCGCGAGTTGCTCGAGCGCGAGCGGCTCCCGCGGCTCCGGGAAGCCGTGCTCGTAGGGCGTCCGCCTGAGGCTCTGGAGGTCGTGGACGTCGTGGACGACCGGCACGTGGCCGGCGAAGAGCTCGAGCGCGATCGCGGTCAAGGAGTCCGGCAGGTTGTGGCTGTGGACGAGGTCGGGGCGAAACTCCTCGGCGGCGGCCCGCAGGCTCTTGATCGGCTCCGCGCCGAGGTCCCACCAGCGCTCGAAGAGCTCGTCACCTGAGCCGTACCAGCCGCTCAGCGTCTTGCCCTGGTAGGCGAAGCCGAGCCGGATCCTTGGGATGGCCCAGTGCAACGCGACGGCGTACTTGAGCGCCCGCACGCAGGGCTGCTGCTGCAGGAAGAGGACGCGCATCAGCGGCTCTTGATCGCGCGTGCGGGGTTGCCGACGGCGATGCAGTTCGGCTCGAGCTCGCCGACGACGACGCTCCCGGCGCCGACGACGCACCCGTCCCCGAGGCGCGCGCCCGGAAGGATGCACACGCCCATCCCGATCCAGCAGTCGGCGCCGATCTCGACGGGCCGCTCCGTCCAGCCTTGATCGACGATCGGCCGCTCCGGGGCCATCTCGTGATTGGCCGTGTGAATCATCACGTAAGGGCCGACGATCGTCCGGTCGCCGATCCGGAGGCCGCCGTAGCCGTTCACGTAGCAGCCGTAGTTGAAGCCGACCCCGTCGCCGAGCTCGACCCGGTCTCCGTTCAGCCAGACGATCAGGTCGAGGTAGAAGCAGCCCTCGCCGACCCGCTTCGCGTCGTGCGCGCGGAAGGGAATCACTCGCTTCGAGCGCTCCGTGATCATCATCGAGACCCTCCCGGTCGCGGACGTCGCCAGCCGGCAGGATTCTGCCGGGTCGACGGCGCTCCTGCGCCGCGGCCCGGCGGGCGGCGGGCAGAACTCCTTGATGCCGAGCTCGGCGAACTCGGATGGTCGACTTGGGCCGAAGGCGGCAGGGGCCGCTGGTGAATCTCTGGGCGGTCCGGACTGCCCATTAGGCCGGGTACAACCCCGGTTGTTCGATTGGCGACGACCGCGTATTCAAGCGCTAAGAAGTGATTGGCGGGCCCTCGCTGCGGTGGGGGCCCGCCCTATCCCGCAAGAAGACGGCCGGGGCTGGACACGCATGCGCTTGCGGCCTACACGCGCACCCGACTCTGGCGTGAGTCTGCCCCGGCCACCAACGGTATCGACACTCCCTATGCCCCCTTGAGTGGGCTTCACGGTGCGGCCCGGTGTGGTCTCGGGCGGCCTCACCGCGTCTAAATCTCTGCACATCGGCAAGTAGTGTCCTTTCCGACGATAAAGCGCCGCCGGCGCCCGATCTCGTCGAGCGCAGGTTCGAGGCCTCGCGTCCGAGCGAGCTCTGGCGCAGAACAGCCGGCTCGCTTGCGCTTACTGCTGAGGAGGAAGCTGTCGACGGCGCAGGGGAGGCTAGCTCGCTAGGGTGGGCGTCGGAGCAGGACAGCCGAAAGGAGCCCGACGTGGCGGGGAAGAAGCGCCCGAAGTCGCTTGTCCAGACCGAGAAGAAGGCGCCAGCAAAGCCCAAGCGACCGAAGAAGACCGCGCGCGGCAAGTAGACAAGTCGTCAACGGGCCGATCTCCTGGAGCCGCTGATCGTCGCCCTTGCCTCTGGCTGAGGCGCCTTTCACTATCCGGGTTGGGTCGATGCCTGTTCGCGTCGGGGTTCCTTCCCTGCTCCGTGAGCTTTGCGACTACCTGTCGCGGCAAGGCTGGGCACTAGCAGGAGGTTCCGCGACTGAACGGGCAACGCAGACGACTGGGAATGGGCCTGATGTTCTACCCGCGCGGCGGTTCGGCGCAGGTTGCGCGGTATCTCTCGCGCGCTCGTGGAGTCCGGCTGGGAGCTTGTGCTTGCCTCAGGGTCGCTCGGCTCGCCTGGGGAGCAGACGCACGCCGCCACCTTCTTCCGGGGGCTCCACGTCGAGGTCGCGGACTACACGCCCGCTCTCGAGCGCTTCGGGCGCGGTGAGGATCAGCTCGTGGGGCCGGTTCCTTTCCACGGCTCTTTCGAGGATCGGGAGGGAGCGCCGGATCCCGTCTTTGCCGCTCTGGGCCCGGAGCAGGCGCAGGCTCAGGTGTCGGCGTGGGAGCGCGTGTTCGAGCGCGCAGGCTTCGGCCATGTCGACGTGATTCACCTCCATCACCTGACGCCGATGCATGAGGCCGCCGCTCGGCTTTGGCCCGAACGCGCGCTCGTCACTCATCTGCACGGTACCGACCTGAAGATGCTCGATCGCGTCGAGCGCCTCGACGCGGTGGCTGTCGCGCTGGACACGGGCCTCGACCAGCTTGCGGCCGCCGTCGAGTCGGGTGCGGTGGCGCCCGACTACCGCCTGCCTGAAACGGAACGCGGGCTGCTGCGGCGGACGAACCTGAGTCGATACCGCTACGGAAGGGACTGGGCCTCTCGACTCGAAGCGTCTGCCAGGCACAGCCGGCGCATCATCTGCAGCTCGCCCCACGACGCGTCCGAGGCCGTGCGTCTCCTGGGCGTCTCGGGCGACCTGATCGAGGTGATCCCAAACGGCGTCGATACGGATCTCTTCGACCGCTCGGCGCTCACGCACGACGAGCGTCTCGAACTCCTGCGCCACTGGCTCGTCGACGACCCTCAGGGCTGGGACGAGTCGGGGCTCCCGGGGAGCATCCGCTACCCGTTGGAGGCGCTCGATGCGTTCACGAGTCGCGGCGGCAAGTCACTTCCGCTTCTCCTCTTCGTCGGGCGCTACCTCGGCTTCAAGCGCGTCCCGCTCCTCGTGCGAGCGTACGCTCGGGCGCGGCCACGCCTCGAGACCCCGGTGCCGCTCTTGGTCTGGGGCGGATCGCCGGGGGAGTGGGAGGGCGAGCACCCGTACACGGTCGCGAGGGAGCTGGCCGTGGATGGTGTCTTCTTCAGCGGTTGGCGCGGGCACGACGAGCTTCCGCTGGGGCTGTCGTGTGCCGACGTCTTCGTCGCCCCTTCAGTCGACGAGCCCTTCGGGCAGGTTTTCCTGGAGGCGATGTCGTGCGGTCTGCCGGTGATCACGACCTGCACCGGTGGACCCCTCTCCTTTGTCAACACCGTCGCCGGCAAGCCGAACGGCTGGCTCGTCGAGCCGGACGACGTCGATGCCCTCGCCGACGCGCTCGTCGAAGCGGTCAACGATGATGCCGCCAGGAAGGAACGGGCCGGCCATGCCAGGCAGCAGATTCGTGGCGCCTTTTCCTGGCGAGCGTTGGCAGGGCGCTTCGATGCCCTCTACACCGACGTGCTCGACCGCGCTTCCTAGTCAATCCAAACTGCCCCGCGACCCAGAGCCGCTGTCGCCTCCTTGCCGAGTGCGACATGTCAGTGGGACGACCGCGCCAAGGAGATCCTGACAGCATCGGGATATCTCTCGTGGAGATCTACAGCAGGATCCTGGCGATGTGCTCGGGCGTGGCTCCGGCGGCGATAAGAGCCGCGGCCTCGTGCCAATCCGCGTTGGATTGCGCCATCTGATCCGCGTTCTCGAAGCCAAGGCGCGCAAACTGGAGCGCGCGCCACTGAATCGTCAGGTCATTGTGGCTATCACCCGTAACTACCTCGGCAGCCGCCTGAAGCGGGACGCCCATAGAAGCAGTCTACGACCCGTGCGGTGCACGAATTTTGGTTCTCATGCTGGCCGCCGCCTACCGCGCAGGTGAGCTGGAGTTGAAGTTACCCCGTTTCCGTTGACACCTCAGCTTGAGACAGCGACGGCTGTCTAACGTCCCTTTCTGACCTGATTCTGGGGTCGCCGCGGCTCATGCGCGGGCAGACGCCGGGCTCCAGACGCTTCGGCTCGACGCCACGGAGAGGTGGCTTGGCCCGTCCGACCGCCCGCTCAGACTGCTCGTGAGGCACTCAAGGCAGAGGCAGCGACTGCCGAAGGTCTCTCTCTGCAGTCTGCAATGTCAAGAGAGGACGAAAATGGGTCACTGCGTCGGCGAAGAGGAGAGCTCCGTGAAGCCAAAGCGGTACACCGCCGCCCACAGGAACATCATTCTCGTCGTCGAGAAGCGGGAAGACGGGACGTATGCCCTCGTCGACTTCGTGCTGATGAGGTAACCGCGGACGGCGCCCCCTGCATGGGCGACGACGGACGCTCCGCCCCGTCCTCGAACCCGCGCAGCCGGCTGACGAAGGCCGTCAGGGGATCACTTTGAGCTTCGGGCCTACGGTCACTCCGAGGGCGTTGTAATCAGAGATCACAACCGTTCCGAGCAATTGGTAGCGCCCAACGTCGGGCGGCGTGAACTCGACCGCCGCCCTGTAGCTTAGGACGCCGGGCCGTAGCCGGCCGTGCGCTGCGGCGAGCACGGCCATCTCGTCGCTCTCCGCGACTTCGGCGAGGATGTGGACGTAGTAGTTCGGCCGTCTCGAGACGACCTGGGCAGCCCGCCCGCCCGAGATGCGAAAGCCGACTTCGGCGCGTATCCGGCTCGTGTCAGCCTCGCCCGCCCCGCCCTCGTCGGCGAGGACCTCCTCGAACGACGCGTCGTCGAGCTCGAGATGCAGGTCGTCTGGCGCTCCCGTCGAGCTCGTCGTGTCGACAGGCGGCGCCACTGTCGCTACTTCCCGGCTGGCTTCCTCGTCCTGCTTTCGAGCCTTGGCACTAGCTTCCGCGCTGTCCACGGAGATGGACGCCAACTCGCCCGCCCGCCCGATCCAGTCCTGCCCGACGATTCGCTGGGAGCTCACGCCGGCGCCTTCCACGAGCGTTGCGAGGCCGTCTGGAGACAGGGCCGCAAGCTGCGCGAAGGTCGTGACTCCGACCTCGTGCAGCCGCCGCTCGATGGCGGGGCCGATTCCCTTGATGAGCTTGAAGTCATCCATTCGCCGGTGACCCTCCCTGGGACGAATGCTCATCCCGTGGCAACCTAAGCCTCTTCGAGGTCGATCTCGAGTTCCCAGCGGCGTAGCGTGCCGACGTCCCTCCCCTCCAGATCCGCGACTGCCAGCGTCCACTCCCCTCGAGCTTCTACCCCGAGGAAGGGGGTCAGACCCGGAGTGTCTGCCGTCGTGTAGGGACCTGCTCAGGTCGTCCGCGCTCCCTCCACCCCGGTCGTGGAGAACCGCCGCGCCCCCGCTTGGGGCCCGCAGGGCGACCTTCAGGTCACCCCGATACGTGTGGTCGATGTCGATCGAGACGGCCATTCGTGCGATCCGACCGCTCGCTGCGATGTCGAGCGTCGTCTGCACGCCCTCCGGCCTGTTGTCGGGAATCGTCAGGTTAGGAGTACCTTCTGTCCGAATCTGTCGTGCTGGCTCGGGTCCTTCAGGGGGCTCCGGACGCTCCGGGAGACCGAAGTCCGGCTCGATGCCGTAGAGGCTCGCGCCGATCGACCTCGCCCCCGGCCCCATCCCGAATCGGGCGAAGGCCGTCCCGATGCCCCTGTGCGCTGAGACGTGCCGGGCGTCGTCGAGCTGTCCGGCTGCCCGCTTGTGATCGACCGCGGTCACGATCGCATCGCGCATGTCGAGAAAGCTCGGGTTCGCGGGCGCGAGCTTCAGTGCGTCCACGACGAGTTGGACGCCGAGCTCCGGGCCGATTTGCCTGTTCATCTCGATGGCGGCCGCGCACCAGAATCTCGCCGATCGCGTGCACCTCCCTGTAGCGACCTCTACCGAGATCGCCGAAGTCGTCCGGGAAGCTCGAGTCGTACGCGTAGGCGCGCAGACCGCCGGGTCGATCGACGGCCCATGACGCGACGACCGTGCTTCCGGTGATCGTGCAGGCGAAGTAGTCGCTGCAGCCTTCCCCGAAGCTGCGGCTTTGCGGAGCGTCTAGGGCTTGGACGTTCGTTGGTCCCCCGACGAGGCGATTGGTCACCCCGTGCGTGAACTCGTGGATGACGACCGTGGCATCGAGCGCCGTGTGTCGGTTCGTCCGCGTCACCACGCCCATGCTCATGACGGGACCCGAGCCCTCGACCGGCGTGTACATGTTGGCCGTCCCGTAGACGGCTCCCCGATGGGCCCGCGCTTCGACACGGTCGGTCGCGAGGCCGCCTCGCCCGAGATTATCCCGCTGGAAGTTCCCGTCGGCTTCCCTGAAACCGAGCAGGTAGAAGTAGTCGTGCAGGTAGCAGCTCAGATAGAAGAGGTTGAGGATTCTCTGCTCGTCGCTCCGGGGATCGGCCGGGTCGAACGTGAGCTGGCCGTTCCGGTTTCCTCGAAGGGCTGGGCCGCTGGTGTCGAGGTGGGCGATGACGGAGTTGCCTACCGTGCTGTCATTTTCGACCCAGTCGTCGGGGAACCCAGCGGGGAGCGCCTGTGACACCGGGACGTCGTAGTCACCGAGCTGCCTCGGAAAGCTGGTCATCTCGCGCCGGCCACCACCGTCACGGACGAAGACGTTTCCCCGGGCTGCGACTGTCTGCACCAGCTGACGGCAGTAGAGGATCTCGCCGTCCTTCGCGTCGACGATCGTTCGGTACTCGCCCGCGTAGCCCGGCATGGCGAGGTTGATCTCCCAACCGAGGCGCAGGGCATCGCCGAGCGGAAACCACACGAGGCTTGCCGTGATCGGGTCCCCGAACGGGCCGCGCTCGAGGACCGTCGGCAGATCCGGTCGGTTGGGAAACGACGCGATCGCCTTCGGCTCGAAGCCCGTCAGGTCAAGATGCGCGAGGTCGAACGGCTCTCCGAATTCGTCGACCGCCCCCTCCTCGTCCGGGTCGGGCGCGGCGACGTGCCGCGCCGCTCTGAGCACGGCTTCCCGAACCGGAAGCCCCGGGAGTGCACCGACGTCATCGGTGACCGGGACGCTGCTTCCAGCCGTCTCGCTCACCGACCCGTCAGGCGCGAAGCGAACGGCTTGCGCCGCCTGGAAGATCGGGATCCCCTTGTACTGCTGCTGTAGATGCACTGTCATCGCGCGACTGCTCGTCTCCGCGATGTGCTCGTCCGCCACGTACTCGGCGGGCTCCGTGGCGTCCAGACTCAAGACCTCGCCGATGCCCTGCAGGTGCTCCAGGGCTCGACGGACATAGTTCTCCCGCTCGGCCGGCGCGGACTCCGATACGACGAGTGCAGGATTGCCCGTCGTGGCATCCACGCCGGCGACCGCGACCCGATGCTCCCCGGGAAGGCGATCGGAGACGTCCGCTGCCACGCTCTGCAACTCCTCCTCACGAGCTGGGGTTGCCCTGGTGACGCTGAAATCTCGCCGATCGATCTCGCGGCTCACAGGGAGTCCACGCGCCGTTCCGCGCCGTCATCGAGAGGGCCCTCGGCTGACCCCGACGCGCCGCGCTTGTCGGGGCCAGCCGGCCGCGCTGCGGGCTTAGAGAGCACGGCTATTTCGAGTAGACCAGGTACCGCAGCGGAATGTCGTGCTGCAACTGTGGCGGCTGAGGCGGGACGCCGAGGAAGCCCGGCTCCGAATCAACGTCCTGGTGATTCGTCGCGAAAGCCGCAAACGGCTGGGCGATGTCGGTGATGTCGGCGGTCACGTTCTGCTCGATCAGACGCGGGTTCGGCCCTGGGTCGGGAGCGACGATGAACACCGGGAAGAACGTGAGCGAGGGAGCCGGCGAGGGGAAGGTCCCGACGAAGGTGAAGTCGGGCCCGTTCGTCACGTCGGTGAGATTCACCTGCTCGAATCGCACCCGGAAGCCCCGGCCGCCGAGGATCGTGGTGGCGGAGATGGGGTTGAAGACGTTCGTCGCCGGGTTGATGAAGAGCACCGCAAGGAACAGGGCGAGCTCGTTGCTCGCGATGATCTTGCTGGGCTGGTAGGGCGGCAGCGCGACGAACTGGATGGGCGAGATCGTGAGCAGATCCCAGTACACGTAGCCGAGGTGCTCCGGCTCCCCTACGGTGGGCGTAGCCTGCAGTCTCGCCAGCTTGTCGAGGTAGTTCTCGGTCTGCGCCGACAGCTTGGCCCTGTAGTCGTCGATCCAAGCCCGCGCGGCCTCCTCGGTCTCGGCGGGAACGTCGACCTTCGGTCCCTCCATCCTCGCGTCGAGGTCGTCGGCCAGCGCCGCCGCCACCCGAGCCGGCTTCATGCGCGCCTCTGCCGCGGCTGTTTCCGGTCGCCCCGCTCGGACGACCATCTCCTGCTCCGTCGTTGCCATTACGCTTCTCCTTTCGTCGCTGACCTTCTCGCGGTCAGGTTCAGGTGCGAATACCGACTAAGCCGGCCGGGACGATGGCGCCCGTCGTGACCTTCTCCAGTCGAATTCCCCCGTCCTTGGCCATGTGCGAGAAGAACCTCTCCAAGCGCGGACTCCCGCGATTGGATGCACCGCCGCAATTCTTCACGATCGAATCACGGATGGGAATGGATCCTCGGATTCAGACCAGCTAGACAGAGGTCCGGTCACTTGGCGGGAATGCGGCGGCGGAGAACTGGTCCCCCGCGCTGATGAGTCCTAGTTCCTACTTCGAGCCGCGCGGCCGCTTCGGCCCGCCGATGGACGTGCAACTTTTCCAGGATGCTATGCACGTGGTTCTTGACGGTGGGGACCGCAATGTTGAGGCGTTGCCCGATCTCCTTGTTCGAAAGGCCCTGGTCGAGCAGCTCGGCGACCTCCACCTCCCGGGCCGTCAGCGACGCGTTGGGAGACGGGCCGCGGAGCTCGGCGGCCAGCGCGCCGACCCGCCTCAGCAAACTTGCCGTGATCCTCGGCGAGCACAGGATCTTCTCCACGCGCGACGCCTTCGACCACGGCCTCGAGGTCATCGAGGGTTCCGTCTCGCGGGACGTAACCCGAGGCCCCCGCCTCTGCGCAGGCAATCACATCCGCCTCCGTGTCGGACACGGCGAGGGCGACGACCTTCGCTTCCGGCGTCGCCTCACCGATCGCACGGACGGTGTCGAAGCCTTCGTTCATCGCCACATCAACGAGCACGACTTCGGGCTGGAGAATCCCGGACGCGGGAGAGGGCGTCCTGCGAGCTCGTCGCGGTTCCTAGAACGTGCACACGACCGCCGTGCCTGAGCGCGCACACCATCCCTTCGCGGTAGAGGGGAATCTCAGCGACGACCAAGACGTCGATCATCGACGGCCCCCGGATCACTCTGGTGCCGCAGGAACGATCTGAGACGGCGGCTGGGCACGGTCGCCTGCTCCTTTCCTGCTTATGGACGCCGTACCTACTACGTTTGTGACCGGATGTCAACGTCGCCGTCGGTCCTTCGGCCCGGACCGTTCGCGGATTCGAACCCTCGAGGGGCCTGGACGACCCGTGGCGATTTCGAGACTGCACTCGAGCTAGTTACCTGCCGTCCCAGGGCTACGATCCCGGGGCGCTGGTCTTCGACGAGATCGTCCGTAACCCCTTACCGCGGGAGGAGATCATGCCGCTCGTTCCGGTCACCCACCAGTCCTGGTTGTTCAGCCCGCCGCTGGAGCTGCCGCTCCAGCCGCGCCTCGAGAACGGGCGTTTCGACTCGCTGCGGCGCAGAGCGCTCGCCCGGGCGCCGGATTGCAACACGACCCAGATCATCCTCGCCGACGATCCAGCGAATCCAACGGGCCGCGCGTCCATTTCTTCAACGGCCTGCACCAGGCCGTCGACCTCGCCTCCGAAGCAGGGAACTGCGTCTACGCGGCCTACAGCGGGCGCATCGTGAAGGTCGAGATCCAACCAGGCGGCGACACGGCCAACGTCAGCATCGACCATCACCCCCGGGGGCTGGGCTTCGTCACCAACTACAACCACATCGCCGAGGTCCTGTTCGCTGAGGGTGACTTCGTCGGCGCGGGCGAGCCGATCGCCCAGGTCTCGGCCGTCCCGGACGATCCGACGCTGCACTTCGAGCTCTGGGCAGTCGTCGATCGCAAGGATCCTGGCCAGGACCCGCCGGGCGACAGCGACATGGTGCCGATCGACCCGACCCGGGCGCTCTATGCATGGGAGCGCCGGCTCGTCACCGACGAGCCGCTCGCCGGTCCCGCAGATCCCGATCGCCGTCGGGGTCACGCGCATCAACACCATCCACTTTTTCTTCGCGAGGTTCGAGGCGGAGATCACGCTGCACGTGCCCATGTACGAGCCGATGACCGAGGACGAGCGGCTCCTAGTCGAGCTGCTCCGCGAGGCGCACCGTCGCGGCGACGCCCTGGAGCTGTGGTTCCGCCACTCGGCGTTCTGGGGAGTCGACGTGGCAACGAAGGCGGAGCTGGCGTAGCCGGTGAGCCCACGATGGCCCGCGCGAAGCGTCAGGAAGAGCCCGAACTCAAGTGGGCGGGTCATGCCGTACTTCTTCCCTCACTCTCGGCGCATGCCGTTCGGATGCGAACGAGCGCCGCCGTCAGGATGCGCTGCTCGGTCTCGTCGAGCCTGTCGGTGAACTGCGTCTGGACCAAGTCCGCATGGATCGCCGTCGCCCGGCGGAGTCGACGTCGCCCCTGTTTCGTCAGCGCAAGCCGGACGCTGCGCCCATCAGCGGAGTCACCCGCGCGCGCGACAAGCCCTTGATTCTCGAGGCGTGCGACGAGCCGGCTCAGCGCCGGCTGACTGAGCGGAACATCATCGTTGAGATCGCGTGGCCGGGCGCCCTTCGCGCCTGCTCGGTCGAGGGCGAGGAGCGCCTCGAAGGCACTGAATGTCAGCGCGCACCTCGAGGCCAGAGCTGCCGTCAGCATCTCGTTCACGGCCCTGTGCGCGGCCGTCAGCTCGACCCAGGCGAGCGCGCAGAGACGAGGGTCTTCCATCACCGCAGCGGCCAGCGGTCCCACTCGAGGATCGCCGGGCCGATCGCCTCCTCCTCGTAGTCGAGATGGGCAAGCAGGTCCGACTCGAGGTTGCCCAGCGCCGTGACGAGTCGAGCGCGGGCATCAACCGCGTCGTCGGCGACCAGCGCGTCGGCTGCCGCCTCGACCTCGTCGAGCCGGTCTGAGACCGAGCGATGATCGGCTTCGAGCTTGTCGGCGACCCGAGCCAAGTCAGCGTTCGAGGCGCGAATGGCGGGGAACAACAGGATGTCTTCCGCGTTGTGGTGCGAATGCACGAAGCGGCAGTAATAGAGGCAGTTCACGCGCAGCTTCCACAGCGGACTATTGGTCTGCAGTGAACTGATCTCCGCGCGCACGTCAGCCGGGGAGAGTCCTTCAGACGCACGTCGCGCGAGGTCTTCGCAGACACGCAGGTCCTCGCGAATCCGCTCGTGGACCCACTTGAGCTCCTCGAGGAGGTGCTGACCTGGCCTGTTCTCCTCCACGCGCGGTGTTGCCATGGCTCTCTTTCAATGTACATAGATGCGCATGCATTTATATCAAGGTCGCCGCTGAGGGTCGCTGCTCGTGGTCAGTGCCTCTCGGAGCAGGTAGTGTTGAGTTGCATGAGCAACGCTACCCGCCGCGCTGGTGCACCGGCCACTCACGTCCGAGCCTGGCGAGAACTCACGCCCGAGCAGCTCACCGCCTGGTCCGGCTTCCTACGGGGCCACGCCCGGATCGTGCGGGCGCTCGACACCGAGCTCGAGCGGGAGCACGGGCTCCCGCTCACCTCGTACGACGTGCTCATTCAGCTGAGCCTCGCCGCCGACGGGCGGCTACGGATGTTCGAGCTCGCGGACGCGGTCGTCCTCAGCCGCAGCGGGTTGAGCCGGCTGGTCGACCGACTCGAGCGCAGCGGGCTCGTGGAGCGGGAGCGTGGCGAAGTCGACCCGCGCCAGACCTACGCGCGGCTAACTGGCCGCGGTCTCGAGGCCCTGGCGGATGCCACGCCGACGCACATCGCCGGCGTCAAGGAGCGCTTCCTCGAGCGCCTCTCGGACGAGGAGACGAAGCAGCTGGCTGCGATCTGGCGGGCGGTCCTCGGGCCGTGAGCACAGCCCTCGTTCCGGAGGTCGCGGATGCGCGCGACCACGTGCGCGGCTCACGCGGTCCGACGCTCCTCATCTTCGGCGACTACGAGTGTCCGTACACGCGCCTCGCCTACCGAAGCGTTCAATTCCTCGAAGCCGAGGGCGTTCCGTTCCGCTTCGTCTTCCGCCACTTCCCGCTGGTCGAGATCCATCCGCACGCGCTCACAGCGGCGGAGGCCAGCGAGGCGGCTGCCGCGCAGGGGCGGTTCTGGCCCATGCACGACGTCCTCTTCCAGCGCCAGAAGGCGCTCGAGCGAGCCGACCTCGAACGCTACGCCGATGAGATCGGGCTCGACGTCGAGCGGTTCCGGCAAGAGCTCGAGGCGCACGTCCATCTCGAGCGGATCGAGGCCGACCGCTCGAGCGCCCTCGCAAGCGGTGCCGCCGGCACGCCGACGATCTTCGTCGACGGTCTTCTGTACCGCGGTTCCTACGAGCGGGCGGACCTCAGCCGGGCGCTCTCGAATGGAGAGGAGACCGAATGAAAGACGTCTGCAAGCATCTCGACACGATTCAGGTGACCTCCCTCCCCGAGAGCGTCCGAGGCTGCGAGGACTGCCTGCGCATCGGTGGCCGGTGGGTCCATCTGCGCATCTGTCTCACCTGCGGGCACATCGGCTGCTGTGATTCCTCGCCAAACCGCCACGCCACGGCGCATGCCCACTCGTCCCAGTCGTCCCAGCACCCCATCATCCGCTCGCTCGAGCCAGGGGAGGACTGGTGCTGGTGTTACGAGGACGAGATTGCCTTCCGAGTCGACCTCGCCGGGGCGCGGCCATGAGCGAGCTGCCGGAGCTTGCGCTCGAGCAGTGGGAGCCGACGAAAGAGACGCTACACCTCTGGACGCAGATCGTCGGCAAGGTGCGCCTGGCCGCAACGCCACCGCAGAACCATTGGTGGAATGCCCCTCTGTACGTCGACACACGAGGGCTGACCACGCGCCGCCTCCGCTCCGAGGGCCGCGACTTCGACGTCTCCTTCGACTTCGTTGCCCACGAGCTCGTCGTGCGCACGAGCCGCGGGGAGGTGGCCTCATTCCCGCTTGCAGACGGCCTCTCGGTTGGGGCCTTCTACGAGCGCTTCTTCGCGCTGCTCGCCGGCCTCGGGATCGAGGTGGAGATCAAGGCCGAGCCGTTCGGGGTTCCGGTGACCACGCCGTTCGCCGAGGACACCGAGCACGCGTCGTACGATCGCGAGGCGGTGGAGCGGCTCTGGCAGGCGCTTCGCTGGATCGACTGGACGCTGCAGGAATTCGCGGGTTGGTTCTGCGGCAAGACGAGCCCGGTGCACCTCTTCTGGCACGGCTTCGACCTCGCCGTGACCCGCTTCTCCGGCGAGCGCGCCCCCGAGCTCCCGAACGCCGACCGCGTCTCGCGCGAGGCCTACACGCACGAGGTGATCAGCTTCGGCTTCTGGCTCGGCGACCAGAAGGTCCGCATGCCCGCCTTCTACTCCTATACGGCGCCCGAGCCCGCCGGCCTTGCCGAACAGCCGCTCCGTCCCGAGGCGGCGAGCTGGCAGCAGCCGTTCGGCTCGAGCCATCTCGCCCTTCTCCCTTACGACGAGGTGCGGAGCTCGCCCGACCCGCGCGGGAACCTGCTCGAGTTCCTCCAGAGTGCGTACGACGCCGGCGCAGCCACCGCCGGTTGGGACGCAGACGGGCTGCGCTCGAGCTGGTGTCCACCGGTCACCGTGTTCGACCCTCGCCCGGGCGCGTAACAGGCGGACGCCGGGAAGGCCGTCCCACCTCGAGCGCCCGGGCCAGATCCGTGATCGAGAGGAATCCGGCGAGGCGTCCGTTGTCGACGACGAGGCCGCGGTTCACCTCGCCTGCGGAGAGCTCGGCGAGCGCGTCGATTGCCGGGTCGTCCTCGTCGAGCACGGGACCTCCTCGACGGGGAATCATCGCGTCGCGGACACGGCGCGTGTTCCACTCGTCGCGCGGCACACTCGCGATGGAGCGGAAGGCGAGGAGCCCGATCGGGCGCCCTTGCTCGAGCACCGGATACGTCGTGTATCGCTGCGACCAGGCGACGTCGTCCATGAACTGGCCGAGACTGAGGTCAGCCTCGACGGTCACGGGCTGACGGGTCATCAGGTCGCGAACGCGGAGACCGTCGAGCGCCTGCTTGGTCGCGACGTAGCGTGCTTCGGCGGTCGCCGCCTGGAGCAGGAACCAACCGATGAACGCGAGCCAGGCCCCGCTGAACGCTCCCTCGACGATGAGCATGAAGAGCCCGAGACCGATGAAGAGGTAGCCGAACCCGCGCCCGACTCCGGAAGCCACCCACGTCGCCCACTGCAGATCGCCCCGGAGATGCCAGAGTGCCGAGCGGAGCACGCGGCCACCGTCCAGCGGCAGCGCCGGCAGCAGGTTGAACGCAAGCAGGATGAGGTTCGTGTAGCCGAGCCAGGCAGCGATCCCGTCGATCGCGTTCGGGAGCCCTGCGAAGACGGCGACGAGGACGAAGAGAACCCCGAGCGCGAGCGAGACGAGCGGCCCCGCGATCGCGATCCGGAACTCGGCGCCGGCGCTCGGAAAGCCGCCCTTGAACTGCGCCACGCCGCCGAAGAGCCAGAGGTTGATGCCTTCGATCTCGACCCCCTCTCGCCTGGCCTGCAGTGCGTGACCGAGCTCGTGCAGCAGGAGCGAAGCGAAGAAGAGGAGCGCGGCCACGACGGCCAACGCAACGTACTCGCCGTCGGAGAAGCCCGGGTTCTGCGAGGGGAAGACGGCAGCCGCGAGCGACCAGACGATGAGCGCGAAGACGATCAGCCAACTCCAGTTGACACCGATCCGGATGCCGGCGATCCGGCCCAGCTGGAAGGTCGGGTTCACGAGGAAGACTCTACGCCGGATGGGAGAGGCGTGAGTCCAGCGTACGAGAACGGAACGCACATCCTCGGCCGTCGCGACGAGCACGGTCGGTTCTCCCGGAGATTCGCTCCTTCAGCCCTGTCCTCGCTCAGAACGCGTCTCTCACGACCGTTTCATTTGGCGTTAGTACCGTGACGAGAGCAAACGCCAGGGAGAGAGGTTGTCTATGAGGAAGAGACTCGCGGTGATTGCCACGCTCGTCGTCACGCTCGGCGCGGCCTCGGCCGGGATCGCAATCGCCGCGGCGGCGACGATGAAGCGACGGAGACCCCGATTACCGGGACCGACCTGAGAAGGCCAGTGACGCCGCGCTTGCCAGCACCGGGGGCGGCCGGGTCACCAGCACCGAGGTCGGCGACGAGGAGAGCTACTACGAGGTCGAAGTCACGCTCGACGGGGGTGGCCAGGTCGACGTCCAGCTCGACAAGAGCTTCGACGTCGTCAGCTCCGACGCCGACCGCGACGGATCGGGCGAGGACTAGACCCCGCCTCTCGCTCCTAAACGGGGTGTCAGCCCGCCGCAGGCTGACACCCCGTTCCCGTTCGGGCCGACTACGCCGGGAGGGCCGCCGCGAGACGACCTCGCGCCCGCGCGGGCCTGAATACCAAGCCTCGGCGCCTGGCCGGCGAGGACGTGTTGCTCGCGCGGGGCGATGTTCGGGTTGTCGCCGCCGCTCATCGTCATCTCACGTTCGTCCCTTAGCGTCGCTTCCGGACTTGACGGCCGGAAGGAGGAGACATGAAGAGACGACAGATTCAAATCGCGGTCGCCGCCGCCTTGCTCGCGCTGCTCGCCCTGGGCGGCACGGCGCTTGGCCGCGATCAGGCGCGCAAAGCGAAATCGAAGCCGATTCCTCTCGCCGCGGCGACGCTGATCGTCGAGGTAAACGGTACGGACGGCGACGCGGCCTGCAGTTCTTCCTCGACGGCGAGCCCTGGAGGTCGATGACGATCTCCGACCCGACCGGACGCGTGATCGTCGATGTCGACGCCGAGGGGCGCTTGAAGGATTGGGGCCTGACCGAGCTGTTCTCCGAGAGCAACGAGCCGCCGTTCGACGAAGTCCCTCTGGCGGAGTTCAAGGAGCGCTTTCCCGAGGGCATCTACAAGTTCGTCGGCACAACCATCGAGGGTGAGCGGTTGGTGGGCAAGGCGAGGCTGTCGCACGACATCCCCAACGGGCCCGAGATCACCTCGCCCGCAGACGGCGCCGAGGTGCCCGGGCGAACGTTGTCGCCAGGTGGACGGCTTCCGCCCAGCCTCGGGGATCGACATTGTCGGCTACCGGGTCATCGTCACGCGGGAGGATCCGCTCCGCGTGTACAGCGTCGACCTCCCGGCCTCGGCGAACAGGGTGCCAATTCCGTCGGAGTTCCTCGAGTCGGGCACCGAGTACGAGCTCGAGATCCAGGCGATCGAGGAGGGTGGAAACTGGACGTTCTCAACGAGTATGTTCACCGTGAGGTAGCGCTTCACCACGGCTCGTGTGAGGTCCGCGAGGCGCCCGCTCGTCTCCACCTGTGGGCACCCAGGAGGGGCGGGCGGGGCAGCTTGCGTCGCGTGCGGCGGTCAACGATTGAGAGAAAACGCGGAGGGGGCCGGCTATCGCGACTGCTGACGTGCGACGATCGTGTGTCGCACGTATGAGCACGATCATTCTTCGTGGTGGTGTCGAGGTCGAGAATCCACTCGAGCTGGCGCTCGAGTTCCTCGCGGCGTATTCCAGCTATGAGGCCTACGACTCCTCAGGACCCGCGTCATTCGACGAGAGTGACCTCAGGCTGGCGAACCGGGCCGGTGCCCGCATCTCGGCGGCCGAGATCGCAGCGATCCTCGAGCGCCGCGGCGAGATCGAACGCGCCTTGCGCAAGATCCACCCTGACGCATCGTTGGCGGACGCGACGAGCTCGATCCCCTGGATCCCTTTGACGCGGCTCTTCGATGGGTTTGGGGACATTCGCGGCATCGGCTTCTCGAAGATGACGAAAGCACTGCACTGGAAACGGCCGGGGCTGATCCCGATGCTCGACAGCGTCGTCCAGGCCTACCTGACGAGGGACGATCCCGGGACGGGCTCGTCGGGGTCGTTCGGGAGCGGGCCAGCGCGCTCGTCGGCAGCTTCAAACGAGACCTGGATCGCAACCGCTCCGTCCTGCACGAGATCCAGCGAGAGCTCGCGAGTCGCGAGTACCGGCTTACCGAGGTGCGAATCCTCGACCTCCTCATCTGGTCCGTATCAGCCGGGACCTGAACGTCGGCGACGTTCGAGCACGCGCTCGACCACGGCCACGGAGTGAGGATTTTGCCGACCGGCTCGCCTGAGCCTAAGAAATCGTCGCCAGCAAGTCCTCGCATGCCTTGTCGCAGCGGCGGCAGGCTTCGGCGCAGAGGCGGCAGTGCTCGTGGTGGGCGGCGTGCCGCGCGCACTCATCGCCACAGGCGCGGCAGGCCGCCGCGCAGGCCTCGATCGTTGCGCGGACGACGCGCAGATCGGGCGCAGTCTGGCGGGTGAGGATGCGGCCGGTGGCCTCGCAGACGTCGGCGCAGTCGAGGTTGAGACGAACGCAACGGACCAACTCCTGCACGTCGTTCTCGCCGAGACAGGCGTCGGCGCAGCTCGTGCAGGTAGCGGCACAGTCCAAGCACTCGTCGATGCAACGCAGGAGCGCGTCGCGATCAAGGCTGGTCTGCTGTGGATGCGTCTTGATTATCTCTTGAACTGTCACGTCCTCTCCCTTCTCGTACGAGCGGCGTTGGACCTGGCTTCGACGGCGTCAGGGCCCCGAGCCGGCGGCTTGGTCGTGTCGGAGCAGTTTTAGGCCGGTGTTCCCGCCTCAATCCAATCTTGAAAGACAGCGATTTGCTCATCTGACCAAGCGCCGTCGCAGGGCATCGTGCCGTCGCGGAGGCGCCCCAGTATGGCGTCGCTGTTCCGGGCGACCTCCTCGTGTGACCAAAGGTCGAACGCCCATTTCATCGACTCACGGTCGCCCTCACGAAAGAGCGGCTTGATGTGCTGCTCGAAGCTGCTCGGCTCGTTGGTGGCGGACAAGTGACCTCCTCTCTCAGTGATTCTCACGCGAGAACACGGTCGCGGCGGCGCAAGTTCATCCCTGGGGTAACGTAGCTTGATGGATCCAGACCGAGCCCGCGAGCTGCTAGCCGCCGAGCGCGCCCGGATCGAGCGAGGGCTGGTCCACCTGGAGCAGCAGGACACCGGCGAGCCGGCGGACGAGTTGGATCCAGCCAACCTGGCGTCCGAGCTGTACCAGGACGAGTTCGACGAGGGTTTGGCAGACGATCTACGCGAAGAGCTCGCTTCCGTCGACCGTGCCGAGGCACGTCTTGCCGCAGGGACTTACGGTCTCTCGATCGAGAGCGGCAAGCCGATCCCGGACGAGCGCCTCGAAGCAGTCCCCACGGCCGAGCGGACGGTCGAAGAGGAAGCGCGTTGACAGAGCCGGATACGGTACATCGCAGGAAGACAGGAGGCGAGGCGGCGGGCACGCTCGGCGCGTAGGGCGAACGGCTCGGCAGCGCAGCGACTGACGTACCGCGGCGAGGCGGCCGGCACGGGAGACGAGTTGGCACAGGAGGAAGGCCCACAGCGGGGCGACCTGCCACAGGCGCCGATCTCGCCGCGATCGCCGGAGCCCCCGCCGCGCTCGCCGGCGACCCCTTCACAGCGGCCGCGCCCCCGCATCCGCGTGGTGGTGGATCGCGCTCGCGCTCGCGTTGCTCGCCTTCAATTACTGGGCGGGCACGCAGGCGACCGACAAGGAGCCCCGGCTCAGTGTGCCCTACAGCCCCTTCTTCCTCTATGCAGGTGAGGGAGGGAAACGTCGCCGAGATCACCTCCGAGGGAACGACGATCCAGGGAGCGTTCAAGCGACCCGAGCGTTACGGCGGCTCGTATTCCGACGAGGGAGTTCGAGACCGAGGTCCCTGCTTTCGCGGACACCGACGCGCTGTCGCGCTCGCTCGAAAGCACCGAGGTGGTCGTCAATGCCAAGCCGCTCGATACCGGCCCTCCCTGGTGGCAGACCCTGCTCATCGGCTTCGGGCCGACGCTCCTCCTCGTCGGGCTCCTCGTCTACTTCCTGCGCCGCGCGGGCAGCGCCCAGAGCGCGCTCGGGGCATTCGGCCGCTCGCGAGCACGCCGCTACGAGCCCTCCGGGGACCGGGTCACGTTCGCCGACGTCGCCGGCGTCGAGGAGGCCGAGGGAGAGCTCGTCGAGGTGGTCGATTTCCTGCGCCGCCCCGACAAGTACCAACGGCTGGGCGGCCGCGTCCCCCGCGGTGTGCTGCTCGTCGGCCCGCCCGGAACCGGCAAGACTCTGCTCGCGCGGGCGGTGGCAGGAGAGGCCGACGTGCCCTTCTTCTCCCTGTCGGCCTCCGAGTTCGTCGAGGCGATCGTCGGCACGGAAGAATTACAAAGGTAGGGACGCACAAAAGAAAGCAGCCAAGCAAGGTCGAGCTATCCAAGCAAGTAAGCGCGCTCGTGGAAAGAAATAGATTAGTACCATTTCTCTGGTTATTTGTCTTTCTATTACTCGTATATCTTGTAACCGCTTGGATTATCCCGTTTTAAGGGGGTGAGTAATGTCGTCCATCATATTCAAGAAACAGACGCTCGGACAATGGCGCAGGGATGACGGTGAATCAAAAAAACACGTAAACGAAGAATCCATGTTCCGAGAGATAGCAAAGCTTATTAACGATGGGTGGAAAGTGAAGATGAACACGTCACTCATACTCGAGAAATTGAGATGATAAAATCATGAATGACCGATCAGATCTCAACGGAGCCTATTTCCGTATGGGTTTAGTTGTTGGTTTGGTGATTGCGGTTGTCGCGGTCTATATTACCTGGGAGTTAATGGCATGAGCATAGGCACGTTTGGGTGGAGAATATTGCCAAAAGTGCAGCACAGTACGAATCGTACAAGTTGAGCTCATTCATTTTGAAGATCATCTATTCGGAGCGTGGAAGTGTCACGCTTGTGGACAAGAAAATTGGATAAAAAAGTTAAAAACATGGAAATTCTCCGAGGGCACACTCGGAGATCAGACCAGGGACGCATATCTCTGTCGGCTCACGGTGCGGTGCGAGGGGATCCTCTCGTTTTGGCAAACGTGAGAGGGTATGGTAAGTCACCAAGACGTACACCGCTTAAAACAGCACGTGGCTACGCGATACCCATTTATATCCGATCGAAGACCTGAAAGGGG
>CAWCCL010000024.1:0-219013 GCA_963794055.1 uncultured Actinomycetes bacterium
GACGCGCCCGGCCTGCCCGATTTCCTGCTGCATGAGCTCAGTCGCACCGCGCACGGAGCCGTGCATTTCGGTGCGGTTGCCGCGACGCGACTGAGCGTCGCTGTCTGATTAGCCCGTTGCGGCGGCGCCGAACAGCAGCATCAGCACGGTCACCGAGATAAGCGCCTCGACAGCGACATGCCCGCCTGCGACCGATCGCGGAGTGGCGATGAGTGGATGCATGCATGGGCATCCCTAGAACGGGAAAGTTTTCAGGGAAACCAGCGTGGCGCTGGGCGCCTGCTGTGCGCCCGATGCCCGGACGACCGTGGCCGTGACGCGAACTTCCTTCAGCGTGGCGAGACGCCGTGACCTGCCAGACGCGCTGGTAGAACCAGTCGGCGGGCAGGGTCGCGGAGTTGCTCACCAGAAGATTGCCGTTCGCGTCCAGATAGTCGACATAGCCAAGGACCGGCGCCGCCGGATGGCGCTGCCGCCAGGTTCAATTCCGGTTCCGCCGGCGGGGTTCGCCGGAAACACGCGCGTGTCAGTCGTGTCATCGGCGAACGACAGGACGAGCAACTGCTCCATCTTGTCCTGCGCGTACTCGGCCGTGCGCGCGGCCAGGTGTCCCCGGTTCTCGGATGCGTCAGCGCCACGGCGCGACGCCATCATGCCTGACGCAATCGTTCCCAGGATCAGCCGCGGCGACCATGACTTCGACAAGCGTCGAACCCCTGTCGGATCGCGCGCTGCGGTTGTGATGCGGAGATCGAAGGAGATCGGATTCATCGGTTCCTAATTCAGCGCCCAGGCCGCCGGAAGTATTCGACCGCCACAGCTGCACCATTCCTCCGGTGGTCGTCGTCACGCTGAACACCGTCGCGCCGTCGCCGAGATAGAAGGCGCCATTCGGCGTCGGAGCGTTCGTGGCATCGACGGGCACGCCGCGGGAATTGAAGACAATGCAGGCAGTGCCCGCAATCGGCTGGTCGGCCGCATCAGGCACGTCGCGGCCTGGCCAATCACCGGCTGCGTGTTGGGTGGCGGCGCAGCGATGCCCCCAAACCCGAACGACACGTTTGGAGGACAGCGTCTTCACGACGCCTTCAGTGACCCACCCCGCAGGGTTCTTCCGCCAGCGCTCGACATGTAGGTCGCGTTGCCGGGGATGACGACGAGCCGCGCCTGTGAGAACGTCGCAGCTGCGCGCATCTTTGCGAGCGACACGGCGCTCATCACGTTGCGCGCGTCGCTCGTCAGGTTCATCGCGTTGATAGAGCTTCGCGTGAACGGCATGATGAACGCCGCCAGGTGACCATTACGGCCATGACCGCCATCAACTCGACCAGCGAATAGCCCGGCGAGGAACTGCGCAACAGATTTGTAGCGATCCCGCCAACTACGCGTTTGTCTGACATATAGTGGGGCGCTCCGGGAAAGAGCGGGTAGCGCCGCGCAGGAATGAGCAAGGACCATGCCTCGGGGCAGGCCCCATGATCCGGTAGAGGACGCGTTTGCTGGGACGAATCGGAGCGACTGCGTGGCCGCACAAATCGTGTGAGGTTCTCGGCGGGTAGTTCTGTAAGCCGTTACAACAAGACGGGCCATCAAAGAATCGGGCGACCACAAAAAGAGCGGCTGGTTTCCCAGCCGAGAACCCAGAACCTGAGAACCCTGAGAACCTGAGAACCCGAGACCCGCTAGGGAGCACAGCTGGCGCACTTGTTGTTATTGATCGCGCCGAGCTTCACGAGCAGTGCCAGCGCCTCCGGATACGGGGAGATGCGCGACACCGGGCCGTTCGCCATGTCGGCGGTCGTCTGGCCGCGGCGGCTGACGGCTTTCACGTCCGCGCCCTTCGACACCAGGTAAATGATCACTTCCACGTCGCCGCGCGCGGCCGCGTGATGCAGCGGCGTGTAGCCGCCGTCGTCGCGTCCGTTGACGTCGGCGCCGATCACTTCCACGAGGTACTTCACGGCCGGCAGCCAGCTTTCCGGCGCGTGCCGGTGCGCGTTGCCGGCGAAGCCTTCGCCGTATTCCGCGCCGGCCGCCGCGTGCAGCGGAGACACGCCGGGGCCGCCCGCGGGAACCGGCGGCAGACCTGACGGATCGAGCGCGGCGTCGGAGGGGCTGGAGGCGCCGCAGGCGGAGGCGCCGCGCCGTCACCCGCGCCTGCCGCGCCGGCCGCGCCCGCCGGCCGCACCCGCGCCACCCGCGCGCCGCCGCCACCACCGCCGCGCCCGCCGCCACCGCCGGCCGACATCGTCGGAATGTTCGGATCGGCGCCGTACTTCACGAGCAGCTTCATCGCTTCCACGTCCGTGCCGTACGCCGCGCGCCAGAACGCCGTGGAGCCGGTGACGTTGGAGAGGCCGCAGTTCGCGTTGCCGCAATCGCTGTAGACCATGTACCAGGGATG
This sequence comes from uncultured Actinomycetes bacterium, assembly GCA_963794055.1. Taxonomy (GTDB): domain Bacteria; phylum Actinomycetota; class Thermoleophilia; order Gaiellales; family Gaiellaceae; genus JAIBJN01. The sequence goes on from CAWCCL010000024.1 coordinate 2,405, forward strand.
CGCCCTCACGCGCGCGTCCGGATCGGCGCCGCCTTCGAGCAGCGCCTTCATGACGTCGAGATAGGTCGCCTTCTGGTAATCCATTTCCTGCGGCTGCGGGTAGCGCGTGCGCGGCTGCCACCGCGCGTTGATCGCGGCCCAGAGCGGCGTGACGCCGTAGACGTCGCCGGCGAGATTGACGTTGGCGCCCTTCTCGACGAGCTGCATCGCGAGGTCGAACTGGCCGTTGATGAGCGCGACGAGCAGCGGCGAGTTGCCGTCGGCGGATTTCTTGTTGATGTCCGCGCCCGCGTCGAGCAGCACGGGCACTGCGGCCGTAAAGCCATCGCGCGCTGCATGATGCAGCGGCGTCATTCCGCCTTCGCATGTTGCCGGACACCGGGGGCCTTCCGTGTTCTGCGTTGACCGGTCCGACCGCCGCCGCCGGCTGCCGGCCGGTGCCCGCGCCTGCCGCGGCGGCATCGGCGCTCGCGGCCTGCGCGCTGCTCGCCGCCGCGCCGCCGCACCGCCACCGCCTCGGCCCCGCCGCCGCCGCGTCCGCCGTCACCGCCGCCGCCGCCGCGGCCGGCGGCGTGGCGGCGTCTTGCCTGTGGCGTAGAACTCGCGCGCGCCTGAATCGCCGCCTGCTGCTGGCTCGCCGTCGGCTGCGCGCCTGGCGGCACCATCGCCGTCAGCACCTGCCGGCGCAACGTCGCCGCCTGGCGATCCTCGCCTGCTTGCGCTGCAGGTCGATGGCCTTGGTCGCGAGGTTCACGTTCGCGCCGCGCTTGATGCAGCGCCTTGATCGCGTCCAGGTGGCCCGCGACACCGCGAAGACCAGCGGCGCCTGTCCGTATTCCGTGTCCTTGTGTTCGCGTCCGCGCCCGCGTCGAGCAGCGGTGATCGCGATCCACGCTGCCCGGGCGCGGCCGCCAGGTGCAGCGCCGCCGCGCCGCTGGACGTCAGCGCCGCGACCGGCGCGCCGGCCTTGAGCAGCGCCCGCACCACGGGCGCGCTGCCCGAGCGCGCCGCCAGATGCAGCGGCGTGTACAGGCCGAGCGCGTCACGGCCGAGAGGTTGGCGCCGGCGTGAATGAGCGCGTCGGCGATCGCCGTGTCGCCGCGCTCGGCGGCCCAGTGCAGCGGCGTCATGCCGTCGGGATGCGCCGCGCTGACGTCCGCGCCCTGCTTCAGCAGTTTCGCACGGCCGCCGCATCGCCGCGCTTGGCCGCATCGGCCACCGGCGATGCGCCTGCTGCTGCGCCATGGCGATGGGACGTGGTCAGTGCAATCGCGAACGCGGCGACCAGTCCCAGTCCAATTCGTTTTTTCATAGGTGCCTCAGGATTAGGGATTCACATGAAGATTGAAGGACTCAAGAATCCCTTGGGGAAACCCTTCATGCTCCTTCAATCTTCATGTGATCAGCTCTTCTTCAATCCTTCAATTCCTTCATCGAGCAATACGATGTAGTCGAAGCAGATGAACGGCCCACGGCGATGACCGAGGCGCTGACCCAGCCGAACTTGTTGCGGAAGGCCTTGCCGCGTGCCGCAACACGGGCCTTGGCCGACTTACTTCCGGCCAGGATCAGTTCGCCTTCGACGTTCGCCAGCCCGCCGGGGCCGGAGGCGATCAGCGACGCCTCGGCTGCCAGGCGCTCCTCGTGCGGATTCGCATTCTTGGCGACGGCACCCGGCTGGCCGCTGCGGGTGGGCGGGTTCAAGATCATCAGCGCCAGGCCGGTCAGCCAGGCCGCAACGGCGATGCCGATCATTCCGATGGTGGTGCTCAGGCTGGTGGCAACGATTCCAGCCGTGGCCGGCCCGACGATGAAGACCAGCTCGGTCGCCATGGCATCGAGCGCAAAGGCCGAACGGCGGGTCTCCCCCGTGGTCATCACGCCCAGGCCGCGCGCACCACGGAGAAGACGGGCAACGAGAACAGCCCGCCAAGGAACACCAGCGGCAGCACCCACGCGAACGAAACCTGCGGAACGATGCTCCACACCACCGCCTCGACGAGGATCGAGGGCAGCAATGCGCGGCGCAGCCCGTACGTCCACCACGCGGCCGCGCCAGGGTGCGCCCAGCGCGATACCGATGGTCATCAGCGCCACGACCAGGCCGGCCGACCCCCAGTCCCGGTCCAAGCCGTTGACCAGGTGCAGCAGCAACAGCATGCCAACGGCCGCATGTGGCAGCCTGGCGACCATGCCGACCAGGAGCAGCGGCGCTACCCCGGGTTGCCGGAGCAGTTCGCCGTAGCGCCCGAATTTCATGCGCTGGGCCCTGCTTGTGCTTGGTGCGCCGGCCTTCAAGGAGACCTCCAGCGAATCAACGTTTTCGGCGAAGTCCGCGTTTGCGGCAAGGGCCGAGTGGATGCGCGAAACGCAGGCACGGGCGGTTGCCTCGTCCACTCCCGGCTGGAAGGTGAACTCCAGGCGCAATTCCGGCCCCGATCCCCCGCCGGGCACACTTGTCCCCTGCGCGGTGCGGCTTCCCACGCCCTGGCCCGGGGCGATGCGGACCGACGCCAGGGCCTCTTCGGCTCCCGCCGTTGGGCGACGATGACCGCAAGATCCTCGTCGAGGTAGCTGGGCGTCCACTCCTTTTGCTGGGCCAGGGCCCACATGCCGGGGGCGGCGCAACACGAAGGTGAAGTCGGCCCCGGGGTCGAGGACCAGCATCTGGGCTTCCTCGGCGACTGCGGAGAGGGCCGCGCGCGGCGCGTACACGGCAACCGGGCGGGCCTCGCCGTGCCAGGCCTGGCGCTTCGAAGCGCCGCCGAACACCGGCAGCGCCTTGCGGCCATCCGGCGCGTTGAGCGTCACCAGGGCCATGTCGGCTTCCTTCTCCTCGGTGAAGCCGTGTTCGCCGAGTCCGCCCTCGGCCAGCTGGGCCACCACGGCGATGTAGATCCGTGATTGTGCAAGCGCCGCGTGGACGCCTTGCTCGCTGCCGGTTCCGGCAATCAGTGCATCCATGGCGACCGCAAGCTTTACGTCGATGAGCCCGTTGTCGTTGTCGAAATCGTGCAGGGGGTTTCCCTCCCCGCTGAGGTCGCGGCCTTCCCAACTTTGCCCGGCGGAGTCGCTCGGTGATCCGGCCCGGGCCAGAGCCGCGGCAATGTGGCCGGGCAGGTGTCGGGGGCTTTCGGGTGCCCCGTGGGAAGAAGGTGAATTCGCGCTCATACGCAAATGCTATCGTGCGGCATGCACAGGCCTGGTCGCCATTCGACGTGACCGGCCCTGATTCCCTACCGCCACGCAGAACTCGGCGCGGGCGGCGGGGTGCTTGGTGTGGTGCAACTCGCCCGCAGATGAGGGGCGTGCGGGTGGACGTCGGCTGCGGCCCGCGACATCCAGGGCCTCGGGGCAGGGTGAACTTGCCCGCGTAGAGCGCCTTCCCGACGATCGCGCCCTCGACGCCGAACGGGACCAGGCGCAGCACCCGCAGGTCGTCGAGCGGAGACGCCGCCGCTCGCGACCACCGGGCTTGGCGGTGCGGCGCAGACCTCGCCAGCAGCTCGAGGTTGGGGCCGGTCAGCGTGCCGTCGCGGCGCACGTCGGTGACGACGTAGCGGGCGCACCCCTCGTCCGTCGAGGCGGGCGAGCACCTCCCAGAGCTCGCCGCCGTCCTGCGTCCAGCCGCGGCGCCGCCAGCGTGGTGCCCCGCACGTCCAGGCCGACGGCGATCCGGTCGCCGTGGCGCGGCGATCGCGGGGCGCACCACTCCGGGCGCCTCGAGCGCGGCGGTGCCGAGGTTGACCCGGGCGCAGCCGGTGCGCGAGCGCCGCCTCGAGCGACGCGTCGTCGCGGATGCCGCCGCACAGCTCGACCTGGATGTCGAGGTCCGGCGACCACGCGGCGAGCAGGCTCGGTGTTGGGGCCCCGGCCGAAGGCCGCGTCGAGGTCGACCAGGTGCACCCACTCGGCGCCGTCGCGCTGCCACTGCAGCGCGGCCTCCACCGGGTCGCCGTACGACGTCTCGGATCCCGGCCTCCCCCTGGACGAGCCGGACGGCCTGGCCGTCGGCCACGTCGACGGCGGGGAGCAGCTCGAGGACGGTCTTTTGCGTGGTGGGTCATGACGAACCTTAGGTTTTGCCGGGCGTCGGCCATGCCGAAACCGCTTGGGTGCCGGCTGAACACCTCAGAACGACAGCAGTGCACCCGGCGATCAGGGCCAGCGGCGAGATCCAGCAGGCGAGAGCCGGAGACGTGTGCCGTTGCGGCGCAGCGAAATTGCGCCGCCGGCCGGCAGCCCGGCCAACAGCATGAGCAGATCGCCGCATGTCACAGGGTGGCCAACCAGTTACGAGCATTGCGCGCCGGCGTCGCCGCACTTCTCGGGGTGGAACTGGGGGGCCGACAGCGGACCTGTTCCACGCCCGCCGCGAAGGGGACCCCTGCTCCGACCAGGTGCACCTGCGGTGGTGGCATCTTAGGCTGGGCCGCGTCGAGTTCCATTCCTCACCGGCGTAGGAGTGCACAAAGTAGAAGTGTTCGTTCTCGAGGCCCTCGAAGAGCTTACTGACCCCGGGTGCGTCGACGCGTTCCACCCTATGTGCGGGACCGAACGGCGTGCCTTGGGCACCTCCACGGTGCCCGGCCAATTCCCAGCCCGCGGGCGCGCACCCCTGTTCAATGCCTTCTTCAAGAAGTACCTGGTGTCCAACGCAGATGCCAAGCACCGGTCGCCGCCGGCGAAGCCGGCGACGACGACCCAGCGGATGCGCCCCACATCGTTGTATGCGCCTGCATGACTCGCGGCGTAGCGCGCCGACTCCCTGGGACGACTAGTCCGTCGCCTACGGATGTCGCGTGGCCTTGCCAGAAGTGAATGCCACTCCGCCCCCGCCCGCCGCGAGGGCCCGCTCCGCGGAGCGCAGGTTGCCCGAGCCGTAGTCAAGAACAGTGACTTTCTTGCGCTCCGGCCACTAACAGGCACCCTTGGTGGAAGGGCATGACGGCGGCGACCGCGGGGGTCGAGCTCCACGGCGTCGCGCAGCGCGCGGGCGAGCGCCTTGAACTGGGCCTCGACGACGTGGTGCGGGTCGCGGCCGGCGAGCACCCGCACGTGCAGGGCGATCTGGGCGTGGAGGGCGAACGCCTCGAGCACGTGGCGGGTCAGCGAGCCGATGAGACCGCCGATGACGACGTATTCCTGGCCGGTGGGCTCGCCCTCGTGCACGAGGTAGGGCCGGCCGGAGACGTCGACGACGGCCTGCACCAGCGCCTCGTCGAGCGGCACCGTGGCGTCACCGAAGCGCGGATCCCGGCCTTGTCGCCAAGCGCCTCGCGCAGGGCCTGCCCGATCGCGATCGCGACGTCCTCGACGGTGTGGTGCGCGTCGACGTCGGTGTCGCCGTCGGCACGCACGGTGAGGTCGATAGCGAGTGCTTCGCGAGCGCGCGCAGCATGTGGTCGTAGAACGGCACGCCGGTGCTGACCTCGCCCGGCCGGTGCCGTCCAAATCGAGTTCGACAAAGACGGAGGACTGGCTGGTGGTGCGTTCGAGGCGAGCGCGACGACCCGTGAGTTTTTCGGCAGACATGCACATTCCTTTTGATCAGGCGTTTAGACGAGGATGTGAGGCACGGGGATGGGGACACGGATATGTCCGGCGCAACCCCGCACCTATGAGTTTAGCGTTAGTGCCCGTGCGGACCCTGATTGAGCAGTTCTTCCAAGCGGACCAGGAACGCCGTGGTTTCGGCTTCGGTGCCGGCCGTGACGCGCAGGTGGCCGGGGATGCCGACATCGCGGATGATGACTCCGGCTTCCAGCAGGCCCTCCCAGATGTACCGGGGGTTCTCGAGGCCGCCGAAGAACACGAAGTTCGAGTCCGACGACGCAGGGTTCAAGCCCATGCGGGTCAGCTCGTTGACGATCCGGTCGCGCTGGGACTTGATGTCCTCGACGTTGGCCAGCAGCGCCTCGACGTGCTTGAGCGCGGCATTGGCCGTCGCCTGGGTCACCGCCGAAAGGTGGTACGGCAGACGGACCAAGCGGATGGCATCGGTGACCTCGGGAGCGGCGGCGAGGTAACCAACCCTGGCCCCGGCCAGGGCGAAGGCCTTGGACATGGTGCGTGAGACGATCAAGCGCTCGCGGCCCGGCAACAGGGACAGCGCCGACAGGGTTCCGTTGTGGGCAAATTCCGCGTAGGCCTCATCCACGATGATGATGGCGTTGCTTGCGGCACCGGCCTCGTAGACGGCCTCGACGACATCCAGGCCCAGGGCCGTACCCGTCGGGTTGTTGGGTGAGCAAAGGAAAACGATGTTGGGTGCCGCGGCGCGCACCTGCTCCGCGGCATCGGCTGCGGACAGGGCATAGCCCTCGAGGCGTAACACCGGCAATGTATGCGGTGTCGGTTCCGCTGGCCAGCAGCGGGTACATCGAATAGGTGGAGGGAATCCCATGACCGTGCGGCCCGGTCCGCCGAATGCCTGCAGGATTTGTTGCAGCACTTCATTGGATCCGTTTGCCGCCCAGATATTCTCGGCATTCAGGTCGTGGCCGAGGTAGGCTGCCAGGCGCTCACGCAACTCGGTGAATTCACGGTCGGGGTAGCGATTAAAACCCAGCGCCGCAGCGGACACTTCCTCGACGATCGCGCGATGAACGGCTTCGGGCAACGGATGGGTGTTTTCATTGACGTTCAGCTGGATCGGTACGTCAATTTGGGGTGCGCCGTAGGGTTCAAGACCTTGAAGATTCTCTCGCAGGGGCAATTTTGCCAGGCGATTTAGCCGTTCATTCACCCCATAAGTCTAGGGCGCGCGGTCCAAGGCATCAGAATCAGCAATGTGGAACGGGGTAACAATCGGTTCGCAATGACGCGGGGGTCACATCCGCCGTCTGCTGGGCGGCAGCTAGCGTGCCGTTGGAATGTAGAGTTCCGTTCCCGCGTACAGGACGTCTCCCTCAAGGTTGTTGATTTCGGCGATTTGGCGCACCGCTTCGCGGGGGTCAAGCTGGGGCGCGACTTGAGCCAGCCCCCAGAGCGTGTCGCCTTCGATCACGGTGACACTGAGGGCGGCGACACCCACGGGCACGTCGGCAGAGGCCTTGGCCGGTGACAGGAACAAGCCGAGAAGCATGAGTACACCCATGCTGGCCATGAAGATCGGCATGGCGATCAAAACGAATTTCCCGCGGCGCGTCAACCGCAAGCCAGCCTCCTGCGGTGCGTGGTACGCGATGGGATCCGGAACGAGGTGGAGCGGGGCCGAGAGAGAGTTTGCCATGTCTTCGCCTTTCCTTAGAGATACGACGGGCCGATGCGAGTGGGCCACAAATCGAACAAGCTTCTCTAATCGTTCTAGCTACACATTTTTCGAATATGTGTTCGTAGTTCGCAAGTTATTTCTAGCACTTTTCAACGACACGTGTCCAGATCGGTTCGAACAAATCTTTGAAAGGGTCGCCGCCGTCCACTAAGATAAGTGTTGTGGAACGGTGAATTCACTTCATCACTCCGCACCGACAAATTGCGGAACGCGCGGGCCAACCGCCGACGATCGGGATGAGGCACACAGAATGACGACCGAACAACGAACCCCTCGGCGAGACGCGAAAGAGCCTGACCATTCGCCAGAAAAAGGTTCTCGAAACGATCCAGCGCTCGGTCAGTGCCAACGGCTACCCGCCTTCCATGCGAGAGATTGGTGACTGGGTGGCTGCGCGTCTCGAGCGTGACGCATCAGCTGAGCCAGCTCGAAAAGCTTGGCTATATCCGTCGCGATCCCCGACGTCCGCGCGCCATGGAAATCCTGCTGCCTTTGCAACTCAAATCCGACACGAAACTTGAAGTGGTTTCCGGTCAGGCCGAGCTCAAGGCCGCGAACGGAATGAATGTCTCGGAACTGACCACTTCGGCGGATACCGCCATGGTTCCATTGGTGGGCCGAATTGCTGCGGGCAACCCGATCCTCGCTGACCAGGCAGTGGAAGACGTGTTTGCGTTGCCGCGCCAGCTCGTAGGTCATGGCGAACTTTTCATGCTCAAGGTCAGCGGCGATTCCATGATCGATGCCGCCATTTGCGATGGCGACTGGGTTGTCGTGCGACGTCAGCAAACAGCAGTCAACGGCGACATCGTTGCGGCGCTGCTCGACGACGAAGCCACGGTGAAAACCTTCCGCCAGCGAGATGGCCACACCTGGCTGCTGCCCCAGAACTCCCGCTACGAACCGATCCTCGGTGACGCGGCAACGGTCATGGGCAAAGTGGTTTCGGTCATGCGCTCCATCTAGGGACGTCACAGGCATATTAATGAGAAGGGGCCGGTCGAATCACCGGCCCCTTCCTCATTGGTTTATTCACGCCTGCGCTCCCAATGGACCGCAATGTCTCCTAGGTTTCGTTGAGCCGTTCCAGCGCGGCCAACACCGTCGGCTTGTCCGGGGTGGCCCACAATGGCGGCAAAGAGGCCCGCAGGAAGCTCTCCATAGCGTTCCGTTGCCAGACGCGGCAGTCCAGGCTCTACCACCACTCCGCTCGGTCGGTTGACCGAACGAATCAAGCCGTCCCGCACCCTGTGCCAACCTGACAGCGGCGTGGGCTCGCCGCCACGGCCATGAACCCGTTGCCGCCGTGTTTGGCTGACATCCCGGGCTGCGAGCCGAGGAAAGCGGGTCGTCGGGCCGGGGGAACGGGATCTTGTCGATGATCACCAGGCGGCACGCGTTGCCCGGCACGTCGACGCCCTGCCACAGGGTCATGGTTCCGAAGAGGCAGGTGTCCGGTTCGGCGGAGAACTGGTCGACCAAGGCCTTCATGCTTGATTCGCCCTGGCACAAAATCGGAATGTCCAACCGAGAACGCAGGATTGTCGTCTTCCTCCGCTGCGCGGCGCGAGGTGAACAGCGCCAGGGCCCCTCCCCCGGAAGCCTTGATCAGGTCTTCGATCTCGCTGAGCATTTCCTGGGACATCTGGCGACCCGGCTTGGGCAGGTGCTTGGCAACATACAGGATGCCCTGCTTGGGTAGTCGAAGGGCTTCCGACATCGACGCCATTCCATGTTGGTGCGCCGTCGCCGACCAATCCCAAGGCGCCGGCGACGGGCGCAAAGGCCGCCCCGATGGCCAGGGTCGCGCTGGTCAGGATGACGGTGCGACCGTCAAAGAGGCCTTCACGAAATTTGCCGGCCACCGAAAGAGGTGCAACGTTCAGCGTCGGCTGGCTTGACTCGTCCGGCTGGACATAGCCCTCCCCGGGCTTGAACTGCCCGGATGCGAAGCCCAGATGACTTCACGCTCCTCGGTCATTTCAAGCATCTTGGTGCACTGCTCAACCAGGGACATGACCTGTGAACGAGCCATCTGCCGCCCGCCGTCCGCCGGCGCGTTGGCTTCGGGCTTCGAATCCGAAAGGACCACGCGTGCGGCCTCGGCGATCTGGTTGATCGCGGCTTCGTTCTTCGTTCAGCCCCGGGCCATCAAGCCCGTGGGGACGCCCTCGAGGCTGCGCTGCAGCGCCTTGGCCCCCTGGTTTAACGCGTCGACGCTTACCGCGCAATGCTTGCGGGCCGCGGAAGCGGCGGTCTGGACCATGTCGACCGACAACGGCGGGTCACCGAACTTGTCACCCGGTCCTGAAGTTCGTGGGCCTCGTCGATGATGACGGTGTCGAAGTCCGGTAGCACGGCCAGTCCCTCGAACGCCGAGACCGCGAGCATCGCGTGGTTGGTGATCACCACGTCCGCTCGGCCGCCCGGGCACGGGCCATCTCGCTGAAGCAATCGGAAGCCATCGGGCATTTCTGGATCCCAGGCAGTCCATGGCGCTGACCGAGACCTGACGCCAGGCGGCGTCACTGACCCCCGGGGTTATGTCGTCGCGGTCACCGGTGTCGGTGCGTTCGGCCCATAGACGTAGCCGCACTATTCCTGCCCGAGTGCCGAGGACGGACCGTTGAGAACCGCCGGCCACCGGGGCGTCGGATTCGAGGGAGAACAGGACGTCTTCGTCTTCGTCCGGGTAGCCGCCGCCGAGCTTGTACTGGCACACGTAGTTGGAGCGGCCCTTGACCAGGGCGACATCCATTTCGCGGGGCAGCTCATCCTTCAGCGACTTCAAAAGCCGCGGGACGTCGCGTCCGACAATTTGGGCTTGGAGCGCCAGCGTCGCGGTGGAAATCACCACGGGCTTTTCCGAATTCAGGGCGTGACAAGAGCCGGAACCAGGTAAGCCATCGACTTACCGGTTCCGGTCCCCGCCTGCACCAAAAGGTGCTCGCCGGTTTCCATGGCGCGGACAACTTGTTTTGCCATTTCGTGCTGTCCCGGCCGGCTCTGCCCGCCCATCGAGGACACCGCAGCGTCCAACAGGGCGATGACTTGTGATTCCTCAGCCATGAATACTAAATTGCTCCACTTCCGCGGCCATGCCTTCGCGCACCTTGACCATCATGCGCGTCCCGTTTCGTGTTCGATGGCCAGAATTTCAGCCTCGGCGCCGTGTAGCTGTCGACAACGTCGCCTCGATCGTAGGGAATCATCAAATTCCAGTTGCACACCGGGCCGCGGAATTGCCGCGCTGATCTTCTGCAGCAGTTCTTCGATGCCTGCCAACTGGCGCGGGCCGAGACAATCACGTGGTTCGGCTCGCGTTGGCGCAGTCGTTCCACCACAAACGGGTCGGCACATCCGCCTTGTTCAGCACGATGATTTCCGGGATGTTCTGCGCATCAATGTCGTTGAGCACCGTGCGGACCGCCTGAATTTGCCCTTCCGGGTCCGGGTGCGCCGCGTCGACCACGTGCAGGATCAGGTCTGCGTCGGCGATCTCCTCGAGGGTGGAGCGGAACGCCTCCACGAGCTGGGTGGGAAGCGACTTGACGAAGCCCACCGTGTCGGTGAGCGTGTAGTTCAGTCCGTCGCCGGTTACGGCCTGGCGCACGGTGGGATCCAGGGTCGCGAACAGGGGGTTCTCCACCAGGACGCCGGCATGGGTGAGCCGGTTCAGCAGCGAGGACTTGCCGGCGTTGGTGTAGCCGACGATCGCCACCGAGGGCACTTCGTTGCGCTTCCGGTTTGCGCGCTTTGCTTCCCGTGCGAGCATGCCCTTGATTTCCTGGCGAAGCTTGGCCATGCGGTCGCGGATGCGCCGACGGTCCAGTTCGATCTTGGTTTCGCCCGGGCCGCGGGAACCGATGCCGCCACCGGCGGCACCACGCGGCCACCGGCCTGGCGCGACATTTTGATTCGCCCCAACCACGCAGACGCGGAAGCAAGGTATCGTAGCTGAGCGAGCTCGACCTGCCGCCATGCCCTCTTGGCTACTTCGCGTGCTGGGCGAAGATGTCGAGGATCAGCGCGGTCCGGTCGATGACCTTGACCTTCACGACGTCTTCGAGCCCACGGCGCTGGGACGGGGAGAGCTCGGAGTCGATGATGACGGTGTCGGCACCGGTGGCGCGACACATCTCACGAATTCCATGGGCCTTGCCCGAGCCCAGGAAGGTTCCCGGATCCGGTTTGGCTCGCGGCGCTGGACAATGCCGTCAAGCACCTCCGACCGGCGGTCTGGGCCAGCGCCGCCAGTTCACGCAGTGAGTTTTCGGCATCCTGTGCGTCGCCTTCGTCCAGATCCCGGCCAGCACCACGCGCTCGAGCCGCAACTGCCGGTACTCGACCTCGGTGACGTCTTCGAGTTCGGTGGACAGCCCTCGCGACGCGGCGCAGTGCCCGGCGTTCGGCAAGGTCTTCCTGTTTGCCGTCGAAGGCCGAGTGTTCACGGTTCAGGTTGCTAAGCGCCTGGGCACGGCCCGAGAAGATTCCTTCGTGTTCGGGCGCCCCGAAATGGGTGCTCTTCTCGGCGGCCGAATGGTCGCTGGCAAGAATCCTTTCGATGGCGGCCTGGATCTGCGCCTCGTCCATGTCGTTGTCGTGTGGACCGGAATGCTGTGAGTTGGTCATGTTCCCCTTTAGCGTGCTGTATTCCAGAATAGTGCCCTACGCCGACAGATGCGCCGTTTTCGTGTGCTTGATCATCATGAGAATGCATGTGTTGTCCTTGGATGGATCGTTTAGGGGTCCACCGCATGCTGGGTCAATGAAGTCCGCGGGAGCCATGAAGCCGGAAACTACGGTCGGGGTGTGATCATTGGGTGAGCCATGGCTCGGGCCTCCCAACTATGACTTTTCGGCGCGTGGCAGTATATACTGATTTTTCGGCGTCGGAAGCCGTCTGCTGCGTCGAAAATGCGCAAGATGCGTCTTACAGAAAAGTCATAGGGAAAACTCTATCACTGCATGGCACGAGCCCGTCAACTGGCACCCACACCCCGAATGAGCCAATATGGTCCACATCGCCGTGCGCGGTTTGGGATTGCGGCCTCCGGTGATTAACCTGCCAACATGAGCTCGGATCATTATTTCAGTGCGCAACCGGCAACTCCGGAAAAACGCCGCACCATCAGCGTCGAAGGATGGTGCATCCGCAAGGTCGAAACCTCCGGCGGCATCTTCAGCCCGGACCGAATCGACAAGGGTACGGCTGTGCTCTTGGAGTCGGTTCCGGATCCTTCAACGACCGGAAACCTGCTTGACATCGGCTGTGGTCTGGGACCCATCGCCCTGAGCATGGCGCTGGCTTCCCCGGAGGCCACGGTTTACGCGGTGGACGTCAACGAGCGCAGCATCGGTTTGACGCGCGACAATGCCCGCTCGTTGGGTCTTGGGAATGTGAAGGCCTCGCTGCCCGAGGAGGTCGACCCGGCCACCACCTTCGACACCATCTGGTCGAAATCCGCCCATCCGCATTGGAAAGGAAGCGCTCCACGAGCTGCTCCTGCTGTGGCTGCCGCGTCTGGCACCGGCGGACTCGGCGGCCTGCGTCGTCCAGAAGAACCTGGGCGCCGACTCGCTGCAAAAGTGGATCGGAACCGTGTTGCCCGCGTCTTGGACGGTTGAACGCACCGCGACGGACAAGGCTTTCTGCACGATCCGGATCCACCGCCCGCAGGAGCTACTGGCTAGCTTCAGACGGCACGACAACCGCGTCCAGCCGCCAGACGTGCCAGGGACCGGGGAAGTACGTCCCACGGCCGGCCTCGAGCTCCAGGGTCGCGCTCGTCACGGCCTCGAGAAACCAGCGGTCGTGGGCCACGATCATGCAGGCGGCGTCGAACGACGAGAGCTCGCGCTCGAGCCATTCGAGGCTCGCGACATCGAGGTGGTTGGTGGGCTCGTCGAGCAGGATCAGGTCGGGGTCGCCGGCGAGCGCGCGGGCGAGCGAGGCGCGGGTGATCTCGCCGCCCGAGAAGGTCGAGAGCCGGCGGTCGAAGTCCTGCTCGTGGAAGCCGAGGCCGCGCACGACGGCGGTCGCGTGGTCGCGCCAGCCGTACCCTCCGGCGTGCTCCAGCCGGGCTTGCGCCGCCGCGTAAGCGGAGAGTGTGGCCGCGCTGTCGGCACCTCCGGCCATCGCCTGCTCGAGGCGGCTCAGCTCGCGCTCGGTCGCGAGCAGGTCGGATGCGCCCGACAGGACGTGCTCCCGCAGGCTGAGGTCGCGGTCGAGCGGCGGCCGCTGGTCGTGAAGCGCGATGCGCGTCCCCTTCTCGATTACCAGCTCGCCGCCCTCGATCGACGTCTCCCCCACGAGCATGCGGAGGAGAGTCGTCTTGCCGGCGCCGTTCGGGCCTGCGAGCGCGAGCCGGTCCCGGCGCTCGAGCTTGAACGAGACGCCGTCGAAGAGCAGGGTCCCAGCGAACTCCTTGCGCAGGTTGGAGGCGATGACCACGGCCATGCTCCAATGGTGGCACGCAGGTGCCCTGCTTCGCGTCCTGCTCCGAATCTGCTGGATAGGATGGCCGGCATGACCGACCGGGAGCGCTGGCGGGAGCTGGGCCAGCAGTTGCGCGTCGACTCCGTTCGCGCCGCTGCAGCTGCGAGCTCCGGCCATCCGACATCGTCGATGTCCGCGGCCGACCTGATGGCCGTCCTCCTCGACAAGTACCTCCGCTACGACTTCGAGCACCCGGAGAACCCTGCGAACGACCACCTGGTCTTCTCCAAGGGCCACGCCTCGCCGCTCGTCTACTCGCTCTTCAAGGCGGCCGGCGCGATCACCGACGAGGAGCTCCTCACCTTCCGCAAGCTCGGTAGCCGGCTCGAGGGGCACCCGACGCCGATCATCCCCTGGGTGGACGTCGCCACCGGCTCGCTCGGCCAGGGCCTGCCCATCTCGCGTCGGGGATCGCCCTCGCCGGGAAGAAGCTCGACCGCCTGCCGTACCGCGTGTGGACGCTGTGCGGCGACAGCGAGATGGCGGAGGGGTCGATGTGGGAGGCGTTCGAGCATGCGGCCTACTCGAAGCTCGACAACCTGACCGCCATCATCGACGTCAACCGGCTGGGCCAGCGCGGCGAGACGATGCACGGCTGGGACTCGACTCGTACGTCCGCCGGGCCGAGGCCTACGACTGGCATGCAATCGCGATCGACGGCCACGACGTCGCCGCGATCGACGCCGCCTACGCGGAGGCGCTGGGCGTCGAAGGCCGCCCCACGGTGATCGTCGCGCGCACGGTGAAAGGGAAGGGCGTCAGCGCCGTCGAGGACAAGGACGGGATGCACGGAAAGCCGCTCGACGACCCCGAGGCGGCGATCGCCGAGCTCGGCGGCGAGCGGGACATCCGCGTGCAGGTGGCCGTCCGGGAGCCTGCCGAGCCGCACGTCTTCGGGAACGGGCCGCTCGAGCTGCCGCGCTACGAGGTCGGCAGCGAGGTCGCCACGCGCAAGGCCTACGGGGACGCGCTCGCCGCGCTCGGCGCCGCCGACGGCCACGTCGTCGCGCTCGACGGCGAGGTCTCCAACTCCACCTACGCCGAGATCTTCAAGGCTGCCCATCCCGAGCGGTTCTTCGAGATGTTCATCGCCGAGCAGCAGCTGGTCGCGGCCGCGGTCGGCCTGCAGGTGCGCGGGTGGAAGCCGTTCGCCTCGACCTTCGCCGCCTTCTTCACGCGCGCCTACGACTTCGTCCGCATGGCGGCGGTCAGTCGCGCGACGATGGCGCTCTCCGGCTCGCACGCCGGCGTCTCCATCGGCGAGGACGGGCCCTCGCAGATGGCGCTGGAGGATCTCGCGATGATGCGCGCGGTCGGGGGCAGCACCGTCCTCTACCCGTGTGACGCGAACCAGACGGCGAAGCTCGTCGTCACGATGGCCGAGCTCGACGGGATCTCCTACATCCGCACCACGCGCGGGGCGACCCCGGTCGTCTACGACGCCGACGAGGAGTTCCCGATCGGCGGCAGCCGCGTCCTGCGCTCCTCCGACGAGGACGAGGTAACGATCGTCGGCGCCGGGATCACCGTGGTCGAGGCGCTCGCGGCCGCCGACGCGCTCGCCGCGGAGGGCATTGCCGCCCGCGTGCTCGACTGCTACTCGGTGAAGCCGATCGACGAGGCTGCGCTCCGCGAGGCCGCCGCCGCGACCGGCGCCGTCGTCACCGTCGAGGATCACTGGCCCGAGGGCGGCCTTGGCGAGGCGGTGCTCGCCGCGCTCGCCGGCGCGGACGAGCGCCCGCCGGTCGCGGTGCTCGCAGTCGCCGGGATGCCGGCCTCGGGGAAGCCGGCCGAGCTCCTCGCGGCCGCAGGCATCGACCGGGTGCACATCGCGGACGCGGCGCGGCGGCTGACCCGCGCCCGCGCGCTACGGTAGGTGAGAGAAACCCGCCGACCGGGAAGGACGGCACCAATGGCTCAATCTCGACTACACCAGCTTTCGGCGCTCGGGCAGAGCGTCTGGATCGACTCCCTTTCGCGCGACATGCTCCGCTCGGGTGAGCTCGCGCGCCTCATGGAGGAGGACGCCGTGGTCGGCGTCACCTCGAACCCGAGCATCTTCCAGAAGGCGGTCGCCGCAGGCGAGGTCTACGACGAGCAGCTCCGGCAGGAGCTGGAGCACGAGCGCGACCCGAAGGAGCTCTTCCTCCGGCTCGCGGTCAAGGACGTCGGCGACGCGTGCGACCTCCTCCGCACGGTCTGGGACGAGGGCGGCGGCCGAGACGGCTACGTCTCGCTCGAGGTCGACCCGACGCTCGCACACGACACCGAGGGCACGATCGCCGAGGCGATCCGCCTCCACGAGCTCGTCGACCGGCCGAACCTCTTCGTGAAGATCCCGGCGACCGAGCCCGGGCTGCCGGCGATCGAGGAGATGATCGCGCGCGGGAAGTCGATCAACGTCACGCTGATCTTTTCCCTGCAGCGCTACGCCGAGGTCGCCGAGGCGCACCTGCGCGGGCTCGAGCGCCTTGTCGAATCAGGAGGCGACCCGTCGCCGGTCGCTTCGGTCGCGAGCTTCTTCGTCTCGCGTGTGGACACGGAGGCCGACCGGCGCCTGGACGAGGTCGGTGCCCCCGCGGATCTCAAGGGAAAGCTGGCGGTCGCCAACGCGAAGCTCGCCTACCAGCGCTACGAGGAGCTCTACTCGGGCCCGCGCTGGGAGGCCCTCGAGGCGAGAGGTGCGACGAGCCAGCGCTGCCTCTGGGCGTCGACGTCGACGAAGAACCCGGCGTACCGCGACGTCCTCTACGTCGAGGAGCTGATCGGGCCCCGCACGGTGAACACCATGCCGGAGGAGACCATCCGAGCGTTCCAGGATCACGGGCGCGTTGCGCTCACGCTGGAGCAGGGGCTGGACGAGGCGAAGGAGGTCTTCAGCCGGATCGTCGAGGCCGGGGTCGACTACGACGACGTCACCGCCACGCTCGAGCGCGAGGGCGTGGAGAAGTTCGCCGACTCGTTCGCCGAGCTCCTCGACGGCATCCGCGCCAAGTCCGGCGAGTTGGTCGCCACGTAGTACGTGGGCACCGACCCCGCCGAGATCGTCGAGCGGATCTGGGCGCGGGACGCCTCGCTCTGGACGGGGTCGGACGAGGATCGCTGGCTCGGCTGGCTCGATGAGCCCTCCCGCCTTCCGCGGGAGCAGATGCTCGACGGCCTCCGGCGTCTCCAGGAGCTCGAGCTCGGGGCCTGCGTCCTGCTCGGCATGGGCGGGTCCAGCCTCGCGCCCGAGGTCATGCGCCGGGCCGTGGGCGCCGACTGGTTCCACGTTCTCGACAGCACGCATCCTGCCGCCGTCCGGGCGGTCGAGGCGCGGATCGACCCCGAAGAGACGCTGTTTCTCGTCTCGTCGAAGTCCGGCACGACGCTCGAGACGCGCTGCCACCTCGACTACTTCTGGCGCGGCGGCCGGCACTTCGGCGCGGTCACAGATCCCGGCTCCGAGTTGGAGGCGCTCGCGCGCGAGCGCGGGTTCAGGGCCGTGATCCACGGCGAGCCGGCGATCGGCGGCCGCTACTCGGCGCTCTCCCCGTTCGGGCTCGTCCCGGCAGCGCTGCTCGGCATCGACCTCGGCGAGCTCCGGGAGGCGGCGGTGGCCATGCAGGAGGCCTGCCGCGCCGCCGACGGGCCCGGCGTCGAGCTCGGCCTGGCTCTCGGCAGAGGCTGGGAGGAGGGCCGCGACAAGGTGGTCGCGCCGGAGGCGAACGGCTTTGGGCTGTGGCTGGAGCAGCTCATCGCCGAGTCCACCGGCAAGCAGGGGAAGGGCCTCGTTCCGGCACCGGGAGAGTCGCCCGACGGCCCCGACCGCCAGTGGCACGATGTCGTTGTGGGAGCCCCTGCCGACCTCGGCGCCGAGTTCTACCGCTGGGAGCTAGCGACCGCGGTCGCCGGCGCGATCCTCGAGATCAACCCATTCGACCAGCCCAACGTGCAGGAGGCCAAGGACCGCACCGTCCAGATCCTCTCGGGGGACGACCGGGGTCAGACCCCTGAGGTGTCCGAAGGGGACATGGAGACCGTGGAGAGCCTCCTCGCCGACGCGAAGCCGCCGGACTACGTCGCGATCCAGGCGTTCGTCGACCCGGCCCGAGAAGCCGAGCTGGCGCCGCTTGTCGAGCGCGCCCGCGCTACCGGCTGCGTCGTCACCGTCGGGCTCGGCCCGCGCTACCTGCACTCCACGGGCCAGCTGCACAAGGGAGGCCCGCCGACCGGCCGCTTCGTCCAGGTGGTGGACGACCCCGGCGACGAGCTCCCGATCCCGGGGCGCGCGTTCGGGTTCCGGCGCCTGATCCAGTGCCAGGCCCTTGGAGACCTTGCCGCCCTCAGAGAACGCGGGCGGCCTATCGTCCGCGTCAGACTGGAGGACCTGTGAAGCTCGGAATCGTCGGCCTCGGCCGCATGGGCGGCAACATGACGGAGCGCCTTCGCAAGGGCGGCCACGAGGTGGAGACCTACGCCCGCACGAATCCCGACCGCACTGCCGACTCGCTCGTCGAGCTCGCCATGAAGCTGCAGCAGCCGCGCGTCGCTTGGCTGATGATCCCGGCGGGCGCCCCAACGGAGATGGCGTTCCAAACGCTCCTGCCGCTGCTCGAGGACGGCGACATCGTCGTCGACGGCGGCAACTCGAACTTCCGCGACTCGATCCGTCGCGCCGAGGCAGGCGAAGAAGAAGGGCACCCGCTTCCTCGACGCCGGGGTTTCAGGCGGGATCTGGGGCCTGACGGAGGGCTACTGCGTGATGGTGGGCGGTGAGGAGTCGGCGTTCACCACCTTGGAGCCGATCCTGGCCACGCTCGCCCCCGAGGGCGGCTACGCGCACGTCGGCCCGGCCGGCGCCGGGCACTTCGTGAAGATGGTGCACAACGGCATCGAGTACGGCCTCATGCAGGCCTACGCCGAGGGCTTCGAGCTCCTCCGCGAGATCGACCTCTATGACCTCGACCTCGACAAGATCTCGGCGCTCTGGCAGCACGGCTCCGTCGTTCGCAGCTGGCTGCTCGAGCTCCTCCAGCGCGCGTTCGAGGCCGATCCGGGCCTCGAGCAGAATCCGCGGCGTCGTCCAGGACTCCGGCGAGGGCCGCTGGACGCTCCACGAGGCGATCGACGCGGCCGTGCCGGTGCCGGCCATCTCGGCGGCGCTCTTCGCCCGCTTCGCCTCCCGCCAGGAGGAGTCCTTCGCGGCCAAGGTGAACGCAGCGCTCCGCAACCAGTTCGGCGGGCATGCGGTCGAGGCCGCGCGGGGGGCCGAGGAAGCGAAGCAAGCCGAATGACCGAGACCGTCGCTCCGGCCCAGAACCCACTGCTGGAGGGGCTGCGCATGCGCCGGCCGCCGGAGCCGTTCGCCCTGACGATCTTCGGCGCCACGGGCGACCTCACCCAGCGGAAGCTCATGCCCGCGCTCTACTCCCTTGCCTTCCGCAGCCTCCTGCCCGACGACTACGCGATCCTCGGCGTTTCGCGCATGGAGGCGGCCGACGAGGACTTCCGGGAGCACATGCGGCAGGCGGTGATCGACCATGGCCGCGACGAGTTCCGGGAGGACGTCTGGAAGCGGCTGGCCGAGAGGCTCTCCTTCGTGACTGCGGACGTCTCGGAGGCGGGAAGCGTGGATGCGCTGGCGGCACGCCTCGACGAGCTCGACCAGAAGCGGGGGACGGCGGGGAACCGCGTCTACTACCTCGCGGTGCCGCCGAAGGCGATCGCGTCGATCGTGACCGTGCTGGGCAAGGTGCCCTCCAATCGCGGCTGGTCTCGGGTGATCGTGGAGAAGCCGTTCGGCCACGATCTCGCAAGCGCCCGGGAGCTCAACGACCTGATCCACGAGTTCTTCGAGGAGAAGGAGATCTTCCGCATCGACCACTACCTGGGCAAGGAGACCGTCCAGAACATGCTCGTGCTGCGCTTCGCCAACGGCATCTTCGAGCCGATCTGGAACCGGCAGTTCATCGACCACGTCCAGATCACGGTCGCGGAGCAACTGGGCGTCGAGGGCCGCGGCGAGTTCTACGACGACGTGGGCGCGATGCAGGACGTCGTCCAGAACCACATGCTTCAGCTCGTTGCGCTCACTGCGATGGAGCCGCCGATCGACTTCGACGCCGACGCGGTGCGAAACGAGAAGGTGAAGGTGCTGCGTGCGCTGCACACGCCCGGGCCGAAGCACGTCGTCCGCGGCCAGTACGGGCCAGGGTTCATCGAGGGCGAGCCGGTGCCCGGCTATCGCGAGGAGCCCGGAGTCGCGCCGGACTCCGAAACGGAGACCTACGTCGCGGCCAAGGTCTACGTGGACAACTGGCGCTGGGCCGACACGCCCTTCTACATCCGTACCGGGAAGCGGCTGCCCCGCCGCGAGACGACGATCGCGATCCAGTTCAAGCGCGCGCCGCACCCGCCGTTCGAGATCGACGACGAGGAGGGCCTGCGCCCGAACGTCCTCCTCGTCCACATCCAGCCGGACGAGGGCGTCTCGCTCGCCGTCGGGGCAAAGGTGCCCGGGCAGGGGATCTCCATTCGCTCGGTGCACATGGACTTCCTCTACGGCGGCGCGTTCCGGGTCGGGCTCCCCGAGGCCTACGAGCGGCTCATCCTCGACTGCCTGCTCGGCGACGCGACGCTCTTCACCCGCGCTGACGAGGTGGAGGAGCAGTGGGCGATCGTCGACGCGATGGTCGCGCCGTGGAAGCGTGACCGGCCGCACTTCCCCAACTACGCTGCCGGGACCTGGGGGCCGCACGCAGCGGACGAGCTCCTCCACCGCGACGGCCGCTCGTGGAGGAGACACTAGTAGTGCCCCTCCAGGCAATGCACTCCAGGTCGCATTACCTGGAGGGGCACTAATGCCCACGACCCTCCGGGAGCTGGAGCGGGAGCTGGGGGAGCTTCGCGACGCCTCGACGGAGGCCGGCGCATCTCCGCGCCTGCGGGCGAGCGTGATGACGCACATCGCGTGGGTGCCCGAGCGCTGGGTCGAGCAGGCGACGGACACCCTCGCCGGGCTCGCGGAGCGGCACCCGTCGCGCACGATCCTCCTCTTCCCGCAGCCCGACGCGGCCTACGACGCGCTCGAGGGCGAGGTCGACCTCCGCTGCTTCGTGCGCGGTGGGGAGCAGCGCCAGGTGTGCTCGGAGGTGATTTCGCTCCGCCTCTGCGGTCAGCGCGCCGCGGCGCCGGCGAGCGTCGTGACGCCGCTGCTCGTCTCCGATCTCCCGGTCTTCCTCCGGTGGCGGGGCCCGCTGCCCTTTGGAGGCGGCGAGCTCGACCAGCTCGTCGGCGTGGCCGACCGGCTCGTCGTCGACTCGCGCGAGTGGCCCGCTGCGGCGGCCGACTTCGCCCGGCTGCCGGAGCTCTTCGACCGCATCCGCGTCTCGGATATCTCCTGGGCGCGGACGCTGCGCTGGAGGGCCGCCGTCGCCGACCTCTGGCCCGACGTGGCCGAGGCCTCCGTGCTTCGCGTTGCCGGACCGGAGACGGAGGCGCTGCTCCTGAGGGCCTGGCTCGCAGCGCGGCTCGGGCGTGGAATCCGGCTCGACCTGGAGCCTGCGGGGGAGATCGAGCTCGTCGAGGTCGGCGGGCGCGAGGCGCGTCCCTTCCGGTTAGACGCCCTATCGCCCAGCGACCTCCTCTCCGATCAGCTCGAGCTGTTCGGCCGCGACCGGATCTACGAGGAGGCCGTACGCAGCTTCTCGTCGCAGCCGACCTAGCGGAGCTTGCCGCCGGCTGGATCGGGGAGCGCTCGCACGGGCGGTCGCCGTTTCGCATCGCGCTCACGGGGGGGTCGACGCCCCGGCCGGTCTACGAGCGGCTCGCGGGGCTGCCGCTTGACTGGCAGGCCTGGCACGTCTGGTGGAGCGACGAGCGAGTCGTCCCGCCCGACCATCCCGACTCGAACGAGCGCCTGGCCCGCGAGGCGCTGCTCTTGCGCGTGCCGATCCCGGAAGAGCAAATCCACCTCTCGGCTCAATGGACGTCGAGTTGCCCCGCGCCTTCGACCTCGTCCTCCTCGGCCTCGGCTCGGACGGCCACACGGCGTCGCTCTTCCCCGGGCACGAGGAGGAGCTCGCCGACCCCGGCCCGCTCGTCTACGTCCCCGTCCCGGGCCTCCCGCCGCCGCATCCGCGGATCAGCTTCTCGCTGCCGTACCTGAACGCGCAGCCGCTGGTGGCCTTCCTGGTCGAGGGCCAGGCGAAGCGCGAGGTGCTGGCGAAGGTCCTGGCCGGCGACGAGACCCTGCCCGCGGCGAGGGTGCGAGCAGCGCAGACGGTCGTCCTCGCCGACGAGGCCGCGGCTCCCAAGTAACACAGTGTTACTTGGCCAGGGCTTGCTGGACCGCTTCGCCCACGGCCAGGACGAGGGCGTCGTCGCCCGGGCGTGCTGCGATCTGGAGCGAGGCTGGAAGGCCGCCCTCGGCCGGCCCGCACGGGAGGGCGAGCGCCGGCCAGCCCGTGGCGTTGAACGGGCGCGTGAGCATGATCATCCGCTCGCGCAGCGCGAGATCGCCGGGGCCGACCGGCGGGGCGACCGTCGGCATGGTCGGCGTCAGGACGACGTCGAAACCGTCCAGCGCCTCGAGGGCGCGCTCGCGGTAGGCCTTGCGCTCGGCGCGGGAGGCCTCCACGTCCTCCTCCGACACGGCGAACGCCGCCTCGAGCTTCCGCCGGACGTTCTCGCCGTAGAGGTCGGCGTGCTCGGCGAAGAGCTCGCGGTGGACGTCGGCCGCCTCGGCCTGGAACGCGGGGTTCACGTCGCCGGGGAGCGCGAAGTCGATGCGCTCGACGTGCGGGATGAGAGCCGCCGCCTCCTCGACGCGGGCGCGCACGAGCGGGTCGGCGTGCTCGGTCCAGGCGAGCGCTGTGCGAACGTCGGTGGCAGCATCGGCCGGCTGCGCCCCGAGCGCACGCATGAGCTCGGTGCAGACGGCGACCGTCCGGGCCATCGGCCCGACCGTGTCGAAGCTGGGTGCCAGCGGGAAGACGCCGTCCGTTGCCACGAGCCCCCACGTCGGCTTGAAGCCCACCACGCCGCAGCAGGCCGCCGGGAGGCGGACGGAGCCCGCGCTGTCGGTTCCGAGCGCGGCCTCGCAGAGCCCAGCAGCCAGCGCGGCGCCGTTGCCGCCGCTCGACCCGCCCGGGATGCGGTGGGGATCGAGCGGGTTCACTACGGCGCCGAAGTGCGGGTTGTCGGAGGTGATCCCGTAGGCGAACTCGTGCAGGTTCGTCTTGCCGACGACCCCGTAGCCCGCCTCCTCGAGTGCCGCCACCGAGCTCGCCGTCCGCTCGGGAACGTTGTTGCGGAAGATCGCCGAGCCGTACGTCGTGACGAGGCCGGCGGTGTCGATCAGGTCCTTGACCGCGAGCGCGATCCCCTTCGGCCTTCGCTCCCGAACCGCGAGGAACGCCCTGTACGGGTCAGGCAAGCGCGTCGTAGACGACAGCGATCGCCACCGACCCGGCGAGGAGGATCAGCGCGAGCCCGAAGAGCAGGAGCCCCAGGCGCATGTTCTTCCTGTTCAGCTCGCGGTCCATTCACTCAGCCCACGATCAGCGGGTCGATCGCCATCGCCACGAAGAGGAGCGCGAGGTAGGCCAGCGAGTAGCTGAAGAGGCGGCGGGCGCGCGCCGGCGTCGTTCGGCGCTGCAGGGCGAGGGCGAGCCCGATGAAGGCCGCGCCGAGAACCCCGGCCGAGACGAGGTACACGGGACCGAGCGTCCGCCCGAGCACGGGCAGCAGCGTCACGCCGACGAGCACGAACGAGTAGAGGACGATGGAGCGCGCCGTCTCCCGATCCCCGCGGACCACGGGCAGCATCGGAATCCCGGCCGCGGCGTAGTCGCGCTTGATGAGCAGCGCCAGCGCCCAGAAATGCGGTGGGGTCCAGAAGAAGACGATGAGGAAGAGCGCGAGCGCGGTCAGGGTCAGATCCCCGGTCGCCGCCGCGTAGCCGACGAGCGGCGGCACCGCGCCGGCGGCCCCCCCGATGACGATGTTCTGCGGCGTCGTGCGCTTCAGCCAGCGGGTGTAGACCAGCACGTAGAAGAGGTTCCCGAACAGGGCCAGGAGCGCCGCGAGCACGTTGACGAAGCTCGTGAGGACGACGTAAGAGAGCGCCGACAGCGCGAGCCCGAACTCGAGCGCCCGTTCCGGCGGCACCCGGCCGGAGGCGACCGGCCTGCTCGCGGTGCGCTTCATGTGCGTGTCGATGTCCGCGTCCAATACGTGGTTCAGCGCGCTTGCGCCCCCGCAGGCGAGCGCCAGGCCGCCCAGCGTGGCGAGCATGAGGCCCGCCGAGGGCAACCCGCCGGCGCCGACGATCATCCCGCCGGCCCCCGTGATCAGGAGGAGCACCATGATCCGCGGCTTCGTCAGCGTCACGTAGTCCCGCCACGGCGCGCGCGGCACCGGCCTCCCGCCTCTGAACGCGATCGCCGTGCAGACGGCTGCCGCCACTAGGGCGGCCGCGCCCAGCGCGACGTGCAGCCACGTCGGCCCGTCGGCGAGCGCCGCCAGCCCCGCGGCGGAGAAGAGGAAAAACGACGCCGCGGCCGACCAGAGGAGCTCCGGCCGGTCTGGATGCGCCAGGCGGGCGGTCAGAGCCGTGGCCGCCAGCAGGGCGAGCGTCACGTGCGCGGCCACGTCGTGGGCCAGCCCCCACGAGCCGGTCGCCACCACGACCGCCACGCCGGCGGTGCCGGCGATCGCGGTCAGGTGGAGCCAGGGCCCTGCCCTTGGGCTCACGTCCTCAGCTCCCTGAGCTTCAGGCGCAGGTCACGCAGCGGCCGCGGGCTGGACACGTAGGGGACCTTGTCGAAGTTGTGCTCCGGCGGCGGCGACTCCGCGTACCACTCGAGCGTGTCCGCCCCCCAGGGGTCGTTCCCGACGCGCTCGCCGCCGCGCCAGCTCTTCGTCGCGTTCCAGACGAAGATGAGGAGAGCAATGCCCATGAGGAACGCGCCCACCGTCGAGATCAGGTTGTACCACTCGAAGAGCCCCTCGCGCTCGTAGGTGTAGACGCGCCGCGGCATGCCCATCAGGCCGAGCATGTGCTGGGGTAGGAAGGCGGCGTTGAAGCCGATGAACATGAGCCAGAAGTGGAGCTTCGCCAGGCGCTCGTCGTACATCCGGCCGGTGATCTTCGGGAACCAGTAGTACGTCCCGGCGAAGATCCCGAAGACGGTGCCGCCGAAGAGGACGTAGTGCAGGTGGGCGACGACGTAGTAGGTGTCGTGCGCCTGGTAGTCCACGGGATAGGCGGCCAGCATGATCCCCGAGAGGCCGCCCATGGTGAAGAGGGCGATGAACCCGAGCGCGAAGTAGAGCGGCGCGCGGAACCAGAGGTGGCCCCTCCAGAGCGTTGCCAGCCAGTTGAAGATCTTGATCGCGGTCGGGATCGCGACGGCGAAGGACGCGATCATGAACCATGACTGGAGCGGGGTCGCAAGCCCGACCGTGAACATGTGGTGCGCCCAGACGAGCATGCTCGCGAAGGCGATGCCGATCGTCGAGAACGCGATCGCCTTGTAGCCGAAGATCGGCTTCCGCGAGAAGACCGGGATGACCTCGGAGATCATCCCCATCGCGGGCAGCACCATGATGTAGACCTCGGGGTGGCCGAAGAACCAGAACATGTGCTGCCAAAGGAGCGCCCCGTCGGTGCCGGAGAAGAACGTAGTCCCGGTCTGGCGGTCGAGGAGCAGGAGCGTCACGGCCGCCGAGATCGTCGGCAGGACGAGGACGAGCAGCACCGCGTACGCCTCGATCGACCAGACGAAGAGCGGGATGCGCATCCAGGTCATCCCCGGCGTGCGCATGTTGTGGATCGTGACAATGAAGTTGATCGCGCCGGCGAGCGACGAGAGCGACGTCAGGTGGAGGCCGAGGATCCAGAGAATCCTGGCCGCTTCCCGGGCTGAACTCGGCGGTCGAGAGCGGTGTATACCCGGTCCAGCCGGAGCTCGCGGCGCCGCCGTCCGCGAGGAAGCTCGAGAGGATGATGAGCCCGCCGAGCAGGAAGAGCCAGTAGGAGAGCGCGTTCAGCCGCGGGAACGCCATATCCCTCGCCCCGATCATCAGCGGCACCAGGTAGTTGCCGAAGCCCGCGAGGATCGGGACGACGAAGAGGAAGATCATCATCGTCCCGTGCACCGTGAACAGCTGGTTGTACGAGTTCGCGGTGACGATCTCGTTGCCCGCCTGGGAGAGCTGCGCGCGCATGAGCAGCGCCATCACCCCGGCGGCGAAGAAGAAGAAGAACGCCGTGACGATGTACAGAATCCCGATGCGTTTGTGGTCGAGCGTCGTCAGCCAGCTGGTGACGCGGCCGTCGCGCCAGGTCGGCGTCACGGCTTCGGAGCGCACGGCCACTAGTGCCCCTCCGGGTGATGCTGCCCTACTTCTGGCACGCGAAAAGCAAGCCAGGGTAGGACGCAGGGAGTGCTCGTACTCGAGAGTACGGGCGCGACTGAGGACGCCGCCTGGCGCCGCTTTGCAGCCGTCAGAAGTTGGGTGGGCATTGCCCGGCGGGGCACCTAGCCGTCACCCGCTTGGGCCGGCTGCGGCGGGGCGAGCCGTGGGTTCGACTGGATGTAGGCGATGAGCGCCTGAACCTGGAACTCGGGCCAGCCGCGGCCGACCGGCGGCATGTAGTCGTCGACGCCCGGCGTGTCCTGGCCTTCCAGGAGGAGCGCCGTCAGCGCCTCCTGGTTCACGAGCGTCCCGTTCTGCGCGATCGCCGGGCCGATGTCCCCGTCCCCGGCGAGGCCGTGGCACTTGGCGCAGACTCGGTCCCACGTCTCCCGCCCGAGGGTGAGCTGGGTCGCGCCCGGCTCGTTCTGGCCGGTCAGGAGCTGGAGGTGACTCTGGTAGGCCGCCTCGGACACAACCTCGACGGTGGTCGGCATGACGGTGTGGAGAATCCCGCAGAGCTCGGCGCAGCGGCCCTCGTAGACGCCCTCCTTCGTGGGCGTGAAGCTGAGCTCGTTCGTCTTCCCCGGGATGGCGTCGCGCTTGCCGGTCAGCTCGGGCACCCACCAGCTGTGGTTGACGTCGTAGGAGACGAGCTGGAGCGTCACCGGTCGGTTGACCGGGAGCACGAGCCTGTCGAGCGCGATCTGGCCGTCCGGGTAGACGTACTGCCAGTAGAACTGGTGCCCCTGCACCTCGATGACGAGCTCGTTCGAGCGATCGCCGCTCGTCGCCTGCACCGCGGAGGAGCGCGCGAGGACGACCACCGCGATCGCCACGAGGATGACCGCGGGGATGATCGTCCAGATGATCTCCAGGCGGGTATTGCCGTGGATCTGCGGCCCCTCGGCGTCCTCGGGCGACGAGCGCCGGCGGCGGAAGCGGACGATGAAGAGGACGAGCGCGGCCTCGACCGCGACGAAGACGACGGCGCAGATCGCGAAGACGAACCAGTAGAGCTGGCGGATGGCCTCGCCGCTGGGCGTCGCCGGCTCGGGCGGGCCGAAGCCTCCGTTGGCCGGCTCCTGGCCGAACGCGGCGGGGACGGCACCGAGCGCGAGCACCGCGAGAGCGGCGGCGATGACGGCGGGCTTGCTCCTCCCCATGGGCCGCCGCGATTCTATTCGGCCCGGCGGCAGCCCGGCTTCGGCACGAATGTCACCCATTCGGGGGAGTTGCAATTCACCCATTATGTGGTTCAGTTCGTGCGAGCGAGGCACCTCTTTAGCGGCAAAGAGGAAGCCCGCATCGGCAACGCCGGAAGCTGGGAGAGGTTTTCGCGCGCCGAGGGGATTGCTTGGGGGGAACTCTGTTTCCCCCAAGACCTCCCCCTCCTCACCACGACTAGGCTTCCGCGTGTGCCAGACGAAGCGTGGATCGTCTCGCTCCCGGCGGGCGTCACGGAGCCGTTCGAGGTCTTCGTCAACGGCGTCCGCCAGGAGCCCGGCGTCGACTACACGGTCGGCTGGGGCGCGCTGCGCTTCACGAAGCCGCTCGCCCGCGAGGGCCGGCTCGGCCTCCTGCGCTGGGCAAGCATGTTCTTCGGGATCGCCGGCACGTACCGGAAGAACGACTCGGTGGACGTCGTCTACGAGGCGGACGGCAGGCGCGTAGTCGCCTCGGGTCTCCCGATCATCCCGCCAGGCGAGCGAGAACCGTCCCCGTCGAGCTGACCGCGACCGCGGTCGGGACGAGGGCGACGCCGTACTTCCGCGCCAGCTCTGGCCGCTTCGACACGTCGACGACGACGACGTCCCGGCCTTCCTCGCGGAAGCGCCGCTCGAGCGTCGTGCAGTCGCTGCAGAGCGGGTGCGTGAACTGGACGACGACCTCGCCGGCCGGCGAGAGCTCGAAGTCGGCGAGCTCGACGCGGTCGAGCCGGTGCGAGCGGACACCGCGCAGGCGTGCGCCGATCCGGTACAGCTCGCAGCCGGCACAGAGCCCGGTGGCGGCAGCGACGAGCGCCAGGCCGGCCACGAGCACCCCGAGCGCGGCGCCGAGCGTGGAAAAGCCGAGCGCGTAGGCGAGCGTCGCGCTCCCGAGAACCGCGACGCCGATCGTGTTCGCGAAGCGCGGCGGCCGGGAGTCCTCGATCGGCCCTTCGCCGAAGCGCGGCTGGACCAGCTCGAAGTAGGCGAGGCAGGGCAGGCACCAGCGGCGGCCGAGGGTCAGCCCGATCGCGAGCTGCGCCGCGAGGAGGCCGAGGATCGGCCACCAGCCGGTGAGGACGGCGACGAGCGCGAGCAGCCCCACCGTCGCCTGGTTGAAGCGCGGCGCCCGCGAGTCGATGACGTCCAGATCGCGGTAGGGGTCGGCGGCACGCTGTCGCTTCATTTTGTGAAGCTTACCGCCCTCGCCTTCCCCGCCGCCACTCCTGTGCGATTCGGTGCGATCGCTATGCTCAGAGGGCCGGTGGAAACCGACCAGATAGACGATCTCAACAGCGGTTTCGTCCAGGAGCTGCTGACTGAGTACCTCGCCTCCCCGGAGTCCGTCGATCCGGAGTGGCGCGCCCTCTTCGAGTCCAACCCGGAGCTCGTTCTCCAGCGGCTGCCGAACGCCGACAAGCTGCGCGAGCTCGCCGCCGACGGCGACGGCAACGGGGCGTCCGCGACGGCGCCCATGCCCGCAGCTTTGCCCGCCGAGACGTACGCCGACGATCTCCTCCTCGGCGGCGTGGCGGCGGCGATGTCGCTCGTGAAGGCCCACCGCACCCACGGGCATCTCGCCGCGCACATCGACCCGCTGGGAGCCGAGCCGCCCGGCGACCCGGCGCTCGACCCCGACCGGCTCCAGCCGCGGCTGACGCCGGAGCTCCAGGCGCAGATCCCCGCGAGGTTCCTGCGCCTCTACGTCCCGGCGGAGACGCTGGCGGAGGCGCTGCCGAAGCTGCGCCAGACCTACTGCGGGACGCTGGCCTACGAGATCGAGCACATCTCGAGCCACGAGCAGCGGCTCTGGCTCCGCGACGCGATCGAGTCCGGGACGTACCGGCAACCGCTCACGCCCGACGAGAAGACGGCGCTCCTCGAGCGGCTTTCCGAGGTCGAGGGGTTCGAGCGCTACCTTCGCCGGGCCTTCCTCGGGCAGAAGCAGTTCTCCATCGAGGGCCTGGACGTGATGGTGCCGATGCTGGACGAGGCGATCGAGCTCTCGGCGGCGAACGGCGCCAACCACGTGGTCATCGGCATGGCGCATCGCGGTCGCCTCAACGTCCTCGCGCACACCGTGGGCCGCCAGGCCGACGCGATCCTGCGCGAGTTCGAGGGCGAGCGCGTGCTGGAGGCGGTTGCCACCAACCTCGAGAGCGGATCCGGCGACGTGAAGTACCACCTCGGGGCGGAGGCCTCCCGCCAGACGCCCAGCGGCGAGGTCACGGTGACGCTGACCTCGAACCCGAGCCACCTGGAGTACGTCGACCCGGTCGTGGAGGGCGAGGTCAGGGCCTCGCAGACCAACCACGACTCGCCGACGGGAAACCACGACCCGAACCTGGCGCTGGCGATCCTCATCCACGGCGACGCGGCCTTCCCCGGCCAGGGCGTCGTGGCGGAGACGCTGAACCTCGGCGGCCTCGCCGGCTACACGACGGGCGGCACGCTCCACGTCATCGCAAACAACCAGGTCGGCTTCACCACCCCGCCCGAGGAGGGCCGCTCGACGCGTTACTCCTCCGACCTGGCCAAGGGGTTCGACACGCCGATCATCCACGTGAACGCCGACGACCCCGAGGCGGCGATCTCCGCGATCCGGCTGGCAATGGGCTTCCGCGAGCGGTTCAACCACGACGTCGTCGTCGATCTCGTGGGCTACCGGCGCTTCGGTCACAACGAGGGCGACGAGCCGAGCTACACGCAGCCGCTCATGTACAAGCTGATCGAGGAGCACCCGACCGTCCGCGAGCAGTACGCGCGCGAGCTCGTCGAGCTCGGCCTCGCCACCGAGGAGGACGTGGAGTCGATGCTCGACCGAGTGCAGGCCCGGCTCAAGGCCGTGCACGAGGAGCTGAGGGCCTCGTTCGGCTCGGGCGGGCGGCGCAAGGAGCGGATGATCGGCCGCGGCGCCGACGCGCAGATCGACACGGCCGTCCTCGCCGACAAGCTCCGCGAGCTGAACGAGCGCCTGCTGGAGGTGCCCGAAGGCTTCACGGTCCACCCGAAGCTGGCCAAGGAGCTCGAACGCCGCCGGGACGCGCTGGGCGAGGAGGGCGGCATCGCCTGGGCCCAGGCCGAGGGTCTGGCGTTCGGGAGCCTCCTGGCCGACGCGACGCCCGTCCGCCTCACCGGCCAGGACACGGAGCGCGGCACGTTCTCGCATCGCCACCTCGTCTTCAACGACTACATGACCGGCGAGAAGTACGCGCCCATCGGGCACTTGCCCGACTCGCGCGCCCCCTTCCAGGTGCACAACTCCCCGCTCTCCGAGGCGGCCGCGCTCGGCTTCGAGTACGGCTACTCGGTGGAGGTCCCGCGCGCGCTAGTCCTCTGGGAGGCGCAGTTCGGCGACTTCGTGAACTCGGCGCAGGTGATCGTCGACCAGTTCATCGTCTCCGGCCTCTCCAAGTGGGGCCAGAGCTCGCGGCTCACGCTGCTCCTCCCGCACGGGTACGAGGGCAACGGGCCGGAGCACTCGAGCGCGCGGCTGGAGCGCTTCATGCAGCTCGCCGCGCAGGAGAACGTCCGCATCGTCAACCCGTCGACGGCGGCGCAGTACTTCCACGTGCTTCGCCGTCAGGCCCTCCATCCGAAGGGCCGCCCGCTCGTCCTCCTGATGCCGAAGGGCCTCCTGCGCCTGAAGCAGGCGACCTCCCACATCGACGACCTCGCCAAGGGCGGCTTCAAGGCCCTCCTCGACGATCCGCGGCTCGACGCCGACGCCAAGCGCGAGGTCAGCCGCCTCATCCTCTGCTCGGGAAAGATCTACTACGACGTCGTCGGGCACGAGGCCCTGGGCGAGGCCGAAGGCGTTGCCGTCGCGCGGCTGGAGCAGCTCTACCCGTTTCCGGTGGCGGCCTACGACGAGCTCCTCTCCCGCTACCCGTCGCTGACCGAGGTCGTCTGGACACAGGAGGAGCCGCAGAACATGGGCGCCTGGCGGGCGATCCGCCACCGCCTGGAGGAGGGCCTCCCGGCCGAGGTCGAGCTCCGCTACGTCGGCCGCCCGTGGCGCGCGAGCCCGAGCGAGGGCTATCCGACGGCGCACCGGCTCGAGCAGGACCGCATCGCGCGCGAAGCGCTGGGCGCCTTCTAGCATGAGATTGCTGGTGCGCCTCGGTCAGCGCTCGATCGCTCGAACGGCGAAGGAGGTACCGCCATGCGCGCCGGAACGGCGGGGGGCCCGAACGACGCGATCACCGCGGCGGGGCTCGCTCTCACGGTCGACGGCGTTCAGATCGCGCAGTTCTCCGAGCTGGTCGAGCTGTCTCCGGATCGGACGCTTCCGGGCTCGCGGGCGGCTCCCCAGAAGCGCACGGCGCTCAAGAGGACGGGCCCGAACATCACTCTCGGCGCGGTAGGACGAACGACCTCAGCCAGTAGAGGGGGCATCACGACGCGTTGGGAGCCGCCACTGCCCGCCGGGACACGGTGCTCGTCATGTACGACGTCGGGCCGCGCCCGCGCGGGGATCACCGTGAGAGCTCGTGGCCGGCGAGGATCGTGATCACGAGGCTGAAGGCAGGTGCGTGCGAGGTGCTGGACGAGACGAGTCACGCTCACCTGCGAGGACATCCAGCGAGTCGCGCCTGGGACCGTAGACTCACGCGCCGTGATCGACCCCGCCGAGCGCTGGGCCCGCGGCCACGACGAGAAGCCGGAGTTCGCCGGCCTCCTGACCTACGCCGGCGTCCCGTACACGCAGGACCCCGCAGAGCTGAAGGATGTGGACGTCGCCGTGATCGGCGCTCCAACCGACGACCTGGTCTCCGACCGGCCCGGCACGCGCTTCGGCCCTCGCGCGATCAGGGCCGCCTGCTGCTCGCCGGGGCCCCACCTCGAGGCGAAGGTCGACGCATTTGCCGAGCTCTCGGTGGTCGACTTCGGCGACGCTCCCGTGATTCCGGCCGACCCGGTGCGGACGCACGCGGCCATCGAGGCGACGGTCGGCCAGGTGCTCGCCGCCGGCGCCATCCCGATCGTCCTCGGCGGTGACCACTCGATCTCGGAGCCCGACATCCGCGCGGTCGCGACCGCGCACGGCCCCGTCGGCCTCGTCCACTTCGACACCCACACGGACACGGGCGCAGAGGTCTTCGGCGTCGAGATCTCACACGGGACACCCTTCTACCGGCTGATCGAGCAGGGCCATCTCGATCCGCGCCGCTACGTCCAGATCGGCCTACGCGGCTACTGGCCCGGCGAGGCGGAGTTCGCCTGGCAGGCCGAGCGAGGCGTAACTAGCTTCTTCATGCACGACGTCCGCGAGCTCGGCATCGGCGAGGTCGTCCGGCGCGCCGTCGAGGTCGTCGGCGCCGGTCCGGTCTTTCTCACGATCGACGTGGACGTCCTCGACCCGGCGTTCGCCCCCGGTACGGGCACGCCGATGCCCGGCGGGATGACGACTGTCGACCTCCTCTGGGCCACGCGCACGGTGGCGACCGAGCTCGACCTTGTCGGCGCCGACGTCGTCGAGGTGATCCCGAGGGCGGTCGGCTCGGCCGACATCACAGCGTTGGCAGCGGACCGGATCGTGAGGGAGATCCTCACCGGGATCGCGCTGCGGCGGCGAGACGCCTCGTAGCTCGCAGCCGAAACCGTCTGCCGAGGTTGGGCGTATACATAGACGGCCGGGCTCCCTGTACCAGCCTGGAGGAGCCCGATGCAACCGTTCGAGATGGGGGGCAGCGCTTCGCGCGCGCTCTCCCGGGGGGACCTGCTCAAGAGAGTGGGGCTCGTAGGCGTCGCTGCGGCGGTGCCCGCCGGCGTCCTCGCGTCGGATGCCGCGCCCGTCCGCGAGCGAGATGCGCTCGAGACGTTCACCTCAGCCGAGGCGGAGGCGGTCGAGGCGATCGTCGACCGCCTGATTCCCAGCGACGCCAATGGCCCCGGGGCGGCCGAGGCGCGCGTTGCCCGCTACATCGATCGCGCTCTCGGAGGAGAGCTCGCCTCGCTCCGCGCCACCTACTCCGCAGGTCTCGCCGCCGTCGACGTGTACGCCCAGGGACGCTTCGGCGCCGCGCTCGCCGATCTCCCGGCCGCCCAGCAGGACGCCGTCCTGACGGCGATGGAGCAGAACGTCGCAACCGGGTTCCCGGGCGGCTCGCGGACGTTCTTCGACCTCGTTCGCGAGCACTGCCTCCAGGGGATGTTCGGCGACCCCGTACACGGCGGCAACGAGGACTTCGTCGGCTGGGACCTGGTCGGCTTCCCCGGCGTGAAACTCAGCTTCAGCGCCGCGGAGCAGCAGATGGACGTCACGGTGGTCCCCGCGCATAAGTCGACGGCGGACTACCCACTGTTCAAGCGCGGACGGAAGCGAGGCAACGATGAGCACTAGGAGGAAGAGAACCGACGTGGTGGTCATCGGCCTCGGGGCCGGCGGCGGGACCGCGGTGCTGCCGCTGGTACGGGCGGGGCTCGAGGTCGTCGCGCTCGAGGCCGGCGGGCGGTTTTCGGTGCGCGACTTCCACGCGGACGAGATCCGCAACGACATTCGCAACTGGCTCGGCCGGGCGAAGGTGAACGACGAGGTGCCCACACAGCGGCGAACGGCCGCGGAGGCGTCGGTGCCGGCGATTGCGCCCGGCCGAATGATGAACGCGGTCGGCGGGACGTCGATTCACTGGACGTGCCAGAGCTGGCGCCTGATGCCGTGGAACTTCAGGCAGCGGAGCGAGACGATCGCCCGTTACGGGGCCGGCGCGCTGCCGGTCGGCTCGACGCTCACGGACTGGCCCCTCGACTACGAAGAGCTGGAGCCCTACTACGAGAAGGTGGAGTTCCTGCACGGGGTCTCGGGCAAGGCAGGGAACCTCGGCGGCACGATCGACTCGAGCGGGAACGTCTTCGAAGGGCCGCGGGCCCGCGAGTATCCACTCCCGCCTCTCCGCCGCACCGGCTTCACCGAGTTCATGGCCGACGCCGCCCGGCGACTCGGCTGGCATCCGTTCCCCGGGCCCGCAGCGATTCGCTCCCAGCCCTACAACGGCCTCAACGCCTGCGAGTACCACGGCTTCTGCACGTGGGGCGGTTGCCACGTCGACGCCAAGGGCTCGACGAACCTGACGGCAATCCCGATGGCGGAGGCGACCAAGAACCTCGAGATTGTCCAGCGCGCGCGGGTCTTCGAGATCACGGTCGACCGGGACGGGAAGGCGAACGGCGTCCGCTACCTCAAGAACGGGAAGGCGCACTTCCAGCCGGCGAAGGCGGTCATGCTCGCCGGCTACACGTACGAGAACACGCGCCTGCTGCTCCTCTCGACGTCCGCGGCGTATCCGAACGGCCTCTCCAACAACCACGGGCAGGTCGGGCGGCACTACCTGGCGCATGTGCGCGCGGGAGCCAACGGCGTGATTCCCGGCAGGAAGCTGAACCGCTTCTCCGGCACGGCCAGCCAGTGGACGGCGGTCGACGACTGGGACAGCGACTTCTTCGACCACACCGAGCTCGGCTTCACCGGCGGCGGGACCATGTCCGCCACCATGGAGGCGAAGCCGATCGGCGCCGCGCGGACGACCCCACCGTCGCTGCCCCGCTGGGGCTCCGCATGGAAGTCGTGGCTGAAAGAGAATGCGATCTCCGTCGCGTCGGCCGCGACGCAGGTCAACGTCGCCCCCTATGAGGACATCTTCCTCGACCTCGACCCGGGCACGAAGGATCCCGACGGCTTCCCCGTCGTCCGCGTCACGAACGACCTCAAGGACAACGAGCGCCGCGCGGCGCTGTTCGTGCAGGCGAAGTGCCTGGACTGGCTCCGCGAGGCCGGCGCCTCGGAGGTCTGGGCTGTCGCGCCGAGCTCGCTCTCGGTGCAGACGCATGCCTACGGTGGCACGCGCATGGGCGACGACCCCGACGTCGACGTCACCGACCGGTGGTGCCTCTCCCACGAGGTGCCGAACCTCGGCATCCTCGGGGCGTCGAACTTCCCGTCCTCCGGCGGCCGCAATCCGACCGAGACGGTCATGGCCCTCGCCTGGCGAACGGCCGACCACCTTGTCGACGAGTGGGACGCGATCACCGTGTAGGAGTGCCCCCGGCCGGAATCGAACCAGCGCACGCGGTTTAGGAAGCTTTGCGCCAAGTGACTGATTTGTAAGGGAGACTTCCGCGCTTTCCTCCCCTGCGCGCCAGGTTATGCGCCAGCGCCGAACTGTCGTCATCTTCCACCCTCGCGGCGGACCGCGCATCCAGTCTCGAGACCTGCCTGTACCGGACCGATCCACCAAGAAGTCGGCGGCGGTCTCTTGAGGCCAACGAAGTGTGAGAGCGCTTCACTCGTATGAAGACCAGGCCGCCGAGTGCGAGCACCAAGACGGCGAAGACGATCAGGCCGATGTAGAAACGCTTCTTCATCGCAGTCCTCAAGCGTTCGCAGCCAGAGGCTCGGGCGTTGGGACGTAGGTCGGTCGGTAGCCGAAGAGCCGGCCCAGCGGTGCGCCGAGCGCGAGGCCGATTCGCTGGACGAACGCCGGTGGGAAGGGAAGCCGCACGACATCGAAGTGGGCGCGGGCGATCACCGCCAGGCGCAGCGGGTTGGGCATGCCCTTCTTGTTCGTCTTGCCGTCGGCGGCAAGGGCGAACATCGTCTCGAGGAGCTGCTCGAACTGAAGTGCCGGCCGGACCTCGCAGCGGAAGCGCACCTCGTCGTTCCCCGCGTTCCAGAAGCGGTGCCGGGTGCCGGCCGGGATCGTCAGCGTCTCGCCGGGCCCGGCGACGATCTCCTCGTCGCCGATCCTGAGCCCGAGCGTGCCCGAGACGA
Source organism: uncultured Actinomycetes bacterium (assembly GCA_963794055.1). Classification (GTDB taxonomy): domain Bacteria; phylum Actinomycetota; class Thermoleophilia; order Gaiellales; family Gaiellaceae; genus JAIBJN01. Next base: position 38,560 of record CAWCCL010000024.1, read on the forward strand.
CCTCGAACTGCTCCTCCTGCTTCGGGTGGAGGTGCGTCGCCGCCACGAAGCCATCCGGCTGGACGAACGTCTCGAACACGACCGCCTCGCCGTCCGTCTCCCGCGAAGTCTCGTGGAAGACGATCCGCTCGCCGGTCACGGGGTTCTCGATCACGTCCCCTGCACGAATCATGTCCTTCTCTCCTTCTGTCGGCCGCTTGTGCGGCTGGTTCGGAACGAGAAGGACGCTACGGCGCGGAGGGCAGGAAATCGTCGGCCGCAGGCGGGATTCTCTGCTCGCCCCGCGGAGGGATTTCCGCGGACGCGAGGCTCGTCCCGGCGGATGACGCTACTCAGCCCCTGGGAGGATGAGCCCAGACTCGTAGGCGAGGACGACCACCTGGACCCGATCGCGGAGCCTGAGCTTCGCCAGGACGTGCGTGACGTGCGTCTTGACCGTCGCCTCGCTCAGGAAGAGCTCGGTGGCGATCTCGCCGTTCGAGAGTCCGCGCGCGATCAACTTCAGCACCTCGAGCTCGCGCTCCGTCAGCTCGGAGAGCTCGGCCGGCAGCGCGGAGCCCGGCGGCGGTCGGCGGACGTACTCCGCGATCAGGCGCTGGGTGATGACCGGGGCCAGCAGGGAGTCTCCGGCCGCGACGACGCGCACCGCGTCGGCCAGGCGCTCGGGCTGGACGTCCTTGAGCAGGAACCCGCTCGCCCCCGCCTTCATCGCCTCGTACACGTACTCGTCCAGGTCGAAGGTCGTGAGGATGAGGACGCGCGTCTCGCTGTCGCCGGCGAGGAGTCTCCTCGTCGCCTCGAGCCCGTCCAGCTCGGGCATGCGGATGTCCATGAGGACGATGTCGGGCTGCAGCTCCTCCGCCCGCGCGACGGCCTCGCGTCCGTCGCCCGCCTCGCCCACGACCTCGATGTCCTTCTGAGCCTCGAGGATCATCCGGAAGCCGCCCCGCACGAGCGCTTGGTCGTCGGCGATGAGGACGCGGATCATGGCTTCCCTTCCAGGGGGAGGCGCGCGCGCACGGCGTAGCCGCCCGCAGACCGGGGCCCGGCCTCGAGCGTCCCGCCGTACAGGGCGACACGCTCGCGCATGCCGATCAGGCCGTGCCCGCCGTCTCCGGCGCTGGCCGCGGCGCGACCGTCGTCGGTGACCTCGAGCTCCAGCACCTCGCCTTTGTAGCTGAGGGCGACCTGCGCGCGCGCCGGGCCGGCGTGCTTGCGCGCGTTCGTGAGAGCCTCCTGCACGATCCGGTAGGCGGCGAGGTCGATGCCCGGCGGGAGCGCTCGCCGCTCGCCCTCGACGGAGAGCTCGACAGGGAGCCCCGCCGAGCGCGCCTGTGCGAGGAGTGGATCGAGGCGGGCAAGGCCGGGCTGCGGCGCGAGGGCGAGCTCGCTCTTCTCCGTCTGCAGGACTCCGAGCAGACGGCGCATGTCGGCGAGCGCCTGCCGCCCGGTCTCCTCGACCGAGAGAATGGGCTCGCGTGCCCGCCGCGGCTCCTCGGCGAGGAGCAGGCGCGCCGCTCCCGCCTGCACAGTCATGAGGGTGACGCTGTGGGCGACGACGTCGTGGAGCTCGCGCGCGATCCGGCGCCGCTCCTCGGCGACGGCAGCGCGCTCCTGCACGCCGCGCTCGCGCTCGAGGCGCGCAGCCCGGTTCTCGAGCTCGGCGGCGCGCTTGCCTCGCTGCTGGAGCGCGTAGGCGATTGCGGACACGACGCCTCCGAAGACGATGGCCGTCACGGCTTCCTCGAGGCCGAGCGTCACGTCGACACGGGCGGCGACGGCGATGCTCGCAAAGCCGATCACCGCGCCCGCGATCGCCTGGCTCCGCTCGTTGTCCGCGCCCACAACCCAGAAGGCGAGGAGGAGCGCGGCGACGGCGGTCGTCTCGGCACCGATGGTCGGATCGGCGAAGGCCGAGCCGGCCTGCACGGCGAAGGTGAAGACCGGCGCCGCGAACGGGGCACGGTGCCGCAACAGGAGCGGCAGCGTCCAGAGGAGCGAGCCGACGATGAAGACAGCCTTCGGCCCCTCCCCCGGCACGAGCCAGACCTTGATCTCGGCGACCACCGCGAGCAGCACCACGAGCGCGTCGAAGACGTGACCGCGGAGCAGCGAGGCGCGCATCATCGCGGCTCCCGCACGAGCTCGGCCGAGCCCTCGTCCGTGCGCAAGAGCCCGAGCAGGCGGCGCATCTCGGCGAGCGCCTGCCGCCCGGTCTCCTCCACCGAGAGGAGCGGCTCACGGGCGCGCTGAGGATTCTCCTCGAGGAGTAGGCGGGCGGCTCCCGCCTGCACGGTCATGACGCTGACCGAGTGCGTGATCACGTCGTGAAGGTCGCGGGCAATGCGTGCGCGCTCGGCGGCGACCGCGGCGCGCGCTCCCGCCTCTCGCTCCCGCTCGAGTCGCGCGGCGCGGGCCTCGAGCTCGAGCGCGGCCTGCGTCCGCCGCCGGAGCGTGAAGGCTGCCAGCGAGAGCGCGCCCGCGAGGAGCTGAATGCCGATGATGCCGAGGTCGGAGTCCGCGTTCTCGAAGACGACGAACTCCGCCCCGGCGCTTTGGCCGACGGCCGCGACGCTCGCGAGGCCGATCGCCGTGCCGGCGATCGCCTGCTCCGCCTTCTGGTGGGCACCGGCGAACCAGAAGGCGAGCGCGAGCGACACGGCCGCGAACTCCGTCAGGACCTCGCCGTCGGCGGCGGCTGCAGGGTCGGCGAGAGAGATGCCGGTGAGGCCGGCGAAGACGAGGACGGGAGCCGCAAAGGGGTAGCGGCGGCGCAGGAGCAACGGCAGCGTCCCGAGAAACGCTGCGGCCACGGCGGCGGACCCCCGGCCGTCGACCCAGTTCTCGACCTGCCAGAGGGCTGCGAGGAGGACCACGAACGCATCCACCCCGTGGCGCCTGAGGAAGGGCGCGAGCGTCATTGCTCCAACGTAACGCGCGCGGGCCCGCCTCGCATCAATCGTCACGACGATGCGCCTCAGACCTGGGTCTGACTTCGGGCGCTCGAGGGTCAACCCCGGCGACGAGGCAGATCGGAGCGGCGGCCGACGATTTTCGCGGCGGTCCGCTCTAGCGTCGTCCGAGTGAACAAGCACGTCACAGACGACACGGAAGGTGGACTGACCATGCAGGCAATGCTGGCGCAAGACGTCTTGCCGCCCCAGAGGCTCCCCGGCCCAGCCTCGATTCTCGTCGCTGCGCGGGACCTGACCCGCCGCTACGGCCAGGGGAACACGGCCGTGGAGGCTCTTCGCGGCGTCTCGATCGCGATCGCCGAAGGCGAGCTCGTCGCCGTCATGGGCCCCTCGGGCTCGGGCAAGTCGACGCTCATGCACATCCTCGCCGGCCTCGACCGCCCGACGACGGGCGAGGTCTGGCTCGACGACACGAACATCGCCGAGGTCGGCGACACCGAGCTGACGAAGCTCAGGCGTCGGCACGTCGGCTTCGTGTTCCAGTTCTTCAACCTCCTGCCGATGCTCACGGCGGAGGAGAACGTCCTCCTGCCGCTCGAGCTCGCCGGGCGCAAGCCCGATCGCCGCTGGGTCGAGAAGCTGCTCGCCGAGGTCGGCCTCGCCGACCGGCGGCGGCACCGCCCCTCCGAGCTCTCGGGAGGGCAGCAGCAGCGGGTGGCGATCGCCCGCGCGCTCGTCGCGAGGCCGACCGTCGTCTTCGCGGACGAGCCGACGGGGAACCTCGACTCGCAGACGAGCTCCGAAATCCTCGGGCTCCTCCGCGAGGCGGTCTCCGGTTACGGCCAGACGACGGTCATGGTCACGCACGAGCCGAGCGCGGCCGCGATCGCCGACCGCATTCTCTTCCTCGCCGACGGGCGCATCGTCAAGGAGCTCGGCTCCTCGAGCGCGCACGAGGTGCTCGAGGCCATGGAGGAGGTGAGCGGACGATGATCGGTGTCGCGCTCAAAGGCCTCGCGGGGCGCAAGCTCCGCGCAGTGCTCACCGCCTTCGCGATCGTGCTCGGCGTCGCGATGGTGAGCGGCAGCTACATCCTCACCGACACGATCTCGAAGGCGTTCAATGCGATCCTCGCCGACTCGTACGAGGGCACGAGCGCCGTCGTCAGCGGCAAGCAGGTGGTCGAGTTCTCGTCGAGCGGAAACCCGACGGTGCCCGCCGCGCTCCTCGCCCGCGTGGAGGCGCTGCCCGAGGTCGAGGCCGCGGCCGGCGGGTTCATCGATCTGGAGAACGGGTCCAACGAGGCGAAGCTGATCGACAAGGAAGGTCAGGCGATCAGCCCCGGCGGCGATGCGCCCACGTTCGGGTTCGGTATGAACGCGGGTGACGAGCGCTTCAGTCCCCTGACACTGGCGAAGGGGCGGTGGGCCTCGGCCCGGCACGAGGTCGCGATCGACGCCGGCACGGCCGAGAAGTACGGCTTCGAGGTCGGCGACATGATCGGCGTGGCCGCGGGCGGCCCGGTCGAGCAGTTCACGTTGAGCGGGCTCGTCAGGCTCGGAAGTGTCGACTCGATCGGGAATGCGACCATTTCCGTCTTCGACGTCGCGACGGCGCAGGCCCTCTTCGACAAGGAGGGCCAGTTCGACTCGATCTCGGTCGCGGCCGCGCCGGGCGTCTCGCCTGCCGAGCTCGTCCGTGCGATCGAGCCGGTTCTGCCTTCCTCGGCGGAGGTGAAGACGGCCGCCGAGCTGGCGGACGCTGCCGCGAGGGACGTCGAGAGGGACGCGAGCGCCGTCCGCTACGTCCTGTTCGGCTTCGGCGGGATCGCGCTCTTCGTCGGCGCCTTCGTCATCCTGAACACGCTTTCGATCACGGTCGCGCAGCGCACGCGCGAGTTCGCCACGCTCCGGACGCTCGGGGCCTCGCGCCGGCAGGTGCTTCGCTCCGTCCTCCTCGAGGGGCTCGTGCTCGGGCTCTTCGCCTCCGTCGTCGGGCTCTTCCTCGGGCTCGGCCTCGCCGTCGGCATGGACGCGCTCTTCGCCGCGCTCGGCATCGAGCTGCCGGAGGCAGGGACGGTATTCGCGCCGCGCACGGTGATCGTGAGCCTGCTCGTGGGCACGACCATCACTGTCCTCGCGAGTCTCGTCCCCGCGCTTCGGGCCACGCGCGTGCCCCCGATCGCGGCCGTGCGCGAGGGCGCGACGCTCCCGAGCTCACGCCTTGCTCCCTTCGTCCCCTGGGTCGCCCTCGCCACGATCGCCCTCGGCGTGGCGGCCTTCGCCTACGGCCTCTTCGCAGGCGGCCTCGGCGCGAAGGAGGTGCTTCTCCTGCTCGCGCTCGGCTGCCTCGCCCTCTTCGTCGGCGTCGCCCTCATCGCGTCGCGCCTCGTCAGGCCAATCGCCGCTCTCGTCGGCTGGCCCGCGGGGCGGCTCGGCGGGTCGGCGGGCAAGCTCGCCCGCGCAAACGCGGTGCGCAACCCGGGCCGAACGGCGGCGACGGCCGCCGCGCTCATGATCGGGCTCGCGCTCGTCACGTTCGTCGCCGTACTCGGGCAGGTCATCAAGACCTCATTCGCAAGCGAAACCGACCGCATCGTCCAGGCCGACTACCTCCTCACCGCCCAGGACGGCTTCAGCCCGCTTCCGACCAAGGCGGGGGAGACACTCGCCTCCGCGCCCGGCGTCGAGCTGATCTCGAGCGTGCGCAGCGACAGCGCGCTCGTGCTCGGCGAGGAGCAGGCGGTTGTCGGCATCGATCCGGCCACGATCGCGACCGTCAGCCAGTTCGAGTGGACCCGCGGCTCCGAGAACGCGCTCACCGCGCTCGGCGGCGACGGGGCGATCCTCTTCGAGGACCTCGCGAAGGACCGCGGCCTCCAGGTCGGCGAGCGCTTCCGGCTCACGACCGCGCAAGGCAAGCACCTCGAGCTCGAGGTGCGGGGCACGTACTCGGAGTCGGCCCTCCCGGGCCCGGTCGCCATCACCCAGGACGCCTTCGACGCCTCCTTCGCACGGCCGCAGGACGCCATTACGTTCGTGAACGTCCGGGGCGACGCGTCCGCTGCCGAGACAGAGGCGCTCGAGCGAGCGCTCACTGGGTTCCCGGATGCCGACGTCCAGACGAAGGACACCTACGTTGCGAACCGTGAGGGCGAGTTCTCGACCTTCCTGAACGTGGTCTACGGGCTCCTCGCCCTCTCGGTCGTCGTCAGCCTCTTCGGGATGGTGAACACGCTCGTCCTCTCCGTCTTCGAGCGAACACGGGAGATCGGGATGCTGCGAGCGGTCGGAATGACGCGGCGCCAGGCGCGACGGATGGTCCGGCACGAGAGCATCATCACGGCACTGATCGGCGCCGCGCTGGGGATGCCGCTCGGGATCTTCCTCGCCGGCCTCGTGACGGTGGCGCTCAGGGACGAGGGGCTCACGTTCTCGCTCCCGGCCTCCACGCTCGTCGTGTTCGCGCTCATCGCCGTCGCGGCGGGCATCCTCGCCGCGATTCTGCCCGCGCGGCGGGCCTCCCGGCTAAACGTGCTCGAGGCGCTCCAGTACGAGTGATGAGTCCGCCGTGCTTCTACGGACCCAAAATGCCCGCGAGGGCGGAAGGAGGCTCCCATGAGCCGAAAGAAGAGAAGGATCGTCCGTCGCGTCGCGCCCTTCGCGGTCGCCGGGCTGCTGCTCCTAACAGCGGGAGCGGCGGTCGCGCAGGGACCGCCGGTCGTCAACCAGACCGACCACATCGTGAACGAGACGTCGACCGCCATCGACGTCCACCCGTGCACCGGCCAGCCTGCGGAGCTCACGCTGACGGAGAGCGGCGTCATCCACTTCAGCGCCTTCGCCGACGGCACCGTGCACTTGACCGGCACCCTGCGCGGCACCTTCTCGGCGGATGCCCTCCCAACCGACGGGATCCCCGACGCCACGGGCACCACCGTCACCTGGTTCGGCGGGAACGGGATGTTGCTCGAGGAAGGCGGCGCGTTCGGCAAGGCGCAGACCGCGTTCACGTTGACCATCAAGGGCACGAACGCGGACGGCAGTACCTTCAGAGTCCACCAGAACGGGAACGTGGTCTTCGACCCGGACGGCAACCCGAAGCTCGAGTTCTTCAAGACGCGCACGCGCTGCGCGTAGCCCTCGAAGCACCGACGAGCGAGGCCCTCCTTGAGGAGGGCCTCGCTCTGGACCAAGCCCTTGCGGCACCGACGGCAACCGTCGGCTAGACAGACCGGCGCCGTGATCGCCGAGCCGCCCATTGAGTTGGCAGTGCAGGAGACCGCGGGACTCGAAGGCATCGGATGCTCGCGTATAAGAAGCGGGTACGTCAGCGCGGGCGCAAGAGGGCACGAGCGTCCACTCCGAAGGCCGTGAACCCCACAGTGCCCCCGGCCGGAATCGAACCAGCGCACGCGGTTTAGGAAACCGCTGCTCTATCCACTGAGCTACGGGGGCGCGGCGGTCACGGTAGCACCCGGTCCACGGGCGGGTTCGTGGGGGTTCAACCGACGGCGGTCTGATAGAAAGGTGCAACCGTTTTACTCTTTTCACTGAGACAAGGGGGACAGTGAAGCCAGGCAGGCTCGGGCGTCTCGTGGTTGCGGTCGTGGGGGCGCTCTGTCTCGCCGTCGGCGTGCCGACAGCGCTGGGCGCTGGTGGAGGGCCCGGGCCCGTGCTGATGGGGGCGTGACGCAGCCCGTGTTCGGTTACACGGACGCGATCCGTGAGCGCGTGTGGGTCGAGTCGAGCTTCGACAGCGACCTCGACGGCGTCAACGATCTGATCGCGCTCGACATCATGCGGCCTCGGGCGAGCGAGACCGGCGGGCTCAAGGTCCCGGTCATCATGGATGCGAGCCCGTACTACTCGACGCTTGCCGCGGGAACGAGTCCGAGCTGAAGCAGGACACCGACGGGGACGGCCTGCTCGACAAGTGGCCGCTCTTCTACGACAACTACTTCGTGCCTCGCGGGTACGCGGTCGTCCTGCTCGACATGGTCGGGACGAACACTCGACGGGCTGTCCGGTTACCGGCGGCACGCCTGACAACCTGAGCGGGAAGGTCGCCATCGACTGGTTTGAACGGCCGTGCCTCAGCGCGCGACAAGGACGGCAACATCGTCGAAGCCGACTGGCACAGCGGCAAGACCGGGATGGTCGGTAAGCCCTACGACGGCACACTTGCCAACGCGGTGGCGGCGACCGGGGTCGAGGGTCTCTCGACCATCGTCCCGATCTCGGCGATCTCGAGCTGGTACGACTACAGCGCTCGAACGGCGTGATCCAGCGCGGCGGGAGCTAGGGCATTCTCGACGCCCGGAACCGCAACTCGCTGACCACGCCCGCGGATCTTCGTCCCGGGTGAGGAGTACATGTTCGACTGGCCGCTCCTGCCCGAGGACTACATCTTCAAGGCGGGGCACCGGATCGCGTTCGTCGTCGTCGGCAGCTACCCGAGCTACGGCTCGACCGCCGACCAGACGCGCGCGAACATCACCATCAACCTCACGAAGAGCATCCTCGAGCTGCCGGTCGTCGGCGGCGAGGACGCGCTCAAGGCGGCAGGGCTCTAGGCCTGGGGAGCTGCGGCAACGAGGGGCCGGCGAAAGCCGGCCCCTCGGCGTTTCAGGACTCGGCCAGGCCCTCCCGCGGCTCCCAGCGGAAGCGGCGCAGGGCGACCGCGAGACCGAGCAGCCCCCAGACGACCACCGCGGCGACCGCCGACGGCGCGAAGTCCTCGCCCGGGATGAACGCGGCGCGGATGAGGTCGAGGAAGTACGTGAGCGGGAGCACCTCGGAGATCGCCTCCAGGAAGGCGGGCATCTCGGCGGTCGAGAAGAAGACACCGGAGATGAAGGCCATGGGCAGGAAGATCGCGTTGACGACGGCGGAGGAGCCCTCGGCAGTGCGGACGACGGTGGTCACCGCGATCCCGAGCGCGGCGAACGCTGCGGCGCCGAGGAGGACGGCGAAGACGAAGTACGCGGGCCTGTCCGGCCAATCGGCGTCCAGCACGTAGACGCCGAGCAGGAGCTGCGTTATCACCTGGAGCGCGATCACGACGACGGTCGAGCCGATCACGGCGCCGAGGTAGGTCCCCGACCCCAGCGGCGTCCCGCGCACGCGCTTCAAGAGGCCGGCCTCGCGGCGGACAACGAGCGTGATCGCGAGCGCGGCAAACGCGTTGGCCGCCGCGCCGTAGCCGATGAGCCCGATGAGGAGGTACGTCGGCGCGGTCACGCCGTCGATCGGCTCGTCTCCGTACACCGAGCCGATGAGGACGAGCAGTAGGATCGGGAAGAGGAAGCTGAAGAACGCCGCCTCGCGGTTGCGCCAGAAGAGAAGCTGCTGGGCGCGGAGCTCGTGCAGGTAGAGCCTCACTCGACCGCCTCCTCGCGGGTGAGCTCGAGGTAGACGTCCTCCAGGCTCCGCCGGTGTACCTCGAGCTCTTCGAGCTCGACGCCGTCAGCGAGGGCCTGGGCGGTCAGCTCGTGGAGAACGCGCGTGGGCTCTTCGGTCGCGACCACGACCTCGGTGCCGTTGCGGCGGTAGCGGATCTCCACGGAGGCTGGCCGGAGAGGAGCTCCTGCGGCGAGCCGGTGCCGACGATCTCGCCGCCGCGCAGGATGGCGACGCGGTCGGCGAGGCGCTGCGCCTCCTCCATGTAGTGCGTCGTCAGCAGGATGCTCTTCCCCAGGGAGCGCAGGTCGCGGATCGTCTCCCACGCCTGGCGCCGCGCGGCGGGGTCGAAGCCGGTCGTCGGCTCGTCGAGGAAGACGAGCTCGGGGTCGCCGACGAGCGCCAGCGCGAGGTCGAGGCGGCGGAGCTGGCCGCCGGAGAGCGTCCGGACACGCGCGTCGCGCTTCTCGGCGAGGCCGACGAGCTCGATCACCTCGGCGGCGGGCCGCGGCCTCGGGTAGTAGCCGGCGAAGAGCGAGACGATCTCGCGCACGCTGAGGATCTGGTAGACGGCCGAGGACTGGAGGACGATGCCGATGCGGGCCTTGAAGTCGCGCCCGCCGCGCTCCGGATCCTCTCCGAGCACCCGCACGTCCCCGCCGTCGCGGCGGCGGTAGCCCTCGAGGATCTCGACGGTGGTCGTCTTGCCGGCGCCGTTCGGCCCGAGGAGCGCGAAAACCTCGCCGGTCTCGACGGTGAAGGAGAGGCCGTGGAGGACTTCGCGCTGACCGTAGGCCTTGCGGAGGTCCGAGACGGCGATTGCGCTCACGAGGGGCGAGGATATCGGCGCGCGGCTCCGCTACGGTCGCGGAGGCCTTCCGCCGGGTCGAGGTGAGCCCGGGCGCGTAAGAAGGCATGCGTGGTTTACTGCGCGCGTGGGGACCTATCGCTACGTCGTCGCGGACGTCTTCACCGACACGCCGCTCCAGGGGAACCAGCTCGCCGTCTTCACGGACGCGCGCGAGATCCCCGAGGAGCAGCTGCAGCCGCTGGCGAAGGAGATGAACTACTCGGAGACGGTCTTCGTCTACTCGCCGGAGGCCGACGGGCACGCGCGCATCCGCATCTTCACGCCGACCTCCGAGCTGCCCTTCGCCGGGCACCCCGTGCTGGGGACGGCGTTCGTGCTCGCCGGGCCGCTGCAGCTTCCCGAGATCAGGCTGGAGACCGGCCAGGGCGTCGTGCCGCTGACGCTGGAGCGCGACGACCAGGGGCGGATCGTCTTCGGGCGGATGCAGCAACCGGTTCCCAAGGTCGAGGCGTTCGGGCCGCAGGCAGAGCTCTTCGCGGCGCTCGGAATCGAGGGCTCGGAGCTGCCCGTCGAGCTGTACGACCTCGGCATCCGCCACGTCTACGTCGGGCTGCCGAGCGAGGAGGCCGTCGCTGCGCTCGAGCCCGACTATGCGGCTCTCGCGCGGCTGACCGGCATCGTCGGCGTCAACTGCTTCGCGGGCTCCGGCCTTCGCTGGAAGACGCGCATGTTCGCGCCGGCGGACGGCGTGCTGGAGGACCCTGCAACCGGCTCCGCGGCGGGCCCGCTCGCCGTCCACCTCGCGCGCCACGGCCGCATTCCCTTCGGCGAGCAGATCGAGATCACGCAAGGCGTCGAGATCGGCCGCCCGAGCACGCTCTACGCCAAGGCCGAAGGCTCGCCGGAGCGGATCGAGGCGGTCGAGGTCGGCGGCTCGGCGGTCATCGTCGCGCGCGGCGAGTTCCGCCTTTAGTCCCACGTCACTGAGCCTGGCACCTGGCCGTGGCTGCCGGGGTCATGCCCGGCGCCGCCTCGCGGGCTCGCCGGTGTCGGTAGCGAGGCGCGGTTCGATTGGGCCGCGTCCAAGTGCCTGGCACCGGGGGCGGCCGGAGGGGACGTGGCCTCAGCCCCACGCCACGTCGTGGATCTCCGGAAGCTCGACGGCGAGGGCGCGCCAGAAGCGGCCTCCGTCTCCGGAGACGAACAGGCGGTTGCGGGCGCCGTAGAGGACGTGGTCCGGGTTCTCGCCGAGCGCCACTGCCCGGCCGGGTGGGAGGCCGGCGCCGCGTTCGTCCCACGTCTGCCCGGTGTCGTGGGAGACGAGGAGCGGCGGCTTGCGGTCGAGCAGGAGGACGACGGTCGAGCCCGCGGCGTCCACGTCCAGGACGTGCCCGGCCGCCCAGGACGGCGCAAGACCGAGCGGGCGCTCCCGCTCCACCGCCGCGCCCTCCTGCCGCCCCGCGAGCTGATCTTCCTCCGCGGTCGTGCCCACCTCGACGAGGTACGTGCCGTCGTCGCACCCGGCGATGACGATCAGCGGGCCGGTCAACGCCCCAGGACCGCCCCCACCGTGCCGTTTGCGAGGCGCGCCGCCGAGACGGCCGAGTGGCGTCGCCGCCGATAGGAGAGGTACGCCGCCGTCCAGGAGTCGCCCGCGCCTGTCGGGTCCACGCTCTCGAGCGGGATGGTCGGGACGTGCTCCGCGAGCCCGTCGGCGTAGACCACGGCTCCCGCCTTCCCGAGCGTCACCACCACCTCGCGCACGCCGAGCGAGCCGAGTGAGCGCTCGGTGAGCTCGAGCCCGAGCGCGTCCAGCTCGTCGCGCGCCAGCTTGAGGACGCGGACGTGCCGGAGGACATCCGGGTCGTAGTCGGCAGCGAGCACGAGCTTGCCGAGCGCGGCCCGCCGGACCAGCCCTTGCCCGTCCAGGCTCACCACGCGCCCGCGTGCGAGCGCCGCCAGCGTCTCCGCCGGGAAGTCGGCCTGCGTGAGCGCTCCCGCGTGCACCCAGTCCGCGTCGGCGAGTGCCCGCGCGAGCCAGCCGCGGGCCTCCGCGACGCTCCACGGCTCGCCCAGCTCCTCGATCGCCATCTGCCGGTCCTCGCCGTCGTTCTCGATGCGGAAGCCGCTCGTGGTCGGCGCGCTCTGCGCGATCACCGGGAGGCCCAGGCCCGCAAGCCGCGGGCGGTCCTCGTCCGCCAGCTTGGTGGCCACGATCGCCTTCTGGCCGAGCAGGCGGAGCGCTCGCGCCGCGTAGACCGGCGCGCCCCCGAGGCGAGGGATGCCGCCGTCAACGCGATCCAGCGTAACGAGCCCGACGACGCCCAGTTGGCGCATGCGCGGAGCGTACGCCTGCGTAGAGGAAGAAGGCGAGGGCAAACGCCGGCAGCGACGCGCCGATCGTGACCTCGCCGGCGCCCGGGACGTCCGCGAGCAGCTCGGTCCACCATTCGGGCCCGGTCGGCTGGATCCACTGATAGAGGACGAAGCCGGCCGCCCAGGCGGCCAGGCCGCTCCAGCGCACCGGCACGGACGGCCCGGCGCCGAGCAAGAAGTCCGCCGCGAGAACGCCGAACAGCGGCACGAAGAAGGAGCCGAGGAGGAAGAGGAAGGTCTCGTACGCGACGATGTCCACCAAGAGCGCTCCCGCCGTGGCGGCCACGGCCACGACGACCACCAGCAGGCGTTGCGAGATGGTGGGCAGGAAGTTCTGGATCGAGACGGCGGCCGAGTAGACGTTGGCGAACGGCTCGTCCGCCTCGTCCACGGTCAGCGCTAGGAGCGCGATCGCGCTGCCCACCCCTCCCGCCGCGATCGCGGTGAAGATCGCTGCCGGCTCCGCGAGCCCACGCGAGAGCGCGAGCAGGGCCCCTAGCCCGAAGAGGAGGACGAGCGGGACGAGATAGCCGACCGACGTCCCCCAGAACGCCGCCCGCTTGGAGCGGGAGAACCGCGTGTAGTCGGCCGCGAGCGGGAGCCAGGAGGCGGCCATGGCCACGGTCAGGTCGACGCCCTGGAAGAAGCGCATCCCGCCCTCGCCGTCCGCGGCCCACAGCGCCCCCGCGTCGGCCCCGTCGAGCGCCCACCAGACGAGATAGGCCGTCGACGCGGCGACGACCCAGACGGCGAAGCGGCGCACCCAGCGGCGGACGAATGAGATCGGACCCGCCAGCGCGAGCCACGTTGTCAGCGCCGCGAAGAGGAGCACCCAAAGCCAGCGCGCCTCGAAGCCGAAGACCTGCTCCGAGAGCGCACTCGCCGCGAGCGACATCACGTAGAGCTCGAAGACCGCCCAGCCGAGGTTCTGCGCGACGTTCAGCGCCGTCGGCGCGTAGGACCCCCGCACCCCGAGCGGGTCACGGAGAAGCACCATCGCGGGCACGCGCCGCTCGAAGCCGATCAGCCCCGCCAGGCCGAGCAGGGCGGTGCCGAGCACCGCGCCGACGACGGCGGCGAGCAGGGCGCGCTGGAGCCCGAGCCCGGCGAGGAACGTCCCCGTGAAGAGGACGAGCAGGCTGATGCCGAGGTTGCCCCAGAGCAGTCCCACGTCGACGCCGGACAGCGTGCGCAAGCGGTCCGGGACGGGACTGACGCCCCACGTTCGCTCCAGCGGTTCCATCGCGCCTCCCTTCGCTGGCATTACCCAGATCAGGTTCGGCGGGTCGGGGCTCTGCAGCCCCCTCTCAGCCGCTAGGAAGCGGCTCCCCGGTCTCTACGACACGAGTCTATCGCCGACCAGCCGCTCGATCCCTGAAACGGCGCGCTCGAGCCCCTCCTCATCGAAGAGGTACGGCACCGCGTTTGCGATCTCGTGCGCCGGCCCGTCCAGGGAGTCGGAGCCCGCCGCGCCGTTGAGCGCGTAGCGGACCGGGATCTCGTGGCAGACCACGAGGACGGATCGCCACGGCGAGTCGACAAGCTTGCTGAAGGCCTGCGCGTAGCGCCGCGCGGCGTCGTCGAGGCTCTCGCCGCCCGGGAACGGCACGGCGCGCGTGTGTCCGTGCTTCCACGCCCGGTAGGTCTCGAGCGTCTCGCCCTCCAGCTCACCGATGTCGATGTCGTCGAAGAGCGGCTCCTCGGCCAGCGGGACGTCCTCGCGACCGGCCAGGGCGATCTCGGCCGTCTCCCGAGTGCGGCCGAACCGCGTGTGGATGCAGACGTCGAGCGGGAGGTGCGCGATCTGCTCGCCGAGCCGCCGCGCCTCCTCCTCTCCGCGCTCTGTCAGCCGGACCGGCACGGCCGGGTCGCCGTTCACCCGCCGCTCGATGTTGAGCGTCGACTCCCCGTGCCGGGCCAGAATGAAGACGCGCATGGGCATCTACACCACGAAGCGCTCGCGCCGCTCGCCGCCGCGGTCGAAGCGCTCGAGCGCGAGCGGGGAGAGGTCGAGTGCGTGCTCGGCGCCGACGACGAGCTCCGCGAGGTGCTCGCCGACCGCCGGCGCTTGCTGGAAGCCGTGGCCGGAGAAGCCGGTCGCGTACAGGAAGCGCCGCGGCTGGGCGACCTCGCCGACGATCGCGTTGTGGTCGGGGCTCATCTCATAGAAGCCCCACCAGGATGACTGGATCGGCAGCTCACCGAGCACGGGCAGCCGGCGCGTGCCGTGGCTCGCCACGCCCTCGATCGTCGGCTCGCGGCCACCGAAGACGAGTCCCCCGCCCTCCCGGTGAAAGTAGAACCCCGTCGCGAAGTCGACGGTCAGCGGGAGCTCCTCGGGGAGCCCGCCGTCCTCGGGGGTGAAGTGCATCCAGCGAGCCTCGCCGCGCACCGGGATGTCGAGCCCGGCGAGGTTGCCCACGTCCCGCGACCAGACGCCCGCCGTGCAGATGACCGTGTCCGTGCGGATGCGCCCGGCCGACGTCTCGACGCTGACGATCTTGTCCCCGAGCACGGCGATCCGGTCGAGGGAGGTTCCCTGGAGGATGCGGACGCCCTGTGCCGCCGCCGCGCCCGCGTAGGCCTGCACGACGGACTCCGGCGAGGCGTGCCCGTCGATCGGGCAGTACGCCGCAGCGATAACGTCGGAGGTCTCGAGCGCGGGGATCATCGCCTTTACGTCGGCGGGGGAGATCAGCTGCGAGGGGACGCCGAGGTTCTGCTGGAGCGCGAGCGCGGTCCGGAAGCTCTCGACGTCGACCTCGTTGGCGAGCAGGAAGAGGTAGCCGTTCCGCTTGTAGTCGATGCCGCTCACACGCTCCAGCGCCTGGAACTCCGCCATCGAGTGGAGCGCGATCCGCACGTTCAGCTCGTCCGCGAACTGCGCCCGGATGCCGCCGGCGGACTTGCTCGTCGATCCGCTCCCGAGCGACTCCCGCTCCAGCAGGACGACGTCCTTCACCCCCCGCTTGGCGAGGTGGTACGCGACGCTCGTTCCCATTGCCCCCCCGCCAACGATCACGACCTCGGCAGAGTTCGGCGCCGCCATGCGCACGAGGCTACCTCGTCACGCGGTTGAACGGGGCCTCGAGTCGCCCGCATCTGCGAGGATTCGATGGTGAGCGAGGTCGCCTTCGAGCCCTTCGGGCTGACACCCGAGCAGCGCGAGATCCGGGATGTCTGCCGGGAGTTCGCCGACCGCGAGATCCGAGCCGTCGCTGCCGAGGTGGACGAGGCGGACACGGAGACGCCGTGGGACGTCTGGTACAAGGCGGCCGCGCTCGGCCTCACCTCTTTCATGCTTCCCGAGGAGTACGGGGGCGGCGGTCTCACGGACTGCGTCACCGGCGTCGTCGTCCAGGAGGAGCTCTGCCGCGGCTGCGCCGGGATCGGCAACCTCATCACCTCAGGCGGCTTCTTTGCGGAGCCGATCGTCGAGCTCGGGAGCGAGGAGCAGAAGCGGCGCTGGCTCGAGCCGATCGCGGGCAAGCGCCCGCCGCTGACCGCTCTCGCCACCACCGAGCCCGGTGCGGGCTCCGACGCCGCCTCGATCTCAACGACGGCGACGCGCACGGACGGCGGCTACGTCCTGCGCGGGCAGAAGACGTGGATCTCGAATGGCGGGCTCGGCGACTACTACGTCGTCTTCGCCACCGTCGCGCCCGGCTCGCGCTCGCGCGGCATCACCGCCTTCGTGGTCGAGAAGTGCGACGCCGGCGTCACGTTCGGCGAGCCGATGAAGAAGATGGGCCAGCGGGCGATCGTGAACACGGAGATGTTCCTCGAGGACGCGGAGCTGCCCGAGGACCGCCGCCTCGGCGAGGAGGGCCAGGGCTTCTACGGGCTCATGCGCACCTTCGACCGCTCGCGCATCACCCTGGGCGCCTCGGCCACGGGCATCGCGCGCGCCGCGCTCGAGTACGCGGTCGAGTACTCGAAGTCGCGCGAGCAGTTCGGGAAGCCGATCGCCGAGCACCAGGCGGTCGCGTTCCGCCTCGCGGACATGGCCACCCGGGTTGATGCCGCACGCCTCCTGGTCCACCGGGCCGCCCGCAAGATCGACGCCGACGAGAGCGTCCCGCTGGAGGCCGCGATGGCGAAGCTCTTCGCCTCGGAGACGGCCATGTGGTGCACGTGGGCGGCCGTGCAGACCCTCGGCGGCTGGGGCTACTCGCGCGAGTACCCCGTGGAGAAGTGGATGCGGGACGCCAAGCTCGAGGAGATCGAGGAAGGCACGTCCGACATCCAGCGCCTGATCATCTCTCGCAACCTCTTGAAGTGAAGCGCGACCTCTCGGCCCTCTTCGACCCTCGCTCGGTCGCCGTCGTCGGTGCCTCGAGCGTCCCGGGGAAGTGGGGCTACCTGCTCGCCGACGGCGCGCTCAGGGGCGAGGGCCGGCGCTCGGTCTACCTCGTCAACCGCCGCGGCGGCGAGATCCTCGACCGGCCCGTGCACTCGTCGCTCGCCGAGCTGCCGGAGGCGCCCGAGCTCGTCGTTCTCTCGGTCCCCGCCTCCGGCCTCGAGGAGGCCGTCGAGGAGTCGCTGGCCGCGGGCGCGAAGGCGCTCGTCGCCATCAGCGCCGGCCTCGGCGAGATGGGCGGCGAGGGCCGGGCGCGCGAGGAGGCGATCGCGGAGCGCGTCCGGGCCGCCGGTGCCGTTCTCGTGGGGCCGAACTGCCTCGGCGTCTACGACGCCGGGGCAGGTCTCGAGCTCTGCTCGGAAGACCTTGTGCCCGGGTCGATCGGCCTCGTCTCGCAGAGCGGCAACCTCGCGCTCGAGGTCGGCCTGATCGCGGAGGAGTTCGGCCTCGGCTTCTCGCGCTTCGTCTCCCTCGGGAACCAGGCCGACGTCGAGGCCTGGGAGCTCATCGAGTCTTTCGCCGCGCACGAGCCGACGAAGCTGATCGCGATCTACCTGGAGGACTTCCGGGACGGCAGGGCCTTCGCCCGTGCGTGCGCGTCGGCAGGAAAGCCAGTTGTGCTCCTCGCCGGAGGCGCGACGGAGGCGGCGGCCCGTGCGGCCCGCTCGCACACGGGGGCACTCGCCAGCGACCTCTCGGCGATCCGGGCCGCGGCGGTAGCTGCCGGGATCGAGCTCGTCTCCTCGCCGACGGAGGTCGTGGACTTGGCCCAGGCGCTCCTCACGGGGCGCCGCCCGCACGGGAAGCGGATCGCGCTCGCCGCGGACGGCGGCGGGCACACGGTCGTCGCCTCGGACCTGGCCGCCGCCGCCGGGCTGGAGCTGCCGCCGCTCTCGGAGGCAACCCGAGCACGGCTCGCCGAGGCCCTGCCGCCGACGGCGACGCTCACCAATCCGGTCGACTTCGCCGGCGGCGGCGAGCAGGACATCTCGAGCTTCGCCAAGGTCGCGCGGGTGCTGCTCGAGTCCGGCGAGGTGGACGTGGTTCTCTTCACCGGCTACTTCGGCGGGTACGCGCACTACTCCGAGGAGTTCCGCCGCCGCGAGGTGGAGTCGGCCGAGGGCATGGCGAGGGCGGCCGCGGAGACAGGGGTGCCGCTCCTCGCCCACACGATGTACTGGCGCTCGAAGCCGGCCGAGATGCTGCGGGCGAGCGCCGTCCCCGTCTTCCGCGAAGTCGAGACGGCCGTCCTGGTCGTCGGGCGGCTCGCGAAGGAGACGCCCGAGGCGCTCCGCACCGTTCCGGAGCTGCCGGCGCCTGCCGTTCCGGTCACCGCTGAGCCCGACTATTTCTCGGCGCGCGAGCTCCTCGCCGCCGGGGGTATCCCGTTCGCCGAGGCGCGGCAGGTCGCCGGCCTCCAGGAGGCGCTGGCTGTCGCTGCCGAGATCGGCTACCCGGTCGTCTTGAAGGCGCTCGGGCAGCTGCACAAGTCGGACTCCGGCGGCGTCGCGGTCGGCCTCCGCGACCCCAAGGAGCTGGCCGAGGCGCTGACGCGGATGGAGGCCGCGCTCGAGCCCCCCTGGTACTCGGTGGAGGCGATGGCGCCGCTTGCGACCGGGCTCGAGCTGATCGTCGGCGCCAAGCGCGATCCGCGGTTCGGCCCGATCCTGCTCGTCGGCGCGGGGGGGCTCTACGCGGAGATCGTGAAGGATGTTGCGGTCGCGCTCGCGCCGGTGACGGAGGAGGCCGCCGAGGCGCTCCTGCGCTCGCTTCGGATCGCGCCGCTCCTGGACGGGGCGCGCGGCCGGCCGGCCGTCGACGCCGCCGCCGCCGCGCGAGCAGCCGCCGCGCTCTCACGCGTCGCCGCGGAGCATCCGGAGATCGCTGAGCTCGAGATCAACCCGCTGCTCGCCATGCCGGAGGGCGCGCTGGGCCTCGACGCGCGTATCGTCCTGGGCGCAGATGCTCGCTGAAGGCACCTTCGAGGGCAAGGTCGCGATCGTCACCGGCGGCGGAAGCGGCCTGGGGCGCGCGATCGCGCTCGAGCTGGGCCGGCTCGGGGCTTCGGTCGCTGTGGCCGGGAGGCGGCCGGAGCCGCTCGACGAGACGGTCGCGCTGCTGCCCGGCCGCGCGCTGGCCGTACCGACCGACGTGCGCGACCCGGAGGCCGTGGACGCGCTCGTCGCCGCGACGGTCGAGGAGCTCGGCCGCGTCGACGTCCTGGTCAACAACGCGGCCGGCAACTTCGTCGTCAAGGCGGAGGACCTCTCGCCGAACGGCTGGCGCGCGGTCGTCTCCATCGTCCTCGACGGCGGCTTCCTCTGCTCGCGTGCGGCCGGAAGGCAGATGATCGCCCAGGGCGAAGGCGGCGCCATCCTCAGCGTGATCGCGAGCTACGCCTGGACGGGCGGCCCCGGAACGGTGCACTCGGCCGCTGCCAAGGCCGGCCTGGTGGCGATGACCCGCACCCTGGCGGTCGAGTGGGCCCCGCACGGGATCCGGGCCAACTGCATCTGCCCGGGCCCGACCGACACGGAAGGCGCCGGCGCGGCGTTGTGGCCGACGGAGGAGGACCGGGCGCGCGTCGCGTCGACGGTGCCCCTGGGTCGCCTGGCGACGCCGCACGAGGTCGCCGTCTGGGCGGCGGCGCTGTGCTCCCCGCACGCGGGCTACATCACCGGCGAGACGCTGACGATCGACGGCGGCCACTGGCTCGAGCAGGAGAGCTACCTGCCCGCCTTGCAGCAGCGCTAACGCAGATACGTCTCGACGCCGCGCTTCAGGAGGCCCCGGGAGACGATGAGGCGCTGGATCTCGCTCGTGCCCTCCCAGATGCGGTCGACCCGCACCTCCCGGTAGAAGCGCGCGACCGGGTTCTCCGTCATGTAGCCGCGGCCGCCGAGAACCTGCAGTGCGCGGTCGACGATGCGGCCGCCGGCCTCGGAGGCGTACAGCTTCGCCATCGCCACCTTGCCGTGGACGATCCGGCGGTCGGGCTCGGTGTCGAACGCGTGCGCGGCGTGGTACGTGAGGAGCCGGGCGGCGAGGAGCTCCGTGAGCGAGTCCGCGAGCTGGAAGGAGACGCCCTGGTGCTCGGCGATCTTGGCGCCGAAGGCCTCGCGCTCCAGCGCGTAGTCGCGCGCGAGCTCGAGCGAACGCTGAGCCGCTCCGCAGCAGCGCGCGGCGATGAAGAGGCGCTCGACGAGGAACCACTCCCGCGCGCCCTCGCCGCCGCCCTCGGGGATGCGGTTCTCCTCGGGGACGCGAACGTCTTTAAGGACGATCTCGGGGTGGTGGTCGAGGTAGGGGTCGTGCAGGAAGCCGGGCGTCTTCGTGATCTCGAGGCCCGGCCGCCAGGGCTCGACGATGAAGAGCGCCTGCTCGCCGTCGGTCACCGCGAGCACGAGGTAGAAGCCCGGGTCGCCCTCGCTGGTGACGAACCACTTCTCGCCGTTCAGAACCCACTCGTCCTCGTCGCGCTCGGCAGTGGCCGCGATCGCGCCGACGTCGGAGCCGGCGCCGGGCTCCGTCACCGCCCAGGCCTCCCGGAACTCGCCGCGGAGCACCGGGGCGACGAACTGCTCGCGCTGCGCCGGCGTGGCGATGTCCCACAGCTCCGCCGGGCCGCGGTCGACGACGGCGAAGCCGAGGCCGTTGGTGGCCTTGCCGGACTCCTCCTCCAGCGCCACCTGCGCGAGCATGGAGAGCCCGCGGCCGCCCGCCTCCTCAGGCATGTTGAGCATGCCGAAGCCTTCCGCCCAGGAATTCGTCCGCAGCTCGGTTGCCCACTCGGGGTCGATGCGGCCGGCCTCGGCGATGCGCTGTTCGAGGGGGTAGACCTCGGCCTCGAGGAACGCCGCGACGCGCGCCTTGAGCTCGCGGATGTCCGCGGGAAGCTCGGGGACCGTCGGGATCATCCGCGGATCCTACGCACGCTCGAGCGCGGCCCGCTCCTCGTCCGTCAGCGGCCGCGGTCGGTGCTGCTTGTCGCAGGCCACCAGCACGGCCTTCGCCTCCGCTGCGGTCTCGCCGTCAAGCGCCACCAGCTCCTCGACCGTGCGAACGCTCGACGTCCCCAGCGAGTCCAGGTGGATGCGCGCGGTGATGCGGTCGTCCCGCAGGGTCAGCTCGCGCCGATAGTCGATCTCCACGCGGGCGACGACGTAGCCGAGAGCGTCCTCCCCGACGGCCTGGCTCAGCCACTCGTCCCGCACCTCCTCCAGGTACGTCAGGAAGACGGCGTGGTTGACGTGCCCGTACGGGTCGAGGTCGCGCCAGCGGATCTCGATCTCCTTCTCGTGCACAGTTGCCGTCAGGCCGCGGGCGGTGATAGTAACTCCGACCGTGAGCGCAGGAGGCGAGACGCGGGTCATCGTGGGCGACGACGGGTACGACCCCGAGCAGGTCCGCGTGCTCCTGGACGGCATCGGGGTGAGGGTGAGCGAGGAACGGGAGCCCTGGGGCGGCGGCGACGTGGTCGGCCTGCTCGTCGGCACGGAGACCGAGGTCCGGACGCCCGACCTCGAGCGGCTCCCGGCTCTCCGCGTCGTCGCGACATGCAGCGTCGGCTTCGACCACGTGGACGTCGCCGAGGCCGAGCGCCGCGGCGTCTGGGTCTGCAGCGTCCCCGACTACTGCGTCGACGAGGTCGCCGACCACGCCCTCGCGCTCGTCCTCTCCCTGCTGCGCGGCGTGGTTGCGCTCGACCGCGAGGTGCGCCGCGGAGGCTGGGACTGGAAGGCAGCCGGTGAGCTGCGGCGGATTCGCGGAACGCGGCTCGGAGTCGTCGGCCTCGGCCGCACCGGGCGTGCCCTCGTGGAGCGGGCCGTCGCGCTCGGCTGCGAGGTCTGGGGAACGGATCCGGCGCTCTCCGACGAGCAGATCGCGGCCGCCGGGGCTCGCGCTGCGCCGCTCCGCGAGCTCCTCGCGGCGTGCCACGCCGTCTCGCTCCACGTCGCGCTGACCCCGGAGACCGAGGAGCTGATCGGGAAGGCCGAGCTGGCGCTCATGCCGGACGGCGCGGTGCTCGTCGACACGGCCAGGCCGCAGCTCATCGACCTCGACGCCCTGCGCGAGGAGCTCGAGAGCGGGCGCCTAGGCGGGGCCGCCCTGGACGTGATCCCGGTCGAGCCGCCAACCCGCGAGCACCCCGCGCCGGCGTGGCCGCGCCTCGTCGTGACGCCACACGTCGCCTGGTACAGCGCAGAAGCCGAGGAGGCCTGCCATGCGCGAGCCGCGTTGTCGGTGCGCGCCGTTCTGGAGGGCCGGGTGCCGGAAGGGGCGGTGAACAGCCCGTGATCGCGCTCGTCACCGGCGGCGGGACCGGGATTGGCCGGGCGACTGCGCTCGAGCTGGCGCGGTCCGGCTCGTCGCTCGTGATCTGCGGCCGGCGGCCGGAGCCGCTGGAGGAGACGCGTGCCGCCGTCGAAACCTTGGGCGCCGAGTGCCTGGCGATCCCCACCGACGTGCGCGAGCCGGAGCAGGTCGAGACGCTGGTGGACGCCGCGCTCGAGCGCTTCGGGCGCATCGACGTCCTGGTCAACAACGCGGGCGGGCAGTTCATCGCGCCGGCCGAGGAGATCTCTCTGAAGGGCTGGCGCGCCGTGCACCGCCTGGCGGTCGACTCCGCGTGGGACGTCACGCGCGCCGTGGCGACGCGCTCGATGATCCCGAACCGCAGCGGCGTGGTCGTCTTCGTCGGCTTCAGCCCGCGCCGCGGCATCCCCGGCTTCGCTCACGCAGCCGCCGCGCGCGCCGCGGTCGAGAACCTGGCGGCAAGCCTCGCCGGCGAGTGGAGCCGCTACGGGATCCGGGCGGTCTGCGTCGCGCCGGGGACGATCCTCACCGAGGGGCTGGAGGGCTACGGGGCCGAGCAGATCGCCGCGTGGGAGAGGTCGATCCCGGCCGGTCGGCTGGGGACGCCAGAGGACGTGGCAGCCGTCATCGCCTTCCTAGCCTCGCCTGCCGCCTCCTACGTGACCGGGACGACGATCGTCGTCGACGGGGGCGCCGACGCCTGGGGGCACGCCGAGCCCCCGCCCAGGGCGGAGTAGCTCGTGCCGACCGTCGCCCGGCTCTCCACGACTCCGGTCAAGAGCCTCACGCTCCACCACCCCGACGAGATCCTGCTGGAGCCCTTCGGCGTGGCGGCCGACCGGCGCTTCTACCTGATCCGGGAGGACGGGCGACTCTTGGCGGGCCTCCACCACGGCCCGCTGGCGCTCGTCCGCGCTGACTGGGACGCCGGCCCGGACCGGCTCAGGCTGACCTTTCCCGGCGGCGAGGTCGTCGAGGGCGACGTCCGTCTCTCGCAGCCGGTGCTCACGGACTTCTGGGGCCATCGTGTCGAGGGAAGGGTCGTAGACGGGCCCTGGGCCGGCGCTCTGTCGCAGTTCGCCGGGAAGCAGCTCCGGCTCGTGAAGGCGGATGCGCCCGCTGGGGCCGTGGACGTCGAGCCGGTGACGCTCGTCTCCTCGGAGTCGATCGCCGAGCTTGCCGACCAGGCGGGCCTCGACTCGGTCGACGGCCGCCGTTTCCGGATGCTGCTCGAGATCGAGGGCTGCGCGCCGCACGAGGAGGACACGTGGAGAGGCCGCCACATCCGCCTCGGCGAGGCCGTGCTGGAGATCGGCGGCCCGGTGCCCCGCTGCGCGACGACTACCCGCGACCCGAGCACCGGAGAGCGCGACTTCGACACGCTGCGCGAGATCGCGGCATATCGCGGCAAGCGCGACGGCAAGAAGGTCGACTTCGGCGTGTACGCGGGCGTGCTCCACCCGGGGCGGGTCCGCGTGGGCGATCTGGTCGAGCTCGGCTAGCGCTTGCGATCGCCGAAGGCTTCGCCGGCCGCCTTCGCCTCGTCTGTTTGCGCTAGTGCCGCATAGGCAAGGCGTTCGATCAGGACTCCCGCCTCCCGGCTCGACTCGGCGATCGCGTTCGCAGCCTGCTTGGCCGCCGAGGCTGCCAGCGGCGGGAGCGCGGCGACTTGCTGGGCGAGCTCGAGGGCGCGGGGGAGGGCCTGACCCCCCGGGACGACCTCCGTGACAACGCCGAGGCGGAACGCCTCCGCTGCGTCGACGCGGGGCTTCAGGAGCATCAGCTCCTTCGCCCGGGCCGGCCCGAGCGACCCGGACGAGGCGGTACGTGCCGCCGGAGCTCGGGAGGATGCCGAGCTCGACCTCCGGGAGCCCGAAGACGGCGGTCTCGTCCGCGATGCGGAAGTCCGTGGCCAGCGCGAGCTCGAAGCCTGCGCCGAGGCACCAGCCCGCGATCGCGCTGAAGGTCGGCTGCGGCAGCGAGGCGATCTGCTCGTAGACGTCGCCGGTGTCGCGGTAGTAGGCGTCGATCCCGGCCGTGCCCTCGTCGCGCTCCTCGAGCAGGTCGGCTCCGGCGGAGAAGGCGCGCTCGCCGCCGGCGAAGACCACGCAGCGGCTCTCCCGCACCTCCGGCCCCGCCAGGGCCTCCAGCATGGCCCGCTCCACGTCGGTCGAGATCGCGTTCAGCTTCTCCGGCCGCTGGAAGGTGAGGACGCAGACCTCGCCCTCGCGGCGGACATCGAGCAGCCCCTCAGGCATGGGCCGGCACCGGGCGCTCGCGCAGGAAGGGGAGCGGCACCGCCGGGTTCTCGCCGTCGATCTCCCTCGCCAGCCGGTGGCCGTCGAAGATCGCGTCGGCGATCAGCTGCGGCGCCACGCAGTCGCCGATCCGATAGACCGCCTCGATCCCTTCCGAGGCCAGCCGGTCCTCGTCCGCGCGGAGCTCGTGGTAGAGCGCGTCGTCGGAGATGCGCTGGGTGACGAGCACGATTGCGTCCGCCTCGAGCCGGAACGGCTCGTCGAACTCGTCGGCGCCCGTGACGAGGCCGGCCTCGAACTGGTCGACGGTGACGCCCCGGTGCATCGTCACGCCCACCTCGTGGAGTCGCCGCTTCAGGAAGGCCTGCTCCAGCGTCTCGTCGGAGAACGGGGACACGTCCTCCAGCGACGTGACGAGGTCGACGCGGAAGCCGTCGACGGCGAGCTTCTCCGCAGAGATCCGGCCCCATGAAGTAGCCGTCCGAGTCGTAGACGACGACCCGCTCTCCCGGCGGCGCCTTGCCGTCGACCATGATCTGCTCGGGCGTGAGGACGTGGGGAAGCGACGCGTCCGCGCCCGCGATCGGCTCGTGCGTCTCGCGGTTCAAGCCCACCGGCGACCAGGAGGCGCCGGTGGCGACGACGACCAGCTCGGCCCCGTACTCGCACACGGCCTCGGCGTCGAGCCGCAGGTCCGTGATCACCTCGACGTTGCGCAGCTTGTCCAGCTGGATCCTGCGCCAATTCACGATCCGACCCCACTCGCCGCGCCCGGGAAGCTGCGGGATCCAGCGCATGATCCCGCCGATGTCGTCGCCCGCGTCGACGAGGTGAACCCGGCGGAAGCCGCGCTTGCCGAGGACGATCGCGCACTCCATCCCGGCCGGGCCGGCGCCGACGACGAGCACGTCGCGGTCGCGGTTCTCGGCGGGCTCGAAGCGCTCGGGGTGCCAGCCGCGCCGGTACTCCTCGCCGGCCGTGGCGTTCTGGGTGCAGCCGATGTTCCCGCCGGGATCCGACTTCGGGATGCAGATGTTGCAGCCGATGCACTCGCGGATCTCGTCCAGGCGCCCCTCCTCGATCTTGCGCGGGAGGAACGGGTCGGCGATGGACGGGCGCGCGGCTCCGATGATGTCCCAGACGCCGCTCGAGACGATCTCGGCCATCCGATCCGGGTCGGTCAGGCGCGAGACGCCGACGATCGGCTTCGCGGTCGCCTCGCGCACGTGCTTCGTCCACTCCAGCTGCCACCCCTGCGGGAAGAAGCGCGACGCGCCCGAGTCCTTCGACCACTCGGTCGCGGAGCCGATCGCCACGTCCCAGAGGTCGACGAGGTGGTCGGCAGCCCGTACGAACGCGAGCCCCTCGTCCAGGTCGACGCCGAACGGGCTCAGCGCGGCGACGGAGATGCGGGTGGCGACG
This sequence comes from uncultured Actinomycetes bacterium, assembly GCA_963794055.1. GTDB lineage: Bacteria > Actinomycetota > Thermoleophilia > Gaiellales > Gaiellaceae > JAIBJN01. The sequence continues at coordinate 64,419 of CAWCCL010000024.1, forward strand.
GTGCACTCGCCGCCGACGGCCTCCCGCGTCAGCTCGAGCAGCTCGAGCCAGAAGCGGGCGCGGTTCTCGAAGGAGCCGCCGTAGGAGTCCGTCCGCCGGTTGTAGAACGGCGAGAGGAACTGCATGGGCAGGTAGCTGTGCGCGCCGTAGACGTAGACGATGTCGAACCCCGCCTCGCGGGAACGGCGCGCCGCGGCGGCCCAGTCAGCCTGGACGCGCCGGATGTCGTCGCGCTCCATCGCCTTCGGCGTCACGAGCAGGTAGTCGCTGGCCAGCTGGGAGGGCGCGATCGCCGGGAGCCGGTACTCGCGGCGCGGGCAGTGCGCGCCCGAGTGGTGGAGCTCGACGCCGGCCAGCGCGCCCGTGCTCGTGCACCTCGTCGCACATCAGCGAGAGCGCGTGCACGTCGCCGTCGTCCCAGAGGCGCGCGGAGATGAACGGCGTCTCGTCGGAGTCGGGGCTGACGGCGCAGTACTCGGTGTTGACGGCCGCCCAGCCGCCCTCGGCCTTCGTCGCGCGGTGCCGCGCCTGCCCGCCCGGCTTCTGCACGCCGAACCCGGTGCAGTGCGGCACCTGGTAGAAGCGGTTCTTGAGGGTCTTCGGGCCGATCTGGAGCGGCTCGAAGAGGACCGCGTGGCGCGGGTCAGTGCAGAGAGCGCCTCGTGCACGAGCCGCTGGAAGTGCTGGATGAGGAGCTCGCTCGAGGGAGCAGGCGGCCGTGCGGGATCATCCCGGAGGAGAGCCCGACCTGCACGGAGGCGACGAGCGAGGCGTCCTCGCTGCCCACCTGGTTGGCGAAGGCCATCATCTCCGCCGCCGTCTCGTCGGAGACCTCCTCGTAGAAGAAGTACTCCGTCGAGCCTGCGCAGCGGCCCGGGCCGGCCGGCCGCGTCACGTCGACGGACATGTTCCCCGGGCCCGGGTCGACGTTGATCGTGCAGTTCGGGAAGAGCAGGTGGTACTGCGGCTGCATGACCCCGCCTCGGAGGTAGGCGCGCCTTCCCGTTGCCCTTCGGCCGAGTCTCGCGCAGATGCGCGAACTGCATCGAGGCGAGCCCATCCGCGCGGTACGTGTACTCGTCGGGGGCGACGTCGATGACTTTGGAGAAGCCGGGGTGCGCGACCGAGCAGTGGTAGCACTCGAGGTAGTTCTCGATCGCGATCTTCCAGTCGCACCCGATCTCCCAGTCGTTCCGGACGCGGAAGCGGAGGCGGTCGACGTCGAGGCCGCTCGCGGCAACGTGGCCGGGCAGCGGGCCGAGCGCGTCGGCCAGCGGGCCGGCGTCAGGGTCGGGGTTGACGAAGACGAGCGGCCCCCAGGCCTCGGTCGCGACCGGGAGCATGGAGAAGCCCTCCTTGTCGAAGTCGGGCTCGCGCTCCGAGCGCGGCGCCTTGCGGAGGGTGCCGTCGAGGTCGTACGTCCACGCGTGGTACGGGCACTGGAGCGCCTTGCGGTTCCCGTCGCCCTGCGCGATCAGGTGCCCGCGGTGGCGGCAGACGTTGACGAAGCCGCGCAGGATGCCCTCGTTGTCGCGGACGACCACGATCGGGATCTGGCCCGCGAAGCACGTGAAGAAGTCGCCGGGCTTCGCGACGCGGTCGGCCCGGCCGGCGTACTGCCAGGTGCGCGCGAAGATGCGCTCGCCCTCCAGCCGCTGGATCGCCGGGTCGGCGTACCAGTCCGCCGGGAGCGTCGCGCCGGCCGCGAGGGCGGCGCCGAGATCCGTCTCCATCCTCAAATTCTACGCCGTCAGGTCCGAAGCCATCTCCTCGAAGGCGGCGACGAAGGCGTCGCAGTCCTCGAAGGTAGTGGACGACCGACAGCGTCCATTCCTCCTCGCGGCCGGGCGTCATGAAGACGCCGCGGTTCATGTTGTAGAGCCAGGCGAGGTCGGCGAGCTCGCCGTCCTGGTTCTCCTTGTAGGTCTCGTAGTCGACGATCTTCTCGGCGAGAAGGTGACGCAGCCCTTGGCGCCGACGCCGACCGCGTAGCCGGGCAGGCGGTGGTCGTCGATCACCTTCTGGCAGCCGGCGAGGATGCGGTCGTTGAGCGCGTCGAGGTGCTCGTAGGCGTCGGGCGTCAGGACCTCGAGCAGGCTCGCGCGCGCCGCGGCCATCGGCAGCGGGTTCCCGTTGTAGGTGCCGACCTGGTAGACGTCGCCGTTCTCGACGACCTCGAAGACCTCCTCGGTGCCGCCGATGGCGCCGGAGGGAAGGCCGCCGCCGAGCGTCTTCGCCAGCGTGACCATGTCGGGCTTGACGCCGAAGCGGTCGGTGGCGCCGCCGGGCGCGATGCAGAGGCCGGTCTTGACCTCGTCGAAGATGAGGATGATGTCGTGCTTCCGCGTCAGCTCGCGCACGGCCTCGAGGTAGCCGGGCTCGGGGAGCACGACCCCGAGGTTCATCATCGCCGCCTCCATGATCACGCAGGCGGGCTTGCGGCCCTCCTCGATCAGGCGCTCGATGCGCCGCTCCATGGCGGGCGCGTCGTTGAACGGGACCGCGATCGTCAGGTCGGCGACCGACTGCGGGATGCCGGCGCCGTACGGGAGCGACTCGTAGTGGTCGCGGTCGCCGATCTGGTCGTAGTGGACGCCGATCGAGACCATCACGTAGTCGTGGTGGCCGTGGTAGGAGCCGAAGATCTTGACGATCGTGTCGCGCCCCGTGGCGGCGCGGGCGATCCGGATCGCGTCCATGGTCGCCTCGGAGCCCGAGTTCGTGTAGCGCCACCTGGGCAGGCCCCAGCGGCGCTTCAGCTCCTCCGCGACGACGACGCCGTCCTCGGTCGGCGCGGCGAAGTGCGTTCCCTGCGGGTAGCGCTCGGCGACGCGCCTTGCCGATCGCCGGATGCGCGTGGCCCTGCACCATCGAGCCGAAGCCGTTGTGGAAGTCGAGCAGCTCGTTCCCGTCGACGTCCCAGACCTTGGCGCCCTGCCGCCGGCGAGGTAGATCGGCCAGGGGTCGCGCACCTGGTACGACGAGGCGACGCCGGCGGAGAGCGTCTTTCGGGCGCGCTCGTACATCGCCCGCGAAGCGCCCGTGCGCTCGTCGAGCCGGGCCTCCTCGCGCTCGGCCAGCTCCTTGACTCGCTCGCGATCGATCTCGACGACGGTCGCCTCTGTTGCCATCCCCATACTCTAGATCCCCGGGGATCGAGTGGCGAGCCGGATGCGGCTAGCCGGGCTCGCCCCAGCGGCGCAGGAGGAGGGCGAGAACCGTGGCTACATCGGCGATGGAGGCGAGGTCGACCCACTCGTCGACGCCGTGGAGACCGCCCCCGGTAGGCCCGTAGCAGACGGCCTGGCCAGGCCCGAGGGGAGGGGCGAAGAAGCGGAGGTCGGTCGTCGCCCGGGAGGGCTCGGGCCTCGGTCGCCGCCCGTGCACCTCCTCATGGCAGCGGCAGAGGAGGTCGACGAGCGGCGTCTCCTCGAAGGCGTAGCCGCGTGCCCGGAAACCGCGGAACTCGATGTGCGCGTCGGGAGCCGGCGCACGAACGGCAGCGGCGAGCCGCTCCTGGCCGGCCGCCGGGTCCAGGCGGATCGGCAGCCCGAGACGAACGTCCAGCTGTGCTCTTCCGGGGGTCGTCGACGGCCAGTCGCCTGCATGGAGGGCGCCGACGTTCAGAAGGTAGGGGCGCTCCACCCCGGCGAACTCCGGCTCGGGCTCGGCGTTCAGCTCCTCCTCGAGACCGCGCAGAGCCTCGACGACGGCGAGCCGCCGTCTCGATCGGATGGGAGCCCTCGTCTGTGGAGGAGGCGTGCCGCGCTCTGCCTTCGATCGTGATCCGCGCCCAGATGACACCCACGGCGACGAGGTCGATGCCGCCGTTCGTCGGCTCCGCGATCAGGACGCCGTCCGCCGAGGGTCCCGAGATACAGGCGGCGAGGGCGCCGTTCCCGCCGCACTCCTCCTCGATCACGCTCTGGTAGACGATGCCGCCCGGCAGCGGGCCCCGCCGCGAGCGCGGCCTCGACCGCGAGCAGCATCGCCGCGATGCCGCCCTTCATGTCGCACGCGCCTCGCCCGTACAGGCGGTCGCCCTCGATCACGGCGCCGAAGGCAGGCCTCGTCCAGCAGGTCGCCCGGCTCCTCGCTCACGACGTCCACGTGCCCGTTGAGGAGAAGCGTCCGCCCGCCCCCTCCCGCCAGGGTCCCGACCAGGCAGCGACGGTTCCCGTAGGAGGTGAGAGGGATGCCGCTCTCCGGGCGCTCGGCGAGCTGGTCGGGCGTCGAGCTCGAGCGAGCGCACGGTAAACCCGAGGTCGCGCAGGCGATCCTCGACCAGAAGCTGCGCGCCCTCCTCCGCGCCGAGGACGCTGGGGATCCGCACCAGCCGCTGCAGGAAGTCGACCGAGTCCGCGAGCCCAACCTCGACTTCGCGCCGCAGGGATGCGTACGCTTTCACCACGGAATGCGGAACCGATTGTCCTTCAGCTCGGCGCGCACGGGGTCGTTCGCTCGTCGAGAGCCGTCATGGCGCCCAACTCTAGGGCCGTATGGCACCGCGGGGCGAGCGGACTACTTCAACTTGAACGTGGGCGCGAGGCGTGAAACCCTGCCGTTCTCGCTGCGGCCCTCGATCGAAAACACCGAGGAGGCTTGAGGATGACCCATCACCCGAAGGAGAGGTACGGCGGTCTGAACAGGAGGGATTTCCTCCTTCGCTCGGCGGTGGCCGCCTCGGCCCTATCGGGAGCGGGACTGCTCGCCGCGTGCAGTTCGTCAACCGATCCGGAGCAGCAGGGGGTCACGGTCGTCGGCTCGACCGGCGAGGTGGAGACCGAGCTGCTCGGCCCCGGCGGCCTTCCGCTTGCGCGCCCGGACAAGCGCGTCGAGCTGCCTCTCTGGGAGGATCCGATCGAGTCGGGCCTCGAGCCCGAGACGGGCGGGACCTTCACGGTCTACAACTACCCGGACTACCTCTACAAGAAGCTTCTGACCGAGTTCGGGAAGGAGTACGGGGTCAAGGTCCAGTACACGCCCTTCGACAACATCGCCTCCGGGATCCAGCGCCTCGCGTCGGGCGCGGTGCAGCCCGACGTCATGGAGATGACCCCGGACAATCTCGACCTCGCGGTCGCCGGGAAGCTGATCAAGCCGATCAACCTCGACTACGTCCCCAACCTCGCCAAGAACATCTGGCCCGAGCTGGTCAGCCCCTTCTACGACGTCGGCTCGCACTACACCGTGCCGTACACGTGCTACGCGACCGGGGTCGCATGGCGGAACGACAAGGTCTCCGAGGACATCGCCGCGATGCCGCAGCCCTGGGACATCTTCTGGCAGGCGGAGGCCTATGCCGGCAAGACCGCCCTCCTGAGCGAGGAGCGCGAGACGATCGGGATGGCGCTCCTACGCAAGGATCACCTGGACATCAACACGGAGGACTCGGCCCTGATCGACCAGGCCGTGGCCGACCTCAAGGAGCTCTACGACATCTGCAACATCAAGATCGGCGACCTCCAGTACCAGACGATCCCCGAGGGGACGGCCTGGCTGAACCAGGCGTGGTCCGGGGACATGATCGCCGCCTACATCTACTACCTGCCCAAGGGAACGCCTGCCTCGGTGCTTTCCTACTGGAAGGACGAGAAGGGCAAGGTGCCGGTGCAGAACGACTGCTTTTCGATCTGCACGACGACGAAGAAGCCCGTGCTCGCCCACCACTTCCTCAACTACATGCTCGACAACGGCGTGTCGTACGAGAACTTCGTCGACTTCAACGGGTACCAACCTCCGCTCAACGAGATCGACCCGTCCACGCTCGTCACGGACGGGGTCGTGCCGGAGAACCTGGCGAACTGTGTCCTCACGAACGACGACTTCGGGCCGGACTCGCTCCAGTACATGACGCTGACGCAAGCCGGGCAGAAGCTCTGGCAGGACGGCTACTCGGACTTCCTGGCCGGAGGAAGCTAGGGAGAAGCCGTGTACCGGCGCTGGCTCTGGCCCGGGTTCGCGCTCCCGGGCGTCATTTGGCTGATCGTCCTCTTCCTCGTGCCGTTCTACACGGTGCTGTCGGTCGCGCTCGGCACGGTCGACCCCATCCTCTTCCAGGCGGTTCCGATCTGGAACCCGCTCGAGTGGAACGTCGGCTGGCTGAACGAGGTCGTCCACCGGCTCGGCCCCGGCGGAAACCTCACCGACGTGGCGTTGCGGACGCTCGAGTACGTCGCGATCGCGGTCGGGCTCAGCCTGCTGATCGGCTACCCGGTTGCCTACTACATCGCGCGACTCGCCGGGCGGACGAAGGCCCTGCTCCTGATCCTGGTGATCGCCCCGCTCTGGATCAACTACCTGATGCGGATGCTGGCCTGGGTGAACCTGCTCGCGCCGGACGGCTACGTGAACCGCTTCCTCACCTACACGCACATCCTGAGCGAGCCGCGGGACTGGCTGGGAGGGCAGGCGTCGACCGTGATCCTCGCGCTCGTGTACGGCTACATCCCGTTCTTCATCCTGCCCCTCTTCGCGGCCCTCGACCGGATCGACCAGAGCCATCTCGAGGCCGCCCGTGATCTCGGCGCGAGCCGCTTCCGAACGTTCCTGCACGTGACCCTACCCCTGTCGAAGCTCGGCATCCTCGGCGGTGCCGTTCTCATCGCTCTGCCGATGTTCGGCGACTACTACACGCCCAACATCGTCTCCGGGGCGGCCCAGACGACGATGATCGGGAACCAGATCGACTACTACTTCCACGGGGGGCCCCAGCCGACGATCGGCGCTGCGATCACGATCGTCCTCGCGGCTTTCCTCACCCTCCTCATGGGCTACTACCTGTGGACGATCCACCGCTCGACGCAGCAGGAACGGACGACGTGAGCTCGGTCGCCGAGACGCCGGTCGCACCACGGCCCTCTGCGTGGAGTCGGTTCCGCGGCTGGCTCTCGAACCCGTGGGGCCGCCCGCGCTTCCTGCCCCTCGTCACCTGGGGGTACGTCGTCTGGTCGATCGTGCCCGTGCTGATCGCGGTGCAGTTCTCCTTCAACGCCACACGCTCGCGGACGGTCTGGCAGGGCTTCTCGACCCGCTGGTACTGGGGCGACCCGGTCGACTCGGTCTGGCACGACCCGACTCTCCGGAACGCGCTCGTCCAGAGCCTCAAGCTGGCGGTCGCCGACGTCGTCATCGCGACGCCGATCGGCGTGCTCCTGGCGATCGGCTTGGCCCGCTGGCACGGCCGCGGATCCGGTAGCTCGAACTTCCTCATGCTCTTCCCGCTCGTGACGCCGGAGATCGTCATGGGGGTCGCGCTCCTGCTCGTCTTCACCGAGGTGTTCACCTTCGTCGGCACCGGCACGACCGCCCAGATCCTCGGCCACGTCACCTTCTCCATCTCCTTCGTGGTCGTGATCGTGCGCGGGCGGCTCTTCTCCATCGGCAGACAGTACGAGGAAGCGGCCGCCGACCTCGGCGCCTCGCCGACAGTGGCGCTCACGCGGGTCCTGCTGCCCCTGCTGATGCCGGCCATCGTCGCCAGCGCCGCGGTCGTCTTCGCGATCTCGCTCGACGACTTCGTGATCAGCCAGTGGCTCTCGAAGGGCGGCGAGACAGACACCGTGCCGGTCAAGATCTACAGCGCCACCCGGGCGGCGCCGCTCCCGTCGACGAACGCGATCGCGACGATCATGATGCTGCTCTCGCTGGCGTCGGTCACGCTCGGCTTCCTCGTTTGGCGCGCCTTCACCCGCGGCGAGCGGCAGGCCGGACAGTCGGTCGTGGGGGACATGGGCGCCCTGCCTCGCGTGGGGGATGTCTGAGGCGAGATGGCACGCGGAGAGATACGTCTCATCGGTCTGACCAAGCGATTCGCCGAGGTGATGGCGGTCGACCACGTCGACCTCGAGGTCGACCCGGGCGAGTTCTTCTCCCTGCTCGGGCCTTCCGGCTGCGGGAAGACGACGACCCTCCGCATGATCGCCGGATTCGAGCAGCCGTCCGAGGGTCGGATCCTGCTCGACGGGACCGACGTCGCCTACACGCCCGCGCACAAGCGGAACGTGAACACCGTCTTTCAGAACTACGCGCTCTTCCCGCACCTCAACGTGTTCGACAACGTCGCCTTTGGCCTCCGGCGGGCGAAGCGGCCGAAGAGCGAGGTGAGGCAGCGGGCCCTGCAGGCGCTCGAGCTGGTCCAGCTCGGCGGTCTCGAGAGCCGGAAGCCCTCACAGCTCTCGGGCGGGCAGCAGCAGCGCGTCGCCCTCGCGCGCGCACTTGTGCTCAACCCCTCGGTCCTCCTGCTCGACGAGCCCCTCGGAGCGCTCGACGCGAAGCTCCGAAAGACCCTCCAGATCGAGCTGAAGACGCTCCAGCGAGAGGTTGGGATCACGTTCATCTACGTGACTCATGACCAGGAGGAGGCGCTGACGATGTCGGACCGACTCGCGGTTATGAACGGCGGCAAGGTCGAGCAATCGGCGCTCCGCAAGGCGTCTACGAGGATCCCGAGACGCTGTTCGTCGCTGACTTCCTGGGCGTCTCCAACCTGATGGACGCGACGGCGCACGGGGCACGCGACGGGCGCTGCCGGGTGCGCGCCGACACGTTCGAGCTCGCCGCCGGGAGCGGCGCCATCGACCTCACCGGCCCCGCGAAGATCGTGATCAGGCCGGAGCGGGTCGAGCTCGAGCCCCGCGAGGCCGTCTCCGGCCCCAACCGGCTCCCGGGAATGGTCGAGCGCCTCGTCTACGTCGGCTCGGCCGTGCAGGTGATCGTCCGCGTCGCAACCGGCGAGGTGCTCCAGGTGCTCGTGCCGAACAGCGGCAAGGCGCTTCCCTACGAGCAGGGGACGCCGGTGCAGGTGTACCTGCCGGTCGATGCGGTGCGGGTGCTCGCGGCGCCGGAGGAAAGCGAGCGCGGAGCCGGCTGGAGCCGCAGGCCGTCGCGGACGGCCTCAGGGCGCGACTGAGTCGAGCGCGGAGGGAGCTGGGTGAGCGTGTCCGCCAGCTCGGCGGCGACGCGCTCCATCAGCGGGAACGGGCGCGGTCGTGATCCTGACGAAGCCCGGCAGGCCGAACTCGCTTCCGGCGCGCGACGAGGAACCCGCGGCGGGCGAGCCCCTCCGTCAGGGCGAGTCGTCGACGCCGACGTCGGCGAGGAGGAAGTTCGCCTGCGACGGTACGGCGCCGGCGCCGGCCTCGCGGAGGCGCTCCGCAAGCCGCTCGCGGCCGGCCTCGTTGGCCAGCCTGCGGTCGTCGACCAGCGCCGTGCGCTCCAGGCTCGCCCGCCCGGCGGCGAGGGCGGCGCGGTTGACGTTGAAGGGCTCCTGGACGACGTCGATCGAGCTCGGCGAGGGGCTCGTCGACGACCGCGTACCCGAGGCGCAGCCCCGCGAGCCCGAAGATCTTCGAGAACGTCCGCATGACGACGATCGGGCAGCGCCCGCCTCGACGTCGCGCAGCCGGTCGAGGCGAGCCTCGGGGTCGACGTACTCGACGTAGGCCTCGTCGACGACGACGGCGCAGCGCTCCGGGGATGCCGGCGAGCAGGCGCTCCCACTCGTCCTGCGTGACGAGGGCGCCGGTCGGGTTGTTCGGGTCGCAGAGCCAGACGAGGCGCGCGCCGTGCTCGCGGGCAGCCGCCGCCAGCGCGTCGACGTCGTGGCGGAGGTCGCGGCTGCGGCACCTCGACGACGCGGGCGCCCGCGGCGGCGCAGGTGGTTGCGTAGAGCCCGTACGTCGGGCGCGTCAGGACGACGGCGTCGCCCGGCTCGAGGAAGGCGTGCGACGACGGTGGCGATGAGCGCCTGGATGCCGTGGCTGGGGACGATCCGCTCCGGCGACGTGCCGAGCCAGGCGGCGACGCTCTCGCGCAGGCCGGAGTAGGCCTCCGCCGGGTAGATCCACGCGCGCTCGAGCTCGGCGACGACTGCCTCCTCGACGCCGGGAAGGGGCCCTCGAGGCCCTCGTTCCAGTTCAGCTTCACGATCTCGTCGAGCCCGTAGGCCTCCTTCAGCTCCTCCAGGCTCGCGCCAGGCCGGTACGGCTCCAGGCCGAGGAGGGAGGGCCGGACGAGGCCGCTCCAGTCGGTCACGCCCACATCTCCAGGGAGCCGGCACGTGGACGACGGCCGGGCCGTCCTTGGCGAAGGCCGCGGCGAGCGCCTCGCCGAGCTCCTCCGGCTGCACGGAGACGACGGGGACGCCGAACGCCTCGACCAGCGCGCGGAAGTCGGGCTCGACGAGGTCGACGGCGGTGGTCTCGCCGAACTGGTCGCGCTGGTACTCGCGCAGGATCCCGTAGCCGCCGTCGTCGACGAGCAGGAGCTTGGCGTCCGAGGCCGTACTGGCGCGCCGCCGCGAGCTCGGCGATCCCGTAGTTGAAGCCGCCGTCGCCGGCGACCGCGAGCACCCGGCGGCCGGGCGCGGCGAGCGAGGCGCCGAGCGCCGCGGGCCACGCGTAGCCGAGCGTCCCGGAGCCGAGCGGGTAGAGGAACGTCCGCGGCTCGTAGGCGGGGAAGTGCGCCGCTGCCCAGTAGGCCAGGATGGTCATGTCCCAGGCGGTGACGGCGTCGCGGGGGAGGCGCGGCGCGGATGGTCTCGAGGAGCCCGCGCTCGTGTCTCGGCCCTGGCCGCTGAGCGCGTCGGCGATCCGGCGCCTGAGCGAGTCCACCCGCGACGGGCCCGTCCTCGCGCGGAGCGTCCGGAAGCCGCTCGGCCAGCGCGCCCAGGACGGCCTTCGCGTCGCCGACGAGCCCGAGCGCCTCGTAGGTCGCGCCGATCCGGCGCGGGTCGGCGTCGACGTGGATCAGGCGCCCGGAGAGGCGCAGCGCGTACTGCCCGGTCGTCTCGGCGCCGAGCTCGGTGCCGACCGCGAGCAGGACGTCGGCGCCCCCGACGAGCTCCCGGAACGCGCCGCTCGTCGCTGCCGAGCCGACGGCGAGCGGGTGGTCGTCCGGGAAGGCGCCCTTGCCCATGTACGTCGTCGCGACGGGCGCGCCGAGCCGTTCGGCGACGGCGCGCAGCTCGTCCCAGCCGCCGGAGCGGAGGACGCCGCCTCCGGCCCAGACGACCGGGCTCGCCGCGCCAGCGAGCAGGTCGGCCGCCTCGTCCAGCAGGTCGGCGGCGGGCAGCGGAAGCTCACCGGGGGCCGCGTCGAGCTCGCCGACCGGCGCCTCGGTCTCCCCGGCGAGCAGGTCGACGGGGATCTCGAGGAAGACGGGCCCGCTCGGCGGGGTCAACGCGCGGCGCCAGGCCTCTGCGAGCAGCTGCTGGGATCTCCTCGGCGGCTCCGCCCGCGCCGCCCATTTCACCACGGGCTCGAAGGACGCCTTCTGGTCGGGAAGCTCGTGCAGGAACCCCCGGCCGGCACCGATCAGCTCGCGGGGGATCTGGCTGGCGACCGCCACGACGGGGACGTGCGCGCTCGCGGCCTCCATCAGCGCCGCCAGCGAGATGAGCGCGCCGGGGCCGGTGGAGAGGAGGAGCGGCGCCGGCCGGCCGCTCGTCCGCGCGTAGCCGTCCGCGGCGAAGCCTGCGGAGAGCTCGGTGCGCAGGCCGATCGCCCTGATCGAGCTCGTCCGCAGCCCGTCCCAGATCGCGAGCGCGTGGATCCCGGGCACCCCGAAGGCGACCTCCGCGCCCAGCGCCTCCAGGCTCTCCGCGACCAGGCTCCCGCCGGTGCGGGCTTTGACCGTCTGGGCCATAGCAGCGATCCTATCCAGGGTCATGCCGCGCGATCCCCGCCACGACATCCTCTTCGAGCCGGTGCAGATCGGCCCGAAGACGCTCCGGAACCGCTTCTACGCGGTGCCCCACTGCACCGGCTTCGGGACCGAGAAGCCCGGCTCGCAGGCGTGGTTTCGCGCCACCAAGGCCGAGGGCGGCTGGGCGGCGGTCTGCACGGAGTACGCGCCCGTCTCCGCGGACTCGGACGAGTCGCCCGTACATCTCGGCCGCGCCTCTGGGACGAGGAGGACGCGGCGAACCTGGCGGTCATGTGCGACGACGTCCATGAGCACGGCTCGCTCGCCGGGATCGAGCTCACCCACGCGGGCGCCCACGCCGGCAACCGGCAGTCGCGCGTCCCGGCGGTGGCGCCGTCGCAGCTCGCAAGCGACTACGAGCCCCACGTCGTTCCCAAGGCGATGGAGCTGACAGACATCCGCCGCATCCGCGAGGACTGGGTGCGGTCCGCGCAGCGCGCCCGCGAGGCCGGGTTCGACATCGTCTACGTCTACGGCGGGCACAGCTACCTGCCGCTCCAGTTCCTCTCGACGTTCTACAACCGGCGCACTGACTAGTACGGCGGTTCCTTCGAGAATCGCGCGCGCTTCTGGCTCGAGACGCTCGAGGCCGTGCGCGAGGCCGTAGGCGACGACTGCGCGATCGCAGTCCGCACCTGCGTCGAGGCGCTCGGGCCGGCCGGCGTCGAGCTCGACGAGGGGCTCGAGCTTCGTCCGCGCGGCCGACCACCTCGTCGACCTCTGGGACGTAAACGTCGGCTCGATCGCCGAGTGGTCGAAGGACTCGGGCGCCTCGCGCTTCTTCAGGGAGGGCTACCAGCTCGAGTGGACCGGCCGCGTGCGCGAGGCGACTGCCAAGCCGATCGTCGGCGTCGGCCGCCTGACGAACCCGGACCGCATGGCCGAGATCATCGCGAGCGGCGCCTGGGACCTCATCGGGGCGGCGCGGCCCTCGATCGCCGACCCGTTCCTCCCCAGGAAGATCGAGGAGGGTCGCTACGGCGAGATCCGCGAGTGCATCGGCATCAACACGTGCATCTCGAAGAGCGAGAGCGGTCACCACCTCGGCTGCACCCAGAACGCGACCGCCGGCGAGGAGTACCGGCGCGGCTGGCATCCCGAGCGTTTCGAGCCTGCGGCCAACGCCGACAAGCGACGTCCTCGTCGTCGGCGCCGGCCCCGCGGGGATGGAGTGCGCGATCGTCCTCGGCAAGCGCGGCTTCCGGCGCGTCCACCTCGTCGAGGCGGAGGCCGAGCTCGGCGGCGCACATGCGCTGGGTGCCGCAGCTGCCCGGGCCTCGGCGAATGGGGTCGTGTCGTCAACTGGCGCCGCATCCAGCTCGAGAAGCTCGCGAACGTCGAGGTCATCACCGGTACACGGCTCGGAGCGGCGGAGGTTCGCCGAGTACGGTGCGGAGATCGTCGTGGTCGCCGACGGGCGCCCGCTGGTCGCCGGACGGCCTGAACGGGGTCACGCACGCGCCGGTCCCGGGCGCCGACGCCTCGCTGGCGCACGTGCTCACACCGGAGCAGGTCATGCTCGACGGCAAGCGCCCGCCGGGATCGCGGGTCGTCGTCTTCGACGGCGAGGGGTACTTCATGGCCGCCGGGGTCGCGGAGCTCCTGGCCGGCGAGGGGCTCGACGTCGAGCTCGTCACGCTCCACGAGCGCGTCGCGCCGATCTGCGACGAGACGCTCGAGGGCCCGCTGCTGCGCCGTCACCTCCACGACGTCGGTGTCCGCCAGCGCGCCGGGCTCGATGCTCACGGAGATCGACGAGGGCGGCGTGCGGGGCCAGGACGAGCACGGCGAGCCGTTCGAGCTGGAGGCCGACGGGGTCGTGCTCGTGACCCAGCGGCTCTCGGACGAGGCGCTCTACCTCGAGCTGGGGGCGGACGAGGAGGCGCTGCGCGCTGAGGGATCGAGGCCCTCTACCGGATCGGCGACTGCGTCGCGCCCGCGCATCCCGGCCGAAGCGATCTTCGACGGCCACCGGCTTGCCCGTGAGATCGACGCCGAGAACCCGGCGCTTGCCGCTGCCCGGGCAAGCGCGAGCGGCTCGTGCTCGAGCGGGCCGCGTCGCGCGCGTGACGATCACGACCGAGTTTCCCGCGCAGGTCCGCGAGATCGAGCACACCTGGCTCCACCTCTCCGACGGGACGCGCCTCGCGGCGCGCATCTGGCTCCCCGAGGACGCCGAGGACGATCCCGTGCCCGCGATCCTCGAGTACCTCCCGTACCGCAAGACGGACGGCACGGTCGTCCGCGACTCGCAGCGCCAGCCGTACATCGCAGGCCACGGCTACGCGGCAGTGCGGGTGGACATGCGCGGCACCGGAGACTCCGACGGCGTCCTCGCCGACGAGTACACCCTTCAGGAGCAGGACGACGCGCTGGAGATCCTGGAGTGGATCCGGGCGCAGCCCTGGTGCGACGGGAAGCTCGGCATGTGGGGCATTTCGTGGGGCGGGTTCAACTCGCTGCAGATCGCCGCCCGGCGCCCGCCGGGGCTCGAGGCGATCATGACCATGTGCGCGAGCGACGACCGCTACGCGGACGACGTCCACTACCGCGGCGGCTGCGTCCTCGCCCTGGACATGCTCCACTGGTCGTCCTCGATGCTGACCTGGAACGCCCGGCCGCCCGACCCGCGGCTGTACGGCGAGGGCTGGCGCGAGGCGTGGCTGGAGCGGTTGGAGACGACCTCGCCGTGGGCCGAGCACTGGCTCGCCCACCAGCGCCGCGACGCGTACTGGAAGCACGGCTCCGTCTGCGAGGACTACGCGGACATCGAGTGCGCGGTCTACGCCGTCGGCGGCTTCGTCGACGGCTACACGAACGCGGTGCCCCGGCTGCTCGCCGGCCTGTCCGGCCCGCGCAAGGGGATCATCGGGCCGTGGGCGCACGTCTTCCCCGAGGACGCCTCGCCGGGGCCGTCGATCGGGTTCCTGCAGGAGACCGTCCGCTGGTTCGACCACTGGCTGAAGGGGATCGACACGGGGGTCATGGACGAGCCGATGCTGCGCGTCTGGATGCAGGAGTCCGTCGCGCCGCAGCCGAGCTACGACGTGCGCCCCGGCCGCTGGGTGGCGGAGCCGGCCTGGCCGTCGCCGAACGTCGGCTCGCGCGTCTGGGAGCTGCCGTTCGAGGAGCCGCGCACGCTCCTCGGCGTGCAGTCGTGCGGGACGGAGGCCGGCGTCTGGACGGCCGAGGGCCAGTCCGCCGACCTCGCCGGCGACCAGCGGCCGGACGACGCGCTCTCGCTGACCTTCGACTCGGAGCCGCTGGCGGAGCCGCTGGAGATCCTCGGCTTCCCCGAGGCGACCCTGGAGCTCGCCGTCGACCGGCCCGACGCGCTCGTGGTCGTGCGCCTCTGCGACTCTGCGGCCCGACGGCACCTCCGCGCTCGTCACGCGCGGGCTCCTCAACCTCACGCACCGTGACAGCCACGAGCACGCCGAGCCGCTGGAGCCCGGACGGCGCTACGAGGTGCGCGTGCCGCTCGACGTGATCGCGTACTCCATCCCGGCCGGGCACCGGCTGCGGGTCGCCGTCTCGCCGACGTACTGGCCGTGGGCGTGGCCGTCCCCGGAGCCGGTGCGCCTCACGCTCTTCTCGGGAAGGCTCGAGCTGCCCGAGCGCCCGCCCCGCTTGGAGGACGCGGAGCTGCCGGGGTTCGGCGAGCCGGAGAGCTCGGCCCCGACCGAGGTGCAGTCGGTCGCCGGCGGCGCGCAGGGGCGCTTTATCCGCCGCGAGCTCGCCACGGGCCTCGTCGAGCAGGTCTTCGACTGGGACCTCGGCGGCGCGCAGCGCTTCGTGGAGATCGACCTGGAGTCCAGCGACACGAGCCACACCGTCTACTCGATCCGCGAGGGCGACCGCTCTGTCCGCGGAGGTGCGCTTCCACGCAACGTCGGGCATGGCCCGCGGCGACTGGCGCATGCGCTCGGAGGTGACGAGCGCGATGACCTCCGACGCGGAGGCCTTCCACGTCACGACGATGCTCGAGGTCTACGAGCGCAACGCGCGCATCTTCGCGCGCACGTGGACGCACCGCTTTCCGCGCGACCACGTCTAGGCGACGCGGTAGTAGGCCTCGCCGGTGAAGTCGACGCGCAGGGCGGCGCCGTCGACGATCGCATCGAAGCGCATGCGCTCCGGCGACCACTCGTCACCGACGCGGAAGCGCCCGTCTGGGAGGGGCTCGAGCGTCAGCTCCAGGCCCCATGGGAAGATCACGATCAGCTCGCCTGTGCGCAGGACGACGCGGAAGTTCGAGTACCAGGGGTTGTAGGCGCGGTAATGCCCGACGTAGGCCCTCCACTCCTCGGGAGGGGCGGGAGCGGCGACTGCCGCGACTCCCTCACGGCGGTAGACGTCGCCTCCGTGCACGGCCGCCACGACCCGGCTGTCCTCGCGGCGGAAGCGGAGGAAGAAGAGGGAAAGGCCGGGGCGGTCGGCAAGGAAGCGATCGGTGCGCCGGGGCTCGAGCGGCTCTCCGTCGACGAAGAGGTGGTGGCCCTCCGCGCTGACCACGAGCCGGCCGGCCTCGCCCACGTACACGCCCGCGTAGTCCGACGCCTCCGCGACCGCCAGCGGATCACGGACGCGCGGGGCCACGGAGTCGCGGTAGAGGTCGAGGATCGCCTCAGCAACGCCTTCCGTCGAGATCCTGCTCGTCCCTCGCGTTGACGCCCACGGCGACCCCCAAGCCCGAGTCGAGGTCGCCCAGCATCGTCGTCCCGAACCCGGGCATCGAGCCGCCGTGTCGGATCTCCCGCCCGCGGAGCTCGAGCCCGAGGCCGTACCACCAGCCGTCGTCCGCCTCGATCGCCCGCGTGGTCATGAGCTCGAACGACTCCGGAGAGAGAACGCCCTCGCCCGCGGTTCAGGAGCGTGCGCAGAAAGGTGGCAAGGTCCTCCATCGTCCCGGCCAGCGAGCCGTCGCCCGTCCCCGTCTCGAGCCACGGCGCAGGCACCCAGGGATCGGTGCGCCGCGCCGGGCGGTCGTCGTACCGCCGCTCGTAGGCAACGGCGAGCCGGTGGCGACCTTCGTTTGTGATCTCTGGGTCGGTGGCCTCCAGGCCGAGCGGCTCGAGGATGCGCTCCCGGAGCACCTCGGGGTACGGCATGCCCGTCAGCTCCTCGAGGACGAACCCGAGCGTCCGGTAGGCGACATTCGAGTAGAGGTAGCGGCTCCCTGGGGGGAAGCCGACCTCGGTCTCCCGTAACGCCCACACGTCATAACGCGAGTTCGAGCTCAGGTCGGCACCCACCATCAGCCCGCTCGAGTGCGTCAGCAGATGATGGATCGTGATCGGCGCATGCTCGGACTGAACCTCGAACCAGGGGAGATATCGGGTCACGGGCGCCTCGAGGTCGATCTCGCCCCGCTCGTGCAGTTGGAGCACCGCGACCGCGGTGAACGTCTTCCCGATCGAGCCGAGCTCGAAGTTCGTCCCGCGGGTCACGGGCACTCCCGCATCGACGTTCGCCAGTCCGAACGCCTCGGACGCGACGGTTCCGCTCCTGTCGGTCACCGCCACCGAGAGGCCCGGGAAACCTTCAACGGCTAGCGTCTCCTCGACGTAGGCGCGGAGAGTATCGACGGCCACAACGAGGCGATCTTAGGCCCGATACTGTGAGCGCGTGATCGACTGCGACATCCACCCGCAGGTCGGCGATCCCGAGGAGCTGCTCGCGTACGTCGATCCGGCTCAGCGCGACTGGTTTCGCGCGCAGGGGCCGTCGCTCGGGCTGCCGGGCTACTCCTGGGCGCACCCGTCCTCCTGGTTCCGGCAGGACATCGACCAGAACGGGCACCCGCCGGCCTCCGACGTTGAGGCCGTGCGCCGCGAGCTGCTCGACCCGAGCGGCACAGACGTCGGTGTCTTGAACGGGGACGACGCCGTGCTCGTCTCGCTGATGCCGAGCCCGTACCGCGCGGCCGAGCTCGCGCGGGCCCACAACGAGTGGCTCTGCGAGCGCTGGCTTGACTCGGAGCCGCGTCTGCGCGCGGCGATCCTCTGCCCGGCGCAGGATCCGCAGGCTGCGGCGGCGGAGATCCACCGGGCCGCCGAGGACGAGCGCTTCGTCCAGGTGCTTCTCTGCGGCGGCGCCGACCGGCCGTACGGCGAGCCGCGCTACCTGCCGATCTTCGAGGCCGCCGCCGAGCGCGGGCTGCCCGTGGCGATCCACTCCGGGGGCGAGGGCATGGGCCTTGCGGCTCCGCCCGGCGGGGCCGGGCCCGTCAGCTTCTACATCGAGTGGCACACGCTCGGCTCGGCCGGCAGCATCATGTCCCACCTCGTGTCGCTGCTCTGCCACGGGACGTTCGAGCGCCTGCCCGGCCTGAAGGTGCTGCTGATCGAGGGCGGCATCGCCTGGCTCCCGGGCATTCTCTGGCGACTCGACACGAACTGGCGCGCGCTCCGGAGCGAGGTGCCGTGGCTCGAGCGGAAGCCGAGCGAGGTCGCGCGCGAGCACGTCCGCTTCTCGACCCAGCCGCTCGAGCACACGGACGGCCGCGACGACCTCCTGTTCGAGATGCTGGAAGCCGCCGGCGCCCCTGACAACCTCTGCTTCGCCTCCGACTACCCGCACTGGGACTTCGACGACGCCGGCTTCATGCTCAACCGCCTGCCCGAGCCCTGGCGCGCGAAGGTGCTCCACGAGAACGCAGCCGAGCTCTACGGCGCGCGGCTTGGCCTGCCCGCCGTTGGCTGAGTGGGTCGACGTCGGCTCGGCCGCCGACCTCGAGCGCGCCGGGCGCCTCGTCGCCCGCGTGAACGGGCGCGAGGTCGGCGTCGTGTCCGAGCCCGACGGCTCTCTGCACGGGATCCGCAACCGCTGCCCGCACCACGGCGGGCCACTCTGCCTCGGGCGGGTGGGCGAGCGGGTCGAAGGCGAGCCCGGCGTCTACGAGCTGACGGGGCGGAGCAGCCTGCGCTGCCCGTGGCACGGCTGGGAGTTCGACCTCGAGACCGGCGTCTGCCTCGACGAGCCGACCCTGCGTGCGGCCGTGTACCCGGTGCGGGTCGAGGGCGGCCGCGTGCTCGTCCAGGCCTGAACCTTCGAGACCCCGCTCGCATATGCGGATCAGCGTCATGCACAGAGGCATACGACCGGTATGCCATACTGCGTAAGGCAATGACGCATACCAACCCCTTCACCTTCGGCGCCCTGGCGCTCGACCGGGCCTTCACGAACCGGGAGGCCGAGATCCGCGAGCTCGTCAGGGACATGCAGAACGGCCAGGACGTCCTCGTCTACGCGCCCCGACGCTACGGGAAGTCGTCGCTCGTCCTGCGGGCCGCGCAGCGGGCGATCCGCAAGGGGATCCTCGTCGGCTACTGCGACCTGATGCGGACGCCGACGAAGGAGCGCTTCGCGGCCGCCCTCGCCAAGACGATCTACAGCGACCTCGAGACGGCGGCCGGCCAGGCGATCGAGCGCGCAACCCGCCTCTTCCGGGGTCTCCGCGTCACGCCGACGATGGAGGTCGACCCGATCGACGCGAGCCTCCGCTTCGTCTTCCACGCCGGCCGGCGGCGCACGGCCATCGACGACACGATCGAGGCGCTCCTCGCCCTCCCGGGCCAGATCGCGGCCGAGCGCGGCCGCCGAGCCGTCCTCGTCTTCGACGAGTTCCAGGAGATCGTGACGCTCGACCGCCACTTCCCCAACCTCATGCGGGCCGTCTTCCAGGAGCAGCCCGAGGTCGGCCACGTCTACCTGGGGAGCAAGCGCCACGTCCTCGAGCGCATCTTCGAGGACGAGAACGAGCCCTTCTGGCGCAGCGCGAAGCGCCTGGAGGTCGGCACGATCGATCCCGCAGCGTTCGCCCGCTTCCTCCGACAGCGCTTCGAGGAGACGGAGAAGGGCATCGACGACGACGCGCTCAACCGCCTCCTCGAGGCCACGGGCGGCCACCCGTACGGGACGCAGGAGCTGGCGTACTTCCTCTGGGAGCTCGTCCCCACCGGGCACTTCGCCAGGCTCGCCGACGTCGAGGCGGCGCTCGCGCAGGTGCTTCGCTCAGAGCACAACCACTTCGCCAAGCTCTGGGACGACGCGCCGCACGCCCAGCGCCTCGTCATGCTGGCGCTCGCGGAGGAGCCGACGCGCTCGCTGTACTCGGCCGACTACGCCGAGCGGCACGACCTCCCCCCGAAGCCGGCGCTCCAGCGGGCGATCGGCGCCCTCGTCTCGAAAGAGATCGTCGCCCGCGACGCAGGCTGCGTGTACCGGATCGTGGAGCCGTTCTTCGCCGACTGGCTCCGCAGCGAGCAGGAGGCCTACGGCCTGGCCGACGAGCTCCGCGGCCGCTGAGCCTGAGCCTTGCCATACGCGGCACTGGCTAGTACCTTGTGGTGCATGGTAGAGACAGCAGGACGGCAGGACGCCCTCCTCGCGCAGATGCGCCGCGGCACCCTGCAGTACTGCGTCCTCGCCCTGCTCGCCTCGGAGGAGCGGTACGGGTTCGACCTCGTGCGCGGGCTCGCCGAGGTGGACGGGATGGTCACGAGCGAGGGGACGATCTACCCGCTCCTGAGCCGCCTCCGCCGGGACGGGCTCGTGGAGTCGAGCTGGCGCGAGTCGCCGTCCGGCCCGCCCCGTCGCTACTACCGCGCTACGAATGCCGGAAGGGCGGCCCTCGAGGACTTCAGGCGGGAGTGGAGTCCCTTCCGCGACGCAGTCGACACATTTGTGGGAGGAAAGGACGAACGATGAAGCCCACCGCAGATCGCCTCGTGGACGACTATCTGAAGCGGCTCGGCCGCGAGCTCTCCGACCTACCGAGGGCGCGGCGGCGCGAGCTGACCGACGAGATCGCCGAGCACATCGCCGAGGCCCGCGCCGGCCTGGAGGCGGAGAACGAGGTTGAGATCCGCAACCTGCTCGAGAGGCTGGGCGACCCGGCGGAGATCGCGGCTGAGGAACGTGCGCGCTCCGGGGCTTGGCCACGCCGCGCTGGGCCGATCGAGATCTTCGCGCTGATCGGACTCCTGATCGGAGGCTTCCTGTTCGTCGTCGGCTGGTTCGTCGGGCTCGTTTTCCTCTGGGTCTCGGACGCATGGACCACAGGCGAGAAGCTCGTCGGCACGCTTCTCGTGCCTGGCGGCCTCGTGCCCGCTTTCCTCATCGGCACCGGTGCACTCGGCGGTTATTCAGAGAGCTGCGTCGCCACGGGCGACCCGGCGACGGGAGCCGAGCTCAGCATGGTGTGCACCGGCGGGCCCTCGCTTGCCGCGCGGATCTTCTGGATCGCGCTCTCTGTGATCTGCATCGTCGGCCCGTTCTTCACCACGATCTTCCTGGCGCGCCGCATGAAGAGACCGGCCGCGACCGCCTACCAGCCGAGCCCGGGGTCCGCGTAGACCGCCTCGCCCTCGACGAGGGTGAGGAGCACGCGGGCGTCGCCGATCGGGCCGGACCCGGGATCGAGGACGTCGCGGTCGAGGACGGCCAGGTCGGCGAGCTTGGCGGGCTCCACCGTTCCAGTCTCGCCCTCGAGGAAGTTCGCATACGCGGAGCCGGCCGTGAACGTTGCGAGGGCCGTCGGGAGGTCGATCGCCTCGTCCGGGAGGAGCGGCTCGAGGTCGCGGGTGTCCGGCGCGATACGCGTGACGGCGACCTCGAGCTGCTGCAGCGGGTCGGCCGTGGAGACGGTCCAGTCGCTGCCGAACGCCAGCCGCGCGCCGGCGCGCAGCAGGCTTGCGAACGGATACATGCGGGCGGAACGCTCGGGCCCGATGAACGGCTCCGTCAGCTCGTCGACGTAGCCGCTGCGGCACGCCCAGTACGGCGAGACGTTGGCGATGACTCCGAGCTCGGCAAAGCGCGGAAGGTCGTCGGGATGGACGAGCTGGAGGTGGGCGAGATGGTGGCGCGTGTCGCGCCGCCCGTTTGCGCGCTCGGCAGCCTCGATGGCATCGAGCGCGTCGCGTACTGCGCGGTCGCCGATCGTGTGCACGTGCACCTGGAAGTCACGTGCGTCGAGGAGGACGACGGCACGCTCCAGCTCGTCGGCGTCGAGCATCGAGATCCCGTAGTTGTCGGTGTCGACGTACGGCTCGAGGAGCGCTCCGGTGAAGTTCTCGAGGACGCCGTCGGCGAAGATCTTGGCCCCGCGGACGCGCAGTCGCCCGAGCGAGCCGGCCGCCCTCAGCTCGACGAGCTCCTCGACCTGCTCCTCGCTTCGGGCGCGGTCCCAGAGGAGATTTCCCTCGACGCGCATGGTCAGCTCGCCGCGCTCGGCGACCGCCCGGTAGGCGCTCAGGGGCACGGGGCCGTCGATGCGCGCGTCCTGCCAGGCGGTGATCCCGAGCGCGTGGAAGGCCGCTTGCGCGCGCAGGATCCCGGTCTCCCACTCGTCCTGCGTCGTCGGCGGGAGCAGGTCAGCAGACGAGCTCCATCGCCTCTTCGTGGAGCGTTCCCTGGGCCTCGCCGGACGCGTCGCGCTCGATACGGCCCCCCGAGGGATCCGGGGTTTCACGCGTGATGCCGGCCCGAGCCAGCGCCCGGCTGTTCACCCAGGCGCCGTGCCCGTCGCGGTTGTCGAAGTAGGCAGGCCGGTCCGGGAGGATCGCGTCGAGGTCGGCGCGACTCGGCGTTCCGCGCTCGAAGGAGTCGATCGACCAGCCCGAGCCGACGACCCACTCCAGCTCGGGGTGCTCGGCGGCGTAGCGGGCGATCGTCTCCAGGCATGCCTCGCGGGAGTAGGCGTCGTTGAGGGTGCAGCGAAGCGACTCCACTCCACCCTCCGCGGGATGGCAGTGCGCGTCCTGGAAGCCGGGAAGGACGGTACGGCCTTCGAGCTCGAAGACCCGCGTGCCCGGCCCGACCCGAGCGGCTGCCTCTGCCGCCGGGCCGACCCAGGCGATGCGGCCGTCGCGGACCGCGACCGCCTCGGCCACTGTCAGCGCGGCGTCGGCCGTGAAGACGCGGCCCCCGGTGAGGACGAGATCCACGCGCAGCTACGCCCTGATGCAGGCCGCCAGGTGCCCGGCCTTCGCCCCGCGCGGGAACGCGCAGCTCCGGGTCGGTCGTGCGGCACTCGGGGATCGCGATCGGGCAACGGGGGTTGAAGCGGCAGCCCGGGGGAACGGCGATCGGGTTCGGCGTCTCGCCGCGGAGGATCTGGGGCTGGGTCGAGGCGCGCGGGTCGCGCTGCGGCACGACCGAGATGAGGGCCTTCGTGTACGGGTGCTTCGGGTTCGTGATGACCTCGCGCGCAGGCCCTTCCTCGACGATCCGGCCCAGGTACATGACCGCGATCCGGTCCGCGAAGTGAGCGGCCGTGGAGAGATCGTGGGTGATCATGAGGATGCCGAGGCCGCTGCGCCGCAGCTCGTCGAGGAGCGTGAGGATCCCGGCGCGGACGGAGACGTCGAGCATGGAGACCGGCTCGTCGGCGACGAGCAGCTGCGGGTCGAGCACGAGGCTCGCGGCGATGGCAACCCGCTGGCGCTGGCCGCCCGAGAGCTCGTGTGGAAAGCGGTCGAGGAAGAGCTCAGGGGGGGTCAGCCCCGCTCGCGTCAGCGCATCGCGGACGCGGTGCTCCCGCTCCTCGCCGCCGCCGCCCTCTCCGTGGACGAGCAGGGGCTCCTCGACGGTGGCGCGCACGCGAAAGCGCGGGTCGAGCGACTCGTAGGGATCCTGGAAGATGAGCTGGGCGTGGCGGCGGAGCCCCCGCATCTTGCGCCCGGATGCGGTCGAGATGTCCTCGCCCTGGAAGCGGATCGTCCCCGAGTCGGGCTCGACGAGCCGGAGGATCGTCTGCGCCGTCGTGGTCTTGCCGCTTCCCGACTCGCCCACGAGCGCGAGCATCTCTCCCTTGTCGAGCGAGAAGGTCACCCCGTCGACGGCGCTGACGGCCAGCTTCGGCCGGCCGGTGACTGTTCCCACCAGCCCTCGTGGAACGGGGAAGCGGGTGACGAGGTTCTCGACCTCGAGCAGGGGATGGCCGTTCCCGGTCGTCAAGAGGCTGCCCGCACTGCGGGGTCGTTGAGGTGGCACGCCGCGGCGTGGCCCTGGTCGATCGTGAGCAGCCGTGGCTTCAGCGACGCGCACGGGGAGAAGGCGCGGTCGCAGCGCGGCGCGAACGGGCAGCCGACGAGCTCGCGGTCGAGAGGAGGAGGCGTGCCCGGGATGGACACCACGGCATCCTCCCCGTAGAGATCCGGGGTCGCGGAGAAGAGCAGCCGCGTGTACGGGTGCCTAGGGTCGTGGTACAGGGTGTCGGTCGGCCCTTCCTCGACGATCTCACCCGCGTACATGACCGCCGCGCGCTCGCACACCTGCGCCACGACCGGCAGGTCGTGGGTGACGAGGATGAGCGCGAGCCCGAAGTCGTCGGCCAGGCCGACAAGGAGCTGCAGGATCTGGGCCTGCACCATCACGTCGAGCGCGGTGGTGGGCTCGTCCGCGAGGAGCACCCGCGGCTTGCAGGCGAGGGACATCGCGATCGCAGCGCGCTGGCGCATGCCGCCCGAGAACTCGTGCGGGAAGCTGCTCGCGCGGGCGGCCGGGATCCCGACCCGCTCGAGAAGCTCACCCACCTGCATGCGTGCCTGGCGGCCGTCCGCGACCCCGTGCAGCTTCATCGGCTCCGCGATCTGGTCGCCGATCCGCTTTACCGGGTTGAACGCGTTCATCGCGCCCTGGAAGACCATGGCGATGTCCGTCCACCGGTGCGGGCTGACGCTGTCCTCGCCGTCGAAGAGGATGTCCTCGCCGTCGAGGAGCACGCGGCCGGCGACGCTGGCGGATGAGGGCAGCAGGCCCATCAAGGCGAGGATCCCAGTCGTCTTCCCGCACCCGGACTCCCCGACGAGCCCGAGCCGCTCGCCCTCGCGCAGCTCGAGCCCGAGCCCTTGGACGGCGTGCAGCTCCCGGCCGCCTTTCAGGTCGAACCAGACGTGAAGGTCCTCGATCCTGAGCAGAGGCGCAGTCATTCCGCCTCCAGAGCCGCCTTGGGCCGTAGCCGGAAGCGGCGGACCGATAGGTGGCCAACCCGTAGGCGCGGGTTGAGAGCGTCCTCCATCGCCATGCCGATCATCGTGCAGGCGAGGATGACGAGCGTCACGCAGAGACCCGGCGGGACGATCGCCCACCAGGCCTCGTTGAGGACGGCGTCCCCCTTGAAGGCGTTCTCGATCAGCTTCCCCCAGGAGATGAGGGCCGGGTCGCCGAGGCCGAGGAAGGTGATGTACGTCTCGGCGAAGATGGCGATCGCGATCGTCAGGACGGTGTTGGCGATGAGCAGCGGCATCACCTGCGGGAGCACGTGCTTCCCGATCATCCGACGGTTGCCCGCGCCGAGCGCGCGGGCGCGCTTGACGTAGGCCCGCTCGCGGACGCTCTTCGTCTGCGACCGGATGAGGCGGGCCGTGCTCGTCCAGTAGATGAGTCCGATGATGAGGATGATGTTCGTGAGGCTGCGGCCGAAGAGCGCGGCGATGATGATCATCAGCGGGATGTCCGGGATCACGAGCACGTAGTCGGTGATGCGCATGAGCACCGTGTCGCTCTTGCCCCCGTAGAAGCCCGACCAGAGCCCGATCGTGCCGCCGATCAGCATCGCGACGAGTGCCGCCGCGAACCCGACGATGAGCGAAACGCGCGCGCCGGCGATGACCAGCGAGAGCATGTCCGCCCCGCCGTCGTCGGTGCCGAGCCAGTGCGCGCTCGACGGCGGTTCGTACACCGCGCCGGTCTTCGTGCGCGGGTCGTACGGCTCGAGGAGCGGCGCGAAGATCGCGACGAACACGAAGAAGATGAGCACGGCGAGGCCGAAGATCATCGACGGCCTGCGCAGCACCGAGGAGCGAAGGAACCCGAGCGGTCCCGCCCGCCCGACCCCTCCGATGTCGGCGACGGCCGCCTGCTCGTCGAACGCGGTGGGGGGCAGAGAGGGGACGCTCATGAGGTGCTCATGCCTCGACCACCCGCGGGTCGATCTTCACGTAGAGGAGGTCGGCGATCAGGTTGAAGAGGATCACGGAGAACGTGAAGAGCAGGAAGATTGCCTGGAGGAGAGGCCAGTCGCGCTGGTCGATCGCCTCGACCGTCTCGAGCCCGATGCCGGGGTACGAGAAGACGTACTCGATCGTAATCTGGCCCCCGATGATGAAGCCGAGAGAGAGGGCGACGAGCGTCACGATCGGGAGGAGAGCGTTTCGGAAGCCGTGCTTCCGGACGATCGCCCAGTTCGACAGCCCCTTCGCCCTGGCGGTCAGCACGTAGTCCTCGCCGAGCGTCTCGAGCATGGCCGAGCGCACGATCAGCGCATAGTCGCCGTAGAGGACGAGACCGAGGGTCAGCGCGGGGAGGATCATGTGCCGCAGGCGGTCGACGACGACGTCCCACGTCGAGGCGTCGCCGAGGATGCCGAGCGTGGGATCCTCGATTCCCGACGTCGGTAACCCCACGGCTGGCGCGACGAAGAGGACGATGAGGAGCCCCAGCCACTGGGTCGGCATCGAGTAGAAGGAGAGCGAGGTCCAGAGGCCGCCCTTGTCGACCACGGTGTCCCGTCGCCAGGCGGAGATCACCCCCGTCAGCGTGCCGAAGACGATCGCGAACAGCGTCCCGAGGGCGACCATCGGGATCGTGTTCTTGAGCGGCACCCAGAGCTCGGTCCTTACCTCCTTCTGGGTCCGGAGCGAGAGGCCGAGATCGCCGTGGGCCAGACCGGTGAGGTAGAGCTGGTACTGCTCCCGCGTCGACTTGTCCAGGCCGAGCTCGCGACGCTGGATCTCCTTGAACTCGGGGCTGCACTGCCGGCAGCGAAGCGCGTCGACGGCGTCGCCGGGGATGGCGCGGAAGAGGACGAAGTTGAGCGTGATCGCGACAAAGAGGGTCACGAGCGCGAAGAAGACGCGTTTGATGACGTAGTCGGCGGACCTCACGCTCGAGCCCTCAGCTCGCCTCGGCCTTGTCTGTGTCTACTCGACCATGTACGGCGACGTCCAGTACTTCTTGGAGTAGGCGTTCAGGTCCGTCTCGATGCCGGCCCACTTCGCCGAGTGCGCGTCGATGTACTCGTGGTTCGTGAGCTGTGTGTAGACCCAGTTGTCGTAGATCACCTGCTGCATCTCCCAGACGAGCTGCTTGCGCTCCTCCGGGTCGACGAGCGTGCCCTGCTCCTCGTACATCGCGTCGTAGTCGGGGTTGTCCCAGCCGGTGTCGCTCCAGGAGCACCACTGGCCCTTGGTCACGACGGAGAGCATGAAGTCGGGATCGATGTAGCCGACCCAGTCCCACATGGCGATGTCGAACTTCGCGTAGCCGGTCGACGTCTCGGCGTCGCAGTTGTCGTCGGTCTCGAGCGCGTACGACGCCGTGGTGTCCCCACCCACCTTCTGGGTGACCTTCACGCCTGCCTCCGCGAAGCCCTCCTGCACGATCTCGAAGGAGCGGTCGACGTTGAAGTCGGTCGACGTCGGCGTGATGATCTCGTACTCCATCGGGTGCGCGGCCTCCGCGTACTCGCCGGTCGTCGCAGGCGCGACGCGGGTGCCGTCCCCGTCTCTGGCGTAACCGAGGTCGTCCAGCATCTGGTTCCCGGCGTCGCAGTCGTACTCGAGCGG
Source organism: uncultured Actinomycetes bacterium (assembly GCA_963794055.1). Classification (GTDB taxonomy): domain Bacteria; phylum Actinomycetota; class Thermoleophilia; order Gaiellales; family Gaiellaceae; genus JAIBJN01. Next base: position 91,700 of record CAWCCL010000024.1, read on the forward strand.
CCCGAGGTTCGGGTTCTCCATCTCCCCGGCGACGTGGCCCACGAGGCTCTCGACCAGGGTCGCGTAGCCATTGAAGACCACCTCGATGATCCGCTCGCGATCGACGCACATGGAGAGCGCCTGCTTCACCTGCGGGTCGAGGAGCTCGCGGTGCTTCGGCTTGCGCGGGTTCGAGTTCCAGGTGATGTTCGTGGTCTCGGCTCCCGGAACCTTGTTGACGACGATGTTGTCGTCCTCCTCCAGGACCTTCACCGCGTTGAACGGCACCTGGTCGACCCAGTCGAGGTTGCCCTGGCGCAGCTCGGAGATCATCGAGTCCTGGTTGGTGAAGTACGTGAGAGCGACCGCCTCGGCGTTCGAAGGCTCGCCGTAGTAGCCCTCCCACGGGATAAAGACGGTCGTGCCCTTCTTCTCGTACTCCTTGATCGTGTAGGCGCCGGCCGAGACCACGGGCAGGTGCTGCTCCGGGTGGTTGGTCTTGAGGCCTTTCCCGTTCGACCCGACGAGCGGCTCCCAGACGTGCTGCGGGACGATGAAGAGCTGCTCGAGCTGAGCGAGGACATTGCCGACGGGGGCGTCGTAGTGGAGCACGAGCGTGTTGTCGTCGACGGCCTCGGCGCTGCCCACATGGGCGAGCGCTGGCGCCGCGACCGCGGTGGGGCCGCCCGCGTACTCGATCGTCGTGTTGATCGTCCACGCAGCGTCGGCCGCCGTGAGGGGCGTGTCGTCCGACCAGGTTCCGCCCGGCTTGAGGTGGAACGTCCAGTCCTTGCCGTCGGCCGACGTCTCCCAGGAGTCAGCCCAGTCGCCCTCGATCTCGAGCCCGTCCGTCCCGGGCGCGTACTGCACGAGCTGCGGGTAGATCATGAGCATGGCCTGGTAGGCCTGCGACTCGACGAAGTTGAATGGGTTGAGCGAGTCGATGTAGTTGATCGTGCCCACCCGGAGGATCCCTCCCTTGACCGGCGTTCCCTCCGTCTCCCCTGTCCCTTGCTGCGCCCCGGTCGTGTCGTCGTCCCCGCCGCAACCGGCGAGCCCGACGAACAGGGCCAGGACTGCGATCACCAACAGCGCTCGCTTCGTCATGTTCTCACTCTCCCTTTTTCCCCTTCGCCAGGCCGGACTGCTCGATCGTGAGCGTTCTTGCGTCCGCATCGAGCGTTGCTGTGACGCCGAGCGGGATGGTCGCGAGGTGCTTCCCGTGCCCCAAGGGAAGCTTGTATAGCACGGGGACACCCAGCGGCTCTAGGTGGACCTCGAGCACGTCTTCGATGGAACGCGTCCGCGGCCAGCCGCGCGGGTGGTCTCCCCAATCGCACTTTTCCATGTCTCCTACTACGACTCCGCGGACTCCTGCGAGTTTGCCGGCGTGCGCGAGCTGCGTCAGGATCCCGTCCGCCTGATACGGCGGCAGGTAGTAGTCCTCGAAGAAGAAGATCGCTCCGTCGAGGTCGATCTCCCACGGGGTTCCGAGCGTCTGCATGAGCAGCCAGAGGCAGCCGCCGACGAGCGGAGCGGTGATCCTTCCGCCGCGGATCGGGCGGGTGTAGGGGTCGTCCGGGTTCTTCGGGACCTCCCCGGCGCCCTGCCCTCGGAGCGCGGCCAGGAGCCGCTCCTTCGAGAAGGCGGTCGTCTCGGGGTCGCCAACGCCCAGGAGCCCGTTCCCGTAGAACGTGGCCAGCCCCGTCCGCTGGCGGATCGCCACGTGGAGGGCCGTGATGTCCGAGAAGCCGATGAAGGGCTTCGGGTTGGCGGCAATCGCCTCGAAGTCGAGGTACGGAATCACCTGGGCCGATCCATAGCCGCCCTGGAGACATTGAATCGCGTCCACCTCAGGGTCGGCGAAGAGGCTCATGAGGTCGGCGGCCCGGTCGCGGGCGTCTCCGGCGACGAAGTCGTCCCGCGCCAGGACGTGCTCAGAGAGCTTGACGCGATAGCGGTGCGCCTCCCACCACTCGACCCCGCGCAGGATGTCGGAGCGACTCTCGTAAGGGCTTGCAGGAGCCGCGACGCCGATCGTGCCGCCCTCGGGGAGCGGCCGGCCGAAGAGGCTCGCCGCAGGCACTAGTGCCCCTCCAGGCAATGAGCGCCCGCTTCTGCCCCGCGATCACGCTGCGCCGGAGCCCACCCTCGCTCTTGCCAAGGCTGCCAGCCTTGGCTGCGTGCGAGTGCGACCTCCGGCTTGGTGCTCGCGACGCAGAAGGGGGGCGACATTACCTGAAGAGGCACTAGAACCTGTAGACCTGGGCCTCGGAGTCGCACGGGTTGCCGCGGCCGTACGTGATCTCCCCGGCGGTGACGTCGGCGACGCACCAGAACACGGTCTTGACCGACTTCGGCTCATTGGGCTCGCCATGGCGGCAGATCGAGTCGGGGGCGTTCTCGTGGTCTGCGAGCGCAGCGCGCAGGCTCTCGACCGTGAAGCCGGCGCCCTGCGCCACCTCCCGCGCGCGCTCGAGCCGCGAGCAGGAGCTCTCGTAGTGACCTGTGCTCTCGAACCGCCGCATGTCCTCGCGGGCATAGTGGTTCGTGTGGGCGAGGAAGCCGTTCTGGCCCGGCTCGTCGATCCCCGCGCTCGTCGCAGAGGCCTCGACGTTCGCCGCGCTCCCGTCGGCGTGGGCCAGCACCCAGTTGTACGCGGAGGAGCGGGCCGGGTGGAGGCTCGCGTCGACGGCCTCCCGCAGGGTCCGGCGCGTGAGCACGTCCCGCACCTGGAGGAGGCGCGGGATGCCGACGCGCTCGTCGTTGGGCGAGACCTCGTTGCCGGTCACCGAGAGGCCGGCGTCGTTCCAGCCGACGCTGATCCAGGGGCCGCTTCCGAGCGTGAAGACGACCGGCTCGCCGGGGACGCGCCACTCGATCGCGACGATCTCGTCCTCGTCCTCGGCGTACAGGTCGTTCGTATGCGCGACGAGCAGGTGGCCGTCGGCCGTGCGGGCGCCCGTGACGACGAGGTCGCTGCAGCCGGTGGGCGCCTCCGCGGGGGCGAGCTCCTCGATGGACGCGGCGAAGACGGCGAGCGGGTCGAGGCCGGCTCCCTCCGCGGCACCGTCCAGCTCCTCCACGATCCAGGGGAGGTGCTCGAGGGTGACGGCGCGGTAGCGCGCGACGAGCGCCGGGTCGAAGGCGGTCTCCTCGACCAGGCGCCGCAGTTCGGTGGCGGTCGCTGCGCCGATCTGGCGCCCGACCGCGGTGTGGCTCCCCGCGGCGCGAATCAGGGGGATCGGCGGGGGCGTCACACGGTCTCCCGCGGCTTGCGCCGCTCCGGGAGCGGCCAGGAGAGAAGCTCGCGGACGAAGCCCCCGCACTCCTCCACGGCGGCGTCGAGCAGCGCGATGCCCTTCTCCGCCGTCGCCTTCGTGGCGTCTCCCTGGACGCCGGTCGCCGAGAAGGACGACCACCAGGGCATCACCTTCAGCGGCCCGTCGGCCCAGTCCATGAATGCGAACTCGCCGTCGGGGTAGCCGCGCTCGTCGACAGCCTTCTCCATGTCAACCGCGCCAGGGTCGATGGCCAGGTAGATCGATGTCTCCAGCTCGCAGGCGTGCCCCATGCCGCCGCGGTCGGACTCCCGGAGCTCTCCGACGCGGGCGAGGGAGCGCTTGCCGGAGAGGTAGAACGCGGCCGCCGAGAGCACGCCGGGGTGGTCGACGCCGACGAGCCGAGCCGCGGCCTCGACGAAGTTCTGGTTCGAGCCGTGCCCGTTCAGGAAGAGCAGGCGCCGGAAGCCGTGGCGCGCGAGCGACGTGCCCACGTCCGTGCAGTAGCGCGTAAACGTGTCCCAGCCGATCGTGATCGGGCCTGGGAAGTCCATGTGGTGCGGCGAGTAGCCATGCGGGATCGGGGGCAGGAGGACGATCTCGTCCGGCGAGGCCTCCGCCGTCCGGCGGCAGACCTCCGCCGTGATGCGCAGGTCGGTGTCGATCGGCAGGTGCGGGCCGTGGTCTTCGAGCGTGGCGACCGGGATGAGGCAGACGCGCTCCTCCGAGGCCGCCCGGCGCACCTCCGGCCAGGTCAGGCGCTCGTAGAGGAGGGGGCTACCCCACACGCCAGTGCTCCTTCAGGTGATGCGCCCTGGAGTGCATTGCCTGGAGGGGCACTACGCCACCGAGGCGTCCAGGGTGATCTCGGGCACCCCGGCGAGGGCCTGGGAGACCGGGCAGTTGGCCTTCGCCCCCTCGGCCGTCTCGCGGAACCCGTCCTCGTCGAGGCCGGGCACGGTGCCCCGGACGGTGAGCACGATCCTCGTGATCCCCTCGCCCGGCTGAAAGGTGACGGTGGCGCCGGTCTTCAGCTCCTCCGGCGGCGTGCCGGCTCCCGCCAGGGCATGCGAGAGCGCCATCGAGAAGCACACCGCGTGCGCCGCCGCGATCAGCTCCTCGGGGCTCGTCCGCCCGCCGTGATCTTCCGCCCTCGAGGCCCAGGTGACGTCGAGCGGTCCGAACGCGCCGCTGCCGACGCTGTCGATCCTGCCGCTTCCGTCCATCAGGCTGCCGTTCCAGGTGACCTCGGCGTGGCGGTCGGTTGCCATGCGTCCCCCTTGTCGTCGTTGACGCCGCGACTGTACCGAACTGCCCCCGCCGGTCGATGCTTGCCGCCGCTGCTGCTACCGTTGTCTCAACAGGTCGGCAATCCGTCGGCCGTGAGATGAGCTTCTCGTTCCTCCTTCGGACGTTCGGGCAACGCGAGTCTCGAACGAACGAGAAGGAGTAGAAGAGAGTGTCTCAAGAGTCTTTCCATGGGCTCGGCGTGTCGCAGCCTGTCGTCGACGCGCTGGCGGCCCATTCCATCCACGAGCCCTTCAGCATCCAGTCGCTCGTCGTCCCGGACGCGCTTGCCGGCCTCGACGTGCTGGCGAAGTCGCCCACCGGCTCAGGCAAGACGCTGGCGTTCGCGCTGCCGATCGTCGAGCGCACCGGGCCCGAGGACGGCAAGCCGAGCGTCCTCGTGCTCGTCCCCACCCGCGAGCTCGCCCAGCAGGTCACCGAGGAGCTTCGCTTCGTCGCCAAGCCCAAGGGCCTGCGGGTCGCCTCCGTGTTCGGCGGCGTGCCGCTCAAGCGCCAGGCGGACGAGGCGCGCAGCTCCCACGTGGTCGTCGCGACTCCCGGCCGGCTCGAGGATCTCGCGCAGCGCAGGATGATCAGCCTCGACCGCATCCGCATTCTCGTCCTCGACGAGGCCGACCGCATGCTCGACATGGGCTTCAAGCCGCAGGTCGACCGCCTCGTCAGGCGCGTCCCGCGGATCCGCCAGACGATGTTCTTCTCGGCCACGCTCGACGGCGAGGTCGGCTCCCTCGCGCACGCCTACACCTCGAGCCCCTCGCGCTTCGAGGCCGATCTGCCCGCCGACCGGTCCGTCGGCGAGATCGAGCACCGCTTCGTCTCCGTCGACCAGAGCTCGAAGGTGGAGACGCTCGTCGAGCACCTCAACGCGAGCACCGGGCTGACGCTCGTCTTCGTGCGCACGAAGCGGGGCGCCGACCGGCTCGTCAAGCGGCTCGTCCGCCACGGCGTCAAGGCCGACTCGCTCCACGGCGACATGTCCCAGCCCTCGCGCCGGCGCGCGCTCGACCGCTTCGACAGCGGGAAGGTGTCCGTCCTAGTCGCGACCGACGTGGCCGCCCGCGGCCTCGACATCGACAACATCGAGCACGTGATCAACTTCGACCCGCCGGAGGAGGACAAGGGCTACCTCCACCGCACCGGCCGCACGGGCCGTGCGGGCCGCAGCGGGATCGCCGTCACCTTCGTCCTCCCCGAGCAGCAGGCCGACGCGAGCCGCGTCGCCGGCCGCCTCGGGCACCGCGAGCAGTTCGAGAGCGCGGGCATGACGTCGGCCCGCCCGAAGCTCGTCTACACGAGCCGCCGCGGGCGCCGGTCGAAGTGGTAAAGCGCGGGTAGTCCTAGTAGCCCAGCTTCGCGCGACGATCGTGTCGCGCGCGGCCAGGGCCACGACGACGAGCGTCGCGCAGACGCTGAGCACGAGCGCCGAGGAGATCATCGCCACCGGGATGAGGGCGGCCAGCGCCCCGATGGCGACGAGCCGCGTCCAGGGGACATGCTGCAGAGCGACCATTTGAACAGCCCTTTCCCGACCAGGAAGAGCACCGGGCCGCCGAGGATCAGCGCGGCCGTCCCGACCGTCGCCGGGTCGGTCGGGTGCGCGATCGACACTTCGTCGGCTGCAGCGGCGACGATGATTTCGGCGATCATCGGGATGTGGAAGTAGGGGTAGGCCGAGCGGCCTAGTCGGCGCGGGTCGGCGGAATCCGAGATCAGCCCTGCGTGGGTCGCCATCGCTCCGAATCTTCAAGCGGCCGGCGGACGCGGTAGGCGCCCTCAGCAGGTTTGTGTGATCCGCTCACAGCGGTCGTCCCCTGGGAAGACGATGTCGCCCACCACGTCCTCTCCAAGGGCGCCGTCGTCTTTGGGCATAGGACGCTGCCAGCAAGCTCGACGAATCCCGCTAATAAATGTGCAGCTTGTCCAGGAGCGCGAGCGGGTCGTCGAGGGACTCAAACAAATCCTTGTTGTGCTTGATCATCTTGCTGCGCATGTAGACGCGAAGCCACTGCTTGTAGATGTACAGCTCATAGCGATCGAGCATGTCTCTGAGTGGTAGGTCACGCTGCGCGATGAGTCCTGCCAAGTACATCGCACACTCGAAACCAAGCGAAATCGACTGAAAGTACGGAGAGCCAATGGCCGAATCGCCGGCGAGGAACACCGGCGAGCTGGCAAAGGGGTGGTCGCTTGGCCCCGCTGTAAGCCACTGCCGGCTGGTCGCATTGCGGGCCCGGTACAGATCCAGGGGTATCCGGACAATCTCGAGGTCGCCGAGTACCTCGCCATGAGTCTCCTGCTTGATCTTGTCGATGAAACGGTCCATCGACTGGGCGACGCCGGGAAAGTTGCTCGCGAAGCCACTGACCGTCGAATCGGGACGGCATCGCCTCATAGTCCTCGGCGGTGATGTTGACGATGCCCGACACGTGGCTGACGCTGCCGTCGTAGTGTGTGCGGTGGACCATCGGAATGAACTTGTAATGCGCGTTCTCGATGTTCTTGTAGTACTTGCAATACTCGTTGCAGTCGTATGTCTGGCCGTACAGGAAGGTGATGACGAGCGCGTATTCGAGCCGGACCTTGAGCGTGTTCGCGCCTCCATCCACCTCGCCGGAGCCAGTCGTCAGGTGATCTCGGAGCAGTGACTTGCTGCCGGTGCAGTCGATCAGGATGTTTCCCGGCTCGAGCATCGCCATCGCGTCCTCCGCCGTTACGACGGCCGCGGTGCGCTGCACCCCATTCGACACGCGCGCATCGATCAGATCGCTGACGGAGCGCTCGATGGCGTTGAGCGGGCAGAACCCCAAGGCCCAGTCGCGAAGAAGCGCCATCAGGTCCGCAGGAATCGACTGTCTGAACGCGAGGCCCTCGTCGAGCTCTCGCGGATCGAAGACGGCCTCGATGCTATCTCCATCGATGGAATCTGTACGGTAGCTCTCGACCGAGTCCGCCACGAGGTACGGGGCGAGCTGGACCATCCGGGTACGCGTGTACTCGCGTCGCTTCTCGTAGAGGCGCACGGAGAACCCCTCCATCGGCTGGAGCAACGCCGTCAGCAGGAGACCCACGGGCCCCGCACCGACGACGTGCACCCGGCCCGCCGAAGGCAGGGTCTCGAAGCTAGAACCGGATCGCGGGGGCATTCGCCTCCTCGCTCGAGCCGCAGATCGGCGACGCTCAGAGATGAGCCGGACCGCGCCTGCGAAACGACGCGGCCCGGCTATCGATCTGACTAGACGCCGACCAGCGTGCCGGCTTCGACCTCGTCAAAGTAGGAGATCTCAACAGAGTCGGCATTGACGCCCGCCTGGCTCATTGCTTCCTTCAGCTCAGGCATTGCGAAGAATGCGCGCGCGGCCTCGCGTGAGTCGAATGTGTGGGTGACGATGACGTCGTTGGGATTCTCGATCGAGCGCAGCACCTGGTGGCCGAGCACGCCGTGCTCGGCTTGGATCGGCGCGAAGCCGTCGTACACCTTCTTCCAAGCGTCGAAGTCGGAAACGCGGTGGCGGACAAGAGCAACGGTGCTCGCCATGGGGCTCCCTTCCGGAGCGGTGCCCTGCTGCGAAAAAACAGGCTTCAGGAGAAGCGCGCAACGAAGGCGACGATCAACAGTCTACTCGTCAATAGTCGAGGCGCGTTTGACTGACGAGCGCGATAACTACGCGCCGTCAAGGGACATTCCTGACACTCGCTCAGGCAAGCTTCCAGGGTGGCAGGACGCCGTCGCGGCTGGGGAGGCTTCGCGCCCGGGGAAGCACCGGAGCGTCCCGCCGACCCCGCGGTGCGAAAGGCGAACTTCCGCCGCATCGTCCGCCTCTTCCGCCCGTACGGGCGGACGCTGCTCGCGGTCAACGCGCTGATCTTCGTCTCGGCAGCGCTCGGCGTGATTCCGGCGTTCCTGCTCCGCGAGGTCCTCGACGTTGCGATTCCGGACGAGAAGGTGGGCCTGCTGACGCTGCTCGTGGCCGGCATGGTCGCGATCCCGATCGTGACCGGCGCCCTGGGTGTGTGGCAGACGCTGCTCTCGAACCGCATCGGGCAGTCCGTCATGCACGATCTGCGCACCGCGGTCTACCGGCACCTGCAGCGGCTCTCCCTCGCCTTCTTCACCCGGACCCGAACCGGCGAGGTGCAGAGCCGGATCGCCAACGACATCGGCGGCATCCAGAACGTGGTCACGTCCACGGCCACGTCCGTGGTCTCGAACGTGACGACCGTGCTGGCGACGGTCGGCGCCATGCTGCTCCTGGACTGGCGCCTCGCCGTCTTCGCGCTGGCGCTCCTGCCGCTGTTCGTGTGGCTGACGAAGCGCGTCGGCGACCAGCGGCGGAAGGTCACCGCCGAGCTGCAGGCCTCCCTCGCGGACGTGTCGTCGATCGTGCAGGAGTCGCTCTCGGTCTCCGGGATTCTGCTCGGCAAGACGATGGGCCGCTCAGACGACCTCGCCGAGCGCTTCGGGAGCGAGTCGAGCCGGCTCGCCGACCTCGAGGTGCGCAGCCGCATGACGGGCCGCTGGATGATGGCCGCGATCCAGACGACGTTCGCCGTGATGCCGGCGCTCGTCTACTGGTTCGCCGGCTGGACGATGGCGAGCGGGAGCGGGGCGATCTCGATCGGGACGCTCGTGGCGTTCACGACGCTCCAGTCACGCCTCTTCTTCCCGATCGGCTCCCTGCTCGGCGTCCAGGTCGAGGTGCAGAGCTCGCTCGCGCTCTTCGACCGCATCTTCGAGTACCTCGACCAGCCGGTCGACATCGAGGAGGGGACGCACGCGCTGGAGCGCCCGCACGGCGACGTCGCCTTCGACCGCGTCTGGTTTCGCTACGGGGCCGACGCGTGGACGCTCGAGGACGTGAGCTTTGAGGTGCCGGCGGGGACGAAGACCGCGCTCGTCGGGGAGACCGGCTCGGGCAAGACGACCTGCGCCTACCTCGTTGCGCGCCTCTACGACGCAACCGAGGGAAAGGTGGCAATCGACGGGGTCGACGTGCGCGACCTGACCTTCGAGTCGCTGGCAGCCGCCGTCGGCGTCGTCTCGCAGGAGACGTACCTCTTCCACGCGAGCGTGCGCGAGAACCTGCGCTTCGCCAGGCCCGAGGCGACGGACGCGGAGATCGAGGACGCCGCCCGCGCCGCGCAGGTCCACGACCTGATCGCGTCGCTGTCGGAGGGGTACGACACCGTCGTCGGCGAGCGCGGCTACCGCTTCTCCGGGGGCGAGAAGCAGCGCATCGCGATCGCGCGCACGATCCTCCGCAACCCGCCCATCCTCGTCCTCGACGAGGCCACGTCCGCGCTCGACACGCAGACCGAGCGCGCCGTGCAGGACGCGCTCCAGCACCTCGCCGAAGGCCGAACGACGATCGCCATCGCCCACCGCCTGTCGACGGTCCGTGACGCCGACCAGATCGTCGTCCTCGACCACGGCCGCGTCGTCGAGGTCGGCACGCATCACGAGCTCATGGTGCGCGGCGGCCGCTATGCGACGCTCGTCTTCAGAGACGCAGACGTCGAGCTGATCGACGCGGTCTAGCCGCGCTCGGCCTGGCGCCGGCGCCGCCTGGCACGCCACCGGCACCCGAGGCTCGAGCGGATGCACCACCCCATTTGGGTGGACTTGTGTCTAAAGCTTCTTTGCGAAATGTCGATGTGGGGCGGATGAGCGTCTTTCGTCCGGACGGCCCCCGGTCCCCGTCCGCATCCCCGCGGTGGATCGATCGATGGCTGGCGGCCTGTAGCGAGCTGGCCGAGCTAGAGCGATCGAACCCGATGACGGACGCCGTCATCGACGAGATCGATGGCCGGATGATCCGCATCGGCGACCAGTGGTTGGCCGACTTCGCCTCCTGCAACTACCTGGGATTCGACCTCGATCGCGAGATCATCGCGGCGGTTCCCGAGTACCTCGAGAAGTGGGGGACGCATCCGAGCTGGTCACGCATGCTCGGCAGCCCCGTCCTCTACCCGCAGATCGAGGAGCGTCTGATCGAGCTGCTCGGCTGCGAGGACGCACTTGTCATCCCGACGATCACCCTGATCCACCTGTCCGTGATCCCGGTGCTCGCCGGCGACGGGACGATCTATGTGGACAGCCGGGCGCACAAGACGATCTACGACGGCTGCCAGTTCGCCTCTGCCCGCGGGGCAAAGGTGAAGAGATTCCGCTTCGAGGATCCGGACGACCTCGAGCAGCTCCTGCGGCAGGACCGCTCGACCACCAGGTTGGTTTGCATGGACGGGGTCAACAGCATGACCGGGAACGCGCCCGATCTGAGCGAGTTCGCCCGGATCGCCCGTCGCTACGACGCGATCCTCTACGTGGACGACGCCCATGGGTTTGGAGTCATCGGCGAGCGTGCGCCCGACGAGCCAAGCCCCTACGGCATCCGCGGGAACAGCATCGTCCGCTACTGCGATGAGTCGTACGACGGCATTGTGCTCGTCGCCGGCTTCTCCAAGTCGTACTCGTCGCTGGCGGCCTTCGTCGCCTGCCCGACCGATCTCAAGGAGCTGCTCAAGACGGCCGCGCCGCCCTATCTCTACTCTGGGCCCTCGCCCACAGCCTCCTTGGCCACCGTGCTCGCCGGCTTCGACGTCAACGAAGACCGCGGCGAGGCTCTTCGCTCCGACCTGTGGGGCAAGACGGACCAGGTGCTCCGCTGCCTCGATCGACTCGGAGTCCACACGCCGAATCGTTCGGGCTTCCCCATCGTCGAGGTCCCGCTGGCGCGTCACGAGGACATCGACGCGGCCGGGCGCTTCCTCTTCGACCACGGCATCTATGTGACGCTCGCCGCCTACCCGCTCGTACCGAAGAGTGAGGTGGGATTCCGCATCCAGGTCACGGCGTCCAACTCCCAGGCCGAGATCGAGCAGCTCGTTGACGTCCTCGGGAAGCTCGCCAACGCCTTCGACCTCCGGCCGGCCAGGCCGCAGGAATACGCGGCGTGAGCACACTCGCCAGGATCGACTGGCGCGGACGTGCCTGGGTCATCTACCTCGCGGTCGGAGGCCTCCTCACCGCCGCGTACCTCTGGTTTCCCCCGCTCAAGGGGAACGGCCCCCTCATCAACCTGCTCGGATTGTCCTCATCGGTAGCGATCGCGGTCGGGATCTATCTGCACCGGCCCAAGGCGTGGCCGGCCTGGGTGCTGTTCATCGTCGGAAACTTCCTCTTTTTCGCCGGCGACCTCTATACGTACAGCTACCCCAAGCTCATGGGCGTCGAGGTGGAGTTCCCGTCCATCGGGGACGCCATCTACCTGACCGTCTACCCGGCGCTCGTGGCGGGGCTGCTCCTCCTCGTGCGGCGGCGCAACCCACAGGGCGACCGCGCCGGCGTGATCGACTCGCTGATCATCTCGGTCGGCATCGCGCTCCTCTCCTGGGTGTTCCTGGTCGCTCCGAACATCCACCTCTCCGGCTTGACGACGCTCGAGAAGGCGGTTTCGGCCGCCTACCCGCTCGGCGACATCCTGCTCCTGGCCGCCGCAGTCCGCCTGGCGGTCGACAACGGCAAGCGGGCACCGGCCTTCTATCTCCTGGTCGGGAGCATCGTCTCGCTCCTCGCCGTGGATTCCGCCTACACGTTCGCCTTGCTGACGGACGCCTACAACCATCAGCTGAGCTACGACGTCGGCTGGATTGCCTTCTACCTCCTCTGGGGCGCGGCCGCGCTCCACCCCTCGATGCGCACGCTCGAGGAGCCGGCGCTCGACTCTCGCACGCGTCTCACTCCACTTCGCCTCGGGCTGCTGGCCGGGGCCTGCTTGATCGCCCCCGGCGTCCGCTTCTACCAGGCGCTCGACGATCCCGACGTCCTCGTCCTGATCGTGGCCTCCGCGCTGCTCTTTCTCCTGGTCGTCGCGCGGATGGTGGGCCTCGTGCGCCAGGAAGAGCGCGCCGCCGCACGCGAGCTCGCCCTGCGACGGGCGGGTGTCGAGCTCGTCGCCGCCGCCGGCCGCGAGCAAGTCAACGCGGCTGCCATCTCGGCCGTCCTGGCTCTCGCCGAGACGCCGGCGCGCGTCCGCCTCGTCCTCCTCGGCGGGGACGGCGCCGTGGTCGCTGCCTCGTCCGGAGACGACGGCGAGTGGCCGGTGTCGACGACTGCCTACGCCTGGCTTCGCGACTGCGCGGACGAGCCGCGGCAGGTCTCCTTCACGAGCCTGCCCGAGGAGGTGCGCGACCAACTTCGCCTTCATGAGGGCCCGGCCATCCTGCTTCTACCGCTCTCTGTCCGCGACGTGACGCGCGGGCTGCTCGTTCTCTGCTCGCCTGCGCGCATCCCCCGCGAGCTCGTCGACTCGCTCGAGTCGGTCGCCTCGCAGGTGTCGCTCGCCGTCGAAGGGGCGTCGCTGGCCGAGCACCTCCACCGGCGACAGAGCGAGGCCCGGTTCCGGTCGCTCGTCGCTCATTCGAGCGACCTCATTACCGTGCTGAACGCCCATGGCACGGTCACGTACCAGAGCCCGTCGGTCGAGCGCGTGCTCGGGTACCGGGTCGGCGAGATCGAAGGACACGACTTCGCGCGCCTGCTGGCCGAGTCCGACCGGCCGCGTCTGGCGCAGATCGTCGCCGGAGTAGGCGAGGCCTACGTAGGCGGCGGCTCCGAGACCCACGTGATCGAGTGCTCGCTCCGGCATCGCGACGGCACCTGGCTCCAGTTCGAGGTCCAGCACACGGACCTGCTGCAGGACGAGCACGTCCGCGGTGTCGTCCTGAACAGCCGAGACATCAGCGAGCGCAAGGCCTTCGAGGACCAGCTCGCCCACCAGGCCTTTCACGACCCGGTCACGAGCCTCGCCAACCGGGCGCTGTTCGCCGACCGCGTCCAGCATTCGATCATGCGCTCGCTCCGCGGCGGGCCGGCGATCGGCGTCATGTTCATCGACCTTGACGACTTCAAGACGGTGAACGACAGCCTGGGCCATGCGGCCGGTGACACGGTTCTGCAGGAAGTGGCGCGACGCCTGTTGGGCGCCGTGCGTCCCGCCGACACGGTCGCCCGCTTCGGCGGCGATGAGTTCGCCGTCCTGCTGGACGGCATCAAGGACTCGGGGGAGGCCGCAGACCTCGCCGGCCGGGTCCTGCGCGCCCTCGAGCTCCAGTACGACGTCGACGGCAAGCGGGTCTACCCCCGCGCGAGCGTCGGCATCTGCCTGGCCGGGCAGGAGCTCGGCTCGTCCGATGCCGAGGAGCTCCTGCGCAACGCCGACGTCGCGATGTACATGGCCAAGCGCGACAGCAAGGGCAGCTATCGGGTCTTCGAGCCCGCCATGCACGAGCGCGTGGTCGAGCGGCTCGAGCTCCAGACCGAGCTGCAGCGTGCCCTCGAGCTGAACCAGCTCGAGATCCACTACCAGCCGGTCGTTCGCCTCAACCAGCGTGACGACTACGGAGTGGAGGCCCTGCTCCGCTGGATGCACCCGACCCGCGGGACGATCCCGCCGCTCAACTTCATCCCGCTCGCAGAGGAGACCGGCCAGATCGTGCCCATCGGCCGCTGGGTTCTCCAGGAGGCCTGCCGCCAGGGCGTCATCCTGCATGAGCAGTTCCCGCGAACGCCGCCGTTGACGATGAGCGTCAACCTGTCGGTCAAGCAGCTCCAGTCGGAGTCGATCGTCGACGACGTGCGCGACGCACTCGAGGCGAGCGGGCTCCCGCCGTCGGCCCTCGTCCTCGAGATCACCGAGACCGTGATGATGGCCGACACGGACCTGGCTGTCCGGCGGCTGCACGAGCTGAAGTCGCTCGGAGTGCTCCTGGCGATGGACGACTTCGGGACCGGCTACTCGTCGCTCTCCTATCTGAGCCGCTTCCCGGTCGACATTCTCAAGATGGACCGCTCCTTCCTCTCCTCCGAGCACGACGAGTCCGGCCTGGCGGCGGCGATCATCGCCCTCGGAAACAGCCTGAGCCTCGACGTGGTCGCCGAGGGGATCGAGCTGCCCGAGCAGATCGCGTCGCTTCGCGGTCTCGGTTGCGAGCTCGGCCAGGGCTTCCTGTTCGCGAAGCCGATGAACCACGAGGCGCTGGTCGAGTACCTCGTCGGCAACGGGGAAGCGACCGGCGAGCCGCGGTCGCATGCAGCATAGCCACGAGGGGCTCGACCGCCCAGGCGGCTTCTCCCGGGTCAACCTCCTAGCCCCGCTCCGCCACCGGGACTTCCGCCTCCTCTGGGCCGGGATGACCATCTCGCTCGTCGGGGACGGCATCTTCCTCATCGCCATGGCCTGGCAGGCCTACGAGCTCTGGAACGCCCCGGCCGCCCTCGCGCTTCTCGGGATCGGTATGACCATCCCGACAATTGCGTTTCTGCTGCCGGCGGGCGTCCTCAGCGATCGGCTCGACCGGCGCTCGCTCATGCTTTGCGCGGACATTGCACGCGCGGTCATCATCGCGGCCCTCGCGGTCTTGGCCCTGACCGGCCTCCTCACCTTCTGGGAGCTGCTGGTCATCGTTGCGCTCTACGGCGTCGGCACCGCGTTCTTCACGCCCGCGTTCGAGGCAATCGTCCCTGACATCGTCCCGGCGGCCGACCTCCCAGCAGCCAACTCGCTCGACCAGCTCGTCAGGCCGATCGCCTTTCGTCTTGCGGGCCCCGCCCTGGGTGGGGCGCTCGTGGCGGGCTTCGGCACGGGCGGTGCGTTCGCTGTCGACGCGGCGTCCTTCCTCGCGTCGACGTGTCGCGGTGTTCCTGATGCGCCCTCCAGCTCATCCCCGGTCGGAGCACGTCAAGTCGTCGCTGAGCGCTGTGAGGGAAGGCCTTCAGTTCGTCCGTGGGCGGGTCTGGCTGTGGGGAACCCTCCTTTCCGCGACGATCGCCTACCTCGCGTTCATGGGGCCCGCCGAGGTTCTGCTGCCCTACGTCGTGAAGAACGAGCTGCACGCGTCTGCGGGAGACCTCGGGCTCGTCTTCGCCGCAGGCGGCATCGGGGCGATCGGCGCCGCGCTGATCATGGGGCAGCGCGGCCACCCGAAGCGTGACGTGACGTTCATGTACGCGACGTGGACGCTCGCCACGCTCGCCGTCGCGGGGTACGGGCTAGCAACCGCGTCCTGGCAGCTCATGGTGGCCTGTCTCCTGTTCAACGCGCTCGAGACGGCGGGGACGATCGTCTGGGCGACGATCAAGCAGCGCCACGTTCCGGCCTCGATGCTCGGTCGAGTCTCGAGCCTCGACTGGTTGATCTCGATCGGCCTTCTCCCGCTCTCGTTCGCACTCACCGCTCCCGTCGCCGGCCTCATCGGCGTCCGCGCCACGCTGATCGGTGCCGCCATGATCGGGGGTGTGGCCACGCTCGGCGCACTCTTCCTCCCGGGCATGCGGGACATCGAGGGCACGGCAACCAAGGCCGACGGAGAAGGCGCGACCGGTGCGCCGGCCGGCGAGGTCGACCTCCTGAGGCCGCCCGCCTTCGTCGACCTACGTAGCTAGACGGACGCCACCAGGCCCCGCCGTGTCAGGGCGCTGGCCAAGAATTCTGATCTCCCTCGCCGCCGTGTCTCTCGCAGGGGGTTGGCTGAACGATTCCCTGACTGCGGCCCATGCTGCTCTTTGTCGCGACGTATCGGAGGATGACTTCTAGAGCGGGCTTGCGGGGGGGTGCTGGCTCGCTGCTCCGTGCCGCTCCCTGTACGGTCGGCGGCGAACCTGTCCGCCTCGACGTGCACGTAGGCGACTCCCGAGGACGCAGCCGGGCGGGACCTACGCGAGGCTCCTAGGTCCTCGCAGATCCGGCGGGGTGTCGGTGGCTCAGCCAGCCGCCGGCGCGCCGTACGGCCGGAGGGAGCGGGCGATCGCGACGGCGGTCTCCTCGTCGGGAGCGTGGATCGTGACCACGAGGCCGTTCGAGCGGAGCAGGGCCACCGGGCCGGTGAGCAGCACCGTTCCCTCCGGAGGTGCGTAGCCGCGCAGGCCGACGAGCATCGTCAATCCGTCGGCGGGAGTCGCCGCTTCCATGATCTCGACGTGCGGGCCATCGTGGGCCGAGCCGTAGAGCAGGGTGATCCCCGCGACGTCGCCGTCCTTCATCGGCAGGGTCAGCTCGTGGACGTAGGCGAGCGGAAGCCCGGCCAGGCTCGGTCCGGCCCAGACCGCCTCGCGGCCGAGGAGCGAGGCCGCCTCGTCCAGGGTGACGTCGCCGCCGTGGACGCCCTCGACCGGCTCGGGCTCGGGCGGTGCTGCCGCCCCGAGCGGCACAGTCCCGGCCTCGATGTTCTCGTAGGACAGGATCCGGTTGACGGCCTCGGTGCCGTCCTGCGTGATGCGGACGAACACCGGCTCGAAGGTCTCGGCGGACACGGCCACGTCGTGGGCTCCCTTGGACTCCGACTCGATCCGGATCCAGTGGACGGCGACGCCGTCCACTACGTCCTCGCCGACGACCTCGGCCCGGCCGCTCTCGAGGGCCTCGCGGTAGTCGGCGCCCAGGCCCGTGAAGACGGTGCTGGTGTGCTCGGGCATCTCGGCGTCGCTCATGAAGCCGTCGGACTGGACGGCCCCCTCGAAGAGCTCGATCTGCCGGATCCCGGCTTGCGGGTCGAACCAGACCTCGTGCTGCGAGCGGACCTCGGTTCGCTCGCCGGTCTCGAGATCCACCAGCGTCCGGGGGAGCTCGCTCTCGTAGACGAGGTGGAGCACCGGGCCGTCGCCGGTCGCAGCCAGCGCGCGGTCGAGCACGGTCGGGCCGGCCCCGGAGGGCCAGAGCGCGACCAAGACGACCGCTACCGCGACGAGCGCGACCGCGGCCGCCAGGCGCAGCGGCAACCGACGCGAGCGCCGGTCGAGCCCGGCGTCGCGCAGGACGCGATCCCAGTCGCCCGTACCGTCGTAGGTCGGGACGATCCTGTCGAGCACCTCGGCAACGTCGGTCATGCGTTGACCTCCTCGAGCTTCGTCTGCAGGTTCGCGCGGGCGGCGTGCAGGGTCGCGGAGACGGTTCCGCGCGCGATCCCCAGGGCCTCGGCGATTCCCGCGTAGTCCAGGTCGGCGTAGTAGCGGAGGAAGAGCGCCAGGCGCTGGCGCTCCGGGAGGGTGGCGAGCGCAGCCGCGACGGCGCCGGGCTCCGAATGCCCGTTCTCCGTCGCCGCCTCCTCGGTCGCCTCGGCCGGCGTCGGCACGTACCGACCCTCGACCGTGGCGCGCCTCCGCGCTTCGTTCAGGACGATCCGGCAGACCCAGCCCGGCGCCGACTCGCAGTCCCGCAGCCGCTTCCGGTAGCGCACCGCCCGGACGAAGCCGTCGTGGACGGCGTCGAGCGCGGCCTGCTCGTCCCCGGTGATCGCGGCCGCCAGCCGGACGAACGAGCGCAGCCGCTCGCGGTAGACGGCCTCGATCGCCGCCAGCTCCGCATCTGTCCGAGAACGCCGCCACACACCCAATACGATCTCACTCGGACGCCGGCGTGTTTAGCCGGTGCGACTCTGGACGGTTTCCGCGGCGTGTGGCTGGTGGCTAGAAGTGGCCGCTTAACGCTCCCCTAACCCAGGTCAACGGAGAATTCACCGAGTCCGGGCTATAAGGAGAGGATGGAGGCAGGCTCCGGCTGGACACGCATGGGATCCATGGTCTTCGCCGCGCTTCTCGGCGGCGGCGCTGCCGTCGGGATCGGTGCGGTCGTCGCCGTCGCGGGCGACGACGAGACCCAGACGGTCATCCGTACGGTCGCGGCCAACCCGTCCGCCTCGACCTTCAACGAGGCGGCGAGCGCATCCGGCGCGAAGTCCGTCCAGCAGATCTACGAGCAGACGGGGCCCGGGGTCGTCCAGGTGACGTCGACGACCGTGGTCTCCGACAGCCCCTTCTTCGGCCCGCAGGCCGACCACCTCACTCGGCTCCGGCTTCGTCGTGGACAAGGACGGCTACATCGTCACCAACTACCACGTGATCGAAGACGCAACGGAAGTCGAGGTCAATTTCTCGGGCGACGACCGCGTCCCGGCGAGAGTCATCGGCAGCGATCCATCCACCGATCTCGCCGTCCTCAAGGTCGACGCGCAGGCCCGCGCTCTGACTCCCCTCCCCCTCGGAAACTCAGACGCGGTGCACGTCGGGGACGCGGTCGTCGCCATCGGGAACCCCTTCGGGCTCGAGCGGAGCGTCACCGCCGGCATCGTGAGCGCGCTCCAGCGCGACATCACGGCGCCGAACGGCTACACGATCGACAAGGTCATCCAGATCGACGCGCCCATCAACCACGGCAACTCCGGCGGGCCGCTCCTGAACGCCCGCGGCGAGGTGATCGGCGTCAACTCCCAGATCGAGACCGAGAGCGGCGGCAACGTCGGCATCGGCTTCGCCGTCCCGGTGAACACGATCAAGGAGGTCGTGGCCCAGATCAAGGAGAGCGGCAAGGTCGAGCACGCCTACATCGGAGTGCAGATGCAGGCGATCGACGACCAGCTCGTGGGGGCGGCGCGGCTTCCCGTCGACGAGGGCGTCCTGATCGTGGACGTCGTCGAGGGCAGCCCGGCCGACCAGGCCGGCCTCAAGGGCGGCGACCGGCAGATGATCGTCGAGGGCACGAGCTACGTGCTCGGCGGGGACATCGTCACCATGGCGGACGGCCAGGCGGTCACGAGCCCCGACGACCTGCGCCGGCTCATCATGGAGAAATCCCCAGGCGACTCGATCACGCTGGACATCCACCGAGGCGCTTCGCAACGAACTGTGAATGTAAAGCTCGGGCACCAGCCCGCCCAGCCGGGCGGCTAGTGTGCCCGCGGCCCCTCCCCCCAGGGGCTGACCGGTCGGAGGCCCGCATTGCCTGCCCGGGCCTCCGACCACCTCTTTCTTCCCTAGGAGGGTCTCGGCGAAATAACGGCTGTGCCGCGGGCCGCGCTTCGCCAGGCCGCGTCCTCAGTCGCGCCCTACTTCCCCGCCAGACCCTCCTAGACTCGCGCGCGTGGAGGCGCATCGCTTCGGCCGGTCGCCGGTCTTCTCGGTGGGGCTCGAGGAGGAGCTCTTCGTCGTGGACGCGCAGACCCTCGAGCCGGCCTCGGTGCCGGCAGGCGTGCTCGACGGGGAGCGCATCAAGCTCGAGCTCTTCGAGACGATGCTCGAGCTCAACACCGGCGTCTGCTCCGGCGTCGGGCAGGCGGTGGAGGAGCTCGCCAGGCTGCGCCTGGAGGCGCGGCGGCGCCTGGGCGAGCACGGGCTCACGGCGGCAGCCGTGGGCACCTGGCCGACCGCGATCCTCGGGGAGCAGCCCGTCACGGAGCTGGAGCCGCTGCAACGCCTCGCCGGCTACGCGGGCCCTTCGGCGCTGCGACAGCACTGCTCCGGCCTCCACGTCCATGTGGGCGTGGCGAGCCCGGAGGAGTGCATGGGCCGGCTCGAGGCCGTGCTGCCGTGGCTGCCGGTCGTGCTCGCCGCTCTCCGCCAACTCCCCGTACGCGGACGGCGTGGAGACCGGGCTCGCGTCGACCCGCGCCGAGCTCCTGGCGCTCCTCCCGCGCGCGGGGGCACCGCCCGCCTTCGCCTCCTACGGGGAGTGGGCCGCCTTCGCCGAGCTGCTCGTCGAGCTCGGCCTGGCCGACGACCTCATGCGGCTCTGGTGGGACGTCCGGCCCCACCCGCGCTTCGGCACGCTGGAGATCCGCATGCCGGACCAGCCGACGCGGCTCGCCGCCACCGCGGCGTTCGCCGCGCTGATCCACGCGCTGGTCGCCGCCGTGGCGCCGGCCGGCGAGCCCGCCGACCGCGGGCTCTACGCTCAGAACCGCTGGGCCGCCTCGCGCTTCGGCCCGGACGCCGGGCTCATCCATCCCACCGGACGGCGGCTCTGCTCGCCGCAGGAGCTCCTGGCGGAGCTGCTGGAGCGCGTCGAGCCGACCGCCCGCCGCCTGGGGAGCGCGGGGTTTCTGGGCGACCTCGACGGCCTCGACCAGGCGGGCGATCAGCTCGACCTCGGACGCCGCGAGGGCCTCCGTTCGCTGGGCGAGCGGCTCGTGGCCCTCACGTACGATGGCCTCTGATGGCCGTCCGGTCGGAGACGATGCAGGTGACCGGGATCCGCTGCGAGCGCTGCGTGCTGCGACTCGGCGGCGCGCTCGAGCAGCTTCCCGGGCTCGAGTCGGCCCACGCGAACCTGCTCGGCGAGGTGACCCTCGCCTGGGACGACGACCGGGTCGAGCGGGAGGAGATCGTCGCCGCGCTCGACCGCGCCGGCTTCCGCCCGGTCCCCGTTTAGAGCGGCGGGCCGGAATACCGGTCGGGAGCTGGGCGTTTGCTTGTTAGTGTCCGACGAATGGCAGAGGCCGAGACAGACGCCCGCCGTTTGGCGACCGAGGCCCGCGACCGCGTCCGCTTCGAGGAGGAGGTGCTCGGGCTCGCCGACCAGGTCTACCGCGTTGCCCGGCGCCTGGTGCCGAGCCGCGAGGAGGCGGAGGATCTCGTCCAGGAGACACTATGCCCGAGCGTTTCGAAGCTGGCGCTCCTACACCCCGGGCACCAATCTCCGCGCCTGGCTCATGCGCATCCTCACGAACCTCAACATCGACCGCGGCCGGCGCGACCAGCGCTCGCCTGACATGCAGCCGATGGAGGAGGGCGACTACTTCCTCTACAACCGGCTCGAGGAATCGAGCGGCCCTGACGACGAGGAGCGGATCGTCGAGCGCCTGTCGCAGGACTCGATCGTCGATGCCCTCTCGAACGTCCCCCACGACTTCCGCGACGTGATCGTCCTCGTCGACATCGGGGACTTCTCCTACCAGGAGGCTGCGCAGATCCTCGACGTCCCCATCGGGACGGTCATGTCGCGCCTGCATCGCGGCCGCCGGATTCTCAAGGGCCAGCTCGCGGAGGCCACGGTCGGGGAGGAGTCGTGACCCAGTTCGACCCGATCTGCGAGAAGTGCGAGGAGCTGATCCAGCCCTATCCTCGACCGCGAGCTGAGCGAGGCCGAGCGGGTCGAGGCCGAGGGGCACCTCGCCGGCTGCGGGTACTGCAACAAGCGCTACCGCTTCGAGGTCAGCCTGCGCCGCTACGTGCGGCAGGCGTGCTGCTCGGAGGAGATGTCGCCGGAGCTGAAGGCGAGGCTCGCCTCGCTCCGCACCCCGCTCGCAGTAGGAATCCGCCCTAGCCCTTCTGGCCGACGATGACGACGAGCCGGTTGGCGTCGTCGCCGCCCGGGAGCGCGGTGATCCCCACGCCGAGCTCGTCCGGCGAGCCGCTGCGCGATCGCCTCGCCGCCCGGCGGGTAGTAGACGCGGGTCTCCGTGTAGTTGCGCCGGTCGGCGTTTCGCACCTCGCCGATCCCGTAGGCGAGCCCGGCGATCTCGTTGGCGAGCCGACGAGGCGGCGTTCCCGCGCCGCGTGCCGTTGTAGACGTCCACCTGGATCTCCCACCGCTCCGGGAGCGGCGCCGCCGCGGCCGGCTTCGCCACCGGTGCGACCGGGGCGGGCGCGGGTCCGCCGGGCAGGAACTGCGGCCGGAGCACGAAGATGACGAAGGCGGCGATCACCGCGACGAAGCCGAGCACGATCGCCCAGCGCCGCAGCGACCAGCGCTCGACGACCGACTCGACGGGCAAGCCCGGCGAGCTCGCGGGCCTCGCGCTCCGTGATCCCCAGCGCCGACGGCGTAGACGACGGTCGCCGCGATCGCGTCGGCGGTCGTCGGGAAGCGGTAGGTCCGGCTCTCCTCGAGCGACTTGACATCGTCGACGTCGAGGCTCGCGCGGGCGGCCGCCTCCTCCAGCGTCAGGCGCCGGCGCAAGCGTGCCGTGACGAGCGGCGAGGATGCTGCGTGTGCCTCCATCTAGGACCCTCAGTTTGTTCGGCGGGCGGCTCCTCCACCCTGCCTCTCTCATCGGCAGGGGGAGCCGCCCTTGAGGGTTACTCGGGCTCGGGGCAGGGCCCGTCGCCGCTCTGCACGGAGAGGACGAACGTGGGCTCGCCGACGTGGCCCGGCGCCATGCCGTAGGTGAGCAGGCTGAGGCAGTCGTCGCCGCGCGAGAAGTCGACGCGGAAGGACGTCGGCGCATCGCCGTCCTCCTCGCGCCTCGCTGGCGGTGAACGACCCGTGTTCGCGGCTCCCACTCGGGCTGGAGGTTCTCGACGTAGAAGCCGACGACGTCCTCCTGCTTCGCCGTCCGCCGGCGGGCCGTAGAGCGCGCTCGTGACGATCTCGTCCGGCACGGGCAGCGCGTCGTCGCCGGTCGTGGTCTGGGTGATCCGCTGGATCTCGCGCGCGCCCGGGTAGAGAGGGACCGCGTCGAGGATCGCCATGTTCGCGTCGACGCGGCTCGTGTCGAGCTGCGTCCAGGCGGCGTAGCCGATGCCGGCGCCCAGCGAGAGGAGCACGAAGGCGGGGATGAGCACGGCGGGCCGGAGGAGCCTGCGCTTCACGGGAGGTCCTCCGGCGTGTCCACGTCGTCCGGGCGCGCCGAGGTCGTCGCAGGGGACGAGCACCGGCTCGAAGGCGCGCAGGCCCTCGTCGGGGATCGAGGCCCAGAGCTCGCGCGCGACGACGATCGGGTGGCCCCGCTCGCCGCCGTAGCTTGCGGCGACGAGCTGGCGCCTTCGTCTCCTGCTGCGCCCGCAGGACGCGGGCGACCGCCTGCGGCGCCAGGTTCGGCCCGTCCGCGAGCACCACCACGGCGGCGCCGACGCCTGGCGCGAGC
Organism: uncultured Actinomycetes bacterium; assembly: GCA_963794055.1. GTDB lineage: Bacteria > Actinomycetota > Thermoleophilia > Gaiellales > Gaiellaceae > JAIBJN01. The sequence continues at coordinate 114,901 of CAWCCL010000024.1, forward strand.
GCGGCGAGGCCGCAGCGGAGGGAGGCGCCGGGCCCGAGCTCCCAGTCGGGCACGTCGACGACGCGGGCGCGGTCGAGCTCCAGCGGGTAGGCGCCCGCGACGACGACCACGTCGTCCACGGGCGCCGCGCCGAGCCGCCCCAGAACGGCAGGCAGGAGCACGCGCTGCTTGGGCGACCCGAACCGGGTGGCCGCTCCGGCCGCCAGCACGATGGCTCCGACGGACACCTACGCGAGGGCGTCGAGGGCGCGGCTGGCGACGAGCGCGACACGGCCGGCTTCGACCGTCAGCGTGAGGATGTCCGCGATGTGGATCAGCCGGAACGTCGCGCGGCTGACCGTGCGGATCTCGGCGTCGTCCCCGGCCTCCGGGAGCGTGCGCCAGAGGTCGCGCGCCGTGCTGACGAGCTCGGCGATCTCCTGGAGCTCGTCGCCGTAGCCGTCGCGCTCGGCGCAGGCGTTGAGCGCGAGGCCGAGAACGCCGATCGTGTCCGCCTGCCGCGTCCACAGAAGCGGCGTCGCCATCGTGAGGTAGCCGTGGATGCGGGCGAAGGCCAGGGGCTGCTCGAGGCGCCAGGTCCCCGCGGCTCCGTGAGCGGCGCGGGCGGCTCGTCGTCTGCGATACGCGCGGCCGAGCGGCCGAGCATGTCTCGGATCTCGTCCTCCGAGCTGCCCACGAGGAGCGCGGTGCGGAGCGCGATCAGCAGCGAGCCGGGCTGCTGGCCGTAGGGATAGTCGGACGCGTAGAGCATCTGCCCGGGCGCGACCCGCGCGAGCATGTCCAGCAGGTCGATCGCGCTCCAGACGGAGGTGTCGAAGTAGACGCCCGGCCGGCCCGAGAAGCACTCCGACAGCGCGGCGAGGTCGGCGATGCCGGCGTGCGCGATGATCAGCGAGGCCTCGGGGTAGGAGTCGTGCAGCCGCCTCAGGTTCTCCGCGATGGGCGGCAGCCCGCGGCCGCCGTGGATGAGGATCGGCACGCGGCGCTCGGCCGCGAGCGCGAACACCGGCTCGAGCCGCTGGTCGTCCAGGAGGAAGCCCTGCGCCCGCGGGTGCAGCTTGATCCCGCGCGCTCCCAGGTCGAGGCAGCGGGTCGCCTCCTCGATCGGCTGCTCGCCCAGGTCGAGGCGGACGAACGGGACGACCAGGCCCTCGGAGCGCTCGGCGGCCGCCAGCGTCCGGTCGTTGGCCGCGCGAAAAGCGGGCTCGCGGTCGGGCTCGTCCATGCAGAACGCGAACGCGCGCTCGACTCCGGCTCTCCGCAGGAAGGCCGATAGCTCGTCGAGCGGGGACACCATGCCGTCGATATCGCGTCCGACGTGGACGTGCGCGTCGAACAGCGCCGCGTCCGCGGGGAGCAGGCTGCGGACGTGCTCCTCGTAGCGGTCGACCAGGCCGCGCGCTCGCTCGAGAACCTCGTCCATGCAGTGAATCTACCCGGAGCGGCTACCATCCGGAGCCTTGCCGGACGTCCTCATCTACGGCGACACCATCCGCTCGCCCGAGCTGCGCCACGAGGTGCCGGTGTCGGTGCCCGACCCGTTCGTCTACGTGGAGCGAAACGGCGCGCGGACGGCCTACGTCGGCTCACTCGAGGTCCCCGCGGCTCGAGGGTCTCGACGGGCTCGAGACCGTTCCACTGGAGGAGCTCGGTCTGGACGAGCTGGTCGAGCAGGGGCTCACCTGGCATCAGATGACGACCGAGCTCGTGCTCCGCGCCTGTCAGTGCGGCCCGGCTGGAAGCGGCGGTCACGCCGCGTGACTTCCCGCTCGGGGTCGCGGACTATCTCCGCGCCCACGAGATCGAAGTCGAGGCGCGCGGCGAGCTGTTCGACGAGCGCCGGAGAGTCAAGTCCGCAGCTGAGCTCACCGGCATCCGCCGATCGCAGCGTGCGGCCGAGCGCGCGATGGACGCGATCCGTGCCCGGCTCCGCGCAGGCGGCGCGCCCACGTGCGAGGAGCTCCAGACGGAGGCGATGCGCGTCTTCAGCGAGGAGGGCGTGCTGGTCGACGACGTCGTCCTCGTCTCCGCGGGCGCGCAGACGACGGTCGGCCACGAGCCCGGCCACGGCCCGATCGGGGAGGGCGAGCCGATCGTCGTCGACCTCTTCCCCCGCGATCCCGTCTCCGGGTGCTACGCGGACATGACGCGCACGTTCTGCCTCGGCGAGCCGCCCGAGGAGCTCGTCCGCTACCACGCGCTCGTGCGCGAGGCGCTCGACCTCGCCTTCGCGACCATCCGCCCGGGGATCTCCGGCGCCGAGGCGCACCGGATCGTCTGCGAGCTCTTCGAGGAGCACGGCTTCGAGACCCAGCTCTCGAAGACGCCCGGCGAGGTGCTCGAGGAGGGCTTCTTCCACAGCCTCGGCCACGGCGTCGGCCTGGAGGTGCACGAGCTCCCCGGCTCGGTAGGGCCGGGGAGGAGATCGTCGCCGGCGACGTCCTCGCGGTCGAGCCCGGCCTCTACCGGAAGGGCTTCGGCGGCTGCCGGCTGGAGGACCTCGTCCTCGTCACGGACGACGGCTGCGAGGTTCTGACGAGCTTCCCGTACGAGCTGGCGCCGTAGCCGAGGCCGCTTGTAATGCTCTGGCGGCTCCGTCTACACTCGGCGGGGGGTTATGAGGGGACGCCGAAATATCGCGGGCCTGGGCGGGTCCGTCGCCGCTGCGCTCATCGCGTCGGCCGTACTCGGCGGCACTCGCTGTGCCCGCTGGCGGGAATGTCGCGCTCGCGCCGCCGCCGGCGTGCTCGCCCTCCGTCGTCATGCCCGACGCGAACGGCGACGGCCACCACATTCCCACGGACGTGCTCCGGGCGTGGCTCTCCGAGGCGAACGGGCCCCTGCAGGCCGTCATCGAGGTGAAGGTCGGCACCTGGGTGCCCGAGCACGACGACCCGGTGGTCGTCGCCGGCTACGCGTTCATCTTCGACCACGAGGGCCAGACCCGGTACGTCCGCATGTCCGTCGACGCGGCGGACGGCGTGATCTTCGACTACGGGACCTGGTCGCTGTCGCCGAACAGCACCTTCACCCAGCAGGGGCTCACCACCGGTGGCCGCGACACACGCCCTTCGGCCCGGCCTCGGCGTGGATCACGGTCCCGGACGCGATCGTCGATCCGGGGGAAGTCATCACGAACCCGTTCGTCCTCACCTACGACGGGATCATCGGCGGGGTCCCCACCGACGTCGACCAGGCGCCCGGCGGTGTGCACCCGGACGACGACCGCGCGCGGGCCCCGGCTTCGTCGTCGGCTCGTGCGCGTTCACCTCCATCGCCGCCCCCGCGAGCATCAAGGGCGCGAAGACGGTGACGATCTCGGGGAGCACCTCTCCGGCCGCGCCGAGCGTCACGTCACGATCACGCGGACCACGGTCCCCGGCGCGGTCGCGGTCGCGAACACGATGACGAACGCGAGCGGCAACTACTCGGTGCAGGTGCGCGTGCGCGAGACGACGGTCGTGCAAGCGACGGTGAACGGGATCGAGTCGACGACGCGCAAGATCCCGTGCGCTCCACCGTGAGGATCAGCGCGACCCGGCTGTGGAACGGGAAGACGCGGATCACCGGGCTGACCAGCCCGTGGCTGCCCGGCCGCGTCCAGCTGATCAAGACGACCGCGTTCAGGCCCGCCGCGTCGAAGCAGATCGCGGGCGGCAAGTTCTTCTTCTCGCCGCGGCGGCTCAGCCCGGGCCGCTGGCAGGTCATCTACACGCCGAGCGGCGGGCGGGCCGTGCGCTCGATCTCGCCGGCCGTGCGCGTCAGATGACCGCCGCGCGCCGACCTGGCCGCCTGGCTCGTGGCGCTGCCGCTGACGGCGGCCGGGATCCTCCTGACGCGCGAGCTCGTGCCGCCGCATCCTCCCGGCCCGCACCATGCCTACGCCCACGACGGGGCGTCCGGCGCGGCCGCGCAGTCCGTGCTCGGGTTCCTCTGCAGCGCACCGTTCCTGCTCTCGGCGGGCGTGCTCCTGACGCTCATCGTCGCCGTGCGCGCCGTCCAGACCCGCCGCGGCTTGCGCCGCTCGGCCTGGCCGCTTGCCGCCCTCGTGCCGCTCGGCTTCCTCGTCCACCATCACTTCGAGCACCTCTTAGGCAACCCGGCGGCGGCGCTGGGGGTGCCGCTCGGGCCGGCGCTCCTGGTCGGGCTCGTGCTCCAGCTCCCCTTCGCGCTGCTCGCCTATCTCATCGCCACGGCTCTCCTCCGCGTCGCGGACCGGCTGGTCGTCGCGCTCGCCGCCCTCCGGCGGCTGCGCGCCCTCCCGTCCGTCCGCCCGCAGGCGCGGCAGTCCCTCCGCGGCCCCGGATCGCGCTTCTCGCGACCGAAGCTGCCCCGCGGGCGCCTCCCTCCTCGCCTGAGGAAGGACTGAGAGTTCCCGCACGTCCGTGCCCCGACCGGGGCGCGACGACTGCACTTCGACCGGAGGAGAGAGATCCGATGAAAATCCGCAACCTGCGCCTCGCGCTCGGCCTCGCCGTCCTGCTGGCGCTGACGCTGACGTCGCATGCGTCGGCGCACCCGTCGCTCTACAACATCGTCGGGAAGGTCGCCAAGATCGCCCGAGATCCAGACGATCACGATCGACGGGCGACCGGCGGCACGTTCAAGCCGTCCGCCGGCGCGAAGGACGTTCCCTACAACGCTCCCGCCTGGCAGGTCCAGGACGCGCTCGGCGCCGACCCGGCGATCGGCCGAGCCGACCCAACGCCGGCTTCACCGAACCTCATCGGCCAGGCCAACGTGCTGGTCACCGGTGACGCCGGCGGGCCGTACACGCTCCGCTTCCAGGGCACCGCCCGGGCCACGACCAACGAGCCTCAGGTCGTCCCCGACGGGACGCTTTGACCGGGACCACCCCGACCGCCGTCGCCACGACGGACGTCGAGGGCGGCCGGCCCGACGTCACCTACACCACCGACCCCACCGGCGCCTCCCTGCCGGACGACATCGAGCGGACGGTCATCCCCAACGACGGCTACGTGATGACGTTCGTCGAGTCCAACGGCCTGGCCGAGCAGCGGCTGGCTCAACCTGCGGTTCATGCCGGGCGCCTACCGGGCGCCCATGACGGAGCCCCAGTGGCTGAACTGGGAGATGGCGCAGACGGGCATCCAGAGCCACGCGACGTGCCAGAACGTTCCGGCGCTGAACACCGAGGCGAATATCCTCGCCGTGCAGACGAACGACACCGACCCGTTCTGGAACTACGTCCCGTGGCAGAAGACGTCCGCCAGGCTGGGCGACGAGCCCGAGCAGTGGATCCCCGTCGTCCAGGCGGCGACCGGCGTCGACCTGGAGGCGCTCAACACGGTCGCCGAGTTCAGAGCGGCGTGCGAGGGCGAGGGCGGCGTGTACGTGCCGGCCGACAACCCGGCGTTCCCGGCGAACGGGGCCGTCACCGATGCCGTCGCGCCGTTGAACGCGATGATCGCGCAGCTCACCAACCGGCCGCTCCGCGTCCAGCTCCAGGCGAAGCGGAACACCGACAAGGTCGTGGTTATGGTCACCGGCCCGCTGAACCAGCCGACCACGGTCACGCTCCGGCATCGGGCCGGCGCTGGCCAACAGCTCGGCATCGCCCGAGTCCTCGAGCACGAAGACGATGGGCTTCGGGGCGCGGGGCGCAGTGCTCGTCACGCTCGCGCCGAACGCCCGCGCGGCGAACGCGATCGCGAACCGCGGCGGCTTCGTTCACGTCGAGGTCCGAGCCGCTCGGGCGCGTCCATGGAGTCGGTCGACGCCTCCCTCAGAACCTGACAGCCAACCGTGGGGCCGGGCGACCGGACCGCCCGGCCCCGCGGGACTACGGCAAGATCCGGTAAGGAGGTATCCGGCTGATGAAAACGAGAATCCAACGAATGCTCTTCATCGCGGTCCTCGTGACGGCTTTGGTCGCGGCCTTCGGCGCGACGTCGGCGTCCGCGCACGTCACCGTCGTCTCCAAGTCGCCCGCGACGAGCGCCAAGAAGACGATCAAGACCGCCAGGGTCACGTTCAACCAGGCGATCCGCCGCGGGACGCTGAGGGTCTACAAGGTCTCCAACGGCGTCAAGTACTCGATCGGGACCGGCGGGCGCAACCCGCGCAACCTCAGGCAGCTGGTCTGCACGCTCAAGACCGTGAAGCCCACCGGGCTGTACGTCGCCCGCTGGACGGTCGTCGGCCCCGACGGGCATTTCCAGAGAGGCTCCTGGCGCTTCCGGCTCCATAGTTGATGGCCCTGAGGAAGACCCTCGTTGCCGCTGTTGCCGCCGCCCTGCTTCCTGGGCGGCGGCACGGCGGCGTACGCCCACGTCCAGGTGCAGCCCGACGGTCGTCGCGCCGCTGGACCGGTCAAGTTCAGCGTGATCGTGCCCGGCGAGAGCGAGGCGCAAACGGTCAAGGTCGAGCTCCAGCTCCCGCCGAACCTGCTGCCGTTCGCCTGGGAGGAGACGTCCCGGCTGGACGCGGCGAGATCGTGCCCGGCGACGACCGACTCTCGCTCGGGAACGTGATCTGGACCGGCGAGCTGCCGCGCCGACGGGTTCGTCGAATTCTCCTTCCTGGCCGGCACGCCCGAAGAGCCGGGCGAGATGTCCTGGAAGGCGATCCAAACGTACTCCGACGGCACGTCCGTCCGCTGGGTCGGCCCGCCGGAATCCGAGGAGCCCGCGGCGGTGACGGTCGTCGATGCGGACGCGCCCCTGCAGAACGCCGGCGGCGAGAGCGGCTCGGGCGGCGGCGAGCCGACGGAGACCGTGCCGACGGAGACGGAGACCGAGCCGGCGGAGCACGACCGAGACCGCTACCTCCCCGAGGAACCGGGCGAGGCTGCCGCGTCCTCCTCGTCGAGCGACGGGACCGACTGGGTGGCGCGGTTCCTCGCCCTCATCGGAGTCCTGACCGCGTTCGCGGCGATCGCATTCGTGCTACTGGGAGGGCGACGGCAAGAGGACGCCTAGCCGTCGAGGTCGAGCAGAGGCTCGAAGCGGCCCGGTTCGTCGAACGGCCCGATCACCGCGAGGTTGAGCCGCTCGTCGCGGATCACGTCCTGCGCGATCCGCTGCACGTCGTCGAGGGTGACGCGGTCGAGTGCGGCGAGAACCTCCTCCGGCTCCCTGGTCCGGCCCTCGAGCACCTCGTCGCGGAGCCCGAACGAGATCGTTCCCTTCGGGTCCTCCAGCGAGAGCACCAGCCGGCCCTTGGCGAAGTTGCGCGCCTTCTCGAGCTCGTCGGCCTCGACGGGCTCGGCAGCGATGCGCCCGAACTCCTTGACGACCGTCGAGACGGCCTCGTCGATCCGCTGGATGTCGACGCCGCCCTGCGCGAAGAGCGTGCCCGCGTCGGTGTAGCCCTGGTTGTAGCCGTAGATGTAGTACGCGAGCCCGCGGCGCTCGCGCACCTCCGTGAAGAGGCGCGAGGACATGCCGCCGCCGAGCACGGTGGCCAGCAGCATGAGCGCGTACCGGTCCGGGTGCCCCAGCGGGTAGCTGTGGACGCCCATGCGGATGTGCGCCTGGTCGGACGTCTTGGTGTGGATCTTGACGCGCGGGCCGTCCTGGGCCCAGGTCGACCGGGTCGGGCGCGCCGACGGCGCCGTTGGGCACGTCGCCGAGGAGCGCCGAGACGCGGTCGAGCACGTCCGCGCCGACCGCCCCGGCAACGCCGGCGACCATGCGCGGCGCGCGGTACCAGCGGTCGAGGTAGTCCAGGAACGTCTGGCGGCTCGCCCCGCGGACGGTCTCCTTCGTGCCGATGATGTCCCAGCCGAGCGGCTGGTCGCCGTAGAGGAGGTCGTCGTAGACGCCGTCCACGTAGTCGCGCGGCGTGTCGTAGTACATGTTCATCTCCTCGACGATCACGCCCTTCTCGCGCTCGATCTCCTCGGCGTCGAACTTCGAGTTGCGGAGCATGTCGACGAGGACGTCGAGCGCAGTGTCCCGGTGCTCGGCGGCGCACTTGACGTAGTAGCCCGTGTACTCCTTGCCGGTGAAGGCGTTGAACTCGCCCCCGATGGAGTCGATCTCGCCCGCGATGTCGCGCGCCGTCGGACGGTTCGACGTCCCCTTGAAGAACATGTGCTCGGCGAAGTGCGCGATGCCGTTGGTGTCCTTCGTCTCGTAGCGGGAGCCCGCCGCGAGCATCACGAAGCAGGCGACCGACTTCGCCTGGGGCATGTCAGCCGTCACGACCCGAGGCCGTTCGGGAGCGTGGTCTTCTCGAAGGTCTTCGTGCTCACGTGGCCACAGAGCTCCTCTCTTCGTAGGCGTCGAGGCGGGCGCGCCAGTCCTCGGGGACAGCCATGGGCGCGTTCGCCTCGTAGTCGTAGGCGACGAGCACGGACGCTGCCTCGACGACGAGCCGTCCGTCGCCGCCGCGGATCTCGTGCTCCATGTCGAAGCTCTTGTTCCCGACGCGCGTGACGCGGGCGCCGATCTGGAGCGTCTCGGGGAAGCGCGCGGGCGAGCGGAAGTCGACGCTGATGTGGGCGAGGATCAGGGAGAGCTGGTAGGCGAAGTCCGCGCCGAGCACGTCGATCAGGTACCGGATCCGCGCCGTCTCGAGGTAGGTCAGGTAGACCGCGTTGTTGACGTGGTCGGCGGCGTCGACGTCCCGGAATTCGATATCGCGCGGCATGACGAATCGGTAGCCCTCCATCTCCCGCATGGTACTTTCGCCGCTCCGGTGTCCGGCGACCTCACCCGAAAGGCGGTCTTCGCCCAGCCCGAATGGCTGCGCGGCGTCCCCGAGCGCGTCGGCGACCGCCGGCTGCCGGAGGGGAGCGTCGTCTTCACGGGCTGCGGGACCTCGTTCCACGCGGCCCAGACGGGCGGCCGGGCGATCCAGGCCCTCGAGGCGGTGCTCTCCCCGCCGGAGGCCGACCTCCTGGTCGTCGTCAGCCACGAGGGCGGCACGGCGCTGGCGCTGGAGGCGGTGCGCGCGTTCCCCGGGCCGTCCTGGCTCGTCACCGGCAAGGAGGAGAGCCCGCTCGCCGAGGCTGCCGACGAGGTGCTGGTCGTCACGCCCGAGGTGGAGGAGTCCTACTGCCACACGGCAAGCTACACGGCAGCCGTCGCGGCGCTCGCCGCGCTGCGCGGGGAGGACGTCTCCGGCCTGCCCGCGGCGGTCGAGCGCGTCCTCGCGGAGGAGCCGCTCCCGGCCTTCGACCACGAGCGCATCGCGGTCGTCGGCGCCGGGCGCGACCTGCCGACCGTTCGGGAGGCCGCGCTGAAGCTCAGGGAGGGCGTGCACATCCCGACCGAGACCCACCACACCGAGCAGATCCTCCACGGACACCTGGCCGCGATCGACGAGACCGTGCGCGTCTTCGTCCTCGAGGGCGAGGGCCGCGCGGCGGAGCGCGCCGTCGACGTCGTCCGCGCGCTCGGCGAGATCGGCGCCGAGACGACCCTCGTCCCCACGGAGCACCCGGTCGTGGACATCGTCCGCTTCCAGCTCCTGACGCTGGCGCTCGCCGAGCGCCGCGGCGTCAACCCGGACACGATCCGCTGGGACGAGCCGCGCTGGGACGCGGCGCGGAAGTCTCACTCCTAGGAACTCACTGCGAGAGGAGCCAGAGCCCGGAGAGGGTGTAGACGACCATCAGCGCCAGCATGGCGTACTGGCTGATCGCCGCCTTCCGGGGGGACTCGAAGAGCTCGACCGCTTGTCGTGCGCGAGCACGAGGCCGGCGACGTGGCCGATCACGAGCGCGCCGACCTGCGCGTACCAGATCGTCTTCGGCGCGAGGACGGTGATCCTCGGCGTGACATCCGCCGTTCCGAAGAGGTCCCAGCCGAAGCCGAAGGGGTCGGAGGCGAAGCGGCGCCACCCACTGCAGCTCACGGACGAAGAAGGAGAAGTAGTGCGCGACCACGTAGGCGAGCGCGATCGGGACGAGGCTGCCGAGGAACGCGCCGGTCAGGTCGCCGTCGTAGTGCGACCGCCCCGCCGCGATCTTCATGGCGGCGATGTAGGCGAGGGCGACGAGGAGGATGACAGCGCCAGGCCGGCGACGTTGATGAGCATCTGCGACGACATCGGCGAGCTCGCGGCGACGCGCTCGATCAGCGGACGCAGAACGTTCGCCGGAAGTCGACCCACTAGTTCGGTCTGAGCCGAAGCCGTCGAAGGCGACGGAGCCGAGCATCACCGCCACGAAGGCGAGCGTCCCCGGCCGGGCATCGAGGTTCGCGAGCCCGGTGAAGGGCCAGCGGACGACCAGCCGCCCGTCCCCGCGCCGGCCGAACGGCGCGATCCGCGCGAGGAGGCCGAAGTAGACGGCGAACGCCTCGCCGTTCTCGGTCCACTCGTCCCGCCCGAACGCGAGCATGGCGAGCCAGGTGATCGCGCTGTAGAGGACGATCGCCAGCGCGAGCGCCCGCGGGTCGGCCGGGTCCCAGTAGGCGAGCTCGAGGGCCGCGAACGCGAAGAGCAGCACGGCCCCCGGCCAGCGCCCGAGCCCGACCGGATAGGCGAACGGCGTCTCCCACCGCCGGCCGGTGCGCTCCGAGATCCACGCGGTCGCATCGGCCGCGGCGCGCCACGGGCTCAGCACCGTCCAGACGTTCCCGAAGAGGACGCTGAGAGCAGGGAGGCCGAGCCAGAAGAAGACGAGGACGAACCGGGGTGCGAGGTTCTCGTCCGGCGAGGTGTCTCCGATGAACGCCGCGGTCGCGACGAGGGCGAAGAGCGCGAACGAGACTGCGCCCGCGCCGACGCGCAGCGCCGGGCTCCGGAGGACGCGCTCGAGCCCTTCGGGCAGCGGCCGGCCCCTGCTCGCGCGGGCGAGGAGCGGTCGTTTCCAGAGCGCCCAGAGGGCGACGAACGAGAGAACGAGGACGAGCGCGGCCCCGTAGTAGAAGAGCCAGAGCGGAACCGGCAGGTCCTTGATCCCGCCGAGGCCGTGCGCGAGCGGGACGCTCACCCTACGGGCTGACGATCAGCTCTGCGATCGGGATCCCGCGTTGTTCCAGCTCGAGCTCGAACTCGCCGGCCGTGTCCGCGCGGAAGGTGATCCGGCCGGGCTGCCCCGGGGCCACCTCGGCGGACAGGTCGTAGCCGTGGAGGTGCGCCTCGTCCACGACGTCCGCGCGCACGGTGAGGACGACCTGCGTGCCCTGCTCGATCTCCGCTTGGACGAGGCCGCCGACGACCTCGCCGTTGGCGAAGCGGACGTTCACCCGCTGCGGCTGGTCCTCGGGAGTCGTCGTGGGCGCGGTCTCGGTCGTCGTCTCCACGGTGGTCGTGACCTCTGTAGTGGCCTCGGTCGTGGTCTCCACGGTCGTGGTCGTCTCCGCGGTGGGCGTCGTGCTCGCTGCGTCCTCGCTGTCGTCGTCCGGCCTCAGCACGAGGAAGAGGACGATGGCGAGGGCGATCACGCCGCCCACCGACGCCGGCCGTCATCCAGACGCTGCGCGATCCGCCGCCGCCGGGGGAGTCGCCGGGCGGCTCTCCGGTCGGGGGCTGTCCGGCCGGGGGCTCCCCGGACGGCGGTCCGGTGGGGGGCGGCTGGGGCGCTTGGCTCATGGGTCTGCCTCCGCGTTCGGGATTGAGCGGCCGGGCTGCGGCTGGGCTGAGGCCCGGCGCGGGCGGTGCACGCCTGAATCTTGCCAGCGGCGGCTAGCGGACGGCGAGGCCGCCGTTCTCGGCCGCACCGGCGAGGAAGGCCAGCCAGTCGTGCCATAGCTTCTCGTCGGCAAGCGTCTTGGTCTCGGGCGAGGCCTGCGAGAGAGCAAAGTCGACTGCGCCGGGGGGCACGAGCGTTCCCGGCTCGAGGCGGTCCAGCTGGAGCCAGCCGGACATCCCCTGCGCGGCCATCTCCTCCAGCAGCTGCTCCAGGTCGTCAAGGCCGAGGAAGACGTGCCCGCCCATGCCGTCGTTCCTGGCCCAGTAGAGACGTAGCATCTAGATCAGGTCGTGGAGGGCGGCCAGGAGCCGGTCGACCTCTTCGGCCGTGTTGTAGTGGATGATGCCGAGGCGCAGGGCGCCGTCCGGCAGGCCCAGGCGCTTCATCACCTCGACCGCGTAGTAGTCGCCCCACCAGGCGGCGAGGCCCCGCTCGGCCAGGCGCGTCGCGGCCTGCTCCGGCGTCAGGCCGGGGACCGTGACGGCGAAGGTGGCCACCCGCCCCTCCATGGTCGGGCGGCCGTAGAGGCGCACCTCGTCGGGGAGACCGGCGAGAAGCCGCTCGCCCAGCTCGCGCTCGTGCGCGGTGATTCCCTCCCAGCCCACCGACTCGACGTACGCGACGGCGGCGCTGAAGCCGGCGAGGGCCTCGTGGGAGAGCGTGCCGGTCTCGAAGCGCGCGCTGATCGGCTCATCGGGCGCAGGGCGCACCTTGTACGGGCGCCAGCGCTCGAGCAGCTCGCGCCGGCCGTAGAAGACACCGAGATGCGGCCCGAAGAACTTGTACGGCGAGCAGAGGAGCACGTCGGCGCCGACGTCGCGGACGTCGATTGGGCCGTGCGGCGCGTAGTGGACTGCGTCCACCCAGGCCAGCGCGCCCGCGTCGTGGGCGAGCTCGACGATCCTGCGTGCGTCGGTGACCGTCCCTACCGCGTTCGAGGCCCACGGGAAGGCGACGACGCGGGTCCGCGCGCCGAGCTGGCGCTCCAGGTCGTCCATGTCGAGCGTCGCGTCCTCCTCGTGGAGGTCGACGAAGCGGACGGCGAGCCCCAGGTCGTCGGCGAGATGGAGCCAGGGCGAGACGTTGCCGTCGTGGTCGAGCCGCGTGACGACGATCTCGTCGCCGGCGCGGAGCTCGCGGCCGAGCGTGCGCGTCAGCGCGAAGTTCAGCGTCGTCATGTTCTGGCCGAAGCCCACCTCGTCCGGCTCGCAGCCGAGGAAGCGCGCAGCGGTGTGGTGTGCGGAGACGAGCAGCGCGTCGCTGCGGCGGCTGGTCTCGAAGGCCCCGCCGAGGTTCGCGTTTGACTCGCGCAGGTAGCCGCTCATCGCCTCGATCACGGAGTCCGGCGCCTGGGTCCCGCCGGGCGCGTCGAAGAACGCGGTCGGCCGGTCGAGCGCCGAGAAGCGGGCGCGCACGGCGGCGACATCGAAGGCGACGGCGCTCACCGGCTCAGGAGCTCCAGCTCGCGGGCCGGGTCGAGCCCGGCGGCGGGTGACATGTCGGCCTGCTCCAGCGTGTCCCGAATCGTCTGACGGAGCGGGCGGAAGCGCAGCCCCGCGGCCACGGCCTTGCCCACGTCCACGGCGAGGAAGCTCGCCGACTCCGGGTTCGCGCCGGGCGCGAGCCAGAGCGGCAGGTCGCTCCAGGCCTCGACGCCGTTGTCCAGGAGGAAGCGCTCCTCGACCCACACGAGCCGTGCGCTGCTGCCCGTCTCCTCCCGGATCGCCTCGAGCAGCTCCTCCATGGTCAAGGGCGCCGCCGGCCCAGTCGCATTGAAGACGCCGGCCTGACGCCGCTCTCCGAGGTCCAGCATCCAGTCGGCGAGATCGCGCCCGTGGACGAACTGCACCGGCTGGCGGCGCGGCTCCGGGACGAGCACGTCGCCTCCGCGGGCGATCCGGTGCACCCAGTACGTGAAGCGCCCCGTCGGGTCGTACGGGCCGACGATCAGGCCCGCGCGGACCGAGAGGACCCGGCCGGGGAGCGCCGCCTCGGCGGCGCGCTCGCACAGCACCTTGAGCCCGCCGTAGATCTCTGCGGTCGTGATCTCCTCTACGGTCACGTCCGCGAGCGTGTGTACCGGCGCGGATTCGTCGGTGCCCGGCGTTCGTGTCTCAGCGTAGACCGAGCCGCTGGAGACGAACGTGTAGTGCTCGACGCTTCCGGCGAGCAGGCCGGCGGAGTCGCGCACCCAGCGCGGGACGCGCGCGCTCGCGTCCACGACGGCGTCCCAGCTACGCCCGCGCAGCGCCTCCAGGTCACCGGGGTCGCGGTCGCCGTGCAGCGTCTCGACCTCCGGGAAGAGCTCGGCGTTCGTCCGCCCGCGGTTGAAGAGCGTCACCTCGTGCCCGCGGTCGAGCGCGGACTCGACGAGATGCCGCCCGAGGAAGAGCGTGCCGCCGAGGATCAGGATTCTCAGCGAGCGACCTCGCCGTTCACGCGCCAGGTGTAGCGCGGCGGGGTCGTCAGCGAGGCGCCGACGAAGCAGTCGCGCTCGGCGAGGGCGAGGAGCTCGGTGAGCGCCTCGCCCTGCGGGAGCGGGTCGAGCTGCACGTCGAGCGCGCAGTCGATCTCGACGAACGCGAAGCGCCCGTCCTCCTGCCGCCTCGTCACGAGGCCCTCGGCTTTCGCCCCGCCCGTCGCCGAGACGTCGGTCTGGCCGGCATGGTGGGCCAGGCTCTTTAGGGTGCAGCGCATCAGCCCGGCGAGCACGAGGTGCTCGGGCGCCCAGGCGGCGCCGGGCTCGAGCAGATCGCCGCCGTCGGCGAGCATGCGTCCGTCGCCGTCCAGGCTCGCCGCGTACTCGAAGCGCTTGGCCAACTCAGACTTTGGGCCAGCGGGTGATAACTACCTTCTTCTCGGTGTAGAACTCGATCCCGTCGCGGCCGTGCGCGTGGAGGTCGCCGAAGAACGAGTCCTTCCAGCCCGTGAAGGGGAAGTACGCCATCGGGGCCGCGACGCCGATGTTGACGCCGAGCATGCCCGCCTGCGCCTCGTACCGGAACCGGCGCATCGCGCCGCCGCTGGTCGTGAAGATCGACGCGGCGTTGCCCTTGGTCGACGAGTTGAGGATCTCGAGCGCCTCGCCCAGGTCGGCGGCCCGGAGCAGCGTGAGCACAGGGCCGAAGATTTCCTCCCGCACGATCTCGGACCCGGGCTCGGATCCGATGATCGTCGGCCCGATGAAGTTGCCGTCCTCCGAGCCGCGGCCGCGCCCGTCGAGGACGAGCTCGCCTTCGGCGGCTCCCTTCTCGATCCAGCCGAGGATGCGCTCGTGTGAGGCGCCGGAGATGACCGGGCCGACCTCTGTGGCGGGGTCGGAGCCGTCGCCGACGACCATGGCGCCGCCCTTCTCGGCGAGCGCCTCCCTGAGCGGCTCGTAGGCGTCGCCGACCGCGATGCAGACGGAGTTGGCCAGGCAGCGCTGGCCGGCCGCGTGGAACGCGGAGGAGAGGACGCCGTCCACGGCGGTGTCGAGCTCGGCGTCGGGCATGACGATGACGTGGTTCTTGGCGCCGCCGAGCGCCTGGACGCGCTTCCCGTGCTTGGCGGCGGTCTCGTAGATGTAGTGCGCGACCGGCGTCGAGCCGACGAAGGAGACGCCGTCGATACCCGGATGCTCGAGGATCGCGTCCACCGCGGGCTTGCCGCCGTGGACGAGGTTGACGACGCCGGGCGGGACGACGCCCTCGAGCAGCTCGAACGTGCGCTGGACGGCGAGCGGATCCTGCTCGGAGGGCTTGCAGATGAACGTATTCCCGCACGCGATCGCGAACGGCATGAACCACATGGGCACCATGAAGGGGAAGTTGAAGGGCGTGATCGCGGCGAAGACGCCGATCGGCTGCCGGATCATGTCCGAGTCGATCCCGCGCGAGACGTCCTCGAGAGTCGTCCCCTGCATGAGCGTGGGGATGCCGGTGGCGACCTCGACGCACTCGATGCCGCGCCTGATCTCGCCGGCTGCGTCCTTGATCGCCTTGCCGTTGTCGCGCGTGACCAGGAGGGCGAGCTCGTCCTTGGCGGCCTCGAGCCGGTACTTCAGCTCGAAGCACGCGCGGGCCCGCTCGACCGGGGGCGTCGAGCGCCACCCGGGGAACGCCTCGCGCGCGGCCTTGACGGCCTCGTCCACCTGGGACCTGCCGGAGAGCGGCACGACCCCCAGGAGCTCGCCGTTCGCCGGGTTCGTGACGTCGAGCGTCTCGACGCCCTCGGCCTCGACCCAACGGCCTCCGATGTAATTCTTCAGGGTCTGCGTGGCGACCCCGGGCTTGTCCTCGACCTGCGCCATCTCGTCCTCCTGTTCGCTCCGGCGTAGAGTACCGCCGTGGCTGCGCAGACGGCCCCTGCCGTGCCGGACATCCTGGCGCCGGGCCTCCGCTGCGTCTTCTGCGGGATCAACCCTGGCCGGCGCTCCTCGGCGGCCGGCTACCACTTCGCCAACCCGCGCAACGACTTCTGGCGACTCCTGGCCGACTCGGGCCTGACCTCGCGGCAGCTCGACCCGAGCGAGCAGTGGAGCCTCCTGGAGCTCGGCTACGGGCTCACGAATGCGGCCTACCGGACGACCAGGGGCAGCGGCGACCTGCGCCGCGGCGACTTCGAGGGCTCGGAGGAGCGGCTGGAGCGGATCGCGGCGGAGCTTCGGCCGGGGGCGATCGCCTTCGTCGGGAAGTCGTCGTACCAGGGCGCGTTCGGCGTTCCGCGCTGCGAGCTCGGGCTCCAGGAGAGGACGCTCGGCGAGACGCAGCTGTTCGTGCTGCCCTCGACCTCGCCGGCGAACGCGGCAGTCCCCTACTCGGAGCGGCTGCGCTGGTTCAGGGCGCTCGCCGAGGCTCTGAGGTTCGAGGGCTACCGTCCGTAGATGATGTAGGGACGCGCACGCAGGTCGTTCGCCTCCTGGGACACGTCTTGGGGTCAGGTCTTGCAAACGCGCATGGTCTGGAGGGGCTGCTGGAATGCAAGACCTGACCCCGGGGCACGTCCTTTCTGCCCGGGTGAGCTACCGGGGGCCCCCCCGCCAGCCAGCGCCAGACGGGAGAGATCGCGGCGGAGGGGCTCGAAGCGAAGCGAGCGCACGAAGGCGCTAGCCGCGCCAGCGGTTCGTGATCGGGATGCGGCGGTCGCGGCCGAAGGCCTTCGGCCGGAGCTTCACGCCGGGCGCCGCCTGACGGCGCTTGTACTCGGCCCGGTCGATCATCGCAACTGCCCGCTCGACGATCTCCGGGTCGAAGCCGTCCGCGGTCAGCTCCTCGCGTGAGCTGTCGAGCTCGACGTAGGCCTCGAGGACCTCGTCGAGCTTCGCGTACGGCGGCAGCGAGTCCTCGTCACGCTGGTCCGGCCGGAGCTCGGCGCTGGGGGCGCGCTCGATGATCGACTCGGGGATCAGTTCCCGTCCCGCGCGCTCGTTCAGATGCCGCGCCAGGCGGAACACGTCGGTCTTGTAGACGTCCTTGAGCAGCGCGAAGCCTCCTGCCATGTCCCCGTAGAGCGTGGCGTAGCCGACCGACAGCTCGCTCTTGTTCCCCGTCGCGAGCGCGAGCCACCCGAACTTGTTGGAGAGCGCCATCACGATCACGCCGCGCGCACGGGCCTGGACGTTCTCCTCCGCGACCCCCGGGTCGGTCCCGGCGAAGGCCTCGGCGAGCGCACTGCCGACGGCGTCGACCACCGGATCGATCGGCAGCTCGAGATAGCGGGCCCCAAGCGATTCGGCCACGGCACGGGCGTCCCGACGCGTCTCCTCGGCGGAGAAGCGCGACGGCATCGAGACGCAGACGACGTGCTCCGGGCCGAGCGCCTCTGCCGCCAGCGCCGCGGTCAGCGCCGAGTCGATGCCGCCCGAGATGCCCAGGACGACGTCCGTGAAGCCGTTCTTCGCCGCGTAGTCCCGGAGGCCGAGCTCGATCGCGAGCCGCATCTCCTCGAGCTCTCCGAGCGGCTCGGCGACCACCGGCCGCACCGAGGCCTTCGCGGCGGGGTCTCCGAGCGGGACGTCGATGACCGCGGCCTCGGGCAGCTCCCGCATGGCGCGGGCAAGCGAGCGCCGCCGCGCATCGCGCAGCCGCCTCGCGACGGCCGTCGTCGCATCGACGTCCACCAGCAGCAGCGCCTCCTCGAACGCCGGCCCGCGGACGACCACCTCGCCGCTCTCGTCGAGGACGAGGCTCTGGCCGTCGAAGATCAGCTCGTCCTGGGCGCCGACGGCGTTGACGAGGACGATCCAGCAGGAGTTGTCGCGCGCCCGCGTCGCCAGCATCTCCTCCCGCTCCGCGCCCTTGCCGACGTGGAACGGAGACGCCGAGATGTTCGCCACGACGTGCGCCCCCGCGAGGGCGAGGTCGCTTGCGGGCGGGCCCGGCTGCCAGATGTCCTCGCAGACCGTCGGCCCGACCAGGGTGTCGCCGCAGCGCAGCAGGACGAGCCCGCGGCCCGGCTGGAAGTAGCGGTCCTCGTCGAAGACGCCGTAGTTGGGGAGGAACTGCTTGCGGTAGAACGCCTTCACCTCGCCGTCCACGCACACCGCGCAGGCGTTGAAGAGGTCGCGGTCGAGGTGGGGCGTCCCGACGAGGGCCGCGATTCCCCTCGTCGCGGCGGCGATCTCCTCGAGGGTCCGCGCGGCCGCCTTCAGGAAGCCGGGGCGGAGGAGGAGGTCCTCGGGCGGATAGCCGGTGACCGCGAGCTCGGGGAAGAGGACGAGGTCGGCGCCGCCCGCCCGCGCCTCCTCGAGCCGCGCCAGGATCCGGTCGCGGTTGCCGTCGAGGTCGCCGACGACGGTGTCGATCTGGGCGAGCGCGAGCCGCATGGCTCGAATTCTAGCTGTTTACGCCTAGAAGCGAAAACCTTAGTCCCGGCGTTCCTCGAGGTACTTCTTGAGGCCGAGGTACGGCAGGATGAACGCCGCCAGGAACGATGCGATCCAGACGATCACGGTCGCCGCGATCCAGGTGCCGGTCCCGTCGATGGTGAGGCCGTCGGAGATCAGGTCGGTGACGATCAGCGACACGAGCGTCGCGATCAGCGCGCCCAAGGCGCGCAGGAGCACGCCCCGACGCCGGAACTGGGCCGCCAGAAAGGCGTCCAGCAGCGCGAGCACGACCGTGAAGATGACGAGCGCGACGATGAACGCCGTCACATCGAGCTCCATGCCATCGAGGACGAGCGCCGCGACGATCAGGCCGACGGCGTTGGCCAGCAGGGCAATCAGGAGCCGGATGAGCTGGCGGATCACGTGCGAGACCCTACAAGACAGGCGCGACGGAGGTGGACGGCCGGAGCGCGGCCGCAGCGAGCTCGACGTCGGTCTCGTCGTTGTAGAGGTGGAACGAGAGCCGCACGGAGCCGCCCCGGACGGCGCAGGCGATGCCGGCGTCCTGCAGTCGCCGGGCGGCGCCCTCGGCGTCGGCCACCTGCAGGCGGACGATGGGCGACTCGGCGTCCGGCAGCCCGAGCTCGGCGGTCAGCGAGCGGGCGAGCCCGAGGTTGTGCTCGGCGATGCGGTCGACCCCGAGCGCGGCGAAGAGCTCGAGACTCGGCGCGGCCGCCGGCTGCCGAGAACCACGGCAGGGACACGTCCAGGCGCCGCGCTTCGTCCGTCAGCTCGGGGAGGCCGTAGTAGTCCTCGTAGGGATCCTGACCGCGACTTCCAGCCGGCCGTCCACGGCTCGATCTCGAGCCGGCGCTCCGGGCTGACGTAGAGGAAGGCGAGCCCGCGCGGGCAGAGGAGCCACTTGTAGGCGTGCGGCGACGAGGTAGTCGACCCCGGCGAGGTCGACGGGATAGGTGCCGACGGCCTGCGTCGCGTCGAGGAAGATGCGGGCGCCGGTCGCGCGGAGGGCGTCCAGATCCGCCACGCGGCCCTCGGCCGACTGGACCAGGCTGACCGCGACGACCGCCGTCCGCCCGTCCACCGCGCCGGCGAGCTCCTCCAGCGGGACGAGCCGCAGCTCGACCCCGCGAGCCTCGAGGCCGCGGAAGGGAAGCATCGCCGAGGTGAAGTCGCGCTCGTAGAGAACGACGTTCGACCCGGGCTCGGCCGGGAGGCTCGCCGCGACGAGACCCGTGCCGACCGACGCCGCCGTCACGACCGCGATGTCCTCCGCCCGCGCGCCGACGAGCCCGGCGAAGAGCTCGCGGCAGGCCTCGCCGTCCTCCTCCCAGTCGCGCCAGCGGCGGCGCGTCCGCCAGCCCTCCAGCGCCTCCTCCATTGCCGCGAGCGTCGAGCGCGGCGGCAGGCCGTAGGTCGCGGCGTCCAGGTAGCCGCGGGTGGGCGTGCCCTCGTACTCAGACGGCGCGAGCAATGTCCTCCAACGCCTCGGGGTTCTCCAGGGACGAAAGGTCGCCGGGATCCTTGCCCAGAGCCTTCGCTCTCACGGCCCGGCGCACGATCTTGGCGCTGCGCGTCTTGGGGAGGGCGGGGACGAACACGATGCGGTCGGGCTTGAACGCCTTGCCGAGCTTCGCCGCCGCCTGTGCTGCGACCTCCGCCGCGAGCTCGTCGCTCGGCTCGTGGCCCGGCGCCGCGACGCAGAAGATCCACGCGACCTCGCCCTTCACCTCGTGCGGGACGCCGACCGCCGCGGCCTCCGAGACGGCGGGGTGCGAGACGGCGGCGGACTCGAGCTCGGCGGGGCCGATGCGCTTGCCCGCGATGTTCAGCGTGTCGTCGGAGCGCCCGTGCAGGAACCAGGAGCCGTCCTCGTCCACCGAGGCCCAGTCGCCGTGCACCCAGACTCCCGGGAAACGGCGCCAGTAGGCGTCCAGGTAGCGCTCGGGGTCGCGCCAGAAGCCGCGCGTCATCCCGGGGAAGGGCTTCCGGCAGACGAGCTCGCCGACCCTGCCCGTTCCGACCAGCGAGGTCCCGTCCGTGTCCACGACGTCCATGGCCATGCCCAGCGCGGGCAGGCCCAGCGAGCATTCCTTGATCGGGATCGCCGGGGTGGGCGAGAGGAAGCACGCGGCCACCTCCGTCCCGCCCGAGCAGTTGATGATCGGCAGCCTCCCGCCGCCGACCCGCTCGAAGAGCCAGCGGTACGGGTCCGGGTTCCACGGCTCGCCGGTCGTCACCAGGATGCGGAGCGAGGAGAGGTCGGCCTCGGGGTCGCCGTGGGGGATGAGCGCGCGCACGAGCGTCGGCGAGAGGCCGAGCACCGAGACGCGCTCGTCCTCGACGAGCCGCCAGAGCCTGTCGGCAGGCCGGTCCGGCGCGCCCTCGGCGAAGACCAGCGTGCAGCCCAGAGCGCCGCCGCCCACCACCGTCCACGGCCCCATGATCCAGCCCATGTCCGTGGAGAAGTGGAGGACGTCCTCGGGGTGGACGTCCGCCTGGTAGGCGACCTCGCGCGTGATGGAGACGAGGAAGCCGCCCTGGACGTGCAGCACGCCCTTCGGCTTCCCGGTCGTGCCGGAGGTGTACGTCAGGAGGTACGGATGCTCGCTCGAGACCTCGAGCGGCGGCAGCTCGCCGGGGCTGTCCTCCACGATCGCGCCCCAGCCCGCGTCGCGCGACCACGTGACCACGTGCTCGACGGAGGGCGCCTCGCGCACCGCCTCGCTCGACGGTCTCGCGCATGGCCAGACGGCTCCCGCGTCGGAGCGAGTAGTCGGCGGTGATCACGACCTTGGCCTCGGAGTCCTGCAGCCGCTGGAGGACGGCGGGCGCCGCGAAACCGGAGAAGAGCGGCATCTGCACCGCGCCGATGTGCGCGCAGGCGTGCGAGGCGACGGCGACCTCAGGGCACATTGGCAGGTAGATGGCCACGCGGTCGCCGGGCTCGACCCCGAGGCGCACGAGCCCCTCGGCTAGGCGCGTGACGTCGCGGGAGAGCTCGGCGAAGGTCAGCTCGCGGCGGGAGCCGTCCTCGCCGGCGAAGACCGCCCCGATCCGGCCCGGATCGCGCTCCGCCCAGCGGTGCACGCAGTTGCGCGCGATCGAGACCGTCGCTCCCGTGAACCACGTCGTCCACTCGGGACCGCGCGAGTCGTCGTAGACCTCCTGCCACGGCCGGGAGAACTCGATGCCGAGGTCCTCGACCGCCGCCGGCCAGAACCAGCCGGGCTCCTCCTGCGAGCGCCTGACAAGGTCCCGGTAGCTCTCGAGCCCGTGCCTGCGCATGAGCCGGACGACGTTCGCGCGCGCGAACGTCTCCTCGTCCGGTGTCCATACAACCTCGGCCACGGCCCGCCCAAGTCTACGAGGGAGTCGCCGGAACACGGTTCGACTTGACGCTGAGTGAACGCTCACCATAATGAGCGAGCACTCACTCATGGTAGACGCGATCGAGACCAAGCCGACCCTGCGGCGCCGCATCATCGAGGCGGCCGACGCTCTCATCCGCGAGCACGGGATCGGCGGCGCCACGACGCGCGAGATCGCGCGTGCGGCCGGGTGCGCGGAGGGCTCGATCTACGTCCACTTCGAGGACAAGATCGACCTCGTCATCGCGGTCATCGTCGAGCGCGAGCCGTTCTTCGCAGAGCTGCTCGAGCTGCCGGCCAAGGCGGGCGAGGGCACCGTCGAGTCCAACCTCGTGCCGTGGGTCGAGGAGCTGCTGCTGCTCTTGCGCGACAACCAGCCGATCTTCTTCGCCCTCATGGGCGACCGGGGCGTCTTCGACCGCTTCAAGGCGCGGCTGCGCGAGCGCGAGACGGGCCCCGTCGCCGTCTTCAAGGCGGCCGCCACGTACGTCGGCGCCGAGCAGGAGCTCGGGCGGATCGACCGCCGGGTGCAGCCCGAGGTCGCCGCCTCGATCCTCGTCGGCGCCTGCCGCGACCACGCGTTTACGCGGACGCTGGCCGGCGTGGAGTCGGCCTCGTCCGAGGGCTTCGCGCACGAGCTCGTCCAGACCGTCGTCTTTGGCCTCGCGCCCAGCCCGGCGCGTGAGCCCTCAACCCCGAATGCCGAGGAGGAACGCTCGTGAAGGCGCGCATATTCGCGGAGGAGAACCGCAAGTGGTGGACCCTGGGAGCGGTGGCGTTCGCGCTCTTCATGATCATGCTCGACAACACCGTCGTGAACGTCGCGCTGCCGTCGATCCAGCAGGATCTCGGGATCGGCCTCTCGCAGCTCGAGTGGACCGTGAACGCCTACGCGCTGACCTTCGCGGTCCTCATGCTCTCCGGCGGCAAGCTCGCCGACTTCTTCGGCCGGCGGCGGGTGTTCCTGCTCGGCCTGGCGATCTTCACGCTCTCGTCGCTCATCTGCGGGCTCGCCGCGACGGGCGAGACGCTCATCGGCGCCCGCACGCTGCAGGGCGTCGGCGCCGCGCTGATGCTGCCCGCGACCCTCTCGATCATCTCCGCCACCTTCCCACCGCACCAGCGGGGAATGGCGATCGGCATCTGGGCAGGGGTCTCCGCGATGGCGCTCGCGATCGGGCCGCTCATCGGCGGGCTCATCACGGAGCACATCGACTGGAGCTGGATCTTCTTCGTCAACGTCCCGATCGGCGTCCTCGGCCTGATCGTCGGGAGGCTCGTGATCCGGGAGTCGCGCGACACCTCGGCCGACCAGCGGCTCGACATACCCGGCTTGATCGCGTCCGCGATCGGGCTGTTCGCGCTCACCTTCGCGCTGATCGAGGCCAACGCCTACGGGTGGACCGACCCGGTGATCATCGGGCTCTTCGTCCTCTCCGGCGTTTCCCTCGCGGTCTTCGTCCTGCTCGAGCAGCACCAGCGGTCGCCGTTGCTCGACCTCTCGCTCTTCAGGAGCTCGACGTTCGCCGGCGCCAACGCCGTTGCGCTCCTCATCACGCTCGCCATGTTCGGCGTCTTCTTCTTCATGTCCATCTACATGCAGAACATCCTCGGCTACTCCGCGACGAAGACGGGGGCGGCGTTCCTGCCGATGACGATCCTGATCATCCTGATCGCCCCGATCGCCGGTAAGTCGTCCGACCGCATAGGCTCGCGCGCCCTCATGACCGCCGGGATGCTCTGCCTGGCGGGCTCGCTGGCCATCTTCTCGCGGCTCGGCCTCGACTCGACCTTCTGGGACATCTTCCCGGGGCTCGTCGTCGGAGGCTTCGGCATGGGGCTCGTCATGACACCGATGACGGCAGCCGCCCTCGGCTCCGTCCCGGTGGAGAAGTCGGGCGTCGGCTCCGGCGTTTTGAACACCTTCCGCCAGGTCGGCGGCGCGCTCGGGATCGCCGTCATGGGCGCGATCGTCGCGTCGTACGTCGACCTGAGCAGCGGCCGGCCGGATCCGTCGTCCTTCATCGACGGCTTCCAGGCGGCTCTCAGGGTCAGCGCGGTATTCGCGCTGGTCGGCGCCGTGATCGCGGTCACCACGATTCGCAAACACCGCCACCTGGACGCCGGCGAGCTCGCCGAGGTCGGTGCCTAGGCAGATGACGGCTCTCCCCGGCGCCCTCCGGGTAGGAGATAAGTAGGCGAACGGTATGACCGCTTCACGAGCGGTCAACAGGCTCCGAACGAGGGATGGACAAAACAGGCCCCCCGGCCGACGATTCGTCCATGTTCGAGAAAAGCGACAACCCGGAGACTTCGGCTCTGCGGCCCAGCCGATGCCTCCGGGTTGGTGTCGCCGGGAATTGGCGCGCCTCCCGCACCCCTCTTGCCTGGCGTCTGGCAGAAGTGCGGAACGGTCTGACTATAACCTAGGCACACTGGAAGTCAAGTGGGCTTGTGAAGTAGTTTTCCCTTCGTATAGTTCACCTTAGGAGCCATGTCCGAGTACGCCGCACTCACCCGCACCGCCGCACCGGCCCGCCCGTCGCTCGGCGACCGCGTGCGCCAGCTCCGGATCTCCCGGGGCTTGACCCAGACCGACCTCGCAGGCGACCGGTTCTCGAAGGAGTACGTCAGCCAGATCGAGCGCGGGAAGACCCGCCCGACCGCCGAGACGATCGAGTGGCTCGCCGCTCAACTCGGTGTCGACTCGACGTTCCTCGAGGTCGGCGTCTCCTCGAGCGAGCGCGAGCGCGTCGAGAGCGTCATCGCCCGCGCCGAGGCCGCCATCGAGGCGAGCCAGTACGACGAGGCGGTGGCTGAGCTCGAGCCGCTCTCGCCGGCGCTCGCGGCGCTCGCCGCGCCCGAGCTGGAGCTTCGCGCCCTCCTAGCCGACGCGTGGTCTCGCATGTACCTGGGCGAGGTTCGGAAGGCGATCGAGATCCTCAACCGCGCGCGGGGCTTGGCCGAGGAACCGACGTTCACGGACGTCGATCGCGCGCAGGTCCTCTATCACCTCGCCTGCTGTCGCTTCAAGCTCAACTCGATCTCGACGGCGTTGGCCCTCTATTCGCAGGCCCTCGAGCTCGCCGACCGCTCGCCCCTTCCTGCCGACCGGCTGCGATCGCACATCTGCGAGTGGCGCTCGCGCTGTTACCAGCGTCAGCGCGACTGGCAGGCGGCGCAGGAGGACGCCGAGCGGGCCCTCGAGCTTGCCGAGGGCCTTAACGACCGCCACACGATGGGCCACGTGTACTTCCAGTACTCCCTCATCGCCGAGCGGACGGGAAACTGGGTGCTTGCGCGCTCGTACGCGGAGAAGGCGAAGGCGATCTACGAGGACTTCCGCGATCAGGCGAACGTCGGGAAGCTCCTGAACGAGATCGGCGCGCTGAACTTCCAGCTCGGGAAGCCCGAGGAGGCGATCGCCTACCTCAAGCAGTCCTTCAAGGTACTCATCGACGTCGGCGACGACATCGACGCCGCCCGCGTCATCTCGTCGCTCGCCCAGGTGCACCTTCGCACCGGCAAGGTCGAGCTCGCCGAGGAGCAGGCGCGTCAGGCGCTCGAGATGCTCCTGGGCCGGGTCGACCACCTCGACGAGATCGGCAACGCCCAGCTCGTGCTCGGGCGGTCGTTGCTGGAGCAGGACCGGCTCGACGAGGCGGATGAGCAGTTCGCCGCCGCCGAGTCGAGCTTCGACCAGCTTTCCTCTGCCAGCCATCGCGCCGCAGCCTGGATCGCCCAGGGCGACCTTGCGGGGCGGCGGGGCGACGATCGCCGAGCAGCGAAGCTGTATCGCTGCGCGGCCGAGGCGCTCCAGGACTTCCACTTCTAAGGAGGTGATGACCGTGAAGGTAAAGGCTCTCCTGACGCTGACCGCTCTGGTCGCGTTCCTCGCGCCGCTGGCCAGCTTCGGCCATTTCGGCGGCCGCTAGTACGCGGCATCACCCAGCCAACATCCAAGGAAGGGAACGATCGCGTAGAGGCCACGCCTCCACGGGGTCGTGGCCCCTGCGGTAAACGTCGGCACCGCCTGAGCCTCCCTGTGGGTCGGCCGCCTCCACGGCCGCCAGACGGTCGGGAAGGATGTCACGTGTGGACGTCGAACTTCTCCGGCGCGCAACCCGAGACTTGTTCGATCCATGCACGAGCGTCCTTCCCTCCGTCCACTTCTTCCGCTGCTCGGCGTGCTGGGAGCCATGTGGCTCCTCGCGCTCGCCCTCCTCGCTCAGCAGCTGGTGTAGACGAAGCTTCGGCGGCGTCTATACTGTCGCTTCACTTTGTGAAGCAACATGACGTGGAGGTTCCGCATGACGGAGAACGGATACGCAAACGCCGTCCTTGTCACGACTGACTGGCTGGCCGAGCATCTCGGCGACGCCGGCTTGGTCGTGGCGGAGGTCGACGAGAACCCCGACCTGTACGAAGAAGGCCACATCCCGGGCGCCGTGAAGCTCCACTGGAGGGACGACCTCCAGGATCCGGTCGAGCGCGACATCGTCGACAAGTCGACGCTTCGAGCGCGTCCTCGGCGAGCGCGGGATCGGCAACTCGACCACCGTGGTCGTGTACGGCGACAAGAACAACTGGTTCGCGGCGTACGCCTACTGGTACCTGAAGGTCTACGGCCACGGCGACGTCCGCATCCTGGACGGTGGCCGGCAGAAGTGGATCGACGAGGGCCGCGAGGTGACCACGGACATACCGTCGCCCGCCGCGCAGCCCTACTCGGCCTCCGAGCGCGACGAGACGATCCGCGCCTATCGCGACCAGGTGCGCGAGTGGCTCGTGGGCGGGGGCGTCTCGCTCGTCGACGTGCGCTCGCCGGGCGAGTATGCCGGGCGACCTGATCGCCCCTCCCGGCTACGAGCAGGAAGGCGCGCAGCGCGCCGGCCACATCCCAACCGCGGTGTCCGTCCCGTGGGCCAGCGCGGTGCGCGACGACGGCACCTTCAAGTCCGCCGACGAGCTCCGCGAGCTGTACGGCAGCAAGGGCGTCACCGCGGAGCAGCCCGTGACGGCGTACTGCCGCATCGGCGAGCGCTCCGCCCACACGTGGTTCGTCCTCCGTGAGCTCCTCGGATACGAGGACGTCCGCAACTACGACGGCTCGTGGACCGAGTGGGGCAACCTCGTCGACGTGCCGATCGAGAAGGGGTCCTAGCACCCTCGCGCGCGGCCGGTGTACCCTCGGCTCGTCATGCGAGCCGGGGGTGCGCCGTTCGCGGTCGACGCGGTCGACTACCACACCGCCGGTGAGCCGTTCCGGATCGTCACCGGGGGCGTGCCGGCGCTCGAGGGCGCCT
Organism: uncultured Actinomycetes bacterium; assembly: GCA_963794055.1. Lineage (GTDB taxonomy): Bacteria > Actinomycetota > Thermoleophilia > Gaiellales > Gaiellaceae > JAIBJN01. Next base: position 142,012 of record CAWCCL010000024.1, read on the forward strand.
CGATCCTGGAGAAGCGGCGCTTCGCGCTGGAGCGGCTCGACCACGTCCGGCGGCTGCTCGTCTACGAGCCTCGCGGCCATGCCGACATGTACGGCGGCTTCGTGACGAAGCCGGAGGACGAGGGCGCCGACCTCGGCGTCGTCTTCTTCCACAACGCCGGCTACTCGACCGCGTGCGGGCACGGCACGATCGCGCTCGTCACCTGGGCGCTCGAGACCGGGGTGCTGCCGCTGGAGGAGCCCGAGGCGCGCGTCGTCGTGGACGTTCCCTCCGGGCGGCTCGAGACTGTCGCGCGCGTCGAGGCCGGCACGGTGCGCTCGGTGCGGTTTCGGAACGTCCCCTCGTTCGTCGAGGCGGAGGGCCTCCTGGCGGAAGGCCTGCGGGCGGACGTCGCCTTCGGCGGCGCGTTCTACGCTTCGGTCGCCTCGCCGCTCCCCGTGCAGGCTCGCAACCTCCCGGAGCTGATCCAGCTCGGGCGCGAGGTCAAGGCCGAGCTGGAGGCGCAGCGCGCGGTTCGTCCATCCGGTGGAGCCGGAGCTCCGGGGGATCTACGGCGTCATCTTCTGGGAGCGGGTGGACATGGGGCCGCCGGTGCGCCAGCGCAACGTGACCGTGTTCGCCGACGGCGAGGTCGACCGCTCGCCCTGCGGCAGCGGCACGTCGGCCAGGCTCGCGCTCCTGGAGCGCGCCGGCGAGCTGCCGCGCGGCGAGGAGCTCGTCCACGAGAGCATCGTCGGCACGGAGTTCCGCGCCCGGGTCGTCGGTGACGCCGAGGTCGCGGGCCGCCCGGCCGTGATCACGGAGGTCGAGGGCAGCGCGCTATCGCACGGGCGCCCACGGTTCACCCTCGACCCGGCGCGACCCCCTAGGCGAGGGCTTCCTGCTGCGCTAGCGGTCCGTCTCCGGGCATCGGCGCACGTGCCTGGCGACCGGGACGTGGCTGGACACGGCAGCCGGGGTGAGTTCCTCGCGGAGGAGCGGGCGCGTGAGGCAGGTCGGGCCGCCGTCGCCCGGGCGGGAGATGTGGTCGCCCGTGTAGACGCGGACGTCGACGCCGGCCCTCTCCATGCGCCGGCGCGTCTCGGCGTTGCCCGCCAGCGCGAGGGCGACGCGCGGGTCCGAGGGCGAGCACGTTCGGGCCCATCGACTCGAACTCGTCCTCCGGCACCTCGACGAGCTCGATCCCGCGCTCCTGCAGGAGCTCGACGAGGCGGACCGGCATGAGCGGGAGGTAGACGGCGGCCAGGTCGACGTCGAGCGGCGAGAGGAACGACATGAGGTGCATCACCTCGCCGACGCCGTGGTAGTGCGGGAGGTCGAAGCGCGAGGACGTCGACGCCCGGGCAGCAGGTCGCGCAGCGCCTGGATGCCCTCGTCGTTCGTCCGGTAGCCCCGCCCGACGAGCAGCGTGCGCTCGTCGAGCCAGACCGTGTCCCCGCCCTCGGCCTGCGCCGGCGCCGCCGAGGCGTCCGGCGATCGGGACGCCGGCCTCGACGAAGTCGGCGGCCATCGCATCCGGCTCGCCGCGCCGGCCCTCCTTGCCCGGCCGGAGGAGGATCGCGCCGGCGTCCGCGACGATGGCCGGGTCGTAGGCGTAGATCGCGTCCGGGTCGGGCCCGTGCGGCGTCTCCGCCGAGGACGACCTCGGCGCCGGCCTCGGCGAGGAGCGCGCGGAACGCCTCGTGCTCCTCCGCCATCGCGCCGGGATCGGGCTCGAAGCGCCAGCCGTAGGCCCGCCAGACGGCAGCGTCCTCCGGCCGCGGGGCGCGCACGAGCACGCGCCTGAGCGGGGCCGTCATGCTCTGACAGCCAAACTGACGGGCGGTAACCTCCATCACATGGAGACTACAGCGCGCCTCACGGGTCTCGAAGCGGGAGGAGGGTGCGCGGCGAAGTACTCCGGCCGCCCGTCTCGAGGAGCTGCTGGCGGGCTTCCTGCCGAGCGCCCCCGAGAACCTGCTCGTCGGGCTCGCGCCGGCCGACGACGCAGCCGTCTACAAGCTCGACGACGAGCGCGCGCTCGATCTTCACGACCGACTTCTTCCCGCCGATGGTCGACGACCCCGCGCTCTTCGGCGCCGTCGCCGCCGCCAACGCGCTGAACGACGTCTTCGCCATGGGCGGGAAGCCGCTACTCGCGCTCTCCATCGCCGCCTTTCCGGAGGAGCTGCCGGTCGAGACCGTGCGCGCGGTCTTCGACGCCGCGGCCGCGAAGGTGCAGGAGGCGGGCGCCGTCCTCGCCGGCGGGCACACGATCCGCGACGCCGAGCCGAAGTACGGGCTCGCGGTCGTCGGCACCGTCCACCCGGAGGCGCTGTGGCGCAAGGGCGGCGCGCGGCCGGGCGACGCGCTCTTCCTGACGAAGCCGCTGGGTACCGGCCTCGTGCTCGCAGCCGTCGCGAAGGGCGTGCTCGGGCGAGCGAGGAGGCCGACGCGACGCAGCGCGCCGCATGACCGAGCTGAACGACCGGGCGGCCGACGGCGCTCCGCGGCGTTCGAGCCGGGCGCGGTCACCGACGTGACGGGCTTCGGGCTCTTCGGCCACGCCCACGAGGTCGCCGAGCGGAGCGGCGCCCGGCTCGTGCTCGACGCCGGCAGCCTGCCCGCGCTCCCCGGCGCCCTCGAGGCCGCGGCGCAGGGCGTCCGCACGGGCGGCGACGCCCGCAACCGCGACTTCGCGGCCGAGGCGGTCGACGCTGGACGGCGACGCCCGACGAGCTCGTCGCGCTCGGCTACGACCCGCAGACGGCCGGCGGCCTGCTCGTCTCGCTCCCCGCCGACAAGGCGCCGGTGCTCGAGGCGCACTTCCGTGCCGCAGGATCTCTTCCTCGCGCGGATCGGCCGGGTCGAGGAGGGGAGCGGAGTGGCGGTCTCCTGATGGAGGCCGGCGCCCGCACGGCGCGGCTTCGCTCGCTCGCCGTCTCGCCCGCCGCGTTCGCCCGGTTCGCCTACGCGGCGCTCGCCGCCGCTCTTCCTGATCGTCGTCTCGGGCGCGACCGTGCGGCTGACGGGCTCCGGGCTCGGCTGCGAGAACTGGCCCAACTGCGGCGAGACCTTCCTTCCGCCCAAGGACTACAACGCGCTCATCGAGTTCGGGAACCGCGTCGCGGGCTTCGTCGTCGGCCTGACGACCCTCGCCGCCGCGGTGGCCGCCTTCCGCGTCCCGGGCCTGCCGCGCTGGCTCCTCCTGGTGCGCGGTCGCGCTTCCGTTCACCGTGCTCGCGCAGGGGATCCTCGGCGGGATCACCGTCATCTTCGAGCTGCACCCGCTGATCGTCATGGGCCACTACCTGCTCTCGCTCGCCGCCCTCGCGGTGGCGGTCGCCGTCGTCCAGGGCGCGCGCGACCTCGCCCGCGGAGCCGCGGCAGAGGAGCCGCTCGGCTCGGCCTGGCTCGCGCTCGCGCTCGTTCCCGCGGCGGGCGCGCTCGTCGTCTCGGGCACCCTCGTGACGGCCGCGGGCCCGCACTCGGGCGGCGAGGAGATCCCGCGCTTCGGGAACCTGATCAACGCGGTCCACATCCACATCGGCGCGACCGCCGTCTTCGGCATCGCGTTCCTCGGGCTCCTCGCGCTCCTGGTCGCCGAGCGGCGGCGCGCGCGGGTCGAGCTCGCGCTGGCCGGCGCCGTGCTGGTCCTCCTCCTCGCCCAGATGGCCGTCGGCGAGGTGCAGTGGCGGAGGCGCTCCCCTGGTGGCTCGTGCTCGTCCACGTGACCCTCGCGACCGCCGTCTGGGCGGTCGTCGTCGCGCTTGCGGCCCGCATCGTGCTCAGGCACCGAGCGCGCCTCCCGTAGACTGGGCTGATCGCAGGGCATCTCCGCATCGAGAGCCGTCCGACGCTCCGCCGGCCCGTGCTGGTGGCCGCGTTCCGGGGCTGGAACGACGGCGCGCAGGGCGCGTCGCTCGCCGCGAGCTTCCTCGCGCAGAGCTGGGACGCCGAGCGGTTCGCCGACATCGACCCCGAGGAGTTCTACGACTTCCAGGCAGTCCGCCCGCACGTGCGCCTCGAGGAGGGCGTGACGCGGACGATCGACTGGCCGGAGAACGTCTTCTACAGCGCCGCGGTGCCCGGGAACGGACCGCGACGCGGTCATCCTCCTCGGCATCGAGCCGAACACGCGCTGGCGGACGTTCACCGAGGAGATCGCCGGCGCTGGCGCGTCGAGCTCGGCGTCGAGCTGGTCGTCACGCTCGGCGCGCTGCTCGCGGACGTCCCGCACACGCGTCCGGCGCCGGTCACCGGCTCGGCGAGCGACCCTGCGCTCGTCGAGGAGCTTGGGCTCAGCTCGTCGCGCTACGAGGGCCCGACCGGGATCGTCGGCGTCCTCCACGACGCCTGCCGCACCGCCGGGCTGCCCTCGGCGAGCCTCTGGGCGGCGGTCCCGCACTACGTCTCGCTGGCGGCGAGCCCGAAGGCCGCGCTCGCGCTCTCGGAGCGGCTCGGCGCGCTGCTCGGGATCGACGCTCGACCTCACCGACCTCGAGCGGGCCGCCGAGGCCTACGAGCTCCAGGTCAGCGCGGCGGTCGCCCAGGACGAGGAGACCGAGGCGTACGTCCACGAGCTCGAGACCCGCGCGCGACGCGCTCGGCGAGGAGCTCGACGTCCCCTCGGGCGACACCCTCGCCGCCGAGCTCACCCGCTTCCTCAAGGAGCACGAGGAGCGGAGCCGCGAGCTCGACGACGAGCAGGGCCAGAAGCCCCCGTAGGAGGGTTGACGAAACGCCGGCTGTGTCGCCGGGCCGCCTCCACAGCCATCCCTCCTAGCCGAACGTGAAGGCGTAGGCCTCCGTGCCCGGCGAGAAGCGGAGGTCGAGCACGTGGTCGCGCTTCTCGCCCGGGATGCGCGCCAGCGTGTAGAGGTCGTCCTGGGTGACGGTGGCACGTGCCGACCCGCCGGCCGTCGAGCGTGACCTCCACGGACTCCGGTCGCCCTCGGTGCCGAGGACGAGGAAGACGTCGCTCGCCGTGGAAGCGGAGGCGCAGGCGGGCGTCCTCGCCGGCGACGATGCGCTCGTCCTCGACCGTCCAGCGGCCGCCGTAGGCGAGCGCCGTGCGAGCGGGACGAACTCCGGGATGCGGTACTCCGCCTCGCGGTCCGGCTGCGATCGTCGAGCCGACGAAGCGGTCGATCCGCTCGTAGCCGAGATAGCTCTCCGGGGTCTGCGGCGCCGCTCGGCGTCTCGTCCTCGATCGCGTCCGACACGAGCGCGGCAGCCCGCCCTCGGCGAGCAGCTCGCGGATGACGCGCTCGCTCTCCTCGTAGTCGCCCTCGCCGAAGTGGGCGTAGCGGACGTGGCCGCGCGCGGTCGACGAAGTACTTCGCGGGCCAGTACGGTTGTCCCACGCCTGCCAGGTGCCGAAGTCGGGGTCGAGCGCGACGGGGTAGTCGATCCCGTGGTCGCGCGACCGCGCGGCGGACGTTGCCGGGATCCCGCTCGAAGGCGAACTCGGGCGTGTGCACGCCGACGATCACGAGGCCGGCGTCGCGGTAGGCCTCGTCCCAGGCCTTGACGTGCGGCAGCGTGCGCAGGCAGTTGATGCAGGAGTACGTCCAGAAGTCGAGCACGACGACCTTCCCGCGCAGCCCCGCGAGCGTGAGCGGCTCCGAGTTGATCCAGTCCTGCGATCGCCTGCGAACTCGGGCGCCGGGCCGAAGTCGGCCAGCCGCTCCTCCTCCGCCAGGCCCGGCGCCGCCCACGAGATCGTCGAGCTCGCCGCGGGCCGACGCGCTCTCCTCCAGCCCCTGGAGCGCGCGCGTGTAGCTCGGGGACGCGGGTCTGGAGGTCCTTGTCGACGCCGAGCACCATGAGGACGACGACGGCGAGGATCGGCGACGCCCGAGCGCGCGCCGGACGGCCGGGCGCGTGGCGCGCGCACCGCGCGGAGGTTCATCCCGCGCCGGGCGGCGACGGCCACGCCGAGGAGGACGACTCCCGGCGCCGAGCGCGTACGCGAGCGTGATCAGGAACGGCGTCGACGGAGAGGCTCTGCGTCGCCGCGACCGTGGCCACGGCCGCGATCACCGGCCCGGCGCACGGCGTGAAGAGGAGCCCGAGGCTGAGCCCCAGCACGAAGCCGCCGCCGATGTCGCTCGGCCTCCGTCGCGCGAGCGCGTAGAACGGCCGCCCGAGCAGGTCGCCGAGCCGCGGGCCAGACGAGCGAGAGGCCGACGACGGCCACGACGGCGATGGCGAGGTTGCGGAGGAGGTCGTCGGGGAGCCCGAGCGCCGTGAGGAGCGCGGTCGCGGTCAGCGTGAAGACCGTGAAGCTCGCGACCAGGCCCGCGACGATCGCGAACGGCCGCCGCGGCCCACCGGTCGCGCCTCCGGCCAGGACGACCGGGAGAACGGGGAGCACGCACGGCGAGACCGCCGTCACGACGCCTGCGACGAACGCTACGCCGAGGAGGAGCAGCATCGCGCTCCGATGCTAGCCGCAGGATCCGAACAAAAGCTTACGCGCTCTTCTCGGCCGGCTCGGCGGCGCCGCGGCAACCGGGTCGCGGGGCTGCTCGCCCGGCTTGCCGTTCTGTGACTGCTGCCGGTTCTGCGCCTGAGTCTCCTCGGTCTTGCGCTTCTTCTTGCGCCGGCGCCGGCGGGACTTGCTGGAGGGCTGCTTCGGCGCGGGGAGGTTGTCGGCGAGCGCGTTCGCGACCTCCTGGACGGTGCCGATCCGCTCGCGGACGCCTTCGATGAGGCGCTGCGCCGTCGGCGTGTAGGCCTCCGCCGAGGCGAGCAGGGCGGCGGCGACGTGCGTCGGCTGCTCGAGCGCGACGTTGACCAGCCGCGCCGCGTTCTCCTCGTGCCGGTGCCCGCGCGAGTTCGTCAGGGCGCCGAGGAGCCGCTTCGCCTCGGGCAGGTCGGCGCTCGCGCGGCGATCCTGGATCTTCCGGGTGGCCCTGGCCAGGCGCCACGTCCAGCGCGCGAGGATGTCGGGCGGCGCCTCGACCTTCCCCTCCCCGATCGCCCGCAGGAGGATGCGGACTCCCTGGATGCGGTCCTTCTCCCAAGTGGGGGCGGAGGTGACCATCGTGACGAGGTCGTCGAAGTCGGCCCGGTCGGCGGCGACGGCGACACGGTCGCCGAGCGCCGAGAGCCGCAGGCGCCGGTTCGGGTTCTCGGCCGCGCAGCTCATCAGGAAGGTCTCGCGGCATTCGCGGCTCGCCCGAGCCAGCTTCTCGGCGAAGGTCTGTCGCTCCTCGAAGCGGACCTGGCGGCCGGCGATGCGGGCCCAGAGCATCTGCTCGTCCTCGGCGAGGCGGCCCGGGTCGATGCGCTCCCATTCCCGCGTGATCACGGTCACCCGCCGGCGCGGGTCGGGGGTCACCGGTACGAGCCAGGGCGCCGGCGAGAGCTTGCGTTTCGCGCGCCGCTGGATGCGCCGGCGCGGGGCCGGCGTCACGCGCGCGCCCGGCCGGTAGAAGTCGGAGTCGAGCAGGCTGTGAATCGTGATCGTGCGGTCGTTGTGCGTGGCCGCGTCGTCGACGAAGTCGATGACGACGCCCGCCTCCTTGCGCGGGCGCGAGCCGCATGATGCGGCCGATCCGCTGCTGGTAGACGCGGCGGCTCGCCGTCGGGGCGAGGTGCATGCAGACCGTCGCGCGCGGCGAGTTCCAGCCCTCGGCGAGCAGCTGCGCGTTGACGAGGACGTTGATCTCTCCGCGCTCGTACGCGGCGAGCGTCTCGGCGAGCCGAACCGGCGGCGTGCGCCCGCTGACGGCCTCAGCCTTGAGGCCGGCTGCTCGGAACTCCCGCGCAAGGTTGTAGGCGTGCTCGACGCCTGCGGCATAGACGATGCCGGGCGTCGCGTCGAAGCGATCGCGGTACAGGCTCGCGGCTGCCTGGTTGAAGATGTCCTGGTCGAGGACCTTGGCCAGGATGTCCTGGTCGTAGTCCCCGCCCACGATCGGGACGGAGGAGATCGCGGCCGCCGGCCGCACGCGCAGCGAGCGGAGGGGCGCGATCAGCCCGCGCCGCGCAGCGTCCCCGAGCGGGAGATCGTCCACGGAAGCGGGGAAGACGTCGGACACCTGCTTGGCGATCAGGTTCTCCGTCGCGGTCATGCCGATGTAGATCGGCTCCGGGAGGCGGCGGATCGCCGCGCTCGTCTTCTCACCGAGCGCCGTGTGCGCCTCGTCGCAGATGACGAGCTGGTAGGCGGTGCGCGAGAGCGAGTCCACGTGCCGCGCGAACCACGCGTAGGTCTGGATCGTGAGCGGGTTCGCCTGCAGCGGCTCCTGACCCTGGGTGACCGCGGCGCGCAAGCGGTCGCCGTAGCCCTCTGTCGTGAGGTCGCGCGTGAACTGGTCGACCAGCAGGCGGCGGTGGGTGAGAATGAGGACGCCCATCGTCCGCGCGGCCTCGACGAAGCCCGCGGCGGCGATCGTCTTGCCGGAGGCCGTCGGGTGGCGGAAGCGGTAGCGGCGCACGGCGCCCGGGTCGTCCGCGACGGCGAGCTCCTCGACCTCGTCGCCGTTCTCGGCGTCCGCGTCGGCCTCCGCATCCTCCTCGAGCTCCTCCTCGTCCTCGTCGGCCCGCTCCTCGAGCAGCTTGCCGTTCCCGGCGTTGCCGTTCGCGTGCCCGTTCTCCGCCTCCTGCTCGTGGCGGGCGATCAGCTCGGCGAGCATGCCCGCGAGCGCGTCGATCTGGTGGCGCCGGAGCTCCGTGCCGGAGGCGAGGCGGGGGGGCTTGTCCGTGAGGACTCGCTCCAGGCCGAGCATGAGCGCGTACTCGACCTTCCACTCGACGGACGGCGAGCGCCGGCCGGCCTCCATCTCGGCGAGCGCGGCGTCGAGCGCACGCCTGCGCGCGCGGCCTTCGGCGAGCGCCTCCGCCGGGTCTTCGCCCGGGTGGAGGAACGACTCGCCGGACCAAGCCTCCGCCCGGAGGGCGTCCGCCGTCAAGGCGTCCGTCTCCTCCGACTGGACAGTCGGGTGGCCTATCGCTTCTTGCATGCACGCAGCGCCATTGCGCTGCCTACTTCCAGAGAGTGTGCGCGAGCAAGACTCGCGCCGACCTTCGGATCATATCGAACGAAGCGCTAGGGCGACAGCTTCGTGGCGACGTCCTGCTGCATGCCGACCGCCTTCTTCATGTGCTCGTATGCGTCCTCCGTGCGGCCTTCGGCCTCGTAGAGCTCGGCCATCCTGGCGTAGATCCCCGCGAGGTAGCGGTTCGGATTGGTCGGGCCGAGCAGCTCGGCCGCGAGCTCGTAGAGCTCGAGCGCGCGGGCCCGGTCGCCCATCTCCTCGTAGATCTCGGCGAGGGTCGAATAGCTCCGCGCCGCGTCCTCGGGATGGGCGTCGGCGATGATCCCGGAGATCTGCATGGCGAGGGCGGCGGCCTCCTCGTTGCGCCCGAGCTTCGCGAGCGCGCGCGCCTCCTCGAGGCGATACTGCGCCCGCTCGAGCGGGTTCCCGCTCGCCTCCAGGAGCGGCCAGCCATCGTCCAGGATCCCGAGCGCCTCCTCGGCCCGCCCGCGGTCCAGCTCGATGTGGGCTAGCAGCTGGTGCGCGCGCCCTGTGCGGTAGGTGTCCTCCGTCATGCGGAGCACCTCGAGGGCGCGGCGCGCGTAGCGCGCGGCCGTCTCGGCGTCCTTGCGCTCCGCGTGGAGCCGGGACTGCGTCCAGTAGAGGTTGATGCGAACGTTGGGGTTGATCGAGTCCTTGCCGATCGCAAGCGCGCGGGCGAGCATCTCCTCGGCCCTGCCGAAGTTGCCCGTGTCGATCAGCGCGTCTCCCAGGAGCAGCTGAAAGCGAATCCGCTCGAGCTGGTCGTCGCGCGTCTCGGCGGCTGTGAGCGAGCGCTCGAAGACGGCGATCGCAGACTCGAGCTCTCCGACCATCGCGTACGAACGCCCGAGCGAGTCCGCCACGTCGGGCAGGTCGCCCTCCCCGCCGCCGTTCAACTCCAACGCGGTCTCGAAGTGCTCGATCGCGAGGCGCGGGTCGCCGCGCCGGTACGCCACTTGGCCGAGGCCTGCGTACGCAGTCGTCCTGTCCCCGTCGTCCAGCGTCTCGTCGAGCATCTTCGAGTAGATCGTCTCGGCGAGCTCGAGCTCGTCCAGGCGCAGGGCCACCTCGGCCTCGAGGGCGATGCCGTCGCGCTCTAGCGGGTCCGAGCCGGTGGCGAGGAAGTCCTCCGAGACGCCGAGCCGGCGCCCCAGCTCGCGGAGGAGCTGCAGGGAGGGGATGCGATCTCCGGACTCGATTCGCGAGATGTATGCCGGCGAGCAGCCCGGGAACGCGAGCTGCCGCTGACTGAGGGCCGCGGCCTCCCGCGCGGCGCGGAGGCGCGAGCCTACTGCCTTGGGGTCGTCTACATGAGTTGACTTTTGTCGCGGCATCTGCTCACTCGTGTAGAGTCAGCGTCCGTCCTCGGGCCCAGGGCTGTCCAGTCGGAACGGTGAAGAAAGGATGACTCGCATGACGTTTCGAGTGACGTAGCTTTGTGCTGCTCTGGTGGCGTTCGCCGCACTTGTCGGCGGAACGCCCTGGCACTAGGAGAAGACCGGGATCGTATCGGGGTGGCGGGGACTTTGCATCCCGCCACCCCATCCCCTGTCAGACCGCGGCATTGCGTCGTCCCTTCGGGCTCGAGCGAGCGCTCGGAGGGACCTCCGGGGGCCGAAGGGCTTCGGAGTAGAGGCCTCGCTGAGCTGGGGGTAGGTCACCGGTCGCAGGTCGGTGCCGGCTGGAGGAGGAGTTCGGGGGCCTGTCTGCGGCAGCATGCCCCCGAGCAGTTAGCGGCAATGACTATTGTCCGTCGCTCCGAGCAACGGCGCCTCCATCCGTCGGGGGATTCCTGGCCGCCGGAAGGCGCATCCACCTCCACGGGTACGCTCAGGCGCGTGGACTGGGACGGGCACGCGGAGCGCGAGGAGGGGCGGTACGCCGACGGGCTCGGGCGGCTCCCGGCCGACCCGGACGGGCGCCAGAAGCAGCTCGTGCGGGTCGCGATGGCCGCCACGGGCGCCGGCCTCGCGCGGCTGATGCAGGGTCGCAGGGCGGAGGCGGCAGGCTGGCTCGCCCGCTCGGCTGAGCGCTTCCGGGAGAGCCACGCGGACGCCCCGCCCGGGAGCTGGGGGCGGCTGATCGGCGCCGTGAAAGCGCGGGTGCTCGCAGGGGACTGGCACGGTGCCGCCACGGACGCGGAGTGGGCGCTCGAGCAGGGCCCGGTCGAGGCGGAGTCCCCGATCGGGCGGTACGCGGCGGTGCTGGCGCTGCTCGTCCTCGGGCGCGACGAGGACGCGCGCCGGCCGGCCGACAGCCTGCGGCTGGAGCCGGAGGAGGCGTTCCCGCGCCCGGTCGCCGACGCGCTCGCCGCGCTCGCGGCGGGCGAGGCCGACGCCTACCGCGCCGCGGCCGTGGGCGTGCTGGAGTCCTTCGAGGGGCGGGACGAGTATCTGGAGGACATCCCCGTCGCCGATACGGTCATCGTGCTCGAGGCGCTCGCGGAGCGCCGCGGGCTCGCCGCGGGCCTTACTTCGCCGCTGCTGCCCGGGCGCTAGCTTTCAGGCGTCGTTGCCGGAAGCTCCGCGATGTCGACGGAGACGATCGTGTCCGGCTTGAGGAAGCGCCCGTTTACGAACGGCCACTCGTCAGGGTCGCCGTCGGCGATCTGACTCATGATCGCCTTCGCCTCCTGCTTGGCGGCGGCCTCGTCGGGGAAGTCTCCGGCCTCGACCCGCTCGCCGTTCGTGAGCCGGATCGCCATGCGCCAGGGGGCAGGGCTCGCTGCGACCGGCGCGGGCCGCTCGGCCACGGGCGGAGGGGCAGGCTCGAGCTCCAGCTCCGGAAGCGAGGCGGCCGGTGGGAAGGGCGCCGGCCGGGGTGGAGGGACAGGCTGGGGGAGTGGCATCGGGTCGGCCGCGACCGGCCGCCGGGCCGCGGGCGGCTGCGCCGGGGGAGGGGGCTCGGGCAGCGCCGGGGGCTCGCGCAGCGCCGGGGGCTCGGCCAGCGGCGGACGCTCGGCCAGCGCCGGGGGCTCGGCCATCCGCAGGGGCTCCGCCGTGACCGGGGGCTGCGCGAGGAGCGAGGGCTCGGGCGCGGGCGCCGGATCGGGGGCGAGCTCGGGCTCGGGGGGCGGAGGGGGCTCGTAGGCCGCCATCGGCTCAGGCTCAGGCTCAGGTGCTGGGGCCGGCTCGGGCGCGGCCGGCTCGGCCGCGACGGGCACCTGGAAGGGGAAGCGGACAGGCTCGGGCGCCGGCTCGGGCTCGGGCTCGTGGACGGGAGTCTCGAGCACCAGCTCGGGCTCCGGCGACGCCTGGCCGTTGGTGTGGGCGATCTCCGCCGGCTCGACGGCCGGCTCGGCCTGCGCAACCGTCTCGGGCTCGAGCTCGGGCGCCGAAGGGGCCTCGTGTGCAGGCGCAAGGGGCTTCGAGTAGACGTCGGCCGCGATGTCGGCGAGCTCGCCGCGGGCCGAGACGACGAATCGCGCATCGTCGCGCCCGAGCGCCTCGCGAATGTTCCTGATGAGGACCTCGTCGGTGGGGTCGGCGATCGCGACGACGGGGAGCTCGCCGTCGAACGCATACGGCAGAGCGCGGAACAGGCGCGCCTGCTCGCCGCTGAAGAGCGCCGCCGCGGACGGGTCGACGATCTGCTCGCGCAGCGTCACGAACTCGAGGCCCTTCTGGCCGGCGAGCAGCCGGGCGAGGTCGACCTCGGAGATCAGGCCGCGCTCGGTGAGGATCTCGCCGAGGCGCTTGCCGGTCTTCACGCCTTCCTCCAGGGCGCTCTCGATCGTCTCCGCGGGCAGGAGCCCGGCGCGGAAGATGAGCGTGCCGAGGGGTGCGTCGGGGCGTTCGCGAAGCGGAGTGCTCACAGGCTCTCCGTCAGGCCGCGGGGGTGCACCGCGCTGGTCGCCGGGGGGTTGAAACGCTTCCACGTCATGGGCCGCAGAGCGGGCGGGGATGCGCCCGGTCTAGGTCTGAGTATCGTCCGATCGCGGGAGCCGGTTATCACCCTCTCGGGTGATACACAGCCGCTCATACGCCCTTCCTACACGTATGGCTAGCCCACGAGCAGCCCGGTGGCGTACATGATCGCCAGGCCGGCCAGGAAACCGCCCACCGAGTAGCCGGAGGTGAGGCCGCCCGGCGCACGGCGGGCGACGAAGCGGGCCACCTCGACGATGACCTGCAGCGCGGCGCCTGCGGCCACCGAGAAGAAGACCACGGCGAGGACGTCGCTCGTGACGTAGCCGCCGATCCAGGCGCCGACGATCGTCGGCGCGCCGGCGATGAGCACCAGGGCGGCGAGGCGGGCCAGGCTCGCGCGTTCGCCCTCGGCAGCCGGCGCGGCGATCCCGAGGCCCTCGGTGATGTTGTGGAGCATGAAGCCGACGATGAGGAACGTCCCGAGCGTCAGCTCGCCGAGCGCGAAGGACGTTCCCACGGCGAGCCCTTCGCCGAGGTTGTGGACGCCGATCCCGACGGCGACGAGCAGCGCGAGCGCGAGGCCGCCGAGCGCGCCGCCCTTGGCGGCTCCCCGGCGCGAGAGCCGTTGCGAGAGGAACGTGAGCGCCAGGTAGCTCGCCGCTACCCCGAGCACGACGAGCCCGGTCCCCCCGAGCGCGCCGGGGAGGACCGCCTGCAGCTCGAGCGCCTCCGAGAGCGCCTCGACCGCGAGGAAGGTGAGCAGGCCGCCGGTCAGCGCCATGAACGCAGCCAGCCACTCGGGTCGCGCGCGCCTGAGCGACGGGAGCCAGAGGAGGCCGAGCGCGACCGGGACGATCCCGACGAGCGCGCCGATGACGGCGTAGCCGAAGAACCCCTGCGCGCTCGGCGTCGGCGTCTCGACCGCGGCCGCGATCTCCTCCGTCGTCTGGATCCCCGAGGAGCTCGTCACCCCGACCGCGACGGGGTCGTCCTCGACCCACGCGTACGGGACGACGATCGTCGCCGAGCGCAGGCGCCCCAGGGTCGTGGGCCCGTCGACCGTGAACGGGACGATCGCGTCGTCGACCGTGACCGTGGCGATCGTCAGCTCCTCCCGCTGCGGGTTCGTGACACGAATGCTGATCTCGCCCGGGGAGAACTCGACCCGGCGCACGTCGAACGCATCGGCTGGAGGCGGGCCCTCGCCTACGAGCTCGAGCAGCGAGCCGCCGCGGGCCGAGAACAGCGAGACGACGGCCACGAGGAGGACGATCGGGACGAGCGCCCACAGCCGCCAGCGCACGGGCTCGCTCCGCTGACCCCGTTCCTCCGCTGCGGAGTTCGCCTCCACTAGTGCTCCTCCAGGTGATGCACTTAGTCCTCGACCTCGAAGAAGCCCATCCAGCCCAGCTCGGCGAACTCCGACTGGTGCGCGTGGAACATGAAGCGGCCCGTGTTGGCGAAGTCGATCTCGATGATCCCGCGCTGGCCCTGGCAGAGCATCACCGTGTCCGTGTACTCGAACTGGTCGCTCGAGCCCGTCGGGTAGTAGCGGAAGAAGTCGCCGTGGAGGTGGAACGAGTTGATCAGGTCGAACTCGGTCAGGTTGGCCAGGTAGATGCGCACCGTCTGCGAGCGCTTGACCTTGATCGGGTAGCGCGCGTAGTAGAACGTCGGCCCGTTGACCGCATAGAAGTTGTTCTCGCCGTCGCCGTCCGTGTCGAACCCGTTCATCACCATGACGAGCTCCTGCGCGGGCGGCCGCGGCTCGGGCGGGTCGATGATGAAGGCGCCGTAGAGGCCCTTGTGGATGTGCTTCTTCAGCGGGGTCGCGTGGCAGTGGTAGAGGTGCATCCCGTACGGCCGCGCCGGAAACTCGTAGACGAAGCTCTCGCCTGGGCTCACGATCTCGAAGACGCCGTCCATGTTCGCCGGGTGGATCCCGTGGAAATGGATCGTGTGAGGGTGATCGCTCGCGTTGCGGAAGTCGACGCGGAGGATGTCGTCCTCGGTCGCGCGAATCACGGGCCCGGGCGCCGTGCCGTTGTACGTCCAGGCGGGGTAGGTCACGCCCTTGGCGACCTCGATGTCGGTCTCCTGCGCGATCAGCGTGTACTCGCGGATGCGGCCCGGCTGGTGCGGTAGGGCGGCGGGCGGGTAAGTCAGAGCGTCGAGGTCGTTCGGGCCCCCGGGGGCCGGGACCTCCTCGCCGATCATGGCCGCGTGGCCCGTGGCCGTGTGCTGGGAGCCCCTGTGGGTCGCCTCGAGCTCCTTGCGCCCGGCCAGCGCCAGGCCGGCGAAGGGCGCCGCCGCGACCACGGGCGCGACCCCTGCAATCAGCTGGCGGCGGCTGAATCCACGAGAGTTAGACACGTCTAAATCATAGTTTAGACAGGCAGCCGCCCGCAAGGACGGGCAACCTACCGGTGGACATGGTGGACGCGACGGTCACGATCTGCGCCGAGACGAGCTTCGGCTTCGACTGGATCGCGAACGAGCCGGAGCGGCTCGAGCGCGCCTCCCACGCGCTTGCCGCAGACGGGCGTGTCTGGCTCGTCGACCCCGTGGACGGGCCCGGGATCGAGGAGCGTGTGCGAGCGCTCGGAGAGCCCGCGGGCGTCCTCCAGCTGATCGACCGGCACGCCCGCGACGGCGCGGCGCTGGCGGAGCGGCTCGACGTCCCACATCACCGCGTGCCCTTCGCCGGCGTGCCGGGCTCGCCGTTCGAGGTACGCAGGGTCCTCAGCGTCCCGGGCTGGCGCGAGGTGGCGCTCTGGTGGGAGGCGGAGCGCGTGCTCGTGTGCACCGAGGCGGTCGGCACGGTCTCGTACTTCCGCGCGGCGGACGAACCGCTCGGTGTCCATCCGTTCCTGCGGCTCTACCAGCCGAGGGGCCTCCGGGACCTGGCCACGTGCCTGGCACCGGAACACGTCCTCGTGGGACACGGGGCGGGAATCCACGGTGACGGCGCGGCGCCCGCGCTCGCCCGGGCCGTGCGCGGCGCGCGGCGGGCGACGCCGCGCTGGCTCAGGCAGCAGCTTCGAAGGAGGGAAGAGCGATGAGAGACGACCTCGTACCCGGCAACCCGTTTCCCGACCTGCGCCTGCCGGATACCGGCGGGAGCGAGCGGTCCCTGAGCGAGATCGCGCGCCGCCGGTGACGCGACGGGCTGTCGCTGCTCTCCGGCCGCTTGGAGGCTGCCTGGCGGCAGGGGTCGCCGTCGGGATCGTGGTCGCCGGCCTCGGGTTCGCGGCTGGTGATGCGGGTTCTGGTGATCGCCGACCCGGACGCGGAGGGAAGCTTCACCGAGAACGGGAACCAGGTCGGCGAGATCGGCTCCTCGAGCCCACCGGCCTCGCGATCGCGCTCTTCGGCGCGCTCTTCTTCGTGGCGGGGTTCGCTCTGGCCCCGCTGGCCGACCGCTGGGGCCTGGAGTGCCGCGCGGGCTCTACCGCCACAACGTGACCATCGTCGGCGTTACCGCGATCGTCGTGGTCGTCGCCTTCGGCCTGCTCAGGCTGGCCGAGGCGATCGCCGAGATGGACTAGGCGAGCCGGTCGATCGTCTTCGCCGCCAGCCGGTCGAGCGCCTGCACCGACAGCTCCAGGTGCTCCGGCTTCGTGTCCTCGAGCTTCGTGTGCGAGAGGCCGCGGAGGCTCTGGACGAACAGCATCACGGTGGGAACGCCGGCGCGCGCGACCTCGGCCGCGTCGTGGAGCGGGCCGCTCGGCAGGCGGTGCGACCGGCCGGCCACCTCGGTCACCGCCTCGTCGGCCAGCTCGATCAAGGCTTCGTCGAACAGGATCGGGTCGATGCGCCAGATGCGCTCCCACTCGACCTCGACGTCCTCCTCGCGCGCGAAGCGCCCGCCTGCCTCCTTCGCTTCGGCGAGCATGCCGGCGAGCTTCTCGCTGTCGAGGTGGCGCTGGTCGAGGAGCACGGTGGCGGTCTCGACGACCGAGGTGACGATCCCCGGCTTCGTGACGCAGCTTCCCATCGTGCAGACGGCGCCGCCGCCGGTCCGCGCGGCGATCCCACGAATCTCGAGCGCGAGCTTGGCCGCGGCGGCGAGCGCGTCGCGGCGACTATCCATGGGCGTGGAGCCCGCGTGGGCCGCCTGACCGCGGAACGTGATCTGGTGCCGCTCGACGCCGAACGTGCCCAGGACCACGCCCAGCGGGAGGCCCAGCGCCTCGAGCACCGGGCCCTGCTCGATGTGGAGCTCGAGGTAGGCGGCGGCGCTCTCCAGCCGGCGCCGTGCCTCGAGCGCCCCGTCGAGGTCGACGCCGTGGGCGGCGAGCGCGTCCTCCCAGCGGATCCCGTTGGCGTCGGTGCGCTCGCGGATCTCGTCCTGATCGGCCATCGTCCCCGAGGCGGCGCTGGAGCCGAAGAGCGAGCGGCCGAATCGCGCTCCCTCCTCGTCGGCCCAGCTGACCAGCCTGACGGTGACGGGCGGGGTCCCGTCCTGGCCAATCCGGCGGAGCACCTCGACGCCCGCGACGACGTTGAGCGAGCCGTCGAGCCAGCCGCCGTTCGGGACGGAATCGATGTGGCCGCCGATCACGAGCGCCCGCTCGGACTCGCCGGGGAGCGTGAACCATTGGTTGCCGGCCTCGTCGATCTCCTCCTCGACGCCGAGGGGCTCGAGCTTGCCGGAGAGCCATCCCTTCGCCGCGACCCACGTGTCCGTCCAGGCCACGCGCTGCGCGCCGTCCGCGTCCCCCGTCAGCTCGCGGAGCTCACGGAGCTCGTCCACGGTGCGGCCAGGTTCCAGCGCCACGAGGGGAATGTATAGAGTCCACAGCCTGATGGGACGCGGCTCCAGGCCAATCAAGCGGTGGCGAAACGACCGCAAGCGCAAGAAGAAGGAACGCGAGAAGCGGCACGCAGTGGAGGCGGGCGCGGCGCGGGGGAAGACGAAGCCAACCCCGTCGTGAGCCTCGTCACAGCGGTTCACCTCTACGTCACCGACCTCGACCGCTCGATCGACTGGTACACGCGCCTGCTCGGTCGCGGTCCGGCGGCTGCCTACGACGAGGGCGAGAACGCCCACAGCGCGTTCTTCGTCCTCGAAGGCCAGACGTTCCTCGTGCTCACCTGGGATCCCGAGCGCGGGCGGGAGATCGGCGGCTCGGCGCGGCTGGAGCTCGCCGGCGAGGACATCCAGGCGGAGATCACGAAGCTCGAGCGCCAGGGGATTCAGGGCGGGCGCGTCACCAGGACGCGCTTCGGCACGGAGGTCTACGACCTCGCCGACCCGGACGGCCACCTCGTCCGCATCGGCCCGGCGTGGACGCTCCACGCCATCGAAGGCGCCGTTTAGGAGGGTTTGGCGAAACGCAGCCTGTGCCGCCGGGCCGCGCTGCTCGCCCCGAGGCGGCGTCCTCAGTCGCGCCCGTAGCCTCGGCTACGAGCACTCCCTGCGTCCTTGCCTCGGAACGACCATCGCACCCCGGCGACGAGCGACGTTCCGCCAATCCCTCCTAGGCTCGCGCGGGCCTGACGACGACGACGTCGCCCGGCTCGAGGCCGACCCGGCCGCACTCGCCGGCTGGGAGCTCGATCACGGCTTTCGCTCCCCGGCAACCGGCTAGGCGCCAGGGGCCGAGGTGCTCCGCCACGCGGAGGACGCGGCTCTCCCGGTCGAGGAAGACCGCGTCGATGGCGAAGCGCATGAACCACATGTGAATGGAGGAAGCGGGGCGAAGGAGGATCCCTTCGCCCCGCTCGAGGCCTGCGCGTCCGAGGAGACCTCTGAGGCGTGTGAGCGGCGTCTCCGCGAGGAGACACCGCTCACACACCAGGCTGCCGTCGTGACGTTCCAGGGAGACCAGCATCGGGGCGGGCTAGTACCCCACGTGGATATGGTCGTCGTGATCTGCCAGCGGGAAGGACGGACCGCCCATGCCGAGCAGCGAGATGACCTGCTTCGGCTGGAGCTCGGCGGGGAGGAGCAGGATGTTCTTGACCCCGTGCTCCGTGAGCCCGCCCGGCTCCTGGTGGCCGTAGATGGACGTGCCCTCGAGCGCAGCCACGTCGACGGCGAGGCCGTAGACGTGCGCCGAGATCACGCCGGGCCGCGAGTAGAGCCGGTGGCCGGACGTGAGGCTCGAGACCGTGACCTGCCCGTGCGCCTCGGCGAGGTAGCGAAGGAGCACGAGGACGCGGACATCGGTCCGGCCGAGGGCGACGTCGAGCCGCCCGCCGGAGTAGATGTCCAGGCGCTTGTCGTTGAGCACAACGCGTTGCAGGCGCGGCTTGGCCGCCTCGAAGCCCTGGACCAGGGCGCGTAGGCCGACTGCGCGGTTGTAGTTGCGAAGCGCGAACGCCTTGTCGGCGAAGTTCTGGCCGCCATAGGCGCGGAGCGCGCGGATCGGGTGCCGGCGGGCACCGTCGTTCGCGAGCCGCTGTGCGGTCGAGCGCACGGTCGAGACGGGAAGCGAGCTCTCGTCGAACCCGCGGGCCCTGAGGACTCCCAGGACGATCGCCCAGTCGACCTTCGCCCGGGCCGCCTCGCGGACGAGCGCCTGCGCGAAGCCCGGCTTGAGACGCTTGGCCGGCGGCATGGGGTCGGGGAGCGGGCGGTGGAGCCAGATGGTCGCGAAGAAGCCGTCCGCCTGCGCCTCGGGGTCGAGCTGAGCCGGGCTCCGGGTCTGCTTGTCGATGACCGGGAGGTTCGGCGAGGCGGGGCCGTCGCCGCGGCCCTCGCCCACGCCCGGCGGAGGCTGGGGCGTCTCGCCGTCGTCGCCTTCGTCGCCGTCGTCCGGGTTGTCCGGAAGCGGCGGGGGCGGCAGCGTCGGGCCGTCGTCGTCCGGCGTCTCCTCGCCGTCGCCAGGCGTGTCCCCGTCTTCGCTCGGCTCCTCGCCGTCGGGTGTGTCGCCGCCGTCGCCCGGCTCCTCGCCGTCGTCGGCGGGGGGGTCGCCCTCGTCACCGGGGCCCTCGTCGCCGTCCCCGGGATCCTCACCTTCCTCGCCCGGCTCCTCGCCGGGTGCGGGCTCGTCGTCCGGAGCCTCCTCCGTGGAGGTGACGTCGGTGGTGGTGGCGGCGTCGGTGCCCTCGAGGGCCTCCGCGACCACGTCGCCGGCGCCGGCCGAGAAGGCCGCGCCGCCGAAGAAGAGCGTTGCGAAGGCGAGGCTCGTGGCGAGCCGGCGCTTGCTCCACGCCGCGCGCTCGCGCGCGGGCGGGGCGGTCGAGCCGGTGGCGGGCAGGCTCTCGGGCGAGTCGGCCTCGGACGTCGACGACGTCACGGGCTCGTTGCGTCCGATTGCCCAAAGCGCCCAGCCGGCAAGCGTAAATAGGACGAGCGGCGTGATGAACCGCCGCGGCTTCTTCTTCTGTGGCATTTGACCTACTGCTCCCGTGTGTCGGGCGCCGAGGCCGCCACTTCGGCGCGGAACGTCCTTCAGATCCGATCCGCAGGCCGCTACGCGGACCCTTGGACTATCGGGCGTTGCCGCGAAGGCGGTCTTCCCCCGAAAGGGTCAACTGGTCGCGAACCCCCCCGGCGGGGGATTCTCCGCGACCGCCGGGTGCCCGATGGTGCGGATCAGATTGAGCCAAACGGCGGAGCGGTCACGCCGAGCAAGCTCGAGGAGACTCGGGAGGTTATCCATCATCGTGACCACGCTCAGCGCCCGATCGATCAGCCGGCTCTCACGGCACAGCCTCGTGCCATCTCCGCGTTCGGCTCGTTCGACGTTCAGCGCGCCGGCGTGCGTGCCCGGAGTAGGGAAGGGAGGTGAATCGAGAATGTTCAAGTCCCTCGTTGCACTGAAGCGCGAGGACGGCCAGACCATGGCGGAGTACGGCGTGGTCCTCGCCGTCATCACGCTCGCCATCGTCGTAGCCCTCGCCGCCCTCTCGGGCGCGATCGGCGACGCGATCAACGCTGTCACCGGCGTCCTCTAGGACGACGGTCACGAGTAGGCGGGTCCTCTTTCGCGCCTGCGCTGAAAAAGGGCCCGCCTCTCCCCCAAGAAGGTCGTTGCAAAATGCTCACCAAGCTTTCGCCGCACAGGTTCTCCCAGAGGAGACAACAGGGCCAGACGCTCACCGAGTTCGCGATGGTGCTGCCGCTGCTCGCCCTGCTTCTGTTCGGCGTCATCCAGTTCGGGATCGTCTTCCACCAGTACGTGACGCTGACGGACTCCGTCCGCGCCGGCGGTCGGCAGGGCGCGGTCAGCCGCGACCTGGCCAACCCGCAGGCTGTCGTCATCGACCGTGTCCGGCGCTCGGCGGCCGATCTCGATCCCGGGCAGCTCGGCATCTCGGTCAGCTCGACCTGGGTGCAGGGATCCGACGTCACCGTGACGGCGACGTACCCGTACGACATCAGCCTCCTCGGCATCGTCGTGAAGTCGGGGAACCTCTCAGCCTCGACGACGGAGCGCGTCGAATGAGCGGCCGCGGCGAAGGCCGCGCCGTCGCGCTCCGCGAATGAGCGCTCAGCTAATGGGCCGAAGGCGCCGATAAGGCACTCAATTCGAGACCAGAAAGACGTGGTGCAATGACGTATCGACTCCGCAATCTCGGGCTTGCGATCGCGCTTGCCGCTGTCGCGATCCTGCTCGTCTTCTATTACGTCTCCCAAGAGCGGGGTCGGCTCCAGGAGGATCAGGAGCTCGTCCCGGTCTGGGTCGCGGCGAAGGACATCCCCGTGGGCACGTCGGGCGCAGAGCTCGACGCCGGCGGGTTCCTGACGACGTCCGAGGTCGAGCGCGGCCAGGTGGCCCCCGGCGCGCTCCTCGACCCGGCCGACGTCGCCACCAAGGTCGTCGCCAACCCGATCTACAAGGGCGAGCAGGTGAGCCAGCTGCGCTTCAACTCGGAGGCCGAGAAGGGCATCCGGGCACAGCTCACCGGCACCCTACGCGCCGTTCAGCTTCCGGGCGACGAGCACCGGCTGCTCGCCGGAACCCTGATCGAGGGCGACCGAGTCGACGTAGTCGGCAACTGGCCGCCGTCCGAGGGGTCTAACAGTTTCGTTACCCGGACCATCCTCCGTGACATCCTCGTCCTCGAGCCCGCGATCAAGGCGGACGTGCAGACGAAGATCACGGAGGACGCCGACAAGGGCCTCTCGGTCAAGCTCGCTCTCACGGACGCGCAGGAGCAGAAGCTCTTCTGGGTAGCCGAGAACGGTACCTTGACGCTCACGCTGCGGTCCCCGAGCGACGCGAGCGACAGCCCGGAGTCCGCGGAATCGTCGTGGACGCTCCTCGCGGACGGGCTCAAAGCGGAGCAACTGGAAGCACTGCGTCCGAGTGCGCAGCAAAGGGAGGCGCTGAGCAATGGGTAGCGAGTCCTCTGTCGCCACCCGCGCGAAGGCGCGGATCTTCGTCACGGGCTCCTGCGACGGGCTCGACCAGCTCCGTGACGCGCTCGAGCGCCACGCCGAGATCGAGCTCGTGGGCACCAGCGTCGCCGTGGCCGAGTCGGCCGGCGTCCTCACCGGAGGCCACCTCGAGGTGATCCTCCACGGGACGCGGAGCTCGACGCTTCCGGCCGACGAGATCGCGACGATCCGCGAGCACACGCGCGCGCCGATCATCCTGCTCGCCTCCGGCGAGGCCTCGGTCCTGCTCGAGGAGGCCCTGGAGGCGGACGTGTCCGACGTCCTCCTTCTGCCCCAGATGACCGAGAACGTCGTCTTCGCCATCCGCAAGGCCGGGCGGTCCGGCCTGCGGCCCACACCCTCGGCCGTGCCGACGCGGCGAGGCCGCATCGTCACCGTGTTCTCGCCGAAGGGCGGCACAGGCAAGACGGTCACCTCGACGAACCTCGCAGCCGCCTTCGCCAAGTTCGAGGGCAAGCGGACCCTGCTCCTCGATCTCGACCTGCAGTTCGGAGACGCGGCGATCATGCTCGGCCTCGAGCCGGAGAAGACCATCTACGACCTGGTCGTCGCCCCGGGCGAGCTCGACTCGGAGAAGCTGGCCGGGTACACGACCCGGCACACGTCGGGACTCGACATCCTTCCCGCACCCGTGCGGCCGGAGGACGCCGAGCTCGTCACGGAGACCAAGCTCTCCCGGCTCCTGGAGGTGGCCCGCGAGTCGTACGACGTCATCGTCGTCGACACGTCGCCGTTCTTCCACGGGCCGATGCTCGCCACCCTCGACCGGACGGACGAGCTCCTGCTCGTCTGCGGGCTCGACGTCCCGACGTTGAAGAACGTCAGGCTTGCACTCCAGACGCTGGAGCTCCTCGCCTTCCCCCAGAACCGCATCCGCCTCGTCCTGAACCGCGCGAACTCCAAGGTCGGGATGAAGCGGACCGAGGTCGAAGGCGCGCTCGAGGTAAAGGTGCGCTTCGAGATCCCGAGCGACAGGGCTGTGCCCATCTCCGTCAACCGCGGGAGCCCCGCCGTGCTCGCCGAGACCGGCGCGGACTTCTCCAAGGCGATCCGCGCGATGGCGAAGGGGCTCCAGCCGGTCGAGGTCGCCAAGGCGCAGAAGCGCGGCATGTTCAGGCGGGCGTAGTCGATGGGCCTTCACGATCGCCTCATCAAAAACGGGAGCGGCGGCGCTGCCGAACCGACGATCACGCGCATCGAGAGCGCCACGCGCGACGCCCAGCCCGAGGCCCGGAGCGTCGACCCCTACGCCGAGCTCAAGACTCGCATCCACCACGCGTGCATCGCGAAGCTCGGTCCCGAGCTCTTCTCGAGCCAGACCAACGAGGACCTGACCGACCGCGTCCTCCGCGTCGTCACCGAGCAGCTCGCGCTCGACCAGACCCCGCTCACGAGGGAAGAGCGCCGGCAGGTCGTCCGGGAGATCACCGACGACATCCTCGGCTACGGCCCACTCGAGCCGCTCCTCCGGGAGGACTCGATCAGCGAGGTCATGGTCAACGGGCCCGACCGCATCTACGTGGAGCGCGCGGGCAAGATCGAGCTCTCCAAGTCGACGTTCGTCGACGACGCGCACCTCCTCCGCATCATCGACAAGATCGTCTCCCAGGTCGGCCGCCGGGTCGACGAGTCCTCGCCGATGGTGGACGCGCGCCTGCCCGACGGCAGCCGTGTAAACGCGATCATCCCGCCGCTCTCGCTGCGGGGGCCGGTGCTCACCATCCGGAAGTTCTCGCGTGACCCGTACACGATGGACGACCTGATCAACTTCGGGTCGATCACGTCGAAGGCGGCGCACTTCCTGGCCGCCTGCGTGCAGGGCAAGCTCAACGTCCTCATCTCCGGCGGAACCGGTACCGGAAAGACGACCACGCTCAACGCCCTCTCCGCGTTCGTGCCCGGCGACGAGCGCATCGTCACCATCGAGGACGCCGCCGAGCTCCAGCTCCAGCAGGACCATGTGATCCCGCTCGAGTCGCGGCCGGCGAACATCGAGGGCCAGGGCGAGGTCAAGATCCGCGAGCTCGTCCGAAACGCCCTGCGCATGCGTCCCGACCGCATCATCGTCGGCGAGGTCCGCGGCTCCGAGACACTGGACATGCTCCAGGCCATGAACACGGGCCACGAAGGCTCGCTCACCACGATCCACGCCAACTCCCCGCGCGACGCCCTCTCCCGGCTCGAGACCCTGGTCCTGACGGCCGGCGTCGAGCTCCCCCACCGCGCCATCCGCGAGCAGATCTCGAGCGCGTTCGACCTGCTCGTCCAGATCACCCGGCTCGTGGACGGCTCGCGCCGTATCTCGCACATCACCGAGGTGCTGCGCATGGAGTCCGACCTGATCACGCTGCAGGACGTCTTCATCGCCAAGCCGCCGGACGAGGACGCGGCGGCCCCCGGCGCGACCCGGCTGCTCTCCCCGCTCAAGTGCACGGGGCTGAAGCCGCACTTCCTCGAGCAGATGGCGGCGAACGGGGTCACCCTGCCGCCGACCTTCTTCCAGCAGGACTCCGACGACCAGGTTCGCACGACGTTCAAGGCAGCCAGCTTCGGCGGGTTCCAGTAATGCGCCGGGCGGGCCTCGCCTGGGTCCTCGCGGCCGTCTTCCTCCTCCTGCCCGCAGGCGCCCTCGCGGCGACGGTCGAGGCGGACGCGAGCGACTACCCGGTCGTCAGGGCGATGTTCGTCTCGGACAGGCCGACCCTCGCCCCGCCCGCGCTGACGGAGAACGGGGAGGAGGTCACCGGTCTCGTCGCCACGAACCTCGGCCGGGCCAAGAGCATCGTGCTCGCGGTCGACCGCTCGCAGTCGATGACCGGCCAGCCGCTCATCGACGCGGTGACCGCAGCCCGCGCCTTCGTCGCGGCCAAGCCTCCGGAGGACCGCATCTCGGTCGTCACCTACGCCACCGAGCCGCTGCTCCTCACGAGCTTCCAGACCTCGACGACGGACGCTGACTCGGCGCTTCGCTCCATCTCCATCGACCCGGTCCAGGGAACCACGCTCTACGACGCGCTCGTCCTGTCGGCGAACTCGCTCGCCTCGGAGGCCTACCTCGGGCGCGTGATCATCATCGTCACCGACGGGAACGAGACCCGAAGCGAGGCGAGCCTCGACGAAGCGATCGCCTCGGCCCAGCGCGCCGACGTCTCGGTCTACGTCGTGGGCATCGAGAGCGCCGCCTTCAACCCGCGGCCCCTCCAGCAGCTGGCCGAGGAGACCGGTGGGAACTACTACGGCGCGGCCGACTCGGCTGCGCTCGGTGAGGTGTACAACTCGATCGCAGAGGAGCTCTCCCGCACCTGGCGCCTGGAGTACGTGACCTCCGCGCTGCCGAGCGAGGAGATCTCCCTCACCGCCACGGCGGCCGACGAGTCCGCGTCCGCCAAGGTCGTCGCTCCGGGCTCGCCCGTCACCACTCGCAAGCCGCAGATCGAGGGCCGGCTCCCGGAGCAGTTCTTCGGGTCGTTCTGGGGCCAGGCGGCCTTCGCCGCCGTCGTGGGGCTGATCGTGCTCCTCGCAGCCGGGTTCGCCTTCGCTTCGCCGCGGGGCGCGTGGCTCAAGGGACGTCTGGAGCCGCACATCGCCACGAAGCGGCGCGCGAAGCAGGCGGGCCGCGAGCGGCTGAAGATCGCCGCGGGCCTCTTCCACGCTACCGAGAACGCGCTCAGCAAGTTCAAGCCGTGGCACCGCCTCCAGCGGATACTTGAGCGGGCCGACCTGCCGCTTCGCACCGTGGAGTTCGTCTACCTCATGCTCGGCGCTGGCCTCGTTGGCGGCCTCGTCGCTGCGGGCCTGACGCAGACGGTCCCCCTCATCGCCCTCGGCCTTCTCGGCGGCGCGGCGCTGCCGTACCTCTTCGTCACGTTCAAGGCGAAGCAGCGCGTCAGGATGTTCGAGAACCAACTCCCCGACCTCCTCGTGACGATGGCGGCCGGGCTCAAGGCGGGCCACAGCTTCCGCCAGGCGATCCAGAGCGTCGTCGACGAAGACCAGCCGCCGGCGTCGAAGGAGCTGAAGCGCGTGCTCACCGAGACGCGCCTCGGCCGGCCGATGGACGAGGCGCTGGCGGAGATGGCCGCGCGGATCGGCTCCAAGAACTTCGAGTTCGTGATCACGGCCGTGACGATCCAGCGCCAGGTGGGCGGCAGCCTCGCCGGCCTCTTCGACATGGTCGCCGACACCGTCCGCAACCGGCAGCAGTTCGCGAAGAAGATCAAGGGCCTGACGGCCATGGGCCGCGCGTCGGCCTACGTGCTGATCGGCCTGCCCTTCTTCGTCGCGGCGATGCTGACCCTGCTGAACGCGGAATACATGCGCCCTCTTTGGCACACGGGCACCGGGCACAAGCTGATCCTCACGATGTTCATCATGATCGGGATCGGGTCACTCATCCTCCGCAAAATCGTCAACTTCAGGTACTGACATGATCTGGCTACTCATCATCGCGGGCGGCTCCATCGCCCTTGCGTTCTTCCTCCTCATGGACCTCGCCACGCTCCCCGCGCGGGAGCGGACCGGCTCCATCCGCCGCGCCGCGGGCTACGGCAAGAGCCGCGTGATCCTGAACAAGGGCGTGCTCGACGACGGCACGTTCAAGGACCGCGCGCTCATCCCCATGAAGACCGGGCTCGCGCGCGGCGTCCTGCGGATCAGTCCGCGGGCGAGCGTCGAGACCGTCACCAACAAGCTGCTTCGGGCGGGCCTGAACCGCAAGCTCTCCCCGACGACCTACCTCGCCTCGAAGGCGATCCTCTGCTTCTTCGGCTTCGTCGGCGGCCAGGTGTTCGCCAGCGTCGCCGGCGCGCTCGCCTCGAAGGCGCTCCTGCTGGGCCTCGTGTTCGCGCTCGTCGGCTTCATGCTCCCGGACGTCTACGTGACGCTGAAGACGCGTGGGCGGAAGGAGGACCTGCGGGCCGAGTTGCCCGACGCCCTCGACCTGCTCGCCGTCTCCGTTGAGGCCGGGCTCGGATTCGACGGGGCGATCTCGAAGCTCACCGAGTTCATGGACGGCCCGCTGGCGGACGAGTTCGCACTCGCGCTCGGCGAGATGCGGATCGGCGAGAGCCGGCAAAACGCGCTCACGAAGATGATGCACCGCGTCGCGACTCCCGAGCTATCAGCCTTCGTGCGGGCGATCATCCAGGCCGACCAGCTCGGCATCTCGCTCGGCCGCATCCTCAAGGTGCAGGCGAGCGACACCCGCACCCGCCGTCAGCTGGCCGCTGAGGAACGGGCGATGAAGGCGCCGATCAAGATGCTCTTCCCGACCGTCATCTTCATCTTCCCGGCCATGTTCATCGTCATCCTCGGACCGGCGTTCATGAACCTGTCGGAACTCTTCTAGCGCCGGGCGCCTGCATGGCCGTCAGAGAAGAGCCCGCCAAGGAGTCCCCCAAAGCCGACACCGAGACCGGCTTCGGCACCGGCCTGCGCGGCAAGCTCGCCAAGCGCCAGGAGCCACCGGCCACGGCGAACGGCGCTCCGCCCGCGCCGACGGAGGATGCTCCGCCCAGCGAGACGGCCGCGGGCCCTCCCGAGCCGGTCGTCGTACAGACGGTCGCCGACACCGCCGAGATCGACGCCCTGCGGGCCGAGCTCGCGGCGGCGCTCGAGCGCGAGCGCGACCTGCGCGTCGAGGTCGCCTCGTCCTTCACGGCGCGGGACGAAAGCAACGCTCTCGAGAGCGACTACGCGGTGCGGGCGGCCGAGCTCGACCTCAGGGCCTCGAAGATCGCGTCGGCCGAGCAGGAGGTCGAGCTGCGGGAGGCGCGGCTCGCCGAGCAGCTGCAGAACTTTCGCGAGGAGAGGGAGCGCCTCTCCGAGCTGGAGACGCGCCTGACCACCGCCGAGGCGCTGACCGGCGAGCGGTCAGACCACGTCGAGGCCAGGCTCCGGGAGCTTCGCGACGCGGATCGCCAGCGCGAGAAGCTTGCCTCGGAGCTCGCCAAGCAGGCGCAGACGCAGAACTCCCAGGAGACGAAGCTCCTCCGCCGAGAGCAGGCCGTCGCCAGCCGCGAGGCAGAGATGAAGGCCCGCCAGGAGGCGCGCGACCGGGCGCTCGCCGAGCGCGAGGCGGCCCTCCGCGACCAGGAGAAGGGCTTCTCCAAGCGCGAAGGGGCGCTCGCCGCGCGCGAGCGCGAGCTGGCGAAGGAGCACTCCCGCATCGAAGCGAAGGAGGAGGCGCTCGAGGATCGCGAGGCCGACGTGCGTGCGAAGCACGATCGCCTGCGCCTCGACGCCGAGCGGCTCGAGCGCGGAGCCTCAGGACGCGACCGGGACGGCCAGGAGGTCGTCGCCCGCGCCGTCGAGCTCGACCGCCGCGAGGCCGAGCTGGCCGCGCGCGAGGCCGAGCTCCACCAGCGGGCGACCCACCTTGCGCGGGTCGAGTCCGAGACCTCCAAGAATCCTCGACGTTGAGGCGCTGCAGGAGCGCCTCAAGGAGCGGGAGCGCGAGCTCGCCGAGAGCGAGGCCGAGATTCTCGAACACGGAGGACGTCGTCGAGTCGCAGCGCAAGCGGCTCGAACGCCGCGAAAAGCGGCTGGCCGAGACCGAGGCGTCCGTGCGCGACCGACTGCACGAGCTCGACGGCCGCGAGACCGAGCTCGACGCGAGGGAGGCGCGAACCGAGGCCGACATCGAGATTCGCGAGGACAAGCTGGAGCGCCGCGAGCACGAGCTCGCCGACCTCCAGGAGCGCCTCGGCCAGAAGGAGAACGAGCTCGCCACCTACGTCGCCCAGGTCCAGACCGAGCTGAAACGGCGCGAGGACGACTGGTGGGAGAAGGTCACCGGCGGCGACCCGCCGGCTGACGGCGCCTAGCCTACTGGGCGGTTGCGGCCTGGTGGGCGCGCCAGCGCTCGAGCGACTCCCATGAGGCCACGGTGTCCGCGGACACCTGCGCGCCCAGGTCGACGGGGGAGCTGGCCCAGAAGAGCTGGGCCACCTTGGCGGGGTTGGGCTCCGGCTCGGCGCCCTCGCGCAGCAGCGCCCGGTAGACGATCAGCGCCGAGCCGGAGGCGTCGCTGACCAACACCGCGACCGGCTGGAAGTCCTGCAGGTCGTGCTCCGCGAGGCCGATCTCCTCGGCCGCGTCGGCGAGCACCGCGTCCCGCGGCTGCTCGGCCGGGCTCAGCCCGCCCGACGCAGACGCGGTCCAGAGCAGCGGGTCGCGCCCGATCGACGGCCCGCGCTGCTGGAAGAGGGTCAGGCCCTCCGCCCGCTCCACGAAGAGCTGGACGCCGAGCGCGAAGCCGAGGCGGTATGCCTGGGTCGGCTCGGTGAAGACCACCATCGCCTCCGCGTAGCGGCCCTTGCGGCGGAGGATCGCGCCGTCGCGCGAGACCCCGTGGCAGAAGGCGATGGGTCCGTCGAAGCGGCCCTTTGTCCGGGAGAGGACGAGCGCGGCATCTTCGACCGCGCGGCGTACGGGGCCCTCCAGCGGCGTGTCGAAGGGGAACGGGCGGAATCGGGGCTCGCCTTCGATGAGCACGATCGCGCGCATGCCTGCAGTCTGGACGATGCGTCCGATGAAGGACTAGCGAGGTATCGGCCTCGATGACGTCGTCGTCGAATTCGCCGGAGAGCCGAGAGTCGAGGGGGGGTCCAGGTCGCCCCGGAGCCCTCCCTCGAGTTCTGAAGCTGCTCGCCTACTGCGGGTGCTGGATCTCGACCCCGAACGGCGCCGGGTCGAGGCCGGCGTCGAGGAAGCAGGTGTCGACACCGGCGCCGCCGCTGAGCGTGACGTCGGCCACGCCGTCCACCGCTTGGAGCGTGTCGTTGTCGTTGCCGCCGACGAGCGAGTCCGCGCCGGCGCCGCCGACGATGAGGTCGTTCCCGTCGTTGCCGTTCAACTGGTCGTTCCCACCCTCGCCGCGGATACTCGTCGTTGCCGCTGTACCCGGTGACGTTGTCGACGCCTGCGCCGCCGACGATGAGGTCGTCGAGGTTCGAGCCCGTGAGCGTGTCGCCGCCGTCGCCGGCGCGGAGGGTCACGCGGCCTGCGAACACCAGCCCGGAGCCGTAGCCGCCGCGGGCGGTGAGGATGTCGCCGCCGCCGCCGCCGACCAGCTCGATCGAGCTCGGAAGCGGGGTGATCGTCACGTCCACGTCCGTGTCGTTGTTGAACGAGACGCCCTTCGCCCCGATCGCCAGCGCATCGGCGGACGCCGTGCCGCGGACGACGATCTCGTCGCCGGTGTCGCCGAGGTTGACCGCGAGCTCGATCTCGGCGATGCCGGTCGACTCGGCGCTCGCGCCGGGGGCGAGCGCGCCGCCGGACTGGTCGACGATCAGCTTCTCGACGGAGCCGACCGCGCCGTTGACGGAGATGGAGTCCGTGTTGGCAGTGGTGGCGGCTCCGCACGCGGTCGGGGTCTCGCCGAAATGGATCTCGCCGCCGACGACCGCGAGCGTCGCGGTCCCGCCGGCGCCGATTCCCGCGGTTACCGACTTCGTGGCAGCGTTGTAGCTGCACGCGCCCGTGGGCGGCGGAGGCGGCGGAGGGGGCCCCGTATCGAGGATCTTGGTCTCGACGGCGATCGTCGCCGGGTCGAGGTTGGCATCGACGGTAGCGGTGTCCGCGCCCTGTCCACCGTGGATTTGCAAGTCGGCCACGGCATCGTTCGCGAAGATCGTGTCCGTCCCGGCGCCCGCGATCATGGTGTCAGCGCCTGCGCCGCCGGTGAGCGTGTCGTCGCCGTCGCCGCCGCTGACGCGGTCGCCGCCGCCGCCGCCGGAGAGCGTGTCGCTCGCGCCGTAGCCGTTGATGAAGTCGTTTCCGGCGCCGCCCGTGATGACGTCGTTGCCGTTGCCGCCATTCAGCTCGTCACCGGAGCTGCCGCCGGTGATGGTCGTGCTGCCCGGGTAGGCGAGGCCTGCGCCCCAGCCGCCGCGCGCGGTGAGGAAGTTGACGCCCGCGCCGCCGACCATGGTCATGTGGGACGGGAGCGGGGTGAAGGTCACGTCCAGGTCGCCGTCGGAGTTGAACCCGAAGCCCGAGAAGCCGGCGGCCATTCGGTCGCCCGCGTTCGTCCCGATCACCGTGAAGCCGTCGGCGGCGTCGCCGAGGTTCACCGCGAACTCGATCTCCGGCATGTTCGACTCGGAAGTGAAGCCCGGCCCGATGAATCCTTCGGACATATCGACGGTGAGCTTCTCCACGGTCCCGGCGGTGCCGTTGACCGTGATCAGGTCGGTGTTCGTCTTCGTGGCGTCGCCGCAGGCAGCCGGCGTGAGCCCAAACCACAGCTCGCCCGAGGCCTTCACCTTCAGGGTCGCCTCCGACCCCGACGTGATCTCGGCGGTGATCCGTTTCGTCCCCGAGTCGTACACGCACGATTCGAGCGCCGCCCCGGCCGAGCCGGCGCCGACCGCCAACGCACCAAGAAGCGCGGCCCCGAGGACCGCGCGCAGAGTTTTCAGCACCACCGCCGCCTTCCTTTCACGATGAGCTCGCCGCTTCCTCACCCGAGGGTACGCGAGCCGGCTCCCAGGTTCAACCTTCAGAGGTGAAGGACCAGCCAAGAGTCGAGGGAAGGCTCGGATCGCCCAAAGCAACCCTCCTAGCGCGGAAAGAGCGTCTCGACCGCGACCGGGGCCGGGTCGGCGAGCCGGTCGAAGTAGGCCGTGTCCGCGCCGGCGCCGCCGTCGATCAGGATGTCAGCGATGCCGTCCACCGAGTCGAGGAGGTCGTTGCCGTCGCCGCCCGAGAGGCTGTCCGCTCCCGCGCCGCCCACGACGGACGTCGTTGCCGTCACCGGCGTTCAGCGTGTCCGAGCCGCCGAGGCCCCAGAGCTGGTCGATACCGCCCCAGCCGTTCATGACGTCGTTGCCGGCGCCGCCGACGAGGAGGTCATCGCCGTTGCCGCCGTGCACCTCGTCGCCGAGCGCCCCGGCGATGATCGTCGTCTTGCCGGCGAAGGCCGCGCCGGTCCCGAAGCCGCCCTGGGCCGTGAGAACGTTCGTGCCGCCGCCGCCCTGCAGCTCAGCGTAGGCTGGGCTCGTCGCGTACATGAGGTCGGCGTCGCCGTCGGCGTTGAACGCCATACCGGTGGCGCCGGCGGCAAGGGTCTCGTCGCTCACGGAGCCGAGCGCCAGGATCTCGTCGTTGGTGCTGGCGAGGCTCGTGACGATCTCGATCTCGGAGCTCCCTGCCGCCTCGGCGGTGGCGCCGGGCGCGAAGGGGCCGCCGGTCAGGTTGACCACCAGCCGCTCCTTGGCGGCCGAGCCGAAGACGAAGATGGTGTCGGTGTTCGCGTTCGTTGCCGCGCCGCACGGGACGTGCGAGGCTCCGAAGCGGATCTGCCCGCTCACCACCGCCAGGGTCGCCGTCCCGTTCGGGGAGACCGTGGCCGCGACCGCCTTCAGCGACGGGTGGTACACGCACGTGTTTGCGGCCGGAGCCGGCGGGGCCGGCGAGGGCGGGGGCCCGCCCACGACGTTCTCCACCGCGATCGTCGCCGGGTCGAGGCCAAGGTCGACGTAGGCGGTGTCGACGCCCTGGCCACCGTGGATCTGGAGGTCGGCCTGGGCGTCGAAGGCGTCCAGCATGTCGTCGTTGTTGCCACCGATAACCTCGTCGGCGCCCGGGCCGCCGGAGATCGAGTCGTTCCCGTCGCTGCCGCTCAGGTCGTCGTCTCCCGCGGCGCCCGTGATCGTGTCGTCGCCGCCCGAGCCGTTGACGACGTCGGCGCCGGCCCCGCCGACGATGACGTCCGCGCCGGTGCCTCCGTTCAGCTCGTCGCCGAGGTCGCCGCCGACGATGCGCATCGTCCCGCTGAACGCCAGGCCGGCGCCGAAGCCCCCGCGCCCGGTGAGGAAGTTCACGCCTCCCTCGCCGCGGATCTCTACGTGCGCGGGTAGAGGTGCGAAGGTCACGTCGAGGTCGCCGTCGCCGTTGAGCGACAGGCCGTTCGCGCCCATGACGAGCGTGTCGTTCCCAGAGGTGCCGATGACCACTACCTGGTCGGCCGCGTCGCCGAGCGCCGCGGCGATCTCGATCTCAGGCACGTTCGTCTCGGAGGTCGCGCCCGGCCCGAGCACGCCGCCGGTGAGGTCGAGCGTGATCTTCTCGGTAGTCCCGACCGTCCCGGTGAGCTGGATCGAGTCCGTGTTCGTCGTCGTGGCGGCGCCGCAGGCGACCGGGATCGCTCCGAAGAGGAGCTCGCCGGCTGGGCCAACCCGGAGGGTTGCCTGCGCTCCCGATGCGATCGTCGCCGTTACCGACTTCGCAGCCGCGTTGAAGATGCAGGGGCCGGTCGGCGGGGGCGGAGGCGGGTCGCCCGGATCGTTCACGACGTTCTCGACCGCGATCGTCGCCGGGTCGATGCCGGCGTCGACGAAGGCGGTGTCGGTGCCCGCGCCGCCGTGGATCTGGGTGTCCGGCTCGTTGTCGTTGGCGTCGAGCGTGTCGTTCTCGGAGCCGCCCAGGAGCTCGTCGGCGCCGGGGCCGCCGGTGATCGTGTCGGCTCCCTCGCCGCCGCTCAAGCGGTCGATGCCGCCGCCGCCGGACATCTGGTCGGCGCCCGCGTTGCCGTTGATCACGTCGTTGCCCGCGCCGCCCGTGAGGACGTCGCCGCCGTTGCCGCCGCCCAGCTCGTCGCCGTTGGGGCCGGCCAGGAGCGTGAGCGTTCCGGCGTACGCCGGCCCGGCGCCGAAGCCGCCGCGGCCGGCAAGGAAGTTGACACCGCCTCCACCGCGCAGCTCGAGTGCGGCCGGAAGGATCGCGAAGGTGACGTCGACGTCGCCGTCCGAGCTCACGGAGAGCCCGTTCAGGCCCATGGCCAGCGTGTCGTTGGCGTCGTTACCGACGAAGAGGAGCTGATCGGCGGCCTCGCCGAGGTTCAGCGCGATCTCGATCTCCGGGATGTTGAACTCGCTCGTGAAGCCCGGTGCGAACGCGCCGCCCCCCGTGTCGAGCGTCAGACGCTCGGTCGTCCCGACCGTGCCGGCGATCTGGACGGTGTCCGTGTTCGTCGTCGTCGCGACGCCGCACGGCGAGGGGAGGAGCCCGAAGAGGAGCTCTCCGGTCGCCCCGACTCGCAGGGTCGCCTGCGATCCCGCCGTGATCGAGGCGGTGACGACCCTTGTCCCGGGGTCGTAGAGGCAGGACTCGGCGGCCGCAGGCGCTGAGGCGGCGAAGGCCGCTATCCCGCAAACCGCAGGAATCAAGCTTCGGCGAGCCGAAGAAAGCCGAATAACTGCCTCTCCCTCTGTCTACACGCACGCGGATCTTAGAGCCTAGAACAGCGCTGAGCCAGGTCACAAGAGCCTGGACGTCATCTAGCCAAGAGCCCAGGATGGGTTTAGAACCCGAAGCAGAATGAAGCCTTGAGCCGTCGCGACGCCCTGGGCGGCGCGCTGCGGCGTCCTCGGTTGCCCGAATAGCGCTGCTATTCAGGCGCCCTGCGTCCTTGCATCGCACTCACCCAGGACGCCGCGCCGGCGAAGCGTCATTCCGATTCGAGTTCTTAGGCGCCGCGCTAGGCCGCGTCTGTCGTCGGGGTGGTGCTTGCGGCGCGGTCGTGCTCGGCCTGGCGGTCGCGGCTCGCGAAGTAGTCGCGCACGGCGATGCCGGTGAGGAGGACGAACATCGCCTTTACGTCGTCCGTGTTCTTGGCGACCGGGATGAACATGACCGCGGCCGTGATCAGCACCAGCAGCGTCGTCAGGAACGCCCGCATGCTGCCGTTGGGAAGGCCGAAGGGGCCGGTCGTCGTCTTCTTCTCCATCGCTGAACCTCCGTTGGACTGACTGCCCAACGAGACGGCGGACCCGGCTCGGATCTTCCGACTAGGAGCCCAACCGCAGGGATTCCGGCGGCCTCGGCAGCGGCTCGGCGACCTCCGGCGGGAACGCGGGGAGCGGCGGGGTGACGCGCGCGCCCGACTGGATCAGGTTTCGCACTTCGCGGAGCGCGACCGAGAGGGTCTCGAGGCTCGAGAGCCCGCCGGTGCGGATGTCGGTCAGCACCTGGAGCGTACGCTCCACCCCCGTGCCGACGGCCGCGGCCCACGCCTCGACCCGGGCCTCCGCCCCGAGCTCGGGCGGTCCGGCCTGCAGCGCCTCGCGCGTGAGCGCGCTGTGGACGTTGTAGAGCTCGTCCCGAAGAGCCGCGCGAGCGAGCGTCTGCCAGCGGTTGTCGCGCGGGAGCGCGGTGATCTCGTCGCGGAGCCACTGGAGCTGGAGCCGGGCGCCCAGGCCGTGGTAGACAGCTGCGACCTCCTCGAGCGGGGCGCCGGTCGCGCCTGCCGCCTCCACGACGTCGAGCGTCGAGAACATGGCGCCGAGCCCGGCCACGCGTGCGGCGAGCTCCTCCGGCACGCCGGCACCGGCGTACGCGCCTGTGGCCTCCTCGAGCGCGGCGCTGTCAGCGCCGTGGAGGAGGCCGCCGAGGGTTTCGGCGAGGAGCGCCGCCCCGGGGGCGAAGTACTCGATCTCGGCCGCGATGTCGAGCGGCCGCGGCCGGTTGCTCACCAGCCAGCGGGTCGCGCGCTCCACGAGCTTGCGCGCCTCCAGGAGCATGCCGAGCTGGACGTCGCCGGCGATCGTCGCGTCGAGCTCCTCGATCGCCGTCCAGAGCGCGCGGAGGTCGAAGACCTCGCGCGCAACCGTGTAGGCCCGCGCGATGTCCGCCGCCGCGGCGCCGGTCTCTTCGGCGAGCCGGAATGAGAACGTGATCCCAGCCCGGTTGACGAGGCTGTTGGTCACGTACGTTGCGATCAGCTCGCGCCGGAGCCGGTGCGCGTCCATCTCGCCCCGGAACCGCTCGGAGAGCACGCGCGGGAAGTAGCGCACGAGCTCGTTGCCCATGAACTGGTCGTCCGGGAGATCCGAGGCGAGGAGGGCGTCGTAGACCTCGATCTTCGCGTAGGCGAACAGGACGGCCAGCTCGGGCGAGACGAGGCCGCCGCGGGCCGCGCCGCGCTCGGCGAGCGCCTCGTCGGTCGGCAGCGCTTCGAGCTCGCGGGTCAGGCGGCCGCTCTGCTCCAGGTGCTGGATCAGCCGTGCGTGGACGCCGAGCATCGAGGGCGCCTGGGTGACCGCCAGGGCCAGCGCCTGCGTCTGGCGGTAGTTGTTTCGCAGCACGAGCCGGGCCACGTCGTCGGTCATGTCGGCGAGCAGCTCGTTCCGCTGCTTCACTGTCATGTCCGCCGCGGCCACGACCTCCCCGAGCAGGATCTTGATGTTGACCTCGTGGTCGGAGCAGTCGACGCCCGCCGAGTTGTCGATCGCGTCCGTGAGGATGCGGCCGCCCGCGAGCGCGTACTCGACGCGGCCCCGCTGGGTCAAGCCGAGGTTGCCGCCCTCGCCCACGACGGAGGCGCGCAGGTCGCGACCGTCGACCCGCAGCGCGTCGTTGGCCTTGTCGCCGACGTCGAGATGCGACTCCGTGGAGGCCTTCACGAACGTGCCGATGCCCCCGTTCCAGAGGAGATCGACCTCGGCGGTGAGGATCGCGTGGATCAGCTCGTTCGGAGTCAGCGCCTCGGCCTCGACCCCCAGCCGCAAGCGCACCTCGGGCGAGAGCTCGACCGACTTGGCCGAGCGCGGGAAGACGCCGCCGCCCTGCGAGATCGCCTCCGGGTCGTAGTCGGCCCAGCTCGACCGCGGGAGCGCAAAGAGGCGCTCGCGCTCCGCGTAGCTCCTCTCGGGATCGGGATCGGGGTCGAGGAAGACGTGCTCGTGGTTGAAGGCCGCGACCAGCCTCAGATGACGGGAGAGGAGCATCCCGTTACCGAAGACGTCGCCGGCCATGTCGCCGATCCCGACCACGGTGAAGTCGGTCGTCTGAATGTCGATCCCGAGCCCGCGGAAGTGGCGTTTCACGGACTCCCAGGCGCCGCGCGCTGTGATTCCCATCGCCTTGTGGTCGTAGCCCGCGGAGCCGCCGGAGGCGAAGGCGTCGTCGAGCCAGAAGCCGTACTCCGCGGCGATCCCGTTGGCCACGTCCGAGAACGTCGCGGTCCCCTTGTCGGCCGCGACCACGAGGTACGGGTCGTCGCCGTCGTAGCGAACGACGTCGTGCGGAGGCACCGTCTCGCCGCCGACGAGGTTGTCGGTCACGTCGAGCAGGCCGCGCATCAGCGTCCGGTAGCACTCGACGACCTCCTCGCGCAGCGCGTCGCGGTCGGCCGGTGGGCGCTTCACGACGAAGCCGCCCTTGGCGCCCACCGGGACGATCACCGCGTTCTTGACCATCTGCGCCTTCATGAGGCCGAGGATCTCCGTGCGGAAGTCCTCGCGCCGGTCCGACCAGCGGATGCCCGCCGCGCGCCACTCTGCCGCCGCGGAGGTGCACGCCCTCGGTGCGCGGCGAGTAGACCCAGATCTCGTACCGCGGCCGCGGCAGCGGCAGGTCGGGGACGAGCGCGGGGTCGAGCTTGAAGGAGAGATACGGCTTCGGCCGGCCGTCGGCACCGGCCTGGAAGTAGTTCGTCCTGAGCGTGGCCTGCACGAGCCGGAGGAAGCTCCGCAGGATCCGGTCCTCGTCCAGGCTCGGCACCGCGTCGATCTCGTCCTCGATCAGGGCGGCGAGGCTCTCAGCCTCGGCGCCCCGGTCGTCCTCGCGGGCCGGGTCGAAGCGCGCGTGGAAGAGGGCGACGATCTTCCCCACGATCGGTGCGTGGCCGGCGAGCGCCTCCTCCATGTAGGCCTGGCTGAAGGTGCTCCCGGCCTGGCGGAGGTACTTGGCCAGCGCGCGGAGCATGGCGACCTGCCGCCAGGAGAGGCCGGCGCGGAGCACCAGGCGGTTGAAGCCGTCGACCTCGATCTCGCCACGCCAGGCCTGGGCGAACGCGTCCTTGAACGCGTCCCCGATGACGTCCAGGTCGATCGGACCCTCCTCGCTCGTGAGGCCGAAGTCGTAGATCCAGGCATCGATCGGGCCGAGCCGGTCGATCTCGTACGGCCGTTCGTCGTAGACCTTCACACCGAGGTCCTCGAGCAG
Organism: uncultured Actinomycetes bacterium; assembly: GCA_963794055.1. GTDB lineage: Bacteria > Actinomycetota > Thermoleophilia > Gaiellales > Gaiellaceae > JAIBJN01. Next base: position 180,198 of record CAWCCL010000024.1, read on the forward strand.
GGGGAGCACGTCGGAGAGAAGGATCGGCCGCCCCGAGCGCAGCAGCTTCAGGACGAAGAAGGCGTCGGCGGCCTCGAGCGGCCGGTAGAGCGTCATGGCGAGATCGCCCTGCGGGTCGAGCTGCTCCATTCGCTGGATGTCGAGGACGGCCGCCGGAGGAGTGAAGTCGTCGCGATAGGCGGCAGGGAACGCATCGCGGTACTGCGCGAAGAGCTCGGTGCCGCGCTCCTCCCCGAGCTGCTCGACGAGCGCGTCGAGCAGGTCGTCCGCCCACGAGCGGGTCGCCTCCACGAGGCGGGCCTCGATCTCGCGGACGTCGTAGTCCGGCAAGGGGCCCGACCGCGTGTAGATGACGTAGTGGAGCCTGGCGAGCACGGACTCCGAGAGGCGAACGTTGTAGTCGACGCTGACCCCGTTGAAGACCTCGTGGAGGATCTCCTGGATGGCCTCCCGGACCTGCGTGTTGAAGCGGTCCCGCGGGCACGAAGACGAGGCAGGAGAGGAAGCGTCCGAAGCGGTCGCGCCGGACGAAGAGGCGGACGCGCTGGCGCTCGCCCAGGTGGAGGATCCCCAGTGTGATCTCGAAGAGGTCGTCGTCAGAGATCTGGAAGAGCTCGTCGCGCGGGTACGTCTCCAGGATCTCGACGAGGGCCTTGTCGGCGTGGCTCCCCGGCGGGAAACCGGAGCGCTCCCTCACGGTGCGGGCCTTCCGGCGCAGGAGCGGGATCTCGTCCGGTCGCGCGCTGTACGCCGACGAGGTGTAGAGGCCGAGGAAGCGCCGCTCGCCGACGACCTCACCCGACTCGTCGAAGCGCTTCACGCCGACGTAGTCGAGGTACGACGGCCGATGCACCGTCGCGCGCGAGTTCGCCTTCGTCAGGACGAGCGGATCCTTCTCGCGCGCGAGGCCCTGCGCCTCGCGCGGCAGCTTCACGACCCCCGGGTCGGTGTCGCGGTCCCGCAGGATCCCCAGGCCCGTGTCCGGGACGCGCCGCAGCGCCTCCTCGCCGTCCTCGGTGACCAGGTCGTACTCGTGGTAGCCGAGGAAGGTGAAGTGGTTGTCCAGGATCCACTCGAGGAGCGCCTTCGTCTCGGCGAGCCCCTCGGGGTCGACCGGGGGCGGGCTCGCGTCGAGGTCCGCCACGACCGCCCGGCCGCGCTCCACCATCGCGGGCCAGTCCTCGACCGCTGCCCGGACGTCCGCGAGCACCCGCCCGAGCCCCTCGCGCACCTGCTCGAGGTGCTCGGGCTCGGTCTCGCGGACGATCTCCGCGTGGATGAACGACTCGAACACGCAGTCGGAGGCAGAAGCGTCGTGGGGAAGGACCTCGAGGAGGCGGCCCTCCTCGTCGCGCCGCACCTGCACGACCGGGTGGATGATCAGGTGGACGCCGCTCCCCTGCCGGTTGAGCTCCATGCTCACCGAGTCGACGAGGAAGGGCATGTCGTCGTTGACGATCTCGACGACCGTGTGGGTCGACGACCAGCCGTGCTCCTCGAGCTGCGGCGTGTAGACGTGGACGCGCGGCTCGCCGGGCGTGCGCCTCGAGGCGAAGTTCAGGTGCGCCAGGGCGGCGCCGTAGAGGTCGTTGACGCTGCGCTCCAGCAGGTCGTCGGCCGCGACGGCGCCGTAGTAGATGCGGATGAAAGCCTCGAGTCGCGCCGCCTGCTCCGCCGGGAGCTTTGCGTGCGCGTGCTCGACCGTCTTCTCGATCAGACCGGCCTTGGCCTCGTCGGGCTTCGAGCTCATCGGACTCACCCGACAGTCTGTCCGACCGGCCCTGGTCTGTCGACTGGTACCGGCCGCCGTCGCTCGCGCCTACTCGCAGTCGCCGGGCGGAGGCACGATCTTCGTCTGCCGCCTGCCCTCGGCCTGGATCGTCTGCTGGATGGTGTGTGCCATCAGCTTCGCCCCGGTCGGGTTCAGGTGGATGGCGTCGTAAGTGAGACCCTTCCTGTCGGACACCTCGTCCCAGGGCGCGGCCACGAGGTCGTCCCGCTGGGCGGCGAGGCGCCGCACGCGCTCGTTCACGTAGGGGAAGTACCAGGCGTAGCGGTTGTGCTGCCACAGCGCTGACGGCGGGATCACCGCGCGGCGGGCGTCGCGGAGCGTCCCCAGACGAACTGGCGCGCGCCCTTCCGCCTCAGCGTTGCGAGCAGCTCCTTGGCCCCGGTATCGAACTTGCGCGCCCAGGTCGAGTAGTTGCGCTTGCGGCGCTCCCAGAGCGAGTTGTAGCGGATGCCGATTACGACCAGCCGCGCCACCTTCCTGCTCCGGCCGGCGATCTGCTCTTCCGTCGACGGGAGCATGACCGCGGGCTTGCCGACGATCTCGATCTTCCAGCCCTTGAACGTGTCGCGCATGGCCACCGTCCCGACGAGGAGCACCGAGTCGACGAGCACGGTTTGACGCCGCGCCGTCCACCATCTCGGCTTCACGGTCTCGGGCGGCTGGCTAGGTGGCTGGCAGACAGTCGACGTCCCGAGCCGCTCGGAGCCTGCCCCCGGGCCGTCCGCGCCGAACCCGAAGCCTGCCATGAGCGCGCCGATCAGAACCAGCGCCGCGACGACGATACCGAGCGCAGTAAGGCGCCTCCGCGTGTAGCGGCGGCGCAGAGCAGCGCGCCGCGCCGCAGCTTCCTCCGGCGATCGCGGCCGATCCGTCACGGCTGCCCGATCACGCGCTCTCCGAGCCGATCCACCTTAGCGGCGGACGAAGCGACGTGATCGGAGGGGCTCCAAGCGCGGCTTGACTGCCGGAGGGGCGCTAGTCTCGCGCCGTGCTCGTCCTCACCTGATGCGGATCTTCGTCTGGCATGGCTACCTGCTCGCGGGCACCGGCTCGAACATCTACACGCGCCAGCTGGCGCGCGAGTGGCGGCGGGACGGCCACGATGTGACCGTCTTCTCGCAGGAGCCGCACCCCGAGCGGTACGACCTGGGCGGGGCCGAGACCGTCAGGCCCGACGTCGGAGGGCTCCTGCCGGTCTTCGTCCTCGACGAGTACGAGGGCTACGAGGTGAAGCGCCTGCAGGACTGCACGCGGGCTGAGCTCGACGCCTGGGTCGAGGCGAACGCGGCGTCGCTGCGCGAGCGCCTTCCGGTGGACTTCGTGTTCGTGAACCACGTCCTCCTGGGCGGGCCGGTCGGCGCGGCGGTGGGCGCGCCCTACGTCGTCAAGGCGCACGGCTCCGAGCTCGAGTACTCCATGCGGGGGAACGCCGGGCTCTCCGCGTGGGGACAGCAGGCGCTCGCCGGCGCCGCGGCGTCCATCGTCGGCTCCGCCCACATCCGCGAGGTGCTCGCCGACGTGTGCGGCCAGGTCGAGCGCGTGCACGAGATCCCGCCGGGCGTCGACGTCGAGCTCTGGCGCCCCGCTCCCCGGGAGGAGGCGCTTGGCGCCCTGCTCGAGGAGGCCCGCAACGACCCGCCGAACCCGGGCAACGCGAACGAGCGAGCGCCCGACGAGGGCAACGCCGACCGGCTCGCCGCCTTCCTCGCAGGCGACAGGCCGACGGTCGTCTACTTCGGGAAGCTGATCGAGAACAAGGGAGTCCAGGTCCTGCTCGACGCCCTGCGCGGGCTGGAGGCCCGGGCCGTCATCGTCGGCTTCGGCGACTACCGCGCCGACCTCGAGCGGCAGGCCGAGGGGCTCGACGTCGTCTTCACGGGCCCGCTCGAGCACCGGCACCTCGTCCACCTGCTCGCGCTCGCCGACGCGGCGGTCGTCCCGTCGATCTTCCCGGAGGCGTTCGGGATGGTCGCCGCCGAGTCCGCCGCAGCGGGCTGCCCGCCGATCGTGGCGAACCACTCCGGCCTCGCCGAGATCGCCCAGGGCCTCGCGCGCTACTACCCGCCCGAGCGGCGGCACCTGGCGAGCTTCCCGAGCGGCGACGCCGGCGAGCTTCGCAGCCGCCTGGAGGAGCAGCTCGCCCTCGGGCCGGCGGAGCGGGACGAGCTGCGCGCCGCGGCGAGGGAGGCGACGGTCGCGCTCTGGAGCTGGACGAGCGTGGCACGGCGCATCCTCGAAGCGGCGCCTTAGGAGGGCGCGGGGCGGCCGGCGACTCCGGCCGCCCCGTCCAGCGCTCAAGGGCCGGCCGTGGCGATGTTCGCGGCTCCTCGGGTCAGGGTCGTGGTGAAGACCCAGTCCGACGCTGCGTTGTTGGTGTCGGTGCCGTCCGGGATCCGGCTGAGCGAGCCGGCCGCGGTATTCGAGTCCACCACGGTCGCCGGCAGCACGGTGCCCTCGACGAGGTTGTAGGTCGTCCCGCCGATCACGGCGGCGGTGATCGGGCCCTCGTAGGAGAGCGCGTCGAGGAGGGCGCCGCCGTCGGTGTCGATCAGGGCGAGCCCGTCCGGTGCGCCGTTTTGCGCGTCGCCGGCGACCACCAGGAAGGCGCCCGGCTCGAGCGTGCCCGTGAGCGCCTCGCGGTCGTACTCGTCCGAGCCGGCGCCGTCGACGTAGACGAGCGCGATCCCTGCGAGGTCGATCGCGGTCGTGCCGGTGTTCTTCAGCTCGACGAAGCCGTCCGTGTCGGCCCCGACCTGGTCGTAGTCCACCTCGTTGATCACGAGCCCGCCCGAGGTGGGCGGAGGAGGCGGCGGCGGCGGCGGCCCGCCCGCGACGCAGCGGAAGAGCACCGTGTCGTCCCCGGCGAAGTCGAGCTCGACCTTGCCCGCGGCGCCGCCTTCGGTGGTGCACGCGATTCCGGCGAGGTCGCCGAGCTTCGTCAGCCCGGCCCCGGGGTCGCCCTTCGGCCCGGCGGGCCGGCGGGGCCGGTCGCCCTTCGGCCCGGCGACGTTCCAGGACATCGCCTGCTCGCGCGCGCGGCAGGCGATCGCCGACGACAGGATCCGCACCCAGCCGCCGTTGGGGTGCCGGCAGGCGTTGATGACGTCGTCTTCGGCCGCGGCGGCGTCGGCGGTGTTCTTCGCGCCCACCGCGAGGGCGCCTCCCGCCGCGAGGGCGAGCGCTCCCACGGCCGCGAGCGCGACGAGCGCCCGCATGCGTGTGATCTTCATGGGTCTCCTTCCGATCGACATGACGCGACCGGAGATAACCGCCGTGGCCCGGCGCCCGCCAGTGGCCGAATCGGCCATGGCCGGTGCGAGGCGGCACGGCCACGCGCCCTGTGGAAAGCCCGGCGCTCTCTTGGAGCGGCGCCGTCACAGAGCTAGGAGGATTTGGCCTCCTAGAGCGGTCCGCTCACCGGCAGGCCCGCCTCGAGCTGTCGTTGCTGGGCGGCGGTGAACGGGCCGCCCTGGAGCGCGGCGTCCAGCTGGCGTGACCGGAAGAGGTCGATGATGTAGCGCATCCGGTCGGCGAGCTTCGTCCAGTTGACGGCGCCGCCGACGGGCGCAGGCGATCCGCGTCGTGGCGGCGCAGGAACTCGAGCGTCTCGGGATCGTCGACCGGGTCGAGCAGCTGCGGGATAGAGGGGCCCGCCCTTCGGCGCGGGGAGCTTCCTGCCGAGGACCAGCGTCTCGCCGGGCAGCTGCAAGCGTCATCAGCTCCCGCGTGCAGAGCTCCTCCCAGTGCCGCTTCGCCTCGTTCGCCGCCTCGCAGGAGGGCGAGCCGGAGGACGCCTCGCGAGAGCGTCTGCAGCCCGCGCGGCAGGCAGCGGGCGGCCTCGTCGACGCCGGGTCGAACAGGGCGAGGCGGATCGGCGCGTCGATCGAGCCGGCGATGAACGGCTGCAGGCGGATCTGCTCGTGGAGCCCGATGCGCGCGTTCGCCAGGAGCATGAGCTCGGCCTGGCGGTGCGGGTCTGGCTCCGAGCGGGCCTTCGCGTAGCCGGCGAGGGCGAGCCGCAGGCGCGTCTGGCCTCCCCGCTCGCTCGCGCCCTCGCTGAGCGTCGCGGCGAGCGCGCAGCACGGCCGCTCCGTCCTCGTCCTCGTCGAGCGCCGCGATCGTGCGCGAGAAGACCGGGGCGAGCTCGCTGAAGACGGCCAGGTTCCCCGCGGTGATCAGCTTGCTGACCTCGTGGACGATCCGGCGGGAGACGTCGAGGACGATCCTCCTTGGGGATCCTCGCGTCCGCGTGGACTCGCGCGAGCGCCCCGTTCGCCCGCTCGAGGCCCTTCCTGACGGGGGCCGAGCCGGCGAGCAGCTCGCGGAAGGCGGCGGGGATCTCCTCGTCGCGGATGAAGCGCCCGGCGGTGCGCGAGGCCCAGGTGGCGAAGGTGCACCAGTTGGCGTGCCCGGCGCCGAGGCGCGGGGCGAGGGCCGCCGAGAGGTCGTGATAGCACTGCGTGATCAGCAGGTTTCGCCGGACCGGATCGCTCCCGAGCCCGACGATCCAGGCCACCCGCTCCAGGGAGGTCGGCTCGCCTCGTGCCGGGATCGGCGCCGGCGGGCTACTCATCGTTCGGTCGGCTCTCGCCGCTCGGACGGGTCGGCGACGATGCGGATGTCGACCCCGGGAAGCGCGCGGACGAGGCGCATGACGAGCGAGCTCTTCAGCACCTCCTCGCGCCGGCGGCTGTCGGGCGTGCCGATGAAGACGTACGTCGTCCCCCGGTCGGCGGCGACCGCGCGGACTGTCTCGACGAAGTCGTCGGACTCCTCCTCGAGGAAGTGCGCGCCGAGCACGACGCCGAGCCGCCGCAGCGCGGCGAGCTGCTCGCGGTCGGCGTCCGTGAGGCGCTGGTCGGGCCTTCGCACCCAGAGGACGTCGAGCTCGGCGCTCAGGCGCTGGGACGAGCGCCAGGCGCGGCGCAGCAGGCGCTGCGAGCGCTCCTGCGGGGTGATGAGGGCGAGGATCCGTTCGGCGACGGGCTTCTCGCCGGTGGGGTCGAGCGCGGACGGGTGGCGGCGCGCCTCGACGTCCTCGGCCACCTCCCGCAGCGCGAGCTCGCGGAGCGCGGCGAGGTTCTCGTGCTTGAAGAAGTTCGGAGCGCCCGCTCGACCTCGCGGCCCGGGTAGACCTTGCCCGCGCGCAGCCGGAGCTGCAGCTCCTCGGGAGTGATGTCGACGAGCACGACCTGGTCGGCCTCGTCGAGCACGCGGTCCGGGAACGTCTCGCGCACGCGGATGCCCGTCAGCTCGTGCACGAGGTCGTTGAGGCTCTCGAGGTGCTGGACGTTGACCGTGGAGATGACGTCGATGCCGGCGTCGAGGATCTCGTCGATGTCCTCGTAGCGCTTGGCGTTCCTCGAGCCCGGCGCATTGGTGTGCGCCAGCTCGTCCACCAGCGCGACCTGGGGCGCGCGCCGAATGACCGCGTCGGTGTCCAGTTCCTCGAGGCCCAGGTCGCCGTGCTCCACCTGGCGACGCGGGACGAGCTCCAGCCCCTCGGCCTGCGCGGCGGTCTCGGGGCGGGCGTGCGGCTCGAGATAGCCGATGACCACGTCGGTCCCCTCGGCCTTCGCCTGCCGGCCCTCCCCGAGCATCCGGTAGGTCTTGCCGACCCCAGCCGTGGCTCCGAGGAGGATGCGGTAACGCCCGCGCACCCCCCGGAATCTACGCGCCGAAGAGGTTGTGCACCACGAGGTCGATCAGCTTGATGCCAATGAACGGCACGATCACGCCGCCGAGCCCGTAGATCAGCAGGTTCCGCCGCAGTAGCGCGGTGGCTCCGATCGCCCGGTAGCGCACGCCGTGCAGCGCGAGCGGGACGAGCGCCGGAATCACAAGAGCGTTGAAGATGATCGCCGAGAGGATGGCGCTCTGCGGGGTGCCGAGCTCCATCACGTTCAGCGACTCGAGCGGCCCGCCGCCGCCCCCGACGGCATAGGTGGTCACGAAGATCGCCGGGATGATCGCGAAGTACTTCGCCACGTCGTTGGCGATCGAGAAGGTCGTGAGCGCGCCACGCGTGATCAGCTGCTGCTTCGCCACCTCGACGATCTCGATCAGCTTCGTCGGGTTCGAGTCGAGGTCGACCATGTTCCCGGCCTCCTTGGCCGCCTGGGTGCCGGTGTTCATGGCGACGCCGACGTCCGACTGGGCGAGCGCGGGGGCGTCGTTCGTCCCGTCCCCCGTCATGGCGACGAGCCGCCCCTTGGTCTGCTCGTCCTTGATCAGCTCCATCTTTGCTTCCGGCGTCGCCTCGGCGAGGAAGTCGTCGACGCCGGCCTCGCGGGCGATGACGGCGGCCGTGACCGGGTTGTCGCCGGTGATCATGATCGAGCGGATGCCCATGCGGCGGAGCTCGACGAAACGCTCCTCCATGCCACCCTTGACGATGTCCTTGAGGTGTACCGCGCCGAGCGCCCAGTTGTCCTTGGCGACGAGGAGCGGCGTGCCGCCGTCCTCGGCAATCCGCTGGACGGCCGCCTCGAGCTCGGCGGGGACGCGGCCGCCGTTCGACTCGACGAACGCGGTGATGGCGTCGGGAGCGCCCTTGCGGATCTGGTGCCCGTCCAGGTCGACGCCGCTCATGCGCGTCGTCGCCGTGAAGGGGATGAACTGGGCCTCGACCTCGGACAGCGCCCGCTCGCGGATCCCGTGCTGCTTGGCGAGGACGACGATGGAGCGGCCCTCGGGCGTCTCGTCGGCGAGGGAGGCGAGCTGCGCGGTGTCGGCGAGCTCGTGCTGCTCGACGCCGTCGGCCGGGATCAGTTCGCTCGCCTGGCGGTTTCCGAGCGTGATCGTGCCGGTCTTGTCCAGGAGGAGCACGTCGACGTCGCCGGCCGCCTCGACCGCGCGGCCCGACATCGCCAGCACGTTGCGGCGGACGAGCCGGTCCATCCCTGCGATGCCGATCGCCGAGAGCAGGCCGCCGATCGTCGTCGGGATCAGCGCGACGAGGAGCGCGACGAGCACCGGCAGGGAGATGACGGTGCCCGCGTAGAGCGCGAACGGGTAGAGCGTCACGACCGCGGCGAGGAACGTGATCGTGAGGCCGGCGAGCAGGATGTTCAGCGCGACCTCGTTCGGGGTCTTGCGCCGCTCGGCGCCCTCGACGAGCGCGATCATCCGGTCGAGGAACGAGTGCCCGGGCTCCCGCGTCACCTCGATGACCAGGCTGTCCGAGAGCAGGCGCGTGCCGCCGGTGACGCCGGAGCGGTCGCCGCCGGCTTCGCGGATCACGGGCGCGGACTCGCCGGTGATCGCCGACTCGTCGACGGAGCCGACGCCCTCGACGATCTCCCCGTCCGCGGGGATGACCTCGCCCGCGACGACGACGACGAGGTCTCCGGGGTGGAGGTCGGGAGCGGGAACGTCCTCGACGCCGCCGCTGGGCAGCTGCCGGTGGGCGACGGTCGTCGTCCGCGTCGCGCGGAGCGCCTTGGCCTGCGCCTTGCCCCGGCCCTCCGCCATCGCCTCGGCGAAGTTGGCGAAGAGCACGGTCAGCCAGAGCCAGACTGCGATCGACCCTGTGAACCAGAGCGCTTCTTGCCCGGGATCGTTGCGGACGGCGTCGATCACGAAGATGGCCGAAACGACCATGCTGCCGAGCTCGACGATGAAGATGACCGGGTTGCGGATCAGGGTGCGCGGGTCGAGCTTCCGGAAGGAGTCGGCGATCGCGCCGAGCGCAATCTCGCGCGTGAAGAGGCTCTCGGAGCGCGCCGTCATCGGGTCGCCTCCGCGTCCAGGGAGAGGTTGAGCTCGAGCACGTTCACGCCGGGCTCGCCGAGGAAGCCGAGGAAGCGGCCGTCGGTGGCGTCGTCGATCAGCTCCTGCACGCGCTCGAGCGAGAACCCCCGGACCTCGACGATGCGCGCAGCCTGGAGCTCCGCATAGGCCGGCGAGATGTGCGGGTCGATGCCGGAGCCGGAGGTGGTGACCGCGTCCACCGGGATGTCGCCGATCTCGAGGCCGGGGTAGTACGGGCCTTCGAGCTCGAGGATCGCCTGGGCCTGCTCGTCGACGGCGGCTGCCAGGTCGGGGTTGGTGGGGCCGAGGTTGGCGAAGCTCGTGTCGGCCGCGTTGTAGTCCACGGCGGAGGGCCTCTCGTGGAAGTACTCAGGCGCGGTGAAGGCCTGGGCGGCCAGGGTCGAGCCGACCACCCGGCCGTCGCGCTCGACGAGGCTGCCGTCGGCCTTCTCCGGGAAGGCGACCTGGGCGAAGCCGGTCATGAGCGCCGGGTAGGCGAAGCCGAAGACTGCCGTGAAGAGGACGATCGCGATGATCGAGGTCACGAGCGCGCGCATCAGGACAGTGCCTCCACGATCGGGCCGAGCGCGAGCGCCGGGAAGATCATCAGGCCGGCCGTCAGCAGGATGACGGCGACGAGGAGCACCGAAAAGGTGGGGCCGTCCGTCCGGAACGTGCCGGCCGAGGCGGGCACGATCTTCTTCCCCGCGAGCGAGCCGGCGAGGGCGAGCGCGGCGATCAGCGGGGCAAAGCGGCCCAGGTAGAGGGCGACCGTGCCGAAGCGCGCCGAGAAGTCCGTCGCACCGTAGCCGGCGAAGGCGCTGCCGTTGTTGTTCGCCTGCGAGTCGTAGGCATAGAAGGCCTCGGAGAACCCGTGAGCGCCCGGGTTGAAGATGGACGCGAGGCCCACATCTGTGACGATCGAGACGGCCACCATCACGAGCACCATCACGGGTACGAAGAGCGCGCCAACGGCGGCGATCTTCACCTCGCGCGCCTCGATCTTCTTGCCGAGATACTCAGGCGTTCGTCCGACCATGAGGCCGGCCACGAAGACGGCGATGACGATGTAGAAGACCATGCCGTAGAGGCCGGAGCCGGCCCCGCCGAAGATGACCTCGCCCGTGAACATGTTCGTGATCGGGACAGCCCCGCCTCCGGCCGTGAGCGCGTCGTGGCCTCCGTTCACCGACCCGTTGGAGGCGTTCGTCGTCGCCACGGCCCACAAGGCAGTGTTGGCGATCCCGAAGCGCACCTCCTTGTCGGCCATGTTCCCACCGCTCTGGCCGTCGCTCGCCGTGAGGTCGACGCCCGAGTCGCGCAGTACCTGCGACCCGTGCTGTTCGAGCGGTGTTATCAGCGCGACGCCGATCACGAACATGGCGAACATGGCGCCGAAGACCGCGTAGCCCTGCTTCCGGGCGCCGACCAGCTTCCCGAACATGAAGACGAGCCCGGCCGGAATGAGCAGGATCGAGAGCACCTCGAGGAAGTTCGTGAATCCGTTCGGGTTCTCGAACGGGACTGCCGAGTTCGAGTTGTAGAAGCCGCCACCGTTCGTGCCGAGCTGCTTGATCGCGATCTGCGAGGCGACGGGCCCGCGTGCGATCGACTGCTCGGCCCCCTCCAGCGTGGTCGCCGTCGCGGCGCCGTCGAAGGTCTGCGGCACGCCCTGCGACATCAGCGCGATGGAGAGGACGATGGAAAGCGGGAGGAGGATGTAGACGAGCGAGCGGTACAGGTCCTGCCAGAAGTTCCCCAGCGTCTTCGTCGAGCGGCGTGTGAAGCCGCGGATGACGGCCACGAGGACGGCCATGCCGACCGCGGCCGAGACGAAGTTCTGCACCGCGAGCCCGGCCATCTGGCTCAGGTAGGACATCGTGTACTCGCCGCCGTAGTACTGCCAGTTCGTGTTCGTCACGAAGCTCGCGGTCGTGTTCAGCGAGATGTGCGACGGAACGGCGGGCAGGTCGTCCGGGTTGAGGAAGAGGACGTCCTGCAGGCGCAGAAGCGCGTAAAGGAGCAGGGTGAAGACGACGCTCGAGATCACCACCGACTTGGCGTAGCTCTTCCAGTCCTGCTCGCGCTCGGGGTCGACCCGAACGAGCCGGTAGAAGCCGCGCTCGACCGCGCCGAGCCCGAAGCGGCGCGTGAAGACCCCGCCCTCGGCGGAGTACACGCGCGCCATGAAGAGCCCCAGCGGCAGCGCGAGCGCGATCAGCACGATCGCGTAGACGACGAGCTGGGCGACGGAGACGGCCTGCACCTAAAGCTTCTCCCCACGGAAGAGCGCGTAGCAGAGGTAGCCGAAGACCGCGAGCGCGAGGGCCAGCCCGATTGCCTCTGCGGCGCTCATACGCGGTCGAGGAGGTAAATGAACGCGAACGCCACCAGCAGGCAGGCGGCGGCGATCGCGAGCGAGGCCAGGTCGTACATGCCGATCACCCTAGGACGGCCTGTGTCAGCGTAGGCTCAGGATTTCGAGGCGGCGCCTAAAAAACTGCTAAAGACCGGCGCCCGGGATGACGAAGCGGTACCCGGCGCCCGGCTCCGTGAGGATGTAGCGCGGGCGGGTGGGCTCCGGCTCGATCTTGCGACGCAGCTGAGAGACGTAGACGTGCAGGTAGTGCGACTCGACCTCGTACGCCGGCCCCCAGACCTCGCGCAGGATCGTCCGATGCGTCAGGAGCTTGCCCTCGTTCTGGGCGAAGAGGCGCAGCATCCCGAACTCGTGCGGGGTCAGCCGCAGCGGCTCGCCGCCGCGGAAGACCGCGTGCTTCTCCAGGTCGATGCGCAGGTCCCCGACCTCGACGGTCGGCTCGCCGCTGGGCCCCGCCCGCCGGAGCGCCGCCCGCAGCCGGGCTAGCAGCTCCTCGACGCCGAAGGGCTTCGTCACGTAGTCATCTGCGCCCGCGTCGAGCGCGGCGACCTTCTCGCCCTCCTCGCCGACCGCCGAGAGAATGAGGATCGGCGCCTGTGACCAGCCCCGCAGCTCGCGGCAGACCTCGACGCCGCTGCGATCGGGAAGGACGAGGTCGAGGATCACCGCCTCGGGCGGGCGCATCGCCGCCTTGGTCAGGGCTTCGCCGCCGGTTTCCGCGGCGTCTACCTCGTAGCCGGCGCCGCGCAGCGTCGTCTGGAGCGCGCGCAGGATCTGTGGCTCGTCGTCGACGACGAGGACGCGCGTCACGCCTCGGCTCCGATGGGCACCTCGACGAGCGGCAGCGCGAGCACCAAGGAGGCACCCTGGCCCTGCCGCGACTCGGCCCAGACGCGTCCGCCGTTCCCCTCCGCGAAGCCCTTGGCGATCGCGAGCCCGAGCCCGCTGCCGCCGCGCTCCTCGGCGCCCGGAGCCCGCCCGAACGGCTCAAAGATGCGCTCGAGCTCCTCCTCGGGAATTCCCGGGCCCCGGTCCACGATCCTGACCAGCACCTCGCTTCGCGTCGTCGTCACCCGCACGTGGACCACCTCGTCCGGCGGCGAAAACTTGAGAGCGTTCTCGAGCAGGTTGACCAGCACCCTCTCGACCTGGATCGCGTCCACCTCGACCACAGGCGCCTCCTCCGGCAAGGCGAGCGCGACGCGCTGCGCCCCAGAGCCGAGCTGCTCGAGCCCTTGCGCGATCAGCTCCTCGACCGCCCAGAGCTCGCGGTTCGGCTCGGCCGCGCCTGCCTGGAGACGCGAGAGGTCGAGCAGGTTGCCGACCACACGCTCGAGGCGGTCGACCTCGATCCCCACGGTCTCGAGCAGACCCGCCCGGTCCTCCTGGTCGAGCGAGAGCGCGGGATTCTCGAGGCTCTCGGCCGCTACGCGGATGGCGGTGAGCGGGGAGCGCAGGTCATGGCTGACGGCCTGGAGCACGGCGGTCTTGATCGTGTCGCTTCGCCGTAGCGCCTCCGTCTCGACCGCCTCGCGACTCAGGCGCTCCCGGTCGATCGCCACGCCGACGAGGGAGGCGAGGGCCGGCAGGAAGCGGCGGCGGATGGCCAGGTTGGACTCCGCGCCCTCGCGGACGAAGAGCCTGCCCAGGTGGCGCCCGCCGGCTTCGAGCTCGAGCGGCGATTCGCCGGGCGGCGGCTCCGAGCCGCGGCCGAGCACGATCCGCGCGCTGTCGGCGTGCAGGACCTCGGCGATGGCGGGCGAGAGGCGCTCCAGCTCGGTCGCTGCGTTCTCCCCTTGCAGGAAGCCGGTCGCCAGCTGGGCGAGGAGCCCCTCCTCCCGGCCGCGCTGCTCGGCCTCCCGTGTGCGCTGCCGCGCGCGCACCGCGAGGTCGCTGACGACGATCCCGACGAAGAGGTAGACGGCGAGCGCGAACCAGTGCTCCCCGTTGGAAAGGCGAAAGGTGTAGAGCGGCGGCAGGAAGAGGAAGTTGAAGAGCGCCGCGCTCGCGAGGGCGACCGGAATCGCATACGCACGCCCGAAGAGCACGGCGACCGGGAGCACGGCGAAGACGTAGAGGACGCCGAGGCTGAGCACCGGGACGAAGGCCTTGAACGCGTAGATCGCCCCGGTGACGAGCGCGAGCGAGACGAGGCTGAGGAGGATCCCGGCGCCGCGGCGCCGCGCCCCCGAGCTTCCGAGCAGGCGGTCGGCAGTATCGAGCGCGCTCACCGGCGCAATGTAGACCCTCGGGGAGCGGAAGGGCCGGCGAGCGCTCGCCGGCCCTGGTCCTGAAGTCCCGCCCGCTTACAACACCAGGATCAGGATGACGATGATGAGAATGATGACGAGCGCGCCAGCGCCGATGTACATGTGACCTCCCTTCGGCGCCCTAGTACCCCGGCGCGCCGAAACGGAAACGGGCGGCTGGTCCGCGCGTTATCTGACGCAGTTGTAACCTACCGGTGGCTCTGGGACCGTCAGTTTTCCGGCCGAAGCCCAGGCAGCACCGGCATGGCTACCCAGCAACCAGTTTGCGCTCGACATGGGCGACCCGCGGTCGCCTCCAGGGCTCGGCTGCTCCCCGATGGGACGCAGCAGACCGAGTACCTCTGCGAGCTCGATCTCGCCGAAGAGAGGATGTCGAGCCGCCTCGGCGGGCGCGGCAGTCTTTTCGACGATTTCTTCTCCGACTTCTTCGACGCTCCGACCGGGCTCGGCCGGCGCGCCGCGGAGCCGCAGCGCCAGGTCGAGCGGGTCGACGTCACCCAGTTCTTCAGCGACGCTACCCGTCAGCTCCTGCAGCGCGCGGCCCAGACCGCGCTCGAGTGGGGGAGCCTCGACCTCGACAGCGACCACCTGCTGTACGCGGCGCTCCAGGACGAGGTCGTGCGCCACGTCCTCGGCCAGATCGACGCCGACCCCGACGCGATCGCCGCGCAGCTCGAGGAGGAGGCCGAGCGCGCCGAGCGGACCGACGTCGCACCGTCGCTTGCGCCCGACGCCAAGGCCGCCCTCCTCGCCGCTTACGACGAGTCGCACGAGCTGGGCGCCTCGTACGTCGGGCCCGAGCACGTGCTGCTGGCGCTGGCCGCCGACGAGGAGTCCGCGGCGGGCGACCTCCTGCAGCGCTTCGGCGTCACGCACACGAAGCTCCGCGGGGCGGTCATCCGCGGCGTCGAGGCCTCGGGCGGGAAGCGGGAGGCGTCGAATACGCCGAAGCTCGACGAGTTCGGGCGCGACCTGACGGCACTCGCGCAGGAGGGCAAGCTCGACCCCGTGATCGGGCGCGCGGACGAGATCGAGCAGACGATCGAGGTCCTGTCGCGCCGGACGAAGAACAACCCCGTCCTGATCGGCGATCCGGGCGTGGGGAAGACGGCGATCGTCGAGGGGATCGCGCAGCGGATCGTCAACGACGAGGTCCCCGAGACGCTGGCCGGCCGGCGCGTGATCGCGCTCGACCTCGCCGGGATGATCGCGGGGACGAAGTACCGGGGCGAGTTCGAGGAGCGGCTGAAGACCGTGATCGACGAGATCACCAGCGCCTCGGACGAGTTGGTCCTCTTCATCGACGAGCTGCATACGGTCGTCGGGGCAGGAGCGGCGGAGGGTGCGATGGACGCCTCCAACATGCTCAAGCCCGCGTTGGCCCGCGGCGAGCTGCACGTCGTCGGCGCGACGACCCTCGACGAATACCGCCAGCACATCGAGGCCGACCCTGCGCTCGAGCGGCGCTTCCAGCCCGTGCTCGTGCGCGAGCCAACCGTGGACGAGACGATCGAGATCCTCCACGGCCTGAAGGACCGCTACGAGGCGTTCCACCGCGTCCGCATCTCGGACGAGGCGATCGTCGCCGCGGCCGAGCTCTCCGACCGCTACATCCGCGACCGCTTCCTGCCCGACAAGGCGATCGACCTGATCGACCAGGCCGGGGCGCGAGTGCGGCTCCGGACGAAGACTAAGGACGTCGACACGCGCTCCATGGAGGAGGACCTGCGCCGCCTCGCGCGCGAGCGCGACCAGGCGACCGCAGCCGAGGACTACGATCGCGCGGGCACGCTCAAGGAGCAGATCGAGTCCCGCCAGGGCGAGGTCGAGGAGAAGCGCAAGGGCCGCCAGCGCGCCCCCGAGGTGACGCCTGAGGACATCGCCGAGATCGTCTCCCGCGCGACCGGCATCCCCGTCTCCCAGCTCACGTCGGAGGAGCGCGAGCGCCTGCTGCAGCTCGAGCAGGAGCTGCACGGCCGCATCGTCGGCCAGGAGGAGGCCGTGTCCGCGGTGGCCGAGGCTGTGCGCCGCTCGCGCGCCGGTCTGGGCGACCCGAACCGGCCGGTCGGCAGCTTCCTTTTCCTCGGCCCGACCGGCGTCGGGAAGACCGAGCTGGCTCGGGCGCTCGCCGAGGCCCTCTTCGGGGACGAGAACCTGATGGTCCGGTTCGACATGAGTGAGTTCCAGGAGCGCCACACCGTCTCCCGGCTCGTCGGCGCGCCGCCCGGCTACGTGGGCTATGAGGAGGCCGGCCAGCTGACCGAGCAGGTGCGGCGGCGGCCCTACTCCGTGCTCCTTTTCGACGAGATCGAGAAGGCGCACCCGGACATCTTCAACATCCTGCTCCAAATCCTCGACGACGGCCGGCTCACCGATGCGCAGGGCCGCACCGTCGACTTCAAGCACGCCGTCGTGATCATGACGTCGAACCTCGGCTCGGCCCGGATCCAGGAGCACGCGCGCCTCGAGGAGTCGTTCGAGGAGCTCAAGGAGGACCTGATGGAGACCCTCCGCTCCAGCTTCCGGCCGGAGTTCATCAACCGGATCGACGAGATCATCGTCTTCCGGGCGCTGAACGAGGAGCAGCTCGTCGACATCACGAAGCTCCTGCTGGACCGGCTCGCGCGCCGGCTGCACGCGCAGGGCATCGAGGTCGTCTTCACCGACGACGCGGTGCGCTTCCTGTCCGACGCGGGCTTCGACCCCGAGTTCGGCGCGCGCCCGTTGCGGCGGGCGATCCAGCGGCTGGTCGAGAACGAGCTCTCGCGCCTGGTGCTCGCGGGCAGGGTCAACCCGGGCGGCAAGGTCACCGTCGACCTCGTCGAGGGCGACCTCCACTTCGACGTCGAGACCGGCGGGGCGAAGGCCCGAGAGGCGGCGGCCGCGCAAGACGCGGTGGCCGCCCCGCCCAGTACATAGGGCAGGGCCTTACACGCGACTCCCGGCCGCCGACAGCGGCTCGGCCGGCCGGCTCTCCGCTCTGGTGAACTCCATCACCCAGTTCGTCTCCCAGCTCTCGCCGCCGTCGGCCGAGAACGCCTGCTCCCAGCGCGGCTCCGGCGTCGTCACGCCCGACCACGTGAAGCGCACGAGAATGGGACGGCCGTCGAGGACGTCAGTCCCCTCGAAGACGCCGGTGTCGCCGGAGAAGGTGCCGAACACCGGTGGGTCGAGGACGCCGGGCCGGCGGCTGTCCGCCCAGTAGATCGACCACTGCTTCGTCTCGGGGCTGTAGAAGCGAAACGACATGCCGATAAAGCCGCCGTCGTGGTCGGTGCGGAACTCGTCCTCGTTCCCCAGCCCGTCCAGGAGCGGCCGGGCGACGCTCGTCGCCTCGAACTCCTCCCAGTCCGTCGACCCCTGCAGGCGCTCCCGCAGGAACCGGTTGCGGACGTTCCAGCTGCCCATCCAGAAGTCGAAGTCCCCTGCACTGCTCATCTCGGCCTCCTCGCTCACGTGTGTGCTCGTCACGCTAGCCGGAAAATAGGGCTGTTTCTGTCCTCTATCTGTGGTTGACTGGACGGGTGGCCGCGACCGCCTCCCGGCTGCTGGCGCTCCTCGAGAGCCTCCAGGCGCAGCCCGTCGCCACGGGGACGGACCTCGCCGGGCGGCTGGGCATCGACACCCGTACCGTCCGGCGGTACGTCGCCTCGCTGCAGGACCTCGGCATCCCCGTCGAGGGCCAGCGCGGAGTCGGCGGCGGCTACCGCCTCCGCCCCGGATACCGGCTTCCTCCGCTGATGCTGAGCGACGACGAGGCGGTGGTCGTCGTGCTGGGCCTCGCCGCGGCGCGCCGGTTCGGGCTGGACACCGAGGACGGGGCGTCCACGGGCGCGCTTGCGAAGATCCACCGCGTCCTTCCCGACCACCTGCGCCGGCGCGTGGAGGCGCTGCAGGAAGCGCTCGCGTTCACGGGAGCCGCGCCTGCGGGCGCGGCGGTGCCGGGCGAGACCGTCCTGCTTCTCGCCGAGGCGATCCGGCGGCGAAGGCGCGTCCACACTGGCTACCGGTCGCACTCGGGCGCGGCCGGCGTTCGCGAGCTGAGCCCGCACGGCGTCGTCTTCCACGCGGGGCGGTGGTACCTCGCGGCACACGACCACGGCCGCAACGAGAGCCGCACGTTCCGGATCGACCGGATGAGCGACGCCGCGCTCGGCGACGAGGCGGCGTTTCCCCCTCCTGAGGGGTTCGATCCCGTCGCCCACGTGAGCGCCTCCCTCGCGCGGGTCCCGTGGGCGTGGGAGGTCGAGGTCGTGCTCGACCTGCCCCTCGAGCGCGCGGCGGAGCGCGTGCCCCCGACGCTCGCCGAGCTGGCCGAGGAGAAGGGGCGAACCCTGCTGCGCATGCGCGTGGAGTCGCTGGACTGGATGGCCAGCCTGCTCGCCGGCCTCGGCTGCGGCTTCGAGATCAGGCAGCCGGACGAGCTGCGCGCGAGCGTCGGCTCACTCGCAGAGCGGCTTGCCTCCGCGGCCGAATAGCCGTCCGGCGACGATCGACCCTCATGGGACCCGGCTAGGGGCTGGGCGGTCGCCGACCCAGTAGCGTGGGCCGGGCCCGAGGCCGGCTGCCCTGTCGCCGGGGTTGGCGAGCTTGCAGCGGTCGAGCGACAGACAACCGCAGCCGATGCATTCGGTGAGGCCCGCCTTCAGCCGCTCGAGCTCCGCGATTCGCTGGTCGATCCGCGACCTCCATGTGCCTGAAAGCCTCGCCCAGTCGCGGCGTGTGGGAGCGCGGTGGGGAGGAAGCTTGGCGAGCTCGGCGCCGATCTCGTCGAGCGTCAGCCCGACTCGCTGCGCGAAGACGATGAACGCGATCCGCCTCAGCACCGGGCGGGGATAGCGACGGTGCCCGGAGCCTGCTCGTTCGGAGGCGATCAGGCCCCGCTCCTCGTAGAAGCGCAACGCTGACGACGCGACGCCGCTTCGCCGCGAGACCTCGCCGATCGTGAGCAACGCCGGCACGGAGCAAGAGCCTAGCGGCTGTGCGAGTTGACTTCAAGTTTACTTGAGCTTGTAGTATGGCTACCTTCATTCACACGCACCCAGGAGACACCATGGATACGAGAGAGACAGCCGGTCAGCAGATCATCGCAGAGGTCACGTCCTGGCCGGGGGTGACGGCCGGTCCGGGTAGCCGGGGCGAGTTCGGCTTCAGGGTGGGCCGACGGGAGATCGGGCACCTGCACGGCGATCACGTCGCCCACTTCGGCTTCCCGAAGCAGGTTTGGGTCGGTCTGTTCGAGCAGGGGCGTATCGACTATCACCCGGTCTTTCCCGGCAGGCCCGGGTTCGCGGCGCGGAGGATCGAGGACGAAGCCGACGTCCGCGACGTCATCGAGTTGCTCAGGCTCAACTACGATCGGGTGCTGGCCCGGCACGGCCTGCCGGCTGCGGCGGCGTAACCCGGCGTCAGCGAACTCGAAGGCGGCCGATGAGTTTCGGCAGCGGCGCCGGTCATACGGTTGACGGGTCGTGCCCGGCGCGACGGGGTAGAGGACGGAGGTGCGCTTCATTCATGAGCGGGGTGGACGACGGCCGCGAGCGCGGCCGCGACTCCCTCCTCGGGAGCCGGATCCCGGCTGCGTTCAAGGTCCGCCGCGTCGTTGTCGCCGCGGGCGCCGTGCGCCCCTACGAGGAGGCGGAGTGGCTGGACGCGGTCGTCGTCGTCGAGCGGGGCGAGATCGAGCTCGAGTGCTCCCGCGGAAGCTGCCGCCGGTTCCGCCGCGGCGACGTCCTCTGGCTGGCCGGGCTGCCGCTCCGAGCCCTGCACGGCTGCGGGCGCGAGAACGCGGTCCTGCTCGCAGTCTCCCGGCGGGCACCGATGAGTTTTCCGCCGTCCCCGGGTCTGAAAGGAAACGACCACTCGAAACGTTCTGTATCTGAAAGTGAGACCGAGATGATCTACGAGACGAAGGAACCACGATGAACCTCGACAGCAGAGCCCGGTGGCTCGCGCTGTGGGTCCTCTGCCTGGGCGACCTGATGATCGTGCTGGACGGGACGATCGTGAACGTCGCGCTGCCGACGATCAGGGACGACCTCGGCTTCTCGGAGACCTCACTCGCGTGGGTCGTGAACGCGTACCTGCTCACCTTCGGCGGCTTTCTCCTGCTCGGCGGCAGGCTGGGCGACCTCTTCGGGCAGCGGCGGATGTTCCTGATCGGAATCTCGCTCTTCACAGCCGCTTCGCTCGCCTGCGGGCTTGCCACCTCCCAGGGACAGCTGGTCGGAGCGCGCGCGGTGCAGGGGCTCGGCGGCGCGCTTGTCGCGGCGGTGGCGCTCTCGCTCGTCATGACGCTCTTCACCGAGCCGGCCGAGCGGGCGAAGGCGATGGGGATCTTCGGCTTCGTCCTGTCGGGCGGAGGCGTCGCGGGCGTGCTGCTCGGCGGCGTGCTCACCGACGTGCTCAACTGGCACTGGATCTTCTTCATCAACATCCCTGTCGGCGTCCTCGTCTACATCCTCTCGCGCCGGCTGCTGCCGGAGGCGCCTGGCATGGCGGGCGAGGGGCGGCTCGACATCGCCGGCGCCGTCACGATCACGGGCTCACTGATGCTCGCGGTGTACGCGATCGTGAACGGCAACGAGACCGGCTGGACGACGCCGCGGACGCTGGGTCTCCTTGCCGCCGCCGTAGCGCTCCTGGCGACCTTTCTCGTCGTGGAGTCGCGGGTTGCCTCGCCGCTGGTGCCGCTCGGCCTGTTCCGGAACAGGGACGTCTCCTCCGCCAACGGCGTGGGCGTCCTGATGGCGGCGGGCATGTTCGCGTACTTCTTCCTCTCCGCCCTCTACTTCCAGCAGGTGCTCGGCTACACGCCACTCGAGGTCGGGTTCGCCTACCTGCCGTCGATGGTGATCTGGGGCGCCTCGTCGCTCTACTCCGACAAGCTCGTGATGCGCTTCGGCATCAAGCCGCCACTCCTTGCCGGGCTCTCGCTGATGACGCTCGCGCTGCTCCTCTTCGCCCGCGCGCCGGTGGACGGGAGCTTCGTCGTCGACGTGCTCCCCGCGACGGTCGCGATCGGGCTGGGTGCAGGCATCGCGTTCAACCCGATCCTGCTCGCCGCCATGAGCGGGGTGGCGCCGCAGGAGGCCGGGCTCGCCTCGGGAGTCGTCAACACCTCGTTCATGATGGGCGGAGCGCTCGGGCTCGCGATTCTCGCCAGCCTCGCGGCGTTCCGCACGGATCGCCTGGAGGCGGCCGGCGAGGCGTCGCTCTCGGCGCTCAACGGCGGCTACCACCTCGCCTTCCTCGTCGGCGCGCTCTTCACGGCCGGCGCGGCCGTGCTCGGAGCCGTGCTGCTCCGGGCCGCGGTCCCGAGCCCGGAGGCCGAGGGCGAGCCGATCGTGGAGGGCGCATAGGTCGGTCTGCATGGCAAGCTGAAGCGATGAGCGAACAGCTCGCCATCCGGCTGCGGGGCGTGGTCAAGCGCTACGGGCCGATCACCGCGGTGAACGGGCTCGACCTGGACGTGCCCGAGGGCACGTGCGTCGGCCTCCTCGGGCCCAACGGCGCCGGCAAGTCGACGACTATGCGCCTCCTCACGGCCCAGGCGATCGCCGACGAGGGCGAGCTCGAGGTGCTCGGCTTCCGACTGCCGGAGCAGTCTAAGGCCGCCCGTGCGCAGTGCGGGGTCACGCCGCAGCTGGACAACCTGGACACCATGCTGACGGTGGAGCAGAACCTCCTCGTCTTCTCGCACCTCTACCGGATCGGCCGCGCCGACCGGCGGGCCGCGATCGAGCGGGCGCTGGAGATGGCCAACCTCGTCGACCGCCGCGACAGCCGGGTGGACAAGCTCTCCGGAGGGATGCGCAGGCGCCTCTTGATCGCCCGCGCGCTCGTTCATCGCCCCCGGCTCGTGCTGCTCGACGAGCCGACTGTCGGCCTGGATCCGCAGGTTCGCCAGGAGCTGTGGGCGCTGATCGACCTCTTGCGCGCCGAGGGGACGACGATCCTGATGTCGACGCACTACATCGAGGAGGCGCAGCGCCTCGCCGACACCGTGCTGATCATGTCTCACGGGAGCGCGGTCGCGTCCGGGCCCCCGTCCGAGCTCGTGGCCGAGCACGCCGGGCGGGAAGCGGTCGAAGTCTACGGCCCGCCGGCGAAGCTCGCGGAGGCGGAGCTCGCCGCTCGGGCCGCGGGGTTCTCCACACGCCGAACGGGCACGAGCATCTCAGTGCTCGGCATCGAGGGCGCGGACGGCCGCGCGCCCGAGGGCGAGCGGCGGCCGGCCAACCTGGAGGACGTGTTCGTCCTCCTCACGGGCGAGGAGATCGACTGATGGCCGCTGGGCCCGCCTCCGACTCCACGCTGGGTCGCCTGGAGCGGCCCGCCATCACCGGCGTGCTCGTGCGGGAGGTCGTGAACTTCTCCTCGTACTGGCGTTCCTCGACCTTCTCCTCCACCGTCGAGCCGACCATCTACCTGCTGGCCTTCGGATTCGGCTTCGGCTCGCTGGTCAGCCGGGTCGGCGACTACGACTACGTCGACTTCATCGGGACCGGGATCGTGGCGACCGCCGTGCTCTTCTCGAGCGCGTTCCCTGCGATGTTCGGGACCTTCGTCAAGTACCAGTTCCAGCGCACCTATGACGCGATCCTCGCCGCGCCCGTCGACACCGAGGAGCTCGTCACGGCTGAAGCTCTCTGGATCGCCGCGCGGGCGGGCGTCTTCGGCTGTGTGCCGATGCTCGTCGCGATCCCCTTCGGCCTCGAGCCATCGTGGGGGATGCTGGCCGTGCCGGGGATCGCCTTCGTCTCGGGGTACGGCTGGGCCTGCTTCGGCATCGCCATCGCCGGCTTCGCCACGTCCATCGAGAACTTCAGCTACGTCGTCAGCGCCGTGCTCACGCCGCTCTTCCTCGTCGCCGGCACGTTCTTCCCCATCGACACGCTGCCGGAGTGGGCGCAGGTCCTGGCCAACCTCAACCCGCTGTACCAGTGCGTCGAGCTCGTCCGGAGTGCCGTCTTCGGCTGGGAAGGCTGGGTCGACCTCGCCCGCCTGGGCGTGCTGGTCGGCTTCGGGCTGACGATGTGGCGCGTCGCCATCCACGCGATGACGCGCAAGCTCGTGGTCTAGAGAGGGGCCGCGCTACCCTCCCCGCAGCAGGCTACGTGTCCGAGAAGAGCCGAAAGGCGCCGACCACTGTGGCCTCTTGGGCGACGGGTGGGTCGTCGCAGCGCTCGTCGATGTCGCGCGTGAACTCGGCGAACGCGGCGACATCGTTGAGGGGGTTGCTGCCGTCATCGGTCTCGATCGACGCGATGTGGACGAAGCTGACGCCGTCGGCGAGTCGAAGGCTCGCGTACCGGAGACCGGTCGGAGCTCGACCCGCAAGCTCGGCGAAGACCGCGTCGATGAGCCGCACGTTCTCGTCGACGCGGTCCGGTTTCACGGTGTACGGGACGACTACGGTTCTCATCTCCAACCTCCTCGGCATAACCCGATGATCGTCCAGTCTAGACAGGGGTTCGCGGAACATCGCTCGTCGCCCGCGCTACCCTGCCGGCAGATGAGTGACGGGAAGCAGCAGCAAGAGCGCGCCGACCGCAATCAGGAACGGTCCGGGGAGGCCCACTGGCAGGTGGCCGAGGCCGGCGCGGAGGAGGAAGACCCTCCGCAGGAGACTGCCCGCGTCCCCGACGAGCAGGAAGGGGACCGGGAGAACGAGGGAGGCGCGCTCGATTCCCAGCAGGACTGAGCTACTACCTGGTCGGTGCAGGCCCCGGCGTCATGACGTCGATCAGCCTGTTCGACTCCCAGGACCACGCCGACGAGTCGACACGCCTCGCGGCCACCTGGATCAAGGACGAGCACCTCGAAGGCGCGCTTCCCAACCCGCCGAAGATCACGTTCGGCGAAGTGATCGCGCAGAAGACGAACGGCTTCGCCGCCGTCTAAGCAACACCGATCCTCGGAGGGCAGGCCCACGGGACGGGCCTGCCCTACGAGCGGCTTCTAGACCGGCAGCAAGAACCTGCGGCCGGCTGCCTGCTTGACAGTGGTCGGCGAGGGCACTCAGCGAGTCGCGCTCTCATCGCGACTGCTCGGTCGTCGCGTTTCCGCCTCGAAGATTCCCGTCTGGTAGGCAAGCACGACTGCTTGGACGCGGTCGCGGAGCTTGAGCTTCTGGAGGATGTGCGTGACGTGTGTCTTGACGGTCGTGTCGCTGATGTAGAGCTCTTGCGCGATCTCCCCGTTCGAAAGGCCGCGGGCCATCAAGCGAAAGACCTCTCGTTCGCGCTCACTGAGATCGTCGAGCTCCTTCGGAGGAGCGGGACGTGGCATGCGGGCGAACTTTTGGATCACGCGTTTCGTGATCGTCGGTGAGAGGAGCGCCTCGCCGGCGGCGACCGTGCGGATCGCAGCGATCAGCTGCTCGGGAGAGTCGTCCTTGAGGACGAAGCCGCTCGCACCGGCTCTCAACGCCTCGTAGACGTATTCGTCGAGGTCGAACGTCGTGAGAATCAGGATCCGCGCGGCGTTGTCGGCCGCGAGGATGCGTCTAGTCGCCTGAAGCCCGTCGAGCTCGGGCATCCGGATATCCATCAGGACGACGGTTGGATCGAAGCGCGCGGCCTTGTCTACCGCCTCGAGCCCGTTGCTTGCCTCGGCTACCACTTCGATGTCCTCCTCACCCGCGAGCAGCATGCGAAAGCCGGCGCGGACCATCGACTGGTCGTCGGCGACGAGGACGCGGATCATCGTGATTCGTCGCTGAGTGGGAGGCGTGTGCTGAGGACGAAGCCGCCTCCGGTTGCCGTTCCTGCGGTCATCTCGCCGCCGTAGATCTTGACACGCTCGCGGACGCCGACGAGCCCGTTCCCGAGGCCGTCGCTCGTCGCGCTGCCGTGGCCGTTGTCGCGTACCTCGATCTCTACCTCGTCCGGCCGATAGCGCACGGTCACGTCCGCGTCGCTGGCGCGCGCGTGCTTGAGAGCGTTGGTCAGGCCTTCTTGAACGATGCGATAGGCAGAGAGGTCGATCCCTCGTGGAAGCGGGAAAGGCTCGCCGTCGACATGCAGCTGGACGGGCAGGCCGGCGCGGCCGATCTCTTCCAGAAGCGAGTCGAGGCCGTCGAGGCCAGGCTGCGGCAAGAGCTCGGCTTCGTCCCCGTCGGGGCGGATGGCGGCCAGGAGACGGCGCATCTCGGCAAGCGCTGTGCGGCCGGCCCGCTCGACGGCCCTGAGCGCATCGCGGTCCTCCTCGAGCGCATCGGGGAGCTTGTGCCTAACGGCGCCGACCTGGAGCACCATCACGCTGACTGCGTGAGCGACGATGTCGTGGAGCTCGCGCGCGATCCGCGCGCGCTCCTCTGCCACCGCGACTCGTGCGGCAGCCTCGCGCTCGCGCTCGGCCCGGGCGGCACGCTCTTCTGCCGCTTCGGCCTGCTCGGCACGCTCACGGAGCGCGTAGCCCGCGATCCAGGCGACCACGAACCGGAGGGGGATGAAGACGAAGTCGCCGACTGGCAGCGGACCGGGGATGTTGTAAACGACGATCACGATTCCAACGAGCACGATGATCAGGCCTGCGCCTGCCTTCAGCGGATTCCGCAGGTTCCCGAGCAGGAACGCGCTAGCCAACCCGACGACGCCGAGGCTGCCGATGAACGCGAGCAGCAGTCCGTCGCCGAACGAGATCGCCGCGGCTAGGAGCCAATAGGCAGCCGGGGCGGCGAACGGAAAGCGCCGACGGGCGAAGAGCGGCAGTACGAGAACGGCCACCGTAGGTATGGCGATCCACAGCGTCGTGGGCGGCGCGCCCGGCGAGTCGCGTCCGACCACGAGCTCGAGCATGCCCGCAATCGCCAGGAACGCGATCAGCAGCTCGAACCAGTACTCACGGGCGACGGTTCTGACCTGGCTCACGGGTTGAAGGTACTGCACGGTCTCACTCGCCGCCTCCTACTCGGGTAGGAGGCGGAATCGTCGCGTCGTCGGAGCTCCATTCCGGCCTGGCGACGACGCGGCTCACGCAACCGCCTCCTATGGTCGAGCGATGGAATCGACCGACTACAGGAGGATGGAAATGAGCGTCTCGCTCCCACTCACAGCCACTGCCCGCGCTGAGGCCGCCGCCTCGAGCGTCGAGATTCCGCAGCTGCGGATCCGCGGGATCTTCGCCGTCTGGGCGGCCGCCGCGCTCCCGATGGCAGTGCTCGCCTGGCTCGTCGCGCCCGTGCTCGCCGACCGGTTCGCCGGCGATGGCCACGTGCCGATGGCGAAGGCGCTGATCGTGTCTCTCGCGATCGGCATGGTCTGGCAGTTCGTCCTCGTTGCGACCCTCGTCCGCCGCGAGCAGCGGACCCTCCGCTGGTCGACGGTCCGCGAGGCGCTCTGGCTCCGCTCGCCGCGGAGCCCGCGCAGCGGCCGCATCGGCGGTCGAGTGTGGCTGGTCGTGATCCCGCTGATCGTCCTGTTCACCGCGGCACAGGAGCTGGTCGCGATCGTGGCGGCGCCCGAGAACCGGGACTTCGCCACGCTCGTAGAGTCGGACGCCGGCAAGGCGTTCCTGGACGGGGCCTTCGGCTGGTACGGCCTCATCCTCGTGATGTTCATCTTCAACACGGTGCTCGGCGAGGAGCTCCTGTTCCGCGGGTATCTCCTGCCGCGCATGAACGGTGCCTTCGGGCGCAGCGACTGGGTGGCGAACGGCCTCCTCTTCGCCGGCTACCACCTGCACGTGCCGTGGGCAATCCCGGGGACGCTCCTCGAGATGTTCACCACCGCGTACCCGACGAAGCGTTATCGGAGCGCCTGGATCGGGATCGCGGTGCACAGCGCCCAGAGCGTGTTCCTTGCGATCCTCATCCTCACGCTCGTCGTCTGAGACAGCGCACTCCCTGACCAGTCCAAGTCCTGCGGACATTCGGGTTCGCAGGACTTGGCGTCTTTCGGAGACGGATTCTCGTCCCGCTCGGAGCGGGACCTGAGGCGGGAGCGACCGCGACCTCCGGCGTGACAGGCCTGAACACCGCGGAAATGATGGGGTCTGCTTGGGAGAAGTCTCAGGTTTCGTGCGCTACATCGCGGCGACTGCAGCGCGCGAGCGCGTCTTAGTCGACCGCTACTCGTCCGACTCGGGGACGAGGAAGACGACCTTCCGCTCGCCGTCGAACCCCAGGCCTACCGCGACGCACGGACCGGCGGTGAATCCGCTCCCGATGACCTCGATCCTCCAGTCCTCGTACCCGCGGGCAGCGAGCTCGTGGCGAACGAGCGCGTGGGCCTCCTCCTCCCGTAGGCATTTTGGTTCACGCTCCGTACTTCCGTACGACGCACCGAGCTTCGCGGCGATCGCGTCGCGAAGAGCGGCGAAGCGCTCCGCCTCCGCCGCGTACGTCGGGGGGAGGTCGGCGAGTCCGAGCTGTTCGCAGGTGTGTTCGCCCGAGCTCGGGAACACGCCGATCGCGCCCGTTTCGACCACACAGGCGGCCAGACTCTTAGGCGCAGGCCCAGATCCCATGTCTCCCTGGTGCCACAGCTCGGCGCAGATCGCCGTCGGATCCCTTCCGTCGGCGTTCACGACCGCGATGTTCCCGTCGAGTTCAGCTGTCTCGAAACAGCCAACGCTCTCGAGATGGGTGGGCTCCCGGGTGAGCGCGTAGGTGGTGAAGCCGGTGACGGCCAGCACGGCGAGGACTGCCGGAACAATGACGAGAGCGAGGCGACGCCTTCGCCGCTGGGCCGCTCGATCCCACATGGTCACTTCCCTCACGAGATGCTCCTTTCGTCGCTGGAGCCGTCCCGGAGGGAGGTCACGCTGGGCCGGAATGCGAGTTTCATCGTTCATCCTTCACGCCTCCTGCGCCGGACCGGCAGGTTCGCAGTCCGGTTCGTGTCCGTGGGCCGAGCTGAGTTCCCGGATTCGCGCCCGGGCCCTCGAAAGACGCGAGCGCACCGTGCCTACCGGAACGCCGAGCGCAACGGCGGCTTCCGCATAGCTGAGCTCGGCCAAGGCGCAGAGAGCAAGCACGTCCTGCTCCCGCGTGGGCAACTTCGCGATCGCTCGTAGCACGGTTCGCATCTGACGCTCGTCGTCGAGCCGGGCGTTCGCTTCATCGGCAAAGTCGTGGGCGTGCTCGCGCGGCAGCCGCTCGAGCGCAGCGCGGTGCCGCCACTGCGAGCGGCGTCTGTTTCGGAGAACGTTCGTTGCCACCCCGAGCAGCCACGGCAGGACGAGTTCCCGCTCGAGGCGCACGTCCGTGCGGCGCCGCCAGGCCTCGAGGAAGACGACCGAGGTCAGGTCTTCTGCGAGCGCCCAGTCCGCCGTGCGGCGGAAGAGATAGTTGTAGACGCCCTGAGCGTGCCGTTCGAAGAGAACACCGAAGGCGTCGGGCTCACCGTCCATCGCACGCCGCCACAGGTCACCATCGGTCGCCTGCCCCATCGACCGATTATGTCCGCGAGCCGGAAAGAGTTCCCGCGTATTTTGAGAGACGGGAGCGACGGGACTCGAACCCGCGACCTCCGGCGTGACAGGCCGGAACAATGGCGGAAGAGCAGGAACTCGTGGGAAGCAGATTGAGTGTTCATGCGTGCTTGCTCGCTCTAGCAGCCGCTTCAGTTCCCACCGATTCTTGGCACGACTTGCCAAATGCTTACCAAGAACGTCGCCGTATGCGATAAAGGGCCGACCCGTAGTCCTATGGGTGAGGGAGCATCTGGGTACCGCTGCGCTCAGCGACCAAGAAGCGCTTTGGTAGCAAGTGCGTCCGCTTCGGCATTCCATTTTCGCGGGACCCACGAAATCCTGATGTTGGGAAACTCCTGGAGCAAGGAGCATGCTTCCCTGTGCAGGGGTCTGATGTGCTCCTTGCTAACCTTCGCGCGGCCGTTTACCTGGTCGACCACGAGCTCCGAGTCAAGGAACACCCGGATGCGTCGGATTCCGCGAGTGCGGGCGAGCTTGAGTCCCTCGATGAGAGCCCGATATTCCGCAACGGTGTTGATGGCGGGTCCGATCCGTTTGGAGATTTCAGCAATCAGGTGACCGTCGGGGTCCCTTAGGACGACTCCGATCGCACCTTGAGCTGGATTGTCGGTGGTCCCGGTGCCGGAACCGTCTGCGTTAAGTAGGTAGTTGCGCTTCGATGGCTCTGGATGGTCGCCTTCGTGCGTTTCGGGCACCGACATGAAGTCAAGGTATCTCGTCGAGGAGCTCTGAAGATGCTGATGCTCAGCAGCGAGCCTCGTCAGCGATCTGATCTGCGACGGCGTGCGCCTTCTTTGGTGATAGGCCGCAGCGCAAAACGAAGCCGCTGTTTGCAGCGGGTTTCGAGACGGGAGTGACGGGACTCGAACCCGCGACCTCCGGCGTGACAGGCCGGTTCGAGGGTCACGACGATGCGCGACGATTGACGCGGAATCGCTCTATTCATGGGGTTTTGCGGGCCTCTCGGGCTGCGATTCCGCGTGGTTGAGCGACGCCGATTTCGGACGTTTGCTGCCTGTTTGCTGCCCGGAATGGATGTCGGTCTTCGGCAGCGACCCGGCGACGCTGTCAAGCGAGGACCGGCTTGGCGACGACGATTCGGGTGCGATGGAAGAGTTGCTTGAGCTCTGACCTAAGCCATCAGGCGAGAGGACGCTGGCGCATCCGAGTGTGGTGGGCACTGGGCTTGGCCGGGCACGCCCGGCAGCGTTTACAGTCCGAGCATCGGCAAACGTCAAGGAAGGGGCGGTGACGGGAATGGCTGCTGAAACTCCGACGATCGTGCTTGTCCACGGTGCATGGGCTGACGCCACGGGCTTCGACGCCGAAATCCGCGCCTTGCAGGACCGAGGGTACTCCGCCATAGGGTTCGGTAACCCGCTTCGGGATCTCGCTGGCGACGCCGCCTACCTGACGGAGTTCCTGCGGACCCTTAGCGGGCCGATCGTGCTCGTCGGCCACTCTTACGGCGGCAATGTGATCTCCACCGCCGCGATTGGCAACGAGCAGGTCCAGGCGCTCGTCTACTTCAACGGCTGGATGTGCGACGTTGGCGAGAGCCAGCAGCAGCTCCTCGAGAGGTTTGAAGGCAGCCTTGTTGGGCCTTCAATCAGGCCCGTTCCATTCACCAACCCCGACGGGAGCGAGGGCACCGACCTTTACCTCGCGCCAGAGGCATTCCGCGAAGCCTTCGCCGCTGATGTCGATCCTGAGAAGGCCGCGGTGATGGCCGCGGCACAGCGGCCCTATGCCGCCGCCGCGTTCGCAGCCACGCCGTCGGCCCCCCCAGCCTGGAATACGCTGCCGTCCTGGTATTTGCTCGGTACCGAGGACAAGGCGATCCCGCCGACCCTCCAGCGGTTCATGGCTGAGCGCGCGAACGCCACGATCGTGGAGATTCCGGCTTCGCACGTCTCGTTCGTTTCCCAGCCTGAGGCCGCGACCGAACTTATCCTGCAAGCCGTCGAGGCGACCGCCGCAGCCGCCTGACCAGCGCCTGACCAGGCGCTCGCCCATGGGAGCCGACCGTGGGCGCGCGCTCAAGCCCGAACACTCGCGCACCTGACCGTACTGTTCCCGACTGCGGATCTGGACGCCCAAGACGTCGGTGCCTGGCGACCGTGGCCTCGCACGCACCTGGGCTAAGGTCGGCGCGTGTCCGACGCCGACCGCGAGTTCGAGCAAGACGAACATCAGGTCACGCCGCTCGAGCTCTTCTTCGACCTGACCTTCGTGTTCGCCATGACCCAGGTCACGGTCATGCTCGCGGACGACCCGACGTGGGGTGGAGTCCTGCGCGGGATGCTCGTTCTCGCGGCGCTCTGGTGGGCGTGGAGCGTCTACGCGTGGCTGACGAGCGCGACGGACGTCGACGAGGGCGCCGTTCGGCTCGTGGTGCTCGCGGCGATGGGCGGGATGTTCGGCGTCGCCCTAGCGGTGCCGGGTGCGTTCGGAGACGACGCCCTGCTGTTCGGCGTCGCCTATCTCCTCGTCCGCCTGCTTCATCTCGTCCTCGCCGCCACCGTCGTTCGCGACGATCCCAGCCGTCGGAGCTCGCTTCTCCGGTTCGCTCCGACCGCGATCGTCGGCCCCTTACTGCTCCTTCTTGCCGCCTTCCTCGAGGGGGACTGGCGCATCGCGGTCTGGTTCGTCGCTCTTGCGATCGACTACCTCGGCCCGGTCGTTATCGGCGAAGGACGCGGCTGGAGGGTTGCGTCCCAGCACTTTGCCGAGCGGCACGGGCTCATCATCCTGATCGCGCTCGGAGAGTCGATCATCGCCATCGGCCTCGGCGCCGGCCTCGAGCTGGATGCTGGAGTGCTGCTGGCCGCCGCGCTCGCAATCGTCGTCGTCTCGGCGCTCTGGTGGCTCTACTTCGACGTAGCCGCGATCTTCGCGCGGAGGCGGCTCAAGAAGGCGAAGGGCGTCGAGTTGCACCGGCTCGCCCTGCACGCCTACAGCTACCTCCACCTGCCGATGGTCGCCGGCATCGTCCTCTTCGCCCTCGGCCTCAAGACGACAGTCGGCGACGTCGGTGAGCCGCTCGACACGGTGCCCGCAGTCGCCCTCTGCGGCGGTGCCGCGTTGTATCTGCTCGCACACGTCGCATTCCTCTTCCGCACGACCGGCCGTGTCTTCCGGCGAAGGACCTTCGGGGCGCTTGTGCTGCTCGCTCTGATCCCGGTTGCACTCGCGATTCCGGCTCTCTCGGCGCTCGCGCTCGTTAGCGGCGTGTGCGCGCTAGTCGTGGCGTGGGAAGTGATCCGCTATCGCGAGAGCCGGGTCCAGGTGCGGCACCCCGAACCTGGCGGAGTGCCGCTTTCGCCCAGCTCGCTCAAGCGACATTCTTGAATACTGGCGCAGCCTGCACTTCAAGCGGGATCGGGACTACCTGCAGTCGGACCTGGGTTAGACCCCAGGCTCCAGGTCCCTCACGATGGTCGTGAGCATGTCGAGTGCATGCCTAAGCGTCGTCGGGATGCGCGCCCAGCGCCAGTTGTGTAGCTGCGTCGGCGTCGGGCGGAAGCACCTGGAGAATCTCGCCGGAACCAGTCGCAAGGTAGAGAACCTCTGCGGTGTCGTCGACGCTTGCCGGAGCGATCTGGGCACGGAGCTTCGTCTGGCGCTCGGCCACCGACTTGTCCCGGTTGTGCCAGCGACCCTTCAGTTCGACAACGGAGAGCTGTTCCGTCAGCTCGACTACAGCGGAGTCGGCCTGCTCCAGCTCATGCACTTCCGCGTCCAAGAACTTCCGCAGTGCCGTGTATGGATTGCTGGGGTCGGCGAGGGCGACGGACGCCGCGTCAGCGACGAGTGCTTTGCGCTTGATCGCGATCGCGGCCCGCGACAAGTGAAGCTCTCGAACGAAGTAGTCCACGTCCTTCGCCTTGCCGCCAAGCGTCTCTTCCAATCGGCGGTAGTCAACCCTGCCGTCTTCGTCCCTCAGCCCCTCGATGACACCGCGGAAGCGATCCAAGAACTGCGTGGAGCGGTGAAACTCGTCGTCCGCGCTCTTGAGTGCTAGTTCCAGATGCGGGTTGCGGCCGTCGAGCATCAGGCTGATCGCGCGGGACAATTGTGCATCCGCAGACCGCTGATCCTTGATCCTCTCGATGTAGTGACGTTCCTCCTGCCGGCCAAGGATCGCCTCGACCCGGCGCTGGTGGGCGAGCTGTTGGCGTTGAGACACCATGTCAACGGCCAGCACTGTTCCGGCGACAGCCAACACTGGCCAACCCGCCGCGACTGCTCCTCCAGCAGCGCCACCAACAGCGACCGGCTTCAAGACGGCATGTGCTGTCTTGCCGCCGGTGCGAGAAAACCCCCTCAACCCCGACGTCCCGACGGCCTTGACAAGCTCAGCGCCCTTCGGGAGCACAACCCGGTACAACGTCGGGCTCCTCGGGTCGAGAGCCTTGACGATGTCGACCACCGCCTGCTGAGCCGCCGCGTTCACAGGGACAGTCCGGAACCTCGCGATCTCCGACGCGGTCACCGGGAAGTACTCAACCGCCACTGGCACCGCAGCGGCCTCGAGGGCATCCCAGATCGCGGCAGACGACGAGCCGGCGGACCGAAGAACTCCCTCAGGGACTAGAAGACCTGCTGAAGGAAACTCGGGCCGAAGTTCGATCTGTGCCTGGGTGCTTGACGCCACTTGTGTTCGCGGGACGTTGGGCCGTCGCGAGAATCGCCAGAGCAGCCAAGCGGTGACAAGCGCTGCGATGGCGACGGCGGCGATCAATTCAGGCGGCATTGGCAGCAAGGCTAGTTAGGTGGCCGTCAGCTCGCGAGGTCGCCACGTCGATGCGCGTCGACAACGATCGACAGCAGAGGCCTCGCCTCACGAGGCCTCTGCTTCGTTCGCCCCGGCTACAAACCCTGCGCACGCCGCAGGAAGTCGTCGAGCAGGGCCCGCCGCTTCCTGCTCGTTCCCGGGCATCAGGTGGCCGTAGCGGTCGAACGTGATCGTCACGCTCGAGTGACCCATGTACTGCTGAGCGCCTTGGCGTTGACGCCGGCGGCACTTAAGCGTGTCCTGATCCGGTAGTCCATGCGGGCGAAGGCATCCGATGCAGATGCGGACAGCGAGCCCGGGCCGATGCCGTCGTCGAATGGATCAGTGGCAGCCTTGCGACGCACATGCGAGCCGGTGCGCTTCGGTACATGCGGACGTTTGCTGCCCTTGTGCTGCCTGGCTCGCGCCCTGCGACCGAGCAGAGAACTCACGAGCCTCCGTTTTGCAGGACTTTTAGAGACGGGAGCGACGGGACTCGAACCCGCGACCTCCGGCGTGACAGGCCGGCGTTCTAACCAACTGAACTACGCCCCCTCGGGCGGATCAATACTAGCCGGGCGGGCGCGGCTCGGTTACGGGTGCGCCGGCATCGCGGCCGCGTGCAGCCAGCTGCGTCCGAGCCAGCACTCGATTCCGGTGTAGTGCGTGAGGTCGACCCGCGAATAATCCCCTCGCGGACGGTGACGTACCCGTCGCGGTTGGCGAGCGACTTCCCCCCGTCGTTCGGGTCGATGATGTATTCGCCCGGCGGAAGCTCGACGCGGAAGCGCCCCGCGCGGTCCGTCTGGGCGGTCGTGACGAGGCTCTCGTCTCGACGGAGGACGAGGATCTCGCCGTAGTAGCCGGGGCACGGCGGATCCCCGACCTGTTCAACGGGACGGCAGGGAGAGGCAATGACCTCGCCGGTGACGCCGGAGGGCTCCGCGGACGCCTTCTCCGGTTTGAGGGCGAGGATCAGCGAGACGACGAGCAGCAAGCCGGTCAGGCCGAGCACGCCCAAGAGGAGCTTGTCTGTGAGCGATCTCGGCCGACGCGTGCGCATGTATCTCCTGAGACTACGAATCGGCCGGGACGGTTCCCGGCGGTCGGCTCGAGCACTGGGCCGTCGAATGAGTGGGCGGTGCCGGGCTCGAACCATCGACCTCCTGCTTGGGAGGAGGCGAGGCGAGGCGACTCGAACCGAGGAAGCGCCACCCTGCAAGAATCCCTCCCCGTCGAGGAGGTTGCAGCTAGTAAAAGGGGAGGCCGGAGACCGCGGCTGGTTACGAGGGCTAGACGGGCCGGCGGCAGGCTAGCTCAGAGGGTGGAGCGCTTTTCGAGGCTTCGGATTCGCGCCGCGAGCTCGGCCATCATCGCTGTCGCGATCTGGGGCTCCTGGCTGAGCAACTTGAGAAAGGGGCGGCGGGGGAGCTTCATCACTTGGAGTTCGCCCTCGGCGGCGATCGTTGCGGAGCGCGGCTCGCCGTCGATCAACCCCATTTCGCCGAAGTAGTCGCCGATCCCCAGTGTTCGGCGAGACTTCCCGATCACCTTGGCGCGGCCGCCGAGGATCAGGTAGAAGGCGTTCGAGGGCTGGCCGAGCTCGACGACGATGGCGCCCGGCGAGAACTCCTGGATGTGCGCCAGGGACGCGATCTTTCGCAGGCGGCGCTTGCCGATGCGCGCGAAGAGCGGCAGGCCTGCGAGCACGTCTGCCCAGTCGCTCGCCGTCGGACGAGTCGACGAGCCGAGCAGTTTCTGGAAGTCGAGTGCGCGGGTCGCCATCAGTGCGCGACGCTACTGGGTAGGCCGCTCGGTTTCAACCGCTGCCGACGCGCGTCGGGCGCGCCCCGCTCCGGGAGGCCGGCGTCGTTCCCTCCGCGTTTGGTTTCGCTCCGCATCCGCCTTCGGCTCGTCGAGCCGGGTTGGGTGGCGAAGCTTTTGGCCGCTCAGGGGACGCAGGCGCGGTCGGCTGTCGTTGCGCAGGGGATCTCCACGCCGGATCGGCGTACACTCCTCCGGTGCGGAGCGTCCTCAACCCGCTCGGGTTCCTCCTTGCCGGGCTGGCGATCGGCTCCATCGTCGCCCGCGCCCTGAACCGCCTCACCTGGCGGGACGGGCGGAACCAGATGGCCGTCGACTTCCCGCCAGGCTCTGAAGCTGAGAGACAATGGCGGCTGCGCGTCTCCGGGCTCGAGGGCACATCCCGGACGGCCCTCTAGGAGCCTTGTAGACGAGGCTCCAGCGAGGTTCGGCCGCGCCGCTCTCCGCTGCCACCCCCGTTGCGGGGGAGCAGCGCGAAGTCGACCTCGCAATCGCGACACTCGACGAGCAGCTGAGGTTCCCTTGACCGCTGCTTTCTCTCAAGTTAGTGTCGTTTGTCCTTTTCGGCGGCTCCTCGCTCGTTGAGGGGAAGGAGGCTCACATGAGCCGACCCACTTTGCTCCGCGCGCTTGTTGTGGCGCTCATCGCGGCGTTTGCCATCCTGCCTGCAGGCGCGCTCGGAGCGAAACCAGAGTTCTTCCATACCCACTTCGTGAACACGGAGGAGGATGTGGACGTCTGCGGCGTCATCGTCGACATCGTCTCCGAGGGCGTCTTCACGGACAAGGCGTTCTTCGACAAGGAGGGCAACTTCGTTCGGTTCATCTCGACGGCCTCGGCGATGTCCACGCTCACTGCCGCGAACGGCGAGTCAGTGATCATCCAAAACGCGGGGCAATTCACCGACGTAGAGCCTCTCGTGGATGAGGAGGCGGGCACGATCACCTTCTTCACCACCTTCAAGGGCCTGCCCGAAAAAATCCAGACGGCCCACGGCCCTGTGCTCCTCCGTGACGCGGGAATTGCCACATTCGTGGACACCTTTGATCTGAACACGGGCGAGTTCATCTCCTCCGACGTCATCATCAAGGGGCCCCACCCGGAATTGGAGAGTGACTTTACGCTCTTCTGCGAGGTGATCTCGGAGGCGCTCGCGTAGCGCGATTCGACGCACGCAGTCTCACCTTTGCCCGGAGGGGCCACTCTTCAGTGGCCCCTCCGGGGCTGTTTGTCGCGAATTGCCAGGAAATCGACAAAGCCGCGCTTTTCTCGTGGTCGCTGACGGTGTCCCGAACAGCCATCTAGGCAGTCAGGCTGCCGCGGCGTAGCCTGATCTCGCCGGGCGTGGGCAGGGTAGTCCTTGGGCCAGTAGCGGCTCAGGCCGCCCACCGCATCGGACCTCGCTCGCCCGCTCAAGCCCGCGCCTATGCACGAGCGAGGCGAGCCCACCCGCTGCAGCTTTCGGTCGCCGACCTGCCAGGCCGGCCAGACACGCCAGCACTGCATGGGCCTCCTCGAACCCCACGTCCTCGAGCTCGCCGCAGTAACGGGCGTGCCAGCGAAGTGCCGCCCGCCGGAACCTTCCAGCGTCGTCGACCAGCATGAGGACGAGCTCGAGGGCGTCCGGTAGGCTGACGAAGTCGAGCTCGGCAGCCGCGGCGAGGGCGATCTTCGGGTTGCCGGAGTCGAGCCCGCGGCGGAAGCGACCATAGGCGGAGCCCTGCGAGGTCACGAACAGATGTTCTCACCCCTGAGGGCCCCAGTCGACTACTGATCGTCGGACTCGTCGACCTTCTCGAACCGGGGCACCGGCTCGCCCGTCACTTCGGCGAACCAGAGCACGAAGGCCGCCGTATAGACCTCCTCGGGGATGCGCGGTGCTACTCGACGTAGCGGTCGAAGTCGGTGAAGTCGAACCGGCTCGTCCTCTATCAGAGGATCCTGCCATAGCCCCGTTAGCTCGCCCACCTCACCAGCGCCGCGCTCGCACGCGTTCGAAGGGAGTGCGACTGTTATGGCGAATTCGGTGGCGTACAGACGCGAAGGCAGCGTAAGTTTCCTTTACGACGCGGCTTGTGACGTTTCCAGAGGGAGGTAGGGATGGGCTCCAAGAGCATGGCAGGTTGGATCGGCTTCGCCGCTATTCTGCTGGTGATCGTCGGCTCGATCGACTTCTTTCAGGGCCTAATCGCTCTGTTCGAGGATGAGTACTTCGTCGTCACTGCGTCTGGCTTCCTCGTCGTCGACCTGACGGCGTGGGGCTGGATCATGTTGATCTGGGGCGTGCTGCTCGTTCTCGCAGGCCTCGGGCTAGTAGGCGGGCAGGGGTGGGCGCGCTGGTTTGCGATCGTGGTCGTGTCCCTGAACTTCATCGCCCAGCTCGGCTTCCTCGGCAACAGCCAGTATCCGCTCTGGTCACTGACTGTGATGGCGCTGAACCTGATCGTGCTCTACGCGCTGACCGCGCGCTGGAGCGAGAGCACGGCCGAGATCAGCGCCGCCCGCTAACGGGCTCTCCTGGGATCGAGGCCGTCGCGCGACATCGCGCGCGACGGCCTTGTTCCCGGCGTGGGCAACCTGACTACGCGGTCCAAACCTCTCGCCGGCGAGAGCTTGCGTCAAGAAAAACCCTCGATTACCGGGGGCTTTGGGAGTGGGCGGTGCTGGGCTCGAACCAGCGACCTCCTGCTTGTAAGGCGGGGTGCGTCTCGGGCGCCCCGCCTTCATTTCGGTAGGAATTATGCGGAGTCGCGGGCGCTTGGCGCGTTCGCCGTGCCTTCGGGAATTCGGCTGGATTCGGTACGTTTCGGTGGGGTTTGGGCACTAGGGTTGGGTCTGGTGCCCAAACACCGAGTTGCTTCGAGGGTTCTGAAGAGCTGAGCCCCCGCCCCCCGTGCGGAGCGCTAGTCGTTTCGGAAGCCGCGCACTTCGTCCGCCCCCACTTTCGACGCCCAGTTCTTGCATTCGACTACCAGGAATGGGGCCGCCTCGGGAAGCCCACCTTCGACCGGAACTACCCGGAAGCCGAGGTCAACCTCCTGGCTCTCGAACTTGTCCAACCCATCGACACCGTGGAGCGTTAGGCCGGGAAACCTAGCGGCCCCTGCAATGGCTGAACATGGAGAAGGCCCGCAAGGTGCGAGCCTTCTCGCTTTCAGAACGCTTGTCTTCTCTAGCGGTTCGACTTCTGGAAGTGGTGGGCGAGCACCTGCTTCACGGTCCTCTTGCCGGTCACGATCCCGTCCTCGACGGCGGAGCGGTAGTGGATGCCGCCCCAGATGCGGGCGTTGCCGACGTCGTACTGCAGGTCATTGACCCGGGCGAAGTGGCGGTCTCCCAGGCCGGTCAGGCTGGGGACGGTGAAGTCGATCTGTCGTGTCCCCAGGAATCGGGCGATGACACGTCCCCCCGCCGGCGTGCCTGGTGCCGATGGTTTCCGCCACATTGCAGTGCGTCGCCACGGTGGAGCTACCGAAGGGACAGATTACGGCCCAGGCCCTCCTCACCTTCCTCGGCGAGGAGGAGGGAGAACCCGAGACCAGCATCTGGGCCATCACGGGTAGAACGGGGAAGTACAAG
>CAWCCL010000025.1:0-22269 GCA_963794055.1 uncultured Actinomycetes bacterium
TCACCCTC
Organism: uncultured Actinomycetes bacterium; assembly: GCA_963794055.1. Taxonomy (GTDB): domain Bacteria; phylum Actinomycetota; class Thermoleophilia; order Gaiellales; family Gaiellaceae; genus JAIBJN01. The sequence continues at coordinate 9 of CAWCCL010000025.1, forward strand.
GGGCAAGAGATCGACGGCGTTGCGGGTCAGGTCGGCGACGTCGGTCATCGCCTGCCCTTTCTACGAGGGCGCGAGGAACTACGAGTGGTGGTGCGCGTGATCCTCCTCGAGCCCCTCCTCGTGCGCGTGGGCGTGCGAGTGCGTCACGTCGCCGTGCGTGTGTTCGTGCTCGTGCTCGATGTGGGCGTGATCGTGGTCGTGGGCGTGGGAATGCGTGTCGTCGCCGTGCGTGTGCTCGTGATCATGGGGCTGGTCGTGCTCATGGTCGTGGTCGGCGTCGAGCCTCCGCCGAGAGCGCTTGAGGAATCCGGGCACAGAGCCATCCTAGGGTCGCCCGCGGACGACGTCGGCGAAGGGCCTCGGACGCCGTTCGACCCGGGCCGGGTCGAACCCGGCCGGGAGCTCGAGGTCGTGGGCGGCGAGGAGGCCTCGTCGGCGAGGACGTCCTCGCACCGGGCGTCGGCGACGACGGCCGGCGGAGAGGATGACGGCCCGCTCGCAGAGCTCGGCGGCGAACGGCAGGTCGTGCGTGACGACGAGCATCGTCCGGTCGATCCGCTCGAGCACGTCCAGAGCTCGCGGCGGGCGCGCGGGTCGAGGTTCGCCGACGGCTCGTCGAGCACGAGCAGGTGCGGCCGCATCGCCAGCACGGTCGCGATCGCGACCCGCCGCCGCTCGCCCATCGACAGCTGGTGCGGCGACCGGTCGATCGACGTGCGCATGCGGACGGCGCCGAGCGCCTCGTCGACGCGCTCGGCGACCTCCGCCGCGATCGAGCCCGAGGTTGAGCGGGCCGAAGGCGACGTCCTCGCGCACGGTCGGCATGAAGAGCTGGTCGTCCGGATCCTGGAAGACGAGGCCCACGCGGGCGCGCAGCTCGCGGAGCGTGTCCTTCCGACATCGAGGCCGGCGACCTCGAGCTCGCCCTCGCCGGCGAGCAGGCCGTTCAGGTGGAGCACGAACGTCGTCTTTCCGGCGCCGTTCGGGCCGAGCAGCGCGACCCGCTCGCCGTGCTCGACGTGGAGGTCGACGCCGGCGAGCGCCGCGTGGCCGTTCGGGTAGCGGTAGACGAGCCCGCGCGCGTGGATCGCGCAGCTCATGTCGCGCTCCCAGCGCAACCGGACGGCGAGCAGCGCGGTCGCGACCAGAGCGACGAAGAGACGTCGGCGCGCCGAAAGGCGAGCGGCTCGAGCGCGGCATCACCCGCCGTAGCCGCGGGAGAGCATCGCGAGGTAGACGCGCTCGCCGCGGCCGTAGCTCCGCAGGAAGAGCGCGGCGGCAACGCGGCCGAAGGCGGCGCCCTGGCACGCGCCGCGCGCGCGGGCCGCGAGCGGCGAGCGCGGCGCGCATGCGCTGCACCTCGTCGACGATCACGAACAGGTAGCGGTACATGAATGCCGCGATCAGCGTGAACAGGCGCGGCACGCGCAGGCGCTCGAGCCCGCGCAGGACGTCCGGGAAGGTCGTCGTCGCGCCGAGCAGGACCGCGCTGACGGTGCCGATCGTCGCCTTGGCGAGACCGTCGCGAAGGGCTGCAGGCCCGCCGCGGAGACGGTGAGCGGCCCGAGCGCGTACTCCTCCCCGCCCTTGCGGACGAACGGAACGAAGACGGCGACGAAGAGGATCAGCGGCAGGACGACGCGGGCCCGCCGCCAGATCGTCCGCGCGGCGACCCGGGCGCCGGCCGCGACGACCGCAGCAGGACGGGCGCGCAGGCGACGAAGACGGGCCAGCGCCGAGAGCGGCGCCGTGACGGCGACGATCGTCGTCCCGAGCAGGCCGACGATCTTCGTGCGCGGGTCGAGCCGGTGGATCGGGCTCGCCGGGTTGCCGGCAAGCCCGATCCGGCCCGGGCGGTGCTCGCAGAGCCCGCTCACGACGGGCTCCGCGGCCGAGCTCTCTCGGCCGTCGCAGCCGGCGCCGGTGCACGAGCCGGGCGAGCCCGAGGGCGAGCGCGAAGACGAGCAGCGTGCCGAAGAAGCCGGCGAGGCCGGTTGCGACACGCTGGTCGTCGACCCCGGGGAACGCGTAGTCCGGGATCGGCGAGTCCGTCCTGGATCGCGTGCAGCGGCCGGTCGTCGAGGAAGCCCTTGTCCTCGGCGACCTGCTCCAGGCCGTCCGGGGACGAGTCGGCGAAGGGCGCGACACGGCGACGCCGAGCCCGACGGCGAGCGCAAGCGCCAGCACGGTGAAGAGACGAATCGAGACGGCGTCTCATCGCTGGGCTCCTTCCGGGAGACGGGACGGTGCCGGGGCAGAGCTCGGCGGGGTCGAGGTCGGCGACGGCGATCAGGTCGGGCCGCGTCGCGAGCACCGCGGCGACCGCGGCGACGGTGACGACGGCCTCGCCGATGCCGATCAGCGCGTGCACGCCGAGCATCGCCGGGAGCACCGTGCCGAGCGGGACCGTGCCCGAGAGCGCGAGCTCGAGCGAGGTCGAAGAGCGCGCCCGTCATCACCGCGAGCCAGGCGCCGACGGCGACGATCGCGAGGAACGCCGCGCGATCTTCGGCAGCAGCGCGCGCGTCGCGAGCATGAGCGCCCCGACGACGAGCGCGCCCATCACGCCCATGTTGAAGACGTTCGCGCCCAGCGCGGTGATGCCGCCGTCCGCGAAGAGGAACGCCTGCATCGCGAGGACGACCGCGAGCACGAGGCAGGCGAGCCACGGGCCGAGGAGCACGGTGGCGAGCGCCGGCGCCGAGGAAGTGGCCGCTCGTGCCGCCGGCGACCGGGAAGTTGAGCATCTGCGCGGCGAAGACGAAGGCGGCGGTGACGCCGAGCAGCGGGATCCGCCGCTCGTCCAGCGTCGTGTTCGCGCGCCTCAGGCCGTAGCCGACGGCGGCGCCCGCAGCGACCGCCGTGACGGCCGCACGTCGCCGCTCAGGAAGCCGTCAGGGATGTGCATGCGAAGGCTCCCTCTCCTCCTGGCAGTGGGTCGTCGCTCTCGGCCGCGCACAGTCGGGCAGAGGCCGACGATGGGGAAATGGCCGAAGCGCGCCTCGAAGCCGAAGCTCGACCGGATCGCGGCGCGCACGCCCTCGAGCTCGGCCGGCGTGGACGGCCACGACGCGGTCGCAGCGACTCGCAGACGAGGTACTCGCGCGCGCGCGCGTACGCGAGGGCGTAGAGGCCGGGCCCGTGGCCGAGGTGCACGTGGCGGACGAGGCCGATCTCCTCGAGCGTCTCGAGGTTGCGGTAGACCGACGCGAGGTCGGAGCGCGGGATCCGGCCGGCGACGCCCTCCGCGATCCGCTCCGCCGAGACCGGCGCCTCGGCCGCGAAGAGCGCCTCGAGCACGAGCCGCCGTGCGGCGGAGACGCGCAGGCCGCGCTCGCGCAGGGCCGCGACGGCCTCGTCGACGTCGTCGACCTCGATCGGTGCGTCTCAGGCGTGCGGTCGTCATCTCGCTCCTCATTCGCAGCGGCCGCTTGTCGCGGTTCGGTCGCAGCTGCGATTCGAACCGCGAAAGGCGACGAGCGCGCAACTCAGAGGATCGTGGGCAGCGCGCGCACGCGTCATCGCGGCGCCGAGCGCGATGATCACGAGCGCGCTCACGGCGGGCAGCGCCCGGACGAGCCGGCCCTCGAAGCTCATGCGGGCGAACGTCCGCTTCGCGCCGACGGCGAGCAGCCCGATCGCGGTGACCACGGCGGCGAGGCCGACGCTGAAGGCGACGATCAGCACGAGCCCGTAGCGCGACCCGGTGCAGCGAGATCGCCGCGAGCAGGACGACGAGCGCGGTCGGGCACGGGAGCAGCCCGCCGGAGACGCCGACGGCCACGAGCCCGCGCATGCCGGTGCCCGGCTCCGGGACGTGCGAGTGCCCGCCGGGCCGTGGTGGTGGTCGTGGTCGTCGTGCTCGTGGTGGTGGTGGTGTGGTGGTGCGCGTGCGCTGCGCGCCGCGCCGCCGCGCAGCCAGCCGAGCGATGCGGTAGCGGAACACCGCGACGCCGACCGCGACGACGAGCAGCGCGGAGACGAGGTTGAGCCACGGGTAGAGCTGCTCGGGGACGATGAACTCCGACAGCGCGAGCGTCACGAGCCCGAGCGCGAAGACGCCGATCGTGTGCGTGACGGTCACGATCCCGCCGAGCAGGAAGGCGTGCGCGGGGCCGTCCCGCGCGTGCCGACCATGTAGGCGGCGACGATCGGCCTTGCCGTGTCCCGGCGTGAGCGCGTGGGCCGCGCCCCAGAAGAGCGCCGCGAGCAGCGACGCGAGCACGACGCCGAGGCTCAGCTCCTCGTCGACGAGCGCCGCGAAGCCGCCCTCGCGGAGGCCGCCGGACGAGGCCGGCTGCGCCGTCCCGCAGCGTGCGGGCACGGCCCCGCCCGTCCCCGGCTGACTCGACGCGCATCGGCGCGCGAGACGTCGAGCGGGCTCGAGAGCAGGTCCTGCGGGTAGGCGCGCAGCTCGTGGCTCGCGCTGCGCGCGGGGACGCCGACGACCTCGAGCCGCGCGCCGGCGGTGGCGCGCGCGACGATCTCGCGCCAGCCGAGCCGCCGCTGGAAGTTCACGTCCGCGTACGCGAGCGGTCCGGCCCGGCGCGCCGTCGGCCCGCCGTCGAGCACGAGCTCGAGCCGCGTCGTCCGCAGGCCGCCGACGCCGGCCGGGAACGGACGCGCGTGCTCGAGCTCGCGCGAGCGGCACGCCGGCCGCCGTCGAGCTCAGCAGGCCGCGCAGCCGGGTCGCGACGCGCGGCCGCGTAGCGCTCGCGGCCGAGCCGGCGAACCGTCGAGCGCGCCTGGTACGTCGGGATCTCGGCGAGGTCGAGCACGTAGAGCGCGAAGACGCGGTCGCCCGAGACGTCGATCCGCGTGTAGCGGTTGGTCGTGAAGTTGCCGAGCGGATGCGCGAGCGCGGCGGCGGGCAGCGGCGAGCGCCGCGAGCGCGAGCAGCAGCGACGAGGCCGCTTCACGACGGCCTCCTTCGCGACGGGTGCCCAGAGCGGGGAGAAGTGCGGGTTGAGGTCGAGCGCGCGCGCGGAACGCGGCCCGGCGGCCGCCGGCGGCCGAGGCAGCGCTCGGCCATGCCGCGGTGGAAGAGCTTGGCGCGTCGCGCGTGCCGAGCCGGAGCGCGCGCTGCGAGTAGCGCAGCGCCTCCTCGCAGCGGCCGTTGCGGACGAGCGCCCAGGCGAGCACGTCGTCGGCCTCGATGCTCGGCCGCTCGCGTAGCGCTGCGCGCGCGCGCGCGAGCGCGTCGCGCGAGCCGGAGCCCGTGGTCGACGTCGAAGAGCGCGGTCTCGAGCTCGGTGCGGACGCCGTTCGCGCTCGGAGCCGCTCATCGCGCCGACGAGCTCGTACTGCGTCGCGCCGCCTCGGCGTCGCTGCCCGCGCGGCGAGCGGTCGCCGAGCGTGGCCGACGTACTGCGGCAGCGGCACGGCGTCGACGGCGCGCCGGGAGAGCGCGAGCGCGCCTCGGCGGTCCGGCCGCGCGCGGCCTCGACGCGGGCCAGCGCGGCCTCGAGCGCGGTGACGTAGCCCGGGAAAGCGGCGAGCGCCGCGCGGTATGCGCGCGCCGCGAGGCGCAGCTCGCCCTGCGTCGAAGTGGAGGTTGCCGAGCTCGACGTGCGTCCACGCGGTCGGCTCCGGCGTGGCCGCCGGCCGCGTCGAGCGCGAGCTCCATCGCCTCGATCGCCGCCGTCGGCGTCGCCGAGCAGCTCGCGGGCGTAGGAGACGCGCGCGTAGGAGGCGAGCGGACGGCTTGAGCGCGACCATCCGGTCGAAGGTCGCGAAGGCCTCGTCGTAGCGGCCGAGCTCGACGAGCGCGTCGCCGAGGATCCCGAGGTGGCGCGCGAGTACGCGGTGCGAGCGCGGTGCGCGCGGCGTGCCGAGCGCGAGCGCGTCGCGGAAGCGGTGCTGCGACGCGCGCGAGCGCGGCCGAGCGCCGCTCACCGCCGGGTCGTCGGCCGGGGCGAGCTCGAGCGCGCGGCGGAGGCCTCCTCGGAGCGCGGCGAAGTAGCGACGGCGTCGGCCGTCTCGCGCATGCGCTGCTGGAGCGCGAGCCCGAGCAGGGTCAGCGAGCGCGGCGTCGTCGGGGTTGCGCTCGCACGTCGCGCTCGAGCTGCGACGATCAGGCGCGCCGTGTCGCCGGCGGCGAAGCCGTCGAGCAGGCGCGCCGGCCGCGGCTCGGGCCGACGTCTGCGGCGCGCGGCCGGCGACGGGCTCCCCGCAGCACGCCGCCGAGCAGGAGCGGCGAGCGCCGCGGCCACCGGCGCGGCGGCTCCGAAGATGGTCGTGCGTCTTCATCGAAGCTCCTCGTCGGAGGGGAGGACGAGGGGCCCGCCGCCGCAGCGCGGGCCCCTCCGGTCGTCGCTCCGTCTAGGGCCCGCCCGTGCGCGCCGTGGTGCACGTGCTCGTAGCCCTGGTGCGGCATCGCGCGCGTACGGGAAGGTCATGCGGAAGGGCCGGTCGTTCGCGTCGACGCCGTCGCCGAGCAGGTTGTTCGGCGAGCGGTTGCCGTTGCCGGCGCAGAAGCCGAAGCTCTCGATGATCGGCCCGACGATCGGCGCCGTAGCCGCACGCGAGGGCGCGGAGCTCGATGTCGGTGACGTCGTCCTCGAGCCGCCGGCCGTTCGGGAAGCCGGCGAAGTCGCCGCCGAGGACGCCGAGCCGGTTGCCCGTGCCCACCGGGCACGGTCGGCGCGATGCCGGTGTTGAGGCGGATCAGGTCGGCCTGCGTGGGGCCGGTGAAGTTGAGCCTCGGAACGCCCGTGAGCAGGATCGGCGGCGATGTCGCCGCGACCCGTCTCGGGCGCGTTGTCGAGCACCGGGTAGAGCAGATTCGCGAGGCGCAGTCACCTCGGGCTCGTGTAGTGCGACGCGAAGTCCGCGTCGTCCGACGGGTCGGACGCGTTCCAGCGGTCCTTCTTCGCCGAGCGGGATCACGACCTCGTTGATCAGCGGGCTCGGCGAGCCGGGAGACCTGCACCCAGTCGCCGTCGACGCGCCGCCGGCCGTTCGGTCGATGATCTGCGTCTGCTGCCGGCTCGCCGTCGCGTAGACGCCGATCACGGCCTTCGGGTCGTCGGCCGCGTGCAGCTTGCCGTCGCGCGTGAGCTGCGTGATCGGGACCTGGAGCACGATCGCGTGCGTGTTGTAGCCGCCGACGCCGTCGACCCCGTCCTCCGCCGGAAGCGGAATGACGTGCGCGGGGTTGAACGGCCGCAGGCCGGCGAGGTCGAAGACCGAGCCGAGGTCGACGAAGAACGGGTCGTCGATCTGGCCCGCGAAGACCTTGATCCCGCCGGGCAGCTGCCGGACCGCGGCCGCCATGAGCGAGCCGTAGCTCGGGGTCGAGCGCGGCCCGATGTTGACCGGGCGGCGTGGGCAGGTCTCGGAGCAGCATCGTCGTCCGTTCCGCGTCGTCGACCCGGGTGACGCTTGTACGTCTGAGGACGGTTCCAGTCCGGGTCCGAGAGCGTGTCGATCGGGCCGGTGTTGTAGAGGAACGTGTTGCGCGTTCCGAGTCTGCGTCTCGAACTCGAACTGGTAAGGTGACGTCCTCGCTGCCGTCGCCCGTGTTGTCCACCTTCAGCTCGTAGAGCACGTCGTCGCCGAACTCGTCGAAGTTCGGGCCGCCGGCCGGCTCTTCGAGCGGGATGTAGTTGGCGACGATCGTGACCGTGTCGGGCCGGTCGGGACTGACGAACGCATAGACGTCCGTGTTGTCCGCCGCCGGGTCGTCGCTGATGACGCGGCGCCTCGCGATGGCTCGACGCCTCGCCCGTCGTCCGGGCCCGCGCCGCGTACGAGCGCAGCGGCGAGCACCGCGATGAGGAGCGCCCCGAGGAGCGCAGATTCGTCTCATTTCCCTCTCCTCCGTGGTGGGTTGAACGCGCCGTATTCGGGCGACCCGGACGATCGGTTCAGGACAGCGGATCGAACCGCTCCGCGTCCGCCCGCCGAATAGCCCTCATGGCCGCCGTGCTAGCGTTGCGCGCGCCTCGCAAGGGGCGTGGGATCATGGGCCGAGGGCTCGCTCACCTGTCCGACGAGGCGCTCGTCGCGCTCGTCGCGCGCGCCGACGAGGAGGCGCTGGCGGAGCTCTACGACCGCTTCGGGCGCGTCGCCTACGGGCTCGCGTTGCGCATCGTTCGCGATCCGGCGCTCGCCGAGGACGCCGTGCAGGAAGGCTTCCTCGCCGTCTGGCGGTCTGCCACCCGTTTCGTCGCCGAGCGCGCCAAGGCGAGCACCTGGATCCTCACGCTGGTCCACCGGCGGGCCGTCGACCTCGTGCGCCGGGAGCAGCCGCGCCGGGCCGAGCCGCTCGACGCCGCGCCGCACGAGTCCGGCGACGACACGGAGGAGGAGGCCTGGCTGCGCCTGCGGCGCATCCGGGTGCAGGAGGCGCTCAAGCGGCTACCGGACAAGCAGCGCGAGGCACTCGAGCTCGCCTACTACGGAGGATTCACGCAGTCCGAGCTCGCCGACCGGCTCGGCGAGCCGTTGGGCACAATCAAGAGCCGGATGTTCTCCGGCCTGGCCAGTCTCCGCGAGCTACTCGCGGAGGAAGAATTCGAGGAAGAGCAATGGAACGAGCCGAGATCCACGAGCTGAGCGCCGCGTACGCGCTCGACGCCCTCGACGCGGCGAGCGAGCTCGAGGCTTTCGAGGAGCATCTCGCCCGCTGCGCCGAGTGCCGCGAGAACGTCACCACCTTCCAGCGGGTCGCCGCGGAGCTGGCGTACGACGTCGACGCGCCCGAGCCGCCTGCAGCGCTCCGCGACCGGATCCTCGACCAGGCGGCGAGCGAGCGCCCCAAGGTCGTCCCGCTGCCGCGCCGGCGCTGGGCCTTCCCCGTCGCGGCCGCGGCAGCCGTGGCGGCTGGGATCGCTGCGGTCGGGCTCGCCTTCTGGGCGGCCGACCTCTCGCAGCAGCTCGACGATGTGCAGGCCGAGCAGCACCGCGCAAACGAAGCCCTGATCGCGCTCATTGACCCGAGCGCGAGCCACTTCGCGCTCGAGGGCGCGGACGGCGTGCTCGTCGTCGACGCGGAGACGGCAGAGGGCTCGCTCGTGATCAGCGGGCTCGAGAGCGCTCCGTCCGAGAAGACGTACGAGGCCTGGGTGATCGAAGGCGACCAGGCGGTGCCCGCCGGCCTCTTCTCGGGCGGCGGCGACCAGACGGTCGTGCCCCTCACCGTGCCCGTTCCCGAAGGCGCGATCGTCGCCGTCACGGTCGAGCAGGCCGGCGGCGTCGACCAGCCCACGCAACAGCCGATCATCACGAGCGAGCAAGCGGCCTAACCGTCCGGCTCCGCCAGGCCGGGCGCTAGAATTCCCGGCTTCGTGCTGCTCGGAAAACGTAGGCGCGGCGCTGCGAAGCGCCCTCGCCGGATCCGAAAGCTTCGGTTCCTCGCGCTCCTCACCGTCATCGCCTGTGTGACGACGGTGTCGTTCGCATACGGGCTCGTCAGCTCGATCGCGAGCGAGCTCCCGCAGCTCGAGCCCGGCAACGAACGCCGCACCGAGCGGCTCGGCTACATCTACGCCTCGGACGGGAAGACGGTGCTCGCCGTGCTGCGCGGCTCGGAGAGCCGCATCGTCGTCAGCTCCGAGCAGATCGCGCCGGCGATGAAGCAGGCGATCGTCGCCGTCGAGGACCGCCGCTTCTGGGAGCACCGCGGCGTGGACATCCAGGGCATGGCCCGCGCGGTCTGGGCCGACGTCCGCTCGAAGGACATCGTCCAGGGCGGCTCCACGATCACGCAGCAGTTCGTCAAGAACCAGTACACGAAGCAGGAGCGGACCGTCAGCCGCAAGCTCAAGGAGGCGACGCTCGCCTGGCAGCTCGAGCAGCGCTGGTCGAAGGACCGGATTCTGACCGCCTACCTGAACACGATCTACTTCGGGAACAGCGCGTACGGGATCGAGATGGCCTCGCGCGTGTACTTCGACAAGCACGCGAAGGAGCTCACGCTCCCGGACGCGGCGCTCCTTGCCGGGCTGCCCGCGAGCCCCGGCACGTACGACCCGGCCGCCAACCCCGAGGCGGCGAAGGCGCGGCGGACTACCGTCCTGCGGCTGATGCTCGAGCAGGGGCTGATCACCCCGACCGACTACCGGACGGCCGACGAGTCGCCGCTGCCGGAGCCCGAGGACATCGGCATCCCCGGCTCGAGGGGCCGCGTCGGCTACTTCGCCGAGTACGTGAAGCAGCAGCTCGTCCCCTACTACGGCTCCGGTGAGGTCTTCGGCGGCGGGCTCAAGATCTACACGTCGATCGACCTCGAGCTCCAGAAGCAGGCGCGCGAGGCGATCGACAACTGGCTGCCCGACGCCAGGGGCCCGGCAGCGGCGCTCGTAGCCATCGACCCGCGTGACGGCCGGGTGCTGGCCATGTACGGCGGCGACAACTTCCGCAAGAGCCAGTTCAACCTCGCGGTGCAGGGCCAGCGCCAGACGGGCTCGGCGTTCAAGCCGTTCGTGCTGACGACGGCGGTGGAGCAGGGCATCTCGCCGCAGACGGTCTTCACCTCCGAGCCGACCGTCATCAACCTCGGGGACAAGCTCTGGTCGGTGCACAACTACGAGGGCTCATACCTCGGCCCGATCAACGTGCAGGATGCGACGATCCACTCCGACAACTCGGTCTACGCGCAGCTGACCGCGCAGGTCGGGCCGGGCAACGTGGCCAACACCGCGCACCGCCTCGGCGTCACCCGTCCGCTCGAGGACTACTTCGCCATCGGCCTCGGGGTCGAGGCGGTGAGCCCGCTGGAGATGGCGCGCGCCTTCGCCACCCTCGCCAACGGCGGCGAGCGGGTCGACGGCTCCGTGCTCGGCAACGTGCCGCGCGCCGTCCTCAGGGTCGAGGACGGGCGCCGGGCGGACTCCAACGACGCTGTGCCGAAACGGGTCGTCGAGCAAAACGACGCGGCGATCGTCACCTCCATCCTCCAGCAGGTAGTCACCGACGGCACGGGGAAGCGCGCGGCCCTCGCCGACCGGCCGGTCGCGGGCAAGACCGGGACGACGGAGAACTACGGCGACGCCTGGTTCGTGGGCTACACGCCGCAACTCGCCGTCGCCGTCTGGGTCGGCTATCCGGACCGGCTGAAGCCGATGAACACCGAGTTCGAGGGCGACCCAGTGGCCGGGGGGACGTTCCCGGCGCTGATCTGGCAGGCGTTCGCCAAACGCGCCCTCGCCCATCTCGACGAGCCGCCGGAGAGCTTCCCGTACCCGTCGTACGATCAGGTCGGTCCCGCTCCAGGTCGTGAACCGCGACAGCAAGATCCTGCTGGACAACGGCAACTGCAAGAACTCGCGCCAGATCCTCTACTTCGTCGGGACGGGGCCGGATGCCGAGGCTCCGTGCAAGCCGAACGAGGTGGACGTCCCCGACGTCGTCGGCTCGCGCCTCGCGGCGGCGAGGTCGCAGCTCTACTCGATGCCGCTCACCCCTGAGGTGGTCTGGCGGCCGGCACGGCCCGGGGAGCGGCTCGGCTTCGTCGTCGACCAGAAGCCCGCGCGCGGCACCCTCTCATCGTGGAGCACCGTCCGCATCGTCCTCCCACACGCTCCCAACGGGAGAGTGCCGGACGTCGTGGGCCTCTCGGTCGAGACAGGCACGGGCGCGGCTGGCGAAGCGGCGGCTGGCCGGGGTCGTGCAGACCTATGTGGACGGCGGGCGGCCGGACGTCGTCATCGCGCAGTTCCCGCGGGCAGGCCTCGCCGCGACGCGCAACATGACCGTGCGCCTCGTCGTCTCGCGCGGCTGATTCGCGCCCGCATCCGGCGCCGGTGAAAGAATCCCCCGGCACAAGGAGGTGCACATGGAAGCGTCTGTCGTCACAGCCCCGACCGGCAACACCGGCCCGCTCGGGCGGCCGCGTGGGATCGGCTTCGGAATCCTTCTCTACATCGTCACCATCGGGTTCTACGCGTGGTACTGGATCTACAAGACCGAGGAGGAGATGGGGAAGCACACAGGCGAGGGGCTCGGCGGGGTACTCGCACTCGTGATCTGGATCCTGCTGTACCCGGTCATGGCGTTCGTGATCCCGTCGGAGATCGGAAAGATGTACCAAAAGGACGGTCAGGCGCCGCCGGTGAGCGGCATGACCGGCCTGTGGCTCTTCCCGTTCGGGTTCCTGGTCGTCCCGGCGATCGTCTGGTTCGTGAAGGTGCAGCGAGCCCTCAACAGCTACTGGGAGTCGAAGGGCGCGACGGCGGCCTAGAGCCCGCGGCTCAGAAAACGCGACCCGGCGAGCCCGTACCGCCAGGGAAGCTCAGTCGCGCGCGTGATCCCCACGCGCGGCCCGCGCGCTACCTCGACGGCCTGCTCGGCCGCGCGCAGCTCGAAGGGCGGGCGGTCGAGCGGCAGCCCGTCGTGCGCCGCCGTGACGCCAAGCGCCTGGCACAGTCGCCCGGGCCCGGCACAGAGGAGCCGCTCGGAGTCGAGCTTCCGCCGCTCGCGCATCCGCTCCACCCCCGAGGTCGGCTCGAGCGCGCGCAAGAGGACGGCCTCGGCGCGGCCCTCGCTGCCACAGACCAGGTTCAGGCACCAGTGGACGCCGTAGGAGCGGTAGACGTAGGCGTGCCCGGACGGCCCGAACATGGCGCGGTTCCGCGGCGTCGGGCCGCGAAAGGAGTGGCTTGCTGGGTCCTCCGGGGCGTAGGCCTCCACCTCGACGATGCGTCCTCCGACGCCTGCCACGAGCAGCGTGCAGCCGACGAGCTCCGGGGCGAGCTCGTGGACGCTCCGCGCGAAGAAGTCGCGCGTGAGGGCGGTCAAAAGAGCTGTTCGGGCTCGGCCTGCTTGGCGCTGGCCTCGAGCAGCTTGCGCGCCCGGCGGCCGAGGTCGCCCAGGTCGACGCGGCCCTTCTCGGCGTCCTCGGCGATCCGCTCGGCGAATGCGAGCGCATCGTCCAGGAGCTTGGAGCCGGCGGCGACGTCCTGGCCCATCTCGTGGAGGATCGTGCGCTCGGTGCGCGACGCGACGATCGGCGTGGAGATTCCGTCGACCCAGACCAGCGTCCGCTTGCCCCCTCCCCGGTCGTCGCCGCGGATCGGCTCGAGTGCGTAGATCTTGTCCGCGCGGGCGTACTTGCCGAAGCCGAGGAAGACCATGCGGGGCGCGACGTCCGCCACGCGGGGATTATCGCAAGCCGAGTGCCCGGCGCCGGGCTTGCGACCCGCGCCCCCTCACCTTCATCACGCGCCCGAGTAGAGGGAGACCCACCTCCCCGACCCGTTGGCCTCGAGCCTACCGCGAAAATCCGCGCGTGTGGGAGACGGATCCGTGCCGAAAGCGTGCCGATCGGGCCAGCCCGATCGGGGCAGCCTGATCGAAGCAGCCACCGGTCAGGCGAGGGCGCGAGCCAGCGCCTCGACGACCCGCTCCTGGTCCGCGGCAGGGAGGCGCGAGTGGAACGGGAGCGCCAGCGTCCGGGCGCTGGTGTCCTCCGAGACCGGGAGCATCCCCTCGCGGTAGCCGAAGCGCTCGCGGTAGTACGGCTGCAGGTGGATCGAGGGCAGATAGGGCTTCGACGCGATGCCTTCGGCGGCGAGGCGCGCCATGACGCCGTCCCGGTCGGCTCCCGCGGGCGAGCGTGACGACGTAGACGAACCACGAGCGCACGTGGTCGTCGTCGTCGGGCAGCGGCGCCTCGACGCCGTCCACGCCCGCGAGCAGCTCTCCGTAGCGGGCGGCGACCTCGGCACGGGCCGCCAGGATCTCGTCGAGCCGCTCGACCTGCGCGAGGCCGAGCGCCGCCGAGAGGTCGTCGAGGCGGTAGTTGTAGCCGAGTCGCGCGTGCGTGAGCCACTCGCCCGAGTCGCTCCGGCCCTGGTTGGAGAGGCTCTTCAGGAGCGCCCACTCGTCCTCGGTCGAGACCGCCACCGCGCCTCCCTCCCCGGTAGTCATCTGCTTGTTCGGATAGAAGGCGAAGACGGCCGGGCTGGCCGGACGAGCCGATCGGCCGGCCGCGGTAGTCGGACCCGAGCGCCTCGCACGCGTCCTCGACGATGGCGAGCCCGTGGCGCTCGGCGATCGCCTCCAGCTCGTCGAGCTCGGCCGGGTAGCCGAAGATGTGCACCGGGAGGATCGCCTTCGTCCGGGCGTGATCGCCGCCTCGACGGCGGCCGGGTCGAGGTTGAGCGTCTGCGGGTCGATGTCCGCGAAGACCGGCGTCGCGCCCTCGTAGAGCGCGCAGTTCGCCGAGGCGACGAAGGAGAACGGCGTCGTCACGACCTCGTCGCCGGGGCCGATCCCGGCCAGGCGCATGCAGAGGTGCAGGCCCGGCGGTTCCGCTCGAGACTGCGGCGACGTACGGCGCGACCCACGCGCTCGGCGAGCGCGGCCTCGAAGCGGTCGACCATCGGGCCGAGCGACAGCTGCCCCGAACGCAGCGTCCGGAGCACGAGCTCCTCCTCCCGCTCGCCGATCCAGGGCGCGGAGAGGCCTATCGGCTTAGAACCCGTTTCAAAACGAAGCGCTGAGCCGCCTCATTTCGAAACGGGCACTTACCGAGCTCAGGATCCCGGCGCGGCCGGCGTCTTCTCCGCGTACTCCAGCCACCGCGAGAAGCGCTCGTCGCGGCCGCGGACGGCGTCGAAGAAGACGTCCTGGATCGCCTTCGTCACCGGGCCGGGGTCGCCGATCTCGTGGTCGTCGACCGAGCGGACGGGCGTAACCTCGGCGGCCGTGCCGCACATGAAGAGCTCGTCGGCGACGTAGAGATCCGAGCGGATCAGCTGGCGCTCGTGCACCGCATAGCCGAGCGTCTGCGCGATCTCGATCACGGCCTGCCGCGTGATCCCCCGGAGGATCGAAGCGGAGAGGTCGGGCGTCGAGATGATCTCGTCCTTGACCACGAAGATGTTCTCGCCCGAGCCGTCGGCGACGTAGCCCGTCGTCGGTGAGGAGGATCGCCTCCTCGTAGCCGGCGCGGGTCGCCTCGATGACCGCGAGCATGGAGTTGAGGTAGATCCCCGTCGCCTTGGCGACGTGCGGGATCGTGTTCGGCCCGACGCGCTTCCACGACGACACCTTGGCGCGGATGCCCTTCGTGAGCGCGTCTTCGCCCAGGTAGGTGCCCCACGGCCAGGTCATCAGCACGACGTCGACCGGGTTCGTGCCGGGGTGGACGCCGAGCTCGCCGTAGCCGTAGTAGGCGAGCGGGCGGAGGTAGCACTCGGTGAGCCCGTTCACGCCGATGAGCTCGTGGCTCGCCAGGCGCAGCTCCTCGACGGAGTACGGAAGCTCCATGTGCAGGAGCTCGGCGGACTGGTGCAGGCGCTGGAGGTGGTCGGTCAGCCGGAACACCGCCGGGCCCGAATCCGTCTCGTAGCAGCGGATGCCCTCGAACACGCCCGAGCCGTAGTGGAGCCCGTGCGCGCCCACGTGGACCTTCGCGTCGGCCCAGTCGACGAGCTCCCCGTTCATCCAGATCTTCTCCGTGGCCCTCATGGAGAAAAGGTTACTCGACGGTGAGCTGGGCGGCACGTGCTCGCGCCAGGCGGACGAGATCGCTCGGGGCGAGCGCCGCCATGTGGCGGCTCGACCCGGCGCCGATCCACACCTCCTCGTGGGCGAGGAGCGACCGCTCGATCAGCACGGTCTCGATCCCGGGGAGCGGGAACGGGGCAACACCGCCCGGCGGGAACCCGGTGAGCTGCTCGATCGCGTCGGCGCCGACCGCCTTGACCCGCTCGCAGCCGGCCGCCGCGGCGATCCTGGCCGTGTCCGCGCGCTCGTCGCCGGGGACCATGACGACGATCGGGCGCCCGTCGCAGGCAAAGACCAGTGACTTGACGATCTGGTCGATGGGCGCGCCGGTCGCCTTCGCGGCGTCGGCCGCCGTCGGCGTGCCCTCGGCGAACTCCTCGACGCGGGCCTCGACCCGGTTCTCGCGGAGGAAGGCCGCGACCCGCTGCACCGCCTCGGGCCAGCTAGCGGAGCTCGTCGTTCTCTCCCCGTTCGAGCCAGATCGCGTGCGGGTCGAGCAGCCCAGGCTCCTCCCGGATGCGCTCGAGAACCTCCGGCGGGATCGGGTTGTCGAGCGTGAGCACCATGAGGGCGCGCGAGCGCGGGCGGTTGCGGGACACTGCCATGTTGGCGATGTTGACCTCCGCCTCGCCGAGGATCGTCCCAAGGCGGCCGATCCTGCCCGGCCGGTCGTCGTTGACGACGAACAGCATCAGCGGCTCGAGCGCGATCTCGACGTCGTAGCCGAGCGCGCGCACGAGGCGGGGCTCGTCGTCGCGGCCCATGATCGTGCCGCCGACCATGAACTCCTCGCCGCCCGCGACCGCGGTCACCGTGATCAGGTTCCTGAAGTGACGCGACGCGCGCCGCCGCTCCTCGCGGACCTCGATGCCGCGCTCCTGCGCGACCAGCGGTGCGTTGACGTAGTTGACCGGCTCCTCCACGCGCCCTCGGAAGGCCCCGTTCAGGGCTGCCACCGTGAGCAGGCGCGTGTCCCGCTCGGCGAGCTCGCCCAGGTAGCGGAAGTCGATCCGCTCCGCCGTGCCGCCGGCGAGCTCGAGAGCGAGCGCGCCGAGGTTCGCGGCCAGGGGCAGGTACGGGCCGAGTGCGTCCATGTCCTCTGCGGCGACGGACGGGACGTTGAGGGCGTTCGTCACCACGCCGCCCTCGAGTGCGGCCGCGACCTGCTCGGCCACGATCAGGCCGGCCCGGTCCTGGGCCTCCTGCGTGGACGCGGCCAGGTGCGGCGTGACGACGACGTTCTGAAGTCCGAGCAAGCGGGCCGGTGTACGGCTCCTCCATGAAGACGTCCAGCGCCGCGCCCGCTACCTTGCCGCTCTCGAGCGCCTCGACGAGCGCCTCCTCGTCGACGAGCTCCCCCCGGGCGACGTTGACGATGCGCACGCCATCCTTCATCTTCGCAATCTGCTCGCGGCCGATGAGGTCGCGCGTCTCGGCCGTGAGCGTGGAGTGCAGGGAGACGAAGTCGGCCTCCGCGAGCAGCGTGTCCAGCGTCTCGGCGCGCTCGACGCCCAGCTCGCGGAAGCGCTCGGGGGCAACGTAGGGGTCGTATGCGCGCACCCGCATCTCGAAGCCGCGGGCGCGGCGGGCGACCTGCTGGCCGATCCGGCCGAAGCCGATCAGCCCGAGGGTCTTGTCGGCGAGCTCCATGCCGGCGAAGCGAGAGCGCTCCCAGCGGCCCTCCTTCAGCGCGCCGTGCGCCTGCGGGATCTGGCGCGTGAGCGCGAGCAGGAGCCCGATCGTGTGCTCGGCGGCCGAGACGACCGTGGACTGGGGTGCGTTGGCGACGACGATGCCGCGCTTGGACGCCGCGGCGAGGTCGACGTTGTCCACGCCCACTCCCGCGCGGCCGATCACCTTCAGCCGGTCGGCGCGCTCGATCAGGTCGGCGGTGAGCTTCGTCGCGCTGCGGATGATGATCGCGTCGTAGTCGCCGATCCTGGCGGCCAGGTCGCCGTCGGAGTCGACGTCGACGTCGAATCGCTCGTCGCAGGAGGTCGATTCCCGCCTCCGCGATCGGCTCCCGGATAAGGACTCTTCACGCCGCGACTGGCTCGGCGTGGCGTCGAGCGCGGCGGGAACCGCCGTCCCGCGCTCGATGTCGGCGCCGGCTTCCACGAGCGCGCGCTCGAGCGCGGCGAGCGCGGCGGCGACGTCGTGCACGTCGACATAGCCGATATGGCCGAAACGGACGATCTTGCCGCGCAGCTGGCCCTGTCCCCCGATGATCGTGACGCCGGACTCCTCCCGCATCGAGGCGACGATCGCCTGCCCGTCGACGCCCTCCGGCATGCGGATCGCCGTGACGACGGCCGAGCTGTCGGCATCCGGCGAGAACAGCTCGAGCCCCATCGCCTTGACGCCGGCGCGGGCCGCGCGCCCGAGGCGCAGGTGGCGCTCGTGGGCAGCGTCGAGCCCGTCGGCGAGGATCATCTCCAGCGCGACGTCGAGCCCGCGGACGAGCGAGATCGCGGTCGAGAAGGGGGTCTCGCCCTTGGCCTAGCGCCGCGATCGCCCGCTGCCAGTCCATGTAGTAGCGCGGGAGCGACGCCGACTCGGTCGCCTCGAGGGCGGCCGGGGAGATCGCGGCGAACGCGAGCCCGGCGGGGCACATCAGGGCCTTGTGCGAGCTCGTGAGCGCGATGTCGAAGCCCCAGTCGTCGGTCTCGAGCGGCACGGCGGCCAGGCTGGAGATCGCGTCCACCGCGATCAGCGCGCCGGATCCGGCGACGCGCTCGGCCGTCGCCTGCACATCGGCGACGCCGCCCGTGGACGTGTCCGAGTGGGTCAGGTAGACGACCTTTGCGCCGCCGATCTCCTCCAGGCGCGCGCCGACCTCGTCCGCGCTCGGCAGCTCCCCCCACTCGTAGCGCAGGTGGTCGACGTCGAGCCCGTAGCCCTGGGCGATCGCGGCCCACCGCTCGCCGAAGTAGCCGTGCGAGACGACGAGCACGCGGTCACCGGGCGAGCAGACGTTGGCGACCGCGGACTCCATCGCGGCCGTTCCCGGCCGACGTGAAGAGGAGCACGTCGTTCTCGCGTGCGGTACACGGCCTGGAGCCGCTCGAGCACCCGTGTGAACGTGTCGCGGAAGTCCGCCGAGCGGTGGTGGATCATCGGCAGGGCCGTGGCCGCGAGCACCTCCGGCGGCACCGGGGTGGGCCCGGGCGTAACGAGGTAGCGCTTCTCCGGCATGCGCCCTGAGGTTAACTGACGCGCGACACCGTGGAAGCGCTCCTGGCCTTCGCCGCCGCCCTGCTCGCCCTCCGGCTCGCCGGCATCCTGTCCGGCGCTGGCAGCGCGCCGCGAGCCGCAGTTCGCGGCCTGGGCCGCCGGCGCTCGCCGCGTACGCGGTCGGCGTCGGCCGCCTTGGCCTGGGGGGCGGCGTCGGGCTGGAGCGACTCCCTGTTCCGGGTCTACTACCTGTTCGGAGGGCTGCTGACGGCTGCGCTCCTCGGCGTCGGCTCGCTCCTGCTCGTCGGGCGACGCTGGGCGGCGCCGCTGGGGCTGCTCTACGCCGGGCTCGCGGTAGGAGTGGCCGTCGCCGTTCCGCTCGACGAGCCCCGTGGGCGGGGGCTCGATTCCGGAGGCGCAGGAGCACCTCGACTTCTTCCCCGCGCGACTGCTCGCGGTTCTCGGCAACAGTGCCGGCACGATCGCGGTGGTCGGGGTCGCGCTCCTCACGATCCGCCGGCGCCCGCTCGGAAACGCCCTCGTGATCGCCGGCGTGGCGGTCGCCGCAGCCGGCAGCGGGCTGGCAGGGCTGGGCGTCGCCGAGACCGCTGCATTCATAGCCGCCGCCGCGGTTCTCCTCTATGCGGGCTTCCTCCGAGCAGGGGGTCGACGGGCCGTTTGACAAGACGGGCGTGGGGGTACAAGATCGCCTCGCACCGATAGGGGAGGTGGGATGCCGGTGGGGGGCGTCTCTCCATAGAGGATGCTTTGTTCACTGTTGTGGCGAACGTGACGCGTCGTCCGGGCCACAGCGCATCCCCAAGTCGGGGGCCGCCGGCGCTCCAGTGGACCCAAACTCCTTTCGCCTACCCGTGGAGGTATCCATGAGATTTCCCTTACGCCTACTCGCATTCGTCCTGGTCGCGCTCGGCCTGATCGCCGGTACCGCCGGCGCGACAGCACAACAGCGACCAGCACCGGAAGATGACCCCGCTGTTCGAGGGGCCCCCGAACACCAGTATCAACTCGGACCTCGCGTTCTGGGGGCACCACGCATTCCAGGGCTACTACAACGGAGGCGCTCGCGGGGGGCGGAGTCCGGATCTTCGACATCAAGAATCCGGCCAAGCCCAAGCTCCTCAGGGACTTCCCGTGTGACGGGCAACAGAACGACCCGATCCTCTGGGACCGTAACGGGAACGGCGTCGCCGACCTGCTGCTCCTGGCCGTGGACCGCACGATGGAAAGCCCGGAGTGTGGAGCCGCGCGGGCGACCGATGCCGCCGGCGCTCGCTTCGATGCGAAGCCCACCGGCTGGGAGGGGGTGCGGGTCCTCACGATGAGCGACAACCCCGCCAACCCCTTCGCCACCATCCAACAGGTTGCGGCCGTGTACACGGACTGCGGTGCGCACACGATCACGCTGTGGCCCGGGTTCGCGGACGACGCGACCAATCCGCGGCTTATCGTGTACGCGTCGTCGTATCCGCTGCGCCCTGGCCCGACCTGCGGTGTCACGCAGACAGGCCTCCGCCATACCTGAACACCTCCAATCCGTACGACGGTGACCCCGGGAGTCCGAACACCGGGCTGCACGGCGTCATCCAGACGGTCGAGGTGCCGTTGAACAATCCGGCGGCCAGTCACGAACTCACCCCGGCAGGCCAGCTGCCGATCAGCTACCCGGGTGACCCGGACGGCAAGATGGACTGGACCGAGAAGGGCCTCACCGGCCTGGAGCCGGCGGCGATTGCCTGCCACGACATCGTGGTACACATGGAGCACAACCTCGCCGGCGCCGCGTGCGCCGAGCAGGGCCAGGTGTGGGAGATCGACCCGTCCACTGGGCTCCCGGACACGGAGAACCCGATGTCGATCGGCGACGACGAAGTCTCCTCCGGTGGCACCGGCCAGTTCCCCGGAGCGGTCGACTTCTTCCACTCCGTGATGTTCAACAATGACGGCACCGTCGTGAACTGGGTCGATGAGTCCTTCGGCAGCGGCTGCCCGACGATGACGACCTACCAGCCGCGGCCGTGGAACCCCGCCGGCGGCACGCACAAGACCGGGCGGATGTTCTTCTCCGACATGGAAGGTAACTTCCTGAGCGATTTCCATGTCGGTGACATGCGGCCCCAAGCCGACCCCGCCTCGTACTGCTCGGCCCACATGGGCATGGCAGTCATGGGCATCAAGCGGGACCTCCTGGTCAACGCCTGGTACACCGGCGGCGTCAACGTGATCGACTTCAGCAAGCCGACCAGGCTCAAGGAGATCGCGTACTACAAGTTCGCCGGGACCTTCGGCTCGGACAACTGGTCCGCGTACCCGTACACGGGCCCGATGTTCAAGAAGGGCCCCGGTATTCCTGTCTATGCCTCGGACGGGGTGGAGGACACGTCCACCTCGAGAGGCACGGTCGTGTTCCGCGCGATCCTGCCGAAGCCCGGCATGAAAGCACGGGTGGACCACCTGAACCCGCAGACGATGGACTAACCACCACCTATTCGGAAAGGCACAGAGAGGGCGGCTCCGGCCGCCCTCTCGCTCAAGGCGCGGCTTCCGCCCTCCCACTGTGCCGCGGCATTCGTGGCGGCTGCGGCTGCCCTTCTCTACGGGGCTTCCTTCGAGTAGGCGGTCGCCGGGCCGGTTAACACCGTGCCGCCAAGATAGGAGACTCCCTGCACCGATAGGGGAGGTGAGATGCCAGCGGGAGCGTCTCGGGGGAGAGGGCACTATCGACGAGCGGAGTGCGCGTGGCCACGCAGGCATGGCACATCGGCCGGTCGGGGCCTACCGGGACGCCGAGTCAATGCAAGCGCTCTTTTCTACTTCTGGAGGTACTGATGAGATTTTCGTTCCGCTTGATCGTCCTTGTCCTGGTCGCGCTCGGCCTGCTCGCGGGCACGGCCAGCGCGAAGCGCGACCCCGGCGACGTGAGGAAACGGATGGACCTGCTGTACACGAACCCCAATAACGCGACCACCTCGGATCTCGCGTTCTGGGGGAATCACGCCTTCGTCGGCTACTACACGGGCGACGGGGGCAGCCCGGCCGGTACCCCGCCCCGCGGCGGGGTGCGGATCTTCGACATCTCGAATCCCGCCAGCCCCTCGCTCGTCAAGGACATCGCGTGCGATGCCAACCAGAACGATCCGATCGTCTGGGACCGCAACGGGAACGGCGTCGCCGACCTGCTCCTCGTGGCCGTCGATCGCACGATGGCAAGTCCGGCGTGCGGCGCTCCGCGCCTCGCGCACGGCGATCCGACCGGCTGGGAGGGCGTGCGGATCTTCGAGCTGAGCGACAACCCCGCAAGCCCGTTCACCTCGGTCAGCCAGGTGGCGGCCGTCTACACGGACTGCGGCGCCCACACGATCACGCTCTGGCCAGGCAAGGCCGAGGGGCCGGATGGCAAGCTCATCGTGTACGTCTCGTCGTATCCGCTCCGCCCCGGGCCGACGTGTGGTCCGGTCAACGGCCCGCCGGCCGGCAACGACCCCTTGCACTCGAAGATCTCGGTCATCGAGGTGCCGCTGGCGAATCCGGCGGCCTCCTCCGTGATCGCCGAGCCGCCGATCAGCTACCCCGGCGACCCGGACAACCAGATCGACTGGTGCGAGCGGTCGGT
>CAWCCL010000026.1:0-36507 GCA_963794055.1 uncultured Actinomycetes bacterium
TCCTTCCCCAATCAGCGTGCGCTCGGCGAAGCTCGAAGCGGATCACTCCCGGGCCACCTCACCGGCGTTCATGGCCGCGAAGGCCTCGTTGATCTCGTCGAGCGCGAACGTCCGGGTGATCAGGGCGTCGAGGTCGAGCTTCCCTTCCATGTACAGCTCGACGACGAGCGGCATGTCCGATGCGGGCGACACGAGCCGTAGAAGCTGCCCGTGACGATCTTCTCCTCGCGCGGCAGCGAGGGGGCGGGAATGTCAGCGGTCTCGCCGACGGGCGGGATGCCGACCGCGACCACGATGCCGCCGCGGCGGACGGCAGCGTAGGCCTGTGCGACCACGCCCGGCGCGCCGGCGGTGTCGAAGGCGTAGTCCGCGCCGCGGCCGTCCGTCAGCTCGCGCACCAGCCCTGGGACGTCCTCGCTGCGCGGGTCGACGGCGTGGGTCGCGCCGAGCGAGAGGGCGGTCTCCCGCTTGAAGGGACCGGGTCGGCTGCCACGATCGCCCGCGCCCGGCGAGCTTGCAGCCGAGGATCGACGAGAGCCCGACGCCCCGGCGCCGTAGACGACGGCCATGCTTCCGGGCTCGACGCGGCGCGCAGCGACAGCGGCGCCGAAGCCGGTCATGACGGCGCAGCCGACCAGCGCCGCCACCTCGAGCGGGGCGTCCTGGCGGATCTGGACGCAGCAGCTCTCGGGGACGACGCACTGCTCGGCGAACGTGGAGAGGAAGGAGTAGTGGTAGAGGGGCGTCCCGTTCTGGGAGAGCGCGAGCGACCCCCGGGGAGCGTTCCCTCGAACATGTCCGCCATGGCCATGTCACAGAGCACCCCGCGGCCCTGCAAGCAGAAGAAGCACGTCCCGCACGACGGGAGCCAGGAGAGGACGACGTGGTCGCCCTGCCGACCGTCGGTCACACCCTCGCCGATCGCCTCAACGATGTCCCGCCCCCTCGTGACCAAGTACGGCCGGGAGCGGATTCGGCGTGGCGCCGGTGATTACGTTCCAGTCGCTGTGGCAGACGCCGCTCGCCGCGAGCCTGACGGCGACCTCGCCGGGCCCCGGGTCGGCGAGGTCGACGTCCTCGACGGCGAGAGGCGCGTTGATCTCGCGGAGGACGGCGGCGCGCACGGGGCGATTCTGCGGCCGCGGAACGGTACGCTCGCCAGCGTGCGCGTGCGGGCGGCCGTTCTGCGGGCGCCGGGTGCCCCGTCGAGATCGTCGACGTCGACCTCGCGGCGCCGCAGGAAGGGCGAGAGCGTTGGTCCGGATCGCTGCGTGCGGGGTGTGTGCGAGCGACCTCCACGTCGTCGACGGCGACCTCCCGGAGCCGCTGCCGATCGTTCTCGGCCACGAGGCATCCGGGGTGGTCGTCGACACGGGCCGGGGCGTCGAGCGGGTCCACCCCGGCGACCATGTCGTGCTCGCCTTGGTTCCGTCGTGCGGCGAGTGCGAGGACTGCCGGCGGGGACGGCCGAGCTTCTGCGACCTGGGCGGGACGGATGGCCGCCACGGGAACGCTCGCCGACGGGACCTCGAGGCTCTCGCTGGGCGGCGAGCGGCTCCATCACTTCAACTCGGTCTCCTCGTTCGCGGAGTACGCGGTGGTCCCCGAGTCCGTGGCGGTGCCCATCCGCGCAGGACGTCGCCGCTGGACGTCGTGGCGCTCGTCGGCTGTGCGGCGCTCACGGGCTGGGGTGCCGTCACGCGGACGGCCGCCGTGGAGCCGGGCGCGAGAGTCGCGGTCTGGGGCTGCGGGGGCGTCGGGCTCGCGACGATCCAGGCGGCGCGACTCGCCGGCGCTGCAGATCCGATCGTCGCGGTCGACGTGCGACCCGAGAAGCTGGAGCTCGCCGAGCGACTGGGCGCAACCGCCGCCGTCCAGGCGCGTGCGTCCGCGGACGTGCCGCGGCGCGTGCGCCACGTGACCGGCGGGGGAGTGGACTACGCGTTCGAGGCGATCGGCCGCGAGGAGACGATCGCGCAAGCGTGGGAGTGCCTTGGGTCCGGGGGCACCGTCGTCGT
Source organism: uncultured Actinomycetes bacterium (assembly GCA_963794055.1). Lineage (GTDB taxonomy): Bacteria > Actinomycetota > Thermoleophilia > Gaiellales > Gaiellaceae > JAIBJN01. The sequence goes on from CAWCCL010000026.1 coordinate 2,019, forward strand.
GGTCGGGCTCCCTCCGAAGGGATCGAAGCTGACGATCGACACCTGGGGCTTCATCAGCGAGAAGACGATCAAGGGCTGCTTCCTCGGCTCGGCGAGGCTCGACGAGGACGTCCCGCGGCTCGTCGATCTGTACGCGGCAGGGGACCTGCGGCTCGACGAGCTGGTCAGCCACCGCTTCGGGCTCGACGAACTCCCACGGCCTTCGAGCGCCTGCGCGCCGGCGAGGCCGTGCGCCAGCTCGTCGTCTTCTGAGCCGCCGACAACACTTTCGGCACACTTCGGCGCCCCATGAGTGCGAAATTCAGCGTTACGCTTGAACGCGGGTGGTGGGAGAGGGGTGCCCCTGGGAGTTAAGGCGGCGGATCGGGCGGGGTGGCCTGGAGGCGCCGCAGCTCCTCCAGCGGGATGTGGCAGCGCAGCATGTGGCCCGGGCTCAGCCTCGGCGAGCGGGGGCTCCTCCGTTCGCAGATCTCGCCGAGCTTCCTCGGGCAGCGCGTGTGGAAGACACAGCCGGACGGCGGCTCCGCCGCGCTCGGGATCTCCCCCTCGAGACGGATGCGCGGGCGCTCCTCGCCCTCGAGCGTCGGGACCGCCGACAGGAGCGCCTCCGTGTAGGGATGGTGCGGCGCTGCGAATACCGTCGCCGCGTCGCCGATCTCCATCACGCGGCCGAGGTAGAGCACGGCGATCCGGTCGGCCAGGTAGCGGACGACTCCGAGGTCGTGCGAGATGAAGAGGTACGAGACCCCCTGCTCGCCCTGGAGGTCCACCAGCAGGTTCAAGATCGCGGCCTGCACCGACACGTCGAGGGCCGATGTGGGCTCGTCGCACACGACCACCCGCGGGTCGCCGGCGAAGGCGCGCGCGATGGCGACCCGCTGCTTCAGGCCGCCGGAGAGCTGTGCCGGGCGGGACGCGAGCAGTCGCTCGTCGAAGCGGACGGCCTGGCGCGAGCTGCGCACTCGCGCGTCGCGATCCCGGCCGCGCAGGCCGAGGAGCTTCGTCAGCGCCCGCTCGAGTATCCGCCGCGCCGAGAAGCGTCGGTTGAGGGCGGAATCCGGATTCTGGAAGACGATCTGGAGTGCCCGCACCTCCTCGGTGCTGCGGTCGCCGAGGGCCGCCGGCAGCGCCCTGCCGCCGAGCTCCACGACGGTTCCCTCGTCGGGAGCGTCAGCCCCAGAAGGACGCGGGCGAGCGTCGTCTTCCCGCTTCCGGACTCTCCCACGAGGCCAAGGGTCTCGCCGACGCCCACGCCGAGCGTGACGCCGGAGAGGGCGTGCACGTCGTGGCCGTCCTGGCGAAACGTCTTCGCTGCGTCTGCGATCCTCAGAAGCGGGGCGCTGACCGGCCCGTGCGGCGCCGCATCGAGGGGACGAGCCTCCGCTGCCTGCGGGAGCTCCTGCGCTTCCTGCCAGAAGTGGCACCGGCTCGCCCGTTCGCCGAAACGGGATGAAGCGGCGGCTCCTCCTCCCGGCAGATTGCCCGCACGAGTCCGCAGCGGTCGGCGAAGACGCAACCGGGAAGCTCGGCCCCGAGCTCGGGGAGGAGGCCCGGAATGGTGTCGAGTAGACGTTCGCCCTTGCTCACGCCGCCGCGGGGAAGGCAGCGCAGCAAACCGACGGTGTACGGATGGCGCGGGTCGCGGAAGACCTCACCTGCAGGGCCCTCCTCGACCAGCCGGCCGGCATAGAGGACGCCGACGCGGTCGCACATCCGCCGTACGACCGCCAGGTTGTGGCTGATGAAGAGGATGCTCGAGCCCAGCTCCTCGCGCAGGCCGGCGACGAGGTCGAGCACTTCGGCCTCCACGGTCGCGTCGAGGCCGGTCGTCGGCTCGTCGAGAATGAGGAGGGTCGGGTCGGAGGCGAGCGCCATCGCGATGACGACCCGCTGCTGCATCCCGCCCGAGAGCTGGTGCGGGTAGCGCTGCATGACGCGCGCCGGATCGGCGATCTGCACCCTCCGCAGCATCTCCTCGCTTCGCTGCCGCGCTGCCTTTGCCGGCGGAAGCCGAGAAGGCGGTAGACCTCCGCCACCTGGGCGCCGATTCGAATGGACGGGTTCAGCGCCGCGCCCGGGTTCTGGTAGACCATCGACATCTCGCGCGTGCGCAGGGCGCGCACCTCGCCGCGCCGCTCATGGCGACGAGCTCACGGCCGGCAAGCGTGATCGAGCCGCCGGTCACCTTCCCGTTGCGGGGTAGGTAGTGCATGATCGCGAAGGCCGCCGTCGACTTGCCGCAGCCGGACTCTCCCACCAGCCCATACGACTCGCCCCGCGGCGATCTCGAGCGTGACGCCTCGAAGCACCGGCCGATCGATCCCGCGGACCGTGTACGCGACGCGGAGGTCGTCGAGCTCGAGCGCCGGCGCGCCGTTCCGGGAATCCCGCTCACCGCTCGACCACCCGCGTGAGCCCGTCGGCGACGAGGTTGATGCTGACCACGAGGAGCGCGATCGCGAGCGCCGGGAAGAGCGTCGGCCACCAGTAGCCGCCGTTCAGGATGACGTAGTTCTCCTTGATCTGGAGACCCCAGTCCGGGGAGGGCGGTTGGACCCGAAGCCGAGGAACGTGAGCGTGGCGATCGCGAAGATCGCGTAGCCGAGGCGCACCGTGAACTCGACGACGATCGGCGCGGCGACGTTCGGAAGGATCTCGGCGAACATGATGTAGGGCGCGCGCTCGTTGCGGAGCCTGGCCGCCTCGACGTACTCGAGCTCGCGCTCGGAGAGTACGGCCGCCCGCACGGTGCGAGCGATGATCGGCGCGAAGACGATGCCGATGACGACGATCAGGGTGCCCTTGGACGGGCCGAGCGCGACGAGTGCGACGGTCGCGAGGATGATGAGCGGGATGGCGAGGAACGCGTCCACGATCCGCATGAGGACCTCGTCGACGACGCCCCGGAAGTACCCCGTAACGAGCCCGAGCGCTGCGCCGAGGACGGCGCCGAGGAGCGTCGCCGCAAGCGAGACCGCAAGGATGTCGCGGGCTCCGACGACGACGCGCGAGAAGACGTCGCGGCCCAGCTGGTCGGTGCCGAAGAGGTGCGCGGTCGAAGGGGGTTGAAGCTTCTCGAGGAGATCGGCTGGTGCGCCGAAGGGATCGTAGGGAACGACGGCCGGGCCGAGGGTCGCGCAGAAGACGAAGACGGCGAAGAGCAACGCGCCGGCGAGGAACGTCTTCGAGCGGGCAAGGAGCCGCAGCCGCTCGCGGCGGGCGAGACGTGCCTCGTCGCGCTCCTCCGGCGCCTCCGGGACCGGATGCTCCGCGAGGACGAGTTGCTCTTCGGGCCGGCTCATGATTCGGACGATCCGAGGCGGATGCGGGGGTTCAGGAGCGAGTAGAGCACGTCGGCGATGAGCGTTGCGATGAGGTAGACGACGCCGACGACGAGGGAGGCGCTCAGGAGGAGCGGGAAGTCCTGCCGTTGGGCGGCGCGGTAGATGAGCTGCCCGATGCCGTTGTAGTTGAAGATGAGCTCGATCGCGACGAGGCCGCCGAAGAGGTAGCCGACCTGGGTCGCGACGACGGCGATCGTCGGCAGGAGGGAGTTCCGCAGGACGTGGCGGCGAACGACCGTGCGCCGAGGCAAGCCCTTGAGGACGGCGGTGCGCGTGTAGTCGGCGTCGAGGGCCTCGATCGTTCCGGCCCGAGCCATGCGGGCGATGTAGCCGAAGAGGACGAAGATGAGGCAGAGCGCCGGGAGGAGCAGGTACTTGACCTGGGTGAGGAGGTCGGAGCCCGCCGGGGCCTGAGCCGTCACCGGGAGGACGTCGAGCCAGAGACCGAAGACCATGATCCCGAGCACGGCCCAGACGAACTCCGGGATGGCGGTCGCCGAGAGGCCGCCGAGAGAGATGATGCGGTCCCGGGCGTTCCCCTCCTTGAGCGCCGCGGCGACGCCGCCGACCACCGCCACTGGAACGACGATCAGGAGGGCGAGGAGTGCGAGCTTGGCCGAGTTTCGGAGCGCCGGCCAGAGGAGGTCCCCGACGGGCCGGTTGAACGCGTACGACTCGCCGAGATCGCCCTGGAGAACGCCGCCGATCCAGTCTCCGTACTGGACGATGATCGACCGGTTCGTGCCGAGCTCCTCGTTGAGCTGGTCGACCGCCTCCTGAGCCGCGAAAGGCCCGAGGATCGCGCGGCCGACGTCGCCGGGGAGAAGCTGCGCGGCGGCGAAGAGAATCACGCTCAGGAGGAAGAGCGTGACGAGCGCCAGCCCGATTCGCCTGAGGAGGAATCGCGCGATCGCAGGCTCCTTCAGGGCGGGGGCGGAGCTGTTTCGGGCGCCCCCGGCCCGCTAGCTGGTGAATCCCGTCTTCGTCAGGTCGATATGGCCCATTCCGGTCGGCTCGATGCCGGTGACGTTGCTGCGCTCGGCGGACAGATGGTCGTAGAAATACGGGAAGATGACGGGGGTCTCCTCGAGGAGGTACTCCTCGAGCGTCTTCGCGGCCGCCTTTTGCGCGTCGACATCGAGCGCGGACACGAAGTCGACGATGTAGCCGTCGAGCGTCTTGTCGTTGAAGTGAGCGGCGTTCCACGTGCCCGTGCTCCCGAGCGCGGCTGTGAGATAGACGGTCGGGACTCCGCGGTGGCCATAGTCGGTGATCCCGAGCGGCGAGTTGAGCCAGAAGTCCGAGTAGTAGGTTCCGGCATCGGTGATGTTCAGCGTGATCGTGATTCCGAGCTCCTTCGCCGCGCCCTGGATTAGCTGGGCGAGCTGGGGGATCTCGTAGTTGTCCCAGGTCGAGAGCTCGACCTTGAAGCCGTCGCCCTTGCCCGCGTCGGCGAGGAGCTGCTTCGCCTGCTCCACATTCACCTCGCGCTGCGGCACGCTGGTGTCCGTGAACGGATAGACGGGGGCGAACGGGTTGTCGTTACCGATGTCGGCCCTGCCTTGGAAGAACCCCTCGATGATCGTCGGCCGGTCGAGCAGGAGCGCCATGGCCTGGCGAACCCGCTTGTCCTGGAACGGCTCCTGGTCCGCCCGCATGTGGATCTGGCGGTGCTGCGCCGCCTTCACCTCGGTGACGGCGATCTCCGGGTTGTTCAGGAGCGCCTCGCCACCGGCCACTATCTGGAACTGGCTCAGGATGTCGACCTCGCCGCCCTGTATCGCGAGGATCCGGGCCTGGTCTTCCGCGTAGAAGCGCAGCTCGCTCGCATCCGCGAGCGGCTGGCGCTGGGTGTCCCAGTAGTCGGGGTTCTTCGTGTACGTCACGCTCTGCTGCGGCGTGAACTTGTCTAGAACCCAGGGACCCGTTCCCATGAACGACTTCTCCCACGTCGCCGGGTCGAAGCCGTCAGGAAGGACGATGACGTTGTAGTTGTCCGAGCTGACGAGGTAGGGGAAGCTGCCGTTCGGGCCGTTGAGCGTGACGACGACCGTGGCGTCATCGGGAGCCTCCGCGCCTCCCGCCGACAGGCCGCCCGGGTCTCCGAAAGCGGAGAGCGCGTTCCCCTCGTTCTTCGGGTCCACGTTGAGGTTGAGGGTGTAGGCGACGTCCCTGGCGGTGAGAGGCGCGCCGTCGTGGAACGTGACGCCCTGGCGGATCGTGAACGTCCAGATCGAGCCGTCTTCGTTCGGCGTCCAGCTCTCGGCGAGACGCGGCTCGAGCTCGAGCTGATCGTTCGACCACGCGAGGTACTCTCCGGACTGGCCGAGAACCGCCAGCCCGCCCTCGTCGTAGACCACGAGCGGGTTGAGCTCGATCGCCGGCGCGACGATGCCGGTGCGAAGAGTCCCGCCGGGCTTCGCAGTCCCCTCGGTCGTCCCGGTCGCCGCTGCGTCGTCGTCGTCCCCGCCGCAGGCGGCGGCAATGAAGGAGAGCGAGGACAGGGACAGCCCCAGGACGGTTCCTCGGCGTACGAACTCCCGGCGATTGATCTTGCCGGCCGTGAGCGCGTCGATCAGGTTGTTCTCGATGTCGCTGCTTGTCTTGCGAAACTCGTCGACACGGTGCTGCTTCGCATCCATGTGCTCTCCTTCCCCGGTGCTGGTCCGGCGGGTAGCGCCCGCTTATAGCTCATCGCCGTGACACCGTCAATTGCGTGCGCGGCGGATGGTTCGGAGCTCAGTCGCACTCGACCACGTTCGCTCGTGTAGACGCAATTCTCTGGCTGGAAGTTTGCCGACTAGTGGGGGAACCTCCGGACGGCGCGCCAGACTTCGGAGCCGCCGTAGTCGATGTAGCGGGTCCTCGTCACGCGCAGCTCCCCATCCCCGAGAATCCCTCCAGGCAGCCTGCCCTGGTGGAGCCGGATCTCGTGGTAGTTGCGCGGCGAGATCTCGACCGCCTCCCGGTGGACGGGATTCTCACCCCACCGCGCCGGCCCGTCGGGCCTGTCGAAGAGGATCAGGTTTCCGTAGGCGCCCTTGACCAGCTCGAGGTCGTAGTAGCTAAGAGGCCGCGCGCCGCATACGCGCTCATACTGGCGACGAGCTTCTCCTCGAGGTCGAAGAGCAGGGTCGTCTCGGCGTCCTCTCGCGGCCGCCCGAAGAACCCGACGACCAGCAGGTCGCGGGCCTGGATGAGCGCGTGCGTCTCGGGCACGACCAGCAGGTGCCGGAGTCCTGCGGCGTCCGTCTCCCGGATGATCACGTCTCTGCGGCTTTCAGACGGCTCGTCATACCACGCGCGCGCACGCTCGCGCTCGTGCGCGAGAAGCAGTCGCAGGGCGTCCTCGTCCCGGCGCGTGTGGCTCGGGTCGACGAAGGGCCTGCCGGGAACCTGCTCGTCGGGCCCGAGCTCGATCTCCTGCTCATGGCTGGAACCTAGCGCAGCGGGGGGGGTGCGTCAGACGATGCAGCGCGAGCGTCCGGATGAGGTCGCGCACGGGCTCGAGGTCCGGCAGGAGAGTGTCGCCCTCGGCGAGGAACGGGACGATCTCCCGCACCCGTGCGTGCGCGATGGCGGTACCGCGCCCGAGGCGAGGCGGGTGGCGGAGATCGACCGCCTGGGCCGCGATGACGAGCTCGATTGCGACCACCGACTCGCCGAGGGCGACCATCTCGGCCAGCCGGCGGGCGGCGAGCGGGGCCATCGTCATCCGGTCCTCGATCCCCTCCGCGTGCGTGGTCGTCACCAGCTCGTAGGAGACGGGCTGAGCGAGGAGGCGCGCCTCCGCGGTGAGCCCCTGCGCGGTGACTCCGTGCTCGCCCAGCGAGTTCTCGGCCAGCCCCTGTCGCGGCGCGAGACCGTCCGGGAGCCCGGTGAGCGGCCCCTGCAGAAGCTTCAGCAGCCGCTCCGCCGAGGTCGTGAGCGCGGGGGCGAGCGCGATGCGGAGGAAGTCGAGGGCTGCGGCCAGCGGGAGGATCTCGAAGTTGGCGACCGAGACGATGCGATCCTCGTCCGGAACGATCAGCGGGTTCTCCTGCGACGCGTTGAGCTCGATCTCGAGCTGGCCGCGCGCGAACGACAGCGCGTCCCGCAAGGCTCCGTGGAGCTGCGGAAGGCCGCGAAAGGAGAGCGGATCCTGGAGGTTGCGCGCCGCTTCCGGCTCCCACAGCCAGCTTCCCTCCAGCAGCGCTCGCAGGCGGGCCAGAGACTCCGCGAGGCCCGGGTACGGACGCACCTGGGCCACCGCCGGGTGAAGCAGCGTGAGGTTGGCGGCGAAGGCCTCCAGATCGAGCGCGCCCGCCACGTCCATTGCCTCGAGCAGGCGGTTCGTGTCAGCGATCGCCAGCGCCGCCATGCCCGTCGAGAACGCGTTCGAGTTGACCAGCGCGAGCGCCTCCTTTGCCTCGAGCTCGACCCCGTCGAAGAGGCCGTGCGCGAGGTCGGCCATGGCGGGAAGGTCGGCCTGGCCGAGCGAGCCCAGAAGCCGGACGCGGGGGTGCTCGCGCCCGTTCAGGGCCGCCGCCAGCCGCTCGGCGATCTCGGGCCGTGCGCCCGGAGTGCCGCTGGCCAGCGCGTTCGCCAGCCGGAGCATCGTCGCGCGCACGATCTCGGCGGCGCGTCCGGGCCGGCGCCGACCCGGTGGTTGGCGACGAGGGCGCGGTTGAAGGCGCCCGCCTCCGCGGCCGGGACGGAGATTTTCTTCCTCGCGCCCACGCCGGTCGTCATCCCGTAGACGGCGTCGCCGCGCTCGAGCACGCGCTCGACGAGCGCCCTGCGTCTCGCGCATGCGCTCGGCGGCGTGGGGGCGAGCTCGACGGACGCGCCCTCGCGCGCGACCGCCACGACCTCGCCGATCGTGAGGCTCCGGCCGTCGAGGACGACGTCGTCAGCGCCCAGACCTCGGCGGCCGTCTCGGCGATCGTCGCGAGCTTCGCCCGCTCGTCCTCCAGTGAGAGCGAGTTGCCCACGATCGAGGTTGAAAAGCCGCACTGGGGCGAGAGGGCGAGCCGCTCCAGCGGCACCACGGCCGCGGCCTCCTTGATCCGGCCAGTAAGCTCCGCAACCGTCTCGCGCCTCGACGTCTTCGTGGTCACGAGCCCGAGCACGCAGATCGCGTCGTCGGCGATGTGCGCCAGCGGCTCGAAGCCGCCGGAGCGCGCGTCGTCGTACTCGAGCAGGAGACGTTGAGCCCTGACCCGGGTGAAGAGCCGCTCGGCGAGCCGGTCGTAGCCGCCCTCCACGAGCCAGCGGCTCGCCTGATTCCCGCGGCAGAGGTGGAAGCCGAAGGTCACGCCGGGATGATCGCCCATCACGAGGGTGTCGAGCTCGCCGCCGAAATCGAGCCAGCGCTCCGCCGGCCAGCCTCTGCTCTCGTAGAACGCCCTGTAGCCCTCGTCCAGGAGCAGCGGGTAGTGGGGAGCGTCCAGCTGGATGTAGGTGGCCCCGAGCTCGACGAGCTCCTCCACCTCCTCTCTGAGGATCTCGGCCACGTCCCCTAGGAAGGCCTCGAGGGTCGGATAGGCCTCGCGGGAGCGCTCGGGGTCGTAGAAGTTCGCGAAGAGGCTCGGGCTCGGAAGCGTGACCTTGAGGACGCGGTCGGTGCGTCCGCGGGCGTACGCGAACTCCTCGCCGGTGAGCGACCGCCGCCGCCGAAGCGGCCCGACGACCGCGATCGGCGGGCGCTCGACCGTGAGGTCCCCGAGCTCGTCGGAGTGCCATTCGCCCCAGAGGAACGCATCGAGGTCCCACTCGCCGAAGCCCTCGACCGCCGCAGGGACCTGGCTCTGGAAGGAGAGCCGGCGCATCTCGCCGTCCGTGACGACGTCGAGCCCGGCGTCCTCCTGCAGCGCCAGCGCTTCGTCGACGGCGCGGTCTTCGACCTCCTTGAAGGCGGCGTGGGAGACCTCGCCGGCTTCGAGCTGCCGCCGGGCCTCCAGGAGAGCGGGCGGTCTGAGCAGGCTCCCGACAACGTCGGTGCGGGCGTCGAGCACGGAAACAGCGTAGTTGGAGCACCGACCGCTAGCATGCCGGCGCGCGGGGGCGCGCATCCCATGAGAGACATCCTCGTCCTGTGCCCGCAGGAGCGGGACTTGAATGCGATTCGCGCCGCCGGTCTGGAAGAGCGCTACCGGGTCCGCTTTGCGGGCTCCGACCTCGACCAGGTGGAGTCCTTCGACCCCCAAGCCTTCCTCTCCGAGTGCGAGCCGATCCCCGCGGACGGAGTGGTCGGCACGAAGGACCAGTCCGCTCTGCTCGCAGCTCTGCTGGCGGAACGCCGCGGCTTGCCGGGACCGACCCCGAGGCGCTCGTGAGGCTTCAGCACAAGCCGACTGCCCGTTCGGTGCAACAGCTCGCGGCGCCCGAGGCGACCCCGCGCTTCGCGGTGCTCGACGGCCGTGTCACGTTCGACGTCCCCTTCTTCGTCAAGCCCGTCGTCGGACGCCTGTCCCAAAACGCCTTTCGGATCGACGATCCGCGCGAGCTCCTCGAGCTCCACGAGATCGACCGCTACACGACGCGCTACGCGGAGATCGCCGAGCTCGCAGGCGCCGACCCGGCCCACGCGCACGGATTTATCGCCGAGGAGCTGCTCGCCGGCGACGAGGTGACCGTGGAGGGCTACGTGCACGACGGGCGCATGACGGTGATCGGCGTCACCGACTCGCTCAAGTACGCGGGAACCCTGAGCTTCGAGAGCTTCGTCTACCCGAGCGCCCTGTCGCAGGAGCGACTCGACGAGCTCACGGACGTGAGCGAGCGGGTCATGTCCCGGCTGGGGTTCGAGGGCGGCTTCTTCAACGTGGAGTTCCTCGTCCCGGGGGCAGGGCCGGCGCAGATCATCGAGGTGAACGGGCGCATCGCGTCGCAGTTCGCGGCGCTCCTCCTCGGGCTGCACGGGCGCTCGAGCTACGAGGCCCTCTTCCAGCTCGCGCTCGGCGAGGACCCCGAGTGGAGCGAGGGCTCGCCGGACGGAGTGGCGGTGAGCTATGTGCTCCGCACATTCGCGGACGCCCTGGTCGAGGCTGTGCCCGAGGCCGAGCCCGACCTGGAGATCCTCGTCCGGCCCGGCAGCCGCCTCTCCGAGCAGGGTGCCAACGACGCCCAGAGCTACCGGCTGGCGATCTTCACCTGCTTCGGCGAGACGCGGGAGGAGGCGGTCGCGAGCGCCCGCGAGCGAGCCGAGGCGCTCAGGTTTCGGCTGGCGCCGGCGCCTGGTCCGTGACTGCCGTCGCTGCCTCGCCGCCGCCGCCCGGTTCGAGATGCCGAACGCCCCGACGGCGGCGCCGGCGAACGCGAGCGCAGCCGCGACGACCATCCCCGCCCGGAAGCCATCGATCGAGGCGGCCCGGAGCTCCGGCGCCGTCTGGTCGACGGCCAGCGGAACGGCGCCGGCGAGTCGGTGCGGGCGTCGAAGACGAGCGAGATGACGAGCCCGATCACCGCCACCGCGATCAGGCTCCCCAGGCGCGAGACCGTCGAGTTGACGCCGGAGGCGATGCCGGCGTAGCGCTCGGGCGCCGACTTCAGCGCGGTCGCCGTGATCGGCGCCACCATGACCGCCAGGCCGAGGGAGAAGAGCAGCAGCCCGGCGATGCCGTACGTCCAGAACTCCGACTGCGTCTCGACGAGCGCGAAGACCAGCGTCCCGACGCCGATCAGCGCGGGGCCGAGCGTCAGGTAGAGCCGCGGCCCGTGCTTGTCGGCCAGCCCGCCGAAGCGTGCGGCGAGCAGGATCATGACCACGCTCGACGGGATGTTGAGGAGCCCTGCCTCGAACGGCGTGAAGCCGAGGAACTGGAGGTAGAGCGTGAAGAAGACGATGAAGCCGTACAGGCCGGCGTAGACGAGGAACGTCTCCGCGTTCGCGGCGGCGAAGTTCCGCTCCCGGAAGAGGTCGAACGGGAGCATCGGCTGGGCCACGCGCCTCTCGACGACCACGAAGCCGGCCAGCGCCACCGCGCCGACGGCGAAGGCCCACCAGACGCTGGCGAACCCGCGCTCGGCTCCCTCGACGAGCCCGAAGGTGAGGAGCCCGAAGCCGGTGGCGGCCAGCGCCGCGCCGGGGAGGTCCAGGCGCCCGCGCGGGCCTCGGCGGGCTCGTCGTCGCGGCCGAGCAGCGCGAGCAGGACGGCCGCTGCGGCGAGCGGCAGGTTCAGGAGGAAGATCCAGCGCCACGAGACCCACTCGACGAGCGCGCCGCCGGCCGGGGGGCCGAGAATCGTGGCGACGCTCGTGAAGGACGTCCACAGCCCGATCGCCCGGCCGGCATTGGCGCCGTAGGCGCCGCGGAGGAGCGCCAGCGAGTTCGTCGTCAGGAACGCGCCGGCGACGCCCTGGAGCGCGCGGGCGAGGATCAGCACCGCCTCGTTCGGCGCCGCTCCGGCGAGAAGGGAGGCCAGCGCGAAGCCGGCCGCGCCGGCGATGAAGACGCGGCGCCGCCCGTAGCGGTCGCCGATCGCGCCGCCGAGGAGGTAGAGGGCCGCGAGCGCCAGCGAGTAGGAGAGGAAGACCCACTGCTGGCCAGTCAGCCCGAGCCCGAGGTCCTCCTCGATGGTCGGGAGCGCGACGATCACGACCGTGGCGTCGATGAACGCGAGCGACGAGCCGAGGATCGTCGCCGCAAGCGTCAGGCGCCTCCGCGTCTCGGGCCCGAGCGTGTCCACGGGCCGAGGATACGCTGACAGGGTGATCCGGGGAGCTCTCGCGGGGGTCGCCGCCGCGGCGGCGTGGGCGGCGGCCGGCCGGGGCGGCCGCTCTTCCGCACGCCGGCCGGATACTCGGACGTGCGCCTGCTCGGCGCGCTGATCACGCGGGACGGCGCGCGGTGGCGCGCTGCGGGTCTGGGCGCGCACCTCGTCAACGGCGCCGTCTTCGGAGCCGTGTTCGAGGCGGCCGGAGGCCGCGGCTGGAGGCAGGGGCTCGCCGCGGCGCAGATGGAGAACCTCGCGCTCTGGCCGGGGATGGCGGTGCTCGACCGCGTCCATCCCGACCGCCGCAGCGGCGCGTGGCCGCCGCTTCTGACGAACGGCCGCGTCTTCGCCTACGAGGCGGCCGTGCACGCGCTCTTCGGCGTCGTCCTCGGGGCGCTCGGCGGCGCGACGCCTGCACACGTCGCGGCACGGACACGTCCGGCGTCTGACCCCGGCTGGCGCGGGGGCTCTAGACTCGGGCGGATGGAGCTGTGGCTCGGGATCGCGTCCCGCCGCGAGGTGCGTGACTACGCACCGACGCCGATTCCGGAGGAGGTCGAGCTGCGCATCCTCGACGCCGGCCGGCTGGCCGGGAGCTCGCAGAACTCGCAGCCCTGGCGCTTCGTCGTCGTCGAGCAGCCCGGAGACGCGCGAGCGGCTGGCGGAGAACGTGTTCGTGCCGGCAAACATCCGCGGCGCGCAGCTCATCGTCGCGATCGCCGTCGCCGGCAAGGGCCCGGTCTCCCTCGACGCGGGCCGCTGCGCGCAGAACATGATGCTCACGGCCTGGGACCTGGGCGTGGGCGCTGCCCGAACGGCATGCCCGACGCCGAAGCCGTCGCCGAGCTGCTCGGCCTGCGCGAAGGCGAGCGCTCGGCGATCGTCCTCACCTTCGGCTACCCGGCGAAGCCGCGCGACCCGGCCGCCCGCCCGGCGAGGAGTGGAGCGCCGGGCGAACCGCAAGCCGCTCGACGAGCTCGTCGAGCGCGTCTAGTGAGCCGCCCGAGGAGAGCTGGCCGCTGCGGTCGCGGAGGCGATGTACGCGCGCGACCGGGCTTCGCAGGCGCTCGGCATGGCGCTCGAGGAGGTGCGGCCGGGGTACGCACGCCTGCGGATGACCGTGCGTGCGGACATGCTCAACGGCCACGGGACCTGTCACGGCGGAGTCGTGTTCGCCCTGGCCGACTCGGCCTTCGCCTTCGCCTGCAACTCCCGCGGCGTCGTCACGGTCGCCGCCGGCTGCTCGGTCGAGTTCCTCGCGCCCGCGCGACGAGGGGGACGAGCTCGTCGCCGTGGCCGAGGAGCGCTCGCTCCAGGGCCGCACGGCGTCTACGACGTCGACGTCAGGCGCGAGGGCGGCGAGCTCGTCGCGACCTTCCGCGGCCGCTCGGCCGCGACGCGCTGACCGGCGGCGTCCGGCCTCGCGTCAGATTCGGGGTTCCCGGCGAACACGCCGCGTCTCGACGCCCTGGAGGTTCGCATGGACACCTGGCAGAAGTACGCAGCGGAGCTGCTCGGCACGTTCGTCCTCGTCTTCGGCGGCACGACCGCCATCCTCGCGCCGCGGGGACTTGTCCGACGCTCGGCTGGTCGTCGTCGCGTTCGCGTTCGGCCTCGCCCTGCTGGCGGGGCTCTACGCGTTCGGCGAGGTCTCGGGCGGCCACTTCAACCCGGCAGTCTCGCTCGCGATGTTCCTCGACGGGCGGCTGTCGAGCGGCGACCTCGTGCGCTACTGGGGCGCGCAGTTCGCCGGCGCCGTCCTGGGCTCGCTCGCTGCTCTGGCTCGCCACCAGCCGGGACGCCGTCGCAGGCTACCACGACGGACCCGGGCCGGGGGACGGCACGGCCTTCCTCGATCGAGTTCGTCTTCACCGCGATCTTCGTCTCCGTGATCCTGCAGGCGAGCGTCAGCGGCCAGTTCGGCGGCAGCGCGCTGCTCGCCATCCCGCTGGCCCTGGTCGCGGTGCATCTGGCGGCGATCCCGTTCAGCGGCGCCTCGGTCAACCCGGCCCGGACCTTCGGCCCGGCCCTGGTGGGCGACGAGTGGGACGGGATCTGGATCTACCTGATCGCGCCGCCGCTCGGCGCCCTGCTCGCCGTTGCGGTGCGCAAGTACGTCCACGGCGGTGTCGCCGCCGCGGCCGGCTGCGCCGACGGCGGAGGTTCTGAGCGAGCCGGACACCGGCCCGCGCCGTAGCCCGTAGGAGGGGCCGCCTAGGTCGCGCTGCGCCGTTTGACCGTCACGAGGATCAGGAAGAGCATCAGCGCCGCGCCGCCGGCGAAGGCGAGGAACCCGCCGAGGCGCCGGAGCCGCCGCCGGGCCGCCGAGGTTCGGCCCAACGGGCGGGCTGTTGCCGGTGAGCGCGGCCTCCTCGTCCTCCCTGGCGTCGTGGCGGGCGTCCGTCGGGGTCCCGACGGGCTCGCCGCCCCGGCGCCGGCGTCGGCAGCCGAGGGCAGCGGCGCGCGGGGTCGCGCGGCGCCCTCGGCCGCGCAGCGGGACGTCCTGGCGGACGAGCCGGACGAGGCCGACCGCGCCGGCGCTCGTCAGGTGAATGCCGTCGCTGCCGAACCACGAGGCGGGCGGCCGCGCGTGTACGCGTTCCAGTTGGCGACGTAGATGATCGGCCGGCGGCTCGGCGACCTGGTTGATGATGGCGTTGATCCGTCGGTAGTCGGGGTGCGCGGGGACGGCGCGGAGATTCACCCAGACGATTCCTTTCACGCCGCGCACCTTGGCGGCCCGCACGACCTGCTCCATCTGGCCGCGGTACGTGGCGGACGAGTCGTTGTAGCCGACGTCGATGACGAGGACCGGGCCGAGTGTCCGCCCGTAGTTCTTGATCGCCTGCAACGCCGTCGCGGGCGTGCGGCCCTGGTACGGGCAGCTCGGCGCGACGAGGCGGCGGCAGACCCTCAGGTCGCGGCGCACGGTATGGCCGCGGGCGAGAAGGCGCTTCGCCGGCGGGCTGTACTCGATCCCGGCCGCCTTCGAGTCGCCGATGAACGTGAACTTCACCGCGGAGGCAGGCGCGGCGGCGGGCCCGAGCGCGGCGAAAGCCGCGACGAGCAGGACGAAGAGGACCCCTCGTCTCCGACCCTGTGCGCCGGCGCATGGAAACAGCATAGCCCCGCCCCGAGAAGGCGCCAGGTACCGCTGCGCCCGCGCAGGAAGGCGATACCCTTGCCGGGACCCGAGGCCCGCTGCCGTGGGGAGCCTCTGCGGCGGATGCGGGACCGCCGGCTCGGACGATGACCTGCCCCGTCCCCGCCCCCCCGGCCCCGCGCGCGCGTGACCGCGGGCTGAGCCGGGCGCGAGGCGACAGCCGTGCTCTTTCCGACTGCCACCTTCGCGATCTTCTTCATGATCGTGCTGCCGCTCTCGTGGCTGCTCATGCCCACGGTGCACCGTTGGCGGCCGTTCATCATCGTGGCCAGCTTCGTCTTCTACGGCTGGTGGGACTGGCGGTTCGTCTTCCTGCTCGCGGGCTCGATCGCCTGGAACCAGCTGATGGCGCTTCGCATCCATCAGGCCGGCGGCGTGGCCTCCCGGCGCAAGATGCTGCTCTGGCTCGCGATCGGCGGGAACCTCGCCCTGCTCGGCTACTTCAAGTACTACGACTTCTTCGTCAGCTCGACGCAGAACCTGGCGACGCTGGTCGGGTTCGATGTCCCCCTGGAGGTCCGCGCCGTGATCCTCCCGGTGGGCATCTCCTTCTACACCTTCATGGGGATCAGCTACGTCGTCGACGTCTACCGCGGCGACACGGAGCCGACCACGCTCGAGAAGTTCGCCGTCTACCTCTCCTTCTTCCCGCACCTCGTGGCCGGGCCGATCGTCCGGCCGAACGGCTGATCCCGCAGTTCGACACGCCTCGCTCGCCGCGCCGGGTGGACACGAGCCGGGCGTTCTACCTATCGCCACCGGGCTCTTCAAGAAGGTGGTGATCTCGAGCTACCTGGCCTCGAACATCGTCGACGAGGTTTGCCGACCCGAGCCAGCACTCGTCGCTCGAGATCCTCATCGCCGTCTACGCCTACGCGGTGCAGATCTACGCGGACTTCTCGGGCTACACGGACATCGCCATCGGGATCGCGCTCCTGCTCGGCTTCAACTTCCCGCAGAACTTCGACTCGCCGTACGCGGCCACGTCGCTGCAGGACTTCTGGCGCCGCTGGCACATGACGCTCTCGCGCTGGTTGCGGGACTATGTCTACATCCCGCTGGGAGGAAGCCGTCGAGGGGTGGCGATCACGTACCGCAACCTCCTGCTGACCATGCTCCTGGGCGGGCTCTGGCACGGGGCGGGGTGGACGTTCGTCGCCTGGGGCCTCATCTGGGGCGTCGGCCTCTGCGTGGAGCGCTTCTGGCGGGAGCGGCACGGCACGAAGCCTGAGGAGAGCTTCACGCGCTTGGACCTCTACTGGCGGCGGCTCGCGACCTTCCACGTCGTCTGCTTCGCCTGGATCTTCTTCCGGTCCGACACCTTCGAGGTCGCGTGGCAGATGATCACGGGCCTCTTCACGCGCTGGGCTGAGGCCTCGCCGCTCGTCACCGGGCCCGTGCTCCTGGCGATCGCGGTCGGGATCGCCTCGCAGTACCTGCCGCCGCGCGTGCCGCGGGCGATCCTGGCCGCCTTCTCGCGCCTGAACCTCGTCGCCCAGGCCGGCGTGCTCGCCGTGGCGCTGATGGTCACCCAGGCTCTCGGGCCGCAGGACGTGGCACCCTTCATCTACTTCCAGTTCTGATGGCTGTCGAGACGGAGAGCGCGGGCGAGGGCAGGCGGCGAGGGCCGCCCGGCCCGCCGACCGTGGACGGCCGCCGGCTGGCGAGCGCCGGCCGCGCGCTGGGCGTGACCGCCCTCGCGCTCCTGATCGCGGCGCTCCTCAACGCCCAGAACATCTACAAGTCGGTGTACAACCAGCCCGAGGGGACGCAGCGCGACGTCGCGCTCGCCGTCGCCGGCCCGCTCCGCGAGGTGAGCATGGCGCTGCGGATCGACCGGCCCGCGGGCCTGGGTCGAAAGCGCCATCGGCCGCGAGCACGCCACCATCGACACCGAGATCGTGCTCCCGCCGACCCCGCCCGTCAGGGCACCGACGCGCCGCCCGTCGCCGGCCCCGGCACGGGAACCCCGACGACCCCGGCCGGCGAGGACACACCTCCGGCGGCGGATCCGGAGAAGCCCCAGAAGGCCACGTTCACGCCAGACGACCCGATGCGCCTCTGGATCGCGGGCGACTCGCTTGTGATCACCCCCGGCTACGCGGTGCTCCGCGCGCTCGGCCAGAACGACGCGGTCGAGCCGGTCGGCGACGTCGAGGGCCGCGTCGCCACCGGCCTCACCCGCCCCGACGTCTTCAACTGGTTCCGCCACGTCGACGAAGAGGTGAAGGCCCAGGAGATCGACACCGTCGTCTTCTGCTTCGGCGGGAACGACGACTCCGGTGCGATGACCGGCCTCCCGGAGGGAATGTCGCTGGACGACTTCGGCGAGCCGAGGTGGACGAAGGAGTACCGGCGCCGCGTCGGAGGCCTCATGGACACCGCCAACCAGGCGGGGGCCTTCGTGGTCTGGCTCGGGCTCCCGATCACGAAGAACGGCGGCCAGTCGCGGCGCTGGAACGTCATCAACGAAGCGATCCGGGCCGAGGCCGGGGAGCGCCCGGGGAGGGCGGCCTACGTGGACATGTACGGCCTGCTCTCCGAGGACGGGGCCTACGCGCCCTACCTGCCCGACGACGACGGGAGGCTCGTGAAGGTGCGGGCCGACGACGGCGTCCACCTGGAGCGGGCCGGGGCGACCTCGTCGCCGACCAGGTCGTGCGCGAGCTTCGGCGCGTGGTCGATCTGTGGAGCTGGCGCAACCAATAGACTCCTGCGCTCATGGCGGGACAGGCTCGCTTCTGTCTGCTGATCGTGCTGGCCGCGGCCGTGCTCGCGGGCGGGTGCGGCGGCGATGACGAGGTGGACGGCCCGCCGCTCGAGGGGACGGAGTGGACGCTCGCGAGTGGCGTGGACGTGCCCGATGACGCCGCCCCGACCCTGCTGCTCGAGGAGGAGAACGCCTCGGGGTTCGGCGGCTGCAACACCTTCACGGGCGGCTACGCGCTCGACGGCGACTCGATCTCGATCGGCCCGCTCGCCGGGACGCTGATGGCGTGCGAGGAGCCGAAGATGGCCGTCGAGGGCGCCTATATACCGGCGCTCGAGGCGGCGGATGCCTGGTCGATCGCCGGCGACGAGCTCGTCTTCTCCTCCGGCGGCGAGGAGACGCTCCGCTTCTCCTCGTCCTAGTTAGAACGACCAAGACGAACCCGACCCGCCAAGCCTGCCGCCCGTCCGGATGTGCATAGTCCCCGGGATGCGGGCCTCCCTCGTAGCGGGCATCCTCGGCCTCGCGCTCGTCTTGGCGGGCGTCGCGCAGGCCCAGGCGGAGGAGGAGCTGGCCGAGCTGTACGCGCCCGTCGTCCGCCTCGTCGAGCAGCCCGAGGAGTGCGGCCCCGGCGAGCCGTACGAGCCGATCGACGTCGAGGCGATCTTCGACGAGGAGACCGTCTCGCTCCGCGGCCCCTGGCGCAGCAACGACCTGGTCGAGATCGCGCCCTCCGGCGAAGATCTCGGCCGCGGCCTCTTCGAGTACAACCTCGACTTCCCCGGCGACGCCCTCAACCCGGGCTGCACGTACGAGCTGTGGGCGCGCCGCATCACAGCGGACACCGAGCCGACGGTCTACGCCCACGTCGTCCAGGAGACGGCGTACCCGGACAGGCTCGCGCTCCAGTACTGGCTCTACTACCCCTTCAACGACTGGAACAACCTGCACGAGGGCGACTGGGAGATGATCCAGCTCGTCTTCCCCGCCGGCAGCGCCGAGGAGGCACTCGCGGTCGAGCCGCTCGAGGTCGGGTACAGCCAGCACGAAGGCGCCGAGCGGGCGGAGTGGGGGGACGAGAAGCTCGAGATCGTGGACGGCACCCACCCAGTCGTCTACCCGGCGGCAGGGTCGCACGCGAACTTCTACTCCGAGGGGCTCTTCCTCGGCCGCTCCGCGGAGCAGGGCGTCGGCTGCGACGACACGACCGGCCCGAGCAGGGAGCTGCGCCCGGCAGCGGTCTCGATCCCGAGCGAGCCCGAGGCGGCGCAAGCCGCCTTTCCCTGGATCGCCTTCGAGGGCCGCTGGGGCGAGCGCCAGCAGGCGTTCTTCAACGGCCCGACCGGGCCGAACCTGAAGACGCAGTGGACGGAGCCGATCACCTGGTCGGAGGCCTGGCGCGACGTGAGCTACGCGGTGCCCGCCGGCGGCTCCTTCGGGTCGAACGCCACCGACTTCTTCTGCGGGGCGGTCGCGGCCGGGTCGAACTTCGTGCTCCGTGCCGTCGACAACGGAGCCCGCGTCGCCTTCGTCCTCGTCCTCCTCGTCGTGCTGGTCGTCTACCTCCTGACGCGGACCACCTGGCGGCCGTCGACGCCGCTGCGTGTCGGCCGCCGCCGTTCCTGGGGGCAGACCTTCACGGCATCGTGGCGTCTCTACATCAAGCGGCCGTGGCTCTTCCTCGGGATCGGACTGGTCGTGATCCCGATCTCGCTCGTGATCACCGGGCTCCAGTACCTGCTCTTCTCGGCGACGTCGCTCGTCGGCATCGACCCGGGCGGCGACGGCGGCGGCTTCCGCGTCGGGCTCGGGGTCTGGATCGGGACGGTGCTGACGCTCCTCGCCCTCGCCCTCGTGCAGGCGGCGTGCGCCCGCACGATCGCCGGGATCGACGCGGGCCACGAGATCGGCCTCCGCGCCGCCTACCGCATGGCGTTCGACAGCGTCTGGGCGCTGCTCAGGGCCCTGGCGGTCGCCGTCGGGGTCGTCTCGGTGCTCAGCATCTCTGTCTTTCTCCTGCCGATTGCGATCTGGCTCGCCGTGCGCTGGGCACTCCTGGTCCCGGCCGTGGAGCTCGAGGAGGAGACCGGGCTGGGGGCGCTGCGCCGGAGCGCCCAGCTCGTCCGCCTGCAGTGGCTGAAGGTCGGGACGCTGGTAGTGGTCGCGGCGGCGATAGCGATCGTGTCGGGGCCGCTTATCGGCGCCCTCCTGATCCTCCTGGTCGACGCCCCGTTCGCTTTCGTCAACGTGCTCGCCGGGCTCGTCTACGCAGTGGCCATGCCCTTCGTGGGCATCTTGACGACCTACGTCTACTACGACACGCTCGCGCGCGAGCGCCTGGGCGAGCGCGAGCCGACGCCCACCGAGCTTCCTGCGGAGATCTAGGAGGTTCGCGGCGTGAACGGCCGCAGCTCGTCCTGTCCCTCCTGGACGACGCCGTAGCTCGACTCCGGCACCTCGTTCCACGCGCCTGCAAGGTCGCCGAGCGGCTCCGACACGACCAGGCGCGCCTCGTCGGAGACGAGGTGGAGGGTCGGGTTGTCCGGGTACTGCGCCCGGAGCGTGTCGATCGCGGTGCTGAAGAAGAGCGACCGCGACTTGCCCTCGCTCGAGTAGCGGAATGCCCAGACGCTCGAGCCGTCGGTCGTGGCCACTGTCATCTGGATGGGGTGCTCGACGCCGTGCGCGCGGCCGGTCTCCTCGATGAAGCCGACGGCGCGCTCGACGGCCGCCGGCGGGTCGTCCTCGAGGCCGAGGGTCAGCGCGAGATAGAAGAAGACCTCGGTGTCGGTCGAGCCCTCGATCAGCGGGAAGAGCGACGGGTCGACGGCGAGCGCGAGATCGCGCCGGGACGGTCGGGGGCTCCGCGATGAAGCCGTTGTGCATCCAGAGCCACTTCCCGTACCTGAACGGGTGGCAGTTGGTCTGCTGGATCGCGCCCCCGGTCGAGGCCCGGATGTGGGCGAAGACGAGCGGCGAGACCAGGTGGCGGGCCAGGTCCTTCAGGTTGCGGTCGTTCCAGGCCGGCTCGATGCTGTGGAACACGCCCGGCGTCTCTCCGACTCCGTACCAGCCGAGCCCGAAGCCGTCGCCGTTCGTCGTCTCGGCGCCAAGCGTCGAGTGGAGGCTCTGGTCGATGAGGGAGTGCTTGGGCTTGAGGAGCAGCTCCTCGAGCAGCACCGGCGATCCGGAATAGGCGAGCCATCTGCACACGTGTTGTCCTCCTCGTCGGGCAGGCGCAGCATCTCACCCGGAGCGGCGCCGCGCAGCGTCCGCTCCGGGTGAGAATGCGGCGCCGGCTAGCGCTCGACGCGCACGACGCTGTACGCGGCGGTTCCGGGCCGGACGCGTGCGCAGATCGCTTGACAAGCGCCGGCGCACAGTCCGGCGCTTCCCGCAAGATGCTGCCGACGCCGAGCGCGAGCGGGCTCACTGCGCCGCAGTCGGCGAGGTCGGCAAGCGAACGAGGAAGGGAGCCAGGAATGACGGTCAGGTCGGAGAGACGGCCCGGACGAGGGTGGAACGCCTATGCGGCCATCCTGATCATCTTCGCCGGGGCGATGCAGGTTCTCGATGGGCTGTGGGCGCTCGACAGGCAGGACACGGCGGTCGACAGCCTCGTCTGGGGCGACAACCTCGAGGCGTGGGGCTGGGTCTACCTCATCGTGGGCATCGCGCTCGTCGTCACTGGAGTCTTCATCTTCCGCCGGGCGAGCTGGGCAGTGTTGGCAGGCATCGCGGTGGCGTTCATCGGCGCCATCGTGAACCTCTTCTGGATCTTCAGCTATCCGCTCGTCAGCGTCCTTGCCATCACGCTCTGCTTGCTCGCGGTCTACGGGCTGACGACGTACTCCCTCGAGGAGCTGGACTAGGTCAACAACACACTGCGCGAGCTCCGGATCGTGGCCTGACGTGACCCGTCGCGGCGCAGCCTTCCTCGGCATCGGCGCGATGGTCGGCGCGGTTATTGTCGCGCTGCTCGGCGAGGCCGGTGCGATCGCCGGATCTGCGGTCTGGCTCTCCTTCCTCATCGCCGGCATCGTCGCCGCGCTGCTCGGCTACACCGTGGTCAAGCTCGGTGTCCGCTACCCGTCCTCGGGCAGCTGATCACGTATCTGCTGCCGGCTTCGGCAACGGACACCTGGTCGGGATCGCGTCGTGGCTCGGCTACTTCACGGCGATCGTGATCGTGACGGCCATGGTCGCGGTCGCCTTCGGCAGCTACGCGACCTCGCTCTTCATCGGCGACGACGCGGCGAGCGCCTGGGACAACGTCTTTGCCTCGGCCGTCGTGCTCGGCGCGCTCGGCGTCAACATGATCGGCGCCAGCTTCGTCGACCGGGCCCAGTCGGCGATCGTCGCGATCCTGCTCGCCGTGTCGCGATCTTCATCGCCGTGACCATAGTGGACATCGACTTCGACCTGCTGGCCGTGAGCGGCTATCCGTCGTTCTCCACCATCATCGCGAGCGTCGCGCTTACGTTCTTCGCCTATCTGGGCTTCAGCGTGATCACCTTCGCGGTCGGCGACCTGGCCGATCCGGCCCGGCAGCTCCCGAAGGCGATGTACATCGCGTTGGGGGTGACCGCGACGACCTACGTCCTCATCTCGCTCGGCGTCTTCGGGACGCTCACCGTCGCTGAGGTCGTCGGCTACGGCGAGACCGCGATCGCCGAGGCGGCACGCCCTGCGCTCGGTGAGGCCGGCTTCGTGATGATGGCGATCGCCGCTCTCCTGGCGACTCGTCCTCGGTGAACGCGACCCTCTATGCGTCGGGCGGCCTGACGACGATGCTCGCCGAGGCGCGGCAGTTCCCGCCGATCTTCGGCCGCGAGTCGCGGCTCGGCCGGCACGCAGGGCTCCTGATCACGGCCTTCCTCGTGCTCGTCGTCGCCAACCTCGTCGACTCTCCGCGATCGCGTCGGTCGGCAGCGCGTGCTCACTGATGATCTTCCTGCTCGTCGGCGTCGCGGGGTACCGGCGACGTGCCAACACCGGCTCCCAAGCGCTCATCGTGCTGGCGGCGATCGCCGTGACGGCCACCGTGCTCGCCTTCTTCGCGGTCGACACGCTGCGGAACGCTCCCGAGACTTTCACGGCCATCGTGGGGATCGCGCTCCTCTCGGTCATCCTCGACTTCGTCTGGAAGCGGGTCCGCGACCGGGGCGACGCAGTCGCGGACGCGTCCTGACCGGTAGGAGTCGCGGACGCGTCCTGACCGGCCGGAGTGCGTCTAGGCCTTGGCGATCGTGTCGCCGGCCCTGATCGGTCCGGGCGTGACCACACGGGCGTTGGCCCCGCGGAGCCGCAGCTCGCGGCCGGGGCTCTTGTTCACGAACTTGAGCGCGTCGGTGCCGAAGCGGGCGCTGAACTTGGCGCAGCCGGTGTGCGGGACCGCCGTGATCTCGATCACCGCCTCTCCGACCGCCAGGCGTGAGCCGGCGGGCAGGTTGTCCACGCTGAGGTCGAGGTCGACGTAGAGCTGGTCGCCGGCGAGCGGCCAGCGCTCGCGGGCGCGCGCGATCAGCTCGGTCGCGCGGGCGTTCATCAGCGTGAGCTGGGCGTCGTTGATCGGGGAGGCGCCGAGGTGCCAGCGGTCGCCGATCAGCCCGACGACGAGGTCGAGCTCGCCCTCCTCGACGACCTCGCGCTCGTCCACCGCCGGTCGCCGGACGATCAGCTCGACCGTGCCGCGGTCGGAGGGCGCCGCGCGGACGTGGTCGAGCCCGGCCAGGAGCTCCTCGGTGGTGGCATGGTCTGCCATTCCTCTAAGCCTAGTCAGCCGACGGGTGGAGGAGGGGCACCGCGCCCGTCCAGCCGGCTCGGAGGACGGCGACGAGCGACGGGGGCGTGATCAGCGTCGCGCGCGCCCCGGCCGGTCGCGGCCGCGGGCCCGCGTAACCGCCCGGCGTCCAGGCGAGCAGGCGCCCGCCGAGCACGAGCCTGGCCCTGCCTTCGTCGAGGACGAACGCGCCGTCGGGGAGGTCGTCGAGGGCGGCGGGGTGCAGGCGGCGCGCGCGGGTGCCGTCGAGGCGCTCGGCGTGAAGCCGGGCGTCGATCGCGTCGGCGCCCACCTCGCCGGGATGCAGCTCGGCCCAGAGCTCCCCGAAGCGGACGTAGTCCTCGCGCCGGCAAAGGGCGCAGGGGCGGTGCCCGGCGGCGAAGGCCGTCGCCTCGTCGAGGAAGAACAGCTCCGTGAACTTGCCGGGCTGGAGGAGCGGCCGCCGTAGCCAGCCCTTGAACTCGAGCCGGCAGGCGATCCAGCGGCGCGTGGCGTAGGCGCGGCGGATGCGGCCGGCCTCGTCGTGCAGGCAGCCGCGATTCCCGTACACGAGCCCGCGCTCGGGCGCGGCGATCAGCTCGCCCAGCGGAGTCACCCGGTTCTGCAACGGCACTGCGGCCCACGCTACCGCGTGTGTGGAATGATCGGCGGCATGCAGGAACGACCCGGGAAGATCCTCGCGGCGGGCATGAACTACCGCGACCACGCGGCCGAAGCGGGGCTCGAAGTCCCCGAGCGGCCGATGATCTTCGGCATCTGGCCGAGCAGCATGATCGGCCCCGGCGAGGCGATCGTGATCCCCTCCCTCTCCTCCGAGATCGACTACGAAGCGGAGCTCGGCGTGGTCGTCGGCGAGCGCGCCCGCGACGTGCCCGTCGAGCGGGCTCTCGACGTCGTCGCGGGCTACACGTGCTTCAACGACGTGAGCGCGCGCGACCTCCAGTTCCAGGACGGGCAGTGGACCCGGGCCAAGTCGCTCGACACGTTCTCGCCGACGGGGCCCCGCGTCGTGCCGGCGTCCGAGATCCCCGATCCGCAGGCGCTCGGGATCCGCTGCCTCGTCAACGGCGAGGCGCTGCAGGACTCGTCCACCGCCGAGATGGTCTTCTCCGTCGCCGAGCTGGTCAGCTACATCAGCCACGGGATCACGCTGGAGCCCGGCGACCTGATCGTCACCGGCACGCCTGCGGGCGTCGGCTTCACGCGCACGCCGCCGGTGTTCCTGCGCCCGGGCGACGAGGTGACCGTCGAGATCGAGGGCATCGGGGCCCTGACCAATCCCGTTCGAGCCGAGGAAGGAGCCTAGATGGCGTACGTGCTGGCCGCGAAATGGGTGGCGAAGGAAGGCGAGGAGGACAACGTGGCGTCGGCGCTCGAGCAGCTGGCCGGGCCGACCCGCGCGGAGCCGGGGTGCCTGATGTGGCAGCCGCACCGCGACCCTGAGGACCCGCGCGTCTTCTTCATCTACGAGCAGTACGCCGACCCGGCGGCTTTCGAGGCGCACGGCGCCTCCGAGCACTTCCAGCGCCTCGGCGTCGGGGAGGCGATCCCGCGGCTGGAGAGCCGCGAGCGCGCTTTCTACGAGACCGCCGACTTCTAGAACTTCCCGAACTCGTCGTACGCCTCGAGCGGCGCGACGCCGCGGCGCACGGCTTCGCGGACCTGGCTCTCCGTGCCCGCGACGGCGCCGGCCTTCTCCAGCACCTCGTCCTTGAGCGCGGCCGGCACGACCACGACCCCGTCGGCGTCCGCCACGAGCCAGTCGCCGGTCGCGACCTCGACCCCGCCGATCGTCACCGTGTGCCCCCAGGCGTCGCACTCCCAGCGGGGTACGGAGTCCTGCGGGGTCGCGTAGCGGCAGAACACCGGGAAGCCGGCCGCCTCGATGAAGCCCACGTCGCGGCAGCCGCCGTCGAGGACGACGCCGGGGCAGTCCTTGGCCTGGAGGGCCGTGGCCGACAGCTCCCCGAACTGCGCCGCCTCGTCGTCGTGGGTCGCGTAGACCGGGACGGCGCCCGGCGGCACCGCGCCGAGCATCTCGAGGATGCGCCGGATCGAGGCGTCGTAGTCCGTCTCGGCGCGCGGCCGCCCCTCGACGGCGAAGGCGGGCCCTGCGAGCCACATTCCGGGCCGCAGCGGCCCGATCGCGGGCGGCAGCGTCTGCCGGCGGAGGCCGAGCCCGTCGAGGACGTCGGCCACCGCCGCCGCGTAGAGCTCAGAGCCGGTCACGGAAGATGGCGATCGTCTCGGCGACGGCCTCGCGGAGCGGCGTCACGGGCGCGGGGTGGACGACGCCCTCGAACTCCTCGGGGAACGGCAGCGGCGTCTCGGCGAACGTGATCGAGCCGGCGGACTCGGGCGCGGCGGCCTCGATCGCCGCGATGACCTCGTCGATCCCCGTGGCGGGGCCGCCGAGGTTGCCGACGCGCGCGCCGCCCTCCTCGGAGCGGCGGGCGGCGTCGATGAACGCCCGTGCCGCGTCCGGCGCGTAGTGCATCTGGACGCGCCCGCCGAAGCCGATCCGGTACGGCTCGCCCCGTGCGGCCGCGGACATGGCCAGGGTCGGATCCGCCGTGAGACCCTGGTCGCGGCCGGCACCGTAGACGACGTACGGCCGTAGTCCGATGCTCGGCACGCCGTCGTCGGCCCAGTAGATCCGCGCGGCGCCCTCGTTCGCCTGCTTGTGGACGCCGTAGTGCGTCGCGGGGCTCGGCGACTCGTCCTCGGCGGTGCGCGTGGGCGCGTCCGGCCCGTAGACCGCGGCCGAGCTCGCGTAGGAGAGGCCGCGCACGCGCTCCCGGCGGCGCGCCGCCTCGAGGACGTTCACGGTGCCGACGACGTTCACGTGCGCCCCGCGCGGCGGGTCGGCCTTGGCGAGCGGGATCAGCATCGCCGCCAGGTGGATCACGTGCGTGGCCCCGTGGTCGTCGAGCGCCCGCTCCACGGCGGCCAGGTCGGTGACGTCGCCCTGGATCAGCTCGATCCGTGCAAGCTCCTCCGGCTCGAGGATCAGCGCCAGGCGGCCCGTGTTCGTGCCGAGGTCGAAGCCGGCCGCCGGGATCCCCTCGCGGAGGAGCGTGCGCAGGATCCAGGCGCCGATGCAGCCGAGCGCGCCGGTGACGAGGAACCGCTCCTCGGTCACGAGCTCTAGACGTCCTGGTAGACGGTGACGACCTCGGTGTAGAACTCGATCGCGGCGCGCCCCTGCTCGTGCGGGCCGTAGCCGGAGCCCTTGAGCCCGCCGAAGGGCACGTGGACGTCGGCGCCCGCCGTCTGCTGGTTCACGTGCAGGATCCCGGCCTGGAGCTCGTTCGCGAAGCGCCGCGCGGACGCGAGGCTGTCGGTGAAGATCGAGGCGGAGAGCCCGAACGGGACCGCGTTCGCGCGCGCGATCACCTCGTCCGTGGTCGAGAAGCGGTAGAGCGAGGTCACCGGGCCGAAGACCTCCTCGCAGGAGAGGAGCGACTCGTCGGCGACGCCCTCGAAGAGCGTCGGCGCGATCAGGAAGGCCTCGTCGTCGAGGCGCTCGCCGCCGGCGAGGAGCGTTCCGCCCTCGGCCTTGCCCTGCTCGATCGCGTCGAGGATCTCGCCCAGCGCCTTCTCGGTGACGACGGGGCCGACCTCGACCTCGGGGTCGGTGGGGTCGCCGACCTTGCCGCTCTCGATGCGCTCGAGCAGGCGGCTGCGGAACTCGTCGTAGACGGAGTCGTGCGCGTAGATGCGGCGCGTCGCGGTGCACTTCTGGCCCGCCGACCAGAACGCGCCGGCGTAGGCAGCCTCGACGGCGCGGCCCAGGTCGGCGTCGGCCATCACGATCAGCGGGTTGTGGCCGCCCAGCTCGAGCTGGACGCGGCCGCCGCGCGCGACGACGCGGTCGCGCACCTCGTGCCCGACCGCGACCGAGCCGGTGAAGGAGACCGCCTTGACCTGCGGGTGCTCGGCCAGCGGCGTGCCGACGGCCGAGCCGCGGCCGATGACGACGTTGAGGACGCCCGGCGGCAGCCCGCCCTCCTCGAGGCAGGCGGCCAGGTGGAGGCCGGTGAGAGGCGCCTCCTGGGCGAGCTTCATGACGACCGTGTTGCCGTAGATCAGCGCGGGCGCCGCCTTCCAGGCCGGGATGGCCGCGGGGAAGTTCCACGGCGTGATCAGCCCGACGACGCCGAGCGGCCGGCGGATCGTGTGCACGGGCTGGCCGGTGGCCGACTGCTCGTAGAGCTCGCCGACCGGCCGCCAGGCCTCGCCGGCGAAGTAGCGGAAGATGGCGGCCGTCCGCGCCGACTCCATGCGCGCCTCGCGCAGCGGCTTGCCCATCTCGAGCGTCATGTCCTGGGCCATGTCCTCGACGCGGGCCTCCACCGCGGCCGCGGCCTTCGTGAGCACGGCCGCGCGCGCCGCCATCGGCAGGCCCGACCAGCCGGGGAACGCCTCGGCGGCGGCGGCGACGGCGGCCTCGACGTCCTCCGCGCCGGAGGCGGGGAGCTCGCCGATCACCTCGGCGGGATGGATGGGGCTGCGCTTCTCGTACGTCTCGCCGCTCCGGCTCGGCAGCCACTCGCCGCCGACGAAGTTGGCGAGCGCCGGCCTAACCGGCGCCTGCAGGGTCTCAGACATGGGCGTTCCTCCGGAGCTCGTCGAATCGCGCCTCCAGCTCCTCGATCTGCCCGGGCGAGAGCTCGTCGAGCGGTGGGCGCACCGCCGAGCGGCGGAGGCCGGAGACGACATGGAGAAGGTGCTTCATCGCGGCGTGGCGCGGGATACTCCTGCGTGAGCGCGCGCAGCGCCGTCAGGAAGGCCTGGCGCCCCTCGACGGCGTCGCCCGCGCGGATCGCGTCGAGCTCGTCGGGGAAGACGTTGGCCAGGAGCGTGATCGTGCCCGCGGCGCCCACGCGGACGGCGTCGGAGGCGAGCGCGTCGGAGCCGGGCAGGATGGCCAGCTCCGGGAAGTCGCGGATCCAGCGCGTCGCGTGCTCGAGGTCGCCGCTCGAGTCCTTCGCGCCGGCGACGGGCGGGCCGTAGCGGTCGCGGAGCTCGCGGATGGTCTCGTCCTCGATCGGGACGCCCGTCTGCGCGGGGATGTGGTAGAGGAAGACGCGCGCGTCCGCCGGCAGCGCCTCGATCAGCGGCGCCGAAGTAGCGCGCCGTGCCGGCCGGGGTGGCGTCGTAGTACCAGGGCGGCGCGACGAGGATGCCCGCGGCGCCCTGCTCGACGGCGAAGCGCGAGAGCTCGATCGTCTCCGGCAGCGCCGTGCAGCCGGTGCCCGGGAGGAGCCGCATCCCGGCGGGGTGCGCCGCGAGCCGCTCGATCACGGCCTTGCGCTCCTCCAGCGAGAGCGACGGGCCCTCGCCGGTCGTGCCGAGCGGCGAGATCGTGCGCACGCCGCGCTCGGCGAGCCAGGCGACGTGCTCGTCGAGCAGCTCGAAGTCGACCGCGGCGCCGCCCTCGGTGAAGGGCGTCAGCAGCGCCGGGATCGTCCCTTCGACGGGGTAGGTGGTCACAGGAGGTCGCTCGCGATCGCCACGGTATTCACCAGTCTGCCGATTCCGGCGATCCCGACCTCGACGACCATGCCCGGCTCGAGCGTGAAGTCGTCCTCCGGCACGAGCCCGGTGCCCGTCAGGAGCACGCTTCCGGGCGGCACGGGGTTGTCGCGCACGCAGAAGCCCGCCAGCTCGGCGAGGCCGCGTTTCATGCGCGCCGTCGACGTCTCGCCCGCGAAGATCGTGTCGCCGGCGGCGTCGCGGATGCGGAGCTCGATCGGGAACGGCTCCTCCCAGTCGTCCGGGACGAGCACGGCCGGCCCGAGCGCGCACGCGCCGGCGTAGACCTTCGCCTGCGGCAGGTAGAGCGGGTTCGCGCCTTCGATGTCGCGCGAGGAGACGTCGTTTCCCGACGGTGAGCCCGAGCAGCGCGCCTCCTTCGCCGAGCACGATGCCCAGCTCGGGCTCGGGCACGGTCCAGGAGGAGTCGCTCCGCACGCCGATCAGGCCGTCGGGCCCGACGGTGCGGCGGCCGGCGGCGTCCTTGAGGAAGAGCTCGGGCCGCTCGGCGTCGTAGACGAGGCTGTAGGCGTCGCGGGCCTCGGTCTGGCTCTCCTCCAGGCGCGCGTCCCGGCTTCGCTCGTACGTGACGCCGGCGCACCAGACCTCGCCAGGGTCGAGCGGGAGGGAGAGGCGCCACGGCGCGGGCGGGCGGAGGGTCTCCGGTTCGACGCCTTCGATCGCCTCGGCGGAGGCGGCGGCGTGCTTGGCGAGCGCGCCGGGGTCGAGCAGGTGGAGCGGGTCGGAGCCGTCGACGAGCACGATGCGATCGGGCGCGTCCGGCGCGACCGCGCCGAAGCGGCGGCCGTCGGGGCCGTCGACGCGCACCAGGCGCCAGCCGCGGCTCATCGGCGCATCCTCGGGTCCTCGGCGAGGGCCAGCTCGAGCTCCTCGAGGCCGACGACCGGCGCGTCGCCGGGAACGGACTGCTTGACCGCCGCCATCGCGCCGCCCAGCTCGAGCCCGCGCGCGAGATCGCCGGCCAGGAGGCCGCTGAGGAGCCCGGCGCAGAAGGCGTCGCCGGCGCCGACCGGCTCGCGCGCGCGGAACGGGGGAGAGGTGGCCTCCACGGTGCCGCCGCCGTCGACGGCCGCGCTCTCTCGCCGCAGCGAAGCGCCGTCGGCGACCCGGCGGGAGACGACGACGCGCTCGATTCCGAGCAGGTCGCGGAGGCGGCCGGCCACCTCGGCCGGTGGGCCCTCGACGCCGAGCACGGCGGCGGCGTCCTCCACCGAGCAGACGAGCGTGTCCAGCGAGGGCGCGACCTCCTCCAGCCGGGCGCGCCAGTCCTCCGGCGGTGCCAGGCGCGTGCGCAGGTTCAGGTCGTACGACGTCGCACAGCCGGCGGCGCGAGCGGCGCGGAGCGCGTCCGCGGCCGCGCGGGCGCAGCCGTCCGAGAGCGCCGGCGGTGATCCCGGTCACGTGGAAGGCGCGCGCGCCGGCGAGCAGCGCCGCCCAGTCGAGGTCGCCCGGGTCGAGGAGCGCGAAGGCCGAAGCGGAGCGGTCGTAGAGCGCTCGGCTGGCCAGCGGCGGCTCCGAGACCTCGACGAAGTAGAGGCCCAGCCGACCTTCCTCGGCGCGGAGCACGCCGGAGACGTCGATCCCGAAGGAGCGGGCGTGGGCGAGGACGATCTCGCCGAGCGGGCTTGCGGGCAGCGCGCGAGACCCAGGCGACGTCCTCTCCGAGGCGCGCGAGGCCGACGGCCACGTTCAGCTCGGCGCCCGCGGGCCAGACCTCCAGCGTCCGCGCCTGCTCGAGCCGCAGGCGGCCGGGCGGCGACAGGCGGAGCATCGCCTCCCCGAAGGTGACGACCTGCGCCATCAGTAGACGGCGCGGCCGCCCGAGAGGTCGAAGCAGGCGCCGGTGGCGAAGGAGAGCTCCTCGCTCGCCAGGAAGGCGATCAGCGAGGCCACCTCCTCGGGCTGCCCCATCCGGCCGAGCGGGATGCGCGCGACCATGTAGTCGACGTGCTCCTGGGTCATGTCGCCGAGCATCGGCGTCTGGATGACCGCGGGCGCGATGCAGTTGACGAGGATCCCGGAGCCGGCGACGTCCTTGCCGAGCGCCTTCGTCATGCGCGATCACCGCCGCCTTCGAGGCCGAGTAGGCGGCGGCCATGGGGTTTCCCTCCTTGCCCGCGATGGAGGCGACGTTGACGATGCGCCCGTAGCCGTTCGGCTCCATGGCGCGGATTGCGGCGCGGTTGGCGTAGAAGACGCCGCTCGCGTTGATCGCGAGCACGCGGTTCCACTCCTCGTCGCGCACGTCCACCGTGCGGAGCGAGTCGCCGCTGACGCCCGCGCAGCAGACGAGGACGTCGAGGCGGCCGAGCTCCGCGACGACCCGCTCGACGGCGCCGTCCAGGTCGGCCGAGCTGGTGACGTCGCCGGAGATCGCCAGGTCGGCGTCGGCGCCGGCGGCGTTGAGGTCGAAGACGGCGGCCTTCGCGCCGCTCGCCCGGAGCCGCGCCGCCGTCGCCGCACCGATCCCCTGGGCGCCGCCGGTGACGAGCGCGACGCGTCCCTCGAAGTCGTAGACGTTGCCGTCGGCCACGGCGTTGTTATAAACGTTCTCCCCGAGCACGCGCCCCGAACTACCATTCGCCCATGGAGCTCGACCGCTCGGCCGACTATCCGCTCGGGACCCGCCGCCCCGACCTCGTCGCCACGCCTTCGGGCCGCGGCCTCGACGAGCTGACGCTCGACGCGCTCCGCTCGGGCGAGCTCGACGGCGAGGACTGCGCGCCACGCCGGAGACGCTGCGGCTCCAGGCTGCGGTGGCGCGCGACGCCGGCCGGCCGGAGCTGGCCGCCAACCTCGAGCGCGCGGCCGAGCTTGCGCTCGTCCCGTCGGAGGTCGCTGCTCGAGATCTACACGGCGCTCAGGCCGCGCCGCTCGAGCCCGCAGGAGCTCGAGCGCTGGGCGGAGCGGCTCGAGCGCGAGTACGCCGCGCCGCTGACGGCGGCGTTCGTCCGCGAGGCCCTCGCGGTCTACGGGGAGCGCGGCCTGCTCGCGCCGAGCGATGAGCGGGCCCCGGTCGGTCTCAAGCGCTTCGGCTCCCGCGCGGGGGAGAAGCCGCTCCGCGAGGAGCTGCTGATCGCCCCGTACCCGGAGCTGGGGCTCGTGGCGATGAACGGCCCGAACGACCCGGAACCGGGGCTCGAGCTCGAGGACGGCCGGGTCGTCGCGATGGACGGCAGGCCGGCGGCGGACTTCGACGTCATCGACCACTTCGTCGTCCGCTACGGCCTCGACCTCGAGGTGGCGCAGGAGGCGATGGCGCTCGACGACCGCGAGCTCGCGCGGCGGCTCGTCGACGTGGACATGCCGCGCGACGAGCTGATCCGGCTCTCGCGGGGGCTGACGCCCGGCGCGCCTCGCGCGCGTCGCCTCGCTGCTCGACCCGGTCGAGCTGATGTTCGCGCTGAAGAAGCTGCGCGCCCGCCGGCGGCCCGCGAACCAGTCGCACGTGACGAACCTGAAGGAGAACCCGGCGCTGCTCGCCGCCGACGCCGCCGAGGCGGCGCTTCGCGGCTTCGCCGAGATCGAGACGACGGTCGGCGTGTCGCGCTACGCGCCGCTGAACGCGCTCGCCATCCTCGTCGGCTCGCAGACCGGCCGCCCCGGGGTGATGACGCAGTGCGCGGTCGAGGAGCGGCGGAACCTCCAGCTCGCGATCCAGGGCCTCGTCACGTACGCGGAGACGCTGTCCGTCTACGGCACGGAGCCGGTCTTCGTGGACGGGGACGACACGCCCTGGTCGAAGGCGCTGCTCGCCTCGGCCTACGCCTCGCGCGGGGTCAAGGTGCGGTTCACCTCCGGCGGCGGCTCGGAGGCGCTGATGGGCCACGCGCAGGGCTGCTCGATGCTCTATCTCGAGGCGCGCTGCCTCGCCGCCATCCGCGCCGCCGGCTCGCAGGGCGTGCAGAACGGCTCGATCTCCTGCGTCGCGCTCGCGCTCTCCGTCCCGGCGGGCACGCGCGAGATCCTCGCCGAGAACGTCCTCGCCGCCTGGCT
This sequence comes from uncultured Actinomycetes bacterium, assembly GCA_963794055.1. Lineage (GTDB taxonomy): Bacteria > Actinomycetota > Thermoleophilia > Gaiellales > Gaiellaceae > JAIBJN01. Next base: position 35,269 of record CAWCCL010000026.1, read on the forward strand.
CGACCTCGAGGTCGCCTCCGGAAACGACGCGATCGCGTCCCACTCGGAGTTCCGCAAGACGGCGAAGCTGATGGGCCAGCTCCTGCCCGGCACGGACTTCGTCACCTCGGGCTACTCGGTGATGCCGCGCCACGACAACATGTTCGGCGGCGGCAACTACGACGCCGACGACCTCGACGAGTGGCTGACGATCCAGCGCGACTGGCAGGTCGACGCGGGCTTCGGGCCGGTCGCCGAGGACGAGGTCGTGCGCGTCCGCGAACGCGGCGCGCGCGCGATCCAGGCCGTCTTCGAGGCCTTCTCGTTCCCGCCGGTCACGGACGAGGAGGTCGAGGCGGCGACGTACGGCTACGACAGCGCCGACCTCCCGGACCGCGACCGCTCCGCCGACGTGGAGGCCGCCGACCGCGTCCTCGCCGAGCGGATCACGGCCGCCGACGTCGCGCGCGCGCTCGACCGGCGCGGCTTCTCCGGACGTCGCCGAGGCGGTGCTCGGGATGCAGCGCCAGCGCGTCGCCGCCGACTACCTCCAGACCTCGGCGATCATCGACGGCGAGGGCGAGGTGCACTCGGCGGTCAACGACCCGAACGTCTACCTCGGCCCGGGGACGGGCTGGCGCCTCGAGGGCGATCGCTGGGAGTCGGTCCAGGCGCTGCCGCACGTGCTCGACCCGCGGCAGCTCGCCTCGCCCGAGGCCGACGGCCCGCCGGTGCTGGTCGAGGGCGGCGCGGCCGAGGCGGGCGTCCGATCGGACGAGGTCGTGATCGCCGTGGGCCCGGCCTACGGGACGCGCTGCGGGAGACGATCGGCGGGCTCGGGCACGCGGAGGTGCTCGGGCGCTCGCCGACGGCGTGCGCGAGGGGGGGGCCGAGCCGCGGCTCGTGCGCGTCCGCCGCTCCTCCGACGTCGCCTTCATCGGCCACGACGGCGCCGTGCTCTCGGGCTCGGGCGTGGCCGTCGGGCTGCAGTCCAAGGGGACTGCGGTCATCCACCGCGCCGACCTGGAGCCGCTCGACAACCTCGAGCTCTTCGGCATGGCGCCGCTCCTCTCCCTGGAGTCGTACCGCGCGATCGGGCGCAACGCCGCCGGCTACGCGCTGCGCAAGCCGTCGGCCCGTGCCGACGCGGCTGGACAACTTCGCCCGCGCGAAGCTCATCGTCCGGACGACGCTCCTCCACGCCCGCGAGACGCTCGAAGATCGTCCCGGACGCGCCCGCGGTCGAGCTCGAGCTCGCCT